>NZ_CP116337.1:1200510-1321785 GCF_028198085.1 Caldicellulosiruptor sp. DIB 104C | reverse complement strand
TTTTTTTTTTGATATAACTATTTACAGTTACTTTATCCAATGAAAGGAGTTGATGATTGTTTGTATATATGACACCTTTTAAATACTTCAAACCTATTTCCTGTCAAAAAGGACTCAAAGTTGATTAATAAACATTAAAAATTTATTATTCTGACAAGGTTTATTTTTACAATTCTGATATTAATAACTATTAGTAATAACTGTTACCTTGTTCTTCTTAAATTGCTTTAATGGAATATAGACAAATGAAAACTTTTGGAAAGTTCTTATAATAACACACATATTGAGTTTTTACTGTAAAAAAAAATTTAACAAAAGCAAGGGGGCTAAGTAGAATTGATTAAAAATAAATTTTATATTTCTCTTGCTTTAATTATAATACTGATATTTAACTTTTGTGTAGCTTTTTCGGCAAATTTAAAAGGTATTTACCTTGGCGTTAGCACTTACAGTAGTCCAAATGGCTCATGCATATATGGCGATAGAGCAGGTGCTCATTATGTTTATAATTTAGCTGATAGTTTATGGAGAAATGCATGGGTAACTGCTTATCTTATAAAACTCAACAGTGAAGCGAATGAATCCTATTTGAAGGATACTTCACTTACGTCACAGGCTGATTTGTTAGTTTATTCTGGACATGGACTGTGTCTTTCTAAAGAGAATACTGCTCACTTTTTTGCAAGAAGTACAGGTGAAACTTGGCATAACAGTTCGATGGAATATAATGATGAGGTGAATGCAAGAACAAACGAAGTTCGATTTGGGCGCAGTAATCTAAAATGGATTATAATGTATACATGTAACTGGCTTACCAACAACGGGGATCAAGAAAAATTAGAGAATATTTATAAAACATTTGAGGGCGCAACACTTGTTATGGGTTTTGCATCTACCATGTATTTAGACAGTCGTGAAGCGGTTGATTTTGTAAAGTTTTTAACAGGAGAAAGATTAAGTTTTAAAGAGGCGTTTATAAAAGCTGCGAGTATATATCAACCACAAAGAAAAGATGGACAATACAGCCTTGTTCGTATAATGGGATATAAATTGGCTGAATATGATTCACTATATAATTTTTATGGATGTCGTCCTGAAAAGGAATGGTATAAAAATTATAAACAGGGATATGGTATCATTGGAGAAGCTAAAGTGACTGCAAAAGGGGTTATTATAATCAGATAAATGAAGATAGATAAAAGGAGTGAGTTAAATGAAGCTAAAAAGTACCAATATACACAAAATAATGAAAATTTTTATTTTTATAATTACGATTGCTTTGATAGAAATTTATTTTTTTTACATAAGACCAAACAGAATACCGCCACTTAAAATTCCTATGCCAGGGAATGAAATACCTGAGATAAACTATAAAATAGCAGCAAGATTCGACAATTTACCTGTTGAAGCTATGGTCTACAGATTTAAAAAACCTGAGAATGTAGAGAAAGAGATTGAATCTGTAGCTAAGATATTTGGGCTCAAAGGTGAGAAGGAGTATTGGCCTGTATGGAGAGAGTATATTATGAGAGAGGAGATAAATGGAAAACCTTCTCGTATACTAACGTATCAAGTTGATACGGGTAGATGGATCTATACAGATAATAGGGAACTTGGTAATAATGATCCCAGGAATCTACCTTCAGATGAAGAAGCCAAAAAGATTGCACTTGATTTTCTGAAGAAGAACGGTATTTATGATAAAAGATTTATATATTGCGGAGTTACAGATGATTCTTCTGGCAGTCCACTTACAAATGATTATAAAGTTCATCACAAGAGAGTACATTTTTATCCTGCAGTAGCGGGAAAGCCCGTATATGGTGTTTCAAGGATAGTAGTACTTGTAGGTGACAATGGAAAGATAGTGGAAGTTTATAAATGGTACAAGGAGATAGAAGAGTACAAAAAAGTAAAAATAGTGTCTGCAGAGAAAGCTTTTGAAAAAGTTAAAAATAGAAAATCATCGAATAGTATCAATCCTATGGCAAAGTCTGCAACAATCAAAGAAGTTGTTCTTGCTTACTGGGAAGATGCAGGTACAATTGAAGAGCAGCCATATTTGCAACCTGTTTGGGTATTTGTTGGTGAGGCAGTGACAGAAGATGGAAAGGTGGAAAAATTTGATGCGATTGTTCCGGCTATAGAGTAAAAGTTCGGACTGGTTGTTTATGTAGGGATGTCTCAAGATAATAATTATTGATAATTAATATACAGTAAAAAATAAGAGGGTTGAGGTAAAGTTACCAACCAACCCTCTTGCTTTTTCTATTTCCTCTTGGCTACAAAAACAATAATAAGCTTTTCCTTCATCCCATTCAATTCCAAGCCATCTCAAGCTTCTCATAATACCTTCTGCCCATTCTTCCCTTGACCTTTCTAAATCGGTGTCTTCTATACGCAAAATAAATTTTCCATTGTGTTTTTTGGCAAATAGATAATTAAAAAGTGCTGTCCTTGCACCGCCTATGTGAAGCTGACCTGTTGGACTTGGTGCAAATCTAACTCTTACCATCTTTTTACTCCTTTCATGCTAAGTTGCGTTTTGGTTTGGCATTATAAGTTGTTTAATTTATAACAGATTGTATTATAACACAAAAATGCTGCTTAGAGAGCTTATTTTTTGAGAAAGAAAATAAATATTTTTACTTTCAATTTCATAAACTGCACAGAAATTTAAAGAAATAAAGAGTAAATTAAAGCGTGTAGGAGTTAGATTTAAAAAATGAGAAAAAAGCAAAAAAAATGGATGTTGACATAATGTAAAATGTTTGGATAAAATGCTAACATACAATTAAGTTCAGAAAATGGACAAATAAGAAAATTTAGTTTATGTATCATAGAAACATGAAAGAAAGATATAAAAAGATATTGTGCTAATGGATGGGTATAATGAAGAAAAGATACTACTATCTTAGTCAGAGAGATAAAAGACTGTGGTACAGTATGGTTGGCAAGGAGTGGCAGACAAGATGGTTAAATAGTTCCAATAGAAAAACTAAGAATGTTGTACAAAATATTAGTATAGTAATTTATGAGATAGTCAAATAAAGCAAAGAAAGTTGGGGTAATATCTAGTGAGAAAGTAGTAAGGGATACTCAAATACAAAATTATTTATCTAAAAATAAAAAAGAATGAGTATATAAGGAAGAAGAAAATAAAATTCATTAATTAGATAAATATAAGAATATTTGCAATATAATAGTGAAATTTCATTTTCTTACCAGGAAATGGCAGAAACAAGAGAGGAGAGAGAGTATGGAGTTATAAAAGAGAATAAATATGTCGGAAAATAATTAAACAAACCAATTAATAATAATGTCTCTGATACATGTTTTAACTAAAGAATGTTATTTCTTTCTTTCTTTCTTAACAAAAATCCTATTGGAGGGTTATAATGAAAATTCCATTCAAAAGTGTGGGTATAATGTTAACGAAACAATGTACAGCTGAATGTGATATATGTTGTTTTTTTGTTCGTTACATAAGAATGAAAAAATGTCAAAGGAACTTATAGTTAAAATTATTGATGAGGCAAAAAGCGTTAATTCGATTTCAACGTTTGGAATTTCAGGCGGTGAACCATTTTTATATTTAGATGAACTTCTTTTTGCAATAAGTTTAGCGACTAAAAGTGGTTTTAAAACCACATGTACTACTAACGGTTTTTGGGCAGTTTCTCCAAAAGCTACAGTTGAAATAATGATGGAATTAAAAAAAGCTGGATTAAGTCATCTAAGTGTAAGCATTGACGAGTTTCATTTAAAGTTTGTCCCTGTAGATAATATAAAGAGAATACTAAAAGTAGCACGTCAAATTGATCTGCCTGTTTTTCTAGGAAGTGTGGTGACTAAAACAAGCAAAAGATTATCTGCAATTTCAGAATTGTTAGGGGACGATTTATTAGGTTTCCCGATTGTAGAAGTTCCTTGTTTGCCAGTGGGTCGAGCAAAAGAGAAAATAAAGAGTGATAGCTTTTTGTATTCTTCACAATTACCAGCAAAAAAGTGTAGAAATATGGATACGATTGTAATATTACCGGATGGAAGTGTTTATCCTTGTTGTTCACAAGCTGGAATGACATCACCATTATTATTGGGTTCAATTTATAATTCTTTTTTAAAAGATATATTAAAAAACTGCCAAAGGAATTTGTTTTGTAATATTTTGTTAACAAAAGGGCCAATATGGTTTTATAATGTGCTTAAAAATGAATTTAACATTACGGAGTTGAGAGATAAGTATGTTGATATTTGCGATATTTGTAACTACATACTAGATAATAACAAATATGTAAAACTTTTAAAAGAACATTTATCAAAAAACAAATTATCTTCAGAGCTATAGATGAAAGATGTGAATATACTATGACAGATATCCAAAATGAAAATAAAAAAATTGAATTAGAAATATATTATAATGGCGAATATTACCTGTTAAAAACTCAGGATAAAAGATATTTTTATATAACAAGCGAGGATTATGTTCATCTGAAAGTGTTTTTGAAAGATCAGAATAGAATTTCTCTGAACAAAGAAGAGTTAAATATTCTCGAATCAAAAACAACAAAAAGAATAAAAATGTTAATAGAAAGTTTGGAAAAAACGATAAAAAGAAAAAATTTCTAAATAGTATAATCTTGCTAGAATTCAAGAATGCTGATGTTTTCTTTAGTAAGATTTACCCTTTAGTAGCAATCCTTACAAGAACCAAAATTTTTCTTTTTGTTACAGGTATATTAAATTTGATTGAATTAGTAATATATAGCAGGTATTTCAGGATTGTTAATTTAAATAATAATTTCAGAAATATGTGGACTCTAATATGGATTATACTAAATATTATTATACACGAATTTGCTCATGCGTTAAGTGTAAAACATTATGGGCGAGAAATTCTGAGTGCAGGTATGAAACTTAATTTCTTTGTTCCAATCTTTTTTATAAACACAACAGACATTATTGTTTGTAAAAAAAGAGAGAGTTTGGGCTTCTTTTTCAGCTATTGTTGCTAATTTTTCACTTGGTTCTATAACATCTTTAGCAACCCTTTTTGTTCAACCTCTTCAAATTAAGATATTGTTAATAAGTTTTTCAACTATATCCTATGTAAGCGCTTTGATTAATTTGATACCTTTTTGGAAACTAGACGGCTATCATATTTTGTGTGATGTGTTAGGCATTCCAAATTTAGATAACTATTTTAAAAAAGTGTAAAGATGCTTATTAAATTCAAAAATCATAGATGGAATAACAAAGATATATTTACGTTAGTTTACTGGTTATTATCTGTAACTTTTAAATTAGTTGCTATTGGAATGATTATTTTTCAGTTATTTCTCTTTATAAGAAAAAATTTGTAAAATGGAGGAGAAGAAAAATTAACATGATAAATGCTAAATTTATGATTGAAGTGAACGATCTATCATTTGCCTATAAGTCCCAAAAAATTATTAGTAAAGTATGTTTTTCTATTGAAAAAGGAGATTTCTTCTGTCTCATCGGACCAAATGGAACGGGAAAATCAACATTGATAAAAATTTTATGTGGTTTTTTGCCATATCAAGAAGGGAGTATAAAAATAAAGGGAACTGAATTAAAACTATTAAAGGAAAACCTTCTTAATCTCGTTGGCATTTTGCCGGACAATTTTTCTGTCCCTGGAGATTTCACTGTATATGAACTGTTTATGTTCTGTGCCCAAGCTTTAGGTTACTCAACACTTGAAGCAAAGAAAAAATCAGAGCAACTTATAAACACTTTCGATTTGAATGCCCATAAAAACAAATTGATAAAAAACCTTAGCAGTGGGCTAAGAAGAAGAGTTGAAATTGCCCAAACTTTGATAAATGACTGCGAAGTAGTTATACTAGACGAACCTACTAACGCGTTAGATCCTAAATCTTCTGAGGATATTAAAATGTTAATAAAGACGCTCAATTTAAGAGGCAAGACGATTGTATATGTTACCCATTTATTAAACGAAATAGAGGATCTATATACAAAAGTTGGAATATTATATAATTCTCAATTAAAACTCTTCTCAAAAGATGAGTTACGTTCACATAATGAAAACGAAGTATTTATTAGCTTTTCAACTCAAGAGGACTTGAAAATTGGAATTGAATTTTTAACGGCTAACAATATAGATTATGAAGTAAAAAGCTTTGGAATTATAAAAACAAAAGACAAGGATTATCAATGTGATATATTTAAGTTGTTAAATGAATTAAATAAAATTGTAAACAAACCTGTAACCTTTTCATTAGGAAAAATTGATGTTGCTACCCTTTACAACAGTTTATTAATATGGGAAAAGGGAGGTAAGTCCAATTAATGAGCAAAAAGCTAAATAGACTTTTTTTGATAGTCAAAAAAGAAAACATCACATTTGCCAGAAGCAGAAAGTTTATTTATCTAATCCTTGCTTTATTTGCTCTAGGGATTCTTCAAATAGCTTTAATAATTGCATTTAACAGCGGTAAAAGTTCATTAGAAAGTTTTATATATGCCACTTACAATACATATGTTCAATTTCTTCCTTTAGCATTAATTCCGATATTAAGCCCAAGTATAAGTGGGGAAAAAGAAAACAAAACATGGAATTTCTACAAAATTCATACTTTTAAAAATTGGGAAATAATACTTGGTAAATCAATTTTTTATAATATTTCCATTTTAATATCGATGGGTATAGTATGGATACTTGTTACGTTTATTAGTGTGATAATTTTTAAAGATTCAAGGTTACATTATTCGTATATATTATTGGTAGTTTTAATTTCTTTAGCATCCATATCTTGTATAATTAACTTTGAGATATTTATATCTAGTTTATTTTCGAAGACATCAATAGCAGGACTTTCAACTGTGATTGGGTGGATATCAGTAACAGTAATAAATATATTAGTACCTCGACAACTTGGGAAAGGTTATTTAACACCATTTGCGAAAGATAGTTATCAAACACACATCGTTGCTAGATTACTTTCTATTCCTGATTATATTTTCCCTTTTACACATCATCAAGGTCAACCAATTTTTCGTGAAGTTACAAGTGCTTTAATTTACGCTTTTGCAATTAGTTTGTTTTGGGTAAGTTTGTCCCTTATTTTTGGGAGATATTCTTTTAGTAAAATCTTCAAAACAAATAAATAATCCAAAAGAGGGGAAAAGAAGAATAGTAACGGAAAAATCAAAAAAAGGAAGAGTTGGTAAAATGATAGAGTTAAATAATGTTTCAGAGAGACTTCAAAAAGAAGAGAACGAAATATTAGAACTCATTAATAGCTATGAAGATTTACCCCTTGAAGTAGAACAAAGAGAAAACTTAGGATGGTTAATAATTTCCCCTGGTTGGTTTATTTTTACAAAATAACTTTAGTGTCTCCTTTTCCCCTCTTAATATTATATGCTTATGCCTTTTCACCGTTTTCGATTCTCTTTTTTGCTTCTTCTAAACTAATGTTCCTGCACTTTTTGCTGTACTTGTACGGTATCTTTTGCTGCCTTGCAATTTCCCTTTCTCTTTCTATCTCTTCCTGTGTACAAAAACAGTAATAAGCCTTTCCTTCTTCTAAAAGCTTTTGAATGTACTCAAGATAAATTTCCTTTCTCTGAGATTGAAAGTACGGTCCAAAGTCACCGCCAACATCAGGTCCTTCATCCCATTCAATTCCAAGCCATCTCAAGCTTCTCATAATACCTTCTGCCCACTCTTCTCTTGACCTCTCAAGGTCGGTGTCTTCTATGCGCAAAATGAACTTTCCATTGTGTTTTTTGGCAAATAGATAGTTAAAAAGTGCTGTCCTTGCACCGCCTATGTGAAGCTGACCTGTTGGACTTGGTGCAAATCTAACTCTTACCATCTTTTTACTCCTTTCATTTAAAGCTTTATTTTGGTTCAGTGTTAGTTTTGTGACAGATTGTATTATAACATAAAAATGTTAATGAAAGAGTATCTTATCTTTTTATCTACCTTATAATTCATGATAGAGCAAAAATATATTACATTTGCAAAAAACTGTTTGGGATTTGTAAATAAAAAATTAATTTTAATTTATGAAAATTTCCAATTATAACATAAAAAATTTATCTAATTTGCCCATTGCATTATGTTTTTTTTTTGATATAACTATTTACAGTTACTTTATCCAATGAAAGGAGTTGATGATTGTTTGTATATATGACACCTTTTAAATACTTCAAACCTATTTCCCGTCAAAAAGGACTCAAAGTTGATTAATAAACATTAAAAATTTATTATTCTGACAAGGTTTATTTTTACAATTCTGATATTAATAACTATTAGTAATAACTGTTACCTTGTTCTTCTTAAATTGCTTTAATGGAATATAGACAAATGAAAACTTTTGGAAAGTTCTTATAATAACACACATATTGAGTTTTTACTGTAAAAAAAAATTTAACAAAAGCAAGGGGGCTAAGTAGAATTGATTAAAAATAAATTTTATATTTCTCTTGCTTTAATTATAATACTGATATTTAACTTTTGTGTAGCTTTTTCGGCAGATTTAAAAGGTATTTACCTTGGCGTTAGCACTTACAGTAGTCCAAATGGCTCATGCATATATGGCGATAGAGCAGGTGCTCATTATGTTTATAATTTAGCTGATAGTTTATGGAGAAATGCATGGGTAACTGCTTATCTTATAAAACTCAATAGTGAAGCGAATGAATCCTATTTGAAGGATACTTCACTTACGTCACAGGCTGATTTGTTAGTTTATTCTGGACATGGACTGTGTCTTTCTAAAGAGAATGCTGCTCACTTTTTTGCAAGAAGTACAGGTGAAACTTGGCATAACAGTTCGATGGAATATAATGATGAGGTGAATGCAAGAACAAACGAAGTTCGATTTGGGCGCAGTAATCTAAAATGGATTATAATGTATACATGTAACTGGCTTACCAACAACGGGGATCAAGAAAAATTAGAGAATATTTATAAAACATTTGAGGGCGCAACACTTGTTATGGGTTTTGCATCTACCATGTATTTAGACAGTCGTGAAGCAGTTGATTTTGTAAAGTTTTTAACGGGATACAAATATAGCTTTGTAAAAGCATTTGTGGAAGCTGCAAAAATTTATCAGCCACAAAGGCAAGATGGTCAAAGCAGTATTGTTCGTATAATGGGATATAAATTAGCAGCGAATGATTCGCTTTATAGTTTTTATGGCTGTCGACCTGAAAAAGAATGGTATAAAAATTACAAGCAAGGATATGGTATAATAGCAGAAAAAGTAATATATCCATCTAAAGTTACTGTTGTTAAGTGAATTAAAGGGGGATGATTAAATGAAAATAAATGGTATTAAAATTGGAAATATGTTAAAAGTTTTTTTTGTAATTTTAATAATTGCTTTTATAGCAGGTTATTTTTTGTATATAAGACCAAACAGGATACCACCACTTAATATTCCCAAGCCGGGGAATGAAATACCTGAAATAGACTATAAAGTAACAGCAAAATTTGACAATTTACCTACTGAAGCTATGGTATACAGATTTAAAAAACCTAAAGATCCAGAAGCAGAAATAAAATCTTTAGCTAAGATATTTGGACTAAATGGTGAGGTACAATATTATCAAGCGGCTAATGAATACTTTATAAAAGAGGGAGTGGACGATAGAGATTATCGTCTACTGAGGTATCAGATTAATACAGGGCGTTGGGTTTACACGGATATGAAGGAATATATGCATAACTATGATTATAAACCACAGAATCTGCCTTCAGATGAAGAAGCCAAAAAGATTGCACTTGATTTTTTAAAGAAAAATGGTATTTATGATAAAAGATTTATATATTGCGGAGTTGCATATGAATCCTCTGGAAGTGCGCTTACTAATGATTATAAAGTACTTCGTAAAGATGTAAATTTTTTCCCAGTAGTAGATGGGAAAGATGTATATGGTGTTTCGAAAATAATAGTTACTGTAGGTGACAATGGCAAAATAGTAGAAGTTACCAAATGGTACAAAGAGATAGAAGAGTATAAAAAGGTAAAATTAGTGCCTGTAGAGAAAGCCTTTGAGAAGGTAAAGAAGGAGGAAGCGTCAAATAGTATTAATCCGAAAGCAAAGTCTGCAACAATCAAAGAAGTTGTTCTTGCTTACTGGGAAGATGCAGGTACAATTGAAGAGCAGCCATATTTGCAACCTGTTTGGGTATTTGTTGGTGAGGCAGTGACAGAAGATGGAAAGGTGGAAAAATTTGATGCGATTGTTCCGGCTATAGAGTAAAAGTTCGGACTGGTTGTTTATGTAGGGATGTCTCAAGATAATAATTATTGATAATTAATATACAGTAAAAAATAAGAGGGTTGAGGTAAAGTTACCAACCAACCCTCTTGCTTTTTCTATTTCCTCTTGGCTACAAAAACAATAATAAGCTTTTCCTTCATCCCATTCAATTCCAAGCCATCTCAAGCTTCTCATAATACCTTCTGCCCACTCTTCTCTTGACCTCTCAAGGTCAGTGTCTTCTATACGCAAAATGAACTTTCCATTGTGTTTTTTGGCAAATAGATAGTTAAAAAGTGCTGTCCTTGCACCGCCTATGTGAAGCTGACCTGTTGGACTTGGTGCAAATCTGACTCTTACCATCTTTTTACTCCTTTCATGCTAAGTTGCGTTTTGATTAGCATTATAAGTTGTTTGGTTTATAACAGATTGTATTATAACACAAAAATGCAGCTGAAGGAGGAGTAATTTTGCAAAGAAAAGTAACAAAATGTGAGATAAATAATGGGCAAAATAGGCAATTCCATCCAGTTATATACAAAAAAAGAAAATACATCTTCTTGACAAAATCAAATCATAGTGTTATATAATTATATAACACTATAAAAATCAAACAGGAGGCAGATTATGCATTACAATCAAAATATTTTAGGACTTGTTAGTTTGCTGGTGGTCATCTTTTTCATTGCACTTGGACTTTTCTATCTTGTATCCAAAGATGGCTCTAACATATTTCAGATTAAAAAATTTCACACAAGCCAAACAATGAGACTTGTTTTATCACTGTTGTCAATTTTATTTGCATGGATTTTTCCATGGACTGCATTAAAAGTTTTGTTTGTATTGAGCTGCATTTTGTTTTTATTTAGTATTTTTCCAATAAAGAAAACCTCTTTTGGAATGGTTATTGCTGTAGCCTTAGTCACATTGGTTATTGTTGGTTTAATTATATCTCAACTTCACTACTATTCTTCTGATAAGCAAGATTATAAGTTTTCTGGGTTATCAAAAAGTATTTCACAAATAATTTCTGATGTGATTACCAGCAGCGACTTTATTGAGGTTTATCATTCAATTACTTATTCTCCAGACCAGGATATGTCAATTAAGAATTTTGATGAAATTGTAATTACCTGTTCAGGCGGAATAGATTTAGAACTCATTGATGATGAAGATACCATCTATTTTCCTTCAGTGCTCAAAACAAAAGTTTCAGGAAAAACTTTGAAAGTCTTTGACAGAAATACAGAATTTGATACAACATATGAAATAAGACTTGGTACAAAATCTTTGAGAAATGTAAAAATTTCCTGTAGAGGGCTAAAAACAAGAGGTGATGGGAAGTTCAAAAATCTAACAGTAAATTCAACTGGCAGCTTTATTCAAGGGCAGATTGAAGCAACAAATGATATCTCTATAGACTGTGCAGGGCTTGAGCTGAGAGCTGATTTTAAGGGGAAGCATTTGAAGGTTAATTCTTCTGGAGCAGATATAAATTCACAGTTGATATTTGATAAAATTGAGATTGATTCAACAGGATTGAATATCAGGGCAAAAGCAAGGTTTGAGGATTTTGATATTAATGCAACAGGATTGAATGGATCAATTAATATTTTAAATAGCGAAAATGAAAAGGGCATTTTGAACATTGAAGCAACAGGTGGTATTGTAAAAATCAATAACCTTTACAGTGCACCTGTTACAACCAAAACTTCAGGTTATGTAAAACTTATAAGAGAGTGATGATTAAAATGCTAAGAAAAGTTGATAAACACAGCGGTGTGCCTGCATACGTGCAGATTGTCAACATGATTAAATCAGAGATAATACTTGGAAATCTTCAGCAAGGTTTACAGCTTCCAACTGTAAGAGAACTTCAGGCAATTTTTGATGTGAATATAAACACTGTCTTAAAAGCACTTGAAAAACTAAAAGCTGAAGGTTTTATTGAAGCAGAACAGGGGATTGGGTATTTTGTGAAGAAGGATATTGATGTTGATAAAAAGATAATTGAGATAATAAAAGAGTGTGTTAGGGAACTTAAAAGTCATCAAATAGATTTTTACACAGCCATGATTTTATTTGAGGAGGTGTGGAAAAATGAAGAGGTTTGAATTTTCAAGAATTTTAAATTTTAACATCGAAGAAAGTCTAACAAAAATGGATATTTACATTGGAAAAGAACTAAAAGAAAAAACAGGTCAAATACTATTTTTCACGCTAATATTGTTTATACCGAGTTTTACCATGAGAGTTATTGGCATAATACTTCTTTGCTCTGCAATGCTTGTGAATGATATTAAGAATAAAAATGTTGAGCTTTTGTATTTTTTGCCGTTCTCAAAAAGAGAGCTTTTCCTATATAATCTAATGTTTTTAGTTCTTATAATTTCAATAACATCGGCAGCTGATAAAATATACTATAACCTGACCATTTTAGAAGGGTTATTGGTTATTTTAAAAACAATCATTGCGCTTTTAGCAATTTACGGGATAAGTATGTTATTCACGACATTAGGACATGATGGTTTTATTTGGAGTATTGTAATAACAATTGCAGATGCTTTGCTGGGAGATTTAGGCTCAACTAATTTGAATGCAGCTGATTTTAATCCATATAGTTTAATAAGCTTTACAAAGCAGGGAAGCATGATTTTAGCCTTTTTGTATGCTGCTCTGATTTGCTTTTTAGCATACATTGCATATGTCAAAAAGGAGGGATAGAAAGATGAATTTAATAGCAAAGACTCAAAAAAATAAAAACAAGATTATAGCTGCAATACTTTTTATTATCTTAATAAGTTTTTCAATTTGTTTACTAATTACCACTGTTTTATATAGTCAAGCTTTTAAGAGATGTACCTCCAAAGATGATAAAGTGTATTCTCTTGTGAAAAAGTATCCTGATTTAATTTACAAAAGAGTACAATTCAAATCAAATGCAGGACAAATGTTAAGAGGTTATATTTATTATAAGAAAAATAATATCGAAGCTAAAAAAGGTTTAATTGTTGTATCACACGGATTTGGCGGAACCCATATCAATTATTTAGATGAAATAAATTATTTTACGGACAAAGGATATTACGTTCTTGGATTCGATAATACTGGATGTGGTGAAAGTGAAAGGGATTCAATGATTGGGCTTCCACAAGCTGTTGCTGATCTTGATTATGCGTTACGTTTTATTGAAAAGAATAATGAATTTAAAAACATGCCCATATTGCTTTTTGGACATAGTTGGGGTGGTTATGCTGTTTGTGCTGTTTTATCCTATTCTCATAAAATTGCAGGTGTTGTTTCGTGTGCTGGTTTCAATTCCCCGGATGAAATGATAAAAACAACTGCAATGGACTCTTATGGAAGATGGGGGAAAGTTATTTTGCCTTATTTAAGTTTGCTTGAAAAAATAAAGTTTGGCAAATTAGCAAACGTATCTGCAATAGATGGGATAAAGAAAAGTTCAGTACCTGTGTTGGTCATACATAGTAAGGATGATGATACAGTGAAATTGGAAAATAGTATTTTTGAGGCGTGCAAACATTTAAATAAAACTAATGTTAGTTTAAAACTATTTGATAATAAAGGACATGATATTTTTTTATCAGACAATGCCTTGAAATATATTCGACAAAAAAGAAATGAATTTAAAGAGTTAACAAGTAAGTATGGCAGCTACAAAAAAATTCCTAAAAAAATACTTAAGGACTTTCAAGCTAGTATAAACCGCAAATTAATGTCTGAGATTGATCAAGACATGATGGAGCAAATAGTTGAATTTTTTGATAATGCAATAGAATTACAAAAAAATAGAAGTATGTAGCGAGGTCTTAATAAAAGAGAAGGCGGTGAGTACTGAGATGGTAGTATTAGAAGTCAAAAATTTGAGCAAAAGAATAAGCGGGAAACAGATTTTAGCCGACGTGAATTTTTCAGTTCAAAAAGGTGAGATATTGGCTCTTGTTGGACCAAATGGGGCTGGTAAGACGACAACTCTAAAGTGTATAATAAATGCAGCTTCCAGAGATACCGGAGAAGTTTTGATTTTTGGCAAGCCTTTTGAGCCTTCTTTAAAGAAGAACATAGCATTTGTTTCTGAGCACAGAAAAGTTTTTTCAAGGTTGACATTAGGTGATTACTATAAGATGTATCAAGCCTTGTATCCAAATTGGGATGATTTATTTTTCAAAAATTTTCTTTCAAGCTATGGGTTTAGTACAAATCAAGAACTTTCTAAATTTTCAATGGGTCAAAGAACGCTTATACTTGTTATCTTGGCGTTGGCAACAAATGCAGAGCTGGTGCTTTTAGATGAACCTACTCAAAACCTTGACCCAACTGTAAGATTTGAGTTGATACAACTTATAAAACAATATGTTCAAGAGAAAAATATAGCAGTTATTGTGTCTTCACACGAGATTTTTGAACTTGAAGAGTATGCAACAAATATTGCGATAATCAAAAATGGCAGAATTTTGTACTGCGATTCAATTGATGATGCTAAACAAAAACACAGAATAGTCTCTTCAATGGCAAACTTGAAGGATGCAGAAGTTATAGGTTTGCTTGACGGTGAGGTTTTAGTAAGAACTGAGAAGGATATGGGAGAATATCCCCGATTAAATCAAATTATAATTGGCTATTTAAGAGGAAAAGAAGGTATGCAGGAAATTAAAAGTGGTTACTACCAAACAACAGATTTAAATTCTGTATAATATACCTTAAAATAACTGAAAATGTTCGGCTCACTTTGCTCTTGTATCTTAGGATAAAGTTACAAAGATTGTTCATAGCCATTAAAAAATTTCTGCCAATATTCCTTGTATTCTCTTCCAATTCTTACTAATATAAAATTGTGTTTTTAAGGCTAACAAAAAGGTGGGAAGTTTTAACTTCCCACCTTTTAGATATTTTATTTTTCTGAAGAGCTTTTAGTTTGCGATTCAGATTCTGCTTCGTAGTACTTCTCCCATACATCTTTTGGGACATCATCATACATAGGAACATTTTCAAGTTTATCTATTCTTTTGAACTCTTCTGATAATTGATCTAAGGTTATATTAAAATATTTCTTCTTATATCTTTCATCATACCACCAACAAGCAGGATATACGGTATTGTTGCTGTTCACTTTGAATATAAACCTATTGGGACAATTTACATACCAGGTATTAGGCCTTGTGTTTTTTCCTTTTGTCAGAACAAACACAAATTTTTCACCAGGATTCATTGCAAAAAGATCAGAGTGATTTTGCGGATCAAAGACTACAAAGCCTACATCAATTTATTTTTCATCTAATTTGCCTTTGAGAACCTTTTCAACTTCAACTGTAACATAAAGTCTTGGCAGGGTCTTAACAAAAGGTATGCCTGCTGCTTTCGCAACTCCATATTCATTTGTACCAGGTTGTGCAGTTATTGTTTCTTCTACTTGTTCTTTTTTAATAACTTTTCCAACGATAATAAGCTCTGAATATTTTGCGCAAAATTCAAAATTAAGAAATCTTACAGAAGACATAGGATCAATATAAATTTTAGGTTTCTCATATTGAATTGTTGTGTGTGTATTTTTAAATCTGATAAGCATGTAAGGCAGCATAATTAACAAAAAAACAAAAAGAATTGAAATGCTTATTTTAATTCTTTTCATCTACTATTGCCTCTAATAGCAAAGATTTTACACAAATTATAATTTATAAATAGCAAAATAAGAAAATCATGTCAAGCTTTATTTTAAATAATAATATAATTTATAAAAAAATTTTCTACAAACTCTTGACACTATCCAATCACAAAAAATTTTTGACAAAAGAGCAGAAGTTTATTATCATATAATAGTGTCAAGTTTTTAAGCTTTACAGAGAGATGAAATTAAAAATGCAGCAAGAAAATAAGGTATATTTGAGCCTTCTTTACGATTTTTATAAGGACTTTTTGACCGAAAGACAAAAAAAGATTATAGAGCTGTATGTAAATGAAGATTTAACCTTGGGAGAGATATCAAAAGAACTTGGCATATCACGGCAGGGTGTTTTTGATGCATTTAGAAAAGCAGAAATAGCCTTGAAAAGGTATGAGGCAAAGCTGAAACTGGCAGACAAGTACTATAAGAACAGGAGCATAATTGAAGAGGTCCTACAGAAACTAAGGAGAATATACGAGAGATATAAAGATGAAGAGATTATGAGCATAATAAATAGTATTCAGGAGTGGCAAGAAAATGTTTAGTAGTCTTTCTGAAAAACTGCAGGATGTATTTAAAAAGCTGAGGGGCAAGGGCAAGCTCACAGAAAAGGATATCAAAGACGCTATGAAAGAGGTAAAGCTTGCGCTATTAGAGGCTGATGTAAACTACAAAGTGGTAAAAGATTTTATCAACACTGTGACACAAAAGGCTGTGGGAGAAGAAGTTTTAGAAAGCCTCACTCCTGCCCAGCAGGTAATAAAGATTGTATACGATGAGATGGTAAACCTTTTAGGAGGAAATGACACAAAACTTACATTTTCTCCGAGCGGTTTTTCAATCTATATGATGGTAGGGTTGCAAGGTTCAGGTAAGACTACAACTGCAGGAAAGCTTGCAGCGCTTTTAAAAAAGCAAGGGAAAAAACCACTTCTCATCGCGTGTGACATATATCGACCAGCAGCCATTAAGCAATTAGAAGTGGTGGCAGAAAAAGTAGGAGTCAGCTGTTACGCAGATTATGATAAAAAAGATGCTGTAAAAATCGCTGTTGAGGGCGTGAACTTTGCAAAGTCAAACAGATTTGATATTGCAATTGTAGACACAGCAGGAAGGCTTCACATAAATGAAGAGCTTATGAACGAACTTGTTGCAATTAAGAGTGCTATAAAACCCACAGAGATTTTGCTTGTATTAGATGCTATGACTGGACAGGATGCCGTAAATGTTGCTGAGGCATTTAATAATCAACTTGGTATTGATGGTATAATTATGACAAAGCTTGATGGTGATACAAGGGGTGGAGCTGCTCTTTCTGTCAAGGCTATAACAGGAAAGCCTATCAAGTTTGCAGGAATGGGCGAAAAGATGGAAGATTTAGAAGTATTTTATCCTGATAGAATGGCATCAAGAATACTTGGAATGGGAGATATTTTGACATTAATAGAGAAAGCACAGGAAGCAATTGACCAGAAAAAGGCTGAGGAGCTTGAGAAAAAGCTCAGAAGCATGCAGTTTACTCTTGAAGATTTTTTAGACCAGTTAAAGCAAATAAAGAAGATGGGACCTTTATCTCAGATTATTTCCATGATACCCGGCATTAAATTGAAAGGTGATGTGGATTTTGATGCTGGTGAGAAGGAACTTAAAAAAATAGAAGCAATCATAAATTCCATGACAAAAGAAGAACGCCAAGATCCAAGCATTATTAATTCCAGCAGAAAAAGAAGAATTGCGATGGGGTCAGGTACCACTGTGCAGGATGTGAACAGGCTTTTAAAACAGTTTGAAGACATGAAAAGGATGATGAAGCAGTTTTCAAATCCCAGCTTTGCTAAGAAAGGAAAATTTAAATTTCCTTTCATGTAATATATAAAAAACTTTTGAATAGGGGAGGTGATATGTGTGGCAGTAAGAATTAGACTTAAGAGAATGGGTGCAAAAAACAATCCATTTTATAGAATTGTTGTTGCAGACTCAAGAAGTCCAAGAGACGGGAAGACTATTGATGAAATAGGATATTATAATCCTCTCAAAAACCCTGCTGATATCAAAGTTGATGTTGAAAAAGCAAAAAAGTGGCTTTCAAATGGTGCTCAGCCAACAGACACTGTAAAAATTTTGCTTAAAAAAGTTGGGGTAATTGAATAAACCATTTTATGAGGAGGGAGAACTTGACATGCTAAAAGATTTAGTTGAGGTCATAGCAAAATCTTTAGTTGACAACCCAGACCAAGTAAAGGTTAGTGAAATCCATGGTGAGCAATCTGTAATAATAGAATTAAAAGTGGCTCCTGAAGATATGGGCAAGGTAATTGGTAAGCAAGGTAGAATTGCAAGAGCTATAAGGACAGTTGTCAGAGCTGCAGCAAGCAAGGACAACAAAAGAGTTATTGTTGAGATTTTACAATAAAAGAGTTAGGCGTAGTTTTGCCTAACTCTTTTTTAAAAAGGTGAGAAAAGATGTATAAGTACCTCCAAGTCGGCAAAATTGTGAACACCTTTGGTCTCAAAGGTGAAGTGAAAGTAATACCTCTTACAGACAGTCCTGACAGATTTTCTGAGCTTAATTATGTTCTTTTGGAAGACAATCTTTCTCAAAAGCTTACAATCGAAAGGTACAGGGTAAAGGATAATATTGTAATAATGAAATTTAGAGAAATCTCAAGCATAGATGAAGCGCTAAAACTAAAAAATCGTTTTTTAGTGATAGAAAGAGAAAGGGCTAAAAAACTTCCAGAAGATACCTATTTTATATGCGACATAATTGGGCTTGAGGTTTATGATTTAGATGGGAGAAAGCTTGGCAAGGTGAAAGACGTCTTGCAGACGGGAAGCAATGATGTGTATATCTGCCAAAGCTATATAGGCAAGAAAGATTTGTTAATCCCAGCTTTAAAAGATATTGTTAAAGAAGTGAATATCGAACAAGGGTATATGAAAATAAAGGTTATTGAAGGGTTGTTAGATTAAAGATGGTATTTAAGGTTTTGACTCTGTTTCCAGAAGTGATTTTGCAAGCAACAAACTTCAGTATTTTGAAAAGGGCACAAGAAAAAGGTTTAATTAAGATTGAGGCAATAAATATAAGGGATTATACCAAAGATAAACACAAAAGGACAGATGATTATCCTTATGGCGGCGGGTTTGGAATGGTTATGACTGCCCAGCCGATAGTTGACGCATATGAGAGTATAAAGTCCTCTAAACCTCACAGAGTAATTTATCTCACACCTCAAGGTAAAAAGTATACGCAGGATATTGCCAAGGAATTTTCAAAAGAAGAGGAGCTTGTCATCATTTGTGGACATTATGAGGGGATAGACCAAAGGGTTATTGATTTGATTGTGACAGATGAAATTTCGATAGGAGATTATGTTTTAAGCGGAGGAGAGTATGCAGCCCTTGTTTTAATTGATTCTATATCAAGACTTGTTGAAGGTGTTATTGAAAAGAAATCAGTAGAAGAAGAAAGTTTCTCTGAATGTCTTTTGGAATACCCACATTACACAAGACCATATGAATTCAGAGGGCTTAAAGTTCCTGAGGTTCTTCTCTCAGGGAATCATGAAAAAATAAAAAAGTGGCGTAGGTATCAAAGCCTTTTAAAGACAATTAAATCAAGGCCAGATCTTATAAATGCTGCTAATTTAACAAAGGAGGATATAGAATTTTTAATAAAATATTGTGAGAGTCAAAAAATTGTGTTATAATTACACATGTTCATTTTAAAGCTTTTTTCTTTAAATTTAATGATCCACTGCAATTGAATATTCTCAAATTGCACGAACATCTATACAGGAAGGAGGGAAATAAAAAGATGGATATCATTAGAGAAATTGAAAGCGAAATGCTAAGAAAGGATATTCCTGATTTCAAACCAGGTGATACAGTAAGAGTTCATTTTAAGGTTATTGAAGGTGGAAGAGAAAGAATACAAGCTTTTGAAGGGCTTGTTATAAAAAGAAGAGGTAAGGGACTTTCAGAGACATTCACAGTTAGAAGAATCTCTTACGGTGTGGGGGTGGAAAGAGTATTTCCTCTTCACTCACCAAGGATTGAGAAGATTGAAGTTATAAGAAGAGGTAAAGTAAGAAGAGCAAAACTTTATTATATCAGGGAGAAGATTGGTAAGGCTGCAAAGATAAAAGAGCTTATTGAAGCGTCTCAAAAAGAGGATAATATCCAAGAAGAGACTAATGCTTAAAAGTTTAAGCTTAGTCTCTTTTTTATATTTTTTAGGGAAAAAGGAGGCTTTATAGTTTGATTGTTCAATGGTACCCAGGTCATATGCAGAAAGCAAAGAGAGAAATACTTGAGCTTAACAAGTATGTAGACTTGTATCTCATCCTGCTTGATGCAAGAGCACCTTTAAGTTCCCGAAATGAGCAGTTAGAATCACTTATAAAAGACAAACCCAAAATTTTTCTTTTAAACAAAGCTGAGTTGGCTGATGAAAAGAAAAATACTCAATTTTTAGACTATTTTGAATCAATCAATCAAAGAGCTCTTTGTATTGATTCTTTAAAGGGCACAAATGTAAAGAATATCTTCAAAATCGCCGAAAATTTATTAAAAGATAAAATTGAAGAGGCAAGGCAAAAAGGAAAAAGAAGAAAAATAATAAGATTTGGTGTTCTTGGAATTCCGAATGTTGGAAAATCTACACTTATAAATAAAATAACAAATTCCTCTAAGGCAAAAACTGGAGACAAGCCGGGGGTTACAAAGTCTAAGCAGTGGATAAAGATAAATGATTATTTTGAGATGTTGGACACGCCTGGTATCTTGGTGCCAAAGATTGAAGATGATTTGGTTGCTATAAAGCTTTGTGCTATAGGAAGTATCAAGGATGAGCTATATGATAAGGAACTTGTCGCAAAAAAAACTATAGAGATTATCAAAAAAGATTACTGCGAGCTTTTGAATAAAAAATACTCTCTTGACTTTTTGAATATGTCTGAAGATGAGTACCTTATTGAGATTGGTAAGAAAAGAGGCTGCGTTTTGAAAGAAGGCAAGATTGACACCTTAAAAGCTGCTAATTTGTTTTTAGAAGATTTGAGGAAGGCAAAAATTGGGAGGATTACGCTTGATGAAATTGGGAACAGATGAAAATTATTTTGAACTTGAAGAGAGCTTGCTAAAAGAAGGATATAGATTCATCTGTGGAGTTGATGAGGCAGGAAGAGGTCCATTGGCAGGACCTGTTTTTGCTGCTGCTGTCATAATGGATAGAAAGAGAATAATTGAAGGTGTGAGAGATTCAAAAAAGCTTTCTCCCCAAAAAAGAGAGAAACTTTTTGAAGAAATTTTGAAAGAGAGTATCACATATTCGGTGGCGATGGTTGACAACAAAACAATTGATGAGATAAATATAAACAACGCTACATTTTTAGCAATGAAAAACGCAATAGAAGCTTTGGATCTTGTCCCTGACGTGGTTTTGGTTGATGGTTATGAGATTCCTGACTTAAATCTTCCTCAAAAAGCGTTGATAAAAGGAGATAGAAAGTCATATTCTATTGCATGTGCTTCTATTTTGGCAAAGGTTTCAAGAGACAGGTTTATTACTCAAATTTCTTCTTTATATCCTGTTTACAAGTTTGAAAAGCACAAAGGATATGGCACAAAAGAGCATATACGGCTAATCTTAGAATATGGTCCATGTGAAATTCACAGGAAATCTTTCTTGAAAAATATTCTCAGGTGATTAAAAATGAATGAGATAAATAACTATATAACACTTTATAGGCAAAATCTTATAAATGAAATATTGAATCTTATTGACAATTCCAATCAACAGATAACTGGTGAGATTATAAAAGTAAATGGTGACAATTTAATTCTTAATATAAACTCTCAAACCATTATGGCAAAAAACCTCTCTTCATTTTCTTTCAAAGAGGGTGATAAAGTTTGGTTGAGCAGTCCTAAGTACCAAGATGGTAAATTGACTTTTAAGATTGTCGAATTGTTACCCCAAAATACCAGAACCAACTCAGATGTAAGCTCGAATGACAATTTAAGTAATATTACGTTTGCAAAATCTCAAAATTCAGATGTTGAAAGAGATATTTCGAATAAAATAGAGAATTTGATTAGATTTACAAAACCAGAAAGCTTTCTTTTTATTAAAGAAGATAAAATTCCAAGCTCTCTTTTAGAATTTGCCAAGAGAAACAAAGTATTTTTAGGGACTATTACAATAGAAAAAGAAGGTGAATCGGAAAAGCTAATTATAAAAGTTGGTGAGA
Source organism: Caldicellulosiruptor sp. DIB 104C (assembly GCF_028198085.1). NCBI lineage: Bacteria > Bacillati > Bacillota > Caldicellulosiruptorales > Caldicellulosiruptoraceae > Caldicellulosiruptor > Caldicellulosiruptor sp. DIB 104C. The sequence continues at coordinate 1,299,576 of NZ_CP116337.1, read as the reverse complement.
AGACATTTGAAATAGAGAATGAGTTGAATACATTTTATCTACAAGGGAAAATAAAGGAAGGTAAAATTTTTAGTGGTGATAACAATCTTTTTCTGTTCGTATTTGATAAGGAAAAAGGGCTTATTTTGATTCCTAAAGAGACGGTCGTAAACAAGGAGTTTAAAGACATTATTTTGTCCATTTTTTCAAATAACCGAATCGAGCCAAAAGAAGAAAAGGATTTTTTGGCTATTCTGAGTTTGATACTTGCAAAAAGGCCAATTACAAAAGATGAGTTTATGATGGAAAGAGCCCAGCTTAACAAATTTTTGGACAGCCTAAATAAGGTATTTGCCAACAAGCATCAAGGTCAGGATTTGGATAAAGAAAATTTGATTATAAACACAAAAGAAGGCTTTTTTATATTCAAACTTCTAAGTAGAGATGATAAAGCGTTTGAGCAAAAGGTAGTTCAGATATTGAATGACTTGAGATTTAATCAGAAAGAAAATGTCCAGTTTGACTTTGGTAGCTTTTATTTAAACATTTTTAATTTCAAGCTAAACATAAATGAAAAGCCTTTTGAACTTCAATTTTTTGTTAATAGGAAAAAGGGTATTAATATGAAAGTGAACTCAGTAATGATAAGAATAAACACACAAACTTTGGGCTGTATAGGTGTTTATGTAAAAAAGATTTCACAAAATACCTTTAAAGCAATGATTGCCTCAGATAGGCTCTTTACTTTAAAATTAATTGAAAGCAAAGCAAATGAACTCATCTCTGCTTTGAAAGAAAGAGGGTATAAGCTCGAAATTGACTATAAAATGGAAGATACTTCAACAACAAATGTAATATTAGATTTTTTGATGTGTGAAGCTCCTATTCAAAAAATTGATATGAAGGTGTAAAATAATGAAAGAAAAGAAAAAAAAGAAAGCAGTTGCTATAAAGTATGATATCAAGGAAATAGCGCCTAAAGTCATAGCAAAAGGTCAAGGACTTGTTGCAGAAAGGATTTTAGAGAAGGCAAAAGAGAAAAACATTCCTATTTACCATGACCAATATGTAGCAGAGAGGTTATTCAATTTAGAACTGCAGCAATATATTCCTGAAGACCTTTATGAAGTAGTAGCACAAATCTTAGTCTTTATTGGATATTTAGACAAAATAACTCAAAATGGAGATAAAAACCCATGAACAAAAGAGAACTGGGGAATAGTGGTGAGGAAAAGGCAGTAGAGTTTTTGAAGAAAATGGGCTATGAAATTTTACATAGGAATTTTCGGTGCAAGCTTGGAGAGGTTGACATTATAGCAAAAGAAGGGAATACCATTGTTTTTGTTGAAGTAAAGACAAGAAGGAGTCTTAAATTTGGCTATCCTTCTGAAGCTATTACTATGACAAAACAAAGACATTTAAAAAGAGTTGCTGAGTATTTTGTTCAAAGGCAAAAAGCAAAAAATTGTATGTATAGATTTGATGTTGTTGAAGTGTATATGAATGCCAAAAATGAAGTATTAGATATAAATTTAATTAAAAATGCTTTTTAAAAAATACTAAAAAAAGTAGATATTAGCAGTTGTCAAAGTTGTAGCTATTGTCACCAACATTGAGTTTGTCGGCAAGAAGATGATATGAAAAAACTATATGATACATTACATCAGGCAGGTGGTATTGTGGATTACGTTTCAGCTCAGACCAAATTGGTCTTAGACAGGCTTTTTGCTCTAATGAAGATTAGCGAGGGATGTCAAGGGTATTATTGTAAGAAATGGGTTAAATGAATTAGAAGCTGTGAAAAAAGAAAAGAGGTTTTGGAAAGGACATTTGAGCTTGGCAAGGAGATTGTAAAAAGGTAAGTGAAGAAAGATTACAATACAAAAATAAAGTTGTTGTGTTAAATGCCTCCAGTATAACTTTTGTTAATGGAAGTGGTTATGCTGGAGGCTTTTTATTTTTAATTATTTAGACAAGCACCATTTTTTATCAAGAGACATAGATTATATTAGCTTTGTTGGAAAGTTAAGAGGGAAAATAGGAATGAAAAAACATATAGGATTTGTGGGTGGTGATCAGAGAATTTTAAATGTGGCTGAAAATCTAATTGAGAAGGGCTTTGATATTTGGGTGTGTGCAATCGACCAAGAGCAAGAAAGTCAGACACCAAAATTCAATATTGCAAGGAATTTGGAAGAAATTGTAGAGAATTCAGATGTAATAGTTGGACCTATTCCGTTTTCACAGGATGGAAAATATATATTTTCGCCTCTTTCAGAAAGACTATTAGAAATAGAAGAACTTGTTGAGAATCTGTGCAAAAAGGGTATTCCACTCATTGCAAGTGTAATACCAGAGAATACAAAACGATTTTGTGAACTAAAAAAGGTGAAATATTACGATTTATATGAAAAAGAGGAACTGGCAATTCTAAATGCTATTCCCACAGCTGAGGGTGCTATTGGTATTGCTATCGAAAAAATGCCAATAGCTCTTCATTCTTCAAATGTTTTGATATTAGGATACGGAAGAATAGGCAAGATACTCTCAAAGATATTAAAAGCTTTTGAGTGTAGTCTGTTTGTAGCTGCCAGAAAAATTTCAGATTTAACATGGTGCAAGGCATTAGGCTATGTACCTGTTGAATTATCAGAGTTAAAGGAATATGTTGCTAAAATGGATTTGATTGTAAATACCATTCCGGCAAAGGTAATTGACAAAGAAGTTATAGATAATATAAGAAAAGATACTCTTGTCATTGACCTTGCTTCAAAACCAGGTGGTGTTGACTTTGAATATGCAAAACAAAAGGGAATAGAGGCTGTTCATGCGCTTTCTCTTCCTGGCAAAGTTGCACCAAAAACTGCTGCCCAGTATATAGTTGAGGTTCTTTTAAATTTGTTAGATGAATTGGAGGGAGAGAAAATTGAGTCTTAACAATGTCAAGATTGGATTTGCTCTTACAGGGTCGTTTTGTACATTTGATAAAATAATACCTATTATAGGAAAACTCAAAGAACAAGGAGCTTTTATAACTCCAATCTTTAGTGAGAAAGTACAGACAACTGATACTCGGTACGGGAAGGCTTCAGAGATTATGGGCAAAATAATAAGTATTTGTGGAAACAAGCCAATAACCAGTATTGTCGAAGCAGAGCCAGTTGGACCTAAGGATCTTTTTGACATATTGGTGATTGCCCCTGCAACTGGTAATTTCATTGCAAAACTTGCAAATGGTATTATTGATGAGACAACTGTTATGTGTGCAAAAGCGCAACTTAGAAATCAAAAACCTGTAGTGATTGCAATATCTACAAATGATGCACTTGGGCTAAATTGCAAAAACCTTGCAACTCTTATAAATAGCAAAAATATATATTTTGTGCCTTTTAGGCAAGATGACCCAATTTCAAAGCCAAATTCGCTTGTTGCTGAGTATGACCTTTTAATACCGACGATAGTTCAAGCACTTTCTGGAAAGCAAATTCAACCTCTTTTGCTTGGTTCAAATGTTTAAAAGGTGTAAAGAACCCCTTGTCAATTTTAGGGGTTTTATTTTTTTGGAAAAGGGCTATAATATACTTAGAAAATTATGAGGATTATTCAAAAGGTGAAGTGAGTTTTTGATGAGAGCAAAGACAGTGGAGAAAAAAAAGAGATATAGAATAAAAAAAGAGGTTTTTGATAGATTGAATGCTGAGATTTTCGGCACCTTTTTATTTTTTATTTTTGTCTTTTGCACATTTTCAATTTTTACAGATAAAGTAGGGATAATTGGTGAGTTCATCAAAAAGATACTTCTTGGGTGTTTTGGAATAGGAGTCTTTATAATACTTGGATTTTTACTTTATGTTTCTCTTGATTCTATTCTTAGAAGACCTAAAGTTTTTTCAAAAACTGATGTCACAATTTTTACTTACATAATCCTTGCGTTTATATTAGGGACAACCTTTTTACAAGCGTCACTATATTCAATGTCTAATTCTTTTGTAAAGGTTTTAAAAGACTCTTATTTTAAAGGCTTAGAATTTAAGGGGTTTGGAGTTTTTGGAAGCGTACTTACATACCCTTTTATTACCTTATTTGGTTATACCGGTACGCTTATAGTGTGCATCTCAATATTAGTAATCCTGAGTATGGTTGTTTTTAGTTTTTCAATAAGAAAGTTTATAAAATACCAAAAAGCAAAGAATGAGCATATTAATAACCAAGATAAGAAAAGTGAAAAAAATACCAAGCAAAAAATGGAGAGCTTTTATAATTATCAAGAGGATGTAGGAATCCAAGAAAAAAAAACTGAGGAGATAGTTGTTAACCTGCCAAAGTCAAGAAATAGAACAAAATCTGTGGATAAAAAAGAAGAGAGACTAGAAAATGGAGAGTATTTATATCCGCCACTTGAATACTTAAAAAAGCCAAGTGAGAGTATTTCTGTCTCTAAAAAGGATATAAACGAGAACATTAGAAAACTCGAAGAAACGTTAAAGAATTTCGGTATAGAGGCCAAAGTTACTGAGGTAAATGTAGGACCTACTGTAACACGATATGAAATTCAGCCTGGCCAAGGTGTGAAAGTAAGCAGAATTGTCAGTCTTTCAGATGATATAGCCTTGGCTTTGGCAGCGCCCTCTGTGAGGATTGAAGCCCCTATTCCTAATAAGTCTGCAATTGGAATAGAAATTCCAAACAAAGAACCACAACCTGTTTTAATCCGAGAGCTATTAGAAGACCAGCTATTTTATACACAGGCTACGAAGATTCCTTTTGCAATAGGGAAAGATGTTGCAGGTGCACCTATTATAGGAGATATAACCAAAATGCCTCATCTTTTAATTGCTGGGGCAACTGGTTCTGGAAAAAGTGTGTGTATAAACTCGCTCATTATAAGCATCTTATATAGGTGCAGACCTGATGAGGTGAAACTCATTTTAATTGACCCGAAAGTTGTGGAATTGAGCCTTTATAATGGAATACCGCACCTTTTGATACCTGTTGTAACAGATGCGAAAAAAGCGGCAAATGCACTTTCGTGGGCTGTGTCTGAGATGACAAATAGATACAAGCTCTTTGCCCAAGCAGGAGTAAGAGATATTTCAGGTTACAATAAATGGTGCGAGGAAAATGGTCAGGAAAAGCTCCCCTTTGTTGTGATTGTGATTGATGAGCTTGCTGACCTTATGATGGTATCTCCAGCTGAAGTTGAAGATGCAATTTGCAGGCTTGCACAGATGGCAAGAGCAGCTGGAATGCATCTAGTTGTGGCAACCCAAAGGCCATCTGTTGATGTTATAACAGGACTTATAAAAGCGAACATACCGTCAAGAATTGCGTTTGCTGTCTCATCACAGGTTGATTCACGGACTATATTGGACCAATCAGGTGCAGAAAAGCTCTTGGGAAGAGGGGATATGCTCTATCTTCCAATGGGTTTAGCAAAACCAATAAGAGTTCAAGGTGCGTATGTCTCTGAATCTGAGGTTGAGAAAGTTGTTGAGTTTTTAAAACAGAATTTTAAAATTGAGTACAACCAAGAGGTAATCGATGAGATAAACAATAAGATTTCAAGTATTAAAGAACAAGAGACAGATGAACTTTTGATAAAAGCTATACAGATTGTTGTTGAGTCACAAAATGCTTCAACTTCATTTTTGCAGCGAAAACTTAGAATTGGGTATTCACGGGCTGCACGCCTTCTTGACCAAATGGAAGAAAGAGGAATTGTGAGCAGAATGGATAGCGGTGGAAAGCGTCAAGTTTTAATCACAAAAGAGCAGTTTGACGAGATGCTTATGAATATGGAGTGATGGTATTGTGGCTTTCTTGCCAATCTGCAAAGAGGACATGAAAAGACGCGGCTGGGATGAGCTTGACTTTGTGTTTGTATGTGGTGATGCGTATGTAGACCATCCTTCTTTTGGACATGCTATAATCTCAAGAATAATTGAGGATTTTGGATTCAGAATAGGAATTGTCCCTCAACCAGATTGGAAAGATTCGAAGAGTATTACAGTGTTAGGAAGACCACGTATTGCCTTTTTGGTATCAAGTGGAAACCTTGATTCAATGGTTGCACATTATACATCATTCAAAAAGCCGCGAAGTCAGGATTATTCCTCACCTGGGATGAAGATGGGTTTGCGTCCTAACAGGGCTACAATTGTGTATTGTAATCTCATAAGAAAGGAATATGGTGATATTCCCATTATAATTGGAGGAATCGAGGCATCACTCAGAAGGTTTGCTCACTATGATTACTGGTCTGATAAGGTAAGAGCATCTATCTTAATTGACAGTGCAGCTGACCTTCTGATATTTGGCATGGGGGAAAAACCGTTATTTGAAATTTTACCAAGGCTAAAAAAAGGCGAGGATTTAAGACAAATTAAAGATGTGCCAGGAACGTGTTATGTTGCAAAAGACCTTTCTCATCTTGAAGGAAAGGATTATATAGTTATTGACAGCTATGAAAAGGTAAAAGAAGACAAGGTGGCATATGCAGAAGCATTTGCTACTCAGTACAGAGAACAGAATCCTTTTACGGGTAGGATAATTGTGCAGCCTCACAAAAACCTGTATCTTGTTCAAAATCCACCTGCAAAGCCTCTTACAACAGAAGAAATGGACTATGTGTATTCTTTGCCATATGAACGTAATTACCATCCAATCTACGAAAAAGATGGCGGAATTAAAGCTCTTGAAGAGGTAAAATTTAGTATTGTTTCTCACAGAGGATGTTTTGGTGGATGTAATTTCTGTGCTCTGCATTTTCACCAAGGAAGAATAATTCAAAAGAGAAGTGAAAAGTCAATCTTAGAAGAAGTAAAAAAGCTCACCAAGCTTCCTGATTTTAAGGGGTATATTCACGATGTAGGTGGACCAACTGCAAACTTTAGGAATCCTGCTTGCAGTCTTCAGCTTGAAAGAGGTGCTTGCAAAAATAGAGGGTGTTTATTTCCGACACCTTGTAAAAATTTGATTGTGGACCATAGGGAGTACTTTGAACTGCTTGAGAAGATAAGAAAAATAAAAGGTGTAAAGAAAGTGTTCATTCGTTCGGGAATAAGGTATGATTATCTTTTACTTGACAAGAATTATGAAAAATATCTTGAAGAGCTATGTCGCTATTATGTTTCTGGCCAGTTAAAAATTGCACCTGAACATATTTGCAATAATGTGTTAAAATATATGGGTAAACCATCAAAAGAAGTTTATGAGAGGTTTGTAGAAGAATATTTTAAAACTAACAAGAAACTTAAAAAGAAACAGTTCATAATTCCCTATTTGATGTCAGGGCATCCAGGGTGTACATTAAACGATGCAATTGAACTTGCTCTTTACTTGAAGAAAAATGGTTTTATTCCTGAGCAAGTTCAGGACTTTTATCCAACACCGGGGACTGTTTCAACTACTATGTATTATACTGGTTTAAATCCTTTTACGTTAGAGAAGGTGTATGTACCAAAAACTTTGAAAGAAAAAATGATGCAAAGGGCCTTGCTTCATTTTCATAATCCTAAGAATTACGACCTTGTGTATGAAGCATTAAAACTTGCAAAAAGAGAAGATTTGATTGGCTATGGGAAAAACTGCCTAATTGCTCCAAAAAAACAAGACGGGGGTAAGAGAAGTGTCAGCAAAGATAATCGACGGCAAAAAGATAGCACAGAGAATAAAAGAGGAGGTTAAAAGTGAGATAGAGAAGTTAAAAGAAAAGGGAATAGAGTCAACATTGGCTGTTGTAATTGTCGGCAGTGATCCGGCTTCACGAAGTTATGTCAATTCAAAAAAAAGAACATGTTCAGAGCTTGGAATAAATTCGATAGAGTATGCGTTAGATAACACTACAACTCAAGAGCAACTTGAAGACCTCATTGAAAAGCTAAATCAAGATCCAAAGATTAACGGTATTTTAGTGCAACTTCCATTACCAAAGGGCTTGGATGAGTCAAGAGTTTGTAAAAAGATTTTGCCTCAAAAGGATGTTGATGGTTTTCATCCTATGAATGTCGGAATGGTTACAACAGGTATAGATTTTGAATTTGCAATAAAACCATGTACACCATTTGGGATAATAGAGCTTTTGAAACAGGAGAATATAGAAATCAAAGGAAAACATGCAGTTGTGATAGGACGTAGCAATATAGTAGGAAAGCCTTTGGCTCTCTTATTTTTGAGGGAAAATGCTACTGTCACAATATGTCACTCTTACACAAAGGATTTAAAAGATATATGCAAGACTGCAGATATACTGGTTGCGGCAGTGGGCAAGCCAAAATTTGTAACTGCTGATATGGTAAAAGAGGGGGCTGTTGTAATTGATGTTGGAATAAACAGGGATGAGACCACAAAAAAGATAGTAGGTGATGTAGATTTTGAAACTGTCAGAAAGGTTGCATCTTACATAACACCAGTACCAGGCGGTGTTGGACCAATGACAGTTGCAATGCTTATGAAAAATACACTTTTTGCAACACTGCTTCAAAACGGGCTTGTGTAGAAGATAGTAAAAAATGGAGGAGTTTGGTTTGGTGAAGGTTGGTTTTGTATCGCTTGGGTGTAACAAGAATCTTGTTGACAGTGAGATAATGATGGGGGCATGCAAAGAAGCTGGGTTTGAGATCACACCAAATGCTGAAGATGCTGATGTTATTGTTATTAATACATGCGGTTTTATAAATGATGCAAAGCAAGAGTCGATTGATACCATATTAGAAATGGCTGAGTACAAGAATAAAAAATGCAAATTTTTGATAGTGACAGGATGTTTAACACAACGCTATAAAGACGAGATTTTGAAAGAGCTACCAGAAGTTGATGCAATTCTTGGTGTAAAAGAGATGTTGAAACTTCCAGATGTAATCAAAAAACTTTATGAGGGGGAGAGCAAACTCCAAGTATTTGACGACAAACCTACATTTATCTATACAAGCTCAACGCCACGCCTTATTGCAACCCCTAAGTTTTATGCCTACATAAAAATAGCAGAAGGTTGCAACAATAGATGCTCATATTGTTCAATACCGTTGATTAGGGGAAATTACACAAGTAGATATATAGATGATATAATTCAGGAGGCAAAAAGGCTTTCTGAGGATGGTTATAAAGAGATTGTACTCACTGCTCAGGATACAACAAAATATGGAATAGATATATATCAAAAAAAGATGTTAGCAACATTGCTTCAAAAATTAAGTGAGATTGATAACATAAAATGGATTAGATTTTTATACTCTTATCCAGAAGACATTGACGATGAGCTTTTAAATATTGTAAAGAGTCTTCCAAAGGTTGTTAAATACTTTGATATACCAATTCAACACATTAATAACAGAATTTTGAAACTGATGAACAGAAAAACCTCATCAGAAGGTATTAAAGAGCTCATTCAAAGAATAAGGTCAGCATTTGATGAGGTTGTAATAAGGACAACAGTTATGGTTGGGTTCCCAACAGAGTCAGAAAAGGAGTTTGAAGAGCTTTGCGGGTTTGTCAAATGGGCAAAGTTTGATCGGCTTGGTGCATTTATGTACTCCCAGGAGGAAGGGACTTTTGCTGCAACCTTGCCACAAATAGATGATGAGACAAAGGTCAAAAGATATGAAAGGATTTTAAATCTTCAAAGGAAGATTTCACTGGAAAGAAATAGAAAGAGAATTGGCAAAAAGTATGAGGTTGTTATAGAAGGCAGAGATAAAAACAACTTTTACATTGCAAGAAGCCAATTTGAAGCTCCTGAGGTTGACGGAAAGATTATAGTATTTTCCAAACGAAAACTTTTGTCTGGTGAGTTTGTAAATGTAAAAATTTTGGATGTGTTTGAGTATGATTTGGTAGGAGAGGTAATTTGATGAATATTGCCAATATAATTACAAGTATAAGGATATTGTTGATTCCTATATTTATGTTCTTTTTACTTAATTTTAACATTTCATACTCGAAATTAATAGCTGCAGCTATTTTCATAGTTGCAGCTATTACAGACAGTCTGGATGGGTACATTGCGCGCTCTAAAAAGATTGTAACAAATTTTGGAAAATTTCTTGACCCGCTTGCAGATAAGCTGTTGATTACAGCAGCCCTTGTTGGACTTGTTGAGCTTCAGAAGATTTCTTCTTGGATAGCTATGATAATAATTGGACGAGAATTTATTGTAACAGGGCTTAGAATGGTTGCTGCTGCAGAAGGTATAGTAATTTCTGCTAACATTTGGGGAAAGTTAAAGACGATAAGTCAGATTATTGCAATAGTGTTACTTTTGGTTGACAACTATCCTTTTAGATTTCTAAATTTTCCTTTTGACAAGATAGCTTTATGGGTTGCTGTGATACTCACAATCTATTCAGGTATTGACTATATACGGGTTAATTGGAAAGTAATAGACTTTACGAAAAAGTGAGGCGATTTTTCAAGATGGTAGCTGAGATAATCTGTGTTGGTACAGAGCTCTTGCTTGGTCAGATAGTGAATACAAATGCACAGTATCTTTCGCAAAGGTTAGCAAGCTTAGGAATAGACTTATATTTTCAGACAACAGTTGGTGACAATTTAAATAGGCTCAAAAGTGCTATCGACATCGCACTCAAAAGATCAGATATACTTATCTTTACTGGTGGACTTGGACCAACATCTGATGATATTACAAAGGAAGCTGTGTGCGAATATTTTGGAAAGAAGCTTATACTAAATCAAGAGGTTTTGAATAAGATTGAAGAGTACTTTAAACACCGTGGTGTAAAGATGCCAGAAATTAACAAGAAACAGGCATATGTTCCTGAGGGTAGTATTATATTGGAAAACAGGCACGGTACTGCACCGGGACTTATAATTGAGAAAGATGGTAAAATAGCAATTTTACTGCCAGGTCCACCTTTTGAGATGCAGCCCATGTTCGAAGAGTATGTTGTGCCTTATTTAGAAAGATTCTCTAAAGAGAAGATATATTCAAGAGTTTTAAAGTTCATTGGAATTGGTGAGTCATCTATTGAAGAGAGGTTAAGTGAGCTTATACACAACCAGTCAGACCCGAGCTTAGCTTTGTATGCAAAACCGTTTGAGGTTGAGCTAAGAATCTCAACGAAAAAAAGTAACGGAGATTTGGCAAAAGATATACTTGATCAAATGGAAAACAAAGTAAGAGCTTTGCTTGGTGAGTATATCTATGGTATAGATAATCAGACTTTAGAAGAGGTTGTAGTTGAGATGCTTTTGCAAAAAGGTCTTAAGGTTTCGGTAGCAGAATCGTGCACAGGTGGACTCATATGTAACAAAATTACAAATGTTCCTGGTGCGTCAAATGTTTTTGACAGAGGTTTTATAACATACTCAAATGAAGCAAAGGTAAAAGAGCTGGGAGTATCAGAAGAAACATTAAAGAATTTTGGTGCTGTGAGTCATGAAGTAGCTAAGCAGATGGCTCAAGGTGCTCTAAGAAATTCTTTGGCAGATGTTGCAATATCAACAACTGGAATTGCAGGACCAACTGGAGCAACAAAGACAAAACCAGTAGGGCTTGTATATATTGGAGTTGCTACAAAAAATTATATTGACAGTTTTGAGTTTAGATTTTCAGGTGATAGACTTAGGATTAAAGAGACTGCTTCAAAGGCTGCTTTAGACATTCTCAGAAAGACCATAATTAATTATTGAAAAGTTTGCTTCAAAATTATATAATAATTCTAAACATTTGTTCGAAAAGTTGGAGGTTTAAAATGGAAAACTTAGATAAGAAGAAAGCCTTAGACAGGGTAATCATGGAGATTGAAAAGGCATATGGCAAAGGTGCCATTATGAAACTTGGCGAGATGGCCAAAGAAAACATTGACGTAATTCCAACAGGAGCACTTTCTTTGGACATTGCGCTGGGTGTTGGAGGAGTTCCACGAGGAAGGATTGTAGAGATATACGGTGCTGAGTCGTCTGGTAAAACAACAATTGCACTACACATAATAGCAGAGGCGCAGAAGATGGGTGGTGAAGCAGCGTTTATTGACGCTGAGCACGCTTTAGACCCATTTTATGCAAAAAGGCTGGGGGTAGACATAAACAATCTCATTGTCTCTCAGCCAGACAGTGGTGAGCAGGCGCTTGAGATTGTTGAAGCACTTGTGAGAAGTAATGCGATTGATGTTATTGTTGTCGACTCGGTTGCAGCACTTGTGCCACAAGCAGAGATTGATGGAGAGATGGGAGAGGCTCATGTTGGACTTCAAGCAAGGCTTATGTCACAAGCACTAAGAAAGCTTGCAGGGATTACAAGCAAAACAAAAACTACAGTTATATTCATTAACCAACTAAGAGAAAAGGTTGGTGTGATGTTTGGCAATCCTGAGACAACACCAGGTGGTAGAGCACTGAAGTTCTACGCATCAGTCAGGCTTGAGGTCAGAAAAGGCGAGATTATAAAACAGCAAGGTCAACCAATTGGAACAAAAGTTAAAGTAAAGGTTGTCAAAAACAAGGTTGCGCCTCCGTTCAAGGAAGCTGAGTTTGATTTGATATATGGTGAAGGAATATCAAAAGAAGGAAATGTGTTAGACGTTGCAGTCAATATTGACGTAATCCAAAAGAGTGGGGCATGGTATACTTACAATGGTCAAAAGATAGGACAAGGCAGAGAAAATGCAAAACAGTTTTTAAAAAGAAAATCCTGATATTATGCAAGAGATAATTGAAAAGATAAAACAAAATGCAAATCTTGCGTTTGAGAAGATAAAGACAACAGCTGAAATACCCGAAGATGACTTTCTTTTAAGTGGTGAAATAAATGAGGATATTGGATAAGAAGTTACATGGTGAAAGGTATTTGATAATCCTCGAAGATGGAAGAGAGTTTGCGATAGACAAAGATATCTATTTTGAAAAAAGAGTATATGAATTGGAGGATATTGATGAAAAAACTCTTAGTCTACTTATTTTTGAGGACAATCTAAAAAAGGCAAAACAAGATCTTGTTGGCTATCTTACAAGGTATCCAATGAGGTCTGAGTTCATGTATTATAAACATCTGCTTGGCAAAGGATATGATTCGGCTACTGCTGCTAAGGCGGTAGCTTATTTTGTTAAGATAGGGTATATAGATGAGCTTTCTGCCGCTAAAAAACTTGTTGCAAAGTATCAAAGATCTAAATCCAATCTTCAGATAATAAATATTCTTAAGAAAAATGGGTTTAAAAATTCTACAATCTCTCAGCTAAATCTCAGCCCTGAAAGTGACTTACGGCTTCTTGATAAACTTTTACAAAGAAAGCTAAGACATCTCAAAAAGCCTGACAATAAAGAGATTTTGAAATTAATAAAATGGTTTGTTGCAAGAGGATATGATTACAATACAATAGTAGAAAAAATTAGGGAATACTTAAATTATTGAAAAATCACTGTTGTTGACACTCTGTGCAAAAAGTAATAAAATTTAATTGTGACAGTTTTAAGACTTCCAAGCTAAAAAGAAGGAGGTGCAAAAGATTAGTGATACATTAAAGTTAATAATTACTGCAGGAGTCAGTATAGCTCTTGCAATAGTTGCCTTTTTCTTGGGCTATTTATATAGAAAAAAGATTGCAGAAAAGACTATAAAAAGTGCCGAACAAGAAGCCCAAAGAATTGTCGAGGAAGCAAAAAAACAAGCCGAGGCATATAAAAAAGAAGCAACTATCTTAGCAAAAGAAGAGATTCACAAAGCAAGAAGCGAGTTTGATAGAGAAGTTAGAGAAAGGCGTGCAGAGCTTCAGAGATTTGAAAGAAGGCTAATTCAAAAAGAAGAGATGCTTGATAAAAAAGATGGCCACTGTTGAGGAAAAAGAAGAGCAGTTGAATCAAAAGATAAAGGATGTACAAAAACTACAAGAGGAGATAGAACTATTAAAGCAAAAACAGCAGGAAGAGCTTCAGAGGATTTCTGGACTTACCCAGGAAGAAGCACGCCAGATTATCCTAAAGAGTGTTGAGCAGGATGTAAAACACGATGTTGCACTTATGATTAAGGAATTAGAGCAACAAGCAAAAGAAGAGGCTGATAAAAAAGCAAGAGAAATCATTGCACTGGCTATCCAGCGCTATTCTTCAGATTATGTAGCAGAAAACACTGTATCTGTTGTGACACTACCAAATGACGAGATGAAAGGTAGAATAATAGGAAGAGAAGGAAGAAATATCAAGACATTTGAGACTGTCACTGGAATTGATCTAATTATTGATGATACTCCGGAGGCTGTAATTCTTTCAGGATTTGACCCTATAAGGCGTGAGATTGCAAAGCTCACTTTAGAAAAGTTGATTTTGGATGGTCGAATCCATCCTGCACGAATTGAAGAAATGTATGAAAAGGCTAAACGTGAGATTGAAAACAAAATTCGTGAAGAAGGCGAAAGAGTTGTATTTGAACTTGGTATTCACAACCTTCACCCAGAGCTTATAAAGTTGATTGGTAAGCTTAGATACAGAACAAGTTATGGACAAAACGTACTTGCTCACTCTATCGAGGTTGCAAACATCGCAGGTATCATGGCCGCAGAGCTTGGACTTGACCAGGGCATTGCAAAACGAGCAGGTCTTTTGCATGACATTGGTAAGGCTGTTGACCATGAGGTTGAAGGTTCTCACGCTTTGATTGGTTATGACCTTGCAAAAAGGTATAAAGAGACAAACCCTGATGTCCTGGAAGCGATTGGTGGACATCACGGTGAGATGGAAACAAGGTCAATTTACAATGTGTTAATTCAAGCTGCTGATTCTGTTTCGGCAGCACGGCCAGGGGCAAGGAGAGAATCTCTTGAGTCGTATATAAGGAGACTTCAGAAACTTGAAGAAATTGCGAACTCATTTGAAGGTGTTGAAAAAGCATATGCTATTCAAGCAGGTAGAGAGATAAGAATTATGGTGAAACCAGACCATGTTAGTGACGATGATATTGTGATAATGGCAAGAGAGATAGTGAAAAGAATTGAAAGTGAGCTTGATTACCCTGGACAGATAAAGGTAAATGTCATTCGTGAAGTTAGAGCTGTTGAATATGCAAAATAAGAAAGAAAAGCGTGTTTTGTTCAAGCTTTTGAACAGAACACGCTTTTTATAAATCCTTTTTTAGTTTAAAAAGTTTGGAGGTTTGGAATGAGATTTTTAGCAATAGGTGATGTTGTAGGAAGACCAGGAAGAAATATTCTCAAGAATTCCCTCTCAAAGGTCAAGGAGAATTACAAGATAGACGTTGTCATAGCAAATTGTGAAAATGCAGCTGGCGGGAATGGTCTTACCAAAAAGGTTGCTGATGAGCTATTTAATATAGGAATTGACATTATGACAATGGGCAATCATGTATGGTCTAATAAGGAGATTTTCTCGTTCATAGAGAATGAACCTCGCATAATAAGACCTGCAAACTATCCTGAATATACAACCCCTGGTAGGGGTTATAACATTTTTGAAAAAAACAATATTAAGTTTGCAGTGATAAATCTATGTGGACGGGTCTTTATGGAAAACTTTGATTGCCCGTTTAGGAAAAGTGATGAGATTTTAAAAAAACTTGACACAAATATAATAATTGTGGATTTTCACGCTGAAGCTACATCTGAAAAGATTGCTTTGGGTTTTTACCTTGATGGACGTGTTTCTTGCGTGTATGGTACACATACACATGTCCAAACAGCCGACGAAAAGATTCTTCCAAACGGGACAGCATATATCACAGATATTGGAATGACTGGCCCCAGTGATTCAGTTTTAGGGGTTGACAAAGAGATTGTAATTCAAAAATTTGTTACTATGCTACCAGTCAAGTTTGAAGTGGCAAAAGGAAAAGCTCAGTTCAATGGAATTGTATTTGAAATTGATGATTCAACTGGTAAAGCTATTTCTATTGACAGAATTAACTTTACTTTAGAGGAATAATTGAAAGAAAGAGGCTGCAAAAAAGAGTTTTGTAGCCTCTTAATTTTTTTTCATAAAATCGCAGGTAACATAATAATTATTTACTATAAAACAAATGAATAAGGATGTGATTTACTATTGTAAAACTCAACACTGACTCTATACATGCTCTTTTAGAAAAACTGCCTTCTGAGATTTACAGTAATATACAAAAAAGATTTCAACAGGAAGGCGCTTCCAAAATCAATGAAATAAGGATAAATTTGTTTTGTCCTCTTATTGTTTTGGGAAATGAGGAGTATATCTTTGAGAATTTGATAATAACAAAAGAGCTTCTCCACTCAGCTATAAGAACGCTTACTAACAACTCTTTATTTAGTTATGAAAGAGAAATTCTTCAAGGCTATTTTACTATAGAGGGTGGACATAGAATAGGTGTTGCTGGGAAATTTACTTCAGATGGCAAAAGAATAATTTCGCTAAATTCTATCACAGGTCTTAATATAAGAGTTGCAAAAAGCATTGAAGGAATTGGCATTAAGGTGATAAAGCATATTTTAAATCCATCAAAATCCATATATAACACTCTCATAGTATCACCGCCTGGCTGTGGTAAAACCACTCTTTTGAGGGATATTATAAGGATTTTAAGCAATGGAGAAATTAATCTATCTTTTAGTGGTTTCAGAGTTGTTGTAATTGATGAGAGGTCAGAGATAAGCACATACTCACAAGAACAAAGCAAGCTTGGTACCAGAACATTTGTTTTAGATGGTGTGGACAAATTAAACGGTGTATTTATGGCGATCCGAAGTTTAAATCCCGAGATAATTGCTATGGATGAGCTTGGCGGTCCTCAAGACTATTTAGCAGTAGCCGAAGCTTCTAAGATGGGTGTAAAAATCATTGCAACAATGCATGGGGAAAATCTGCATGAACTTAAAAAAAGGACGTATTCAAAAAGGGTTCTTGAACAAAATGTTTTTGAAAAGGTGATATTTTTAAGTTCTAAGGATGGTCCAGGTACAGTAGAAGAAATAATAACATTGGGTGATAAATAAGATGATGTTAAAGTTAATTGGTTCAAGTTTAATAATTTTCTCTTCACTTCTCATTGGGTATTCTAAAACTTTAAAGTTAAGAGAACAACTCAGGATAATAAACCTTTTTATAAACTTTTTTAGTTTTGCAAGGGCTGATATTTTAACAACACGCCTCACACTTTTTGAAATTTTAAATAGATTTAAATCAAAAGTATTTTCTGCACATACCACTATTTTGGAATATTATTATAAGCAGAATGGAAAGGCTCTTTTAGATGTGAAAAATGTATACCAGCTTGATGAAAATGTGCACAAGCTTATACTAAACCTTTTTAACTCAATTAGTTACTCTTCTATTAGTGAGATAGACAGGATAATAGATGAGGGTATTAGGGAGCTGCGGGAATATTATGAAATTCACAAAGAAAAGTACAACAAAAACTCGAAAATGTTTACTTTGCTTGGTCTTTTTTGTGGAGTGTCAATTTGTATATTACTTTTATAAGATGTTGAGGTGTGGCTTTGAATGAATGGAATAGACTTGATATTTAAAATAGCTGTAATTGGAATAATACTTTACCTTGTAAATCAGGTACTTGTCAAGGCAGAAAAAGAAGAACTTGCAATGATGACAACTTTGGTTGGAGTTATAATTGTACTTTTTCTAATTATTGACCTCATTAAAAGATTCTTTGATACAGTAAAGTCTGTATTTAATCTCTTTTAGGTTGAGTGGTAGAGATGGAGATATTTAATATAGTCGTACTTTGCATAGTTTCCATGCTTATAGTGAGCATTTTAAGAAGAACTCAAAAAGAAATTGCAATTGTAATAACTGTGATATTTGGCGTTTTGGTGTTTATCTTGGTTGTTGACAAGCTTGCCTATATTGTAGAAAAGATAACAGAGATGAGCACAAAAATCTCATATGCAAATACCTATATAAAAACTTTGCTTAAGATGACAGGGATAGCTTTAATCTCAGAATATACAGCAAGTGTTTGTAAAGACAGTGGAGAAGAAGCAATTGCGAGAAAGCTTGAGTTTGCAGGAAAGATTTTGATACTATTTCTCTCTCTACCTTTAATTTTGGGTTTGTTTGAGGTAATATTAAAGTTTCTAAAATAAGTAAAAGGAAAATCTAAAAATGGATATGAAAAAGGTTATAGCACTTGCGTTTTTTATATCTTTGATTTTGGGATGTGAATTTTGTCAAGCCTCGAAAATATCACAGAGTTATATCGAAAAAACTAAACATATAGTAAATAAAACTGCTGAGAATGATGTTAAAGATTACATAGATGGTGTATTGAATGGGAGAAAACTCAATATAGAGATATTTAGACTTATAAAAGACAAGCTTTTTTCAGAAATAGATGCAACATTAAAACAAATAGCTACAATCTTGGTGGTAACACTGATATATACTCTAATCTATAGTGTACAAAACAGCTTAAAAAATCAAGGTCTCGGAAAAACAACCTTTTTAGCTTTTTTCCTCACCTTATCAACAATAGTGCTTCAAAATCTAAAGGATGTACTTTTATATGCAAATGAGGTTATCCAAAAAGGGAATAGCTTTGTAGAAGCCATATTTCCTATTCTCATCTCGACTTTAGCAACAATGGGATATGCTACATATGCTGCTTCTCTCAGCCCCAAGATAGTATTTGCGTTGGTATTTTCATCCGAGTTTTTAAAGAATATTATATTGCCGATTGTAAATGTTTATATTGTAATCAGTATCCTTTCAAATATAGATGGTGGAAGGTTTAATCTGAGGCGACTTCTTAGTTTTTTAAAGACAGTTCTTCTTTGGTCAATTGTAATTGGACTTGTAGTGTTCACTGGCATTGTTTCTATAGAAGGTTTTACCGGAGTTACAGTGGACAACCTTGTTGCAAAGTCAATTAAATACACTGTGGGGAATTTTGTGCCTTTTGTTGGTAAGATTTTATCTGATGCAGCAGATACCTTAGCTGGCAGCCTTGGAATTATAAAAAATACAATAAGTGTAGTAGGGCTTCTTACTTTGCTGCTCATTGTTGGAGTTCCACTTCTCAAAATCTTAATTATTTCGCTTTTATTCAGGCTCACTGCAGCCTTTGTTGGAATTATTTCTGATTCGCGTTTTGCCCAGTTTTTAGATGATTATGCTGATAACATCCTTTTGATTTTTTCAATTGTATTTGCTTCTCTGTTGGTGTTTGTAGTTACATTTTCAACAGTTTTGTTTATTATTCAGGTTGGAAGGTGAAATAGTGCAAGACTTTATAAATCAAACTGTAACAAACTTGTTCTATATAGTGATAGTGATTTTAATTATTGAAGTCTTGATTCCGGAAAATTATAGAAGGTATATTGATATTTTTTTAGGCATTTGTATAGTCTTGATTATATTCACCCCAATTTTAGAAAAATCAGAAAATCTAAAGCTTCAATTTATGGAGAGCATAAATAAACTTGAAGATGAATTTAAAGAAAAAAAGATATATTCTGAAGACCTGTACAAGCAAAGCTTGGTAGATGAGTATAAGGATAGATTAAAAGAAGATATTAAAAAGAAAATAGAGGCTGAGACGGGTATGGATATTGAAATTGTCTTGCTTAAAATCTGTGAAGATTTGAATATGCCTAAGTTTGGCAGAGTAGAGAAAATAAAAATTAAAGGTGATTACAATGAAAAAATTGTTAACATTTTAAAAAATCAATATGGTATGAGTAAAGATAAAATAGAGTTTGAAGAGGTGAAGGTTAAAGATGACAATCAGTCCAGATAGGTTAAAATCTGTAATAGAAAAAACCTTAAAGAACAAAGATATATTAATATTCTTGGGAGTTTGTGGACTTTTGATACTTGTAGTTTCTGCAACATTTTCCACAGCCCCCAAGCAAATGGTAAAAGAAAGCGAGCAAAATCAACAAGAAGAAAAATATGAGGAAGTAGTAGAGAAAAAGCTCGAAAAGATTTTAAAAGAAATTGATCCTACAAAGAATGTCTCTGTTATGATAACATTTGATGACTGCTATGAATATGTTGTTGCAACTGAAACACGCAAAAATGTCAGAAGTGAAAAACAGGATGAAAACAAAATTTCAACAGAGGAAGAGGTTGATAGCAAAGTGGTGCTGGTCCAACAGGGAAATGAGTCAAAACCATTTATTGTAAAAAAGATATATCCGAAAGTGAGAGGTGTTGCAATTGTCTCTGAAGGAGCAAGGGAGAAGAAGGTTTACATAGGTCTTATAAAAGCTGCATCAACGGTTTTAGGAATAACTCCTGATAAAGTTGAGGTGTTTGTAAAATGAATAAAAAGATTTTTATAAAGGTTTATAACAAAAGACAGATAACATTAGTTTTGCTTGTTATATTAGTAATTGTTGTTGGCATTATCAACTCAAGAATAGAAAATAGTAACAAGAAAAAGCTAAATCCCTCTGTAATAGAGGTAAGTAAAGAAGTTGAGAGGAGTAGTGAAAATGTTCTGAGCGAGATAAAATTAAAGCGTGAAGTTGAGCGTTCAAAAGAAGTAAATACTCTGAGAAGTCTTCTTAGTGAAAAGTTGGATGAAGATAGTCAAAAGTTGATTGATAAGAAAATTTCCGACATAGTTGACAACAACAATAAAGAGATGATATGTGAAAGTATCTTGAGCTCAAAAGGTATAGGTGATTGTATAGTACTATCCTCTCGTGATATTATTTATGTGGTAACGCAAAAGAGACTATCAAAACAACAAGCAATTCAAGTACAAAATGTGGTTATGAATGTTTTTAAAGTAGCGGTGAATAAGATTAGGATAACATCTGCCTCTCAATGAAAATAATAAAATCTGTTAAAATAAAAAACTGTAGGGTATAATATGAATAGTAAAGAAAAAACTTTTATCAAATAAGGAGGTACTATTTGAGATGTCAGAAAATATTATTAATGAGACCACTGGTGGAGTTGTAAAGATTGCTGAAGAGGTTGTGGCAATTATTGCGGCAGTTGCAGCATCAGAGGTAAAAGGTGTTGCCTCAATGGTTGGTTCATGGACAGGTAATATTACTGAAGCGCTTGGAAAAAAGAACTTGGCAAAAGGGGTTAAAGTGCAAGTTGGAGAAAAGGAAGCGGCAATCGACATCTACATAACAGTAGAGTATGGTGTCAGAATTCCTGAAGTTGCCTGGGAGATACAAGAAAAGGTTAAAAATGCAGTTGAGAGCATGACGGGATTAAAGGTTGTTGAAGTAAATATCCACGTTCAAGGAATAAAATTTGAAAAAGAAGAGCAAAAAGAAGGATCAGAAGAGTAAATCTCTGGTCATCTAGAGATTTACTCTCATTTTTGCGAGGAGGAATTATACAAATGAAGATTGGTGAGAGAATATTATTAACAATATTTACATTAATAGTTATTGTGGCTGCAATTTTTGCAATATTATTACCTCTTAATGTATTTAGCATTGATACAATACAGAGTGCAGTTTATGAATATGTAAACAATCCCATTTATGGGCTTGTACCGTTAGTAATTGTAGTAATGGGCTTTGCTGTAATGTTTATTGGGATTAAAAAGAAAAAGGTGAGACTTGGAATAATTCATACCAACGAGCTTGGCAATCTTGTCATATCACCAAAGACATTTGAGTCTGCTGGTTACTGTGCTATAAAGGATATAAAAGGGATTAAAGATGTAACCATTGAGATAGAGTTTGATGAAAGTGGTGTTGAATACCATGTTGATGCACTTGTGATAAATGATGTAAATGTACCTGAGTTGACAAAAGAGGTTCAAAATGCTATAAAGAATCATGTTGAAACCTCAATAGGTATTCCGGTTAAAAGTGTGAATTTGCATGTTAAAGATATGGTTGCCCCTCAAACATCCATTACTCATTTGAGGTAGGGGTGTTGATATGAAATTAATATTAGAATTTGTTTTAAAACATATAGGTGAAACAGTTGGCGGAATTATAGGACTTGTTTTTGCTATATTTGTTCTAATATTTGGTTTTTGGAAGACATTATTTATATTTTTATGCATAGCAATAGGAGTATTTATTGGTGGTCGCTATTTTGAAAAGAAGAAATTGTTAGAGTTTTTAGACAAACATTTACCATGGTAAAAAAGGGGTTGGAAGAGAAGGACGATGCATAAAAGACGAAAAACAAGAGAGCTTTGTATGAAGATATTATATGCATATAGATTTCAAAATAATGAATATGATATCATCGAGTTTCTAAACAAATTCAAAGAATTAAATCCAGATGAGAATTTTAAAGAGATAGATGAAGAGTATTTAAAAAAGCTCTTGACAGGCGTTATTCGGAATCAGCAACTTATAGATAATCTTATTGAGAAATACTCTAAGGATTGGCCTTTGAACAGAATTCCAATGGTGGAATTAGAACTTATGCGGATTGCTATTTATGAACTTTTGTTTGAAGAGGAGATTCCCATATCTGTTGCAATAGATGAAGCTGTGGATTTGTCAAGTATATTTGGTGTAGAGAAGGCACCAAGCTTTGTAAATGGGATACTTGGCAGTATTGCTGCAAATGAGGTGAAAAGAGAATAAAAGATGCTTTTTGACAATATTGTTTCTAAAAAAGAGTGGAGTGTGTATGAGCTAACAAGCTATTTGCGAAAAAAAGTTGAAATGGACATCTTGCTAAAGAACATATACCTAAAAGGAGAGGTTATTAGACCCACTTTGTCGGGTGAACATTTGTATTTTGAACTTAAAGATTTAGAGTACGACGCAAAAGTAAAATGCGTCTATTTTTGGTTTGACAAAAAGATTGAGGTAAGACATGGTACTAAAGTTTTAGTCAAAGGTAGTGTTATCTTTTATGAAAAAGAAGGAATAATTGAAATAAAGGTAAGTGAAATAACTGATATTGGTCTTGGGGAGCTGGTTGTAAAACTCAAACAATTAGAGGAAAAGTTAAAACAAGAAGGGCTTTTTGATCAAAAACATAAAAAAGAAATACCTCGATATCCCAAAAAGATTGGTATTGTTACTTCCAAAAATGGTGCAGCTGTGAGAGATATTCTCAATACAATCTATTCAAAATTTGAAAATATAGAAGTTTATATATTCAACTGTTCTGTTCAAGGACAAAACGCTCCTTATGAGATATGTGAGGGAATAGAGTATTTTAATAACATTTTGCCTGTGGAGGTTATAATTGTAGGACGTGGTGGCGGCGCGTTTGAGGATTTGATGGCTTTTAATGATGAGATGGTGGTAAGAAAGATATTTGAATCAAAAATTCCTGTAATATCAGCTGTTGGACATGAAAGAGACTATGTGTTGACAGATTTTGTTGCTGACCTTCGTGCCATTACTCCAACAAATGCGGGCGAGATTGTTGTTAGTTTTCAAAACAAAGCTTTAGAAAAACTGGATGAATATCGCCGAAAAATGAAAAATTTGATTTCTAAGAAGATAGAGTCAAGCAGAGAAGATTTAAAACTTCAGCTCTATCGACTATATCAAAACTCGCCATCAAACAAACTTACCAAGCTTGCACAAGATGCGGATTTACTTTCAAGCAAACTTACGTTTCTGCTTAATAAAAAACTTCATCATATATCAAGTAACCTAAAGATTTTGGGAAAGAGATTGTCAGTTTCAGGTCCTTATGTAAGATTTGCAAAAGCAAAGAATGACTATGAAATGCTCCTTAAAAGACTAAATATAGCTTTTAAGAACTTTTGTCAGAAAAAAGAGTTTGAGTTTAAAATCAAGGTGGAAAAATTGATTGCTTTAAATCCACTTAATATTCTAAAAAGAGGTTACTCGGTCACGATACATAACTCAAAAGTACTTACAACTGTAAGAGTGGTAAGTATTGGTGATGAGATAGTTACACGCATCACAGATGGGATTATCAAATCTAAGGTGTTTTGGACAGAAGAAGGGGCGGATGAATAGGTGTGTGAAGAGGTAAGAAATGAAATTAAATTTGAAGATGCAATGAAGCGTTTAGAAGAAATTGTAAAGAGTTTGGAAGAAGAAAATCTCGATTTAGATGAGGCAATAAAGCTTTATGAGGAAGGGATAAAACTTTCAAGGCTATGCAATGACATTTTGCGTTCGGTTGAAAAGAGGATTGTTTTGATTGAAAAATTAAATGGCGAATATGTGGAAAATGATATAACGAATGATATATATGGAGGCTTAGGGCAAAAAGAATGAGTAGTGAGAGGTTAACAGAATACTTGAAATACGCTCAAGAAAAGATAGACAAGCACCTTGACAGCTTGCTTGGAAAAAATTCTCTTGATGTTATATATGAAGCGATGAGATATAGTGTTTTTGCAGGTGGAAAACGCCTAAGACCCATTTTGTGTTTGCTTTCTTATGAACTTTTGAGCGGTAAAGAAGCTGATGAGAAGGTACTGGATATTGCTTGTGCAATAGAGCTGATTCACACATATTCTTTGATTCATGATGACCTTCCTGCAATGGATAATGATGTTTTACGCCGTGGTAAACCTACAAATCATGTGGTGTTTGGCGAGGCAATAGCTATACTGGCAGGAGATGCACTTTTGAACAAAGCAGCAGAAGTATGCTTTAATTGGATACTCAGAAACAAAGCTAAAGAGAATTTTATAAAAGCAGCAGAATATCTTTTTAGAGCGTCTGGGACAGAAGGAATGATAGGTGGACAGGTAATAGATGTGGTAAATTCAGGAAAAGAAATAACAGAAGAGAATTTGCTTTATGAGATGCATCTTAAGAAGACATCTAAGCTCATTCAAGCTTCTTGTGTTTGTGGAGCATATGTTGCAGGGGCAAAAGAAGAGGTGATATTGGATTTTGAGGAGTATGGAAAAAATTTAGGGCTTGCTTTTCAGATTAGAGATGATATCTTGGATTTTATAGGTGACAGTAAAAAAGTAGGCAAAAGCATTGGAAAGGATATAAAAGAGAAAAAAAATACGTTTGTAACTTTTTATGGAATTGAAAAGGCTCAGAACTATGTAGAGAGCTTTTCAAAGAAGGCCATTGAGATAGTAGAAAAGTACGACAGGATGGGTCTTTTTATTGAGCTCACAAATTATTTGATAAATAGAGAAAAATAACGGTTGACATAAAACGCAAAATAATTATAATAATGTATGCGAGCAGGTCGAACGGCTGCGCAAGGTGAAAGTTTTTCACCTTGTGAGGAAAGTCCGAGCTCCGCAGGGCAGGGTGCCGGGTAACACCCGGTGGAGGCGACTCCAAGGAAAGTGCAACAGAAAAGAACCGCCATCCACATTTTTGGTGGGTGGTAAGGGTGAAAAGGTGAGGTAAGAGCTCACCAGCAGTTAGGCGACTAACTGGCTGTGCAAACCCCACCCGGAGCAAGACCAAATAGGGGAACAATGCAGTGGCCCGCTGCGTTCCCGGGTTGGTCGCTTATGAGTCTGATGGTAACATCAGACCAAAAGAGAAATAGCCGTTCTCGACAGAACTCGGCTTACAGACCTGGTCGTACTTTTATATACCTAAAATCGAGAATGCCCAGTCTTGGAAAAGAAAACTGGGCATTTTTATTTGTGTTTTTAGTTTACTTTTATCTTGTTGATTATTACATTTTTCAGACTCTTTGCACCAGGTTCTTTTACATTCTTTTTCAGATAAATTACGGCTAAAAACCTAATCAAACCCGATGTAAAAAAAGCTACATGGTATGTGGCAACATTTATTCCTATATGGTTTTTCAAAAAAGCTACTACAACTGGTGCTATATCTTCAATAAAATATCCTCCCAGTATAATAGGAATAGCACTTCCAAATATAGCATTGAACAAATTAATTACAGCTACATACATAGATGTTTGGCTTTGGTCAGACAACTTTAAAATGAGATTGTTATTCCCCATATCAATTATTGGCCATAAAAGACCTGCAAATATACTAATAATTGTGACCAAAACTTTGTAATTGTTTACACTAGTAAAACACCATATTATAGGAAGCAAGGATATAAAGCCTGTTGCTATAAGAAGCATTGGTCTATTCCCAATTTTATCAACTATTCTTCCAATATACGGTAGTGTTATTATGGTGACAACGTTGCTGACAATTTGGGTTAGCAATATTATCTCAAAATAGCTCATTTTCAAATCTTTTATCATGTACATGTTGAAGTAGGGACCTGCAATGTTAAGTCCAAAATTCCATATTACGAAGAACATCATAAATCTTCTGAAGTAATGATTATTGAGTGTGGAAAAAAACATTTTTTTCAAATCTAATTGAGTTTCCTCATTTTTCATTGGTAGGTCTTTTACAAAAAAGAAACAGCTAATATCCAACATCCCCATTATTGCAGCAAAGACAAATATTATAGAAAAACCTGGCAAATTGTTATGTAAGTCTAAGAATTTGCCAATAGCCAAGCCACTTAGCATTCCAACAATTGTTGAAATAGTAGCTCTTCTTGAGAAAAATCGTCCTCTTATATGCTCTGGTATTAAATCACCCATCCACGACCAAAATGAGACATTAGTAAATGAGTTTGAAATTGAAGAAATTGTCATAAATGCAATCAGTAAAAATAACAATGTATAAGAGCCTTTACCTAAAAATAATGGTAAAATTGCTATAAACACCCATGGCAGCCTATGTAAAAAACCACTTATCAAAAATATAGATTTTCTCTTTTTTGATTTTTCTAAGACAAACGATGCAAAAACTTGAGCAACTCCACCTAATACGGGTAATGCTAACATGATTCCATACATTAAATCTCCAAAACCAATAGCTTTGGCAAAACCAGCAACTGGTGAGCCTGTTGTAACATTAAAGAATACGATTCCAAAAGTTATTCCAAGAATGACAAAGTTAAGGCTTCTTTGCAAAGACCTGTCTGATGTCAAATCAGAGTTTAAGCCAAACATTTAATGACCCCCAACCAATTTATTATTTGGTACTTTAATGTTCTATAGCTGCAAAACCTGATGCAAAGGTCACATTGTCTATTATACTCTATTATTGCATTAAAAAAAACTGTAGGCATTAAAACCTACAGTCAAAACCCAAAAGTTTGTTCAAAACAACTATTGTTCAAGTTGTTTGCCAAAGAATGATGTTGCAGCTTGAACAAGCTTGTACTCTGAGTCTCCCATCTTGACATTTGATTCGGTTGAACACATAATAACACATCCAATTACGGTGCCTTCAGAGAGAATTGGGCTGACAATTTGAGCAGTATACCTTGTTGTGTCTCCTTCAACAATTGGGATGCTGCTCATGTCATTTTCAGATTTTACAAACACAATAGTATTTTCTTCCATAACCCTTTCAAGTTCTTGGCTCAAGGCTTTATCCATATAATCCTTTTTTGAGGCGCCTGACAAAGCAATAACTTTGTCTCTATCAGTTATGATTACAATGTGCCCACTTACTTGATGCAAGGTGTCTGCGTATTCTTTTGCAAAAGCTCCCATCTCACCAATTGGTGAATACTTTTTTAAGATGACCTCACCTTCATTGTCTGTATATATCTCAAGTGGGTCACCTTCTCGAATTTTAAGAGTTCTTCTTATTTCTTTTGGAATTACAACTCGACCTAAATCGTCAATGCGTCTTACAATTCCTGTTGCCTTCATTTTACTTTCAACTCCTTTTTAAATTTTCTATAATTAGTTTTTATAATTCTCCTATTTGTTATTCTTTAAAAAATCTTTATTACTCGTCGTCAGCTTTTTTAATTAAATTTTCAAGCTGGATTTTTCTGTAGTGTTGACGCTTTAAGATATTGTTTATGATGTGTTTTGGAAGTTTTTCTTTGTAATGTTGCAAATATCCTTCTGTGTATAGATAATTTTTTACAAGATTTCTCACTTCAGCTTCTTTATCGTGTTCTTTTAAAATTGCTTTTTGAATATTGTTTATCTGCTCTTCTCTTCTCCTCTGTTTTTGAACTACCTGCTGAATTTTTTCATATGGTAGAAACTGGCTATACTCTTCAAGATGGCGTTGAGTTCTTGTATAATTTTCGACAAGGTTTTTTAAATGTAAAAATCGGCGTTTATTAAGATGTAAATCTTCTCTCATCTTTTCACCTTCTTTTATATTCTACTTAGTATTTTTTGCAAATCTATATATTTTTACTCTTAAATAATATTCAAAAAAGTCATTTTTCAGATTATCAAGATTGCTGTATAATAAAAAACAAGACTATGCTTTTGAAAAGGTGATGAAAAGAAAATGAAAAAGGTGTTAATGGGCAATGAAGCTGTTGCTTATTCTCTCTTCATAAACGGTGTAAATGTTGCTACTGGTTATCCTGGAACACCTTCAACAGAGGTTATAGAAACCCTCAAAAAGTTCTCAGATGATGACTTTTATGTTGAATGGTCTGTTAACGAAAAAGTTGCACTTGAGGTTGCAGCAGGTGCGAGTCTTTCTGGTGCAAGAAGTGTTGCGACAATGAAACAGGTCGGGCTTAATGTTGCAGCAGACCCACTTCTTTCACTATCAATTATCGGCATAGAAGGCGGTATGATTGTGTTTGTAGCAGACGACCCGGGACCACATTCTTCGCAAACAGAGCAGGACACAAGAAATTTTGCTCGATTTTGCAATCTGCCAGTTCTTGACCCATCATCTCCGAAAGAAGCATTTTCTCTTGTGAGAGTAGCATTTGAGATATCAGAAAAGTATAAACTACCTGTTATCTTTAGAATGACTACTCGCGTTTGCCATTCAAACGAGACATTGGAATTTGAATTCAAAAGAGAAAAGAGAAAGCTCTCAAGCTTTGAAAAAAGACCTCAGTGGGTGATATTACCAGGGCTTTCTTATAAAAAACACATTGAACTTGAGGAAAAACTCACCAAAATAAGAACAGAACTGGGAAGATTAAATATTATTGAAGGACATGGACAAATAGGGATTGTTACATCAGGAATCTCATATTTTTATGTAAAAGAAGCAATAAGAGAATTTGAAGATTTATTTTCTATCCTGAAAGTAACTGTAGCACATCCTATAGATGACAGAACAATCTTAGATTTTGCCGCAGGGAAAAGAATGTTAATATTTATAGAAGAACTTGACCCTGTGGTTGAAGAAGAGACAAAACTTGTGCTTTTTGAAAATGGAATGCATATTCTAACATATGGTAAACGAAATGGCTATGTTCCATTTGCTGGAGAACTTGATGTTGACAAAGTAAAACAAATAATATACAACGTTACAAAAAAGGAAGGACTCTTAGTACAAAAAAGCTTTGTAAATGCTCCTGAGATACCAAGAAGACAGTCTCAGCTTTGTTCGGGGTGCCCTCATAGAAGTTCATTTTTGATAGTGAAAAATGCATGCAAAGGTAAAGATGTGATATATACAGGAGATATAGGCTGCTATACCCTTGGATACGCAAAGCCAATCTCAACAACAGACACCTGCCTTTGTATGGGTGCAAGTATTACAATGGCACAGGGATTAAAACTTGCTGATGAAAAAAAGAAAGTGGTTGCTTTTATTGGAGATTCTACATTCTTTCACAGTGGGATTACAGGCCTTGTAAATGCATATTATAATAGACACAACATAACAGTTTGTGTCCTGGACAATTTAACAACTGGAATGACGGGGTTTCAACCTCATCCTGGTGTTGGGCAAAAAGCGACGGGGCAAGAGGGTCAAAGAGTTGAAATAGCTGAGGTTGTAAAGGGAATCGGTATCAAAGAGGTTTTGATAATTGACCCTTATGAAGATTTTAATTTATGTGTTCAAAAGGTGAGAGAATTTATAGAAAAAGATAAGCTTTCTGTTATTGTATTCAGACGAAAATGTGCAAATTTGGAGCGTTATAATGGTTATTATAGAATAAATGAAAAATGTATAAATTGCAAAGTTTGTATAAATGTTACGGGCTGTCCGGCAATTAGTGAGGATGAAGAGAAAAATGTCTTCATAGACAAAACTCTTTGCAGTGGATGTGGGCTTTGTGCAAGTTTTTGCCCAAGGATGGCAATTGAGAAGGTGGGAGAAAATGAGTAATATTCTTATAGCTGGAGTAGGTGGTCAAGGAAATATTTTTCTCTCAAGGGTAATTTGTCAGCTTTACATGAACAGGGGCTATAGTGTCAAAACAGCAGAGAACATAGGTATGAGCCAAAGGGGAGGGTCTGTTGTAAGTTTTGTAAGGATAGGTAGTGACGTTGGTCCTATCATCCCAGATGGTTTAAGTGACGTGCTAATAGGGCTTGAGATGTGTGAGGCGCTGAGAAATGTGCACAAACTAAATGTTCATTCAAAGATAATCTTGAATAACAGGTATATAAAACCAAAAGAGACAAAGATAAAGAAAGAAGAGATTGTAGAGTTTTTTAAGCAAAATTTTAAGCATGTATATCATTTTGATGCACACAACATAGCAATAGAGCTTGGTGTGCCGAAAGCAGAGAACATTGCGATGCTCTCTTTGATTTGCAAAAGTTCTTTATTGCCTTTTTCAAAAGAGGAGATTTTGAGAGCCTTGAGTGAGCTGCTACCGCAAAAGATGTTTGGCATAAATAAATTTTTGGTTGAAAAGATTTATGAAAAATATTAAAATAAAAATAACTTGAAAGAAGAGAAGAGAGGAGAAAAAAGCAGTGGAAAGAGTTGAGATGAGAGAGGTCAAAGAGGAGCTTTTTTTGCAGCAAATTAAAAATGCCTATGAGAATAGCCCTTTTTATAGAAGAAAATACCAGGAGTTAGGGATTGATGTAGATGATATCAAAAGCTTGGCAGATATAAAAAAGCTTCCATTTACAACCAAAGAGGAACTCCGACAAGCTTATCCTCTCGGACTTGCGTCAACTGATGAGAGGAAAATAGTAAGAATTCACTCTTCCTCAGGTACAACAGGAGTTCCAGTGATAATTCCATACACACAAAAGGATGTAGATGACTGGAAAGAGATGATGAAAAGATGTTATCAATTTGCTGGTGTGACTGAGCTTGACAGGGTGCAGATAACACCAGCTTATGGGCTTTGGACAGCCGGAATAGGATTTCAGCTTGGTGCTGAGTACTTAGGTGCGATGGTAATACCAATGGGTCCAGGCAATACAGAAAAACAGCTTCAAATGATGATGGATTTGAAATCCACAGTACTTGTTGCAACCTCGTCATATGGTCTTTTGCTTGCAGAAGAAGTAATAAAAAAAAAGACTTAAAGACAAAATTCACCTAAGAGTTGGAATATTTGGGTCTGAAAGATGGGGAGAAAAACAGAGAAAGATAATTGAGGAGTATTTAGGAATAGAGACATTTGATATATATGGTCTGACAGAGATTTATGGTCCTGGTATTGCAATTGATTGTAAGTACCATGATGGACTTCACTATTTTGATGACTATCTTTATTTTGAGGTAATCGACCCGCAAACAGGACAAGAGGTTCCAGATGGTGAGTTTGGCGAGCTTGTCATAACAACCCTGCAAAAAGAAGGTGCACCTCTTATTAGATACAGGACAAGAGATATTACAAGAAAACTTCCAGGAATGTGCCAATGTGGGTCTACATATCCGAGAATTGATAGAATAGTTGGCAGAACTGACGATATGGTTAAAGTAAAAGGCGTTAATATTTTTCCTGCTCAGATAGATACGTTTTTAAAAGATATAAAGGGTGTTGGCAGCGAGTATCAAGTTGTTATTGAAAGAATAGGTTTTCGAGATAAATTGACCCTGAAAGTTGAAGTTGAAGATGAATTTTATACAAGTTCAATGAAGGACTTAATTTCTAATGAATTTAAGAATAAAATAGGAGTGTCTGCTGAGATAATATTATGTAGAATTGGTGAACTTCCACGAAGTGAAAAGAAAACAAAGCGTATATTTGATTTGCGAGGATGATAGAATAATGGTAAAGACAAAGCTTTTAAGAGGAAGGCGAATGCTTTCCTCTATTTTAATTGTAATAGCTCTTTATTATTCTGCGCCAAATATTTTTTCACATGATAGGCTTAGTGCAAATAGGCTTTTGAGCTGGCTTTTGTTATATCAAATATTTATCTTTTTCTCTTCGGCAATTACAATTTCTTTACTGGTCAGATTTTTGAGTATGAGGTATTCTCGTAAGGTCTCAAATTATATCTTAAGTCTTTGCTGGAATGATGTTTTGGCAGTTTTTTCAAGTGTATCTGTACTTCATACTGCCTTTATGCTTGCCTCAGTAAATGTAATTGATTATTCTTCTCAATGGATTATCAAGGGAATTAACTTTGATATAGTGATTTCATTTACTAATATTTTGGTAATAACTCTCTATTTTTATATCTTTTACGCAATAACTCAACCGAAGAAGCTTTTTAAAAAAATGCTAAAAGACTTAAATAGCTTTTTAAAAGCAGGTGAAAAAGAACGAGTTAATGAACAGCTTTTGCTCATAAAGGAATTTTTTCAAAAAGCAAATCTGTTTTTAGATTTAGAACTACTAATTTCTATACTTAATAGTCCGAAGGCTTTTCAACTTTTCATTGAAGGAGAGAAGAAAAATAATGGTTATTTAGAGGAGATAGTGGAAATATTGTTCAAGAATATGGAAAGTGCTATCTCATCGGAAAGGGCAGAGAAATTTAAAGAAGCAGTTGATTTTTTAGATAGTTTTGTTGATAAGGTTCAGGACACAACGATTTATATTTTTGAAAAGCTGATTACAGGTTATTACAGTTTTATCTTCCACAATGTTCAAAGGTTAAAATATGAGCAGGTTTTGCATATAGTAAATCATTTGAAAAGGATTTTTGAAACCCTTTTAAAAAAACAAATAAACATAAGTGATAAATCAAAGTCTGATTTGATTGGGATTTTAGATAGGCTTTCATATATAATCTTTCATGAAAATTCAGCAAAAAGTAGTGAGCTGCTTTCGATCTTAGAATTTTATATTATTTTATTTGCTTTTTTTGAAAAGGATCATATTTTCTACTCTCAGGTTAAGGAAGAATTTGATACCTTTGCAATTTATTTGTTAAAAAGTACACATGAATTTCCAAAAAAAGAAGCTAAAGAATACATTCTTAAGATAATTGAGAAACCAAAACGTTACAAAATTTCTTTTACAAGAATGGTGTTTGTTTATATTTTTCTTTTGACATTAGAATATAAAAAGTACGATATTGGATACATTCTTTTTAATGGAATCATGGAATTAGTAAAGACAGGAGAATTTACTGTAAGAGGTACACATACTTCTTATCATAATGCTGATACAGCGAAGAAGATGTTCTACCTTTATAAATGTTTAGCGACAATGAAAAGTGGGATAAGTAGCGAAAAGTACAAAAAGAAAATGTATAAAAAATACATGGTGGCAACAGGTAACTGTAAACTCAAGAAACTTTCTCAGTATGTGAGGTTTAAAAGAATGTCTGGAAGGAAATAAGAATAAATGCTTCATTCTTTGGAAAAATAGTAAATAGGAAAAACTCCAAAGGAGAGACTTTTTTTGATTATCACAGTCTTTACAAGAACACTTATCTTATATGTATTAGTTGTATTAGTTATGAGACTAATGGGAAAAAGGCAAATGGGCGAGCTTCAACCATTTGAACTTGTAATTACAATAATGATTTCTGAACTTGCTGCTGTGCCCATGCAAAATACAGGTGTTCCACTTCTCAACGGAATTGTTCCTATTCTGACATTACTATTTTTACAAACCCTGATTACCTTTGGCACATTGAAATCTGACCTGATGAAAAAATTAGTGTGCGGGAGTCCTACAATATTGATTGCTAAAGGAAGAGTATTGGAAGATGCTCTTAGAAAAACACGATATAGCTTAAACGATTTGATGGAGCAGCTGAGAATTAAAGGATATTTCAATATTCATGATATTGAATACGCTATATTAGAGACAGATGGAGACATATCAGTGATTCCAAAGTCACAAAAAAGGCCTGTAACGCCTGCAGATTTGGGTATTCAGACAAAATACGAAGGCCTTCCTATAAGTGTAGTTGTGGACGGCAAGGTTAAAAAGGATGTCTTAAAATATGCAAACCTCAGTGAACAAGAGGTTTTGGTAGAACTTAATAAAAGAGGTATTAATACCCCAGAGGAGGTATTTTTTGCTTGCATCGATCCAGAAGGCAATTGGTTTGTTCAAAAAAAGGAGGGTTAAACTAAATGAAGGTGTGGTATATTGTAGTTGGATTTATAGTTTTGATCATTACTTTAACTATTATCTCTACTAATATAATAATAGGTACTACACACCACATTGAAGATAATTTAGCAAAAGCATACGATTATATAAAAATTAACAACTATAAACTTGCAAAGTCAAGTTTTTGTAATACTATTAAAGAATGGGAAGGGTATAAGAAAAAGTGGGCGATGTTGATAGAGCATCAGGAAATAGATAATATAGATGAGCAGATAGCAAGGGTAAAAGAGCTACTTGAACAAGGTAATAAAGATTTACTTTTGTGTGAGCTTGGTACTTTGAAATTTTATATTAAGCACGTAAAAGATATGGCTTTACTCAAGATTGAAAATATTTTTTAAAAAATTTTTAATACAAATGAGCGTTTGAGTGGTATATAATATATAAGAAATGTTTTTTAGATTGGAGGGGAGAGCCATGAAAAGGTACGTTGTTGTAATGGGCTACTCCTTTGAGGAATATGACATCGAAAATGGGAATGCAGGTTTTGCTTACTTTTTCGTAGATGATTTAAAAGAGCTTGAAAAAGATAAATACACTGTTATTCCCTATAAAGATTATAATGAATTTGCAACAAAATTCAAGGATGCAGCTTTAGTAGAAAAAATGGACGGATATTTGATTGATAATATTATTGAAGCTTGTGTAGATATTTCCCGGATAATATATCCTTCGGATAGATTTTTCTCTGTGATTACTTACAATGTCTCTGAAAGTTTTAAGGAACTTATGTTCGAAACAAAGGCGAACGAGTTTAAGATTATAGTTGATAGAAGGTCTAATTCTATTGAAATTAAGGGTGAAGGGGTTTTACGCGATCCTGTTGTGGTAAAAGAATATGACATTGTAGATGCGGTGGATGAATTTTTGTTTGAATACAGAAAAGAAAATGTAAAACAGTTTATGATAAGCTTGAAAAGGATGTACAAAGACAAATATGGCGAAGATTTAAGAATGAATGTTGTGGGGAATAAACTACTGATTTCAATTGGCAAGGATACCTTTGAATTTGATGATACACGTTTAGATATAGTTTATAACTTTATTATGAGTAGGAAATGAGGATTTGAAAAATGGAACAGGTAATTGAGAATGCTCTAAAACTTAAAAATTGGGCGGTTGTTGGTGCAACCCCAAGGAAGGAAAAATATGGCTACTTGGTGTTCAAAAGATTGATGGAAAGAGGTTACAATGTGTTTGCCGTAAACCCATTTTATAACGAGATTGAAGGTCACAAGGTTTATAAAAGTCTGGAAGAAGTATCTGACAATATTGAGTGTGTGAGTATGATTGTCTCACCAGACAAAGGCGAGAAATACGTAAAAGAAGCAGCAGCCTTAGGAGTTAAATATATCTGGTTTCAGCCAGGTGCAGAAAGTATTAAGCTTATTGATATGTGCAAAGAACTCAGTCTAATTCCCATTTATAATGCCTGCATTTTAGTGACTTTAAATTCCTTAAAAAAATAACTGTCAGGTTTTTCTGTTTAAACCTGACAGTTTTTTATTTATCTTGATAGATCATGGAGCTCCATGGGGGATACGAACCCCCGACCAGTCAAATACGAAATCGCTGAGATACCTTTTTACAAACTTTAACAAACTACAAACAGCTTGATACATCTTAATTACAAGACTTTGAAAATTTATTCCAACTCAATAAAAAACACATTTTTTTATTTTCAGTAGCTGTAGTGTAGCTGTATTAGCTGTAGAAAAATTTCACTTGTGTTTGTAGTCATTTATCCCTAATTTTTCTTTTAATGCCTCTTGGAGCACTTGTGAAAAGTTTATGTTATGTTTTTCAGCTAATATATTCAACCACTGAGGAATTGTCAAAGTCTTTTTTACTGCCTTGTTGTCCACCTCATGCCTAACAAGTGGCATCCAAACTTCAAACAGCATTGGTATTTGATTTTGTTCAAGTTTTAATTTGTTCACAGGTGTTGGCTCTGGTATTGGTTCATTATCTTTTTCCATGCTCCAAAGATACAGCCCTAATATTTCTTTTTTGCTTTTTCACTGCTTCATCCAAAGTATCAGCATATGAAATACAGCCGGGCAGGTCTGGAAATTCAATTGTTATGCCGTCATCATCAAAAGTAAAAATGACAGGGAAAATATAACTCTCTTTTTTCATTTTTTTCACTCCTACTTCTGCCAAGTAATTTTTGGTCTCAATTCAGTAAAATCCCAATGGTTAATCTTTTTATCATGCATTAATCTTCCTACTACAATGCATGGATGAATGTTGAGAGAGTTGGCAAAAGAAATTATTTTGTCTTTTGTGAAGGACTTATTTTCAGTAATAAACTTTTTTTAATCTTTATATGGTATCAATATATTTGCAGCAAAATTATCTGCTTCTTCTTCCAGTTCGCATTTTAAAATTCCATCATTACTTTCAATAAAAACCTCTTTTCTACCATGTTTTAATATATGTCCTAATTCATGAAAAAATGAAAACCAATAAGCGTCAGCAAACTTGTATCCATAACTTAAAGCTAACAACACCTTATCTTTTTTTAGCCACTTTGTAGCACCGTTTACATAAGTGCCTTTTAAATGTGGAAGTGTTACTAAAGCAATTCCACATTCTGAACAAAGGTTTATCAGCTTTGGGTAAATTTCATCCCAAGAATGTTTTGTGAGTTCTCTAATAACAGATATGATTTGATAAATTTTTTTCTTTATTAAAAGGTTTTGTTTCTATCTTGTGAGTTTCTGTTTCGGCTTTCCTAATCCATGCTGCTAAAGCATAACATGAAGTTTTTTCGTTATTAGCTTTTCGAAAACAAACTTCCAAAGTTTGAGGAATAAAATTTAAAGATGATACTCCAAAGAAATTTCTAAGATTCATTATTTTTTTTCCTCCTTTAATTTTTGTTTTTCAGCTATTCTTGCTTTAGCAAGTTGATAATTAGCTTCTAAGTTCATCCAAAATTCAGCAGAAGCACCTATTACATTTTCTAACTTAAGAGCTGTTTCATAAGTAATTGGAGCAATACCGTTAATTATTTCACTTACCGTTTTTTCTGAAAGTCCCATCCTTTGAGCAAACTCAGCCTGTGTCATACCTAAGTACTCAAGATTTTCTTTTATAGTCTCACCAGGTGGAATAGCAATCAATTCTTCTTTTCCATCTTTTTTCCTTCCCATGATAATCTATCACCTCTTCAATTTGAATTATTACTATTTTCGGGAGTTAAAATAAAATTATGTCCACTTTATAATTAGCATTGAAATAATAATCACCAAAGGGGCTCACGATTATAAAGAAAAATGAAATTTTTGAGACCGCTAAAAATATGGCTATCGAACAAGTGCTAAATATGTATTGGTTCCTGTGATGATCCTACTCGCCCAGCTCTAAAACAGCTAAAAAAGTAAAACTTGCTCGATTGCTTTATGTTATCGGAAAGAACTGTTTACCTTGCTAAAAACGAAAATGACAAAGACAATGGCTTCTATGAGAGAAAACTTGCAACACCTGCCTTGTGTCTTGAAATTTCTATTCCTCGTACACACACTTAGAACCTTTATTTACAAAGAGAAAACTTGCGTCGGGGCAAGTGGAAAAACGGGATGTCTATTCTTAAAAAATGTAGTTACAATATATTACAGCTCTACAATATACGCTTATTGATGTGGAAACACAAAATTCTTGACAAGTCTCTGAGTATTCTTCGCTGCTCTGCTAAGATTTTTGGGAAGTCTCTCCTGTGGATTAAGGTAAGCATTACGTTGTATGATATCCCCAGCATTTGGGCAGCTTCCTTGTTGCTAATTGTCAATTTCTCTATTTTGTCTCTTTGAGGTTGAGGATTGTAGATTTCCATCAGAATTGCCTCCTTTATCTTCAAATTTAATACCAAAAATTTCCTCAAAATCTACTTTTAACGCTTCAACTATAGCTTTAGCAGTTTTAGGTGATGGATTTTAAATACCTTTTTCAATGAGTGCTATGGTAGAATAGTGAACGCCAGCCAATTTTGCTAAGTCTCTTATTGTGTATCTTTGTTTTATTCCAAGTGTTCTTATTTTAAAACCTTTTACAGGAATATAAGAAATTTTCATAAGCGTTATTCTCCATAAATCAATAAATTGTTGATTTATATTCAATCTATAAACAAATTTAATTATAAATCAATTTTTTGTTTATGTCAATAACTTTTTATCAACTTTTTATTGATAAGATAAAAGGAAAGTGTTAAAATTAAATTAAGATATACTGAAAAGGAAGATGATAATGTTTGGTAAAAGATTAAAAGAATTGCGTGAGGAAAGAGGATTAACCCAAGCTGAATTAGCAAAAGAATTAGGAATATCTGTCCAAAATCTTTCGTATTATGAAAATGGAAGAGAACCCAAATATGAATTACTTATAAAAATTGCAGACTATTTTGGTGTCACAGTTGATTATCTTATTGGTAGAAGTGAGTATAGGACAGTAGAAGAACAATTTTCCAAAAGAACAAAGTTTGAGAAATTTGTAGTTGAAAATCTACCTTATGCAATTTGGGATGAAAAAATTGAAAAAAAAGTTGCAACATTTATTGAACAGGTATTAGAACCTTTGTTAGTTAATACTGCTATTATTTACTTTTTTGCTCATGAACAAGAAAGAAATAGAGATTTTATTACTGATTTAATCTATCGTTTAATAAGTCATATAAACTTATTCTTTGAAAAATTTAGAACATTTTTAGAAGATGAAGAGAATAGATTCATTGCTTTAGATGATTTGTATCCAAATGATAAAGTTGAAAAATTGTTTGCAGATTTTATTGATGGTCAAATAACTTATGAGGAATTTAAGAAGGAAGATGAGAAAATAAAGAGCAAGTATGATTATTTTGAGAGAGTATTAAATGAAATGGGTGAAATTTACAAAAATATTAGGGATAATTTTTCTGTGCTTTTTGATTTTTTAGAGGATATGCCAAGAAGTTATTCAGAAGCTTTATATTTAGCATTGTTTAAGACAGAAGGAATTTTTGTAGAAAAAGTTAAAGAATATAAGAAAAAAGATAAAAGTATTGATTATTCCAAGGAAGGTGAATCTGATGGAAACCAGAATACCTAAAATATACACCTATACAGACTATCTTCAGCTGCCAGAAGACGCAAGGGTGGAGCTGATTGAAGGTGTCATCTACGATATGAGCCCTGCTCCTTCAAGAGTGCACCAAGAAATTGTAATAGAGCTTGCAACATTGATAAAGAATTATCTCAAATCTTCTAATAAGCCCTGCAAGTTATACACAGCTCCATTTGATGTAGTCCTAACAGAGGAAGGACAGGATGAAAAACAAGCAATCAACGTTGTGCAGCCTGATATTTCAATTATTTGCGACAAGAGAAAGCTTACTGATAAAGGATGTGTTGGAGCTCCTGAGATGATAATTGAGGTTGTATCTGAGAGCAATTTTTCACATGACTATATCCGAAAGCTCAATCTTTATACACAATTTAAGGTTAAAGAATACTGGATTGTCAATCCTAAAAATCAAACAATCTTGGTGTACAGACTCAAAGACAATGAAGATTACTTGCCACCAGAAGCTTATACCTTCAGTGACAAGGTCAAGGTTGGTATTTTTGAAGACCTTATAATAGACTTTGCCCAAATAAAAGAGGTGTTATAATATGCCTGCAAATACTAAAAAGAGAGGAAACAATGAAGGCAGCATATACAGAAGGAAAGACGGGCTTTGGTGTGGTCAAATTACCATAGGAAGAGATGAAAACGGCAGACAAAAGCGGCAATATTTCTATGGCAAGACAAGAGGTTACTGAAAAGATAGCAAAGGCATTTAATGACGTAGCAACAGGTGTTTATGTTGACCCTACAAAGACAACGTTGAAAGATTGGCTTAACCCATGGCTTTGGGAATATAAAAAACAGACATTGCGACCTTCAACGTTCAAAGATTATTTGTGCTATATAGAAAGACATATAAATCCTGCCATTGGTCATTATAAGCTAAAGGATTGGAGACCTGAGCATCTTCAAGCTTTGTATAATACCAAATATCAAGAAGGTTTGAGTATAAGTACGATTAAGCAGATTCATGTTGTTTTACATTCAGCTTTAGACCAAGCTTTGAAAAATGGACTTGTCAACAGAAATGTTTCATAGGCAACCACTTTGCCAAAAGGCAAGCCAAAAATGGAAATAAGAATACTGAGTTTAGAAGAACAAAAAAGATTTATTGCAGCTTTGGAGGGGAAAAAGTAAAAACTGCATTTTTTGTTGAGTTAGCAAGTAGACTTAGAATAGGTGAACTTTTAGCTTTGCGCTGGAAAGATGTGAATTTTAAGGATGGATACATTGAAGTTAGAAGGACACTGCAGCAAGTAAAGATTTTTGATGGTAGTAGCTCCAAAAAGACTGCACTTGCTTTTCAAAAGCTAAAAACAGAGGCTGGTAAAAGAATAGTACCTTTGCCACCAGTAATAATTGAAGAGTTAAAGCAGCACAGGAAAAAACAGTTAGAAGAAAAATTAAAAGCTGGAATGCTTTATGAAGATAATGATTAGTATTTACAACAGAGTTTGGCACTCCAATTGACATAGGGAAATTTGAAAGGCTTTTTTACAGAATAAGAGAAAAAGCAGGTATTGACAAAAGAGTAAATTTTCATACACCAAGACACACATATGCAACAAGGCTTTTAGAAGCGAACGAACATCCAAAAGTTGTTCAAGAGCTTTTAGGACACAAAGATATTTCTACAACCCTCAATATTTATTCTCATGTTATGCCTGAAATAAAGAAAGCTGCTGCAATGAAATTAAACAGCTTATTTGAGGATATAAAAACAAAGGGTAACCACTCCTAAGATAGTGGAGTAGTTACCCTAAAATTTTACAGTTTCTCGGGTAGCAGTAAGATAGCTGTAGAAAATGCACTTGTTATATTTTACCTATCCTCAAACCCCTTGATTTTATTGGAGCTCCATGGGGGATTCGAACCCCCGCCCAGTCGATTACGAATCGACTGCTCTACCACTGAGCTAATGGAGCAAGTACAATAAAATTATAATATCTATCTTGACAATAAATCAAGAGTTATTATATTAATTTAAAATGTTAAACCTCATCTCAGCATACAAAATGATGAAAGGAGAATTCTAATACTATGAATGCTCTTATAGATTGTATTCACTGTTATTTAAAACAAGCTGTTTCATGCATGGAAATGGCTAATATACCTGACGAGAGAAAGAAAGAAGTTTTGTATGAGCTAATGGACTTTATAAAAACTTTAAATCCACAGGATTCACCAGCTTATAATTCTTCACTTGTTTTGCTTAAAACGTATGAAATAATACAAAATAACGATCCCTATTACTCTGCGAAAAAGCAATCAAATGCTTTGGCACTTGAACTTTTCGAAAGTGTAAGAAAAAAGGTTTTTGAATCAAAAGATCCACTTTATGAGTCTCTAAAGGCTGCTGTAGCGGGCAATGTAATTGATTTAGGCATAAAAAGAGAGTTTGACATCGAAAGTGAGCTTTCGCACGCTTTTGATTTCGGATTTTCGATAGATGACTATCCTCTCTTAAAAAAGAAGCTTCAAAACAGTAAAAACATTGTGATTGCAGGAGATAACGCAGGGGAGATTGTGTTTGACAAAGTTTTAGTGGAAGTATTAAATCAAATGAGCAAGAATGTATATTACATAGTAAAGACAAAACCTATACTAAATGACGCAACATTAGAAGATGCAAAAGAAGTTGGCATGGATAAAGTTGCAACCATTGTGGAGACAGGTTTAGGCTTGTTAGGTATTCCTAAGGAATTTGTATCATCTCAGCTTAAACAGTTAATCTTAAATGTGGATATTGTAATTTCAAAAGGTCAGGCAAATTTTGAATCCTTAGATGAATTTGAGGAAATTCAAGACAATATATTTTACCTTCTTAAAATTAAATGTGAATACTTGGCAAAGAAACTTAATTTCAAACATGGAGATTTAGTGTTAATCAATGGAGAAAATTTAAAAAAAAGAAAGTGACAAACAACCCAGTGCTATTTTAAGTTTCCTTTTTTGTAAAATTCAAAATTCTTTTTATCCTGCAAGATTATATGGGAAAAGTTGACAGGATCATAAGTTGTAAAAAGTTTATAACCTTCATCACAGCACTCATCACATGCATCATGTGGTATTGTGATTGCAAAAACCTTATAATTCAAACAACGCGACTCAATAGTTATTAACCCTGAGCATTTGTTGCAAATTTTAATGTTCTCAAGCTGCTGCTCTAAAAATCCCATGGTATCGTAGTATATTGATTTTTTTCGTGTATAATATTTCTGGTATTTTTTCTTGAACTCATGTGCAGTCTGTTCTTTGTTTTTCCATATGGTGTACACGTTTTCGCACAATCTTTTAATATATTCACTTATTTTTGGAGATTGTCTTAACTTTTCATAGTCATAGTCAGGCTCTTTTATATTAGAATAATCAATACCAGCAAGGGCAAATATTATACCAAGATTGACATATGGAAGAGCACTTTCAACAGAGTACCCACCTTCTAACACTGAAATATGAGGGTTTAATCTTTCGGTGAGTTTAGCATATCCTTGCGCTGAAAAGTTCATATTTGTCAAGGGGTCTGAATAATGATTATCCTGTCCAGCTGAATTTATGATAATGTCAGGTTTGAATTCTTCTAAGATAGGGAGGATCAAATTTTCTAAGCAATATAAAAATCCTTCATCAGAAGTATATGGTGGCAAAGGCAAATTGAGAGTGTATCCAATTGCAGCGGGGCCCCCTACTTCATCTATAAATCCACTGCCAGGATAAAGAGTTCTTCCATCTTGATGCAAAGAAATGAACAGAACATCTTTGTCATTCCAAAATATATCTTGTGTTCCGTCCCCATGATGGCAGTCTGTGTCAATGATTGCTATTCTGCCAATTTTATACTCTTTTCTCAAGTACTCAACCATTATTGCCTCATTGTTTATTATACAAAAACCTCTGTCACCATAGGTTATCCTACGAGCATGATGACCAGGTGGGCGAATCAAAGCAAAACCTTTTTCGACTTTTTTTGAGATAACCTTCTTAGCTATGGTAATAGTGCTACTTGCGGCAATTTTATGTGAAATGGTTGCAATTGAATCAAAGTTAGGGACACAAAAGTGTGTAAGATTTATATACTTCTCGTCAATTATTTCAGGATTAAATACAAATACATTCTCATAGTCAAAAAAACCTTCTTCTTCAATTTGGTCAATGGTGTAAAGAAGTCTCTCTTCTCTTTCAGGATGTGTAGGGGTAATTCTCCAGTCAAATGCAGGAAAGAGGATAAGCCCAAGCTTGTTCTGTGCTCTTTGCATTTTGAAGACCTCCATTTATTTTAATTCTTGAAGTTTAGGTTTTAGCTGTGCCTTTATCTTGATTATCTTTCCACAATATCTAAAATTTCTAATCATATTAAACGAATTCTCCTCGACAATTTCTATATCATCCGCTGAAAGAGCATCACCTGCTTCTATAATCTTGTTTATCAAAAAATCCTTTGCTTGAGCAAGAGAAAAATCTATATTAACACTTTCATACTTATCAAGCTCAGGTATATAAACTTTTCCTTGTTCTGTATCTGCAACCAAATTATATTCTCTTGAGACTGAGCCAAGCGCACACCCTATTGCGTTTGCCACCATATAATATCGAGGAACTTCTACTTTAATTTTTAACTCTTTTTCTAAATGTTTACTTATCAAATCAGCTGCTCCACCAATTACTACTATTTTTTTGGGGATGAATTTCTCACCATATAAAAGTTTTTGAATTGTATAAATGGGGGTGTTATTGATGTAATCAATCCCTTCTTCTATTTTTTTACAAATTGTATTTAAAGCTACCTTTACTACTTTATTGCAAAAGAGCTCAAGTGGCATATTTGCTTTATTTGACAAATTTTTAAGTCGACTTTGTGCTTCATCATCCGAAGAAGAATTTAGATACTGTAACACGTCAGTAAAGGTAACAATATTTTTTCTATTGATATTACAAGATTTTACTGTTTCAGGACCAACTGAGATGGAATCTTCAACTTTTACTATGCTATCACCACCTATTCCTACAGACCTTGAATAAATAGCACGGACTAAGGTTGGGTAATTTGCTATTCTTGCCCCATACTGTTCTAAAACAAACTGGCCATTGCAGACAAATGAAATATCAGTAGTTGTTCCACCAATGTCAATTATAACTGCATCAGAAAGAGGTTTTGATAAGATGTAGCCGCCTTGTGCTGAAGCTGCGGGGCCTGATAAGATTGAGAAAATGGGAAATTCCTTTAAATTTTCTAAATTGACAATTCCTCCATCTGGTTTTTGTATAAATACCAAGTAAGAAGGTATATTTTTTTCCTTTAAGAACTCTAAAATGGCATTGCACAATGCCTTAAAATTACTATAGACAGCTGAATTTAAATATGTAGAAAATACTCTGCGCGGGAAGTTCAATTTACCAGAAATCCTATGTCCTAAAGAAACAAACTCAAAACCATGTCTTTTTACGATATCATAGACATCGATCTCGTGCTTTGGATTTCTAACAGAGAACTTGCACGCAATTCCTATGTTCTTTATATCAGCTTTTTTGAAGATCAAAATTGCCTTTTCTACTCTCTCCCTGTTGAAACTCTTAACCTCAATACCTCTGTTGTTTATATAGCCGTCAAGCAAGATATTAACATCTGCACACATGAGAAAATCTGGATTTGCTCCAATGCCGTTTTCAATTATCATTCCAACCTTGTCAAGCTTGTTCTGGACGATTGCATTTGTGGTAATTGTAGTGCTAAGCACAATACGACTAAGATTGGAGATATAATCTTTTGTTATAAATTCTTCTAAGCTTGTC
This sequence comes from Caldicellulosiruptor sp. DIB 104C, assembly GCF_028198085.1. Lineage (NCBI taxonomy): Bacteria > Bacillati > Bacillota > Caldicellulosiruptorales > Caldicellulosiruptoraceae > Caldicellulosiruptor > Caldicellulosiruptor sp. DIB 104C. Next base: position 1,254,636 of record NZ_CP116337.1, on the reverse strand, counting down.
AATATAGAAAAAAGAAGGTCTTCACCACGTTTAAATTTTCTGTGGTCCACAACATTGTTGTTCTCAATTGCAACAATGTCAATGTTTGTTCCACCCACATCAAGACCGATTATCATTTCAAATTCACCTGCTTTTTAGAATGGTGTACAATTATTATTATAACCCTTTCTTGATTTTATGGGTAAAAATACTTTAAAATAAATAGTGCAAAAAAGTTTTTACGCTTTGTTTTAAATGTTTTGAAAGGAATGATTGTATCACAATGATTAAAAGTATGACAGGCTATGGTGGCTCTAAACAGGTTACACAGCAACGAGAATACTCGGTTGATATAAAAAGTGTAAATCATAGATATTTGGAGATAAACCTGCGGGTACCAAAGGAATTTATTAAATTTGAAGGTGATATAAAAAATCTCATATCAAGATATATTCAACGTGGAAAAGTTGATGTATATGTGAGTTTTAAAAGTTTTAGTGAAAAAGATTATAAAATAACACCAAATTTAGGATTATTAAAGCAGTACTTAGAAGCAATAAATATTGTAAGAGAGAACTTTCTTGAGGTCCAAGACGATTTTAGCTTGTCAACCTTCATAAAACTTCCAGATGCACTTGTGATTGAAAATCAAGAATTTGATAGTGACGTAATAAAAAATGAGCTTTTGAGTTGTATTGAAGTTGCGTTGAAGAACCTTGATAGCATGAGAAAAACTGAAGGTGAAAATTTAAAAAGAGACATATTACAAAGAATTGAAAGGATAAATGAGATAGTACAAAAGATAGAGAGATATTCTGCATCTCTTGTAGAGAGCTATCGTGAAAAACTCTATAAAAGAATAAATGAGTACTTTGAGCTAAAGAATATTGATGAAAACAGGCTGATGTTAGAAATAACACTTTTTGCAGACAAGAGTGATATTACAGAAGAGTTGGTGAGGCTAAAAAGTCATATAGTGCAGTTTGTAGAATGTTTAAATGCAGGTGGAGTTGTTGGTAAAAAGCTTGACTTTATTATCCAAGAGATGAACAGAGAAGCAAATACAATTGGTGCAAAGTCAACAGTATATGAAATTTCAAACTGTGTTGTGTACTTAAAAGATGAGCTTGAAAAAATCCGTGAGCAAGTTCAAAATATTGAGTAGAGGTGAGTTTCTTTGAGTAACAGTGGTAATATAAAACTTATCAACATTGGATTTGGGAACATAGTTTCGGCAAACAGACTGATTGCAATTGTTAGTCCTGACTCTGCTCCAATAAAGAGAATAATCCAAGAGGCAAGAGAAAGAGGGATGCTAATTGATGCAACATATGGAAGAAGAACACGGGCAGTAATTATAACAGATTCTGACCATGTAATACTATCCGCTGTTCAGCCAGAGACTGTTGCGCACAGGGTAATTGAACCGGAAGAAGATTTTGAAGAAGATATTGATGTTGAGGATGAGGTTGACAAGAGATGAAAGAAGGACTTTTAATTGTTATTTCAGGTCCAGCGGGTGTTGGGAAGGGCACAGTTGTGGGCAAACTATTAGAGAGGAATCCTAATATTAAACTTTCAATTTCAAAGACAACAAGAAAGCCAAGACCTGGTGAAAGAGAAGGTGTTAACTATTTTTTTGTCTCTCGGCAGCAGTTTGAGGATGATATAAAAAACCACAATTTTTTAGAATATGCTGAGTATAACAACAATTATTATGGTACACCTAAGGATTTTGTTTTGGAAACATTGAAAAATGGCTTTGATGTAATATTAGAGATTGAAACCAAAGGTGCTTTGCAAGTCAAGTCTACATTTGAAGATGCGGTGCTCATATTCATATTACCCCCCTCTATGAAAGAGCTGTATAATAGGCTTAAAAAAAGGGCAACAGAAACTGAAGAGGAAATTGAAGCAAGGCTTAATATTGCAAGAGGCGAAATTAGACTTTTGCCCAAGTATGACTATTGTGTTATTAATGACAATGTTGACAAAGCTGTTGAGGCAATTGAAAAGATTATTGAAGTGGAAAAGCTTAGGACAAGAAGATTTGATGTACAAAGTTTTTTAAGGGAGTGAAAGAGGATGTTACTTCGACCAGGGCTTGATGAACTTTTGCAATATGTTGACAATAAATATACACTGTCTGTGCTTGTTGCAAAGCGTGCAAGACAACTTTTAGAACAAATGCAAAAAAAGGTGGATATAAACTTAGAATCAGACAAATACGTCACAATGGCAGTAAATGAGATTGCCTCTGGTAAGATTTCTTATAAGTATATAAAGCCGGTGAAAAAGAATGAGTCTAAAAAATAAAAACATCTTGATAGGAATATGTGGCGGGATTGCAGCATATAAAGTGTGTGAGCTTATAAGGTTTTTAAAAAAGTCTGAGGCAAATGTAAAGGTAATTATGACCAATAATGCACAAAGGTTTATAACTCCTTTGACAGTGCAAACTCTTTCGCAAAACAGAGTTTATCTTGACACATTTGAAAGTGAGTATTTTTATGATATAGAGCACATATCATTGACAAACTGGGCAGATATCTTAGTTGTAGCTCCTGCAACAGCAAATGTCATTGGAAAGTTTGCAAATGGCATTGCTGATGACCTTTTGACAACCACTTTTTTAGCATTCAATAAGCCTATTTTAATTGTTCCTGCAATGAATTCAAACATGTTTGAAAACAAAATTGTACAGGCAAATATACAAAAACTAAAACAAGTTGGCATAAATGTTTTAGAACCTGAAGCAGGACTTTTAGCTTGTGGAGCATATGGGAAAGGACGTTATCCTGAAAATCAAAGAATTGTAATTGAAATTGAAAGACTGCTTGAAAAAAAAGATTTGGATGGCAAAAGGGTTCTCATTACAGCCGGCCCGACAAGAGAATACTTAGATCCTGTGAGGTTTATTTCTAACAGGTCATCAGGTAAGATGGGTTTTGCATTAGCAGAAGAAGCCTATAAAAGAGGTGCAAAGGTTACTCTCATATCGGGTCCTGTAAACATTCGAACTTATGCAGATGTCAAGATAGTCAACGTTGAGACAGCCTCTGAGATGTATGAGGAAGTAAAAAGTATAAAGGATAAATATGACATACTCATATTCTCTGCTGCAGTTGCAGACTTTAAACCAAAAAACTTTAGAGAATCGAAAATAAAAAAGGAACAAGAACAAGAACTACAGATTAAACTTCAGAAAAATCCTGACATTTTAAAATATGCGGGGGAGACTAAGAAGGATTGGCAAATTGTTGTAGGATTTTCGGCTGAGACAGAAAATCTAATTGAAAATTCCAAGAAAAAACTTTATGAGAAAAATGCAGATTTGATTGTTGCTAACAATGTTTTACAAGAAGGTGCTGGGTTTGATGTAGATACAAACATTGTTACGCTAATCTCAAAAGAGAAGGTTTTAGAGCTTCCTAAGCTTAGCAAAGAAGAAGTGGCAGGCAGAATATTTGACTTCATAGTAGATTACCTCTGCAGAAAGTAGCAGAGGTAATACTTTTAATGGGTGGAGTTTTTTATGATGATTGTTGAGGTGTGTATTAATTATCAAGATGCAAATGTGGACAGGACATTCGACTATTTGGTCCCAGGACATCTTGAAGAACTTGTTGAAGTTGGTAAAAGAGTGTATGTAAACTTTGGAGTTTCAAATAGGGTTGTAGAAGGACTTATTATCAATGTAAAAGAAGATACAAATGTTGAAAGAGAAAAACTAAAGTGTGTGCTTGCTGTAATTGACAAAATTCCAATTGTTTCAGATGAGCAAATAAGACTTGCATTTTCCATAAAAAATTATTATGCCATTAGATTGGGACAAGCATTGGGCTTGATTGTTCCTCCGTTTGTGAGCAATAACGAAATATACATGATTTGTGCTCAACAAACTTCAGATTTGACCTTAGAAAATGAACTTAAAGAAATTTACAATAGAATTCTAAAGAGGCCAGTTTCAGCAAATTCAAGATTTGCAAAAGAAAATAAAGATAAAATTATGAACTTGTTTTTAAAAGGATTACTAAAATTTGAATTAAAACTATTGAAGAGTTCAAATGAAGAAAAAAAAGACACATTAGTTGAACCTCAATATAGCTTGACAGAAGACCAAAAGAAAGCTCTTGAATTAATAACCTCTACGTTTGACAAAGGAATATACAAAAATATTCTTTTGTTTGGAGTAACTGGAAGTGGAAAAACAGAAGTATATATTCAAGCAATGAGATATGTGATTAGCAAAGGTAAAAGCGTAATTCTTATGGTACCTGAAATCTCACTGACGCCACAAATGATTCAGAATGTCAAAAGAAGAATAGAAAGTGAAGTTGTTGTATATCACAGTAAGATGAGTAGTTTACAAAGACAGAGAGCCTGGCTCAAGCTAAAAAGTGGAGAGGCAAAAGTAGTAATTGGGCCAAGGTCTGCAATATTTGCTCCGGCAAAAGAGTTAGGACTTATAATTGTTGATGAGGAGCATGAGACAAGTTATAAATCCGAAAAATCACCTCGTGTAAATGCTGTAGAAGTTGCTCAGATGCGAGCAAAAATAAATAGTATACCAATTGTTTTAGGTTCAGCAACTCCAACAGTTGAACACTTTTATTATGCACTAACAGGAAAATATGCTATTTGTACTTTGAGAGAGAGAATAAACAAGGCACTACCAGAGGTATTTGTGGTTGACATGAAAAAAGAGATCTTAGATGGTAACAAATCAATCTTTAGTAGGCTTTTATTAAGTGAGATAGAGAAGAACTTGCAAAGAGGAGAACAGGTTTTACTTTTCCTGAACAGAAGAGGGTATTCTCCCATTGTGATATGCCGTGAGTGCGGCTATGTTTACATGTGCAAAAATTGTAGTATCTCACTTACTTATCATAAAGACGGATATTTGAGGTGTCATTATTGCAATTACAAACAAGAGTATACAAGTATATGTCTAAAATGTGGCAGCAAATATGTCCGCCAGTATGGAAGTGGTACTCAGAGAATAGAAGATGAGATAAAAACGTATTTTAAAGACGCAAGAGTGCTACGCATGGACAAAGACACTACCACGAGAAAAGATGCAGTTGAAGAGATTTTGAGCAAATTCAAGTCAAAAGAAGCCGACATCTTGGTAGGTACTCAAATGATTGCAAAAGGATTGCACTTTCCTGATTTGACTTTGGTTGGAGTGATAAATGCTGATACCATTTTAAATATGCCAGATTTTAGAAGCAAAGAAAGGACATTTCAACTTCTTACTCAGGTGGCAGGGAGAGCTGGAAGAGAAAAACAAGGAAGAGTAGTAATTCAGACATTTAACCCTGACGATTATAGTATAGTTGCAGCCTCAAATCATGACTATGAAAGCTTCTTTAGAGAAGAGGTAAAGATTCGCAAAACAATGGGATATCCACCATATTCATATATTGTAAATTTCATTGTAGTATCACAAAATGAAGGCTATGCTAAAAAAGGGATAGAAATTGTGTATAGATTACTTGAAGAATGTACAAAGATTGTTAATTTCAAAATTTACGGGCCCAGCGAAAGTCCAATTTTCAAGGTTGAAAATCAATATAGGTATCATATACTTGTCAAGTTTGAAAAAGCTTTGCAGATGATTGATATAGCCAATACGATAAAAGAAAGATATAATTATAATAATGCTGAACTCATAATTGATGTTAATCCTTTAAACACACTGTAAACAGGAGGGTAAAAGATAGAGAAGATGGCTTTGAGAAAGATAAGGATTTATGAAGATGAGATACTTCACAAAAAGTCTAAAACTGTTGAGAAGTTTGATAAAAGGCTACATGACCTTCTTGACGACATGAAAGAGACAATGTATGAGGCAAATGGGATTGGACTTGCTGCACCACAAGTTGGAATTTTGAAAAGAGCCATTGTGGTTGACCTAGGTGATGGTGCAATTGAGCTTGTAAATCCACAAATAGAGTATTCTGAAGGAAGTCAGATAGATATCGAAGGGTGTCTTTCTGTTCCAAATGTATGGGGAGAGGTTGAAAGACCAAAAAGAGTGATTGTAAGAGGACAAAACAGGCACGGAGAAGAGATTAAAATCGAAGCTGAGGATTTGCTTGCAAGAGCTTTGTGCCATGAGATAGACCATCTTGATGGAATCTTGTTTATTGACAAGGTGATAAGGTTTGTTACTGAGGAAGAAATTGAAAAAAGACGCTCAAAAGAGCAAAAGATGGATTTGGAGTAATATTGCATAGTTGATAAAAAATATTTGCTTTTTGAAAGGAGATAAGATGAGCCTTGGACATTGTTTTTATGGGCACACCAGATTTTGCAGCAAATATTTTACAGAAATTAATTGAGGAACCGCAATTTAATATAAAACTCGTAGTAACTCAGCCCGACAAGCCAGTTGGAAGAAAACAGATTTTAACCCCACCACCAGTCAAAGAATTTGCGTTAAAATTTAATCTTAATGTAATCCAGCCAGATAGGTTAAAAGGCAATGAAGAGTTTTTTGAAGTCTTGAAAAAGATAAATCCAGAGGTAATTGTGGTTGTGGCTTATGGGAAAATACTTCCAAAAGAAGTTTTGCAAATACCGAGGCACGGATGTATTAATGTGCATGCCTCGCTTTTGCCTGAATACAGAGGTGCTGCACCTATTCAAAGAGTGCTGATGGATGGGAAAAATTATACAGGCATTACAATTATGAAGATGGATGAAGGGCTTGACACGGGAGATATTCTACTTCAAGAGAGAATAGAAATAGAGCAAAATGATGATGTTATAACCCTTTCTAAGAAGTTGTCTGAGCTTGGTGCAAAGCTTTTGATTGAGACTTTAAAGAATATCTCAAATATTGTGCCAGTAAAACAAGACTCTACAAAAGCCACATACGCTCCTCCAATTGATAAAAAGGAAGGTCAAATTTCTTGGGATATGAGTGCAGTGCAGATTTACAACAGGTTCAGAGCTTTAAAAATTTGGCCTGGCATATTTACAATTTATAAAGGGAAACTTCTAAAGATTCATGAGATGGAGATTGCAAAACTTGACAATCTTGAAAATGTACAAAATGGCACAATATTGGGAATTAATGAGACCGGGATTCTTGTTAAGGTAAAAGGTGGTGTAATTAAATTAAAAGAACTTCAATTAGAAGGCGGCAGAAAAATGAGTGCAAGAGATTTTGTTAACGGGTATAAAATAAAAAAAGGTGATATTTTGAGCTAAAAAAGGAGAGGTTTCTAAAATGTTTTACTACTTTGACCCAATGTATTTAATCTTTGCGATCCCTGCATTTTTGATTTCAATATTTGCCCAAATAAAAGTTCAAGCAGCTTTTTCAAAGTACTCTAAGATGAGAAGTTTTTCTGGGCTGACAGGAGCAGAGGTTGCAAAAAGTATCCTGTGGGCAAATGGTATTTACGATGTTAAGGTGGAATATGTCCCTGGTCTTTTGACAGACCATTATGACCCACGCTTTAAGGTTTTGAGGTTATCAAGCGGTGTATTTGATTCAAATTCAATTGCAGCAATAGGTGTTGCTGCCCATGAAGCAGGTCATGCAATACAGCATTACGAAAGATATCCTTGGCTTTCTTTGAGAAGTGCAATGGTCCCAGTTGTAAATATAGGTTCAAACCTTGCGTTTCCGTTAATATTAATAGGTCTTTTGTTCAGAAACGGTGATATTTTTATAAATCTTGGAATACTTCTATTTTGTCTTGCAGTTTTGTTTACCTTAATTACTTTGCCAGTTGAGGTAAATGCAAGCAAAAGGGCTATTCAGGCCTTGAAATTGGCAGGAGTGGTTATGCCTTCAGAAGAAGAGGGTGTTAAGAAGGTTTTGAGGGCTGCAGCAATGACATATGTTGCAGCCGTCGCTGTTGCAATACTTCAGCTTTTATATTATTTAAGCTTAGTTCAAAGAAGAAGGGATGATTGAAGATTAATACGCGCAGCGCTGCTTTTTCAGTCATTTTTGAGATTGAGAGTAAAAAAAATATAAATGCAGATACTTTGATGGAAAAGTACCATCAAAAGCTCAAAAAAACAAAAGATAGAGCACTTTTTGTTGAGCTTGTACATGGTGTGCTAAGATATAAAAACCTTCTTGACTATTATATAAACTTTGTTGCAAAAAAAGGTGTAAAGGACAAGAAAATACTTAACATTTTGAGAGTTGCAACATACGAGCTATTATTTCTTGACAAGATTCCAGACTATGCTACAGTCAGTGAAGCATGTGGGCTTGCAGAGAAGGTCAATAAAAATCAAAAGGGCTTTGTCAATGCGATATTGAGAAACATAATAAGGAGAAAAGACGAAATAGAAAAAGCACTTGAAAGAGTAAAAGAGGTAAACATCAAGGATTTTCTTTCTATAAAACTTTCATACCCTAAGTTTTTGATTGATTATTTAGAAAAGTCTTATGGATTTGATAAGACAGTAAAAATTTTGGAATTTTTAAATACAAAACCACTGCAGAGTATAAAAATAAATACAAAAAAAATAAGCCAGGCAGAATTTTTAAAAAAGCTTGAAGCCTGTGGGTATGAGTATGAAGTGCCAGAACTAAATAGAGAGATTGTTTATATTGTCAAAGGTAATATAAAAGAAAGTGAACTTTACAGAGATGGTTACTTTTATTATCAAGACCTTGCCTCTTCATTCATTGTAAAATGGAACAGAGATGATTTTGAAAAGGCAAGCTCCATTTTGGACTTATGTGCAGCGCCAGGTGGTAAGACATTTAACTGTGCAGAGGTAACAAGAGGTTTTGTTGTTTCATGTGATGTAAATAAGTCAAAGATTGAGCGTTTGAGAGAAAATCTATTGAGGCTTGGCTTTGACAATGTTGTAGTTGCTGAAAATAACGCTCTTACGTTGAATGAAGATTTTGTAGGGAAATTCGATATTGTAATTGCAGACCTTCCATGTTCTGGTTTTGGAACAATTAGAAAGAAGCCCGACATTAAATGGAATAAAACAAAAGAAGATATAGAGAACTTACATGAGCTTCAGCTAAGAATGCTTGACAATGCAGCACAGTATTTAAAAGATGGTGGTATAATATTTTACAGCACATGCACGCTTGGACACAGGGAAAATGAAGACACTGTATTAAGATTTTTAGAGAAACATAAGGATTTTAATCTAATCTCTCAAAATACAATATTTCCTGATGAATATAAATGTGATGGATTTTTTATTGCAAAACTCAAGAAAGAAGGCAAAGCATAGTATGAAAAGGCTCATTAAAGATTTTACCTTGGATGAGCTAAAAAAATGGGTGGAGGAGACAGGAGAGAAGCTATTTCGTGCTAACCAAATTTTTGAATGGTTGTACAAAAAGAATGCGACTGATGTAAATTCATTTACTAACATTCCAGCTCAATTGCGAAAAAGAATAGAAGAAGAGTTTATTTTGAATTCTTTGAGGGTTGTAAAATATGAAAGTGATGGTGAAAGCATAAAGTTTTTGCTTGAGCTTGTTGATGGCAATGCTATTGAGTCTGTTTTTTTGCCATACAAGTATGGTAATGCAATATGTATCTCAACCCAGGTTGGTTGTAGGATGAAGTGTGCATTTTGTGCCTCAACCATTGGTGGCATGATAAGAAATCTTTCTGCAGGTGAGATGGTAGACCAGATAGTCAATGTTGAGAATGTCACAAAAAAGAGAATTTCTAATGTTGTTTTGATGGGGAGTGGTGAGCCTTTTGACAATATTGAAAATGTGTTTAAGTTCATTGATATTATAAATTCTAAAGAGGGAAAAAATATAGGCGCGAGGCATATAACAATCTCAACTGTTGGGATTATAGAGGGAATTTACAAGCTCTCTGAGTATCCTAAACAGGTAAATCTTGCAATTTCTCTTCATGCCCCAAACAACTATTTACGAAACAAATTGGTCCCAATGAATAGAAAATATCCTATTGAGGATATATTAAAAGCTGTTGACTACTATATTAGTAAAACAAATAGAAGAGTGACATTTGAGTATGCATTAATAGATGGAATAAATGACTCAATTGAATGTGCAAACGAACTTGCTAAAATGTTGTCAGGGAAACTTGTCCATGTTAACTTAATTCCTGTAAATCCAATAGATGGAAGAGACTTTAAAAGACCACCAAAAGAGAAAATTAAAGAATTTTACAATATTCTTATGTCATCTGGTATTCAAGTGACAATAAGAAGAGAGTTAGGAAGTAGTATTGCTGCAGCGTGTGGTCAGCTACGATCAAGACATTATAATATATCCGAAAAATAGGAGATGAAGTATGTGAAGTACGTTGCACTCTCAGAAATAGGGAATGTGAGAACAAATAATGAGGACTATTATTTGATATTTAAGTCAAATGATGATAGTTTTAGCATATTCTTGGTTGCAGATGGTATGGGTGGTCACAATGCAGGTGAGGTTGCAAGTAGCCTTGCCTGCAAATATGTCCTGGAGTATCTTTTGATAAATCTAAAAAGGTTTAATGAAATAGCAAAAGAGGTTATAAAGGAAGCATATTCTTATGCAAATCAAAAGATAACAGAGCTTCAGGTTGAAAATCCGCTATGGTTTGGAATGGGGACAACCTTGGCGGGGGTATTTCTTCTCAAGGGCAAGGTAATTATTAGCAATGTAGGTGATTCAAGGGTTTATCTTATTAATGCAGAGAAGATAATGCAAATAACAGAAGATCATTCATTAGTTTATGAAATGTACAAAGATGGTAAAATTACAAAAGAGGAGATTTATACTCATCCACAGAAGAATATAATTACACGTGCAATTGGCGTAGACAAAGAGATAGAAATAGATATATATGAGCTTACACAGGAAGAGCTGGGGGAAAGATGGTGTATTTTACTGTGTACAGATGGGCTTACTAACATGGTTCCAGAATCTTACATAAAAGGGGTTTTTACGAAAAATACATTTGAAAAAGTAGGAGAAGTGCTAATAAACAAGGCACTTGAAAATGGTGGCGTTGACAATATAACAGTACTCTATTTTACCGCTTAGGGAAGACCATTTCAAAGAATTTTTTCAAGAAGGTGATGGTTGAAAATGGATGATTTTGTTATAGGTAATAGGTACAGTGTTATTGAAAAGTTAGGCAGTGGTGGTATGTCGATTGTATACAAGGCAAAGGACAAAGTACTTAACAGACATGTTGCTATAAAAGTATTAAGAAGTGAATTTGCAAATGATGAGGAGTTTTTGTCAAGATTTAGAACAGAGGCTTTAGCTGCAGCTTCGCTTTCACATCCAAATATTGTATCTATTTACGATGTTGGTGAGCAAGAAGGTATGCACTACATAGTAATGGAATATGTAAATGGGAAAACACTGAAAGAATTTATCAAAGAGACAGGAAGAGTCAGTACAAAAGATGCAGTTACAATTGCAATACAGGTTTTGAGAGCACTGGACCATGCGCACAAAAAGGGAATTGTTCACAGAGATATAAAGCCACAAAACATTCTAATTGACGAAAATGGAATAGTTAAGGTCACAGATTTTGGCATAGCACGGGCTGTTTCAACCGGAACCATAATAAATACAAATCTGACAATAGGGTCTGTTCATTATTTTTCACCAGAGCAAGCAAGAGGTGGATATGTTGATAATAGGTCTGATTTGTATTCGCTTGGAGTTGTATTATATGAGATGGTGACTGGCGTTTTGCCATTTGATGGCGATACCCCTATATCCATTGCATTAAAACATTTACAAGAACAGCCAATTCGTCCTACTATATACAACCCGGATATTCCACGTAGTTTAGAGGCAATTATCCTAAAAGCTATGCAAAAGGATGTACTTTTAAGATACCAATCTGCAACAGAGATGATGCAAGATTTGAAAAATTCATTAATTGAGCCTGAAGGGGATTTTGTAAAGATAGAAACTCATGAAAATGTTGCAACAAAGCAGTTTCAACTTGAACAATTGAAGTCAAAAGATATAGTTTTAGAAGGTGAGAAAAAGCAAAAAGCAAACAAAAAAGATTGGATATACGTTGTAAGTGGTATTTTAACTGCTTTAGTTATTGTTGCGATTGGCTGGCTAATATTTTATAATGCTATTGGAAAGAGTTTAACACCACAAGATAACGAAATTACAATGCCAGATCTTGTTGGATATTCAGTTGATGATGCGAAAAGCAAATTAGATGAGCTTGGACTAAAGTTTACAATAGAGGAACAAAACGACCAAGCTGAAAAGGGGACAGTTATAAATCAAGAGCCGGCTGCGGGCATTAAAGTTAAAAAAGATACAACTGTAAAACTTACAGTTAGTAAAGGACCAGAGATGGTACGTGTACCAGATGTTGTTGGACAAAATGTGAAGGATGCGGAGATTGATTTGACTAATGCTGGGCTTAATGTAGAGATAAAAAGAGATTATTCTGATAAACCTGTTGACACTGTTATCTTCCAGCAGCCTTCTGCTAACGAATTGATTGAGAAAAACGGAACAGTAGTATTGACTGTGAGCTTAGGGCCTAAGATTGAAAAGGTGCCTGTACCTGATGTTACTGGTTTAGATATAGCTTCTGCAAAAGAACTTTTGCAAAAAGCAGGTCTAAATACTGGCAGTATCACATATAAAGAAGTAACTGACAGTGACTCTAACATTGTTATAAGCCAGCTACCTGTTGCAAATACTCTTGTGGACAAAGGTAGCAGTGTTGACTTAGTAGTTTCCCAAAAGGTTGAACAAAAAAATACTGCTAAGATTATCATAAAAACAGTTATTTTACCTTCTGATTTAAATGAAGCAAATGTAAAGATTGTTGTTGTCTCAAACAACAATGAAAGTATTGTATTTGATAGAGTTGTGAAAAAAGAAGAAACTCCTTTGCAGGTAAAGGTACCAATCACAGGACCATCAACTATTAGAATGTATATCAATGACCAATTATCATCAGAGGAGATGGTGGAATAGAGCTATGGAGATAAATGGGGTTATTGTAAAAGCAATTGCGGGTTTTTATTACGTCTATGACCGTGAAGGTACCATTTATGAGTGCAAAGCACGTGGAGTGTTTAGGAAAGATGATATAACTCCGCTTGTGGGAGATAATGTTACAATTGTGGAAAAAGCAAAAGGAGCTTATGTAATAGATAAGATTCTTCCGCGGAGAAACCAGCTTATAAGACCGCCAATTGCAAATGTAGATACTGCAATTGTTGTAGTAGCTTCTGTTTTCCCTGAGGTTTCTTTCATTACCCTTGACAAATTACTTGTAAATGTTTTAAGAGAAAAAGTTAAACCCCTTATCTGTGTTAATAAGGTTGACCTTGACAATGGCAAGACATTAGAGGTTGTAAAAAATCAGTATGGTATATTTGAAGTCATAGGAGTGTCTGCAAAGACTGGTGAAGGAATGGAAAAATTAAAAGAGCATATCAAAGGAAAGATATCTGTTTTTGCAGGCCAGTCAGGTGTAGGAAAAACATCTATTTTGAACTGTTTAATCCCCGGTTTGAATCTTAAGGTTGGGGAGATTTCTAAAAAGATTGAAAGAGGAAGGCACACCACAAGGGTGGTTGAACTTTTACGAGCAGGTGAAGACACATATATTGCCGATACACCAGGCTTTAGTTCAATAGAGATTACGGGAATGCTCAAAGATGAGCTAAAGTACTATTATCCAGAATTCTATGATTACGAGAATTGTAAATTTCCAGGATGTAATCATATCTTTGAACCAGAATGCGGTGTAAAAGCAGCTGTAAACGATAGGAAGATAAACTTTGAGAGGTATGAACGTTACAAGCAGATATTTATGCAGCTTCCTGTCCAAAAGGAATATGATTAAAACTAATGTGACAAGCATATTTACTTTAAAGGGGAGGTTTTTTAAGTTGTCGGTAAAAGTTGCACCATCAATCTTATCTGCTGATTTTTCAGATTTAAAAAGTGAAGTTAAAAAGCTTGAAAAAGCTGGTGCTGATTTGGTACATATAGATGTTATGGATGGGTGTTTTGTTGAGAATATTACAATTGGTGCTCAAGTTGTAAAGGCATTAAGAAGGCATACAAACCTTTTTTTTGATGTGCATCTGATGGTCATAAATCCTGAAAAACATATTGACAAATTTATAGAAAGCGGAGCTGACAACATCACAGTACATGTAGAAACTACTCATCATTTAGATGCTCTTTTAAATAAGATAAAAGGTGTTGGTAAAAAAGCAAGTGTTGCAATAAATCCTGCAACTCCAATTTGCCTAATCGAGAATGTGCTTGAAATGGTGGATATGGTCTTGGTTATGACTGTAAATCCTGGATATGGAGGACAGAGGTTTATTCCTTACACCTTAAAAAAGATTCAAAATTTATCTGAGATAAGGAAAAAAGAAGGATATGGTTTTGAAATTGAGGTAGATGGAGGTATCAACGAAAAGACTATTGTAGAGTGTGTAAAGGCAGGTGCAGATGTAATTGTTGCTGGATCGTATGTGTTTGAAAGTGGAGATGTAGAAAAAGCTATAAACAAATTAAAGAATTCATTGAAGGAGTTTAGGTAATAATAAAATTGAATGGATTCTTGTTAAAATAAATGTAAGATGGTATAATATATATAATCAGTTCTGTTGACATAAAGTAAATTAGCAAGAGAGTGGGTATCCCCCACTCTTTAATATTGTTTAGAGGAAATTTCTTTGTTGAAAATAAAGTTTTTGAAAGGAAGGATTAAGTGTGTCAAAGGTGACCAAAAGGGTAGAGGAGCTTGTGAAACCCATTTTAGAAAAATATGGTTTTGACTTAGTTGATATTGAGTTCAAAAAAGAAGGGAAGAACCATTTTCTGAGAGTGTATATAGACAAGCCTGGTGGAATTACAATAGACGACTGTCAACGTGTGAGTGAAGAATTGTCTAATAAGCTGGATATTGTTGATCCTATACCTTTTAGCTATTATTTGGAGGTTTCATCACCGGGAGTTAACAGACCGCTTGTGAATGACAGAGATTTTGTAAGGAATAGGGGAAGGGTGGTTGACGTTTTCTTGAAACAGCCAATTATGAATACTACCAAGCTAACAGGTGAGCTTGTCGAGAAGAAAGAAGATGTGCTGATTATAATGGTAGATGGAGAAAATATTTCTGTCCCATTTGAGAATATAAAGAAGGTAAAGGTTGCGATAAGATTCTAAGAAAAGACAAAGGGGGCTTTTAACAAAAATGACAAAGAAAGAACTAACTACAGATTTTCAGGAATTATTTTCTGCAATTGATGAACTTGAGAGGGAATATAAGATTGAAAGAGAGTATATCTATTCTGTTTTAGAATCTGCACTTTTAACTGCTTATAAGCAGGTAAGAGGGATAAGGGACAAGAACCTTTCAAATGTAAAGGTTTCAATTGACCCTGAAAAAGGCGATGTGAGAATTTTTGAATACAAAAAAGTAGTAGAAAATGTAAAGGACAAAAGGAACGAAATCTCGGTGGAAGATGCACGGAAGATTGACAAACGCTATCAGATTGGTGACATTGTTGCAATAGAGGTTCCAATCTCAGACTTTAGCCGAAAAGCTGCAATGACGGTAAGACAAACAGTTATAGGAAAGATAAGAGAGAAGAAAAGAAATATTATATTTGAAGATTATTCAGCCAAGATTGACAATATTGTAACAGGGGTTATTCAGAGAATAGACAAGAAAAACGTCATTGTTGAGATAGAAGGTGGGAAGGTAGAAGCAATACTTCCAATGGAAGAGCAGATACCAGGTGAGGAGTATAAGCCGGGGACAATGATGAAGTTTTACCTTGTAGATGTCAGGATTCCTCCAAAAGAAAAAGAACCAATTGTTTATCTTTCAAGAACACATCCAAATTTGATTAAGAGACTTATGGAAAATGAAGTACCAGAGATTCAAGAAGGGATAATCGAGATAAAAGGGATTGCAAGAGAGGCTGGATCAAGGTCAAAGGTTGCAGTTTATTCTAACAGTTTAAAGGTTGACCCTGTGGGTGCTTGTATTGGCGAAAAGGGAATAAGAATTCAGAATGTTCTGAGACATCTTGGAAGTGAAAAGATTGATATAGTGAAATGGAGCAATGACATAGGTGAGTTTATCAAAAATGCGCTCAGTCCTGCGGAGGTTGTTCATATTGATTTGAATTTGGTTGAGAAAAAGGCATTTGTACTTGTTCCAAATGACCAGTTATCGCTTGCTATTGGGAAAGGTGGACAAAACGCACGGCTTGCGGCAAAGCTCACTGGTTGGAAGATAGATATAAGAGGTAAATAAAGTGAGTGGGGTGAAAAGGTGCAAGAATATGTCCCACACAGAAAATGTGTTGGCTGTCAAAAGATAAGACCAAAATACCAGCTTTTGAGGATTGCTAAAAATAATGATGGTATTTTCATAGATGAAAAACAAAGGCTACCAGGAAGAGGAGCATATCTTTGTAAAAATAGAAAATGCTTGCATCTTGCAAAGAAGAAAAAGGGGCTTGAGAGGTCTTTGAAGGTAGCTATTCCTAAGGAGTTTTATGACGTGGTTGAGAAGTTTTTTGCTGAGAATTTTAAAAAATCGGCGGAGGTGTCAGAATGACAAATAAGCTTAGGATATATGAGTTTGCAAAGCTTTTAGAGATTCAAAATAAAGATTTGATGGATATACTTAATAAGTTAAATATTGAACACAAAAGTCATATGAGCGCTTTAGAGGAAAACGATATTAACCTTGTTTTAGAATATATCTTGCAAGAAAAGGAAAAAGAATATGCAGAGAAGAGAAGAGAAAGGTTACCAAGTCATAAGGAAGGTCGTTCAGGTGAAAGGCATACAAAGACTCATGATGAGAAAAAACACATAAGACATGGTGAAAAACCGTCGCATGCTTATGACAAGAGAGTAGAACAAAAAGTATCGCAGAAATCTCAACAAGAGGTTAGACAAAAGCTTAACAGAGAAAGAAGAGAAAAACATCAAGAAGCGATTCCAAGAGAAAGTGGCAAAAAATTTGAGAGCAAAGAGAAAAAGGCTACCGTACATGCTCAAAAGGTTGTGGAAGTCTTTCCACAACAAGAGCCTGAAAAAAGACAGACAGCAAAACCAAAATATGAGGTTACAAAAGAACAAAAGATTGAAAAAAGATATCAGGATAAAGCCGCAACAAAGCAAAAAGCTGAAAAGGCTACTAAACACAAAAAGCAGCTATTTCATGTTGATGAACTGACTCAAGAAGAGGTTACTGTTGATAGAGAAGAACTTGAAAAGATTGACAAAGAGGTAGAGGATACCTTATTAGAAGAGGAGTACTTGCAAGAAAAGCATGTGAGACGTGGCAAGAAAGAGAAACTCAAGAAAAAGTCAAAAGAACAGAAAGAGGTATTAAAGCTTCAAACAAAAACTCTTCAGGAAGAGAAGAAGGAAGAGATTGTAAAAATTCCCCAGAAAATTACTGTTGGTGAGTTTGCAAATCTTATAGGTAAACCTGCTGCCGAGGTCATTAAAAAACTTATAATGCTTGGTGTGATGGCAAATATTAACCAAGAAATAGATTTTGATGTGGCCTCTTTAATTGCAGAAGACTATGGGTTTAAGGTTGAAAAAGAAATAATAAAGAGCGAAGAGGAGATACTTTTAGAAGATCAAGAAGATACACCAGAATCTTTGCAACCACGTCCACCTGTTGTAGTTGTAATGGGTCATGTTGACCATGGTAAGACATCACTGCTTGATGCGATACGAAAGACAAATGTTACAGAAAAAGAAGCAGGTGGCATTACCCAGCATATTGGTGCATCTGTTGTTGAAGTAAACGGTAGAAAAATAACATTTTTAGACACACCTGGTCATGAAGCATTTACTGCTATGAGAGCTCGTGGTGCACAGGTAACTGACATTGCAGTCTTGGTTGTCGCAGCAGATGATGGTGTTATGCCCCAGACAGTTGAGGCAATAAATCACGCAAAAGCAGCAAATGTGACAATTATAGTTGCTATTAACAAGATTGACAAACCAGAGGCAAATCCAGAGAGAGTAAAACAACAACTTTCTGAGTATGGTCTTATACCTGAAGAATGGGGTGGAGATACTGTATTTGTAAACGTCTCTGCTAAAAAGAAGATAGGTATAGACCATTTACTGGAAATGATTTTGCTTGTTGCCGACCTGCTTGAGCTCAAAGCAAATCCAAACAGGCCAGCTCGTGGTAGAGTAATAGAAGCAAAGCTTGACAAAGGAAGAGGACCTGTTGCCACAGTTTTGGTTCAAAAAGGTACACTTAAAGTAGGCGATTATGTAGTTGTTGGCAGTACATGGGGAAGAGTAAGAGCAATGATTGATGACAAAGGGCAAAGAATTAAAGAGGCAGGGCCTTCCATGCCTGTTGAGATTTTAGGGCTTGAAGATGTTCCAACTGCTGGCGATGAGCTTGTTTGTGTAAAGGATGAAAAAACAGCAAAAACAGTTGCTCAAATTCGCCAAGAGAGACTCAAAGAAGAAAAAATGCAGCAAAGCAAGATTTCACTTGATGAACTCTTTGAGAGGATTCAAAAAGGACAGTTAAAAGAACTAAGGGTTATAATAAAAGCAGATGTTCAAGGATCTGTAGAAGCTTTAAAATCGGCAATTGAAAGGCTTTCAAACGATGAGGTTACAGTGAAGGTAATCCATGCAGCTGTTGGTGCAATTACAGAATCAGATGTGACTTTGGCTTCTGCATCAGATGCCATAATAATTGGATTTAACGTAAGACCAGAAGTTGGAGCGATGTCTCTTGCAGAAAAAGAAAAGGTTGATATCAGAATGTACAGAATCATATATGATGTTATAAATGACATAGAAGCAGCAATGAAAGGTTTGCTTGAGCCTGTTTATAGAGAAGTAATAATTGGTCATGCTGAGGTAAGGCAGATATTCAAATCTTCATCTGTTGGCACAATTGCTGGATGTTATGTTTTAGACGGTAAGATAGCAAGAACGTCTAATGCACGAATTATCAGAGACGGTGTTGTTGTATATGAAGGGAAATTGGCTTCGCTCAAAAGGTTCAAGGATGATGTAAGAGAGGTTGCAGCTGGGTATGAATGTGGCATGACATTTGAAAAGTTCAATGATATAAAAGAAGGAGATATTGTTGAAGCATACGAGATGCAAAAGGTTGAGAGTTAAAATATAAAGAGGTGAAAACATAAGATGCAATTTGAAAGGGCCGACAGGGTTGCTGAGGAAATAAAAAAAGAGATAAGTGACATAATACAGCATGAGCTTAAAGACCCACGGATATGTGCAGAACTCATAAGTATAGTGAAGGTCAATATGAGTAAAGACTTAAGATATGCGAAAGTCTTTGTGAGTATTTTTGACAAAAATAAGGATAATATTACAAGTACTATGAAAGCTTTAGAAAATGCCAAACCTTATATAAGAAGAGAGATTTCTCGAAGGATAAACTTGAGATTTTCACCAGAGATATCATTTGAGTTAGATGATTCAATTGAATATGGTGCTCGAATTTCAAAAATCCTCAATCAATTGAACATTACAAAGAATGAGGAAGAGGAAGAAGAAAAATCTTTAGATGAAAGCGAAGGTGAACTGGAGAATTGATAGAGAGCAAGATTATAAATTGTCTTTTGAACTCAAACAAAATTGCAATTGTCTCACATGAAAATCCTGACGGTGATTGTATTGGTTCTATGCTTGCCTTATACTTAGCCTTGACAAAGAAGGGCAAAAGTCCACGGATGTTTTTAAAAAACAATGTCCCAAAGAATCTATCATTTTTACCTGCTGCAAACAAGATAGAGATTAAAGATGAGATTGACGAAATGTTTGATGTTTTGGTGTTATTAGACACTGGTGAGCTTGAGAGAACTGGTATAAAAAATATTAAAAGTTGTTATAAAAAACTGGTCAATATTGACCATCATGTAACAAGTGAAGGGATTGGAGATTATTACTATATAAATTCATCTGCTGCAGCAACTGGCGAAATTGTATATCAGTTGGTAAAGCTTATGGGCATTGATAACGACAAAGATATAGCAACTTGTCTTTATACAAGTATTTTTACAGACACAGGTGGATTTAAATATTCAAATACTACATCAGTAACACATCAAATTGCTGGCGACCTTATAAATATGGGTATTAACTTTGTGTATATTGTAAATAAAGTGTTTGACGAGATGAGTTTATCAAAGTTTAACCTTTTAAAGGATACTTTGCAAACTTTAGAGCTCTTTGAAGAGAACAAGATAGCATTTTTGACAATTACGAAGGAGATGTTCGAAAGAAACAACGCATCTCGAGATGAAACAGAAAATATTATAAGCTTTGCAAAGAACATTGAAGGTGTTGAAGTGGCTGCCCTGTTCATTGAAGAAGACAGCAGAATAAAAGTAAGTCTTAGATCGAAATATTATCTTGATGTAGCAGCCATTTCAAAAGAATTTGGAGGCGGCGGCCATCCTAGGGCAGCCGGTTTTAGTGTAAGTAACTTAGAGTTAAACCAGATAAAGAATAACCTATTACTGAGGCTCAAAAGTGATGTTAAATGAATGGAATACTATTGGTTGATAAACCAGTGGGACTTACTTCTCATGATGTTGTTGAGTATGTAAGAAAACTCTTTAAAACAAAAGTTGGGCACTGCGGAACACTTGACCCATTTGCAAGTGGGCTTTTAGTGCTTTTGATAGGTGAGGCAACAAAACTTTCATCCTTCTTCACCAAAACAAAAAAGACTTATATAGCTACAATGCAGTTTGGAATTAAAACAGATACACTTGACACAACAGGGAGAGTGCAGTTGCGGAATAATATCTTCATAGAGCAAAGTGAAATTGAAGATTGCCTAAAAGACTTAAAAGGAGAGGTAGAACTTTCAGTTCCTATCTACTCTGCAAAGAAAGTAAATGGTAGGAAACTATACGAGTACGCAAGAGAGGGAATTGACATTGAAATTCCAAAGATTAAGAGTATCATATATAGTATAGAGATGATAAATTATTGCTATCCTTATATGACATTTGCTGTTGAGTGCAGTCATGGCACATATATAAGGAGCTTGGCTGAAAAAATAGCAAATAAGCTTTCTACTGTTGCCACTTTAGTTCAGCTAAGAAGGGCAAAAAGTGGGGTTTTTGATATCAAGGCTGCTTCTTCATTAGACTTTATTTCAAAAAACAGTATTATTCCTTTAGAAAATCTGATTTCCAATGAGATAGTTGTGAATGAGTCTGCATATAAAAAGCTAATAAATGGTAATCCTTTGACAAGGAAAGATATAATAGAGGTTAAATTAAATAATAGTCTTTTTGAAGATTTTTACAAAATCAGTATGAAAGATACTTTTTTTGTTTACAAAAGAGAAGGGGATAGATTTAAATATCTATTGAAGGTGGAAAATTACAGATGAACATTTATCAGAGGATACTCACAAGAA
Source organism: Caldicellulosiruptor sp. DIB 104C (assembly GCF_028198085.1). Lineage (NCBI taxonomy): Bacteria > Bacillati > Bacillota > Caldicellulosiruptorales > Caldicellulosiruptoraceae > Caldicellulosiruptor > Caldicellulosiruptor sp. DIB 104C. Next base: position 1,233,244 of record NZ_CP116337.1, on the reverse strand, counting down.
ATGACGCGCCAGCAGTTGCTTTAGGATTTTTTGATGGTTTTCACATAGGGCATAAAAAATTATTTGAGGTTTTAACTTCAAGTGCTAATCAGTGCAAAAAGGTAGTTTTTACTTTTAAAAATCACCCTGACAAATTGCTTGGGCTTGACACCAAATATATTCTTACAAATAGTGAAAGGTTAGAATTTTTTGGAAAATATGAAATTGATGATGTATATTTTATTGAATTCAACAAAGAATTTATGCAGATAGACAAAGATAGGTTTATTGAAGATATCTTGATTAAAAAGCTAAATGTTTCCTTGGTGGTAGTTGGATATGACTTTACATTTGGCTATAAGGCTGAGGGAAATAGCAAATATCTGTGCGAAAAACTCAAAAACTTTGGCAGAAAGTGTGTAGTCATTGAACCAGTCAAATACCAGGGACAGGTTGTAAGCAGCACACTCATTCGAAACTTGATAATGGATGGCAATATAAAACTTGCAAATTTGTTGCTGGGTTATAACTTTTTTATCAAGGGCATTGTCAAAAGAGGAAACAGATTGGGCAGAAAAATGGGTTTTCCAACTCTTAACATAGGATTTGAAAAAAACAAGGTTGTACCAAAAAATGGAGTGTATGTAACAAATACAATTATTGACAACAAGAGATATCTTTCGCTTACAAATGTAGGTTTTAATCCTACGGTGTCGAAAACTCAGAACATAAAAATTGAGACTCATGTTTTGGATTTTGAAAAAGAAGCATATGGTAAGGAGATAACTGTTGAGTTCATTAGTTTTATTCGAGATGAAAAAAAATTTGTCAATTTGCAAGAACTCAAAAATCAGATTAACAAAGACATTGAATATGTAAAAGCTCTATTTTGCAAAGCAAGCATATAGACATCCCAAAAGATTTTTGTTACAATATGCTATGTGCTAACCTGAGTCCTTGTTAGAGGATACTCCCAGCCTTTAACAAAGATTCAGGCATTTAAAAAAGAAAAGGGAGGTGTAAAGAGAATGCTCACAAAGGAACAGAAGCAGGAGATAATCAAGAAGTACCAGCTTCATGAATCTGACACGGGTTCTCCAGAGGTTCAGATTGCTCTTTTGACAGAGAGAATAAATAGGCTAAACGAGCACCTACAGATTCATAAGAAAGACTTTCATTCAAGAAGAGGTCTTTTGAAGATGGTAGGTCAGAGAAGGAAACTTCTCAACTATCTGAAAGAATATGATATAAATAGATATCGTGAGCTGATAGAAAAATTAGGACTCAGAAAGTAAAGTCACAAAACTGGAGCGGTGTAGCCGCTCCATTATTTTAGAGAGAGGTGGTTGAGTTTGGAAAGTAAAATTTATAAAATGGAGCTTGCAGGAAGGGAGCTGAGTTTTGAGATTGGTAAATATGCACTTTTGGCGAATGGAGCAGTGCTTGCAAGATACGGTGACACAGCTGTTTTAGTAACTGCTTGTGCTTCAGAAAAACCGAGAGAGGGTATAAACTTTTTCCCATTGACAGTTGACTATGAAGAAAGACTATATTCTGTGGGAAAGATTCCAGGTGGGTTTATCAAAAGAGAAGGAAAACCTTCTGAAAAAGCAATTCTGTCTGCAAGATTAATTGACAGGCCAATACGTCCTCTTTTCCCAAAAGACTTTTATCATGATGTATCTGTCATCGCAACAGTTTTGTCAGTTGATCCTGACAATCCACCTGATGTTTTGGCAATGCTTGGCTCATCAGTTGCTCTATCAATATCTGATATTCCATTTGAAGGTCCAACAGGCTCTGTGTTGGTTGGGTATGTGGATGGAAAGATTGTAATCAATCCTACAGCAAAGGAAAGAGAAGTCAGTAAGCTACACCTTGTTGTATCTGGCACAAAAGATAAAGTAATGATGATTGAGGCAGGTGCCCAGGAGATTTCAGAAGACATAATGCTTGAGGCTATTATGACAGCTCAAGAGGAGATTAAAAAGATTGTTGAGTTTATAGAGGGAATAGTAAAAGAAGTTGGAAAGCCAAAGATGCAATATGAAAAAAGAGTAATTCCTGAAGAGATAAAACAAAAAGTAAGAGAACTTGCATATGAAAAAGCATATCAGTATGTTCAGATACCAGATAAGATAGAAAGAGATAAAAAACTTGATGAACTGAAAGAAGAGGTTTTAAAGGTATTTGAAGGCGAGACAGAAGACACACTCCTTTTGGTTGACGATGCACTTTACAACCTTGAAAAAGAGATTGTTCGAAAGATGATTGCTGAAGAGGGCAAAAGACCAGACGGACGCAAATTTGATGAAATCAGACCTCTATATGCTGAGGTAGGGATTTTACCAAGGACTCACGGCTCAGCCCTGTTCAAAAGAGGTTATACTCAGGTTCTGACAGTTGCAACACTTGGAACAAAAGGTGAGATGCAATTTTTAGATGGGCTTGAAGAAGAAGAGGCAAAAAGGTATATGCATCACTACAACTTTCCACCGTATTCAACAGGGGAGTCAAAACCTGTAAGAGGACCTGGTAGAAGAGAAATAGGACATGGTGCTTTAGCAGAGAGGGCACTTGAGCCTGTTATACCTTCAGAAGATGAGTTTCCGTATACAATAAGAGTTGTATCAGAAGTTTTAACATCAAACGGTTCAACCTCACAAGCAAGTGTATGCGGAAGCACTCTTGCACTAATGGATGCTGGTGTTCCTATAAAAGCACCTGTTGCAGGAATATCAATTGGTCTTATTACAAAAGAAGATGGTAGCTTTATCACACTTACCGACATTCAAGGAATAGAGGATTTCTTTGGTGATATGGACTTTAAAGTGGCTGGGACTCGTGAAGGTATAACTGCAATCCAACTTGATATAAAAATCCATGGTTTGACAAAAGAGATAATTGAAAAGGCGTTATATCAGGCAAGAGAAGCAAGACTAAAGATTTTAGACTTTATGCAAACAGTTATTGACAAGCCGCGAAGTGAGCTTTCTCCGTATGCACCCAAAATATTTAAAACTACAGTTGACCCAGAAAAGATTCGTGATATAATTGGTCCTGGTGGTAAGATGATTAATAAAATCATTGCAGAGACAAATGTGAAAATCGATATAGAGCCAGATGGTAGGATATTTGTTGCAGCACCTGATGATATCTCAGGTAACAGAGCGATTAGTATGATTGAAGGTATAGGTCGTGAAATTGAAGTAGGCCAGTTCTTCTTGGGTAAAGTTACAAGAACAGCTTCATATGGGGCGTTTGTTGAAATATATCCTGGTAAAGAAGGGCTTGTTCATATTTCTCAGCTTGACAACAAGAAACTAAAATCGGTTGATGAGGTTGTCAAAGTAGGAGACCTTGTATTAGTAAAGGTTATTGGAATTGACAGACTTGGCCGAATTGCACTTTCTCGAAAGGAAGCTTTAAATGTCACATATTCGCGAAAAGCAAAATAACAAAGAAAGCATAAACCATAAAAAGTGGCTTATGCTTTCTTTTATTTTTTATTTCCCAAATTTTATCTTTTGAAATACTTTGAAAATCCAGTTGAATGATGTAACAAGCATTAAGGCAATTGCAATACTTCCTGCAATTAAAAGTGTTTGAATTCCTGTCTTTATTGCGGTGTCAAAATTATTTTTTATAAGTGCAGTCATTGTATTATACATCCCTGCACCTGGAACAAGAGGTATAATGCCGGGTATAAGAAAGATTGGAACAGGATTTTTTAAAAGTCTTGCAAAGATTTCTGAAAATATGTTCACCATTAAGGCAGCAAAAAATACACCTATAATAGGAGAAAAATTTGACCGTAAAAATATTATGTTTACAAACCAGCCTATCATACCACTTATGCCACAAAAAATCAGTGTTTTTTTGGGTGAATTTGTCAAGATTGCAAACGAGAAACTCACCAAAAACGCTGAAATTAATTGAAACCAGAGACTTTTTTCCAAGTTTTAATCCTCCTTCGAAAAGCCTATTTTAAAATACTTAGAGCAATTCCTGCTCCAGCTGCGATAAAGATAGCTATTAAAAATGCCTCAACTCCTCTTGCAACACCTGAGAGAAGGTCTCCAGCAATTGTATCTCTTATTGCATTTGTTATTGCAACACCTGGGGTCATAATCATAACAGACCCGATAATTATTTTATCTAAATTGATTCCAAGGTGAAAATTTACAGTTATTAATGCCAAGGTGGCTGTAGAGAATCCGCCTATTATATAAGAAATAAAGTAAGATAGTTTTCGCGAATTTAAGATATTCAATATAGCTTGTGTAAATAAACCCACAAAAAAGGCGGAGATGGCATCAACAATTTTTCCACCAAACAATATTGTGGAAAAACAACACACCAAAGCTGCTGCAATTGGTGTCATCCTATTGCTGTAACCTTTTTTGTTTTGTATGTCATTCAAAATCTTTATTGATTGGGCATAACCATACTCATGCTTTTGAAAATCTCTTGAAAACTGGTTAACAAGAGATATCTTGTTTAAATCGATAGTTCTGTTCTTTATTCGCTTCGAAATAGTCAAAAGGTTGTTTTCTTCATCTGCAACTGTTGCAACAATTCCAGTAGGGATGACAAAACTTTCAGCAAATTTCAAGTTTCCTTTTGAACATATCCTTACCATTGTATCTTCAACCCTGTAAGTCTCAGCTCCGTTTTTTAACATTATCTCACCAGCTAAAAGTGCAACTTCAATAAGCTCCTTTGGACTCATCATTTTTAACGTTAGCTCTCCTTTTGTTTAATTTTCAAAAGTCTATAATAAGATTATATAGTACTTCAAACTATCTTGTGAACATTAAAGTTTGTGCAGTGCTTTTCCAGCAAAATGATTGACTTTGAAAGTACAGCTAAAATATAATATACACAAGGACAATTTTAGTGTATAATCATAAATTGCAAACATTGTATATAGGAAATGAAAAAATATTCAGAAAGGGGCATGCAAATGTATTTTTATAATTTAGTAAAGGATACTGACCCTGAAATAGCTGAAGCAATCAAAAATGAGCTAAAAAGGCAGCAAAACAAGATTGAACTCATTGCTTCAGAGAACTTTGTATCTGTTGCTGTGATGGCAGCAATGGGTTCACCTTTGACAAATAAATATGCAGAAGGGTATCCAAACAAAAGATATTATGGTGGCTGTGAGTATATTGATGTTATTGAATCAATTGCTATTGAGAGAGCAAAAAAGCTATTTGGAGCAGAGCATGCAAATGTCCAGCCACACTCTGGTGCTCAGGCAAATATGGCAGTGTATTTTGCAGTGTTGAATCCTGGAGATACAATACTCGGCATGAATCTTTCACATGGTGGGCATCTTACGCATGGAAGTCCTGTTAACTTTTCTGGTAAACTTTATAATATTGTCTCCTATGGTGTTGACCCTGAAACAGAGACAATAGACTATGATGAGGTTTTAAGAATTGCAAAAGAACACAGACCGAAACTAATTTTGGCAGGTGCTTCAGCTTATCCGAGAGTTATTGACTTTAAAAAGTTTAGGGAGATAGCTGACGAGGTTGGTGCATATTTGATGGTTGACATGGCACACATTGCAGGCTTGGTTGCAGCAGGACTTCATCCATCGCCTGTTGAATATGCCGATTTTGTTACCACAACAACTCACAAGACACTTAGAGGTCCTCGAGGGGGGTTAATCCTATGTAAGGAAAAATATGCAAAGCTGATTGACAAGTCTATATTCCCCGGCATTCAAGGGGGACCTTTAGAACATGTAATTGCAGCAAAAGCAGTTGCTCTAAAGGAGGCAATGACAGAAGAGTTTAAAAACTATCAGATTCAGATTTTAAAGAATGCTAAAGCACTCAGTTCAAGGCTAATGGAAAGAGGATTTAGACTTGTGAGTGGTGGCACGGATAATCATTTAATGCTTGTTGATTTGCGAAACAAAGGTATCACTGGTAAAGATGCAGAAAAAAGACTTGACAGCTTGAATATAACATGTAATAAAAATGCAATTCCTTTTGATCCTCAAAGTCCAATGGTGACAAGTGGAATAAGGCTGGGTACTCCAGCTGTGACAACACGTGGGTTTAAGGAAGAAGACATGATAGAAGTTGCGGATATTATTCATGATACTTTGACAAATTCTGATACAGATGATAACATCTTACAAAGGGTTAAAGCATTGTGTGAAAAGTATCCACTTTATAGTGAATTTAGCGAATAGGAATAAAGTTCTGGTGAGTTTAAAATGGATTTTTTTCAGTATTTAGGAGAAAAAAGGCTAAAAAGAGAATCTCCTCTTGCGTATAAGTTAAGACCTAAACGACTTGAAGAGATTGTTGGGCAAGAGCATATTTTAGGTGAAGGTAAACCTCTTTACAATCTCATAAAAAATGATAAGCTTACTTCTATAATATTATATGGACCACCTGGTACAGGAAAGACCACAATTGCTCATGTTATTGCACAGGTTACAAACAAAATCTTTAAATCGATAAATGCAACTATTGCTGGGATTAATGATATAAAAAAGATTATAGAAGAAGCAAAACTTGAATTTTCACAAGGTGGTCGAAAGACAATCTTATTTATTGATGAAATACACAGATTTAACAAACTTCAACAGGATGCACTTTTACCCTCTGTTGAAGAGGGAATAATAGTCTTGATTGGAGCCACAACAGAAAATCCGTTTTATGAGGTCAACAAAGCACTGGTGTCTCGCTCTCTTGTCTTTGAGCTATTTCCTTTAAAGGAAGAGGATATTATAAAGATTATTGACAGAGCAGTCTCAGATAAGGAAAACGGCCTTGGAAAAATGAATGTAAAAGTAGAAGAGAATGCCAAAATACTTATTGCACGGCTTTCTAATGGTGATGCAAGGGTTGCTTTAAATATTTTAGAAGCCTGTGTTTATTCAACAAAGCCTTTGGAAGATGGAACAATTATGATTACCCAAGACACCATAGGCAACCTTTCAAGCAGAAAGGTAAGTCTTTATGATGCCACAGGTGATATGCATTATGATACAATTTCGGCGTTTATCAAAAGCGTAAGGGGTTCTGACCCTGACGCTGCTCTATTTTATCTTGCAAAGATGCTGGATAGCGGTGAGGATATAAAATTTATTGCCAGAAGACTTATAATCTTAGCAGCAGAGGACATTGGTTTGGCAGACCCTATGGCACTAAATGTGGCAACATCTGCTGCATGGGCTTGTGAGTTTGTTGGAATGCCTGAGGCTCGGATAATTTTATCTGAGGCTACTATATACCTTGCATGTGCTCCAAAAAGCAACTCAGCGTATTTAGCAATTGAAAAGGCACTTGAGGATGCTAAAAATACTCCTATTAAAAGCATTCCCATGCACTTGAGAATGGCTTCACATGGTGAAGAAAAACTTGGACATGGAGTAGGGTATCTGTATCCACATGATTTTAAAAATCACTGGATAAAACAGCAATATTTGCCTGATGAGCTTGTTGGAAGAAGGTACTATTATCCTACTGAAATGGGAAAAGAAAAAGAAATAAAAGAGTATATAGAAAATCTTAAAAAAGAAGATGGTAACAAAAGTAGCTGAGATTTTTTAAAAGATCAAGTAAAATGAGAGGAGCAAAGAAAATATGGAAATTGCAAGTTTAGCTTTAAAACTTCACAAGCAGCACAAAGGCAAAATTGCGCTCAAAAGCAAAGTGCCAATAAATGATGCAAATGATTTGAGCATCTATTACACCCCTGGTGTTGCAGAGCCATGTAAAGAGATTGCAAAAGATAGAGAACTTGTTTATGAATACACTTCAAAGTCAAATTGGGTTGCAGTTGTTACAAATGGAACAGCTGTATTAGGATTGGGCAATATTGGTGCCTATGCTGGTCTTCCTGTGATGGAGGGAAAAGCAGTTTTGTTTAAAGAGTTTGGCGGGGTTGACGCTTTTCCTATCTGTATAAATTCAAATGATGTGGAAGAGATTGTAAAGGTAATAAAACTTATTGAACCCTCATTTGGAGGAATAAATCTTGAGGATATAGGGGCTCCTGCATGTTTTGAGGTTGAGGAAAGGCTCATTGAGGAGCTTGATATTCCTGTATTTCATGATGACCAGCACGGGACGGCAGTTGTCGTATTGGCTGCTTTGATAAACTCTTTAAGGCTTGTAAACAAGAAAATCTCAGATGTAAAGATAGTTATCAACGGAGCTGGGGCAGCTGGAATTGCAGTCTCAAAACTTTTGATAAAATACGGGGCACAGAACGTGATTATTTGTGATAGGCTTGGATCAATTTATGATGGAAGAAAAGAAGATATGAACAAATACAAACAAGAAATAGCAAAAATTACCAATAAAGATCTCTTGAGAGGTTCTGTTCATGATGTAATTAAAGGTGCCGATGTCTTTATTGGATTGTCGGTTGCAAACGTGCTTGACGAAAAAGATATAAAGAATATGGCAAAAGATGCTATTGTTATGGCAATATCAAACCCTATACCAGAGATTATGCCAGATAGGGCCAAAAAAGCGGGGGCGAGGATTGTTTGCACAGGCCGCTCCGATTTTAGCAATCAGGTAAACAATGTATTAGCTTTTCCTGGCATTTTTAGGGGAGCGCTTGATGTAAGAGCAAGGAGAATAACCGATGAGATGAAAATTGCAGCAGCAGAAGCGATAGCAAAGATTGCAGATGAGAACTTAAGTGAAGATTATATAATTCCAAAGGCATTTGACAAAAGGACTTCATTTGAGGTAGCCTTGGCTGTGGCAAAAAAGGCAATTGAGCAAGGTATAGCAAAGCTTTATATGAGCGAAGGGGAACTTCAAAGAAAAATTTCACTTATGTTAAATATGTAAAATTGTACAATCTTCCAATAAAGTCTTTACTAAAAAGTACCCTTTTCAAAGGGTACTTTTTTTGTGGACAGTAAGTGCAATATGTAATATAATTTTAATGAGAGACTTATATCCTTATAATTGTGTTGCATTTTAGCCTGATGTAAATATATTACATTTATAAAAAAAAAAAAAAAAAAAAAAAAAAGTTGGAACTTCAAAGTAATGGATTGTAAAAGGTGGGAGGAAGTCTTGTGAATGCTCAAAAGATAGTTATTGAAAGAGAATACATAAAAGTTTCATGGTTTTTAATAGGAGCAGTTGGCCTGTACTTAGTTTTTGATAGGCTTTTGTTTTCGAAAAATTACAATCTCTCCTATTTTTCTGATTGGCTTGTGCCGATTATATTTTTATTTGTATCAGTAGGCTATAACTTCTTTAAAGTATGGCTTTTTAGTGGCAGGGTTGAGATTAGCGAAGAGATTTATAAGTACCTTAAATTTTTTGAGATTATAAATCTTATCTTTTTCTTTGGGTATGAAAAACTGTTTGACCTCATGTTTATTATATCATTGGTATTTTTATTTTACCTCGGAAGAATTAAAATGAGTGGTATCAGACAAGTAGTAGTTATCTTAATATTCTCTTATATTCTTTTCATATTCCGTAATTTTATTTCAGGCGATATAAACATTGAAGTTTTTAGAAATTTATTATACATCCTTTTCTATGTTTTTTGGATTTACAACGCTGGTAAAGTTGAAGTTGTTCAAAGAAATTCAATTAGCAGCTTAGAAGCGCAAGTACAACAAATGGAAGAAAAGATAAAAAATTACGTAGAGTTAAATAAGGCTAAAGATGTGAAGATAAAGGAATTGGAAAGGGAAATAAGCTATCTTAAAGAGATAAATAAAAGACTTAATATCTCTCTTGGTGAGTTTTTCAATCTACAAGAAATCAGTAAAATAATAACTCAAATTTTAGATACTAACGAACTTTTGAAATTTGTAAACGATGTATTGATTGGTGTAACAGGAGTTGACAAGAGTTCTATTTTACTATTTAATAGAGATAAAACAGAGCTATACGTTGCATATTCTAATCTTCCTGAGAATGAACAAAAAGAGAGTTTTAAACAAGAAAAAATTGAATGGCTTAAAAACGTTGCAATGAATTGTGAGAGTGGGTATAGAAATAGAGTAAGAGCAGAAGATTGCCCATTTATTGACGGAAGACCAACAAAGGCGATTATGTATGCCTCTCTTTCTACAAAAAATGACAAGTATGGAGTAATATTGCTTGAACATGTATTTGAAGATATTTTTACAGAGGACAATTTGAGGTTTTTAACTTCTATTGCTGCTCAGGTTTCAATTGCATTAGAAAACTCAAGCCTGTATCAGCAAATGAGAAGTATGGCAATGGTTGATGGCTTGACAGGTGCATATAACCGTATTTACCTATATGAAGTTTTAGAAAAGGAAATTGAAGCTTCAAATGGTAGATATCCTATTAGTGTTGCATTGTTTGACGTTGACAATTTCAAAAAACTCAACGATACATATGGGCATTTGTTTGGAGACAAAGTACTACAGACAATTGTTAGGATAGCGAAAGAAAAGATTAGAAAGGGAGATATTGTGGCAAGGTATGGCGGCGAAGAGTTTGTGATTGTATTTAGTCATCTTGAAAGTTCGGAGGCTTACAAGGTTGTTGAGAGGATAAGAAGAGCAATTGAGAACGAAACAATAGAAGATAATCTTGTCCAGACAAAGATTACAGTGAGCTTTGGAATCTCTTCTTACCCAGCACATGCCGAGAATGTTAAGGATTTGATAAAATGTGCTGATATTGCGATGTACCGTGCAAAAAGCAGTGGGAAAAATTGTACTGTGATATACAATCAGGAATTGGAGATGAAAGTATGAGATGCCCATATTGTGGATATGAAGATAGCAAGGTAATTGACACAAGACCTGCTGATGAAGGAAGGACAATTAAAAGAAGAAGAGAGTGTTTGAAATGTCAGAAGAGATTTACTACATTTGAGAAGATTGAAAGACAGCCTATTTTGGTTATAAAAAAAGACAACCGCCGTGAAGAGTTTGACAGAAGCAAAATTCTCAATGGGATTATAAAAGCATGTCAAAAAAGGCCTGTGTCTATTGAGCAGATGAACAAAATAGTAGATGAGATTGAAAATGAGATTTATAACTCTATGAGAGATGAGATTTCTTCAAGGGAAATAGGCGAAATGGTTATGGAAAAGTTGAAAAAACTTGATGAGATATCGTATGTGCGATTTGCCTCTGTTTACAGGCAATTTAAAGATATAAATACCTTTATAGAAGAGCTTCAGAAACTTTTGACAGAAAAGATAGAATAATCTTAAGAAAGACTGAGAAAAATAAATATTGAATGAGAAAAACTTAAAAAAATCAAGAAATTTGATTAAATTTGAAAGTTGAGATGAATGTGAAAAAATGTATAATAGTAAGTGAAAGTCAAAGATAGTCAAAATCAAATTACAAGTGGCGATGGTTCGCCACTTTAAAAACCTTCCAAAAGTCAAAAAAAGTCAAGAGGAGGGTGATGTGAAATGTTAAGAGACATTGTTCCATTTGGAAGAAAACCATTTGACATCATGAGAAGAATTGAAAGAGAGTTCTTTGACATTGACGATTGGTTTGAGGATTTCTTTGCTCCGTTTGAAAGAGGTTCAAGATTTATGAGAACAGACATCAAGGAGACTGAAAACGAGTATATCATTGAAGCTGAGCTTCCTGGGGTTAAAAAAGAGGACATCAAAATAGAGCTTTACGACAATAAACTCACTATAAAGGCAGAAACTAAGCAAGAGGAAAAAGAAGAAAGAGAGAACTTTATAAGAAGAGAGAGAAGATATGGAGCATTTAGCAGAACATTCTACCTTGATAATGTAAAAGAGGACGGTATTAAAGCAAAGTATGAAGATGGGATTCTGCGAATTGTGCTTCCAAAAGAAGACCATCAAAACCAAATGTTAGAACAATTGACATCGAATAGAAACAATCAGGGAAGGCAGTAACCTTCCCTGATTGTTTTATTCTAAAAAGCTCTTAGGTGTGAGGTGTGAAAGACATATGAATATGGAAAAATTTACACAAAGCCTACAATCTGCTCTTTTAGACGCACAAAATACTGCAATCTTGTATAAACATCAGGAGATAGGAGTAGAGCATTTGCACTATGCCCTTGTAAATGAAGATGACAAGCTTGTTGCAAAGATACTAAAAAATATGGGAATAAATACAGAAATATACAAAAGAGATATAGAAGATCAACTAAAAAAGATTCCAATGGTTTATGGCCCTGGGGCTTCGGCTGTGTATGTAAATAGATTTTTAAACGAAATACTATTGAGAGCTGAAGATGAGGCAAAAAAGTTTAAAGATGAGTATATCAGTGTTGAACATGTATATCTTGCAATGATAGACTATGACCATCCTTCTACAAAAACTATATTCAGAAAGTATGGGATTATCCGCGAAAAATTCTTGCAACAGCTTTATAAAATAAGAGGAAACCAGAGGATAACAAATCCAAACCCGGAAGAAACATATGAGGTGTTGAAAAAATATGGTCGTGACCTCACTGACCTTGCAAAAAAAGGAAAGCTCGACCCTGTTATTGGAAGAGATGAAGAGATAAGAAGAGTAATTCAGATTCTTTCAAGAAGGACAAAGAACAACCCTGTCTTGATTGGCGAGCCTGGTGTTGGAAAAACTGCTATTGTAGAGGGGCTTGCACAAAGGATTGTCAAAGGTGATGTTCCAGAAGGCTTGAAGGATAAGACCATCTTTGCACTTGATTTAGGTGCGCTGATAGCTGGTGCAAAATACAGAGGTGAGTTTGAAGAAAGACTAAAAGCGGTTTTGAACGAGATTACGGCATCAGAAGGCAGAATAATTTTATTTATTGATGAGATTCACAATATAGTTGGTGCAGGAAGAGCAGAAGGTGCAATGGATGCAGGAAATCTTTTAAAACCTATGCTTGCAAGAGGAGAGCTTCACTGTATAGGTGCAACTACAATTGATGAGTACAGAAAATATATCGAAAAAGATGCAGCCTTGGAGAGAAGATTTCAGCCGGTTTTAGTAAATCCACCGTCTGTAGAGGATACAATCTCTATCTTAAGAGGACTTAAAGAGAGGTTTGAGATTCACCATGGTGTAAGAATTACAGACGATGCTTTGATTGCTGCCGCAAAACTTTCTGATAGGTATATCACAGATAGGTTCTTACCAGACAAGGCAATTGATCTTATTGATGAAGCTGCCGCACTTCTGAGAACAGAGATAGATTCAATGCCTACAGAACTTGATGAGATTACAAGAAAAATTATGCAGCTGAAAATTGAAAAGAATGTTTTGCAAAAGGAAGAAAATCCAAGTACAAGGCAACGATTGGAAGAGATAGACAAAGAGATTGCAGAACTAAATGACAGAGCAAACCAGCTTTCTGCTCAGTGGGAATATGAAAAGGAACTTATCAAGGAGATAAGAAAAATAAAAGAAGAAATTGAAGATGTTAAAATTCTAATAGAAGAAGCAGAGAGAAACTATGATTTGAATAAACTCTCTGAACTAAAATATGGAAGTCTATTAGATCTTCAAAAGAAGCTTGAGCAAAAACGCCAAGAAATAGAAAAGATTCCGCCAGAAAAAAGACTTTTAAAAGAAGAGGTTACAGAAGAAGAGATTGCAAAGATTGTGTCAAGGTGGACAGGAATTCCTGTTGCAAAGCTTGTTGAAACAGAAAGGCAAAAGATTTTAGAGCTTGACAAAATACTTCACAGAAGAGTTGTTGGTCAGGATGAAGCAATTGAGGCTGTTTGCAATGCTATAATGAGAGCACGGGCTGGAATAAAAGACCCAAGAAAGCCAATTGGAACATTTTTGTTCTTAGGGCCAACAGGTGTTGGTAAGACAGAGCTTGCACGGGCTTTAGCGGAGGCTTTATTTGACTCTGAGAACAACATGATAAGGATCGACATGACAGAATACATGGAAAAACACTCTGTATCAAGACTTATTGGTGCACCACCTGGTTATGTTGGGTATGAAGAAGGAGGTCAGCTTACCGAAGCTGTCAGAACAAAACCATATTCTGTTGTCTTATTTGATGAGGTTGAAAAAGCTCACCATGATGTATTCAATATCTTGCTTCAGATAATGGATGATGGAAGGCTCACAGATTCAAAAGGGAGAACGGTAGACTTTAAAAATACAATTATAATAATGACCTCAAACTTGGGAAGTGAGTATCTCTTGAATGCAAACATCTCAAACGGCGAAATAGATGAAAATACAAGAAGACTCATAGACAGAGAACTCAAAGCACACTTTAGACCAGAGTTTCTAAACAGGCTTGATGAGATAATAATCTTCAAACCTCTCACAAAAGAACAAGTAATAAAGATTATTGACCTTAGAGTGGCTGAGATTCAGCAAAGGCTTATTGAAAAGGGAATTTCGATTGTGCTCACACAGCGAGCAAAAGAATATGTAATGGAAAATGCATTTGATGTAAACTTTGGTGCAAGACCGATAAAGAGGTTTTTACAGAAAAATGTTGAGACATTAATTGCGAGAGAAATCCTAAAAGGTACAATTAACGAAGGGGATAGTATTAAAATTGACGTTGAAGATGGCAGATTTGTAATAATAAAGTAGGGCTATCTCAAAGGGGAGTCAAATGAGGTAGCCCTTTTTTGTTTGCCTTTTTGCTTGAAAATCATCAAATATTACAATATAATAACTTAAGAAAGCTCATAATTATAATTTATTATATTCTGCAATATACATAATCAGGAAGGATGGTAGGTTGGAATGATATGGTCAGAATATGAAAAACTAAACAGAAAACAATATGAAGAACTGCAACTTGAAAGGCTTAAAAGGACGGTAGAAAGGGTTTATGAAAATGTTCCTTTTTACCGTAAGAAATTTGATGAAATTGGAGTAAAGCCACATCACATCAAAACTCTTAAAGACATTCAGCTTCTTCCTTTCACAACAAAGGATGATTTGAGAGAGAACTATCCATATGGACTCTTTACTGTCCCTCTTTCAAAGATTGTTAGAATTCACGCCTCCTCAGGCACAACAGGAAAACCTACAGTTGTAGGATATACCAAACATGATATGGAAATCTGGACAGAGGTGGTTGCAAGAATTGTAACAGCAGCAGGGGTAAGAGAACATGACATTGCTCAGATAGCATTTGGCTATGGACTCTTTACAGGAGCGTTTGGACTTCATCAGGGTTTAGAGAGAGTTGGTGCAACTGTAATTCCTATTTCAAGTGGTAATACAGAAAAGCAGCTTATGGTAATGCAAGATTTTGGCGCAACAGTTTTGGTTTGTACTCCATCTTACGCACTTTACATGGATGAGGTTGCAAATGAACTCAATATTGACAGGTCAAAGCTGAAACTCAGAATAGGATTATTTGGTGCAGAGAGTTCAACAGTAGAGATGAGACGAGAGATTGAGAAAAAATGGGGTCTTTTTGCAACAGAAAACTATGGGTTGTCTGAGATTATTGGGCCGGGTGTTTCAGGAGAGTGCGAGTTTCGAGAAGGACTTCATATAAATGAAGACCATTTCTATCCAGAGATTATAAATCCCCAGACGGGTGAGGTCTTACCAGAGGGCGAAACAGGTGAGCTTGTTTTGACAACAATCACGAAAGAAGGAATGCCGCTCATAAGGTATAGGACAAGAGACATTACATCACTAATTTTTGAACCATGCAAATGTGGAAGGACAAATGTCAGAATGACCTCTGTAAAAGGACGCACAGACGATATGCTAATTATTCGAGGTGTGAATGTATTTCCTTCGCAAATTGAAAGTGTTTTAATGGGAATAGAAGGAATTGGACCACATTATCAGCTGGTTGTTACAAAAAGAGGATATTTAGATGATTTAGAAGTACATGTTGAGCTTGTAGATGGGAAGCTTTTAGAAAGGTATGCTGAACTTGAAAAGCTGGAAAACAAGATAAAGCACAGAATTTATACAGTTTTAGGTTTAAATGTAAAAGTAAAATTGGTAGAGCCAAAGACTCTTGAAAGAACAACTGGCAAGGCAAAAAGAGTTGTTGATTTGAGGAAGCAAGCAAACTAAAAAACAAAGAATAAATTGGAGGCTGAGACTATTGAGACGACTTATGCTTGGGAATCAAGCAGTTGCCAGAGGATGTTATGAAGCAGGTGTGAAGGTTGCAACTGCTTATCCTGGTACACCTTCAACAGAGATTACAGAGTACATATCCAAGTACAATGAGATTTACTGTGAATGGGCACCGAACGAAAAGGTGGCTTTAGAGGTTGCGATTGGGGCGGCTATCTATGGTAAAAGAGCAATATGTTCGATGAAACATGTGGGTTTGAATGTTGCAGCAGACCCGCTTTTTACTGTATCTTACACAGGGGTAAATGGCGGACTTTTAATAGCTGTTGCTGATGACCCTGGCATGCACTCTTCGCAAAATGAGCAGGACACAAGAAATATTGCAAAGGCAGCAAAAGTGCCAGTTTTAGAGCCTGCTGACAGCCAAGAGTGTGTGGATTTTGTGAAAGAAGGTTTTGAAATAAGTGAAAAGTACGATACACCTGTAATTTTGCGGCTTACAACAAGAGTTTCACATTCTCAATCAGTAGTGGAAGAAGGTAGCCGAGTTGAAAGAGGTTATGAATATAAAAAGGATATTCAAAAATATGTTATGATGCCAGCAATGGCACGAAAAAGGCATGAAATTGTTGAAAAGAGGTTAAATGACTTAAAGGAGTTTGCCGAAAAAACAGAGCTTAATAGAATTGAGGAAGGTGAAAGTAATTTAGCCTTTATCACAGCAGGTATAGCTTACCAGTATGTAAAAGAAGCATATCCTGACGCTTGGGTTTTAAAACTGGGAATGGTTTGGCCACTGCCAGAGAAATTAATTAAAGATTTTTGCAGTAAGTTTGAAAAAGTCTATATTGTTGAAGAGCTTGACCCTTTTTTAGAAGAAAATATAAAGGCAATGGGAATAAGAAATGCAGTTGGCAAAGAGATCTTTAAGATGACAGGTGAATATTCGCCCTCGTTCATAAAGTCGGCAATTGAAAAGACGCAAGTTGAGCCTCCTTATAAACTGAATGAAGAGCTTCCTCCAAGACTTCCTATTTTGTGCCCTGGGTGTCCTCACAGAGGTATTTTTTACGTTTTGGGTAAAATTAAAGACATTATAATAACAGGTGATATAGGTTGTTATACGTTGGGGGCTCTTTCGCCTTTTAAAGCTATGGATACATGTATTTGTATGGGTGCAAGTGTTGGAATGGCTCATGGCATTTCAAAGGCCTCAAATAAGAAGGCTAAAGCAGTTGCAGTCATAGGTGATTCAACTTTTGTTCATTCTGGAATAACAGGGCTTATTGATGCTGTTTATAACAAATCTGACATACTGCTTTTGATTTTAGATAACTCCACAACTGGAATGACAGGGCATCAAGACCATCCAGCAACTGGATATACAATTAGGGGAGAGGAGACTTTTAAACTTGACTTGGTTAGTCTTTGCAAGACTATAGGATGTTCAGTTGTCGAAGAGATAAACCCATACAATATCAATGAGAACATCAAAAAAATAAGTGCTCTTCTTGATGTACAAGGTGTTAAGGTTTTAATTGTCAGAGCACCTTGTAGACTTCATAGAAGGTATAAATATGTGTTATCAAAAAGATACATTGACAAAAATAAATGCAAAAACTGTAAGCTATGTTTAAGCTTAGGCTGTCCTGCTATATCACTAAAAGAGGTACCTACGATTGACCAGAACTTGTGCCTTGGATGTGGGATGTGTGAAAGTATCTGCAGATTTGGAGCAATAAGTAGTGTAAAGGAGTAGTGACGTGATGAAAGAAAATCTCAACATATTAATTGTCGGAGTTGGTGGACAGGGAAATATTTTGTTGAGTAAGATTTTAGGAGAGGTATTTTTGAATGTAGGATATGATGTAAAAATATCAGAAGTCCATGGAATGGCACAAAGAGGAGGCAGTGTTGTAACATATGTAAAGGCAGGCAAAAAGGTATTTTCACCACTTATAGACAAAGCAGAGGCTGACTATATAATTGCATTTGAAAAGTTAGAAGCTCTGCGCTGGATTGAGTTTTTAAAAAAAGAAGGGATTTTAATCTACTCTGACTATGAAATCACTCCGATGAGTGTTATTACTGGGGTATATAAGTATCCTGATGTGGATAAGATTGTAAAGAAGCTTGGAGTAAAGTTCTATAAGGTTGATATCCCATCTTTGCTCACTAAAATAGGAAGTCCACGTGTTCAGAATACTATAATGTTAGGCGTGTTTAGCAGACTTATAGGAATTGAAGAAAGCTATTTTAGAAAGGCTATAGAGAATAATGTAAAACCAGAGTTTGTTGAGATAAATCTTAAGGCATTTGCGATAGGTAGAAATGTAGATTTAGGTGAGGTGTAAATTTAAGATGAGATATTGGGATGAACATATGGAGTGTATGGAGAGGGGTACATTGCAGGAAATTCAACTAAAACGCTTGGTTGAGACAGTAAAAAGAGTTTATACAAGTGTTCCGTATTACAGAAAAAAGATGCAGGAGTTAGGACTTATTCCTGAGGATATAAAAGACTTAAGCGACCTACAAAAACTTCCATTTACAACAAAACAAGACCTGAGAGACAACTATCCATACGGCCTTTTTGCTGTGCCATTAAGCGAGATTGTAAGAATTCATGCATCATCTGGTACAACTGGAAAGCCAACAGTTGTAGGATATACAAAACATGACATCGGGATCTGGTCTGAGGTTATGGCAAGAACACTTGTTGCAGCAGGGGCAGATAAGCATTCATTTGTCCAGATTGCATATGGTTATGGACTTTTCACAGGTGGTCTTGGAGTACACTATGGTGCAGAGAGAATTGGTGCATCTGTCATACCAATTTCATCTGGCAATACAAAAAGACAGATTCAGCTAATGGTTGACTTTGGTACAACAGTTTTGGCTTGTACACCATCTTACGCACTTTATCTTGCTGAAACAATGGAAGAGATGGGAATTGACAAGTCTCAATTGAAGCTCAAGTCAGGTGTATTTGGAGCAGAGCCATGGTCTGAAAATATGAGAAAAGAGATAGAATCAAAGCTCAATATCAAGGCATATGATATCTATGGGCTTTCTGAGGTAATTGGCCCAGGTGTTGCTTTTGAGTGCGAATACCAGTGTGGTATGCACATAAATGAAGATCATTTCTTACCTGAAATAATAAATCCTGAAACAGGAGAGGTATTAAGTGAGGGTGAGTATGGTGAACTTGTATTTACTACAATAACAAAAGAAGGGCTTCCTCTTATAAGATACAGAACAAGGGATATAACAGCTCTTCATTATGACAGGTGCAAATGTGGCAGGACTCTTGTTAGAATGGAAAAGGTTATTGGCAGAACTGATGACATGATAATAATAAAGGGTGTTAATGTTTTCCCATCTCAGATAGAAAGTGTTTTGCTTGAGATGGGCGAGGTTGAACCTCATTATCAGTTAATCGTTGACAGAGTCAATAATCTTGATGTTTTGGAAGTTTTGGTAGAGGTTTCTGAAAGAATGTTCTCAGATGAGGTCAGAAAACTTGAACAGCTTGAAAAGAAAATAACAAAAGCAATTGAAGACACACTTGGAATCTCAGTTAAGGTAAGGCTTGTTGAGCCAAAAACAATTGAGCGAAGTGAAGGAAAGGCAAAAAGAGTAATTGACAAGAGAAAGATATAGGCAAAATGGGTATTAATATAATTAGTAAAGGAGTTTGAAAATATTCAGGAGGGTTTTTAAGAATGTATGTAAAGCAGATTTCTGTGTTTTTAGAAAACAAGTCAGGAAGACTTGCTGAGGTGACAAGTATTTTAGGAAAGAACAACATTGACATCTCAGCTCTTTCAATTGCTGATACCACAGACTTTGGTATTTTGAGACTAATTGTTAACAAGCCTGATTTAGCTTTGCAGGTCTTAAAAGAAAATGGATTTACAGTCTCTGCAACAGACGTGATTGCAATAGCTGTTGAAGACAAACCAGGCGGTCTTGCCAAAGTGCTTGAGATTCTATATAAAAACGACATAGGAATTGAATACATGTATGCTTTTGTAGGAAAGATAACTGATGAAGCTCTTGTAATCTTGAAAGTTGAAAATGGCGATTATGCAGTAAACGTCTTAAAAGAAAACAATGTTAGGATACTGTCAGCAAATGAGGTTTATTCTCTGTAAGGAATTAATCTGAATAAGGTGAAAGGCAGAAGGGAATTTCCCTCTGCCGTTTTTTGTTACTGCTGGTTCTTTGCCCTGTTTTGATAGTCCTGAATCATCTTTTTGACCATATATCCACCAACAGTTCCTGCTTGCTTTGTTGTAATGTTTGGATTGTAGTTGTCAAGAGTTACACCAACCTCTTGGGCTGTTTCTTGTTTTAATTTATCCAGCTGAGGAGCAGCTTCTGGAACAAGCCTTTTTCTCCTTGGCATGAATTTTTCCTCCTTTTTTCTCGATGATTGTTTGAGATTTCAATATTAATTTTGTTCTGATTTTGCTCCAAATATTAAGAAAAAAATGGGACCATATGATATTATAATTCCATGCACAAAATGTTATAATAAAGCTTGTTAAATGAAAAAACTTTGAGGGGGATAAAACTTGGAAAATAGAGGAATTTATTATATAGATTTTGGTACTCAAGCACAGTTCATTGAAGAGATTGAAAAGTTGAACTCAGAGTATTATTTTAAAAATGGGAAAAACAGAACATATCACATTATAACTTATGGATGTCAAATGAATGTCCATGATTCTGAAAAATTGGCAGGAATGCTAAATGCAATGGGATATGCAGAGACTCAAAATGTCGAAGAAGCAGATCTTATCATTTTTAACACATGTGCTGTGAGAGAACATGCTGAGTCGAGAGTGTATGGTAATATTGGTCCTCTAAAGAGATTAAAGGACAAAAAACCAGACTTGATAATAGGTGTATGTGGATGTATGCCTCAGCAACTTGAAGTTGCACAAAAGCTTGCTAAGTTATTTCCATTTTTAGACATTATTTTTGGTACAAAAAGCCTTCATAGATTTCCTCAACTTTTGTACAAAGCAATTACTACACAACAAACAGTAATTGACGTTGCAGAAGATGAAGATGTAGTTGTAGAAGGCATTCCAACTGCGAGAAGAGAAGGTGTCAGTGCCTTTGTCAACATAATCTATGGTTGTAACAACTTTTGTTCATATTGTATTGTACCCTATGTCAGAGGAAGAGAAAGAAGTAGGAGACCTGAAGAGATTATATTTGAAATTGAGCAGCTTGCAGCAAATGGAGTAAAAGAGGTCACACTACTTGGGCAGAACGTGAACTCTTACGGTAAAGACTTGCCCGATGGAATTCCGTTTTATAAACTCCTTGAAAAGGTAAATGATATAAAAGGTATCGAGAGAATAAGGTTTGTGACCTCACATCCAAAAGATTTGTCAGATGAGCTAATTTTTGCAATGAGGGACTTGGAGAAGGTTTGTGAGCATATACATCTACCAGTACAGTCGGGTTCAACAAGGATTTTAAGAAAGATGAACAGGCACTACACAAAAGAGGATTACCTGCGACTTGTTGAAAAGCTAAAAAACAACATTCCTGACATAGCAATTACAACAGACATTATAGTAGGATTTCCAGGCGAGACAGAAGAAGATTTTGAAGATACTTTAGATGTAGTCAGAAAAGTTGAGTTTGACTCAGCGTTTACCTTTATGTACTCCAAGAGAAAAGGAACAAAAGCAGCGCAAATGCCAAATCAGGTGCCTGATGAGGTAAAACATGAAAGGTTTCAAAGGCTTGTAAAATTAGTGGAAGAAATAGCTTTGAAAAAGAATCAGCAAATGCGTGGGAAAGTATATGAAATTCTGATAGATGGGTACTCGAAGAGGAATAATCTTCTTGAAGGAAGAACAAGGACTAACAAGATAGTAAATGTGAAGTGTTCTGATGAGTTTATGTACAAGTTTGTAAATGTAAAGATTTTGGAAGCCTCAAGGCATTGGCTTTATGGTGAGGTGATATGAACTATGCAAGAGCTTACCCCAATGATGCAGCAGTACATGGAGATAAAACAAAGGGTAAAAGACTGTATTTTGTTTTTCAGGCTTGGGGACTTTTATGAGATGTTCTTTGACGATGCAATGGTTGCTTCAAAAGAGCTTGAGATAGCCCTAACAGCAAGAGATTGTGGAAACAATGAAAAAGCACCTATGTGCGGGGTTCCTTATCATTCCGCACATAGTTATATTGCAAAGCTTATTGAAAAAGGATACAAAGTAGCTATCTGTGAGCAGGTGGAAGATCCAAAGCTTGCAAAAGGTGTTGTGAAAAGAGAGATTACCAGGATTATCACACCAGGTACATTTATTGATGAAAACTTTAGCAAGGCAAATAACTTTATCTGCTGTGTTGCAAGAGCTGAAACTAATTTTGCTCTGACATTTGTTGATATATCAACAGGTGAGATGTACGCTTGTTTAATTGAAAATGATATCCAAAAAATGATAAATGAGATTAGTAAGTATGCTCCAAGTGAAATTTTAGTTTCTCATTTGGATGACGAGCTCTATGAGCTTATTAAAGAGAACTACAACTCATTTATTCAAAAAGTAGAGTTTATTGATATTGATAAATGCTATGATTTAATAGATAAACAGATGCAAATTACCAATCTGAATGACAAAATGGCACTATCTGTTGGGAATTTACTAAATTATTTAGTAGATACCCAAAAGATTTCATTTAATTATATAAAAAAGTTTGAGTTTTACAAAGTACAGAATTATCTTCAAATTGATTTTAACACAAAAAGGAATTTGGAGTTGACAGAGAGTATAATTACTCGTTCAAAGAAAAATAGTCTTTTTGGAATCTTGGACCAGGCAAAAACATCAATGGGCTCAAGACTAATTAAAAAATGGCTTGAAAGACCTTTAATTGATGTTGTGGAGATAAACAGAAGACTTGATGCAGTTGAAGAACTTTACAACAATTTTCCACTTTTAATGCAGATTGAAGGACTATTAGAAGGAATATATGACATTGAAAGACTATCTTCAAAGTTTGCTTACAAGAGTGTAAACGCAAAGGATTTGCTAAGTTTAAAAAAATCAATTGAGGTTTTACCGCAGCTGAAAGAACTCTTGAGAGAGTTTAAATCACCTTTGTTAAAAGAACTTTATGATGGACTTGACACGTTAGAAGATGTATATAATCTAATTGATTCTTCAATAAACGAAGATGCACCTGTAGGCTTGAAAGAAGGCGGGATTATAAAAGACGGATTTAATGACCATGTAGACAGGCTGAGAAATATTTCAAAGAATAGTAAAGAACTTCTTATTCAATATGAAGAAAAGGAGAGGAACCTAACAGGTATCAAAAATTTAAAAATAGGCTATAACAAGGTTTTTGGATATTACATTGAGGTAACCAAATCTAACTATTCACTTGTTCCCGAGCGCTATATAAGAAAACAGACTCTTGCAAACGCAGAAAGATATGTCACAGAAGAGCTGAAGAGGTTAGAAGATGAGATTGTAAATGCAGAACAAAAACTTGTTGAGCTTGAGTATGAGCTTTTCTGTGAGATAAGAGACCAAGTAGAAAGTCAGATAGATAGAATTCAAAAGACAGCAAGTTGTATAGCTATAATTGACGCTCTTTGCTCATTTGCTCACGTTGCTATTGACAACAGATATACAAAACCCACCGTTTATTTAGGCGATAGAATCTATATAAAAAATGGTCGACATCCTGTTGTTGAAAAGATGATAGGCCATAGCAACTTTGTTCCAAATGACACAGAACTTGACAATGACCAAAACAGAGTCTTGATAATCACAGGACCTAACATGGCAGGAAAGTCTACATACATGCGTCAGGTGGCACTAATTGTCATAATGGCACAGATGGGCTGCTTTGTTCCAGCAGAAGAAGCGCAGATTGGTATAGTGGATAAGATTTTTTCACGAATTGGAGCATCAGATGACATCTCCTCTGGCCAGAGCACTTTTATGGTTGAGATGAGTGAAGTTGCAAATATTTTAAAAAATGCAACGCCGAAAAGCCTTATAATATTTGATGAGGTGGGAAGAGGTACAAGCACTTACGATGGACTTTCAATTGCCTGGGCTGTTTTAGAATATGTTGCTGACAAATCTAAAATAGGTGCAAAGACTCTTTTTGCAACTCACTATCATGAACTTACAGAGCTTGAAGAGAAGATTTCAGGTGTAAAAAATTATAGGGTTGACGTAAAAGAAGAGGGAAAAAACATTATATTTTTGAGAAAGATTGTAAGGGGTGGCTGTGATTCGAGTTATGGTATTCATGTTGCAAGGCTTGCTGGTATTCCTGAAGAGGTTTTGCAAAGAGCAGAGCAAATCTTAAAAAAGCTTGAAGAGGCTGATATAAATCGGAAAGAGGCGAAGAGATTGAGAAAGGAGATAAAAAGAGAATTCACTGAGCAGATAGAGTTTTTTTCATACAAGAAAGATGAGGTAATAGAGAAGATTGAAAACCTTGACATTTTAAATATAACTCCTATTCAGGCGCTAAACATTTTAAGCGAGTTAAAACATGAGATAATTAAAGCAAGAGAGAGGCAACTGTTATGAAAGAGTTAAATAGGTTATCTGAGGAGATTACTCACATTTTAGCAGCTGGTGAGGTTGTCGAAAGGCCTGCATCGTGCTTAAAAGAGGTAATTGAAAATTCCATTGATGCAGGAGCAAGTTTGATTGATATTAAATTAGAAAAAGGTGGTATAAAAAAAAATTGAGGTTTATGACAATGGCAAAGGTATTCACTCTGATGACATTGAATACGTTTTTGAGAGGCACACAACAAGTAAGATAAAATCAGTTGACGACATTTTTAAAATTACAACAATGGGTTTTAGAGGAGAGGCACTTTGTGCAATTTCAAGCGTCTCAAAAGTCACTCTTATCTCAAGGCACTATGAACAGGAACAAGGGTGTAAGGTAGAGGTTGAAGGTGGAAAAGTTCTTTCAAAAACCATATATCCTTTTGAAAAAGGAACAAAAATTACAATTGAAGACCTTTTTTATAATACACCAGCGAGGCTAAAATTTTTAAAATCACCTTCTACTGAGCAAAAATACTGTATTGAAGTTGTTGAAAAGATTTCAATCTGCTATCCAGAGATTTCTTTTAGGATGCAGGTAGACAATAAAAGGCAACTTTTTACACCAGGGGATAGTAAAGTAGAGTCTGCTATTGCCTCAGTTTTTGGGTCAGAGATTTTAAAAAACCTCATTGACTTTTCACACCAAGAAAAAGGTTTAAAAGTATGGGGCTTTTTTGTAAACCCAGTTTTGAGCAAATCAACAAGAAGTGGTTATCATTTTTATGTCAATAGAAGATTTATAAGAAGCAAGCTTCTTTCTACTTGTATTGACGAGGCTTTTAAAAATTCAATTTTAACAGGTAGATTTCCTATTGTATTTTTGTTTATAGAGATAAACCCTGTTGACATTGACGTAAATGTTCATCCTGCAAAACTTGAGATAAAGTTCAGAGATGAAAGATATGTTTACAACACTGTGTATAAGACAGTTTCAAGTGCACTTCAGTCAGAAAAAATGATTCCAAAACCTACTTTAGATAGTCTTTATTTGCCCCAAACTTTACAAGATGTTAAAATGGTAAAAAAACTTTGGTCTTATACACAAGAACAACAAAGCGAAGAAAAAGCGTTTCAAGAAAATTTGAATGAATTTTTGAAAATTGAGGAACAACTTGATTTTTCGAAAGTAGAGGTAGAAAAAGAGAGCAAAGATGTCATAACTGTATTTTCAGAAGAGTTTAATGTTGAGACTTATAAGATAGTGGGATATGCTTTTGATACCTATATCATTGTACAAAAAGAGGATAGCCTTTATCTTATAGACCAGCATGCTGTTCATGAAAGAAGATTGTTTGAAGTTTTGAAAGAAGAAATTCTTCAGAATAAAATCCAAAGACAGATACTGCTCTCTCCAATTGTAATTGAGCTTCCAATTTCTCAAAAAGAGTTCGTCTTAGAAAATGTCCACTTTTTCGAAAAACTTGGTTTTGAAATAGGTGATTTTGGGAAAAATGAAATAGTGGTAAGAACATATCCACTTTTGTTTGAAGGTGCAGTTGATAAGTTTTTCATACTTGATATAATTGAGATGATTTACAATGAATCAGTAGCAGAGGGTATAACCCACTTTTCAGAGGAATTGCTCAAAAAGATAGCATGCAGAGCAGCAGTTAAAGGCAATATGAATATTTCAGATTTAGAAAAAGAAGAAATAGTAAAGCTTGTTCTTGTTGAGAAGAAGATATTCAACTGTCCTCATGGAAGGCCTGTTGTTGTTGAAATTCAAAAAAGGGATATTGAAAAGATGTTCAAAAGGATTGTTTGATAAAAATAAGATTTTGGGAAAAAGGTGAAATAAAGAAGATGCAAAAAATTCCTTTGATTGTAATTGCAGGTCTTACTGCAACTGGAAAGACGGATGTTGCAATTGAGCTTGCTCAGCTGATAGATGGCGAAATTGTCTCTGCAGATTCTATGTGTGTCTATAAGTATATGGACATTGGCACTGCTAAACCAACCAAAGAGCAAAGACAAATAGTAAAACACTATGTGATTGATATTGTGTACCCTGATGAAGATTACAATGTGGCATTATTCCAAAAAGATGCAACGAAGGCGATAGATGAGATTTATCAAAAAGGTAAAATCCCACTTCTTGTTGGTGGTACAGGGTTTTATATAAAGTCAATTGTAGATGAGATTGAATTTCCCGAGATGGGAGATTCAAAACAAGTACGTCAAAACCTTTACAAAGAGCTCGAAGAAAAAGGAAATATGTATCTTTATGAAATGCTTAGAAAAATTGATAGCAAAGCTGCACAGTCTGTTCATCCGAATAATGTAAAAAGAGTTATAAGGTATTTGGAAATTTACTTTCTTACTGGCAAGAAACCAACAGATTTTTTAGATAAAGTAAGAAAAAAGGGTTCCGAAAGGTATAATATATTGCCGTTATGTTTTGTGATGGAAAGGTCAGCTCTTCGTGAAAGAATCGATGCAAGAGTTGAGAAGATGTTTAAAATGGGACTTGTTGATGAGGTGAAGATGCTACTTGATATGGGGTATTCAAAAGATTTGAAGTCTATGCAGGGACTTGGATATAAGCAAATAATTCCATACATTGAAGGAAAAATTACTTTAGAGGAGGCAAAAGAAGAGCTGAAGCTAAGAACAAGACAGTTTGCAAAGAGACAAAGTATTTGGTTTAAATACCAAGGAGATTTTATATTCTTGGATGTAGGTAACCTTGAATTTAAAGAAGTTGTGAAAAAATGTTTTGAACTTTGCAAAAGTGTGGTATAATTTAAGAAAAACATATAAAAATTATAATATAAAAAACTTTTAAGTTTGGGGAGGAATACATAAGGTGGCAAAAGGAAATTTGAACTTGCAGGATTTATTTTTGAACCAGCTTCGAAAAGAAAAAGTCAACGTTACGATCTTTTTACTGAGCGGATTCCAATTGAAAGGAGTTATCAAAGGTTTTGATAACTTTACATTGGTAGTAGAAACAGAGAATAATAAACAACAGCTCATTTACAAACATGCAATTTCTTCTATTCTGCCATCAAAGCCAATAAACTACATGGCTCAAGCTCAAAACTCACAAGCGCAAAATACAGCTTCTCAGCAAAGTAACACTAACCAAAATCAAGAGTCAAAATAAAAAAGCGTAAAAAATCTCTTTAAAGAAAGCTCATGAGACTTTAAAATCATGAGCTTTCTTTAATTTTTTAAAGCAAGTAAGTAAGAGGGGCGGGGCAAAAATTGAAGGTTGACTTTGAGGCTTTGGGTAGATTTTTTAATTTTGACAAGGGACTAATCAATATAGCACAGCAAGCACTTGAAAGTGTAAAAGAGATTTTTGAAGAGATAGAGAAAATAAAATCGTACAACCAGCTTAAAATCTTAAACGCATTTCAAAAAAATAAACTTTCTTATACACATTTGAACAAAACAGATGGTTATGGCTATTCAGACAGTGGTAGAGATGTAATTGAAAGAATATATTCTGATGTATTTGGCTGTGAGGATTCGCTTGTGAGAATTCAGTTTGTTTCAGGTACTCAGGCAATCTCAACAATGCTATTTGGAGTGCTGCGACCGAGCGATGTACTTTTGTCTATTTGTGGACAGCCTTATGACACGCTTCAAAAGGTCATTGGGATAAAAAGTGGAGGTCATGGTACTCTTATTGATTTTGGCATAAGGTATGAAGAGATTGACTTAAAAAATAATAGCTTTGACTTTGACAAAATTGAAAAAGTGCTAAAAGAAAGAAAAATAAAGGCAGTTTTTATTCAGCGCTCAAGAGGGTACTCTTTAAGAGAGTCAATCTCTCTTGAAAAGATAAAAGAAGTGACACGGTTTATAAAGAGAATCAGTCCTGATACCATTGTAATGGTTGACAACTGTTATGGTGAGTTTGTGGAAAAGCTTGAACCAACAGAGGTTGGAGCAGATTTAATAGCAGGTTCACTCATTAAAAACCCGGGTGGAACAATTGCATCATGTGGAGGTTATATTGCCGGCAAAAAAGAGTTGATTGAGATGTGTGCAGACAGGCTCAACACCCCTGGTATGGGCAAAGAAGTAGGACCTTCACTTGGCTTTAACAGAGAGATATTACAAGGGCTTCTATTTGCACCTCATATTGTTGCTGAGAGTTTAAAGGTTGCAGTTTTTACAGCTTATATTATGGAAAGATTAGGCTTTAAGGTTTTACCACGGTACAACCAGTATAGAACAGACATAATTCAGTCAATTGTGTTTGGAAATGAAAAAGAATTAATTAGCTTTTGTCAGGGGATTCAAAAAGGCTGCCCTGTTGACAGCAATGTTTTACCCGAGCCATGGGATATGCCAGGATATTCTCACAAGGTAATAATGGCAGCAGGTGGATTTGTGCAGGGTACTTCATTGGAACTTTCATGTGATGCACCAATCAGAGAACCTTTCGTTGCTTATCTTCAAGGTAGCTCTTCATTTGAAATTGGAGTTGTGGGGATTTTAAAGGCTATTGAGAGACTTAGGAGGATGTAAATTCTTACATCCTCCTAATAAGGCCTATTACCTTTCCAAGAATTTTCACGTCTTTTACAATTATGGGTTCCATTGCCTTATTTTCTGGTTGCAGTCGGATATGATTGCTCTCTTTGAAAAATCTTTTAACAGTTGCTTCATCGTCAATTAACGCAACAACAATATCTCCATTTTCGGCTACATTTTGTCTTCTTACAATTATAATATCATTGTCAAAAATTCCTGCCTCAATCATACTATCTCCTCTAACTCGAAGCAGAAATGCATCTTCTGTTCCAACCAAGTCATAGGGTAGGGTTATGGTATCTTCGATGTTTTCAACAGCTAAGATGGGTTCACCTGCAGTGACTTTCCCAACAAGAGGGAGCTGAATGACATTTCTGTGGACATAAAAATCGTCATCTACGATCTCAATTGCTCTTGGTTTTGAAGGATCGCGCCTTATATAGCCTTTTTTCTCTAAGCGGGTTAAGTGCCCATGTACAGTTGAAGTCGATTTTAAGCCCGTTGCCTCACATATCTCTCTCACAGCAGGTGGATAGCCTTTTTCTTTAATTCTCTTTTTTATAAACTCTAATATCTCTTCTTGCTTTTTTGTAAGCTGTTTCTTCATTTAAAGTATCTCCTTTTCAATGTTATTTTATTTTAAATAGATTATAACACAAAAACATACATTCTTCAAACGGTTGTTTAGTATTTTTCTTTGCTAAGAATTTTTAAATTATTCTTAAAATACTTCTTGTATACAAGATACAATTTAGTTTATAATATATAAGGTGTGAAATGTTAAATAATAAACGAAAGGGGCTTTTTAAAAATGGCATTTATCGATACAATAATAGAAAAGGCAAAGTCAAATATAAAAACAATTGTACTTCCTGAAAGCTATGAAGAGAGAAATTTAAAAGCCGCAAGTATTGTGTTGAAAGAGAAGATTGCAAAGATTGTTTTAATTGGTAAGGAAGATGAGATTAAAAAAGAAGCGACAAAGTTTGGTGCAAATGTGGATGATGCAATCTTTATTGACCCAGACAATTTTGATAGGTTTGATGAGTTTGTGAATGATTTTTATGAACTGAGAAAAAACAAAGGTGTGACACTTGAAGATGCGAGAAAGATCATGAAAGACCCAATGTACTTTGGCGTTATGCTGGTGTACAAGGGTTTAGCAGATGGAATGGTATCTGGTGCAATTCACTCAACTGCGGATACACTGCGCCCAGCACTTCAAATCTTAAAAACAGCACCGGGTGTAAAGCTTGTTTCAAGCTTTTTTATTATGGTTGTTCCAAACTGCGAATATGGAGAAAATGGTGTATTTTTGTATGCTGACGCGGGCCTAAATCCAAATCCCAATGCTGAAGAGCTTGCTGATATTGCCATAACCTCTGCGAAGAGCTTTGAAGCCTTGGTTGGAAAGACTCCAAAGGTTGCAATGCTCTCATATTCAACAAAGGGTTCTGCAAAGTCAGAGATGGTTGACAAAGTTGTTGAGGCAACAAGGATTGCAAAAGAGAAAGCACCAGATCTTTTGATAGATGGTGAACTTCAGGCAGACGCAGCACTTGTACCTTCTGTTGCAAAGTTAAAAGCACCAGGCAGCCCTGTTGCAGGGCAGGCAAATGTGTTAATCTTCCCTGACCTTGATGCCGGCAATATTGCATACAAGCTGACAGAGAGACTTGCAAAAGCTGAGGCGTATGGACCTATTACCCAGGGAATAGCAAAACCTGTAAATGACTTGTCAAGAGGTTGCAAAGCAGAAGACATTGTTGGTGTTGTTGCTATCACTGCTGCTCAGGCAATGATGAAATAAAAATTTAAAGGGGTAGGATAATGATGAAGGTATTAGTATTAAATTCAGGGAGCTCGTCATTAAAATACCAGTTTATTGATACTGAAACAGAAGTAGTTTTATGTAAAGGTGTTGTTGACAGAATTGGTTTGCCGGGGGCGTTTATAAGGCACCAAAAAAATGAGCAGGAGATTATAAAAGAGCAAGAAGTAAAAGACCATAATGTGGCAATAAAACTTGTTTTGGAGATGTTAACACATCCTCAGATGGGGATAATAAAGTCAATGGATGAGATTGATGCAATTGGCCACAGAGTTGTTCATGGTGGGGAGTATTTTAGTGATGCTGTTGTTGTCAATGAAGATGTAAAAAAGGCAATAAAAGAGTGTATAGAGCTTGCTCCCCTTCACAACCCTGCAAACCTTACGGGAATTGAAGCGTGTGAGAAAGAAATTCCAGGAAAGCCAAACGTTGCTGTATTTGACACAGCTTTTCACCAGACAATGCCAAAGTATGCTTACATGTATTCACTTCCATATGAGGTGTATGAGAAGTACAAGATTAGAAAATACGGATTTCATGGTACATCACACAAATATGTTGCGATAAAGGCAGCTGAGTACTTAAAGAGACCTTTAGAGGAACTAAAGCTTATAACATGCCACCTTGGAAATGGTTCAAGTGTTTGTGCAATAAAGTATGGTAAATCAGTTGACACAAGCATGGGCTTTACACCCTTAGCTGGGCTTGCAATGGGTACAAGAAGTGGCACAATTGACCCTGCTGTTATTTTGTATCTTATGGAGAAAGAGAATATGGATGTAAAGCAGATGAATGATTTGCTGAACAAGAAATCTGGGGTGCTAGGGATTTCTGGTGTAAGTAGTGACTTTAGAGATTTAGAGAAAGCTGCAAACGAAGGAAATGAACGTGCTCAGCTTGCAATTGATATGTTCTGCTATAGGGTAAAGAAATATATTGGAGAATATGCTGCAGTTTTAGGCGGTGTTGATGCAATAGTATTCACAGCAGGAATTGGTGAGAACAATCCAGTTGTTCGAGAAAAGTGTGTAACTGATTTAGAATACATGGGTGTTTTGTATGATAAAGAAAAAAACTTTAACGCAGAGAAAGGCAAGGTATTTGAAATTAACAAACCAGAGAGCAAGGTAAAGGTTTTAATAGTCCCAACAAACGAAGAGCTAATGATTGCAAGAGAGACAAAGAGATTGTTAGAAAAATAAATTGAAGAAAAGGGCTGCTTTGCCTAAATTTCAGCAGCCCTGTCTTTTTTATTCCTTTTTCCAAAGCCCGTGGAGATTGCAATATTCATATGCAACAAGCTTATCAGCAGATACATTAAAGAGTGCTTTTGGCTCATCACCAGGCTTTAAGTATTTTCTGTAGACAACATCATCTGCTACAAGTTCAATCCACATAATGTAGTGTTTTTCTTCCATTGGATGTGGAACTTCTCCAACTTTCACCAAAATACCTTCTTCTGTTTTTTCGATGACTGGTACATGTTTCTCTAAGCTTGCATCAACTGTGTTCGCCTCAAGTAAGGTCATTGGCTGACCACAACATACCAATTGTCCGCCGCCAGCAGATAAGACCTCTACAATATTCCCACAAATTTCGCATTTATAAATGTTGCCTCTTTTAACCATCTTGAAGTGACCTCCCTTGTAAAATTTAAATTTTTCAATTACAATTACTTTATACCCACAAATTCAGATTCAAAAACATAAAGTTTGAAATAAAAATAATTTTGAAATAATATAAAAAGTGAAATTAAAACTTTGAAAGGAGGATGAAAGAAGGTGCAAAAAGTTTACAACCCGCAAGAGGTTGA
>NZ_CP116337.1:941460-1200410 GCF_028198085.1 Caldicellulosiruptor sp. DIB 104C | reverse complement strand
AAGCTTATAACATGCCACCTTGGAAATGGTTCAAGTGTTTGTGCAATAAAGTATGGTAAATCAGTTGACACAAGCATGGGCTTTACACCCTTAGCTGGGCTTGCAATGGGTACAAGAAGTGGCACAATTGACCCTGCTGTTATTTTGTATCTTATGGAGAAAGAGAATATGGATGTAAAGCAGATGAATGATTTGCTGAACAAGAAATCTGGGGTGCTAGGGATTTCTGGTGTAAGTAGTGACTTTAGAGATTTAGAGAAAGCTGCAAACGAAGGAAATGAACGTGCTCAGCTTGCAATTGATATGTTCTGCTATAGGGTAAAGAAATATATTGGAGAATATGCTGCAGTTTTAGGCGGTGTTGATGCAATAGTATTCACAGCAGGAATTGGTGAGAACAATCCAGTTGTTCGAGAAAAGTGTGTAACTGATTTAGAATACATGGGTGTTTTGTATGATAAAGAAAAAAACTTTAACGCAGAGAAAGGCAAGGTATTTGAAATTAACAAACCAGAGAGCAAGGTAAAGGTTTTAATAGTCCCAACAAACGAAGAGCTAATGATTGCAAGAGAGACAAAGAGATTGTTAGAAAAATAAATTGAAGAAAAAAGGGCTGCTTTGCCTAAATTTCAGCAGCCCTGTCTTTTTTATTCCTTTTTCCAAAGCCCGTGGAGATTGCAATATTCATATGCAACAAGCTTATCAGCAGATACATTAAAGAGTGCTTTTGGCTCATCACCAGGCTTTAAGTATTTTCTGTAGACAACATCATCTGCTACAAGTTCAATCCACATAATGTAGTGTTTTTCTTCCATTGGATGTGGAACTTCTCCAACTTTCACCAAAATACCTTCTTCTGTTTTTTCGATGACTGGTACATGTTTCTCTAAGCTTGCATCAACTGTGTTCGCCTCAAGTAAGGTCATTGGCTGACCACAACATACCAATTGTCCGCCGCCAGCAGATAAGACCTCTACAATATTCCCACAAATTTCGCATTTATAAATGTTGCCTCTTTTAACCATCTTGAAGTGACCTCCCTTGTAAAATTTAAATTTTTCAATTACAATTACTTTATACCCACAAATTCAGATTCAAAAACATAAAGTTTGAAATAAAAATAATTTTGAAATAATATAAAAAGTGAAATTAAAACTTTGAAAGGAGGATGAAAGAAGGTGCAAAAAGTTTACAACCCGCAAGAGGTTGAAGACAGGCTATATAAGATGTGGCTTGAAAAGAAATACTTTCATGCAAAGATTGACTGGTCAAAGAAGCCTTTTACAATAGTAATCCCACCTCCAAATATTACAGGGCAACTACATATGGGACACGCTCTAAATAACACCATTCAGGATATTTTGATAAGATTTAAAAGAATGCAGGGATATTGCGCACTTTGGGTTCCTGGAACTGACCATGCAAGTATTGCAACAGAAGCAAAGATTGTTGAGAAGATGAAAGAAGAAGGTCTCACAAAAGAGATGATAGGAAGAGAAAAGTTTTTAGAGCGTGCTTGGGAGTGGAAGAGGGTCTATGGCGGAAGAATAATTGAGCAGCTTAAAAAACTTGGAGCTTCTTGTGACTGGGATAGAGAACGATTTACAATGGATGAAGGGCTTTCTAATGCAGTAAAAGAAGTTTTTGTAAGACTTTATGAGAAGGGTTTAATTTATAAAGGTGAAAAAATAATTAACTGGTGTCCTACCTGCAAGACAACAATTTCGGATGCTGAGGTGGAGTATGAAGAAAAGAAGGGCAAACTTTGGCACATCAAGTACCCTGCAAAGGACAATTCTTTTTTCGTAGTTGTTGCAACAACAAGACCAGAGACAATGCTTGGTGACACTGCTGTTGCAGTAAATCCTAATGATGAAAGATACAAACACTTGATTGGAAAAACGGTTGTGCTGCCGCTTGTGAATAGGGAAATACCAATTATTGCAGACGAGTATGTAGATATGGAATTTGGAACAGGTGTTGTAAAGATTACACCTGCTCATGACCCGAACGACTTTGAAATAGGGCAAAGACATAATCTTCCAATGATACAAGTAATTGATACAAAAGGGTATATGAACGAAAATGCTGGTAAGTACGCGGGACAGGATAGGTATGAGGCAAGAAAGAATATTGTAAATGACCTAAAAGAACTTGGACTTCTTGTCAAAGAAGAAGACTATACTCACAATGTAGGCCACTGTTACAGGTGCTCAACAGTAATTGAACCGCTTGTGTCAAAGCAATGGTTTGTCAAGATGAAGCCTTTAGCAGAACCTGCCATAAGGGTTGTAAAAGAAGGAAAGATAAAATTCATTCCAGAAAGATTTGAAAAGATATACTTTAATTGGATGGAAAATATAAAGGATTGGTGTATTTCAAGACAGCTTTGGTGGGGTCACAGAATTCCTGCATACTATTGTAAAGATTGTGACAATATGATGGTAAGTCGTGAGGAAGTAAAGGTATGCTCAAAGTGTGGTTCTACAAATGTATATCAGGATGAAGACACTCTTGATACATGGTTTTCATCAGCACTATGGCCGTTTTCAACATTAGGCTGGCCAGAAGAGACAGAAGATTTGAAGTATTTCTATCCAACAGATGTCCTGGTTACTGCATATGACATCATATTTTTCTGGGTTGCGAGAATGATTTTCTCAGCAGTTGAGCACATGGGAAAAGAGCCGTTTAAGTATGTGTTAATTCACGGAATTGTGAGAGATGCCCAAGGTAGAAAGATGAGCAAATCACTTGGAAATGGCATAGATCCGCTTGAGATAATAGAAAAATATGGTGCAGATGCACTGCGATTTACACTTGTCACAGGAATTTCACCTGGCAATGATACCAGATTTCATATGGAAAAGGTTGAGGCAAACAGGAACTTCGCAAACAAGATTTGGAATGCGGCAAGGTTTGTAATAATGAACCTCGACATTGATACAAATTACAAGCCTGATGAGAGTAAATTTACATTTACAGAAAGATGGATTCTGTCAAGGTTAGATACTCTTATTAAAGAGGTCACTGAAAATCTTGAAAAGTTTGAAATTGGTATTGCGGCTCAAAAACTTTATGACTTTATCTGGGATGAGTTTTGCGACTGGTATATTGAAATGTCAAAACCAATCCTTTACAACAAAGAGGCAGAGAATAACAAAGAAGTGCAGTATGTCCTTTTGACAGTGCTTACAAATGTTTTAAAACTCTTGCATCCATTTATGCCATTTGTGACAGAGGAGATTTATTTAAATCTTCCACATAATGAAGAGAGCCTTGTTATATCTAAATGGCCTGAGCCAATGGGATATAACTATGCTCAAGATATCTTAATGGTTGAAAAATTGATAGAACTTGTTAGAAGCATTAGGAATTTAAGAGTTGAGAGAAATATACCTACAAATATAAAGCCAAAAGTTTATATAAAGACTGACGACCAGTCAATGATACAGCAAAAACAGCTATGGGAGATTTATGTAAAAAAACTTGCAAATATTGAAGAGGTAGTAGCATCTGAAGACATTCCAGAGGATAGTGTTTCACTTGTTCTTTCCTGGGGTGTTGCATATATTAAACTAAAAGAGATAATTGACATTGAGATGGAGCTTAAAAGACTTACTGAAGAAAGAGAAAGACTACTAAAAGAGGTTGAACGTTCTGAAAAGTTACTTGGAAATCAAAACTTTTTACAAAAGGCTCCTCAAAAGGTTGTAAATGAAGAAAAACAGAAGTATGAGAAATACAAACAGATGCTAAAATCTGTTGAAGAGCAACTTGAGAGAATTAAAAACTTAAGGTGATTGTGTCATGTCAATGACTTATGAAGAAGCACTTGAATATATCCATGGAACATATAAGTTTGGTATGAAGCTGGGCCTTGAAAACATAAAAAGATTGCTTGAACTGATGGGGAATCCTCACAAGGATTTAAGAATTATTCACATTGCGGGAACAAATGGTAAAGGATCAACATGTGCTTTTATAAATCAAATGTTGATTGAAGCGGGGTTTAAGGTGGGGCTTTACACCTCACCTTATTTAGAATTTTTTAATGAGAGAATTAGAATAAATAACCTTCCTATAAGTGACGAGGAACTTGCGGGAATAACAAAGTATGTAAAAGATAAGATTGATTTAATGATAAGTCAGGGATTTAACCATCCAACTGAATTTGAGATAGTCACCGCAATAGCCTTTGAGTATTTTAAAAGGATGAATGTGGATTTTGTTGTATTAGAAGTTGGGCTTGGCGGAAGACTTGATGCAACAAATGTAATTGAAAGTCCAGAGCTTTGTATTATAACCTCTATTGGCTATGACCATATGGATATCTTAGGGCAGACAATTGAGCAAATAGCATATGAAAAGGCTGGCATTATAAAAGAAGGCTCTACTGTAATCTTAGGGCTGCAACGTTATAAAGAAGCAATTGATGTTATCTCAAAAGTGTGTAAGCAAAAGAATGCCAATTTAGTTGAGGTGGGAAGTGATTATAAAATTGTAAAAAATACTCTTGACGGAGTTATATTTGATTGTATTACTCCAAAAGGTATATATAAAAACCTTGAAATTAAGCTTTTAGGGGTGCATCAGGTTGAGAATGCCCTCAACTGCATATACGCATTTGAATACTTGAGTGATAAATATAATATAGGTACTGGTGCCCTTGTAAAAGGACTTTTAAATGCCAAATGGAATGGCAGATTTGAAATTATATCAAAAGAACCTCTTGTGATTTTAGACGGTGCTCACAACATAGACGGCATGAGAGTACTTGTTGACAGCTGTAAGCAGTATTTGAAAGACAGGAGGATTATTGCAGTTGTAGGAATACTCAAAGATAAAGAATACCAAAAGATGCTTTCTGAAATAATAAATTTAACCTCAGATGTGATATTTACGTTGGTACCATATCAAAAAAGAGCTTTTCTTGATAATGAGGCAAAAGAAATTGCTTTAGATTATGGTTTTGACTTTATAGAAGATTTCAAAGAGGCAATTGATGTGAGCTTAAAAAAAGCAGAAAAAGATTCAGCCATTCTAATTTGTGGATCTTTGTACTTAGTAGGACCTGCAAGAACATATCTTAAAAGCATTTTTTAGTTATTGTAATTATACAGCAATTGGTATAAAATAATAGTCGAAAAAATCTTAACTTAGAGAGAGGTGTTAGATCAACATGAAACTTTTTATTGACACTGCTAATATAAATGAGATTAAGGAAGCTTACTCTTGGGGAATAATTTGTGGTGTTACAACAAATCCGTCTCTAATTGCAAAAGAGGGTAGAGATTTTAAAGAGGTTGTAAATGAGATTTGTTCAATTGTAGACGGTCCAATCTCAGCCGAAGTCATTTCACTCAAAGCCGAAGGTATGATTGAAGAGGCAAGAGATTTAGCAAAAATCCATAAAAATGTTGTAATCAAAATTCCAATGACAGCAGAGGGTCTTAAGGCTGTATCAGTCTTGTCAAAAGAGGGTATAAAGACAAATGTCACACTCATATTCTCGGCAGCACAAGCACTTTTAGCAGCTAAGGCTGGAGCAACTTATGTCTCTCCATTTGTGGGAAGACTTGATGACATAGGACAAAATGGAATTGAGCTTATCAAAGAGATTGTTCAGATATTCAGAAATTATCCAGACATAAAAACAGAGATAATTGCAGCAAGCATAAGACATCCTATTCATGTGATTGAAGCTGCAAAAGCGGGAGCACACATCGCAACAGTTCCATTTAAGGTACTTGAACAAATGACAAAGCATGCATTAACTGATGTTGGGATAGAAAGATTCTTAAAGGATTGGGAAAAGGTACCCAAGAAAAACTAAAGGCAACCTCTTTGCAGGTTGCTATTTTTTTGATTTTAATTGGAGGTAGAAGATGGCGTTTGAAAAGATATGTATAAACGGGCTTGAAATTCTTAGAGTCTCTGAGTTACAAAAGTATGGTGTAGATGCGTTTTTTACAACAAGAAGATATATTAATTCAAATGATTTTAACCTCGGTTACAAATGGGCAAATTCAAAAGAAGAAATTGACAAAAATTTCCGCATTCTTTTTAAAAACTTAGAGATTGATTATAGAAATATTTACTATGCAAAACAAGTGCATAAAAATGATATAATAGTTGTTGAAAAAGGATTTGATTTTTTTGAATATAATCAAGAGAATGAGGCAGATGGACTTATAACTCAAAAAAGTGGAATTACACTTATGACATTTCACGCGGACTGCATTCCGGTTTACATTTTTGATAAAGAAAAGAGAATAATTTCCTTAATTCACTCTGGTTGGAGAGGAAGTTTGCAGCACATATCAAAAAGGGCTATAGACATATTGATTTTGCAATTTAAATCCAATGTTTCAAGCTTAGTTGTAACAATTGGCCCTGGTATATGTAAAGAGCATTTTGAAGTAGGCAAAGATGTATATGATGCATTTTTACAAGAGTTTGGCAATGATATTTGTATATACCGTGAAGGGAAATTTTATTTAGATTTGAAAAAGGCTATTGAAAAAGATTTGTTAGGAAATGGATTAAAGAAAGAACAGATTATAGTGTCAGACATGTGTACTTATGAAAAAGAGGATTTGTTCTTTTCATACAGAAGAGATTTTAAAAGTCCAGAGAAATTAGGAAGTATGGTTGCCCTCATGAGGATGGTGGGAAGATGAGAAATATCTTGATTGTGGATGATGAACCTCATATCGTGGAACTAATTAAATTCAATCTTCAAAAAGAATGCTATAATACTTTTGAAGCTGAAAATGGCAACACAGCTTTGGATATTATCAAAAATAACAGGATTGACCTGGTGATACTTGATATAATGATGAGTGATAAGGACGGATATGAGGTTTTAAAAGAGATTAGATTTAACAAAGAAACAAAAAACCTTCCTGTTATCTTACTTTCTGCAAAGTCAGAAGAGATTGACAGAATATTAGGTCTTGAGCTTGGAGCAGATGATTACATAACAAAGCCATTTAGTGTAAAAGAACTTGTTGCAAGGGTAAAGGCACTTTTCAGGAGAATTGAAAGCTTAAAACCTGAGGTTGAAGAAAAGATTAGATTTGGTGATATTGAGGTGGATTTTACAAAAAGAAGTGTGAAGAAAAGAAATCAAGAAGTTAATCTTTCTTTTAAGGAATTTGAGCTTTTGAAGCTGCTGATAGAAAACAGAGGGAGAGTTTTGGACAGAGATTTCATTTTACAAAGAGTATGGGGATATGAGTTTGATGGTGATACTCGAACAGTTGATGTGCATATAAGATTTTTGAGAAAAAAACTTGAAGATGACGAAAAAAATCCCAAGTATATTGAAACAGTAAGAGGGGTTGGCTACAGATTTAGAGAAGGGTCTGACTAAGAAATGAGAACAAAGATATTTGGTTACACCATTTTAGTTATAGTTATTATAAGCTTTTTACAGGGAATTTTTTCATATGAGGTGTATAAAAATATTTATCTTGAAGAAAATAAGAAGCAGCTTGAAGTAATGGTAAGCGAGGTTGAAAGATATATAAATAACTTTGATATTCAATCACTTTATAAAGTGTACAAAAAAAGTTATTTTAGAGTTACAATTGTTGACAATAAAGGGATTGTGCTTTATGATTCTGAAGCTGATAAGAATAAAATGGAAAATCATTCAAAAAGACCTGAAATTGTAGAGGCAAATAAATATCCGGGAAAGATTTGCTTCTCGATGCGAAAAAGCAAGACACTTAATAATTTTTTTCTCTATGCGGCAAAGAAGGTAGAAATTGGCAACAAACCTATATTTATTCGAGTCTCTGTTTTACTTGATAAAATTGATGTGATTCTGAAAAAGGCTTTGATTCAGACACTAAAGTTTGGGCTGATATGTATAGTTTTTGGGATGATACTTACAATTGGCATATCTTCGCTTTTGTATCAACCTCTCAAGGGGTTAATTTCACTCATTACAGATGAACTAAAAAAATTTGATATAGTTGAACTCAATGAAAAAGAGGATTTGAAGTGGCTGAGTCTTAGCTTTACGAGATTATATCACCTTTTAGAAGAGAAGATTAACGAAGTAAATAGTCTCAACTATAGGCTTAGTGCTTTGTTAAACTCAATCGAACTTGGAATAATTTTTTTTGACAACAAGAAGAGGATACTTATGTTCAACCAACAGGCTGAAGAGATATTTGCGACAAAGCTTAAAAATGGTACAAGTTTACTTGAGTGCATTCGAATATATGAACTTTTTGAATTCCTGTATAATGAAAATGCCTTTGAAAAAGAATTTGAGATAACAATTAATGGTCAAAATAAAATACTTAAAGTTACTAAAAAAAGAGTAAAATTTGATGAAGATAAAGAAGGAATGTTGTTAATTGTAAGTGATATTACATTCATTAAAAAACTTGAAAAAATCAGGTCTGATTTTGTTGCAAATGTTTCTCATGAACTAAAAACTCCTTTAACTTCTATAAAAGGTTTTGTAGAGACACTGAAGGATGGTGCAATTGAAGATAGAGAAGTTGCTGAAAAATTTCTTAACATTATCGAGGTAGAAGTTGAAAGACTTGTTCGACTAATAAATGACTTGCTGTATTTGTCTGAAATAGAAAATGCAAAAATCCAGGTTACCGAAGATGAGGTCAATGTGAAAGAAGTAGTAGAGGAATGTGTTGAGCTTTTAAGATTTAAAGCTGAGGGCAAAAATGTAAAGATGCACCTTAAGTTGGATGATAAGCTTAAAGTAAAGATTCACAAAGATTGGTTAAAACAGATTTTCATAAACCTCATAGACAACGCAATTGTATATAACAAGGAAAATGGTGAGGTTACTATAGAGGTAGAGAGATTAGACGAGAAAATAACGATAAGAGTAAAAGATACAGGTATTGGTATTCCACAAGATGAGATAGAAAGAATATTCGAAAGATTTTATCGAGTGGATAAAGGGCGTTCCCGAAAACTCGGAGGTACAGGTTTAGGACTTTCAATAGTCAAACACATTGTTGAACTTTACAATGGAAAGATTTACGTGACAAGTGAAGTTGGCAAAGGAAGTGAATTTACTATCGTAATATAAAAAGGGCAACATTACTATCACTTTTCTAATGTTGCCCTTTTCTTTGTGTGTTAAACAATTAGATTAATAACCCATGCAATCACTCCGCCAATTAAACTGCACATAGGGATTGTCAAAATCCAAGCAATCACAATATTTTTTGCAATTCCCCATCTTACTGCTGAGAATTTTTTACATGCACCAACTCCCATAATTGAAGATGAAATTACATGTGTTGTTGAGACAGGTGCACCAATATGGGTTGCAAACTGAATTGTAAGTGCTGCTCCTGTCTCCGCAGCAAAGCCATTGATGGGTGCTAACTTTATTATCTTAATACCCATCGTCTTTATTATTCTCCAGCCACCAAAAGAAGTACCAAGTGCCATTGCAAGTGCGCAAGCGAATTTTACCCAATCAGGTACAACAAAGTTATTTAAAATCCCTGCGCTCACAAGTGCCATTGTAATTATTCCCATTGATTTTTGAGCATCATTTGAACCGTGACTATATGCCATCCACATTGCAGAGAGTATTTGTAGTTTTGAAAAATATTTATTTACAATATTAGGATGAACCTTAGCAAATACTATGTAAAGAATCATCATAAACAAGTATCCAAAAACAAAACCCAACACAGGCGAGATAATGAGTGGCAGTACTATTTTTTTAACAAATCCTATCCAGTTTATATCAGAAAGTGACTTTGTAGTAACAATTGCAGCGCCAATCAGACCACCTATTATTGCATGTGATGAAGAGGAAGGTATTCCCCACCACCAGGTAAGTAAATCCCAAACAATTGCTGCGATAACAGCCGCAAGCACGAGGTATTCTGTTACAAACTTTGGGTCCACTATTCCATGGCCTATAGTTTTTGCAACCTCTGTGTTAATCATTGCACCAAAGAAGTTAAAAACTGCTGACATAAGTATTGCAGTTCTTGGTGTCAAAACACGTGTTGAAACAGATGTTGCAATGGCGTTTGCCGTATCATGAAACCCGTTTATAAAATCAAAAGTCAAAGCCAGGATGATTATTAAAAGAAGATTTAGTGGAATACTATGCATTTTTTGTCATGACTCCTTCTATTACATTTGCAACATCTTCACAGGCATCTAAGGTATCTTCTAAAAATCCAAATATTTCTTTCCAGATGATGACCTCAATAGGCTTGTCCCTGTTTTCTGAAAACAATTTCTTTATTGCATTCCTATAGACAATATCACCCTCATCCTCAATTCTATTGACCTCGATTATCTTTTCTTTAATTGATTTTGTGTTTTTCAAATCTTTTAGGTTTTCCACAACACTTTTTAACTCTTTTGTGCAATTAATTATCATTTCAGAAAGAATCTTAGCTTCAGGCTTTATTTGGTTAACATTGTAAATTTCGAATCTGTGTGCTACCGTCTCAAGTGCATCAACAATGTTGTCAATTTCTTTTATGATTGCAAACAAATCCTCTCTGTCAAGAGGGGTAATGAAAGTTCTGTTGAGAAGTTCAATTACCTGATGTGTAATATCATCGCCTCTATTTTCGGCTTTTTCGAGCTCTGCAAGGTATTTACTCATATTTGAAAGATTATTAATGAGTTGATTTAACATTACTGCTGATTGATAAGCATTTTCAATTGCATTGTTCAGGAGAACAAAAAATTGATTTTCTTTTGGGATAATACTCCACATTCTTCTACAACCCCTTTTTAAAGTTTTGTCACAAAGTCCATTTTAATAGAAAAGGCGTCTATGCTTCAATGGGAAGAATCTTATAAAAAGTTTTTACATTGCACAAAGAATATTATATAATATTTAACACAGTTTTAACATACATTAAATAAAAATTTAAAATCATGAGTGTATAATCAATTAATTGTAGTATCAAAATGGGTAGGGAGAGGTTGTTTAAACATGGCTATTATAGAGACAAAAGATTTAAATTTATATTACGGTGACAACCATGCTCTTAAAAATATAAACATAAAGATAAATGAAAAATCCATTACCGCCTTAATTGGTCCATCTGGTTGTGGAAAATCTACATTTTTGAGAACTCTTAACCGCATGAATGACCTTATTGAAAATGTGAGAATAGAAGGTAAGGTCTATTTTGAAAACAAGGATATTTATAAAGACATTGATGTTATAAGCCTCAGAAAAAAGATTGGAATGGTATTTCAAAAGCCAAATCCTTTCCCAATGAGTATATATGACAATGTGGCGTACGGTCCCAGAATACATGGGATTAAGAAAAAGGAGATACTTGATGAGATTGTAGAGAACAGTTTAAGAAAAGCATACCTTTGGGAAGAGGTAAAAGATAGGCTAAAAAAAAGTGCGTTTTCATTATCTGGAGGTCAGCAGCAAAGACTGTGTATTGCAAGAGTTTTGGCAGTGGAACCTGAGGTCATTTTACTTGATGAACCAACTTCTGCACTTGACCCAATTTCCACTTTAAAAATAGAAGAGCTGTTAGAGGAACTCAAGAAAAATTATACAATTGTAATAGTCACTCACAATATGCAACAAGCGGCAAGAATATCTGACTGGACAGGATTTTTCCTA
This sequence comes from Caldicellulosiruptor sp. DIB 104C, assembly GCF_028198085.1. Classification (NCBI taxonomy): domain Bacteria; kingdom Bacillati; phylum Bacillota; order Caldicellulosiruptorales; family Caldicellulosiruptoraceae; genus Caldicellulosiruptor; species Caldicellulosiruptor sp. DIB 104C. The sequence goes on along the minus strand of NZ_CP116337.1, from coordinate 1,188,787 downwards.
AATGGTGAACTTATCGAATATGATAGGACAATTACTATTTTTAACACACCAAAGGATAAGAGAACTGAGGATTATATAACAGGCAGATTCGGATAATAATAAGTGCGAGGTGATTTTTAAAAGATGACAAGACCAACATTTGAAAATGAACTAAAAGAGTTACACTTAGATATCCTGAAGATGGGGGCAATGGCTGAGGAGGCAATTGACAAAGCAATACATGCCTTAAAGACTAAAGATATTGATCTTGCGCAAAAGATTATTGAAAATGATGACAAGATTGATACTCTTACTGAAGAGATAGAGAAAAAGTGTGCCATCGTAATTGCAACTCAGCAGCCTCTTGCAAGCGACCTGAGGCTTATAATCACTGCTATGAGGATTGCCACAGACATTGAGAGAATTGCGGACCATGCAGAAGATATTTCCCAGATAACAATCAAATTAGCAAAGGAATCGTTTATAAAGCCTCTTATTGACATTCCAAAGATGGCGGATATCACTCGTTCTATGTTAAAAGATGCACTTGACTCTTATGTGAATTCTGATATAGATCTTGCAAAATCTGTTGTGAAAAGAGATGACGTAGTAGACCAGATGTATCAAAGTTTAATAGATGAATTAGAACAGATAATGAAAGAAAATTCAGATGCTATTTCACAGTGTATACAATTTTTACTTGTTATAAAATATTTAGAGAGGATAGCAGACCACTCAACCAATATAGCTGAATGGGTGGTTTATAAAATAACAGGAATGCACAAGCACGATTGGGAGACAAAGTAGGAGGAGCCAAATTGATGAAAAAAATTAACCTTCTGGTTATTGCAAGGGCAGCATTGATTGCTGCACTTTATTTTGTTTTGACCTCATTTTTACCTGCGATATCTTACGGACCCATACAAGTAAGAATTTCTGAGGCTTTGACTCTTCTTCCTGCTCTGATGCCAGTATCCGCAACTATTGGACTTTTTGTAGGCTGCTTTTTAGCAAATCTTTATGGAATGGTAATGAGCATAACTGGAATATATGATGTTATATTTGGATCTTTGGCTACTTTGATTGCTGCTATAATAACAACTAAAATTAAGAAAAGAGCATTTTTACCCTTGCCGACAATAATTGTGAATGCTATAGTAGTTTCGAGTTATATTTGGTACTATTTTATAAACAGCTTGAAAATAGAGTGGTTAAAAAGCTTGAACCCTATTTTGAGATATCTATTTACTGTAATTTCCATCGGAACCGGTGAGGCAATTGCAACGTATATTTTAGGACTACCCTTGTTCATAGCTGTTGAAAAACAGCTCAGAGGTAAAAAACTACTCTGAATACAAAAGTGGGGCCATTTTTGGCTCCACTTTTTTGTTGCTTTTTTTCGGCTTTTGTAATATAATATATCGTGATATTTATTCATCACTTCATCATGATAAAGCAAAGAAGGGAAGAAAAATGAGTAAAAAATTTGTGGATTACTATCCTTTGACAAGTGAGCTGTTAGAAGAAATACGAAGAAAGACATTGTATTTATTTAAAAAATTTGGCTATCAACTAATAGAACCGTCTATGTTTGAAGAATATGAAAAATCAAGAAGTTTAAATGGGCAAAATTCAATAAAATTTATGGACAGTGATGGAACAATTATATCTCTAAGAAGTGAATTTACACCAAAAGTAGCAGAGATTGGAGCTAAAAATGGAGGGGAAATTTATCCCATTAAATACTGCTACTTTGGAAGAGCCTTTCAGTTTCTGCAACAGGAGGCTGGGGACCTAAGAGAGTTTTACCAAGCTGGGGTTGAAAACTTTCATACATCGGACAGTTATTACATAGATTTAGAAATTTTGATTTTGGCAATTGAAAGTCTTTTGCAGCTGGGAGTTGACAATTTCACAATTGATATTGGAGAGGTCAACTTTTTTAAAGGAATAGCAGCGGACTACGGAATAGACGATGCTTCAGCAGAAATTTTGTGTAAGTTGGTAGATAAAAAGGATTATATTGGAATCGAGAATTTCTTGATAAAGAAAGGAATTTCAGAGAAGGTAATAGATGTTTTTAGAAACCTTACTCGATTGTATGGTAAAAAAGATAAGATAAACGATGCTTATAAGTTTGCTAAGAATGAAATCTCAAAATCTGCAATAGAGAGGTTAAAGGAAATATTTGATAAACTAAGTAACCTGGGGTATGAAAAATACATTTCAATTGACTTTGGAATGGTAAAGCATTTAAACTATTACACAGGAATAATATTTTCTGGCTATCTTCCTAAATTAGGGTATCCAGTTTTGAATGGAGGAAGGTATGACAACTTATGTGAAACATTTGGTAGGAAATTGTATGCTATTGGGTTTGCACTGGGAGTGGACAGAATTTTAAACTGGCTGATGAGAGGCGGTAAGGCGAAAGTTAAACTTTACAAAGCTGCTTTATTTTATAAAGAAGGATTTTTTGAGATTGCAATTGAAAAACTTTTGAGGCTTGAAAAAGAGGTTTATTTTTGTAGCAATCCAATTGATATTCAACAAGCTTTCAATATAAGCAAAGAACTCAAAATAGGTGAATTTTACTATATTGATGAAGAGGGAATAAAAAGATATGATGTGGAGGATCAGAAATGATAACAATAGCATTGCCAAAGGGAAGATTAACCGAAGAGGCAACTGAGCTCTTTCAAAGATCTTCTCTTATTTCCATTGATATCTCTCAAGAGACAAGGAAACTTGTACTTGAGGACCCACGTGGTAATCTTCGATTTTTAATGGTAAAACCCTTTGATGTTCCCACATATGTAGAATATGGAATTGCTGACATGGGAATTGTAGGCAAAGATGTTTTACTTGAGGTAAACAAAAAGGTATATGAGCTCTTAGATCTGAAAATTGGAAAGTGCTTTATTGCATTAGCAGGTCCAAAAGGCTTGAGAGAAGAGCTTTTAAAAAAGTCAGAAAAGATAATAGCTACAAAGTTTCCTAATATAACAAAAGAATATTTTGAAAATGTCCTTGGCGAAGATGTGCAGATAATAAAGCTCAATGGTTCTGTAGAGCTTGCTCCTATTTTGGGACTTTCTGACATGATAGTGGACATTGTTGAGAGTGGGAGAACTCTCAGAGAAAATGGACTTGAGGTGTATGAAAAGCTCTATGATATAAGTGCGCGTTTGATTATAAACAGAGCAAGTCTTAAATTAAAGAGTGAAATAGAAGGAGTTGTAAATTGTTTAGAAAGGATGATATTGCAGTGAAGATATTAAAAGATAATAAAGAATTAGAACAATTTTTAAGCAATTTAAATTCTATTGGTTATCAGGCTGTTGAGGAGATAGAAGACAAAGTTAAAAAAATAATTGCAGACGTGAAATTAAAAAAAGATGAAGCTGTTTTGGGTTATACAAGACTTTTTGACTGTAAAGAATTTGATCTTGAGGATTTAATTGTAAAAGAGGAAGAAATTGATAGAGCTTTTTTTGAATGCCAAAAAGAGGATGAGAAATTTGTGCAAGCTTTAAAATTGACTTATGAAAATATCTATCAATATCACTTAAAACAAAAAGAAGAGACTTGGATTTTTACTAAAGATGATACAATTTTAGGTCAGATAGTACGGCCATTAGAAAGAGTTGGAATTTATGTACCAGGTGGTAATGGTTCATACCCTTCAACCGTTTTGATGAATTCTATACCTGCAAAGGTAGCAGGTGTAAAGGAAATAATTATGGTGACTCCTCCAGACAAAGAGAAGAAGATAAATAAATATACCTTGGCAGCTGCCAAAATATGTGGAGTAAATAAAATTTTTAAAGTTGGAGGAGCGCAAGCAATTGCTGCACTTGCTTTTGGGACAGAGTTGATTCCAAAAGTAGATAAAATTGTTGGACCAGGAAATATTTATGTTGCTATTGCTAAAAAAATTTTGTTTGGAAATGTGGACATTGACTCCATTGCAGGTCCGAGTGAGGTTTTGATTATTGCAGACAGCTTTGCAAACCCCAAATATGTGGCAGCAGATTTGCTATCTCAGGCAGAGCATGACACAATGGCAAGAAGTATTTTAATAACAACTTCTCAAGACCTCGCCCTTGAGGTAAATAAAAAAGTAGATGAGATGTTAAAAGCAAATCCAAACCAAATAGCTGCTCAGTCTATTGAAAGAAATGGTGTAATAATAATAGTTGAGGATTTAGATGATGCGGTTGAGATTGCAAATAGAATTTGTCCTGAGCATCTTGAGCTTTGCTGCAAAAATCCAGAAGATTTAATCTTTAAAATAAAGAATGCAGGTGCAATCTTTGTTGGAGAATTTTCACCGGAACCAATTGGTGACTATATCGCAGGACCAAATCATGTGCTGCCTACATCTGGTACTGCTCGATTTTTCTCGCCTCTTGGCGTTTATGATTTTGTCAAGAGAATTAGTTTGATAAAATATTCGAAAGAACAATTTTTAAAGGATGCACCATTTGCAATTGAAATTGCAGAAAAAGAAAGGTTTTTATTTCACGCAAACTCTTTGAAAGTGAGGTTAGAAGATGTTTAGAGCAAAATTAGATTCATTTTCTAATTACTCAACCCCAATTTTTGAGCATCTTGTAAAAGCTGATGCAAATGAAAACCTCTTGGACTATCCTGAAGATCTAAAAGTTCTTATAAATTATGCTTTGCAAGAACATATTAAAAGTTTGTGTTTTTATCCGGAGATAAATTCGCAGCCTTTAAAAGAAGAACTTGCAAAGTTCTACGGTCTTGAAAAAGAAAACTTTATAATCGGAAACGGCTCAGACCAGCTTATTCAACTCATTATCCAAGCCGCTTGTGAAAAGGATGATTTTATCTTCACACTCTATCCGTCCTTTACAATGTACAAAATTACAGCTGAGCTATTTGATGTAAACCATAGTTTTATAGATATTACACAAAATTGGGAAATCGATGTCGAAAAGGTTATTAAAAAGATAGGTCAAAATGACAAAATTAAAGTAGTTTTCATTGATACACCAAACAACCCAACAGGTATAGCATTGGAATATGAAAAAGTCAAGCTGATTGCAGAGTCTTTTCCAGAAAGACTAATTGTAATTGACAATGCGTATGGTGAATACTGTGATATTGATTATCTTGATTTAGTTCTCAAAAATAAAAATGTGATACTGTTAAAGACATTTTCTAAAATAGGATTTGCAGGAATAAGATGTGGGTATGGGATTGCAAATGAGAAGATTATTGAAAATTTACATAAAGTCAAACCACCTTATAATGTAAATACCTTGACACAACAAATTGCAATAACGGTTTTGAAAAATTTCAACAAACTAAAAGATAACATTGAGCTTATAAAAAGTGAAAGGCTAAGGATGACGAGAAGCTTACAAGAATTTTACTTTATTTTGCCATCCCAGGCAAATTTTATATCAATAGTAGATGAGGAAGCTGACTCCATTTTTGACTATTTGAAGGAAAAAAAGATTCTTGTCAAAAAGTTTAACATGGGGAACAAAAAGCTTCTCAGAATTACATTGGGCAAACCTAAAGATAATGATATAATATTAGAAAACCTTATCAGTTACAAGAGAGGTAAATAACCATGAACCCGCGCATTGCTGAAGTCCAAAGAAAAACTAAAGAGACAGAAATCAGGATAGTTTTGAACATTGACGGCGATGGAGATTATAAAATTTCAACAGGGATAGGTTTTTTTGACCATATGCTACAGCTATTTTCCCATCATGGCAAATTTAACATTCAGCTTGAAGCAAAAGGTGACCTTTATATTGACGACCATCACACAATTGAAGATGTGGGGATAGTGTTAGGGCAGGCATTTTTAAAAGCCGTTTCGGACAAGAGAGGCATAAAAAGATATTCTCATATAATCTTGCCAATGGATGAAGCGCTTGTTATGGTTGCTATTGATATCTCTGGAAGGCCTTATTTAGCTTTTGATGTAGATTTTAGGTTACCAAAAATTGGTGAGATGACATCCCAAATGGTGGTTGAATTTTTCAGAGCGTTTGTCTCTTCTGCCAAAGTAACTCTTCACATAAAGAAAATATCAGGTGAGAACGATCATCACATTTGTGAGGCAATTTTCAAAGCGTTTGGCAGAGTTTTAAAAGATGCTTGTACAATTGTTGATGACAAAATACCTTCCTCAAAAGGAGTGCTGTGAATTTGAAAAGGATTTGCATTGTAGACTATGGAATGGGTAATTTGAGGAGTGTACAAAAGGCTTTTGAATACTTGGGATTTAGTCCTATTGTCACTTCAAACAAAGATGAAGTAGAAATGTGTGAAGCAATCGTATTGCCTGGAGTAGGTGCGTTTGATGTAGCTTATAAGAACCTTGAAAAGCTTGACTTGGTTGGTATTCTGAAAAGAAAGCTAAATGATGCTATTTTCCTTGGGATATGCTTGGGGTATCAACTTCTTTATGAATTCAGTGAAGAGGGAAATTGTGAAGGGCTAAAGGTTTTAAAAGGCAGTGTAAAAAGGTTTCCTAAAAAGGACACTATTAAGATTCCTCATATGGGGTGGAATAAGATAAAAGTGAAAAATAGCTCAAAACTTTTAAAAGGGTTAGATGGACAGTATGTTTACTTTGTTCACTCATACTATGTTGACAACAAGGACAAAGAGATAGTCTCATCTACATGTGAACATGGAATAGAGTTTGACTCTTCTATTGAAAAAGGAAATATCCTTGCGACACAATTTCATCCAGAAAAAAGTGGTGAGGTTGGGCTTGAAATCTTAAGAAATTTTGGGGGATTGATATGATTGTAATACCTGCAATAGACATAATTGATGGTAAGTGTGTAAGACTTACCCAAGGAGATTACAATAAAATCCATGAATACAATTCAGATCCTGTTGAGCAGGCAAGGTACTTTGAAAAAGAGGGCGCGCGTTACCTTCATGTAATTGATTTAGGCGGTGCAAAGAAAGGGAGTCCAGTTAATTTTGAAGTAATAAAGAGAATAAAAGAAGGTACAAGTTTGACTATAGAATGTGGTGGAGGTATAAGAGATAAAAAGACAATAAATGATTACCTTTTGGCAGGAATTGACTATATCATTTTGGGTTCTATTATCTTTAAAAATCCTGAGTTTGTAAAAGATGCTCTAAAAAAAGTTTGGGAATGAAAAGTTTATATCGTCACTTGACTTTGAAGATGGATTTGTAAAGCTTTCTGGCTGGCAAGAAGCAACTCAAATTTCAATAGAAGAAGGGATTTTGCATATTAAAAAGTTGGGTTTTCAAAAACTTATATATACTGACATAAAAACTGACGGAATGTTAAAAGGTCACAACTTTGAAGCTGCAAAATATATTCGAAGTTTATTTGATGGATTTTTAATATCTTCAGGTGGAATTTCTTCCAAGGATGATATTTTAAAATTAAAAGGTATAGGTGTTGATGGTGTAATTATAGGCAAGGCTCTTTACACAGGGCACGTTAAGCTAAATGAGATAATCAATTTAGTTTGAAAAGCAAAAAAGGAGAAGATGGCTTATGGTTGCAAAGAGAATTATTCCTTGTCTTGATGTTAATAGAGGAAGAGTTGTGAAAGGCATAAATTTTATAAACCTTGTTGAGGCTGGAGATCCTGTTGAATGTGCCCAAAAATATAACCAGCTTGGTGCAGATGAGCTTGTATTTTTGGACATTACAGCCTCACATGAAGAAAGGAAGATAATGATTGATGTTGTAAAAAAGGTTGCAGAAAGAGTATTCATTCCTTTTACAGTAGGAGGAGGTATAAGGAATATAGAAGATATCCGAAATTTACTGTTAGCAGGTGCTGATAAAGTTTCAATAAACTCAGCAGCTGTGAAAAATCCTGATTTGATAAATGAATCTGCAAAAATCTTCGGTTCTCAGTGTATTGTTGTTGCAATAGATGCAAAGAGACACAAAGATGGTTTTCATGTGTATATAAACGGGGGCAGGATTGATACAGGTCTTGATGCTATAAAATGGGCGAAAGAAGTGGAAAAAAGAGGAGCTGGTGAAATCCTTTTGACTTCAATGGACAGAGATGGAACAAAAGCTGGCTATGATTTAGAGTTAACAGAAGCTGTGTGCTCAGCTGTTAATATTCCTGTTATTGCTTCAGGAGGTGCTGGCAGACCTCAGGACTTTTTAGAAGTTTTCAAAGTAGGTGCTGAGGCAGCACTGGCTGCGTCAATTTTTCATTTTGGTGAGATTTTAATTAGTGATCTGAAGCGATTTTTGAAAAATCATAATATTGAGGTGAGAACATAAGATGTTGGATTTATCAGCACTCAAATTTGACAAGAACGGACTTATTCCTGTGATTGTCCAAGATTTCAATACAAATGAAATTTTGATGTTAGCTTACATGAATGAAGAGAGTATAAACCTTACAATTGAGACAGGATATATGCACTATTTTAGCAGAAGTAGAAATAAAATATGGAAAAAAGGCGAGACATCTGGAAATTTTCAAAAAGTAAAGGCGTTGTATCTTGATTGTGATGGCGATGCTATATTAGCAATTGTTGAGCAAACAGGTGTGGCATGTCATACTGGAAATAAAACCTGTTTTTTTACAAACATTTTTGGAGAAGACAAGAAAAGTAAAGTTGATATTCTTTTTAAACTGATTGAAACAATAAATGACAGAAAGAAAAATAAAGTTGAAGGTTCATACACCTGTTATTTGTTCGAAAAAGGCCTTGACAAAATTCTCAAAAAAGTTGGCGAAGAGACTACAGAGGTAGTAATAGCTGCTAAGAATGGGTCAAAGGAAGAGGTTATATATGAAGTTTCAGACCTCATCTATCATTTGAGTGTACTACTTTCATATTTTGATTTGGACTGGACTGATATATTCAAGAGTTTAGAACAGAGAAGAAAGTAGTTAAGTTTTTTAAGACTTTGGATCTTTTCTGTTTTAAAACCTGAAAAATATTGTATAATATAAATGTTAAAGTTTATCTTATTTTGCTTGAAGGAGGGGTTTAAAAATGCAGAAATTTGCAGTAGTTATGGCAGGTGGTGGTGGCACAAGGTTCTGGCCTTTATCAAGGAGTTCGTCACCTAAGCAGTTTTTAAACCTCTCTGGAAATGACATATTAATAAATGAGACTATTGATAGAATATCTAGGGTAATTCCAAAGAAAAATATATTTATTGTAACAAATATAAACCAGAAAGAGATGATAGAAAAGGTTTTAGATAGCGAGGTTGATAGGGACAATATCATCTATGAGCCAATAGGCAGAAATACAGCTGCATGTATTTTATATGCAGCACTGAAAATTAAAAAGTTACATGAAGATGGAATTATGTGTGTATTCCCTTCTGACCACTATATAAAGGACAATGACGGATTTGCGGAGGTTTTAAATACCTGTATTGAGATTGCAGAAAAGACTGATAAACTAATAACAATTGGAATTAATCCAACATTCCCTTCAACGGGATATGGATATATCAAGTTTGATAAAGACTCGCAGGACAAGTATGACAAAAAAGCATATGAGGTTTTGGAATTTGTGGAAAAACCATCATTTGACAAGGCAAAATCTTATATAAAGAGTGGTAACTATCTGTGGAACAGTGGTATGTTTATATGGAAGCTTGACACAATTATCCAGAATTTTAACAGATTTTTGCCAAGGATATACAATAAATTTTACTCTATATATGAATACCTATGGTCAGAAGAGGAATTCAAATATGTAAGTGAGATATATCCAAGTTTGCAGGATATCTCAATTGACTATGGTATAATGGAAAGAGCCGATGAGGTTGTTGTTGTACCTGGGGATTTTGGTTGGAATGATGTGGGTTCATGGGACTCATTGGGTGCAATCTTTCCACCAGATGAGGACGGAAACATTATCAAGGCGTTGCATGTTGGTATAGATACACGCGACTGTATAATTTACGGGAATAATAGACTTATTGCTACCATCAATGTTTCAGACGTTATTATTGCAGAGACAGAGGATGCTGTTTTGGTTTGTGCAAAAAACAGAGCTCAGGATGTGAAAAAGATTGTTGAGATGCTCAAAGAAAAGAAATTGGACAAGTTCATATAAAAGTAAGAAAGGCGGTCTTGTATGTCTGATAATACAAAAAGGATTACAAAAGCAACCTTTTTGGTGGTAATGGCAACAATATTGTCAAAGTTATTTGGATTTTTTCGTGAGGTTGTGTTAGGGGCGTTTTACGGAACAAGCTATAAATTGGATTCACTAATTGCTGCCCAGCTGTTGCCGGGCGTTTTTTTTGCAAGTATATTGGCCTCGTTTTCAACAACATTTATACCAATTTACAATGAAATAGTAGTAAAAGAAGGAAGACAAAGAGCAAATAGGTTTGTAAATAAAGCCCTTTTTTTAATTGTTGCTTCTGCTTTTTTTATTGCAATTATTGGCTTTATTTTTTCACCTTTTATAGTTGACATAATATTTAAGGGTTTTGATTTGCCAAAAAAGCAGCTTACTTCACAGCTTATGAGGATTACTTTCTTTTATATAATCTTTTTAGGAGCTAATTATATATTCCAAGGTTTTCTACAATCAAATGAAAATTTTGTTATTCCAGTATTGGTGGGACTTCCCTTTAATGCAATAATCATTCTTTCTGCTTTCCTCAAAGATTTGTTCGATATATACGCTGTTGCAATTGCCTTTGTTTTAGGATATCTTTCAATGGTGATATTTCAAATACCATTTGCCAAGAAAAAAGGCTTTAAATGGGAACTTGATTTTAATATAAACGATGAATATCTACAAAAGATGTTTAAACTTGTCTTGCCAGTTTTCATTGGTTCGTCTGTAATATCATTAAACTCTTTTGTGGATAGGTATTTAGCTTCATATTTGCAAGAAGGAAGTATTTCAGCATTAAACTATGCTGATAAACTCAACGGCTTAGTTTATGGCATCTTTAGTGCTTCAATTTCAGCAGTTATTTACCCTTATCTCTCACGGTTTTTTTCAAGTAATCTACAGGAAGAGTTCAAAAAGTATTTGATACTGTCAATTAACTCTCTAATTTTGATAATGATTCCAATTACATTTGGAGTTTTTATTCTTAGCAATGAAATAGTCCAAGTTGTCTACGAAAGAGGAGCGTTTAATAAAAAGTCTACATATCTCACAAGTGGCGCACTTATGTTTTTCTCCTTAGGGTATTTAGGGTATGCAGTAAGAGATATACTTAGCAGGACATTTTATTCAATCCAAGATACGTTGACACCTATGAAAAACGGGATATTTGCTGTTGCTGTTAACATTATTTTAAATGTAATTCTTGTGAAGTTTTTACAGCACAGAGGTTTAGCTCTTGGGACAAGTATTGTGGCATATGTGTCGGTATTTTTACTTTTAAGGAGCTTAATTAAGAGAGTAGGGAAAATAGGTTTAAAAAGTTCGTTAATTGTCCTTTTAAAAGCAATTTTTGCATCAGTGTGTATGTTAATAGCTATTATTCTTGCAAAGAAATTTGTATATATAACAACACCTCATTTGTTTTTAACACGAACAATAAATTTAGCAATCCAAATATTTTGTGGAGTAATTTCATATTCAGTTGTGATTTATCTTTTAAAGGTAAATGAAGTCAAGTGGCTCTTTGAAAACTCAAAGCTTGTGTTAAGCAAATTCAGAGATTTAGTTGCAAAATGACAACATCTAAATATCTGCCAAATTTATAACCTACATTATATAGTTTCCCAACCTCAACAAATCCTAAGGATTTGTGTAAGTTAAGACTTGGTTGATTTTCAGCACAGATTTTGGCAATAATATTTTTAAATCCATTTTCTCTTCCATTTTCAATCAAAAATTTTAAAAGCATTTTGCCAATACCTTTTCCTCTGTGAAGATGGTGGATATATATAGAATCTTCTACAGTAATAGAATATCCCTCTTTATCAGAAAAAGGTGATAGACAACCATAACCAATTATAAATTTTGAACTATCTTCAACTACATAAATTGGGTATTTAAAACTGTGTAGGTCAAAGAGTTTTAAAAAGTCCTCGGTAGATTTTGGCTGAGTATCAAATGTTGAGGATGAGTTTAAAACTTCGTAGTTATAAATTGATAAAATTTGTGGTATGTCAGTGATTGTAGCCTTCCTGATAATCATCTTTAAATCTCCTCCTTTTTTGGTCATTTTTAAATATCTAAAAAACAAATAGGGAGTGAACAAAGATTACAAAAACACAAAAGGCAATATACGTAATAGAAAAACTTTTAGAGATCTACCCAGAGCCAAAGTGTACCTTAGATTATGATAAACCATATGAGCTTTTAATAGCAACAATTTTAGCAGCCCAGAGTACTGATGAACGTGTAAATAAGATAACGCCTAAGCTTTTCAAAAAGTATCCTACGCTTGAACACTTTGCAAATGCTAATTTAGAAGAATTGGAAAGAGATATAAAACCTGTTGGGTTTTATAAAAACAAAGCAAAGAGTATAAAAGAAACAGCAAAGATTCTCATAGAAAAGTACAATGGCGTTTTGCCAGATAGCATTGAAGCGTTAACAAAGCTGAAGGGTGTGGGAAGAAAAACAGCAAATGTCATAATGGCAAACATCTTTGGAGTACCTTCCATAATAGTTGACACACATTGTATGAGACTTTCAAACAGAATTGGTTTTGTGAAAAGTAAAGACCCTGATAAGATAGAGTTTGAACTGAGAAAAATAGTTCCATTTGACATGTACACTATATTTAGCAATCTTATGGTTTATCATGGAAGGGCTACATGCAAAGCAAGAAAACCCAAGTGCAGAGAATGCATTATAAACAATGTATGCGACTTTTACAAGAGGTTGTCTAATGACATAATTCTAAATATTTAAAACCATAACCTACAATGCAGAAAAAGTGAATAAACCTCTAAATATTGAAGGTAAGGGGCTGTCAGTTCATCTTTTGGGGCAGTCCCTTATTTTTTTGTATTTTCTAAGGTGAATATGGGGATAATATGTAAATAGTCGATTAGAAATAGAAGATTAAAAAGGAGAAGAGAAACATGAAAATAGGAATTCCAAATAGCTTTTGTTATATCGGAATGGAAAAATTTTTGGCTAATTTTCTCTCAAAAATATCCGATGAGTCAGAAGTAATCTTCTCTGGGCCTACAACAAACGAGATGGTAGAGTTTGGAGTACAAAATAGTATAGAAGAGATTTGTATGCCCGCAAAGGTGTTCATTGGTCACGTTGAATACTTAGCAAAATACCAAAAAGTCGATGCTATTTTACTGCCAAGGCTGACCTCACTTAGGTATAGAACATATTCATGTCCGAAAATTATTGGAATTCCTGACTTAGTAAAAACACATTATACTAACATGAGGATAATCTCACCAGAACTAAACTTAAGAAATGGGATGTCTTATGTAAATGATTTTTTAGTAGAACTGGGCAAACATTTTACAAATGATAAAAGACAATTGAAAAAGATTGTAGAAGGCTTTACTAATAATAAACTTTTAGAATATTTGCCGCCAACCGTAAAAGACAAAAAGAATATTTTAGTCTTAGGACACAGTTATGTCATCTTTGACAATAATCTCAACAAAGATATTCTGCAAATTATAGAATCAAGTGGCTATAACCCAATCTATCCTTTATACCACCACATCTCAGACAAAGACGTTTCACTTGACTTACCAAAACCTTTCTTTTGGTCAACTGCTCAAAACATTTATGAATATTTTTATTGGGCTCAGAAAAATTTAAAACTTGACGGTGTTGTATATCTTATGACATTTGGCTGTGGAATGGATTCCATTTTAGAAGAGGTAATTAGGAGAAGTTGCAAGATATTGAATTTGCCTTATCTTTGTATTACCTTAGATGAACACTCTGCCAACGTCGGAATTCAGACAAGAATAGAAGCTTTTATTGACATGATTGGATGGAGGAGAGAGAATGAAGATTACATTTCCACACATGGGTAATCTCTATATGATTGCAAAACCACTTTTTGAAGAGCTTGGATTTGAAGTCATTGTCCCGCCACTGAATAACAGAAAGACTTTGGAGATTGGGAAAAACTACTCACCTGAATTTATATGTATGCCATTTAAGCTCAACATAGGAAACTTTGTTCAGGCAATTGAAATGGGTGCTGATACAATTGTGATGTTTGGTGGATGTGGTCCGTGCAGGTTTGGATACTATGGTGCACTTCAAAAGGAGATTTTAAAAGACGCTGGATTTGACGTCCAAATGATTGTAATTGAACCACTTCATTATGGAATTGAAAATTTTTTATCTGAAGCAGGGAAGGTTTTTGCCCAAAAAAACTTAATTGGTATTTTGCCTAAAATCTATAGTTTGGCAAAGATGATTGACAGGATTGAAAAAAGAGTGCATTTTCTAAGACCCAGGGAAATGGTAAAAGGAAATGTTGATAGGATATATAATCGATTTAGAATTGAGGCTTTGAAAACAAAAGGTATTGAACAGATGAAAAAGTTAACAGAAGCAACTACTGTACTTTTAGATAATGTGTATGTAGTAGATGAGAATGTAAAAAAGATTGGAATTGTAGGAGAGATATATACTATTATAGATGACTTTGCAAATCTCAATATTGAAAAAATAATTGGTGAGATGGGATATGAGGTGGAGAGAAATTTATATATTTCATACTGGATCGACAATCATTTGATATATCCATTGCTAAGAAAAAGAGACATAGTTGTGAAAAGACATTCAAAAGACATAATGAAGAATATGATTGGTGGTCATGCAAGAGAGACAATTGCCTACGCGAAATGGTTTGAAAGTAAGCATTTTGCCGGTATTGTTCATGTCTTTCCTCTCACATGTATGCCAGAGATTGTAGCAAAGTCTATATTGGCCGATCTCAGAAATGAATTTAGAGTGCCTCTATTGCACATTGTTGTAGATGAAATGGAAAGTGATGTGGGGCTAAAAACGCGTTTAGAGGCCTTTTTAGATTTAATCGAGTCAAGGAGTGAAAAAAGTGGACAAGCTAAACTGCTTTCTTGGAATTGATATAGGCTCTGTTAGTACAAACGTGGTATTGCTTAACGAGAATAACAACATTGTAGAAAGTATATATGTAAGAACAGAGGGCAGACCAATTGAAGTTTTGCAAAAAGTGCTTGCACAGCTTTATCAGAAGTATGGGGAGAGGTTAAAAATCTCAGGAGTTGGGGCAACAGGATCTGGTCGTAATCTTGCTGCAATAATGGTTGGAGCAGATACTGTAAAAAATGAGATTACAGCACATGCAAAGGCAGCAATTCACTTTATTCCAAATGTGAGAACAGTAATTGAGATAGGTGGACAGGACTCAAAGATAATTTTGATAAAAAACGAAATTGTAGTTGACTTTGCAATGAACACTATCTGTGCTGCAGGGACAGGTTCATTTTTGGATAGGCAAGCAGAGAGGCTAAACATTCCTATAGAAAGGCTTGGAGAGATAGCAATAAAATCTAAAAATCCTGTGAGGATTGCGGGAAGGTGTGCTGTGTTTGCAGAATCTGACATGATTCACAAACAACAGCTTGGACATCTTTCCGAAGATATCCTTTTTGGACTTTGTTTAGCGCTTGCAAGAAATTATATCTCAAACGTTGCAAAAGGTAAGACAATTGAAGAGCCTATTATATTTCAAGGTGGAGTTGCTGCAAACATCGCAATGAAAAAGGCGTTTGAACAGGTTTTGCAAAAAGAGATTGTTGTTCCTCAGTATTTTAATGTCATGGGAGCAATAGGTATAGCCCTTTTAGCAAAGGAGAAGACAAAGGGGCTTATAAGTAACTTTAAAGGGTTTGATTGTATCAACAACAGTAAGTTTGAAACAAGGGGATTTGAATGCAAAGGGTGTTCTAATAACTGTGAAGTAGTAGAATTTTACAACAATAATAACTTAGTTGCTACGTGGGGTGACAGGTGTCAGAGATACTCAAGTAGCAAAAATCACCATGTTGAAAAGTCGAAGAATCTGTGATATATTTAAATTAGAAAAGAAAGTAGCCCAAAAAGGAACTCTGCCGTGTGCGTTACAAGATGGTGAAGTTCCAGGCCAACACCATCATAAAAGGGAATCCGGAGTCCAATAGTGGCGCATAGGCTTCCCACCCAAGATTTTGTTTGGGTGACAAACAGGAAGTAATGCAAAGCTATTGGCAGGATACCCACCTGCTGAGGCAGGGTCTGGGAAACTCCCTGAGGACGGCATGGTGGAGTTCCTGAACAAAATGAAAAGAAAGTGTACAAAGGCCCATGAATTTAAATGGGTCTTTTATTTTTATCTTAATTCTCATTTTTGAATTTGAAAGGAGAGTTGAAGTGGATACAGTGGATATATTTCAAAGGACAATGATGCTAATAGGGGAGGATGGACTTAAGAAATTGTCAAACGTAAACATTGCTGTATGTGGTCTTGGTGGAGTTGGAAGCTTTGCTTTTGAAGCACTTGTAAGATGCGGAATACAAAATTTTGTGATACTCGACAAGGATAAGGTTTCAGTTTCAAATTTAAATAGACAATTAATAGCTACTATATCAAATATAGGTAAATCAAAGGTTGATATTGCATATGAAAGAGCTTTAGATATAAATCCTTTTGTAAATGTGTTGAAAATTCCGAAAGAAATTAATCCAGAAAATGTTGAAAAGTTACTTGGCAATACAAAGATAGATTACATAGTTGATGCAATTGATGATGTCTCTGCAAAGATTGCATTAATTAAATTTGCAATTTCAAGAGAGATAAAAATTATCAGTAGTATGGGCATGGGGAATAGGTTAAATCCATCTTTACTGAGAATTTCTGATATCTACTCTACAAAAAACTGTCCACTTGCTAAAAAGATAAGAAGTATACTGAGAAAGGAAGGAATAAAAAAACTAAAAGTGGTCTACTCCGAAGAGAAACCTCTCAAGCCTGATTACAAGTTTTTAAAGGAAAAGACGCAAAAGGCTCATGTGCCAGGCAGTATTTCATTTGTTCCACCTGTTGCCGGATTTTTAATGGCTTATGAGGTTGTGAAGGATCTACTTGGGTGGTAACCAAATTTGTTGTACAAAGAGCTGTTTTTTGTGTTAAAATATCAAAAAAGGATTGTAAAATGGAGGATACATAAGAAAATGAGTACCTACAAATTTGCAAGAGCGTTTAGAGGATTCAAGCCAAGTTCTGTAATTGAATATCTCAATAACCTTGAGAAAACATACGAAAAGGAAATAAAAGAGAAACAAGAGACAATTGTAGAACTTCAAAAAGAAAATGAGGAATTGAAAAAGAAGCTTAGCAAGCTTGAAGAGGAATTTTCAAAATTAAATGAACAAAAGATTAAAATTGCAGAGCTACTGATTATTGCCCAGGAAAAGGCAGAGAGTATTGTTTCAAAGGCTATAGAAGAAGGAGAAAATAAAAAGAAAGCGTTGCTTGAGGAGATTGAAGAGCATGAAAAGACATTGCAAGGTTTAAAAGAAGAAATAAAAAGGATAAAGAGCGAGCTTCAGTCTGTGATAAGCAAGTTTGAAAATGAAACAGGAAATAAAGGCGAAGAAGAGGAGAGTTCAGATTGAAATATTGAGCTCTCCTCTTTTGCATATTGTTTTCCTATCTTTCATAAACTTACTGTAGAAAAATTATTTTAAAGTGAAGGATGATAAAGGTCATTAATATCTCAAGGATTGTGAGAGTGTTATTTTATTTTATCCTTATAGTGTTTCTTGCAAGTTGTATTTACATTTATTCAGAAGTTGCAATAGAAGTTATAAACCAGAAAAAACTTCTTCCCATCTATTGTGTTGCAAGAAATGATAATAAAATTGCAATTACATTTGATGCTGCTTGGGGTAATGACGATACAAAAGATCTTCTCAAAATTTTAAAACAGTATAAAGCAAAAGCTACGTTTTTCTTGGTCGGTTTTTGGGTAGAGAGATACCCGAAGGATGTACTTGAGATTTGCAAAGAGGGACATGAGATTGGAAGTCACTCTGACAAACATTTACACATGTCTAAACTATCAGAAACAGCTATTATAGAAGACATAAAAAGTTGTGAAGAAAAGATTTCAAAGCTAATTGGCAAAAGACCAGTTGTATTCAGAGCTCCCTATGGCGATTATAACAATACTCTAATCAAGACCCTCACTTCCTTAGGCTATTATGTAATCCAATGGGATGTTGATTCACTTGATTGGAAAGACTTGCCTGAAGATGATATAGCACAAAGAGTATTAAGGAAAGTAAAGAGTGGATCAATAATTTTATTTCACAATAACGCAAAGAACACAAAGTATGCACTTCCAAAGATATTAGGTGAGCTTTCAAAAAGAGGATACCAGTTTGTAACAGTTTCTGAATTAATATACAAAAATAACTATTATATTGATCACCAAGGTATACAAAGAAAGTTAGAAAATACAGTTAAATAAATTAAAACCGCACGGGTCACACTAATATATACACTTCATTTTAAACGAGGAAATGTTATGACAAGAGTGTATGTACTGTCAAACAGTGTGCAATTAAAAGAGTTATTTAAAAATAACTTTGTTGATGTTATCAAAAAAAAGGGTAAAAAAATATTAGAGATAGATTTGGCAAAGAACCGTAATAAAAAAGAAAACCTTGTATTATTAGTATCACAACTCAAATTGCTTTTTGATTATATCATTTTGTACTCAGATTGTCCAGAGCAGACTGCAAAGATTTGTGATATAATAATTATCTTACAAAATGAGCTTTTAGATGGGCTGTCAAGTGTGTTAAATAAACAACAAGTGGTTTTGCTTTTTTCAGATGACACAGCTAATAGAAATCTCAATGGTATCAGTTCAAAGATTATAGATATAGGTTTTTCGCCACAAAACACTGTAAACATTACCCATTTAGAATATGGACACGACAATAAAGTAACTTTTAATCTATTTTTTCAAAGAGCTGTTGAAGATATTGAAGGAAATTTTGTTATTGAGAAAGAAATAACAGAACATTGCGTATATACCTTAATAGACTATGAACTTTTGTATGTGTATCCTCTTATTACTACATTGAAGGTTTTGTTTCAATTAATTTGAAAGTCTAAAAACGCAACTTTTTGAATAGGATAAAAATAAGCTAAAAAAATACGAAGGGATGAGATTAATTATGCCTCAAAATCCTTTAGATAATAATAGAGTTTACTTATGTGGCAAGGTAGCAACTCCACTTAATTTTAGCCATGAGAGTTTTGGTGAGAAATTTTTCACATTTAAGCTTGAAGTACCAAGGCTTTCTCAGCAAAAGGATGTATTGCTTGTTACAATTTCAGAGAGACTTTTGATTAACGTAAACCTTGATGAAGGAAGCCTTATAGAAGTAATTGGCCAGTTTAGGTCTTATAATAATCCTTCAAATATTGGTAATAGGCTTATTCTCACTATTTTTGCAAGAGATATAAAAAATGTAGAGACCATTGACCCAACCAGAAATATAAATGAGATATTCCTAAATGGGTATGTATGTAAAAAACCTCAATATAGAACAACTCCATTGGGCAGAGAGATAACTGACATATTACTGGCTGTAAACAGGCTTTATGGCAAATCAGATTATATTCCCTGTATTGCGTGGGGTAGAAATGCAAAATATGCAAGTACCTTCCAAATAGGTGATAATATAAAAGTATGGGGAAGAGTCCAGAGTAGAGATTATCAGAAAAGATTAGAAACTGGCGAAGTTGAGACAAGAACTGCCTATGAAGTCTCTATATTCAAGCTCGAAAAGGTAGAAAATGAGCAGCAAAAAAGCTAAGCATTTCAAAAAGGCCTTTTTGATATGGATATTCTCATAAAAATGTGATAAAATCTTAAAAAGTGACAAAAGAGAATAAAGAGGTGTATTTATTGAACCTTCCCAATGTGCTTACTATTTTAAGATTCTTTTTAATTCCTCTTTTTGTTTTAGTCTTTTTCTCAAGCGTTAAATACAACTATTTGATAGCAATAGGAGTATTTTTGCTCTCAGGTCTTACTGACGTCTTAGACGGGTTTATTGCTCGTCGTTATAATATGGTAACAGAATTTGGAAAGCTGTTTGACCCACTGGCTGATAAGCTTATGATACTTACCGTTTTATGGTGCTTGGCCTACAAGGGTTATGTTCCTTCTATTGTTTTTTACATTATACTGTTTAAAGAACTCTTTATGATTGTAGGCTCAGTCATTTTATATGGAAAAATAAAAATTGTAGTTTCGGCCAACATATATGGAAAGATTGCCACTGTTTTGTTTTACATTGCTATAATATCTCTTCTCTTGAAGATGAAAATATCACTTTACATTTTAGTGATAGCAGTGGTATTTGCAATATTTGCACTTATAGTATACACAGTGAAATATCTAAGTGAATATAAAAAGCTCAAGAGCACCTCCAATGAATAAGAAATTAACGAACGTGAAAAGCTACAAATAGGGAGGTGCTTTTGTTATGAGTGAAAAAAGAGAAAGAAGATATGCAAGCTGGCTTGGCATTATAGTAAGGTTTGTTGTTGCATCTTTTATGATGCTCTTAATGCAAATACTTTATCCAAATTTTGTTTTTAGCAACTGGATGGCTGGAATAGCTTTAATTGCTGCGATATCTGTGGTAACATATATAATTGAGAGGATTACTACATTGTACAGAACACCGATAGGAAGAGGGATTATTGCTTTTTTGGTAACTTTTGCTATCTTATATTTTGCCAATATGTCAGTCCCTGGAATAAAGGTACCTTTTGTTGCAAATTTAATAACCTCTTTTGTAGTTGGAATGTTTGATATATTTTTACCTGACAGAGTATTTTAATTTTGACCAAAAAGGGGGTCTTTTGTTTGAAAATAGGAAAAATTCCTATTGAAATATTAGAGGAGCATGTGTTTGACCAAAAACCGGAAAGAAGTGACATTCTTCTTGCACCAGCTATTGGAGAAGACTCAGCGGCAGTTGATATTAAAAGTGATATTGCTGTTATCACAATGGATCCAATAACAGCAGCAGGCAGTATGATTGGATATCTTTCAGTTGTTGTGGTTTGCAACGATTTGGCTGCAGCGGGTGCTGAGCCAATAGGAGTGCTATGTACCGTCCTTATGCCACCAGAAAGTAGCCAAGAGGAGTTTATTCAAATTTTGCAGGATATAAAAGAGGCTTGCAAAAGGTTTAATATACAACTTTTAGGTGGTCACAGTGAAGTATCGCCCGTTGTTACAAAGCCATTGATTGTGTCAACAGGTTTTGGTAAGGTACAAAGGGACATGCTCATCTCTACCAGTAAAGCAAAAGTGGGTGATAAGATTATCATCACAAAGACATTGGGGATAGAAGGCACATTTATACTATATAATGAAAAAAAAGAAAAGCTAAAAACATTTTTAACTCCAGAGGAAGTTTCAGAAATAGAGAATTATATCAACAAGCTGAGTGTGATTGAAGAAGGCTTGGTTGCGAGAAAATATGCAAGTTCTATGCACGACATCACTGAAGGTGGCCTTTTTGGGGCAATTTTTGAGGTTTGTAAGGCTTCAGGAAAAGGTGCGAGAATCTATGAGGAAAAAATTGTGTTGAGTAGTAGTGTTAAGAAGGTTTCTTCTTTTTATAATTTAAATCCGTATAAACTTATCTCAAGTGGAAGTATGCTGATTACTACTGATAAAGAAAATGAGCTTCTCTATGAGCTCAAAGAGAAAGGGATTGATTGCTGCGTTGTCGGAGAGATTATTGAAGAACCAAAGATAGAGTTTATAAGTTCAAACGGTGATATTATACTTATAGATGAACTACCAATTGATGAAATCTATAAAGTGGTGTAGAAGGGGTAGGAATGAAATGAAGATATTAGTCATTGATGATGATGTAAAGATTTGTGAGGTTATTAAACTGTATTTAGAAAAAGAAGGTTTTGAAGTTGTAATCGCCCACAATGGCAGCGATGGTATAACCATGTTTAAACACGAGATGCCGGATTTAGTCATACTGGATATTATGCTCCCTAAAAAAGATGGGTATGAAGTATGCAGAGAAATCAGAAAAATCAGTAATATTCCAATTATAATGCTCACTGCAAAAGGTGAAACATTTGATAAAGTGTTGGGTTTAGAGCTTGGAGCAGATGATTATATTGTCAAGCCATTTGACCCAAAAGAGCTCATTGCAAGAATAAAAGCTGTGTTAAGAAGAACTCAAGGTGAAGTGAACGACGAAAAAGTGGTTGTTTATCCTAACCTTACCATCAATTTAACTACATACGAGGTAAAGCTAGAGGACAAGATTATAGAGATGCCGCCAAAAGAGATAGAGCTTTTATATTTTTTAGCATCTCATCCTAATAAGGTATTTACACGTGAACAACTTCTTGACCACATATGGGGTTATAATTTTATGGGCGATACCAGAACTGTTGATGTCCATATTAAAAGGATTAGGGAAAAAATAGAAAAAGATAAATACCCTTGGCGTATCAAAACTGTTTGGGGTGTTGGTTATAAATTTGAAATTTAAATTTGCCTTAAGGGTGTGAATTAAATTGAAATCTATATACTTTAAGTTTGTTACTATCTACACGGTTATAATTGTCATGGGTTTTCTAATATTTGGAACAATACTTAACAATCTTACTGAAAATTATTTTATATCACAAAAACAAACTCAGCTTGTCCGTGAAGCTGAAAAGATTGCAACAGGTCTTGCTCTTTGGTATATCACAGGCTTTTTAGAAAGGGATAGGCTTAGATTTGAGATAAATTTTTTACGTGACTATTTAAATGCCTCAATATTAATGATAAACAGAAATGCAAATGTTGTACTAAATTCAGATGAACAAGTTTTTATAAATGATTCAATTCTTCAAAGGATTAGAGATAAGGTATTCAGTGGTAATATCGCTGTTGAGAAGACATTAATAGGGGCTATCGTAAAAAAAGAATATCTTATAATTGGGTATCCTGTTGTAATAAATAATCAAGTAGTTTCTGGACTTTTGCTTATCACATCAACAGACGATATTCGGCAAACACTTAGGATGTACAATAGAATAATATGGCTTATTACATTGTTTGAGGTAATTCTTGTGTTGATTATAACCTATACGCTTACACAGAAAATTATCACCCCAATAAAAAAGCTTGCAAGTGTTTCAAGAAAAATTGCAGAAGGAGATTTTTCAGAAAAGATTCTTATGCCACTTAACAGCAGTGATGAGATTGGGGAGCTTATAGCTTCTTTTAATTACATGACAGAAAAGTTAGAAAACTTAGAGATGATGAGGAAAAGTTTTATATCAAATGTTTCTCATGAGCTAAGATCTCCACTTACATCTATAAGAGGTTTTATTGAAGGTATACTTGATAGGACAATTCCTGATGACAAAAGAGATTTTTATTTAAACTTAGTGAAAGAAGAGGTTATAAAACTTAACAACTTAATAAATCAACTTTTAGAATTGTCAAGACTTGAGTGGGGGAAGATAAATTTAAATTTGAGCACATTTAAGATTTATTCTGTTATAGCAGAAGAACTGATTAAGTTTGAAAAGCGAATTGAAGAGAAAAAGATAGAAGTATTTTTGGAAGTAGATGAAAATCTTGTGGTTAAGGCAGATAGGGATTTGATTAGCAGGGTAGTTCACAACCTTTTGGATAATGCGATAAAGTACAATAAAGTCGGGGGTAAGATATATGTATATTCCGAAGTTGAAAATGGCAAAGCATATATCACAATTCAAGACACGGGCATTGGCATACCTGAAAAGCTTCAAAAACTCATATGGGAAAGATTTTACAAGGTTGATGAGTCGCGCAGCCTTGAAAAGGGCGTAGGTTTGGGACTTTCTATAGTAAAGGAGATTATAAAGCTCCATAAGCAGAATATCTGGGTTGAAAGTGAAGAGGGTGTGGGTACAAAATTTACATTTACTCTTGATTTAAAATAATTTTTATTATTTGTTAACAGTTCGTTAAAAATTTTTTCAAAAACAAGGGGTAAAATTATAAGTGAAAAAATAAAGTATAAGAGGTGAGGATAAGATGTCTGATAAATTTGATTTCGAAACACCAAATTATCAACCTTCTTATAGTCCTATTAACTTTGAGGTTCCAAGAACTATAAAGAAAAAGAAATCTTTAAAAGGGTACTTATTTGCAGGCTTCATTGGCGGCTTGATTGGTGCTCTACTGGTTTCAATAATATTTATGGGATATTTTGGTGTTAACTTTGCTAACTTCAAAAACGATGTAAACTCAGCTATAAGCGGTCTTAACTTGGAAAGTTCAAATAACTCAGCACCTGTTACTAAAACAGTGGTTCTAAATTCAGGTAACGATTCATTTGTTACAGATGTTGCTAAAAAAGTTGGACCAGCTGTTGTAGGTATCAAAAACAAAGGCACTGCATACAACTGGTGGACTGATGAGACACAAGAGGTTACAATTGGTGAGGGCTCAGGTGTTATTATAAGCAAAGATGGTTATATTGTTACAAATAACCATGTTGTATCAGGTGCACGCAGCATTTCAGTAATTCTATCGGGTGAAAAGGAAGTTCCAGCAACAATTGTTGGAACAGATGCACTCAGTGACATTGCAGTTATAAAGATTGATCAAAAATATGTAACATCTGTTGCACCACTTGGAGACTCTTCAAAGGTTAAGGTGGGTGAGTTTGTTGTTGCAATAGGGAATCCGTTAGGTCAGGAGTTTGCTGGTACTGTTACATTTGGTGTTGTAAGTGCTGTCAATAGAAAACTTGACGTGGGAAATGGTATACAGATACCCTTGATACAAACAGATGCGGCAATAAACCCCGGAAACAGTGGTGGAGCACTTGTAAATAGCAGTGGACAGGTAATAGGTATAAACACTGCTAAGATATCTCAAACAGGCGTTGAAGGAATGGGGTTTGCTATACCAATAAACTATGTAAAGCCAATTGTAAATGACTTGATTAAATACAAAAAAGTTTTAAGGCCAACAATAGGTATTTCTGTTATGGAGTACTACGACAGAGCTGGAAATATTGTAGGTTTATATATCTCTAAAGTATATTCAGGCACTGGTGCAGCAAAGGCGGGACTAAAAGAAGGAGATTTAATTCTCCAGATAGATGGTAAAAAGGTAACTACATTTTCAGATATTCAATCAATACTTTCTACTCATAAGATTGGAGATGTGATTACTATAAGGGTATTGCGTGATGGACAAACTAAAGATTTTAAAGTAACACTTGGTGCACCAATAAATACAAATGATTAACAATAAGTGTATAATAAATTGCCAAAAAAGAGACCATCACCAGAGGAAAGATGATGGTCTCTTTTTTTGTAAATAATCATTCCGAATATTATAAATAACTTTTTTAAATTTGTTCACAATTAATTATTGACACTACGGTAATTGCTTTGATAATATGTATTTGTAATGTCCAAACATTCGGATTTACAATTATAAAAATGTTCGAAGAAAGGTGGTATGATTTGTGTTAGAAAACTTATTTAAGCTGAAAGAAAGAAAGACTGATGTAAAAACAGAAGTAATAGCAGGTTTTACAACGTTTATAACAATGGCTTACATAATATTTGTCAACCCCACAATCCTCAGTACAACTGGTCTTGACAAGCAGGCAGTGTTTTTTGCAACATGTATTGGGGCTGCTGTCGGTACACTTATAATGGCACTCTATGCAAATCTTCCATTTGCTTTGGCACCGGGAATGGGGCTTAATGCATTTTTCACATATACAGTGTGCCTCCAGATGAAATACACTCCTCAACAAGCTCTTGCTGCAGTGTTTATATCAGGTATAATATTTGTTCTAATAACTGCTGTAGGTTTGCGACAAGCAATAGTGAAGTCAATTCCACAATCTTTAAAACATGCAATGACTGCAGGTATAGGACTGTTTATTGCTTTTATAGGGTTTATCAACAGTGGGATAGTGGTTATTGACCCAGGTTCGAAACTGCCAAAATTTGGTGATTTTACTGCAGCATTCAATTCTTTTACAAATAATCCTGATATAAACAAGAGTATAATAGCTTCACGTGGTGCACTTGTTGCTGTAATTGGACTTTTGATAATTGGAATTTTGATTGCAAGAAGAGTAAAAGGTGCAATAATAATTGGAATTATAATTACCACAATAATCAGCTTTCCACTGAAAATTGTTGACCTTTCAAAGTTTAAATTTAGTTTAGAAGCATTCAAGGTTTCTGCTTTCAACTTTGATTTTGCAGGACTGTTTTCTGCGCATAACCAAGGTGGAGGAATTGGAGCTGTACTTTTGAGCTTGTTTGCAATAATTTTGACATTTACACTCATTGACATGTTTGATAGTATTGGTACCTTTGTTGGACTTGCTGACAAAGCAGGTATGCTTGACGAAAAAGGTGATATTCCTAATATGGACAGAGCACTTATGTCAGATGCGATAGCTACAATTGTTGGAGCTATATTTGGTACCTCTACTGTAACAACCTATATCGAAAGTGCTGCAGGTATAGAGGAAGGTGGAAGAACTGGTCTTACTTCTCTTGTGACAGGACTTCTGTTTATCCTTGCACTGATTATTGCTCCGTTTATCGGGCTTGTTCCATCCCAGGCTACAGCTCCAGCACTTGTCGCTGTTGGTGTTATGATGATAAGCTCAATAAAGAAGATTGATTTTAACGACTTTGAAGAAGCTCTACCAGCATTTCTGACAATAGTGATAATGCCATTTACTTACAGTATTGCAAATGGTATTTCAGCTGGTATTATATTCTACGTTTTAGTCAAACTTTTAAGAGGAAAAGCAAAAGAGGTTCACCCAATTACTTATGTGCTTGCTATTCTGTTCATCTTAAGATTTATGGTCATCGCCCATTAGAAAAAAAAGGGGAGCAAAGATAATGCTCCCCTTTTAAAACTTAGAATTTTGAATAATTATACATTTTGAAATATCAATAATAAGAGTCTAATATTTGTCAACAGAACTTTAGGAGGTTTTATAATTATGAGTTATCAAATGAAAGGATTGTTATATGAGGGAAAGGCAAAAAAGATTTATGAGACAGACGTTGATGACATTGTTATAATTGAATATAAGGATGATGCAACTGCTTTTGATGGTACAAAAAGAGGTATAATTAATGAAAAAGGTATAGTAAACAACAAAATTTCAAACCATTTTTTCAAATTATTAGAATCTAAAGGTATTCCTACACATTTTATTGAGCAGATAGACGAAAGAAGGACAGCTGTAAAGAAAGTGGAGATAATTCCTGTAGAGGTCATTGTGAGAAATATTGCTGCAGGTTCACTTTGCAAAAGGCTTGGGCTTGAAGAAGGAACAGCCCTAAAAAGGCCAGTTTTAGAGTTTTGCTATAAAAATGATGCACTTCATGACCCTCAAATAAATGAGTATCATATCTTGGCTTTAGAACTTGCAACAGAAGAGGAAATTAACAAAGTTGTGGAATATTCGTTTAAAATCAATCAGATTCTGAGGGAGTATTTGAAAGAGGTAAATATTGATTTGATTGATTTTAAGCTGGAATTTGGAAAATACAAAGGCAGTATAATATTAGCCGATGAAATCTCACCAGATACATGTAGATTTTGGGATATGAACACAAAAGAGAAATTAGACAAGGATAGATTCAGAAGAGACCTTGGAAATGTTGAAGAGGCTTACAAAGAGGTTTTGAAAAGACTTGGGTTGTAAAATACAAGTTTTTTAAAGAAAGGAGATGCAATAAAAAGGTGCTTAAAGCAGAGATTTTTGTATATTTAAAGAAATCTATTTCAGATCCCCCAGGCATTGCTGTTTTGAACTCTTTAAAGAGTTTGGGATTTGAGAATGTTGAAAAGGTTAGGATGGGCAAGTATATAGTTGTATACTTAAATGAAAATGACATTGAAAAGGCAAAAGAAGAGGTAAAACTCATGTGCGAAAAGCTTCTATGTAATCCAGTAATGGAAGAGTATAAGTTTAATATTTCGGAGGAGTAGACAATGAAGTTTGGTGTTGTTGTCTTTCCTGGCTCAAATTGTGACAGTGACTGCTATCATGTTATCAAAGATGTAATAAATGAACATGTTGAATATATATGGCATGATTATAATGAAAAATTGGATTTTGACTGCATAATTCTGCCCGGTGGTTTTTCCTATGGAGATTATTTAAGAGCAGGGGCAATAGCACGGTTTTCAAAAGTGATGCCGAGAATAGAAGAATTTGCTCAAAATGGAGGTCTTGTTATAGGGATTTGCAATGGGTTTCAGATTTTGACAGAAAGTCATCTTTTGCCAGGTGCTCTAATCAGAAACAAAAACTTAAAATTTATATGTTCCGACCAGTATGTTAAAGTTGTTAACAACAAAACTCCGTTTACTAACCTTTATAAAGAAAATGAAGTAATAAACCTGCCAATTGCTCACGGTGAAGGGAATTATGTGGTAGATGAAGCTACTTTACAAGAAATGATAGAGAATGAACAAATAGTCCTACAGTACTGTGACAAAAATGGCAATGTAAATGAAGACACAAACCCAAATGGTTCCATTTTGAACATTGCAGGGATATGCAACAAGGAAAAGAATGTATTTGGACTCATGCCCCATCCAGAGAGAAGTAGTGAAAAGCTTTTGGGTTGTGAGGATGGGAAAAGAGTATTTTTGAGCATCATCAATTATCTGAGGTCGAGGTGAGATATTTTGAAAAAACACCTATATGAAGAGGTTGGGTTGACATATGAAGAATACAAAATGATTATAGATATTTTAGGAAGAGAACCAAATGAATTAGAACTTAATCTTTTTGGTGTTATGTGGTCTGAACACTGCGGATACAAAAATTCAAAGGCGCTTTTAAAACATCTTCCCACAAAAGGGGAGCATATTTTACAAGGACCAGGAGAAAATGCGGGTATTGTTGACATTGGTGATGGATATGCAGTGTGTTTTAAGGTTGAAAGCCACAATCATCCGTCAGCTGTTGAGCCATACGAAGGAGCAGCCACTGGTGTTGGGGGTATAATTCGTGATATATTCACAATGGGTGCAAGGCCAATTGCGCTTTTGGACTCACTAAAGTTTGGTAAACTTGAAGATAGTAGAACTAAGTACTTATTTGAAGGAGTTGTTTCAGGAATTGCAGGTTATGGTAATTGTGTAGGTATTCCAACAGTTGGTGGAGAGACAACTTTTGACCCCATCTATAAAAACAATATCCTTGTAAATGTTATGTGCGTTGGTATTATGAAAAAGGACAAAATTTTTAAAGGTGTTGCAGAGGGAGTTGGCAATTCTGTCTTTTATGTTGGGCATACAACAGGAAGAGATGGTATGGGTGGTGCTACATTCGCATCAACTGACCTTACACAGGAGTCAGAAGAAAGAAGGTCTGCTGTGCAAGTTGGCGACCCGTTTATGGAAAAGCTGCTGCTTGAGGCATGCTTAGAACTTTTCCAAACAGATGCTGTTGTTGGAATTCAAGACATGGGTGCAGCCGGTTTGACCTCATCTACATGTGAGACAGCTGCAAGAGCGGGAACAGGAATTGAAATAGATGTAGCGCTTGTTCCAAAAAGAGAAGAGGGTATGAACCCAATTGAGGTTATGCTTTCTGAGTCGCAAGAGAGAATGCTTGTTATTGTAAAAAAGGAAAAGGAAGAAGAAGTTTATAAGATATTTGAAAAATGGGGACTTCATGCTGTCAAGATAGGAAGAGTCACGGATGATGGGATGTTAAGAATCCTTGACAATGGAAATGTTGTTGCAGAGGTTCCTGCAAAAGCACTTGCCCATGCACCAGCTTATGTAAGAGAGACAAAAGAACCAGAGATTGTAAAAATATCCCAACAGTTTGACATTTATTCCCTTCCTCAGCCTCAAGATTTAAATGAGGCCATATTGAAGATGATTTCCAATCCAAACCTTGCAAGTAAGGAATATATTTATAGGCAGTACGATTACATGGTAAGAACTGATACAATTATAAGACCAGGGCATGATGCAAGTTTGTTGAGAGTCAAAGGTACTAAGAAAGGTATTGCTGTTACAATTGATAGCAACGGACGGTATTGCTATTTAAATCCTTATGAAGGAGTTCAGCTTGTTTTGGCAGAAAGCTATAGGAATATAGTAGCGGTAGGTGCAAAACCTCTTGCTATTACAGATGGGTTAAATTTTGGAAATCCACTCTATCCAGAAATTTACTACCAATTTGTAAAAACAATTGAAGGGTTAAGAGTTGCATGTGAATATTTTGGGACACCAGTTACAGGTGGAAATGTGTCTTTTTACAACCAATCTGAAGAAGGTGCGATTTATCCAACACCAGTAATTGGAATGGTAGGAGTTATTGAAGATGTTGAGAAGGCTGTAGACATATCCTTCAAGGAAGAGGGAGATGTCATTGCGATAATAGGCAAGACTTTAGGTGATATAGGTGCTTCAGAGTATTTAAGTTTTTACCATGGAATTGTTTCTGGAAGAGTACCAAAGCTTGATTTAAAAAAACACAGAGAAACATGTGACAAGGTCTTAGAATGTATCAATCAAGGTTTGTTTAAATCTGTTCATGATATCTCAGATGGTGGATTTGTAATTGCTCTTTTAGAAAGTGCTTTAAAAGGTAAAAAAGGTGCAGAGATTAAAATAAATACTTCTTTGAGAGAAGACTTTTACCTATTTAGCGAGACACCAGGGCGATTCTTAGTCACATTTAAAGAAGAGAATCTTCCAAAGATAAGAGAAATTTTAAACGGTATTGAATTAGAAATAGTTGGTGAAGTAACAGACAAGTTTGAAATACTTGGGCAAATAAATGACAAAAAACTAAAATTAGATTTGAATGAAGTTGAGAGGATATATCAGGAGGCAATACCATGTGTTTTAAAGAATTAGAAGAGTCCTTTAAAGACCACTGTGGTATATTTGGAATATACCGTACTGATAAAAAGCAAGATAGTGCCAAAATTACCTATTTTGGACTATATGCTCTTCAGCATAGAGGACAAGAGAGTAGCGGTATTGCTGTAAATGATTCAGGGAATATCATTTATCACAAAGACAATGGACTGGTTAATGAAGTATTTAATGAGGTGGTTTTAAACCACCTCAAAGGGCACTCAGCAATCGGTCATGTTCGATACTCAACAACAGGAAAAAGTAATAGAGAAAATGCTCAACCACTTGTTGTAAAATACAGAAAAGGCCATATGGCACTTGCTCACAATGGAAATTTAGTAAATGCGCATATTATCAGAGAGAAACTTGAACAAGAAGGTGTTATTTTCCAAACTACTATTGATTCTGAGGTAATTGCCAATTTGATTTCACGAAACAGAATAAAGTCGGAGAATATAGAAGAGGCCATACTCAAAACAATGGATGAGATAAAAGGCGCGTATTCACTTTTGATATTGACGCCAAACAAACTGATTGCGGTAAGAGACCCATATGGGCTGCGGCCGCTTGTTATGGGCAAAATAAACAACAATATTTGTTTTGCGTCAGAGACATGTGCTTTAGATACAGTAGGCGCTGAGTATATAAGAGATGTGGAGCCAGGTGAAATAGTTAGTGTAACTAAGGATGGAATTAAGAGTATAAAATATGGGAAAAGTTTCAAACACTTGTGCGTATTTGAATTTATCTACTTTGCGAGAGCCGATTCGTATCTTGACGGTATTAGTGTTTATGAAATCAGAAAAAAACTTGGTAAACAGCTTTGTAGAGAATCTTATGTTGAGTGTGATATTGTAATTGGAGTTCCAGACTCAGGTACAACGGCTGCTATTGGCTATGCAGAGGAGGCAAAGATACCATTTTCAGAAGGATTTATAAAAAATAGGTATATAGGAAGGACATTTATTAAGCCTCAACAAAGCCAAAGAGAGATAGCTGTCAGGCTCAAGCTAAATCCACTAAAAAGCAATGTAGCTGGAAAGAGGGTTGTGCTAATTGATGACTCAATAGTTAGGGGCACAACCTCAAGGAAGATAATAAAAATGTTAAGAGACACAGGTGCGCGTGAGGTACACCTTAGGATAAGCTCACCGCCTGTCCTCTTTCCATGTTACTATGGGATTGATACACCAGATAGGAATGAGCTAATTGCAGCAAACTACACTCCTCAGGAAATTGCCAAGATTTTAGGTGCTGATTCGCTCGAATATCTCAGTTTAGAAGGCCTAAATAGCGTATTTGACAATAAGCTGCAAAACTTTTGTACAGCTTGTTTTAGTGGTAAGTATGTTACCGAATTACCAGAGAATTTTAATAAATATATCTTCGAAGAGGGTGTTTGAAAATGACCACCTACAAGGATGCAGGTGTTAATATTGAAGAGGGTTATAAAGCAGTAAACCTTATAAAAAACATAGCAAAAGAGACATTTGATTCAAATGTTATAACTGATATTGGCTCATTTGGAAGTATGTATTTGTTAAATATAGAGAATTCAGATTATATCTTGGTTTCAGGAACAGATGGAGTAGGGACAAAGCTAAAGATTGCTTTTTACATGGACAAGCATGATACTGTTGGAATTGATTGTGTTGCAATGTGTGTGAATGATATCTTGTGCCACGGAGCAAAACCTCTTTTCTTTTTAGATTACATTGCTTGTGGTAAGCTGAAAAGTGAAAAGGTAGCAACCATAGTAAAAGGTGTTGCAGAGGGCTGCAAAATAGCAGGATGTTCACTTGTTGGTGGTGAGACTGCTGAAATGCCTGGTTTTTATCGGGAGGAAGAGTATGATTTAGCAGGTTTTGCAGTAGGTCTTGTGAAAAAAGATTTAGCAATTTGTGGTCAAGATGTAAAGGAAGGAGATATTCTAATTGGGCTTGCCTCAAGTGGTGTTCATAGTAACGGTTATTCGCTTGTGAGAAAGGTCTTTGGCATAGATGAGAATCCTAAAGTCCTTACAAAGGTTTATGAGGAACTTAATTTAAGCCTTGGTGAAGAACTCTTAAAGCCGACGAGAATCTATGTAAAGCCAGTTTTAAAGGTGTTAGAAAAAATAAAGATAAAAGGAATTGCACATATCACAGGTGGAGGTTTTTTTGAAAATATTCCAAGGGCTTTTCCAAAAGGGTTTGTAGCAGTAATTGAAAAAGGAACATGGAATATTTTGCCTATATTTAGGTTAATTCAGAAGTATGGCAAAGTGGATGATAATGAAATGTTTTCAACATTTAATATGGGTATTGGAATGGTTTTGATAGTTTCTAAGGATGATGTTGAGACTGCTATGGAGATTTTAAATGAAGAAGGTATAAATTCATATGTAATAGGTACAATTGAAAAAGGCGAAGGCGGAGTTGTTCTAAGATGAAGAAGTTAGCTGTGTTTGTATCAGGTTCAGGTTCTAATCTACAGGCAATTATAGATGCTATCAAAAATGGCGAGATTTGTGCACAA
This sequence comes from Caldicellulosiruptor sp. DIB 104C, assembly GCF_028198085.1. NCBI lineage: Bacteria > Bacillati > Bacillota > Caldicellulosiruptorales > Caldicellulosiruptoraceae > Caldicellulosiruptor > Caldicellulosiruptor sp. DIB 104C. The sequence goes on along the minus strand of NZ_CP116337.1, from coordinate 1,155,365 downwards.
ATCTCTTGTGTAATCTCAAATAAAAAGAATGCTTATGCACTTGAGAGGGCAAGACAAAACCGAATAGAAGCATATTATATCTCTAAAAAGGATTTTCCAAGTGAAATTGAATACGAAAAGTATCTTGTCAAATTTCTGAAGGAAAGGAAAGTTGATTACATTATCTTGGCAGGATTTTTGTATATTTTCTCAGAGTATTTTGTAGAAGAGTTCAAAAATCGTATTGTGAATATACATCCATCCCTTCTTCCTGCCTTTGGCGGCAAAGGAATGTATGGACTCAATGTCCACAAAAGTGTGATAGAATATGGAATGAAAGTGACAGGTGCTACAGTCCATTTTGTTGATTCTACTACAGACGGCGGACCCATAATATTGCAAAAGGCCATATATGTAAGAGATGATGACACCCCTGAAAGTTTGCAAAAAAGGGTTTTAGAAGAGGTGGAGTGGAAGATATACCCTGTAGCGATTAAACTTCTTTGTGAGGATAAAATAGAAGTCATTGGAAGAAAGGTTATTATTAAAGACAAAGAAATCTTAAAGAAGGTGGGAATTGAGACATGACTAAGAAAGCTATTATAAGTGTTTATAACAAAGATGGTATTTTGGAGTTTGCTAAAGAACTAAAAAATCTCGGATACGAAATTATTTCAACCGGCGGAACAATGAAGTATCTAAAAGAAAATGGCGTTGATGTAATAAATATAAGTGATGTTACAAATTTTCCAGAGATTTTAGACGGAAGAGTAAAGACACTTCACCCAAATATTCATGCAGGAATTCTTGCAATAAAGGACAACAGGGAGCATGTCAAGACATTAAACGAGCTAAACATATCACCAATTGACATGGTTGTTGTCAACCTCTATCCTTTCAAAGAGACCATTTTAAAAGAAAATGTGGCATTTGAAGATGTGATAGAAAATATTGACATTGGTGGTCCTACCATGCTTCGCGCTGCAGCCAAGAATTTCAAATATACAACTGTCATAATAGACCCTGCTGACTATGGACTTGTATTAAAAGAGATAAAGGAAAATGGTGATGTCTCATTTGATACAAGGTTTTATCTTGCAACAAAGGTATTTGAATACACTTCGTACTACGATTCTATGATTTTTAACTACTTCAGATTTGTAAGAAAAGATAATTCTTTCCCAAAGCAACTTACAGTTCCACTTGAGAAGGCTAAGCAACTAAGATATGGTGAGAATCCTCATCAGCAGGCAAGTTTTTATAAAATAACTTTGCCGTTTATTGAAAAGTCCAATATAGCAAATGCTGAGCAGCTTCATGGTAAGGATCTTTCGTATAACAATATTCTTGACAGTGATAGTGCTATTGAACTTTTAAAAGAGTTTGATGAGCCAACATGTGTTGCAATAAAACACAATAATCCCTGTGGTGTTGCATCAGGTGACAATATCTTTGAGGCATATAAGAAAGTATACAATAGCGACCCAGTGTCTATATTTGGGGGAATTGTAGCATTTAATAGGAAGGTAGATAGACAAACAGCTGAGGAGCTAAAAAAGATATTCCTTGAGATAGTGATTGCTCCTGACTTTGATGAAGATGCACTATCTTTGCTTTCTACAAAAAAAGACCTTCGGATATTGAAACTTCTAACTTTGGATAAAACTGATGTATATTATGATGTTAAGTCAGTAAATGGTGGAATGCTTGTGCAGGAAAAGGACAGGAAATTGCTCAATGAAGATTACCAAGTTGTAACAGAAAGAAGGCCAACAGAAAAGGAAATAGAAGACTTGATATTTGCCTGGAAGGTTGTAAAACATGTAAAGTCAAATGCAATAGTTATTGCAAAGGACAAAATGACATTGGGGATAGGTATGGGACAGACAAATAGAATCTGGGCTGTTGAACATGCAATCTCACGTTCAAGATTTGATTTGAATGGAGCAGTACTTGCGTCAGATGCTTTCTTCCCATTTTCTGATAGTGTTGAAGCAGCAGGCAAAGCGGGAATTACAGCTATTATTCAGCCTGGCGGGTCTATTAGAGATAAAGAGTCAATTGATGCTGCAAACAAATATAACATTGCTATGATATTTACGGGTATAAGACATTTTAGGCACTAATTTTAGACACTAAAAAAGAGGTGTTTCAAAAGATGAGAATCCTGATTGTAGGAAATGGTGGGCGTGAACATGCCATCGCATGGAAGATTTATACTGAAGGTTACAAAGACGTGTTCTGTGCACCTGGAAATGCAGGGATTTGTGAAATTGCAACTTGTGTTGATATAAAGGTAAATGAATTTAGTAAGCTAAAAGACTTTTGCATAGAAAAAGAGATAGACTTTGTAATTGTCGGTCCGGACAATCCGCTTGCAGACGGAATTGTTGATTATCTTGAATCGTTTGGAATAAAGACATTTGGTCCAACAAAAGATGCTGCAATGATAGAAAGTAGTAAGGTGTTCGCAAAAGACCTGATGAAAAAGTACGGTATAAAGACAGCAAGATACAATGTGTTCTACAGCTATGAAGAGGCTTTAACTTTTGTAAATCAAAACGACAAGTATCCTCTTGTAATAAAGGCAGATGGTCTTGCATTGGGCAAAGGAGTGATAATTGCTCAAGACAAACTTGAGGCTTTGAATGCCCTCAATCTTATGATGAAAGAAAAGGTATTTGGTAAAGCAGGAGAAAAGATTGTCATTGAAGACTATTTAAAAGGTGAAGAAATATCAGTTTTTGTCATCTCAGACGGTAAAGACATTGTGCCTTTGACAGTTGCACGAGACCATAAAAAAGCGTTTGACGGTGACAAAGGACCAAATACAGGTGGAATGGGAGCCTTTTCTCCATCAAGGCTTGTTGATAAAAAGCTTTTTGAAGACATCATTGAGAATATTATGCTAAAAGCGATATATGGAATGAGGAAAGAAGGGAGACCGTTTAAGGGTATTTTGTATGGAGGATTAATTCTGACAGAAGAAGGACCAATGGTTTTAGAGTTCAACTCCAGATTCGGTGACCCTGAAGCACAAGCTATTTTACCACTCATGAAAAGTGAACTTTTAGAGATTATGGTAAAAGCTACAGAAGGCAACTTGAAGGGCGTTGAGGCGAGGTTTTCGGACCAGTTTTCAATTTGTGTTGTACTTGCCTCAGAAGGCTATCCTGAAAAGTACGAGACTGGCTTTGTCATTGAAGGTTTAGATAAGCTTGTAAGTGATACAATTGTATTTCACGCTAACACAAAGTTAGATAGTGGTAAGGTTAAAACAGCAGGGGGTAGAGTACTAAACATTGTGAGGGTTGACAATACTCTCAAAGATGCAAAGGCAAAAGTATATGAGGAAATTAAAAAGGTTAACTTTGAAAATATGTTTTATAGAACTGACATAGGTGACAAAGAAATCTTTTAAACCTCCTGTTTAAGGGTAGATTAAATGAGGTATAAATAATGTGTCAAAAAATTTTAAAGCAAGGAGTGGAGGTCTAAATTGGATATTTGGGTTTGTACTATATGCGGCTATGAGTATGATCCACAAAAAGGTGATCCAGAAAACGGCATTCAACCAGGAACAAAGTTTGAAGACTTACCTGATGATTGGGTTTGTCCTATTTGTGGCGTTGGTAAGGATATGTTCGAGAAAAAATAAAAAAGCTTCTAAGACTTGTGCCCTAAGTCGTTTTAAAGTTTGATGACTTAGGGCATTTTTATGATGTATAATAGTTAATATAAACGGACAGAGGAACAAGGGAAAGAATGGTACTTGAAAATCACAGTTATATAGAAATTGATGGACAAATAAAAAGATTAGGGGAAAAACTTGAAAAGACCTCATATGAGTTTTTATTTTATCAAAACAATTTAAGTGTAAATATAAATTTCAACAAACCTACCCAAATAAATAACATAGCAGTGGCAGTAAATATAAAAGATTTTGAAGTCTTGTTCATGCCAAAACTTCAAAAAGGCCAAAATGGTCTTGTCTTTTCACATTCTAATTCCCAGATAGTAGTTTTGAAAAAGGGAAAGAAGTATTTTCTATTAAAAATCTCTGGGTCTTCAACTATAAACAATGTGTACTTTAGGTTTTGTACCAAAGTAAAAGATGGTTTTTTGTATATAGGATTTTTCAACTCATTTGCAATTGACGATGATATAACATACTTTTACTATCAAAATTTGTTGACATCTGTACCTGTTAAAGAAGGTTCAAAAATTAATATAAACATTGAGATTTTTGAAAGAAATTCACTAAATGAGTGTATTTTAAAATCAAATAATATTGTAAAGCATTGTGATATAAAATATGAAGTTCTCCAAAAACCATCTAAAAATTTATTTAAAGCAGTAGATATCGCCAAATACTCAGGAAATGACATTGCTAAAAAGTATAAAATGTCTGCTATAATACCGAGTAGAGTATTTAAACTGTTTTTTTTATATTTCTCCAAAAACCTAACTAATTTTTACTCTGTCTATACATCTACACTACAGACATCAAGTATGTATTATTTAAACCTTTTAAAAAGTTATAAGGTAGCAGCTAAGGACTTAGCTTATCTCAAAAAACAGATAGAAGAACTCATTTTAAACCAAAATGTTTACTATAACTTTTACCATAAAAATATTATGTTAACTGGATTGAGGACATATTATCAACTGCCTTATATTTTATTTTTGTATTTTCAGCTTTGCCTTTTGGGAGGAGAAGAGCCAGCTACACATTTACAAAGAATAATAGAAGAAATTGAATACAATATCGTAAGACCATATAAATTTTTTTCTGACAGAACTTTAATCAATATTGAGAACTTTGAAACACGATTTGACAATCTTCTCTTTCCTCAAGAAACAATGACAATTTATATTTGTTATGAACTTTATAAAACGCTTTTTAAATATTATGAACGTTTGGATTATCAAAGAATAGCGGAGGATTTAAAAAGTCTGTTGATTTTGAATTATAATTTTAATGAGGGATACTTTTATATGAATAACTATTCATACAGAAAGGAAGACACAATTAAACTAACTGAAAGGGTAGATAAAAAATGAAATTGGTCATTTTTGATGGGAATAGTATTCTTTATAGGGCCTTTTTTGCCTTACCAGAATTGACAACGTCCAGTAATATTCCTACAAACGCTATATATGGTTTTTTAAATGTACTTTTAAAATACTTAGATTCAGAAAGGCCAGATTATGTAGCAGTAGCGTTTGACAAAAGAGGCAGAGCTGCTCGAAAAAGTGAATATGAAGAGTACAAAGCCAATCGAAAGCCAATGCCAGATTCTCTACAAATACAGATACCTTATGTGAGAGAAATAATTAGCGCTCTTAACATTCCTATATTGGAATATGAAGGATATGAAGCTGATGACGTTATAGGCACACTTGTAAATAGACTCAAAAACCAGAATTTAGAGATTGTGATAATAACTGGAGACAGAGATACCCTTCAGCTACTTGATAAAAATGTAATTGTCAAGATAGTCACAACGAGGTTTGACAAAACAACTGAAGATTTGTATACTGTTGAAAATGTAAAAGAAAAATATGGTGTCTTTGCGCATCAAATTGTTGACTACAAAGCTTTAGTGGGCGATGCATCAGACAACATCCCTGGTGTTAAGGGAATTGGGGGCAAAACGGCTATAAAGCTTTTAGAAGAATACCAGACCTTAGAGAATATATACCAAAATCTAAAAAACATCAAAGACTCTCTACGAGAAAAGTTAGAAGCAGGTAAAGATATGGCGTTTTTGTCAAAAAAGTTGGCAACTATTATATGCGATTTACCAATTGAAGTAACTCTTGAAGAGTTAAAAACAAGAGAATGGGATAAGAAAAAACTGTATCAAATTTTACTTCAGCTTGAGTTTAAAAGTTTCATAAAAAGACTTGGTTTTTCAGAGGAGATTGAGGAGATAAAACAAGCCGTTCAGCTTCCAAAATTTAATATGAAAAAACTATGTGATATCTCTGAAATAAAGGGCAAAGAAATTTATTTGTTATACTCAGGTGATGAAGGACTTTTTTATATCTATGATCAACTAAGTTCCACTGTCTTTACAACAGCTGACAAAGGAATTGTTGAAAAGCTACTAAAGGACCAAGGTATTCAAAAGGTTGTGTATGATTTAAAAAATATACTCCATAGAGTAGATTTTGGTGATACTTACCAGCTAAAAAATTGTAATGATGTCATGTTAGCTTCATATGTTTTAGACAGTACACGTAGTTCATACGACTTAGAGACATTGTTTATCTCTTATCTCAATACTGATATCTCTGCAATAAAAGAAAACAGATGGGCTAGTGCTACAGTTTTATTAAGAAATCTTTGGGATGAGCTGTCCAAACTTATAGATTTAAATTCATGCCAATACGTCTATGAAAACATAGAAATACCTCTCGTTCCCATTTTATATGAAATGGAAAAAATCGGTTTTAAAGTTGACAAAAACACCTTGCAAGAGTATACAAAAGAGATTGAGAGCAAGCTTTTAAAGTTAGAAACACAGATTTATCAGATAGCAGGTGAGTGGTTTAACATAAACTCACCTAAACAACTCTCATATGTGTTGTTCGAAAAACTAAAACTTCCAGTTGTAAAAAAGACTAAAACAGGATATTCAACAGATGCCGAGGTGTTAGAAGAGCTATATGACAAACATGAGATAGTACCTCTTATCTTGGATTATAGAATGTATACGAAAATACTGACAACTTACTGTCAAGGCCTTATGCAAGCAATCAATCCTGTAACTGGAAGAGTACATTCTAATTTTATTCAAACAGGTACAGCAACTGGAAGACTTGCAAGTGCAGAGCCTAATTTACAAAATATCCCTGTAAAATATGATGAGGGAAGGTTAATAAGAAAAGCATTTATTCCAGAGGAAGGCTACGTCCTGATAGATGCTGACTATTCTCAGATTGAACTTAGGATACTTGCTCATATTTCTGAAGATGAAAGACTAATAAATGCTTTTAAGAATAACCTTGACATTCATTCACAGACAGCAGCAGAGATTTTTGGTGTAGATGTAAGTCAAGTTACCCCAACTATGCGAAGCCAAGCAAAGGCTGTTAACTTTGGAATTGTATATGGAATCTCTGACTATGGACTTTCAAGGGATATAAAGATATCAAGAAAAGAGGCAGCTGATTTTATTAATCGCTATTTTGAAAAGTATCCAAAAGTGAAAGAATATCTGGACAATGTTGTCAAGTTTGCACGTGAAAATGGGTTTGTTTTAACACTTTTTAATAGAAAGAGATATATTAAGGATATAAAGTCTACTAATAAAAATCTCAGAAACTACGCAGAAAGAATAGCAATGAATTCACCTATCCAGGGCAGTGCAGCAGATATCATGAAGATAGCAATGATAAGGGTTTATAGAAGGTTAAAGGAGGAGAATTTAAAATCAAGAATTATTTTACAAGTTCACGATGAGCTTTTGATTGAATCACCATATGAAGAAAAAGAAATAGTAAAAGAAATAGTGAAAACTGAGATGGAAAATGCTGTCTCATTAAAAGTTCCTTTGGTAGTTGAAGTGAAAGAAGGTTTAAATTGGTATGAAACAAAGTAAAGTATTAGGAATTACTGGGAAGATTGGCTCTGGTAAGAGTACTGTTAGTAAAATATTAAAAGAACATTATGGATTTGAGGTTATAGATGCTGATAAGGAATACCATTGGTTACTACAAAATAGCTTAGAATTGAAATTAAAGTTAACACAGAGCTTTGGAGAGGAGATTTTAACAGATGCCAAAATTGACAGAGTTAAACTTAGAAAGGTAGCCTTGAAATGTGACTTTAATATGGAGCTTCTCAATAAGATTACTCATCCATTTATATTTGAAAGAGTAAATTTTTTAATCACAGATGTTTACAAAGACAAGCATATAGTTATTGATGCTGCACTTTTGTTCCAGATAGGACTTGATAAACTTTGTTCGGTCATCTGGTATGTTGAATGTGAAAAAGAAATTATAATTGAGCGAGTAATTAGAAGAAGTGGATATGATGTGGAAGAGGTCGAAAAGTTTTTAGAAAGACAAAGAGATATTGAAAGATACAAGGACTTTGCAAGTAAGATAGTTATAAACAATGGAGACATTGAGAATTTGAAAACTATCATAGAAAAATATCTCAAAGAGGATGGTTTGATTTGAAAAGGAAGGTTGTATTAATTGTTCTGCTTTTACTTTTTCTTTTGTTTTTTGAACCATTTTACTTTTTGATTTTAAAACAGTTGTACCCCTTAAGGTTTACAAGTAGTATCAAGAAGCATAGTAAAGAAATAAATGTAGACCCATATTTAATTTGTGCAATAATAAAAAGTGAAAGCAACTTTAACCAGTTTGCAGTCTCTAAAAAAGGTGCTGTGGGTCTTATGCAATTATCACCTCTTACTGCTAAATGGGTTGCTCATAAACTAAAATTAGACTATAGTGAAGAGAAGTTATATGACCCCGACTACAATATCTTAATTGGTACATGGTATATAAAATACCTCATAGATTACTACAGAAATGATACAAGGCTTGCAGTTGCGGCTTATAATGCTGGTATGACAAATGTAAATAAATGGCTTTATCAAAAAGATAGAAGCACATTTGAGGTGGATGAAATTCCTTTTAAAGAGACAAACCATTTTGTCAGAAGAGTCTTTAAAAGTTATGAAATTTACAAAAAACTATATCAAGACGAATTTGAAAATGGTAACTATTGAGTTTAGAGGCTCACAAATTTTCCCAAACATATGTTTGAAATTCAACTTTTAATGATGTAAAATAAGACTTGGTGATAGAATATGAAAAAGTTTAAGGTTGTTTCAGACTTTAAGCCAACAGGTGACCAACCAAAGGCTATCGAAATGCTTACCGAAGGAATTTTAAAAGGTGAAAAGTTTCAGACACTGCTTGGTGTTACTGGTTCAGGAAAGACATTTACAATGGCTAAAGTAATAGAAAATGTACAAAGACCCACATTGGTTTTAGCTCATAATAAAACACTGGCTGCTCAACTTTGCAGTGAGTTTAGGGAATTCTTTCCTGAAAATGCTGTAGAATTTTTTGTAAGCTATTACGATTATTACCAGCCAGAAGCTTATATACCTGAGACAGATACGTATATTGAAAAAGATTCGTCCATCAATGATGAAATAGATAAACTTCGACACTCTGCAACATCTGCCTTGTTTGAGAGAAGAGACGTAATAATTGTAGCAAGTGTCTCATGTATTTACAGCTTAGGTAGTCCAGAAGACTATTTAAATTTAACGTTATCATTAAGACCTGGGATGATAAAAGATAGAGATGAAGTAATAAGAGAACTCATTAGAATGCAGTATGAGAGAAATGACATTGATTTCAGAAGAGGCAGGTTCAGGGTACGAGGTGATGTGCTTGAGATATTTCCTGCATCAAATACTGAGAGAGCAATCAGAGTAGAGTTTTTTGGAGATGAAATAGAGAGAATTACCGAGTTTGACGTTTTGACTGGTGAGGTAATTGGGAGAAGAAATCATGTTGCAATATTTCCTGCATCACACTATGTCACAACCTCAGAAAAGCTAAAAAGAGCAATTAAGAGCATTGAAGAGGAGCTTGAACAAAGGCTTCAAGAGCTCAGGAGCATGGGCAAGCTTGTTGAAGCGCAAAGGCTTGAACAAAGGACGCGATATGACATAGAGATGCTCCAGGAAATGGGATTTTGCAAAGGAATAGAAAACTACTCAAGACATCTAACAGGAAGACCACCTGGAAGTCCTCCTTACACCTTGCTTGATTATTTTCCAAAAGATTTTATAATGTTCATTGATGAATCGCATGTGACAATTCCTCAGGTAAGGGCTATGTATAATGGAGACAAGGCAAGGAAAGATGCGCTTGTAGAATATGGTTTTAGACTTCCATCTGCATATGACAACCGCCCACTTACCTTTGAAGAGTTTGAAGAGAAGCTCAACCAGGTTATATTTGTAAGCGCAACACCTGGTCCTTATGAACTCAAGAAATCCTCAAGAGTGGTTGAACAAATTATAAGACCCACAGGGCTTGTTGACCCTGAAATTGAAGTACATCCTGTTAAAGGTCAAATTGACCATTTGATTGGCGAGATAAGAAAAAGAGTAGAGAAGAACCAAAGAGTTTTGATTACAACACTTACAAAGAAGATGGCAGAAAGCCTCACTGAATATTTAAAAGATGTTGGTATAAGAGTGAGATATATGCACTCGGATATTGATACAATAGAGCGCATGCAGATAATAAGGGATTTGAGACTTGGCAAGTTTGACGTTTTAGTAGGGATAAACTTGCTGCGGGAAGGACTTGATTTGCCGGAAGTATCACTTGTTGCCATTTTAGATGCTGACAAAGAAGGATTCTTGCGCTCGGAAACTTCTCTCATTCAGACAATTGGACGTGCTGCACGAAACGTTGATGGTAAAGTAATTATGTATGCTGACAGGATTACTAAGGCTATGCAAAAGGCTATTGATGAAACAAATAGACGAAGAAAAATTCAGATAGAGTACAACCAAAAGCACGGAATAGTGCCTCAAACTGTAAGAAAAGGAATACGACAGATTATTGAAGCAACTATCTCGGTTGCTGAAGAGGAAGAAAAATATGAGAGCATAGAAAAGGATATTGTACAGAACATGTCCAAACAAGAAATAGAAGAGTATATAAAAGAACTTGAACAGCAGATGAAAAGATTTGCTATAGAACTTGAATTTGAAAAAGCGGCTAAGATAAGAGATAAAATATTTGAACTAAAGAAATTGCTTTAATGTATTTTCGGAGGAGAATGCAAAATGTCGAAAGAATACATTGTAATAAAAGGTGCAAAAGAGCACAACCTGAAAAATGTTGACTTGAAACTGCCTCGTGACAAACTAATAGTCTTTACAGGTCTTTCAGGTTCAGGGAAATCATCTTTGGCTTTTGACACTATCTATGCAGAAGGACAAAGAAGATATATTGAGTCATTGTCATCATATGCAAGACAGTTTTTGGGTATGATGGAAAAACCAGATGTAGATCACATAGAGGGACTGTCACCGGCTATATCTATTGACCAAAAGACAACCTCAAAAAATCCTCGTTCAACAGTTGGTACAATTACAGAGATTTATGACTATTTAAGACTTCTGTTTGCGAGAGTTGGAAAACCTCACTGCTATATTTGTGGCAAACCAATATCACAGCAGACAGTTGACCAGATGGTAGATGAGATAATGAAATTGCAAAAAGGGACAAAGATTCAGGTCATGTCGCCTATTGTGAGAGGTAGGAAAGGGGAGTACCAAAAACAGTTTGAAGAGCTTAGAAAAAGTGGGTTTGCACGGGTAAGAGTTGATGGTGTAATCTATGAGCTTGAAGAGGAGATAAAGCTTGATAAGAACAAAAAGCACAACATTGATGTTATTGTTGACAGGCTCGTCATCAAAGAAGGAATAGAGTCAAGACTTACAGGTTCGATTGAAACAGCGTTAGAACTCTCAGGCGGAATTGTGACTATTGATATTGTTGGCGACAGAGAAATTGTATTTTCACAAAACTTTGCATGTGTAGACTGTGGAGTTTCGTTTGAAGAAATAACTCCACGTCTTTTTTCTTTTAATACCCCTTATGGGGCATGTCCAACCTGTATGGGGTTAGGATACTTACAAAAGATTGATCCTGACCTTTTAATTCCTGACAAGTCGATGCCTATCGGTCAGGTTGCTATAAATGGATGGAATTTTAGTGAAACAAATTCATATGCCAGAATGGTTTTAGAGTCGTTGGCCAAAGAATACAATTTTAGCTTAAACACTCCTGTAAATAAACTTGACAAAAAGATTCTTGACATCTTTTTATATGGAACAGGAGAAGAGAAGATAAAGATTTACACCCCACGAGGGATTTATTATGCAAAGTATGAAGGACTTGTAAATAATCTTGAGAGAAGGTATAAAGAGACCCAGTCAGAGTATGTAAAACAAGAAATTGAAGAGTATATGAGTACATTCACATGCCCTGATTGTTTGGGAAAAAGACTTAAAAAAGAGGCATTGTCAGTATTAATTGAAGGGAAGTCAATTGCAGATGTTGCTGATATGACAATCTTGGAGGCAAAAGAATTTCTACAAAGCTTAAATCTCCAGGGCAAAGATAAAGTTATTGCAGCACCAATTTTGAAAGAGATTCTGGCAAGACTGGACTTTTTGATAGATGTTGGACTTGACTATCTGACACTTTCACGTTCAGCCGGTACTCTTTCGGGTGGAGAAGCACAGAGAATAAGACTTGCAACACAGATTGGTTCTGGGCTTGTGGGAGTTTTGTATATCCTTGATGAGCCAAGTATTGGTCTTCATCAGCGAGACAACCACAGACTTATAAGAACATTGCAAAAACTTAGGGATTTGGGTAATACCTTGATTGTTGTTGAGCATGATGAGGATACAATTAGAGCTGCTGATTATATAGTTGACATAGGACCAGGGGCAGGGGAGCATGGTGGCAGAATTGTTGCAGCTGGTACATTAGAAGATATAATTTCCTGTGAAGAGTCCATTACAGGGCAGTATCTTTCTGGTAAAAAGAAGATAGAGATTCCTCAAGAGAGAAGAAAACCTGATGGTAGATGGCTTACAATAAAAGGAGCTTGTGAGAACAATCTAAAAAACATTGATGTCAGTTTTCCTGTAGGGCTTTTTACGTGTGTGACAGGAGTTTCAGGGTCTGGTAAAAGCACGCTGGTAAACGAGATACTTTACAAGGCAGCAAGTTCAATACTAAATAAGTCTAAGGAAAAGCCTGGCAAGTACAAAGAAATAATTGGTCTTGAGCATTTTGACAAGGTAATCAACATAGACCAGTCACCAATTGGAAGAACTCCACGTTCTAATCCTGCAACTTATACAGGTGTTTTTGACTTTATAAGAGAGATATTTGCTCAAACACCTGAGGCAAAAATGCGAGGATATAAGGCAGGAAGGTTTAGTTTTAATCTCAAAGGCGGAAGATGCGAGGCTTGTGGTGGAGATGGAATTATAAAGATTGAAATGCACTTTTTGCCGGATGTATATGTACCTTGTGAGGTGTGCAAGGGTAAAAGATACAATAGAGAAACATTAGAGGTAAAATATAAAGACAAAACAATAGCTGATGTTTTAGAGATGACTGTTGAAGAAGCACTTGAATTTTTCAAAAACATTCCACGGATTAAGGCAAAACTTCAGACACTTTATGATGTAGGGCTTGGTTACATCAAACTTGGCCAGCCGTCTACTACACTTTCTGGTGGGGAGGCGCAAAGGGTAAAGCTTGCAACAGAGCTTTCTAAAAGAGCAACAGGTAGGACCTTATACATCTTAGATGAACCCACAACTGGACTTCATATGGATGATGTAAACAAGCTCATAAACGTATTGCAGCGGCTAGTAGATATGGGTAATACAGTTATTGTGATTGAACATAATTTGGATGTTATAAAAGTTGCTGACTATATAATTGATTTGGGACCAGAGGGTGGAGACAGAGGTGGTGAAGTTGTGGCTTTTGGCTCACCAGAAGAGGTTGCAATGTGTGAAAGGTCATACACAGGCATGTTTTTGAAAGAGATTTTAAAAGACAGGATTTATGCAAAAAAATAAAGGGGTATTTACACCGCTTAATGAAAGGTGTAAAGCCCCTTTTTTACTTTATCTCAAGATATTTTTCTATCCATTTTAGGTTGACTTCCTGACCCAAAAATTTACTTATCTGACTGTGTGTTTTTGTGTCATTTATGAGCAGATACCCAATTAATTTCTTGTTTTTGAGCACAAATTTTTTATAAACCATCTTTTCTTTGTTAAGACACTCAAAAAGATTTGATTCTTTTACGTCGATTATGTTTCCAGCAGAGACTATTTCCATTCCAAATGCCTTTAGAAAATAAGGGATAGGTTTTCTTTGATATTCAATATTCTGTCCAAGAATGTTTTTGCCAACCACCTTGCCACTTTCAACTGCAAAAGTCCATGTGCCAGGATTTTGATTGTTAAGATAGGCTACATCTCCACATGCAAACACATCTTCTATTGAGGTTTGCATTCTGGCATTTACTCCAATGCCTTTTCTGGAACTCAGTATTCGTTTATCATTTACAAAATCTGTATTTGGCACAACACCTGCTGAAAAAATTACAATGTCAGATAAAATCTCTTTATTATTTGAAAGAAAGATTACCAACTTGTTGTTTATTTTTTCTATTTTTTCAACTTTGCTATCAAAATTTATATTTATTCCCTTTCTTTTTATCTCTTCTTCAAAAAGCAAAGCACCTACTTCATCTAATTGTTTAGGTAAAAGTCGTTCTGCTATTTCAATTAGAAATACACTTTTACCTTCCAGTGTTGAAGCAAGTTCTAATCCCAAAAGCCCTGCGCCTATAATGGCAACTTCAGGGACTCGGGGAATGATTTCTTTCAATCGTAGAAGGTCTTCGTAGGTCCTCAAAGAAAAAACCTTATCTCTTGCTCTGATATCAACCACATCATCACCCATGTATGGCTTGGCTCCAGAAGCAATTACAAGTTTTTTATATCCTATTTTCTTGTCTGACACAAACACAATCTTGTTGTCAAAATTAACCTTGATCACAGGCGAGTTTAGATAAATTTTTATGTTGTTATCTTCAAACCAGTTTTGTGGTTTTATAAAGAATTTCTCATCAATAGGATTGTAAATATAATAAGGCAGTTTCAATCTGTAATAAGGCAATACCCTCTCATCACTTAGAATACATATTGAAAGATTAAAATCCTTTTTCCTTATCTCTTCTGCAACTGTTAAAGCAGAAACCCCACCACCAATAATCACTACATCAAATTTTTCCATTGCTTTACACCAGCTTTTTCTCTTTTACTTTCTCAGCAAATAGTATACCAAATTCATATGCCTTTTTTAATTCCTCCTCATTGGGCTTGAAATTTACCTTGAGTCCTGGTTCAACTACTTTGAACCTTAACTGTTTTAACCGTGTTTCAATGTTTGAGACAGCTTCTCCGCTCCAACCATATGAACCAAAAGCGGCAGCAATCTTACCTCCATGAACTATTGGGTTTAGCCTAATCAATATTTCATATATTGGTAAAAGAGCATCTGAGTTTATAGTAGGTGACCCAAACAGCACACCTTCTGCCCTGTATATCTTTTCCAATATATCTTCTATTTTGTGCTCAATTGCATTGTACAACAGCACATCTATACCGCTTTGAGTGATCGCTTCAGAAATCTTTTTTGCAAGCATTTCGGTGTACCCATATGCCGAAACATAGACAATAACCACATAAGGCTTTTCTGGTTCTTTTAGAAGCTCTTCTGACCACGATTTATACAAACCCATAAGTTCATCCTTGTAATTTGTCAAGATTGGACCATGACCTGTTGCTATTATGTCAATCTTTAAGTCTTTTATCTTTTCAATTGCCTGAAGTACATAGCTTTTAAATGGAGACATAATTACATCGTAATAGTACTTGTATGCATCCATAAATCCTTCTTTGTCATTATCCATTACCCAGTTGATGTCAAGATTTTCGGTACTATAATGACAGCCAAAAGAATCACAAGTAAAGAGCATACTATCTTCTATAAGATAGGTGTAAATTGAATCAGGCCAGTGTAAAAATGGAGCAGAAATAAATTTCAATGTCTTGTTACCCAAGGATATTTGGTCACCATCGTTTACAACTTGAGAATCAAAACTCTTGTTTGAAATCTTCTTCAAAAACCTCATGGCAGAGCTGCTACCAAATACTTTTATCTTCGGGTTTATCTCAAGCAGACTTTCAATTGAACCAGAGTGGTCCGGTTCTGTGTGATTTACTATGAGATAATCTATCTTTGCGGTGTCAATTATCTCTTTAATATTGTCTAAAAACTGGTCAAAAAATTTATACTTCACATTTTCAATAAGTGCAACTTTCTCAGAGCCAATTACGAGATAAGAGTTATATGTTGTTCCATATTTTGTGTACATTACAATGTCAAAAATACGAAGATTTGGATCTTGTACTCCTACTGAGTATATATTCTCTTTTAATTTTGTGTACATTCTAACTCTCACTCTCCTTGTAAAAAAGTCTCAGTGTATTCAAAGATATTTATACCCCACAATTTTTTTTGTAAACAAATTAAGTGATATAAATTTTTGTTCAGTAATATATTTTAGTAGAAATACAATTAATAGAAGGGAAGAGAAAAATGTTAAGCAAAGTATCTAATCGATTTCTGGCTGTTACAATTTTAGCTATATTTGTTATTGCTTTAGTAGGTATAATTTCAAACAAAAGCTTAGAAAAAACAAAGATGGCATCTTCCGAAATACCGAAAACTACGCAAACCCAAACACAAGAGGTTTCAAAAGTAGATACTCTTAAAGGTTATCTTCAGGTAATAGTGGTAGATAGCAAAACTGGTACACCTGTTGAAGGAGCAAATGTAGTTTTTTCTAACTTAGAGCAGCTATATACAACAGGCAAAGATGGAAAGACACAGCTTATACCTATGAACATTAAATCAACTGGAGGTTTAGGGATTACATCACAGCCTTATGAAGAGGTAGTAATTGGGGTATTTAAACAGGGATATGCAGATTATATCTTATTCAACGCGAAGGTAAGACCTACAACGCAAGACAAGCCACAGCTTAAAGTGATACGAGTTGTAAAAGCTTCTACTGCAACAACCACTCCTGTTTTTGCAATGGAAAAGTATTCTTCTGAGATGGCAAAAGAAGTGATGAATAAAATGAAGGCAAAACTAAATTCACTTGCAAATTCCACACAGGAGATTGAGGAAATAGAAATTAGTGAATAGGGTGCCTTGTAAAATGGCACTTTTTTTTTATATAATAGAGCTTGTACACTTTAAGAATCTTTTTACTGTTGGAAAGGTCTTAACAGCCATGAATCAGGAAGTTTTAATTCTTCTAAAAAATATCCTTTATCTTTTTGCTGTTATCTTTATAGGATTTATTGGTACTAAAATACAATTGTTTTCACCTACTATAAAAGATTCTGTGAGCGAGTTGATTATAAAAGTAACCGCTCCAATCCTATTGTTTACAACCATAAGTAGCAAACCTTATTCTTCAACTGTTGTAAAAAATATCCTCACACTGATAATCTCAGCTTTTATTGGGATAATATTGTTACTTGGGACAGGTTACATAACAGCAAAGTTATTTAAGCTTCAAGGCAAAACATTTTACACACATATATTTTGCTCTGCTTTTGGAAATACTGGTTTTTTGTCATTTCCCCTGTTGTACTCTATCTTTGGTGAAAAGGGTGTGTTTTACGCTGCAAGTTACAATATAATGCATGACTTTTTGGCTTGGTCATTGGGACTCTCAATTATAACAAAGCACAGCAGTGAGAAAACTAAATTTGGTTTTATAAATGCAAATTCAATTGCCATTTTCTCAGCATTTGTAGTGTATTTACTAAAAGGAGCTTTGTCAACTGAAATTTTGAATTACTACAATAGATTTTTTCTCACTATTTACGATGCATTAAATCCATTTGGAAAAACAACCATTTATTTGTCTATGTTTTTTATTGGCTGCCTTTTAGCAGAAGTTTCATTTAAAGATACAGTTAAGACCTATCCTGCTTATGGCATTGTTGCGTTTAAGATGGTGGCTTTTCCTCTATTGATTACATTTTTGACCAAATTCATGAGCTTAGATGACTTTACAAGACTGATTATTATACTCCAAACAGGAATGCCAACTGCAATAATTAGTTCAATAATATCGTATAGATACAAAGCTGATAGTTCATATGCTACACGTACAATATTTATTACAACAATTTTTTCTCTGTTGACAATTCCTCTTCTTGTGTTTATATATTATCATATTTAAAAATCCATAAGAGAGGATGATTGATTTTGCAGCATGAAATTGTTATTGTGTTAGACTTTGGAGGACAATACAATCAGTTAATTGCGCGAAGAGTACGAGAGTGTGGTGTTTATTGTGAAATTTGGCCATATGACACACCCTTAGAGAAGATAATTGAGAAAAATCCAAAAGGAATAATCTTTACTGGTGGACCATCAAGCGTGTATGAAGAAAATGCGCCTGTTGTTGATAAAAAGATATTTGAAATTGGTATTCCAATTCTTGGAATATGCTATGGAAATCAACTGATTGCATCTCTTTTGGGTGGCAAGGTTTCAACTGCTCTATTTAGAGAGTATGGTAAAACGCATATAAAATACAATACAAATTCGCCTTTGTTTACAGGCTTGCCAGAAAACTCAATTTGTTGGATGAGCCATACTGACTTTGTAGAAGAACTCCCAGAGGGATTTGAAATTTTAGCTTCTACTGAAAATTGTGCCATTGCCGCATTTGGCAGCAAAGAAAAAAAGATTTATGGTGTGCAATTCCATCCAGAGGTTGTTCACACTGAGTTTGGGCAAGAAATAATAAAAAACTTCTTGTTCAATATCTGCGGATGCAAAGGTGATTGGAGGACATCGTCATTTATAGAAGAAAAAATAAATGAGATAAGAAAGATTGTGGGCAATCAAAAGGTTGTATGTGCTCTTTCTGGTGGAGTTGACTCTTCTGTTGCAGCAGTGCTTGTTCACAAGGCGATAGGCAAAAATCTTTTTTGCATATTTGTTGACCATGGACTTTTGAGAAAAGGAGAGGCGGAAGAAGTTATAAAAACATTCAAAGGACAGTTTGACATGAATGTAATCAAGGTTAATGCGAAAGAGAGATTTTTAAAAGCTTTGTGTGGTGTCATAGATCCTGAGAGAAAGAGAAAAATAATAGGTGAAGAGTTTATACGTGTTTTTGAAGAGGAGGCTTCAAAACTTGGAGATGTAAAATTTTTAGTGCAAGGTACAATCTATCCTGATGTTGTCGAAAGTGGAGTCGGCAAGGCTGCAACAATAAAAAGTCATCACAATGTTGGCGGTTTACCAGAACATATCAAGTTTGAGAGGATAATCGAACCGCTACGCGAGCTTTTCAAAGATGAGGTAAGAAGGGTGGGAATAGAATTAGGAATTCCAGAAAAGATTGTAAAAAGACAGCCGTTTCCAGGACCTGGCCTTGCAATAAGGATAATTGGTGAAGTTACCGAAGAAAAGCTTGAGATACTCCGGGAGGTTGACTGGATTTTCAGAAGAGAAATTGAGGCGTGTGGACTTGATGAAGAAATTTGGCAGTACTTTGCAGTACTCACTGATATGAGAAGTGTTGGTGTAATGGGTGATGAAAGAACATATGATTACACTGTTGCACTTAGGGCTGTTACAAGCGTTGATGGTATGACGGCTGACTGGGCAAGGATTCCTTATGATGTGTTAGAAAGGGTTTCAAACGAAATTGTAAACACTGTAAGAAAGGTAAATAGAGTTGTATATGACATTACTTCAAAACCACCTGCTACAATTGAGTGGGAATGATGTCAAAAAATTTTTTATAAGGACTTGAATTTTATAATAGATGGGTGTAACATATTTAATAAGTTGATTAGTGGGATGTGATATGAAGGATATTGTAAATCTTGCTTTGAAAGTGCTATGGGGTATAAATCTTATCTTTTGTGCATTGGTGTTTGCTTTTTCTAAAAGCATAGCAGTCTTTCTGATTGTGCTTGGCAGCAGTTTAATATTGCTATTTATCTTATATTCTCTATTGTTACTTTTAAAGTCTGCAATAAAAGGCAAAACTAATTTTGTTTATTTATTACTTCATAGCTTTGCAGTTGTGGCTTTGATAGTATTTTCCACTTTTATTTTTAGGTTCTATAAAGGTGGAGATGTATATCTTGTTTGGACTTTAGTAAATTATCCACTGTTTCTTACAGTTTCATATGCTGTAGCTTATACTTATAAAACGTTGTCAAGGAAGTGAAAGGTAAAATGGGCGAGGGTGTATTGAAGGTTTTGTTCACAATACCAATTGGCAAGGGTATTCCTGTAAGGGTAGCAGTTGTTGAGATGTGGGGCGTGATGGCATTTTTGATTATATTAGCATTTTATCTCACCTCTAATATGAAATTAGTGCCGAGCAGAAAACAGGTCATTGCTGAGTTCATTGTCGACTCAATAAATAAAATCACTAAAAACTTTTTAGGCCATTATTGGCATATATTTGCTCCCTATTTAGGTACACTATTTTTATTCTTACTTGGGCTAAACTTGTTAGGCCTTATAGGTCTTCAACCCCCTACAAGTAATTTAAATGTAACTGCAAGTTTTGGTGTTATGTCAATTTTGGTATTGATAGTTTCAACCATTATTCTCAAAAACCCAATTAGATGGTTTTTGGGGCATTTTAAGCCTATCATTATAATTTTCCCGTTTAAATTCTTAGACTATTTCACAAGAACTCTTTCTCTTTCTGCCCGACTGTTTGGCAACATCCTCGCTGGTGTTACCATAATGGAGCTAATATATCATGGGCTTTTAAAAGCTCATATACCTCCAGTTGGTATACCAGCAGCGTTAAGTTTATATTTTGATATTTTTGATGGTGTTTTGCAAGCAGTAATCTTTACGTTTTTGTCTATGATTTATCTATATGAAGCGCTCGAAGAGTAAAAATTTTTGGAGGTGTTTCAATTGACAGCATTAGCAGCAGGTATTGCAATGCTTGCAGGATTGGGTGTAGGTATAGGCATTGGTATTGCAACTGCTAAAGCAGCAGAATCTGTAGGAAGACAGCCAGAAGCATTTGGAAGAATTTTCCCAATATTTTTGCTTGGTGCTGCTTTGGCAGAGGCAGTAGCTATTTACAGTTTGGTTGCTGCATTTATGTTAATTTCAAAGATTTAAACGCTCTCCAGTTGGGTTGGGGAGCGTCATCTCTTTATTTTCAAAATTAAAAATTGTGGTTAACATATAGATTTCTGCAAAATCCAAAAAGGAGATGAGCATATATATGTTTGACCTTGCAATTTTTGAAAATATGTTCTTCTGGGCAATTATAAACTTTTTGATACTTTACTTAGTTTATAGAAAATTCTTTTTCAAAAAAGTAACTGCCTTTATGGAAAAGCGTTCAAACATGATTCAAGAGCAGCTTGACTTTGCTGCAAAGTCAAAAGAAGAGGCTATAAAATTGAAGGAAGAATATGAAAATATCTTATCTCAGGCACATGCGAAGGCAAACGAGATAGTCCAAAACGCTATGATTGAAGCCCAAAAACAGGCTGACAAGATTATTGAAGATGCCAAGCTTGAGGCAAACAAGATTATTGAAAATGCTCTCAAGCAGCTTGAGATTGAGAAGAAAAAACAAATCAATGAACTTAAAAACCAGTTTGTCTCAATTGCTCTTCTTGCTGCATCTAAGGTTATTGAAAAGAATTTAAACACTGAAGAAAATAGGAAAATGGTTGAGAATATATTTGACGAGGCAGGGGTTGCTTAAAAATGTTGCCAGCAAAAAGATATGCTGAAGGGTTACTTAAGCTTGCTCAAGAAGAGGGAAAGCTTGAGAAGTTTTATGAAGACCTTTTTAAAATATATGACTTGTTTAAGACAAATAAACAGTTTGTAGATGTCTTATTTGACCTTGAGATGAAAGTATCTGATAAAAAAGAGAAGATAAAACAATTTCTTGATGAAAGCATTGATAGATATATTGTCAATCTCATTTATTTGCTAATCGACAAACGAAGAGAGATTTTACTTCCATATATACCTTTTTATTATAAAGAAATGTATGACAAGGCAATTGGTAATGTAGATGTTGAGGTTATTGTAGCAGAAGAAGTTGACGAGGACGTTTTGAGAAAGATATCAAACTGGCTTTTGAAAAGGTATGATGTTAAAAATCCGCGCTTTAAAGTTAAGGTTGATAGAAGTATCATTGGAGGAATAAAACTTTTATTCAACAATATTGAGGTCGACGCTACAATTAAAGGTGCATTGGATTCGATAAAAAAAGAACTTATCCAGAATGCTATTTAGGGGTGATGATTTAAGATGGTTGATGTAACTATAAGACCAGATGAGATTGCCTCAATCATAAAAGAGCAAATAAAAAACTATGAAAAGAAGATAGAAACAAATGACGTTGGCGTTGTGATTATGTCAGGAGATGGTATTGCGAGAATACACGGCCTTGACAATTGTATGGCTGGTGAGCTTTTAGAATTTCCTAACAACGTTTATGGAATGGCGCTTAACTTGGAAGAAGACAATGTTGGGTGCGTTATTTTAGGAAATGACAGGGAAATCAAAGAAGGTACAATTGTCAAGAGAACAGGCAGAGTAGTAGAGGTACCTGTTGGGGAAGAGCTTTTAGGTAGAGTTGTAAATGCCTTGGGTCAGCCTATTGATGGTTTGGGCCCCATCAATGCAACGAAGTACAGACCAGTTGAGAGGATAGCGCCAGGCGTTATTGAAAGAGAGCCTGTTAAAACTCCACTTCAAACAGGCATTATGGCAATTGATGCCATGATTCCAATTGGAAGAGGCCAAAGAGAGCTTATTATTGGAGATAGGCAAACAGGAAAAACTGCTATTGCGATTGATACAATTATCAATCAAAAAGACCAGGGAGTATACTGCATCTATGTAGCGATTGGTCAAAAGGCATCAACTGTTGCGCAGATAGTGCACACATTAAAGGAATATGGGGCAATGGACTATACAATTGTTGTCAGTGCAACTGCAAGTGACTCAGCACCACTTCAATTCTTAGCACCTTATGCAGGCTGTGCAATGGGAGAAGAGTTTATGGAATCTGGAAAAGATGCTCTTATAGTTTACGATGACTTATCAAAACACGCAGTTGCATACAGGGCAATGTCACTTCTTTTGAGACGACCACCTGGCCGTGAAGCATATCCGGGGGATGTTTTTTACCTTCATTCAAGACTTTTAGAAAGAGCTGCAAAGTTAAATAGCCAGCGTGGTGGAGGTTCTCTTACAGCTTTACCTATCATTGAGACACAAGCTGGTGATGTTTCAGCATATATTCCCACAAATGTCATTTCAATAACTGATGGCCAGATATATCTTGAAAGTGAGCTGTTTTACGCTGGTATAAGGCCCGCGATAAATGCAGGTATATCAGTTTCAAGAGTAGGTGGCAATGCTCAGATAAAGGCTATGAAGAAAGTTGCAGGAAGATTGAGACTTGACTTGGCACAGTACAGAGAACTTGAAGCTTTCGCTCAGTTTGGTTCAGAGCTTGACAAATCAACTCGTGAAAGACTTGCCCAAGGTCAGCGAATTGTAGAGACACTAAAACAGCCTCAATACAAGACACTACCTGTTTGGCACCAAGTTGTCATCCTTTATAGTGCAGTAAATGGGTATTTAATGGATATAGAAGTAAATAAAGTTAGAGAATTTAATGAGAAATTAGTCCAATACATCTCTGCAAACTATCCGCAAATATTTGATTCTATAAAAGAGACAAAGGACTTGACGCCTGAGAATGAAGAACTGTTAAAGAAGGTAATTAGTGAGTTCAAAGAGAGATTTAAAAGTAGCAAGTAGGTGAAATTAAAGATGGCAAACAAAACAAGGTGGATAAAGTCAAGGATTAGAAGTGTCAGTGAGACAAAAAAGATTACAAGAGCTATGTATCTCATCTCTGCATCTAAGATGAAAAGGTCACGAGATAGACTTGACAGTACCAGACCATATTTTGAAAAAATAAACGAATTTATGAAAGATCTTGTGATACATGGTATGGAGACAAATCACATTCTCTTTGAAGGGTCATATAAAGAGGGACAAAAAGAGATTGGGGTAATTGTAATTAGTGGTGACAAAGGGCTGTGTGGCGGTTACAATGCAAATGTTATAAGAAGCGCTTTGAATTTGTACGAAAAGATTTCAAAAGAGGGAGAAGTATTATTTTTTCCAATAGGCATTGTTGGAAAAAATTTTTTATTCCGCCATGGTTACAAAGTAGAAGAAAATTTTAATTATCAGACTCAGTCTGTGTCTGTAAAAGTTGCAAAGGTGATTGCACAAAATGTTGTAAAAAAGTACTATAGAGGAGATATTCATGAGCTTTATATCATATATACCAAGCTAATTTCCACAATCAAACAAGATGTAGTTGTAAAGAAACTTCTTCCTCTTGATCCAAGTGAATTTGTGTCTGGTGAGGTTAAGAAAGATGAGACAATAAGATATGAACCAACCCCAACAGATGTGCTTAATGTTGTTATATATGAATATCTAAAAGGTATAATCTTTGGGGCAATGATGGACTCATATGTAAGTGAACTTGCTGCAAGGATGACAGCAATGGACAATGCAACAAAAAGTGCAGATGAAATGATACAAAAACTCGTGTTAAAGCTCAATCGGGAACGCCAGGCAGTGATTACTCAGGAGATATCAGAGATAATAAGTGGTGCAGCTGCTTTGAAATAAGTAACTATTTAAACTTGATTTTAAAGGGAGTGTAGCCAAAGATGGAACAAAATGTTGGTTATGTTGTTCAAATAATTGGTCCTGTAGTAGATGTGAGGTTTGAAAGTGGTAACCTTCCAGCTATTAATAATGCAATTGAGATTCATTTTGATGGAAAGACGCTTGTTGCAGAGGTTGCCCAGCATTTGGGCAATGATACTGTTCGCTGTGTTGCTTTGGGTTCAACTGACGGGCTCAGAAGAGGTGTAAAGGCAATTGATACAGGTGGACCCATTAAAGTTCCTGTTGGAAGAGGGACGTTGGGGAGAATATTCAATGTTTTAGGCCAGCCAATTGACAACAAAGGCGAAGTACAGGCCGCGGACTACTGGCCAATTCACAGAAGTGCACCTTCATTTGAAGAACAGGTGCCTGCAGTAGAGATTTTTGAGACAGGAATTAAGGTTATAGACCTCTTAGCACCATATGCAAAAGGTGGGAAGATTGGTCTTTTTGGTGGTGCAGGTGTTGGCAAGACTGTTCTCATCATGGAGCTTATCAGAAATATTGCAACAGAACATGGTGGATTTTCAATATTCACTGGGGTTGGTGAACGAACAAGAGAGGGAAATGACCTTTGGCTTGAGATGAACGAATCAGGTGTTATAGAGAAGACAGTTTTGGTCTTTGGCCAAATGAACGAGCCACCAGGGGCAAGAATGCGAGTTGCCCTCACTGGTCTTACCATGGCCGAGTATTTCCGTGATGTAGAAGGGCAGGATGTGCTTTTGTTTATTGACAACATTTTCAGATTTATCCAAGCAGGTTCTGAAGTATCAGCGCTGTTAGGAAGAATCCCCTCAGCTGTTGGGTATCAGCCAACACTTGCAAACGAGGTCGGCGCTTTGCAAGAGAGGATAACCTCTACAAAAAGAGGATCAATAACCTCTGTTCAAGCAATCTATGTTCCGGCTGATGACCTCACTGACCCAGCACCTGCTACTACATTTGCTCACCTTGATGCAACAACTGTTTTGTCAAGACAGATTGCTGAGCTTGGTATATATCCTGCAGTTGACCCGCTTGACTCTACATCACGAATACTTGACCCACGAATTGTGGGTGAAGAGCACTATTATGTTGCAAGGACAGTCCAGCAGATTTTGCAAAGGTATAAAGAACTTCAGGATATCATTGCAATATTGGGTATGGATGAGCTTTCTGAAGAAGACAAATTGATTGTCTACAGAGCAAGAAAGATTCAGAGATTTCTTTCTCAGCCGTTCTTTGTTGCTGAAGCTTTCACAGGAAGACCTGGAAGATATGTCAAGCTGAAAGATACAATAAGAGGATTTAAAGAAATAATTGAGGGCAGAATGGACCATATCCCTGAGCAGTATTTCTACATGGTTGGAACAATTGATGAGGTTTATGAGAACTATGAAAAGGACATGAAGGGTAAATAAGTTTTGAGGTGATACTGCAAAATGTCAACATTTGAATTAGAAGTTTTGCAACCTGAGAGAGTCTTTTTTAAAGACAAAGTAGAGATGATAGTTATTCGTGCAATAGATGGAGAAATAGGTATAATGGCAGGACATGAACCAATTGTCACACCCATTGGAATTGGAAAACTTAGGATAAAAAAGGATGGAAAATGGCGCGAGGCAGCAATTGCGGGAGGTATTCTTGAAGTTAACCGAAACAAGGTTGTTATCTTGACTGACGCTGTTGAGTGGCCAGAGGAAATAGACAGACAAAGAGCTTTAGCTGCGAAAGAAAGAGCTGAAAAGAAACTTCAGCAAAAACTTCCGCCAGATGAGTTTGAAAGATATCAGGCAGCTTTGTATAGAGCTATAAACAGGCTAAGAATGATTGAAGAACGTAAAAATGGTGACTAATATAAAAAGTGGGCTGTAAGTTTAATAAAATAGCCCACTTTTTTCTTTTATTTCGTTTATTTTTTCTTTTTACTTTTCTTTTTTTCACCTTTTCCTTCTTTCTTGGTCTTATTGGTAGTCTCTTTTTCTTTTGCAGGCTCGCTATGTTCTTCCTCTTCCTCATCTTCCTTAACTTCTTCGTCTTCTAACAGCACTTCCTCGTCCACATCTAATTCTTCAAAATCTAATGGAGTGTCCACAAGGTCAATTTCTTCATCTGGTAGTTCTGTCAGAATATCTGGTTCTATATCTACAAAGTCGCTTTCGAAATTCTCTGGCTCTGGTTCTTTCAATGCATCTTCTTCTATCTCAGCGTCATCAACAACACCTGTTAAAAGTCTTTCTTCAAAACAAGAATCACACATGTCTTGGTCCTCTGGAATATACTCCTCATGGCAGTATGGACAAAGTTTCATGTTTTCTTCTGTGACCTTTTTTAGCTGCTCTAAATCCCTTTTGCAAATAGGGCAGAGGTCTTCCTCCTCAGGTATTCTGTTTAACTCACATCTTGGACAGTATTTATAACCCATCTTCTTTTTCCCCCTAAAAAAGTTGATTTGCTATCAAGATAATATTAATTAGTCTTATGAAAAAAATCAACTAAATTTTACTTAACAACAGCCTTTATTTTTGCTACTATAAAAACATAAAGAAAATAAAGACGTAAGGGGAAGCTTTCTAAAGTTGTTTGGATATGTCGTGCCGTATAAGCCCGAACTTAAAATACGAGATTACAATTATTATAAAGCAATCTACTGTGGAATATGTCTGCAGACAAAAAAGATTGGTAATATTCCGAGAGTATTTTTAAATTACGATTTTGTGTTTTTATACCTGATTTTAAAAGATCATTTTAACATACAAGAAGAATTCGGCAATACAAGATGTATCGCTCATCCTCAAAAAAAAGGGAGTATTTATCAAATCAAATAAAATTTTAGAGTATGTAAGCGACCAAATGGTGATGTTGAGTTTTTTAAAACTCTATGATGATTATGTTGACGAAAAACGACTTATAAGTTTTACTTTATACAATGTGTTAAGACCATATCTCAAAAAGATAACAAGAATGTATCCTACATCGTTTAAAAAGATAAAAGAACTATTTGAGAAGCAACTTTTGCTTGAAAAATCAGAATGTCAAAACATTGATGAGGTGGCACACAATTTTGGCCAGATTTTGGCTGAGATTTTTGCATACAATAACGATCCAAAGTTAAGAGAGATAGGTTTTTATACTGGTGTTTGGATATACCTTGTTGATGCCATTGATGACTATATTGATGATGTGAAAAAAAAGAGATATAATTGTTTGAAATATCATCTTCAAAGGTGCAAAGAGAACAGTGCTCTATTTGAAAGAGAGATAAGTATCCTTAAAGTGAGTTTAGATAATTATCTTGCCAGATTGAATGGACTTATAAAAGGGTATAATAATCAGTTGTTAGACAATATAGTTCAACTTGGAATGTACTCAAAGACAGAAGAGGTAATAAACAAATTGAAAGCAAACTTTTTTAAGGAGTTGAAGATGTGATGAGAGACCCGTATGAGATTTTAGGTGTGAGAAAAGGTGCAACAAAAGAAGAGATTAAAAAAGCTTATCTTGAGCTTGTTAAAAAGTATCATCCAGATAAATTTAAAGACAACCCACTGCGTGAACTTGCGGAAGAGAAGTTAAAGGAGATTAATGAAGCATATAATATACTTATGAATGATCAATACTCAAGCTATGAGTATTCTACATATGACCAAAATTCTATTTACCAGCAAGCAAGAGATTTAATTGCGCAAGGCAATTTAAGTGCAGCAGAGAACTTGCTCAATCAAAACCCACAAAATGATGCAGAGTGGTTTTACTTAATGGGAATAATATATCAAAAAAGAGGGTGGATAAATCAAGCCTACAGGTATTTTGTTGAGGCATATAGTCGTGACCCCAGCAATTTTGAATACAGACGTGCAAAAGAACAGTTTGAGACAACCTCAAGAAATTACGAATGGTCAGCATATAACAGGGGTTATAGACGCCATGATGACTGTGATATATGTACAATATGTCAGATAATCGCCTGCTGGGAATGTTGTTGTGACAATGACGTTGGTTGCTGAGGAGGTAGAATGGTTGATAAATCTCTACAAACTTGACAACAATCTTCGGCTCGTGTATGAAAAAGTAGATACTGTAAAGACAGTAAGTGTTGGAGCATGGATATTAGCAGGTTCAAGGTATGAGACTAAAAGTGAGAATGGGATTTCTCATTTTATCGAGCATATACTTTTTAAAGGTACAAAAAATAGAAGCTCCAAAGAAATAGTCTATGAAATAGAATCCATAGGTGGGCAAATAAACGCGTTTACTGCAAAAGAGTATACTTGTTTTTATGTAAGAGTATTAGACGAGTTTTTGGAAAAAGCATTTGAAATCCTGTCTGATTTACTTCTAAATCCTCTAATAAATCCAGAGGATATTGAGAAAGAAAAAACTGTTATAATTGAGGAAATTAATATGTCAAAAGATGACCCGGAAGAAATTTTGTACCAAGCATTAAATGATTTGATATGGAAAGGGGAAACGTTATCATATCCAATAATTGGGAAAGAATCTACTGTAAAAAGGATTGACAGAAACAAGATATTAAATTTTATGAGAAAGAGATATAAGCCCGAAAATGTAGTGATTTCAGTGGCTGGCAACTTTGATGAAGCCCATCTTATAGATTTATGTGAAAGATATTTTGGTAGTTGGGAAAGATATTTAAAATCAAAAGACACGAATAACTCATCAGAACCTATCTTCAAAAGGGGAGCAGTTATAAAGTCAAAGAAGAGTGACCAAGCCCAAATTGCAATAGCATTCGAAGGTTTTGGTCAAGAAGATGAAAATGTTTATAAGTTGTTAATAGTTTCAAACATACTTGGTGGTGGCATGAGTTCAAGACTTTTTCAGAAGGTAAGAGAAGAACTTGGACTTGTTTACAGTATAAATTCTTTTGTCAGCACTTATAAAGATGTAGGGACATTAATAGTGTACGCTGGAACAAGCCCAAAGAATGTAGGAGTGGTTTATAAAGAGATTCTTGACCAGATTAAACTCCTGATAAGGGGAAACTTAACTCCTGATGAGGTGGAGGTCGCAAAACAGCAGATAAAAGGAAGTATAATTTTTGGATTGGAGAACACAAGTAGCAGGATGTCAAACCTTGGGAAGAATATGCTACTTTTAAATAGAATAATTGAAATGCAGGAGATAATTAATATGATTAATTCTATTAAATTCGACCAAGTTATGGACATAGTAAGAGAAGTATTGACAAAAGAGTTTTCTGTAGCTGTTGTGGGAAACAAAAAAGAGATAGATAGTAAAATTTTTGAGGAGAGACTTGTAACCGAATGAAAAAGGGGAGGAAGACAGATGATTTTAAAGATAAAAAGGGCAGATGATGCAAAAGATTTACCTTTGCCTCAATACGCTTCAGCTGGTTCTGCCGGGATGGACCTTTTTGCTTGTGTGGAGAATGAAGTGGTCATCAACCCTGGTGAGATAAAGCTTATCAGAACAGGGATATACATAGAGCTTCCAGATGGCTATGAAGCTCAGATAAGACCACGAAGCGGGCTTGCATTAAAATATGGCATTACAATTTTAAATTCCCCTGGAACAATTGACAATGACTACAGAGGAGAGATATGTATAATCTTGATTAATCTTGGGAAAGAGCCGTTTGTAGTAAAAAGAGGTGATAGAATAGCTCAGATGGTGATATGCAAGTATGAAAAGGCGAGAATAGAGGAGGTTTACAAACTTTCTGAAACAGAGCGTGGAGATGGTGGTTTTGGTTCAACCGGTATTTGAACAATTTCGAAAAAGAGGTGGTATCAAGATTGCTTTTGAGTAATATAAAAAATTCAAAGCCTATTGTGTGTCAGCATTCAGGAAAGATTATAGGCAATTCAGATGACATAGAAGTTTTGATTGACGATGATGGAAATATTTGCGGCATAGAGATTAGAAAAAGGCGAAATTTCCGGTGGGAGACAGAATTTATTGGATGGGAAAATATAGTTGTAATTGGTGATGATGTGATAATTGTAAACATAAAAGAGGGGGAGCTTGAATGATACTTCCAACCTCCTTTTTTGGATACTCAAAAGTTGAGGTAAGGGCGTA
This sequence comes from Caldicellulosiruptor sp. DIB 104C, assembly GCF_028198085.1. Lineage (NCBI taxonomy): Bacteria > Bacillati > Bacillota > Caldicellulosiruptorales > Caldicellulosiruptoraceae > Caldicellulosiruptor > Caldicellulosiruptor sp. DIB 104C. The sequence continues at coordinate 1,124,852 of NZ_CP116337.1, read as the reverse complement.
TATTGAAAAGTTAAATGAAGATTTTAAAAACCAATCTTACAAGCTTGAAAACCAAAAAGAACTACTTATAAAAGAAAACGAAAGACTTAAAAAGGAGATTGAGAGGTTAAGTCTTCAGCTGTCTTCCGTACATGTCAAAGACATAAGCTGCTACCAAAGATTTGTTGATGAGTACTTTTTTAATGAATGGAAGGAATATTATTCAAAAAAGGCTTCAGAGGTTGAAGCTGAATATTCAAAAAGCTTAGAAGAGCTTGAAAAAATTAAAGAGAATACACTTAATCACATCTTGTACATAAAAAAGCAGAAAGAAAAAACCATTAAAAAACTAAAAGAGACTGTAGATGATATAGAAAGTTTACTTAATAATGAAGAAGAGTTATCTTTAAGGAAATTGCGAAGAGATTTTTACGTTGACGGTAACCTTATTTTACCATCAGGTATCATTATAAACCATGAAGTGATTGAAAATATGAAGGAAAGAGGATTTTTGATAGAATTTTTGAAACATCTTGCAAAGGAGGATGAAGATATATGAACACAGAAATAAAGGTTTTAGAACTTCTTGAGCAAAACCCAAAGCTCTCTGCAGAAGAAATTGCCATTATGCTAAATGAAAAGAAAGAGGAGATTGAAAGAGTAATTAAAAAGCTTGAAGATGAAAAGGTAATAGTCAAGTATCACACAATTGTCAATTGGGAAAAGACAGAAAAAGAGGTGGTGGAAGCAATAATTGAGGTAAAGGTAACTCCTCAAAGAGGTGTTGGATACGATGCAATTGCAAAAAGGATATACAAATTTCCAGAGGTCAAGGCGGTTTATCTTCTTTCTGGAAATTATGACTTACATGTAATTGTTGAAGGAAAGACAATGAAAGATATTGCCCATTTTGTAGGTTCTAAACTTGCACCGCTTGAATATGTTTTGTCTACAGCAACCCACTTTATAATGAAAAAATACAAAGACGCAGGGGTAATCTTAGAAGATGGTGAGAAGGATGACAGGGAGGTAATAACACCGTGAACTTAGAAAGATTTCTATCAAGGTCTGTTCAAAGTGTTCCACCTTCTGGTATTCGAAAATTCTTTGATATCGTCTCTGAAATGAAAGACGCTCTTTCGCTTGGCGTTGGGGAGCCAGACTTTGTTACACCCTGGAGTATAAGAGATATGGGCATATACTCTATTGAAGAAGGGCATACACATTACACATCAAACTATGGACTACTTGAACTCAGAAAAGAAATCAGCAATTACCTAAAGAGAAGATTTGACCTTAACTACCCCAATTATAGAGAACAAATTTTAGTTACAGTTGGTGCAAGTGAAGCTATTGACATTGCACTAAGAAGTATTATAAATCCTGGCGATGAGGTATTAATTCCTGAACCTTCATTTGTTTCTTATAAACCCTGTACAATTTTTGCAGGGGGTATTCCTGTTGAGGTTCCGACAAAAGCAGAAAATGATTTTAAACTTCGAGCAGATGATATAATTCCTAAAATTACACCACGGACAAAAGCTCTAATACTTTCATATCCAAATAATCCAACAGGCGCAATTATGACTAAAGAGGACTTAAAAGAGCTTGTCGATGTTTTGAAGGATAAAGACATTATTGTTATTTCAGATGAAATATATGCTGAGCTTACATATGAGGGTGAACATGTTTCTATTGCCAATTTTCCAGAGATGAAAGATAAAACAATACTAATAAACGGTTTTTCGAAGGCGTTTGCAATGACAGGTTGGAGACTTGGGTTTGTTGCAGCAAATGAGGTTTTTATAAAAGCAATGGCAAAAGTACATCAGTACATTATAATGAGTGCTCCCACGTTTTCCCAGTACGCTGCAATTGAAGCCTTACGTAGTGGGGCAGCTGAAGTTGAAAAGATGAGAGAGGAGTACAATCGCCGAAGACGATATATGGTGAGTAGGTTCAATAAGATGGGACTTGAATGTTTTGAACCAAAAGGAGCGTTTTATGTCTTTCCCTCAATAAAATCAACTGGACTTTCATCAGAAGTGTTTGCTGAGAAGCTTTTGTATCAGCAAAAGGTAGCCGTTGTACCAGGAACTGCATTTGGAAGTTGTGGAGAGGGGTTTATCAGGTGCTCATATGCATATTCAATAGAAACTATAAAAGAGGCTTTAGACAGAATAGAAAAGTTTGTAACAAATTTTAAAGCTCCAACTCACAGCCAAGAAACTCAGAAAAATAGTGTGGTAGTGGAGCAGTGATATTGTATTGTCTTTCTATTAAGTTAAAATCAAACTTTATTGAATATGCATGAAGCAATAGCGGAAAGTCTTTATATTTTCCTGTTCCATAAAGAACATCACCAACAATAGGATAACCAATTGATGCCAAATGTACTCTTAACTGATGTGTACGGCCAGTAATAGGCTTTAGTTTCAAGATTGAGTAGTTACTTTTGTAGGCAATTACTTCGTAGTAGGTGATTGCATAATCACCATCTTCATTAATTTCTCTTTTTATTCCATCATTTGACCTGCTGATGGGTTTTTCTATAAACCCACTTTTTTTTGTCAAAATTCCATCCACCACAGCTATATATGTTTTCTCAATTGTCCTTTTTTCAAATTCCGAAGAAACTATACTGTGAAAGTAAGAGTTTTTGGCAAATACTACAATTCCAGAAGTGTCTTTGTCTAACCTGTTTATTATATGTGACGTAACTCCTTGAGAATTTAAATACCACTCAACATTATTTGCAAGAGTGTCAAAGTAATGGCCTTTAGATGGATGTGATGGAATACCAGATGGCTTGTTTACAAACAAAAAGAATTGATCTTCAAATAAAATATCAATACTACCTTTTATTGGAACTATATTTGAATAGATATCCTTTAGTTCAAGCTCTATTATTGACTCGGCAGTTGGGTGTTGATTGATTGAAAAAATTGGTGGTATAAACCTTATTTGTCCATTTGATTTTAGCTTGCTTAAAAGGGTTGATGAGAGAAATAACTTTTTTCTTAGAATTTCTTTGTATGTCATATTCAAATCCTCTTTTTTTATGACGTATACAAGTCTCATAATAAATTATTTTTCACCCTTCCTGTTAAAAATTGAACACATATGATATGATAATTTAAAGGGAGATTAAATACAATAATCTTTTTAATAATAAACGATGAGGTGATATCATTAATGGCATTTAAGTCAGGATTTGTAGCATTGATAGGACGTCCAAACGTTGGTAAATCAACGCTAATGAATTACTTTGTGGGAAAAAAAATTTCAATAATCTCACCGAAACCACAGACAACAAGAAATAGCATAAAAGGAATACTGACCCTGAATGATGCACAGGTAATATTTATTGATACACCTGGTGTTCACCCACCTAAGAACAAACTTGGTGAATATATGGTAAAGGTTTCTGAAAAGACCCTAAAAGAAGTAGACTTAATCCTTTATATTATTGAAGCTACTGACAGTGGAATTGGTCCGTGGGATGAAACAATCTTAGAAAAGTTAAAAGAGGTTCAAACGCCTAAGATACTGGTTTTAAACAAGGCTGATTTAGCATCCAAGGAGAATATCGAGATTTTAAAAAGTCTTTTTTCAGGCAGATTAAGTTTTGAATTTATAATCGAGATAGCCGCAATCAATGGGTATAATTGTGATGTACTGTTAGAAAAAATCAAAATGCTATTGCCAGAAGGTCCAAAGTACTATCTTGACGATATGACAACAGATGTGAGAGAGAGCTTTATTGTCTCTGAAATAATCAGAGAAAAGATTTTGTTAAATCTTTCTGAAGAAGTACCACATGGTGTGGGAGTTTCGGTTGAAAGGTTTTCTGAAAGAGAAGATAAGGATATTTTAGATATAGAAGCAACTATCTATTGTGAAAAAGAATCCCACAAAGCAATAATTATTGGAAAAGGTGGACAAATGCTAAAGAAAATTGGAATGCAAGCGCGCGAAGAACTTGAAATGTTATTTGGAATAAAAGTTAATCTTCAGCTCTGGGTAAAGGTTAAGAAGAACTGGCGAGATGATATATCTGCAATGAAGATGCTGGGATATAACCTAAAAGAGGTCTGATGGATAATGAAATTCATAAAGGCAAAAGGCATTGTGCTAAAAGATGTAAATTTTGAAGAGTCAAGCAAGATCTTGACCATCTTAACATCCGAGCTTGGAAAGATCCAGGCACTTTCAAAAAATTGCAGACGAACATTGAGTCCTTTGAGTGCTGTATCACAGCCGCTTATATATTCAGAGTTTGTGTTTACAAAAACAAAGGAGATTTACTCTATATCATCAGCAAGTGTAATTGAATCGTTTTTTGACATTACTCAAAATGTTTACCTTACTATTTACTCCAGTTACCTTATAGAGCTTGTAGACAGTTTCATCCAGATTGAGCAAAAAAACGAGGACGTGCTAAGACTTCTTTTGAACTCACTGTATATGCTGAAAAAAGGGGCAGATCCTGAGACTATATGCAGAATCTTTGAGATTAAAATGTTAATCTTTACGGGATTTTTCCCTCAATTTACCCAATGTGTGAAATGTCAAAAGTCACACCTGAGCCGTATTTTTTTCTCTTTCAAAAATGGAGGTGTTGTCTGCACAGAGTGTAAAGAAGAAGATGATATGGAAGTAAATCTTGAAGTTGTTGAAAAAATCTTAATAATTGCTGCAACAGATTTGAAAAAGCTAAGTAAAATAAGAATTAGTAAAGGTTTGAATGACATATTGAAAACCTTAATGACCACATATATTAAATTAGTATTGCAAAAGGATGTCAAAATCCTTGATTTTTTTAAATTTATAAAATAAAATAGATTCGACTGTACAAAATAAATTGAAGGTGGTAAGGATAGTATGGTAACAATGGATGAGATAGTATCACTTTGCAAACGTCGAGGATTTATATTCCAATCAAGTGAAATATATGGCGGACTGAACAGCTGCTGGGATTATGGACCACTTGGCGTTGAGATGAAGAACAATATAAAAAGGCTTTGGTGGAAAGCAAATGTACAGCTAAGGGACGATGTTGTCGGACTTGACTCAAGTATATTAATGAATCCAAAGGTATGGGAAGCAAGTGGACATTTAACTAATTTTGCAGATCCTATGGCTGATTGCAAGGTTTGTAAAAAAAGATGGAGGACAGACCAACTTTCTGAGTATAAATGTCCTGAATGTGGTGGAGAACTTACAGAAGCAAGGATGTTTAATTTGATGTTTAAAACCTTCATGGGCCCTGTTGAGGATGAGTCTGCAGTTGTTTACTTGAGGCCTGAAACTGCACAAGGTATATTTGTTAACTTTTTAAATGTCCAGCAAACCATGAGAAAAAAACTTCCCTTTGGAATTGCCCAAATAGGAAAGTCGTTTAGAAATGAAATAACACCGGGCAATTTCATTTTCAGGACAAGGGAATTTGAACAGATGGAAATAGAATACTTTGTAAAACCTGGGACAGACGAGTACTGGCACAAACACTGGATCGAACAGAGAATAAATTGGTATTATAAACTGGGTATTAGAAAGGAAAACATAAGAATACGAGAGCATGGGAAAGATGAACTTGCGCATTATGCAAAGGCATGTGTTGATATTGAATATTTATTCCCAATGGGCTGGTCAGAGCTTGAAGGTATTGCAAATAGAACTGACTTTGACTTGTCGAGACATCAGGAATACAGTGGTCAGAATTTGACATATTTTGACGATGAGACAAAACAAAGGTATATTCCATATGTAATTGAACCCTCTGCGGGAGTTGACAGGTCGCTTCTTGCATTTTTAGTTGACGCATATGAAAATCAGAAGATTGACGAGAATGATTCAAGGATTGTACTGCACCTTCACCCTGCTATTGCTCCAGTTAAAGCAGGCATTTTCCCGCTTTTGAAAAAAGAAGAGCTTGTAAAAAAGGCAAAGGAGATTTACAATAACCTCAAATACAAGTGGATTGTCCAATATGATGAAAGTGGCAGCATAGGCAAACGATACAGACGCCAAGATGAGATAGGTACTCCATTTGGAATAACAGTAGACTATCAAACCTTAGAAGACAACACAGTGACTATAAGGGATAGAGATACAATGGAACAGGTAAGAGTTCATATTGAAGAGATAATTCCATATTTGGAAGAAAAGATTGAAATAAAGTTTTAAATAAAATATATTTTCAAACTGCAAAAATATGCTATAATAATTTATGTTGTAGTGCGCGAAATTTTATTTAACATATTTTTCCAATCAAATTTCACATAGGAGGGATTTATATTGAGCAAAAAGAAATATGTGTACATGTTCTATGAAGGGAACAAAGATATGAGAGAGCTTCTTGGAGGGAAAGGTGCTAATCTTGCTGAGATGACAAATCTTGGACTTCCAGTTCCTCCAGGCTTTACCGTAACAACAGAAGCGTGTACAAGATATTACGACGAAGGCGAAAAGATAGCTGAGGAGATTGTAGAAGAAATCTTTGAAAAGTTAGCTGAACTTGAAAAGATTACAGGTAAGAAATTTGGAGATCCAAGCAATCCACTTCTTGTTTCTGTTCGAAGCGGTGCAAGAGTTTCAATGCCGGGTATGATGGACACTATCTTGAACCTTGGTATCAATGATGAAGTTGTCGAAGGTTTGGCAAAGCTTACAAATAATGAGAGATTTGCTTATGACTCATACAGAAGATTTATCCAGATGTTTTCAGATGTTGTTATGGGAATTGAGAAAGGCAAGTTTGAAAAGATACTCGATGAAGTAAAAGAAAAGTATGGTGCAAAGTATGATACAGATTTGACTGCTGAGCACTTAAAAGAAGTAGTTGTAAAGTATAAAGAGCTCTACAAGGCAGAAAAAGGCGAAGACTTTCCACAAGATCCAAAAGTACAGCTTTTAGAAGCAGTAAAGGCAGTGTTCAGATCATGGAACAACCCAAGAGCAATTGTTTATAGAAGACTCAATGAGATTCCTCATGACTGGGGAACAGCTGTAAATGTCCAGATGATGGCATATGGTAACATGGGCAATGACTCTGGTACAGGTGTTGCCTTCACACGAAATCCAGCAACAGGTGAAAAAGAGTTATATGGCGAGTTCTTAATGAATGCTCAAGGTGAAGACGTTGTTGCGGGTATCAGAACACCACAACCAATTTCAGCTTTAAAAGAGACAATGCCAGAAGTTTACCAGCAGCTTGCTGACATTGCAAAGAAGCTTGAGACATACTACAAGGATATGCAAGATATGGAGTTCACAATTGAAAAAGGAAAACTCTATATGCTTCAGACAAGAAATGGTAAGAGAACAGCACAAGCAGCACTTAAAATTGCAGTTGACATGGTTGAAGAAGGGCTTATAACAAAAGAAGAAGCAATGTTGAAGGTTGATCCAAAACAGCTTGACACATTACTTCACCCAACATTTGAACCAAGTGCACTAAAAGCTGCAAAGCCAATTGCAAAAGGCCTCCCTGCATCACCAGGTGCAGCAACTGGTAAGATTTACTTTACAGCTGAAGAGGCAAAAGCAGCAGTTGAAAGAGGTGAAAAGAAGGTTATTCTTGTCAGAACAGAGACATCACCAGAAGACATTGAAGGTATGGTTGCAGCTCAAGGAATACTCACATCACGAGGTGGTATGACATCACATGCAGCAGTTGTAGCAAGAGGTATGGGCAAGTGCTGTGTTGCTGGTTGTGGGGATATATCAATTAATGAAGAGGAGAAATACTTTACGACACCAGATGGCAAAGTATATCGCGAAGGTGATTGGATTTCACTTGACGGCTCAACAGGGTATGTATACGAAGGTGAACTTCCGACAAAAGATCCAGAGCTCACAGGTTACTTTGCAACATTTATGCAATGGGCTGATGAGATAAGAAGACTAAAGGTCAGAGCAAATGCTGATACGCCAAGAGATGCTGCACAGGCAAGAAAGTTTGGTGCAGAAGGTATTGGTCTTTGCAGAACTGAGCACATGTTCTTTGAAGAAGACAGAATACCAGCTATGAGAGAGATGATTGTTGCAAGAACAGAAGAACAGAGAAGAAAAGCATTGAACAAACTTCTCCCAATGCAAAGAGGCGACTTTGAAGCCCTCTTCAGAGAGATGAAAGGTTATCCAGTTACAATAAGGCTTCTTGACCCACCATTGCATGAATTCTTACCAAAAGAAGATGATGCTATAAGAGAACTTGCAAAAGAAATGGGTCTCACATTTGAAGAACTAAAGTCAATTGTTCAAAGCTTGCATGAGCTTAACCCAATGCTTGGTCACAGAGGTTGTCGTTTGGCTGTGACATATCCAGAGATTGCTGAGATGCAAACAAGAGCTATAATTGAAGCAGCTATAAATGTAAAGAATGAGGGAATAGATGTTGTACCTGAGATAATGGTTCCACTTGTTGGTGAACTCAAAGAGCTCAAGTACATCAAAGACATCATTGTTAAAACTGCTGAAAAGATCATGGAAGAAAAGGGTGTAAAGATTGAGTATAAAGTTGGTACAATGATTGAAGTACCAAGAGCAGCACTTACTGCTGATGAGATTGCAAAAGAAGCGGAGTTCTTCTCATTTGGTACAAACGACCTGACACAGATGACATTTGGATTTTCCAGAGACGATATAGGCAAGTTCTTAGATGACTACTTTGAAAAGAAGATATTCGAAACAGATCCATTTGCAAGACTTGATGAAAAAGGTGTTGGCAAACTTATCAAGATGGCCGCAGAGCTTGGACGTAGCACCAGACCAGATATCAAACTTGGAATCTGTGGTGAGCATGGTGGCGATCCATCCAGCATTGAGTTCTGCCACAATGCAGGGCTTGACTATGTTTCATGTTCACCATTCAGAGTGCCAATAGCAAGACTTGCAGCTGCTCAAGCACAAGTAAAATCAAAGATGAAAGCATTTATAGATAAATAATAGTTAGAAGGGGCAAAAAGCAGAGGAGGGTATAAAAGAAGAAGTTGCCTTCCTCTGCTTTTTTTGCATGTATACACTTGAACAAAGCTTTAAAAGTGATATAATTAATAGTGGGACAAAACTATATGTGGGATGGATAAACCTGTCCCTGATGGAGTAATGATGAGATGGAAGATTTTCTTGAGCTTTTAAAAAGAGTAACACCTGAAGTAATAGAAATATTTGAAAGAAGGTATGACATATTAAAAAACGTGAAATATTATCAGCCAATTGGTAGAAGGATGTTAGCTGAAAGGGTAAAGCTTTCTGAAAGAATTGTAAGAAATGAAGTAGACATTTTAAGAAGTCTTGGGCTTTTAACCATAACAGAGAATGGTACATTTTTGACAAATGAAGGAGAAGATATTCTTGAAAAACTTTCTAATATAGTATATGATATAAAAGGGTTAGAAGCTTTAAGAGAGAGGGTAAAAGATATTTTAGGTGCGAAAGATATCATTGTAGTTCCAGGAAATGCTGATACAAATCCATATGTACTGAGGGAATTGGGTATTGCAGCGGGTAAGGTTATTCTCTCCCTCTTACCAGAAGTCAAGATAATTGCCGTTACAGGTGGACAGACGGTAAAAGAAGTTGTTGACAATTTCCCAAGATGCTCTTTTAAAGATATCTTGGTAGTTCCAGCAAGGGGCGGAATTGGACAAGAGGTTGAAAAACAAGCGAATACCCTGGCAGCAAGTTTAGCTAAAAAATTGGGTGGAAAGTATAAGCTTCTCCACCTTCCTGATACGATGGACGAAGAGATATATAAACTGATTGTGAGAAAAGAAGAGGTTCAAGATGTTTTAAATGACATTAACAATGCCGATATGTTGATATTTGGTATAGGCAATGCGATTGAAATGGCAAAGAGAAGAAAATTTGGCGAAGAGATGATAGAAAAACTAAAAGAAGTGGGAGCGATTGGTGAGATTTTTGGTTATTATTTTGACAAAGAGGGCAATATTGTCTATAGTACAACCACAGTAGGTATAAAACTTGAAAAAATTAAAAACATTAAATATATGATAGGAGTTGCGGGTGGCGCGCACAAGGCAGAGGCAATACTTTCATTAAATGGTATAAAACATAACACAATATTTGTCATTGACGAGGGGATTGCACGTAGAATTTTGAGTATAAAAGGGTAGTAACACTGCTGCAATTTTAAGGTTGCTGCAGTGTTAAAAATAAAAAAAAGAGAAAGGATGGTAGGTAAGATGGCTGTTAAGATTGGTATTAATGGTTTTGGAAGAATTGGTAGAAATGCTTTTAAGGCAATTTTGGCAAAATATCCAAATGAGTTTGAGGTTGTTGCGGTAAATGACTTGACTGATCCAAAAACTTTGGCACATCTTTTAAAATACGATTCATGTTATGGTATATTCAATGGGACTGTTGATTATACAGACACGTCAATCATTGTAAACGGCAAGGAAATAAAGGTCTTAGCTGAGAAAGATCCAGCAAACCTGCCATGGAAGGATTTAGGTGTTGAGGTTGTAATTGAGTCAACAGGTAGGTTTACAAAGAAGCAAGATGCAGAAAAGCACATCCAAGCAGGTGCAAAAAAGGTAATCATCACAGCTCCGGCAACAGATGAAGATATCACAATTGTTATGGGTGTTAACGAAGAGATGTACGACCCTGCTAAGCACCATGTAATTTCAAATGCATCCTGTACAACAAACTGTTTGGCACCTGTAACAAAAGTAATTGACAAACACTTCAAAGTAAAGAGAGGTCTTATGACAACAGTTCACTCTTACACAAATGACCAGCAGATATTGGATCTTCCACACAGGGATTTAAGAAGAGCAAGAGCAGCAGCACTTTCTATCATTCCAACAACAACTGGTGCAGCAAAGGCAGTAGCGCTCGTTCTTCCACACCTCAAAGGAAAACTCAATGGTTTTGCACTCAGAGTTCCAACTCCAACTGTTTCTGTTACAGACGTTGTTTTTGAGGTTGAAAAGCCAACAACAAAAGAAGAAGTAAACAGCGTTTTGAAAGCTGCTGCTGAAGGCGAATTAAAGGGTATTTTAGGATACAGCGAAGAGCCACTTGTTTCTGTTGACTACAAGGGTGATCCAAGGTCTTCAATAGTTGATGCTCTCTCAACAATGGTTATAGAAGATACACTTGTAAAGGTTGTTGCATGGTATGATAACGAATGGGGATACTCTAACAGAGTTGCTGACCTTCTGAACTACATTGTTAAGAAAGGGTTATAATGATTTTTAAAAAAGACTGGTCCGGCAAGAAGTAGTGAGAGTGCAGTTTTGCCCGGACCAGTCTTGATTTGAAAAAGTGGAACCATTATCTTAGGTTTTCAAGGAGATAGAATATAGAAGAGGTGAGATTACTAATGCCAAGATTGAACAAGAAAACAATTCGCGATATAGATGTAAGTGGTAAAAGAGTGTTAGTCAGAGTTGATTTTAACGTTCCACAAGATGAAAATGGGAATATCACAGATGATAGAAGAATCAGAGAAGCGCTTCCAACCATTAAATATTTGATTGATCACAATGCAAAGGTAATTCTTGTTTCACACTTAGGAAGACCAAAGGGTAAGTTTGATCCAAAATATTCTATGGCACCTGTTGCAAAAAGGTTATCTGAGCTTCTTGGCAAGGAAGTTGTGCTTGCAAAAGATGTTATAGGCGAAGATGCAAAAAAATGCGTGGAACAGATGAAAGAAAAAGATGTTGTTTTGCTTGAAAATGTCAGATTCCACAAAGAGGAAGAAGAAAACGATAGAGAATTTGCAAAGGCTTTAGCATCGCTTGCAGACATTTACGTAAATGACGCATTTGGCACAGCTCACAGAGCTCATGCTTCAACAGCAGGTGTTGCAGAGTTCTTACCAGCAGTTGCTGGATTTTTAATGGAAAAAGAGATTGAAATGCTTGGCAATGCTCTTGCAAATCCACAAAGACCTTTTGTTGCAATCTTAGGTGGTGCAAAGGTTTCTGACAAGATTGGAGTAATTATGAATTTATTAGAAAAAGTGGATAGCCTGCTTATTGGCGGTGCAATGGCATATACCTTCTTGAAGGCAAAAGGATATAAGATTGGAAAATCAAAATGTGAAGATGACAAGCTTGATGTTGCAAGAGAGATAATGAAAAAGGCAGAAGAAAAAGGAGTAAACCTTTTGCTACCCGTTGGAAGCATAGTAGCAAAAGAGTTTAAAAATGATACTGAGTTTATGTACGTACCATCAGATGCAATGCCAGATGATATGATGGGTATGGATATAGGAAATACCACAATTGAACTTTTCTCAAAAGAGATAAAGAAGGCAAAGACTATTGTTTGGAACGGTCCAATGGGCGTATTTGAATTTCCAAACTTTGCAAAAGGAACAGAAGCTATTGCAAGAGCTGTTGCTGAGGCTGTTGAAGAAAATGGTGCAATTGCAATTATCGGTGGTGGCGACTCTGCAGCTGCTGTTGAAAAGCTCGGCTTTGCTGATAAGATGACACATATTTCAACAGGCGGCGGTGCTTCATTAGAGTTCTTAGAAGGCAAAGTTTTACCGGGTATTGCATGTCTTCTTGATAAAAATCCAAGAAAAAAGATAATCGCAGCGAACTGGAAGATGAACAAGACTCCTATTGAGGCGAAAGAGTTTGTTGAAGAGCTGAAAAAATATATTGATGATGTGCAAGCAGAGGTTGTAATCTGTGCACCTTCAATCCTGGTGCCATATGTCAAAGAAGCAATAGAAGGAACAAATATAAAACTTGGAACACAAAACATGTTCTATGAAGAAAAAGGTGCATATACGGGTGAGATCTCAGGTCCCATGTTAAAGGAAGTTGGAGTTGAATATGTGGTAATAGGTCACTCTGAAAGAAGGCAGTACTTTGGTGAAACTGATGAAATTGTGAACAAGAAAGTGTTAGCAGCGCTCAAGTTTGGTCTAAAGCCTATTGTATGTGTTGGTGAAACACTTAAGCAAAGAGAATATGGTATTACAGATGAGCTTGTAAGGCTTCAAGTAAAGATTGCACTAAATGGTGTGTCTAAAGAAGATATTGAGAAGGTTGTAATTGCATATGAACCCATCTGGGCAATAGGTACAGGTAAGAATGCAACACCTGAAGAGGCAAATAGAGTAATTGGGGTTATCAGAAATGTAATTGCAGAGATTTACGATGAAGATACTGCGCAAAAGGTTAGAATTCAGTATGGCGGTAGTGTAAACTCTGCAAATTCAGCTGACATTTTCAATATGCCAGAGATTGATGGAGGCTTGGTTGGTGGCGCAAGCCTTAATGCCCAAGAGTTTGCGAAAATATTACACTACTAATTATGGCAAGTAAAGGGGAATAAGATGATGAAAAAACCTGTTGTTCTTATCGTCATGGATGGTTGGGGTTACAACCCAAAGCAAGAGGGGAATGCTGTTGCTTTGGGTAAGACCCTCAACCTTGACTATTACGAAAAGAATTACCCATATACCTTGATTGGTAGCAGTGGAATGGACGTTGGTCTTCCTGAAGGTCAGATGGGAAATTCTGAGGTAGGTCATCTTAATTTGGGTGCTGGGAGAATTGTGTATCAGGAGTTTACAAGGATAACAAAGTCAATTAAAGACGGCGACTTTTTTGAAAAAGAAGAGTTTTTGATGGCAATAGAGAATTGCAAAAAATATAACTCTTCTCTTCATCTGATGGGGCTTTTATCAGATGGCGGTGTTCACAGTCACAACACTCACCTTTATGCACTTTTAGAGCTTGCAAAGAAGCATAATCTTGAAAAAGTTTATGTTCATTGTTTTTTAGATGGACGTGATGTCCCACCTTCAAGCGCAAAGATTTACATTGAAGAGCTTGAACAGAAGATGAAAGAGATAGGTTGTGGTAAGATTGCAACAGTGATGGGCAGATACTATGCAATGGACAGGGATAAAAGGTGGGAGAGAGTAGAAAAGGCTTATAATGCAATGGTGTTTGGTGAAGGCGAGTATGCAAGCTCAGCATTAGAGGCGGTTGAAAAGTCGTATGAAAAAGGTAATACCGATGAGTTTGTAATTCCGACTGTTGTGATTGAGAATGGTAAGCCCACTGCAACCATAAATGAACACGACAGCATAATATTTTTCAACTTTAGACCCGATAGAGCAAGACAAATCACAAGAGCATTTTGTGATATAGAATTTGACGGTTTTGAAAGGAAAAAAGGATATTTTGAAGTATTCTTTGTATGCATGACCCAGTATGATGTAACAATAAAGAATTGCCATGTTGCATTCAAACCTGAAAATTTAGAAAACACTTTGGGTGAGTATTTGAGCAAGCTTGGCCTAAAACAGCTCAGGATTGCTGAGACAGAAAAGTATGCTCATGTCACCTTCTTCTTCAACGGTGGTGTTGAAGTACCAAATGTCGGAGAAGACAGGGTTTTGGTACCATCACCGAAGGTTGCAACATATGACCTAAAACCAGAGATGAGTGCTTATGAGGTAACTGAAGCTCTACTGGAGAGAATTGAAAGTAACCAATATGATGTTATAATTTGTAACTATGCAAACGGTGATATGGTGGGACACACTGGAGTGTTGGAGGCTGCAATAAAAGCAGTTGAGGCTGTTGATGAGTGTATCGGAAAAGTTGTTAACAAAGTTTTAGAAAAAGGCGGAGTGGTTATTATTACTGCTGACCATGGTAACTGCGAACAGATGATCGATTATGAGACAGGTGAGCCTCATACAGCTCATACAACAAATAAGGTGCCTTTGTATCTTGTTGGGTATGGCAATGTTAAATTAAGAGATGACGGAATTTTAGCAGACATTGCTCCGACAATCTTAGACATCTTAAGGTTAGAAAAGCCTTCAGAGATGAAAGGAAGCTCGCTTATTATTAAATAAATTTATTTATAGAGACTGCAAAAAATGTTTAGAAGGAGGAATAAACGAATGAAAGTTGATCTTTCAATTACAGCTGTAAAAGCAAGAGAAATTCTTGATTCAAGAGGAAACCCGACTGTTGAAGTAGAAGTTGTTGTAAATGATGAGTTCGTAGGTAGAGCTGCTGTTCCATCAGGTGCATCCACAGGTATGTTTGAGGCTGTTGAACTCAGAGATGGTGACAAAAAAAGATATATGGGTAAAGGGGTTCTCAAGGCAGTTGAAAATGTAAATGAGGTTATTGCACCAGAGATTATTGGAATGAATGCTTTAAACCAAGTTGAGATTGACAGGCTTATGATTGAGCTTGATGGAACAGAGAACAAGAGCAAGCTTGGTGCAAACGCAATTTTGGGTGTATCTTTGGCAGTTGCAAAGGCAGCAGCGAACGCACTTGGTCTTCCACTGTACCAATACATTGGCGGTGTTAATGCAAAATATTTACCTGTGCCAATGATGAATATCTTAAACGGTGGTAAGCATGCTGACAACTCTGTCGATTTGCAAGAGTTTATGATAATGCCTGTCGGTGCAAAATCTTTTAGCGAAGCACTCAGGATGTGTGCTGAGACGTTCCATCACTTGAGAAATGTGCTCAAAGCAAGAGGATACAACACAACAGTTGGTGATGAGGGCGGATTTGCGCCAAATTTGAAGTCTAACGAGGAGCCATTGGAAGTGATTGTTGAAGCAATCGAAAAAGCTGGTTATACTCCAGGTAAAGATATAGCAATAGCGCTTGACCCTGCAACCTCTGAGCTCTACAATGAAGAAGATGGAAAGTATCATTTCGAGAGAGAAGGTAAAGTTAGAACAAAAGAAGAAATGGTAGAATTCTGGGTAAAACTTGTTGAAAAGTATCCGATTGTATCAATTGAAGACGGTGTTGCAGAAGAGGACTGGGAAGGCTGGAAGATGCTCACTGAAGCACTTGGTAACAAAATTCAGCTTGTTGGTGATGATTTGTTTGTTACAAACACAAAGAGGCTTGCAAAGGGAATTGAGCTTGGCGTTGCAAACTCAATATTAATTAAGCTCAATCAGATAGGAACACTTACAGAAACTTTAGAAGCAATTGAGATGGCAAATAGAGCAGGCTACACTGCAGTTGTATCACACAGATCAGGTGAGACAGAAGATACAACAATTGCTGACCTTGTTGTTGCAGTAAATGCTGGTCAGATAAAGACAGGTGCACCGTCAAGGACAGACAGAGTAGCAAAATACAACCAGCTATTGAGAATCGAAGAAGAGCTCGGTAGCGTTGCCGTATATCCTGGAATGAACGCATTCTTTAACTTGAAGAAAAAATAACTCCACAAAAGTCCAAATATAAGTTTTTGAATTCAAAACAGAATAAAGAAAGAGGGAAAGTGTTGAACTTTCCCTCTTTTCATTTTATAATATATTCAAACAGATTGAGTTGTGAATTTTGTTTGAATTTTTACAAAATTGTGTTGAAACAAGTTACAAGGAGGTTTGGAAAGATGAAAAGATTTATGGATGAGGATTTTCTCTTGAATAACCAGACTGCTAAGGTGCTTTACGAAAAATATGCAAAAGATATGCCAATTGTTGACTTTCACTGTCATTTAAGTCCAAAAGAAATTTATGAGAACAAGAGGTTTAAAAACATAACAGAGGTTTGGCTTGGAGGAGATCATTACAAGTGGAGGCTTATGAGAGCAAACGGAATTGAAGAAAAGTATATAACAGGTAGCGCAGATGACTATGAAAAGTTCTTGGCATGGGCAAAGACCATTCCAATGGCAATAGGAAATCCAATTTATCACTGGACACATTTAGAACTTAAAAGATATTTTGGAATAGATGAGATATTGAATGAAAAGTCAGCACCTATCATTTGGGAAAAGACAAACAAAGTTCTAAAAGAGCTTGGTGCAAGAGATATAATTTTAAAGTCCAATGTGGAAGTAATTTGCACGACAGACGACCCTGTTGATACACTTGAGTATCATTTAAAACTGAAAGAAGATAAAGACTTCAATGTCAAAGTTTATCCTACTTTCAGACCTGACAAGGGTGTGAACATTGAAAGAGAAACATTCATCCCGTGGGTAAAGAAGCTTGCAGAGGTATGTGGAAAGAAGATAGAAAGCTATGATGAGTTTTTAGATGCCTTAAAGTCAAGAGCAGAATTTTTTCACTCTGTGGGGTGTCGTGCCTCTGACCATGCTATTGACGATATGGTTTTTGCCGATGCATCTTTTAATGAAGTAGCTAATATTTTCAAAAAAGCTTTAGCAGGTGAGAAACTTACAGAAATTGAAGTTGCAAAATATAAAACGTATACATTGAGACTCTTAGGAAAGGTTTATTCAAGTCTCGGCTGGGCAATGCAGCTTCATATAAATGCTCTGAGAAACAACAACACACGAATGTTCAATATTTTGGGGCCTGACACAGGATATGATTCAATAAATGATAATCAAGTAGCTATTTCACTTGTTAAATTACTTGATTCATTAGAGAAGGAGAACTCTTTGCCAAAAACAATTTTGTATTCTTTAAATCCAAAAGACAACTATGTTCTTGCAACAATCATGGGGTCTTTCCAAGATGGTAGCATTCCTGGCAAGATGCAACTTGGTGCAGCTTGGTGGTTCAATGACAGCAAAGATGGTAACCTTCAACAGATGAAAGACCTTGCGAACCTTGGGCTCTTGAGCCGATTTGTTGGAATGGTAACAGATTCTCGAAGCTTTCTGTCCTATGTAAGGCATGAATACTTTAGAAGGCTTCTTTGCAACTTGATCGGTGAGTGGGTAGAAAATGGCGAATACTCTTATGATTTGGAGATACTTGGTAGAATAGTTCAAGGCATTTGCTATTATAATGCAAAAGAGTATTTTGGGTTTTAAAAGATAGATGAGAAAGACATAGGGTGGAGTTGTATATTCCACCCTATTTTTATACTTCCATTTCCTATCACATGATTGATTGGTGAATAATACATTCAAACTTAATGTTGAATCTCACGTAAATATGTGATACACTATTTTACGTGGAGGTGAAATAGTATGCGTAAATATCAGAATATTACTTTGTCTCTTCCTAAGGAACTAATTCAAAAGATAAAACATATTGCTGTTGAAAGGAATACATCTATTTCTGCGCTGCTTACAAGCTTGTTAGAAGAGCTTGTAAATAGGGAAGAGTCATATCAAAAAGTATATTTACAACATCTTAAACTTTTAGAAGAAGGATTTGACCTTGGAACAGGTGGAGCAATCAGTTGGAGGAGAGAAGATTTATATGAAAGAGAGTAGCTATCAATTTGTTGACACAAATATTTTGGTCTATGCTTATGATAAATCTGCAGGGGAAAAACACGTAATAGCTAAACAAATTGTGGAGAAACTTTGGAAAGAAAGAAATGGGGCCTTGAGCACTCAAGTTCTTCAAGAATTTTTTGTTGTTGTTACAAAAAAAGTTAAGAATCCTTTAAGTTTTGACAGCGCTTTTCAAATCATATCAGACTTAGGTTTATGGAAGGTAGCCACAATTGAAGTAAAAGATATTTTGGAAGCTATCAAGCTTTCACAAAGATATAAAATATCTTTTTGGGATGCTTTGATACTTTGCAGTGCTATAAATTTGGGATGTTCAGTAGTATGGAGTGAAGATTTAAATTCTGGTCAGTATTTTGGGAAAATAAAAGTAGTAAATCCTTTTTGTTTTTAAGTACATGGTGAAAATTTGAAATAGATTACATTTCCTTGGTTGTTCTGTTCTTTATTTTTTATCTTCCCTTATGTTTTGTTGCAGCTTTTCTCTAAAGATCAAAATTATAATACGATGGGGCTTTTTTCTTTTGTTACTACATTTACTCTATATGGTTATTTCTTTTATTCAACAAACTATATATTTTAACTATTTGCAAATTTGGCCTTGATATAAACTCAAGAAAATTTAAGAACTTTTAAGCTATTTAAAGAAAAGTGTATTCTGAGCTCAAAATTTGGTTGAAAATTGGCTAAAAAAAAAAAAAAAAAACGGGATTGACAGAGTGAAAATGTATAAGATAAAATTTGCATAGAAATTCCAAGAAGAAGTTTACAGAAAAAATAGTTCAAGTACAAAACAGCCTAAATAAGAAAATAAAGAAGCAAATATATCAAAAATCAAGTGGGATGTAGAGATGAGGAAAAGATACTATTGTGTAAAGCAGCATGATATAACAGATTGTGCAGCAGCGAGCTTAGCAACAATTTGCTTGCAATATGGAAAAGAAGTATCGATAGCCAGAATAAGGCAGATGGCAGGGACAGACAGGTTTGGCACCACAGCATATGGAGTTGTAAAAGCGGCAGAAAAGCTTGGATTTGAAGCAAAAGCAGTCAGGGCAGAAGCAAAAGAAGCAATATTTGAGAAAATACCACTTCCGTGTATAGCACATGTACTGATAGATGGCAAGCTATTTCATTATGTTGTAATACATGAGATAAGAAAAGAAAGGATAGTGATAGCAGACCCGGCCAAAGGAATAGTTAAGCTAAAGCCAGAAGAGTTTTTTAAAATATGGACAGGCATTTTGATACTTCTTGTACCAAATGAGAGGTTCAAGAAAGGAAAACAAGAGGGGGTTTTGAAAAAGTTTTTTAAGTTATTGAGACCACAGAAGAATTTGATATTGAATATTTTTGCAGTGTCAGTTGTATATACCTTGCTTGGTATAGTGGCAGCGTTTTATTACAAGTTTTTGATGGATGATGTAATACCAAATCTTTTGAAGAATACACTTCACGTTATAGCAGCAGGTGCGATACTGATTACAATATTCAAGGTGATATTAGGAGCATTCAGGGTAAGGCTTTTAATACATTTAAGTCAAAGATTGGATATTAAGCTGATGCTGGGGTACTATGAACATGTGATTAAGCTTCCGATGAGTTTTTTTGGTAGCAGGAAGATAGGGGAGATAATTTCGAGGTTTATGGATGCGTCAAAGATAAGGGATGCAGTATCAGGTGCAACTTTGACGCTAATGATAGACAGCATAATGGCAGTGGTAGGCGCAATTATTTTATACCTGCAAAATTCCACGCTGTTTTTTATAGCCCTTGTGATGGTTTTGCTATATGCAGCAGTAGTGTTTGGATTTAACAGGGCATTGAGGGAAGCGAACAGGCAGGAGATGGAAGACAATGCAATTTTAACATCGTATTTAGTAGAGTCACTGAATGGGATAGAGGTAGTAAAGGCATTTAATATAGAAGAGGATGTAAATTTTAAGACAGAGAGCAAGTTTGTAAAGCTTTTGAAAGATGTTTTCAAGGTAGCGAATTTAAACAATTTGCAAAGTAATATAAGCAGCGCAATAGCAGCGGTAGGAGTTATGGTAATACTATGGGTAGGTGCACACAAGGTAATAAATGGGCAGATGAGCATAGGAGAGTTGTTTACGTTCAATGCACTGCTTGCATACTTTGTAGACCCGATAAAGAACTTGATAGGATTGCAGCCGATGTTGCAGACAGCAATAGTTGCAGCCGAAAGGCTTAGTGAGATTTTGGAACTCGAGAGTGAGTTTCAAGAAGACGAAGACAGGAAATTATCACCCAGTTTGAAGGGTGATATAGAGATAGAGGGTTTGAACTTTAGATACGGTACAAGACAGCTTGTGCTGAGGGATATAAATCTTAAGATAAGAAGAGGAGAGAAGATAGCGATAGTAGGTGAGAGTGGTTCAGGTAAGACCACGTTAGCAAAATTGTTTTTAGGATTTTATGATTATGAAAGCGGAGAGATAAGAATAAATGGCTATAACTTAAAGGATATAAACAAGAGGCATTTGAGGGAGAAGATAGCATATATATCACAAGACATTTTCTTGTTCAGTGGGACGATATTTGAGAATCTGGTGCTTGGAAACAGGGATTTAAAAATGGAAGAAGTAATTGAAGTGAGCAAATTAACAACGCTGGACGAGTTTGTAACAAAACTTCCTTTGAGATACAATACCATGATAGAAGAGAATGGAGCTAATTTGTCAGGCGGGCAGAAACAGCTAATAGCAATAACCAGGGCACTTTTAAAAAATCCTGAGATAATAATAATGGATGAAGCGACCAGCAACCTTGATTCTGTAACCGAGCAGGCGATAGGAAAGGTTATAGAGAAAATATGTGAGGGGATAACAACCATAATAATAGCGCACAGGCTATCCACTATTTTGAAATGCGACAGGGTTGTGGTAATGCATGAAGGCAGGATAGTAGAAGTGGGGACGCATGAGGAACTCATGGCAAAGAAAGGATATTATTATAACCTGTGGAGAGAGCAACTGATGGGACTTGAGCAAAAAGGACTTTTGGGTTTGGTTGGGAGTGCAGCTGGAGGATGAGAGAGGTAATATATGATTTTGGAGAGCTCAAGGAAAGCAAGCTTTTGTATGAATCAGAGATTCCAAGGTATGGACTTTTTATTACATATATTTTGCTTGCCTTAGTGATAGGACTTGTTTTGTGGAGTGTGGTAGGAAAAATTGATATAAATGTGAAGGTTCAAGGGATAATAAGACCCTGGGAAGATGAAGCAAAGGTGATAAGTTATGTTGGAGGGAAGGTAAAAGAGGTTTTTGTAAAAGAAGGTGAATATATAAAGAAAGGTGAGGTTCTATTTAAGATTGATGATGAAGAATATGTAAATAAGAGAGATTTTTTGAAACAGCAACTTAGCGAATATGAGAAAAAAGTTAATGATTTGAAAGAATTGAGAAATAGCATAGAAAATGGAGAAAGTCTCAAGAATAAAAATAATGCATACTATTTGAGGTACTTGAGCTATAGTTATGAGATAAACAAGTTAAGAAAAGCTGCAGAAGAAGCAAGAGTACAAAGAGAATACAGTATAATGGATTTTAAAAAGCAGATTGAGAGTTTGGATGAGAAGATTAAAAGTATTGATAAGTTTGAGAACATGTTAAGAGAAATAAAGGGAGTTGTAAACAAGGGTGAGCATATTAAGATAGAAAAATACGACATAGGGTATTTGGAATTTATATTGAGTGAAATAGAGGCTTACAATCAGCAGGTGAAGACAAAATCGGATGGTAGTAATATACAGAAGAAGATTTTAATATCGAAAATAGATTCAAAACTTGATGAGCTGAGGCAGTCAAAAAGTGAGATGATTTTGCAGAAACAGAAAATAGAAGGGCAGCTTGATTTGTTAAACATGAGACTTGTCAAGAATTTTGTGTTTCCATTTCATAGCGTATATTGTAGAGCTGTAATATATTGTAACTACATTTTTTAAGAATAGGTACTCCGTTTTTCCACTTGCCCCGACGCAAGTTTTCTCTTTGTAAATATATGTTTATCTCTAAAACTTCTACAGATTGAAAATAACCACCGGAGTTTATTCTTATCTTTTCAATCATACTGTTTACGCTTTCTACAGCATTAGTAGTATAAATGTACTTTCTTAAATCTTCAGGATACCTCATATGTGCAAGATAGAACTCTGCTTTTTCGCAAATACCTTTTATGAATCGAGGATATTTTGAGGAGTATTGCTCACAAAGAAGTTTGAACTTTGAAATAGCTTCGTCAAAATCAGCAGAGGAAGTTCTTAGTTTATCAAGCTCTTTGTTGAAAACGGAAGCATCATCTTTTGCCATATGTTTTCTGACATTGCGTTGAAGGTGAACAAAACATAGTTGATGGTCGGCAAGGGGATAAGCGAGTCTAACAGCATCGATAATGCCTGGAAAATCATCGCTTACAACTATTAAGACTTTTTTAAGACCTCTTGTAATTAAGTCGTCAAAGACTCTCATCCAATCGGCTTTGTTTTCTTTGCCGAAGAAAGTGTAGATACCGAAGATATCTTTTTTGCCTTCTAAATCAATGCCAAGCACGACATAGCAAGTAGCTTGTTTAACTTTTGAGTTATCTTTAATTTCGCAATGGTAACCGTCAATGATAAGAGCAAAAGCACTTTCAGGAAGTTCTCTTTGTTTGAAAAGTTGAAGCTCGTTTTTAAGATCGTTTTTGATTTTTTCGATTTCGTCTTCAGAATAAGGCAGATTCATGCTTTTAAGAGTTTGGACAAGAGAACTTTCTGAGTAACCATTGGCGACTAAAGACATGAGCAGGTCAGTGTATGAGCTGTCAACCCTTTTGTAGCGGTCAGGGAGAATGGAAGGTCGAAAGTTACCAGAGCGTGTGCGAGGAACAGAAATTTCAAGGCTGCCAACAGGTGTTGCAAGTTTTCTGCCGTAAAAACCATTGCCTTTATCGTTTTCGTTTTTAGCAAGGTAAACAGTTCTTTCTGATAACATAAAGCAATCGAGCAAGTTTTCCAAAAGCTGTTTTAAAGCTGGGCGAGTAGGATCATCTTTGGAGCAATACATATTTAATACTTGCTCGATAGCCATATTTTTAGCGGTTTCAAAAATTTCATTTTTCTCCATAATCGTGAGCCCCCCTTTGGTGATTATTTCAACACTAATTATACAGTGGACACAATTTTATTTTAACTCCCTTAAACATTTCGGGTGATGATATAAAAGGAGATATTGAGAAATATAAGCTGGACATGCTGATGCAGATTGATAATGAAATTAGTAATTTAAGTAATGAAATGAAGAACCTGAAAATCAACTTGGATGAAACTGAGAAATTGATAGAAAGCTGTAGAGTAAGAGCAGAAAAAGATGGTTATTTGGAATACAGCGCTGAACTAGTCAGTGGTGCGGTAGTAAGTAGCGGAGCTGAGATTGGCAGAATAGTTGGCAGTGGGTCAAGAGGATTTAGGGTTGTTGGATACATACCAAACACAAAAGGTGGTAGCATAGAAATAGGGCAAAGAGCAAAGGTAAAGATAGCAGGAGCAGATGGATTAAAAGTATTGGAAGGAAAGGTTGTAAGGGTATTGCAGGATATAAAGATAGCAAGCCAGAGTGGGCAAGGGTTTTATGAGGTTGAGGTAGAAGTAAAGAAAGTTCCAAAAGGTATTAATTTGAGGGCAGGGCAGGCATGTGAGATGAGCATAGTGGTTGAGCAGGAGCGGTTGATTGAATGGGTATTAGAAAAGTTGGGATTGAGGTTATGAGGTGAGGCAACAACCCTTTCATCAGCCGGCTGTGAGGGTTGGGATATATAATTAAATCAAAAAAATGAGGAGGTGTGAAAAGAATGAAAGAAAATTTGTCTTCATTAGTTGGACCAACTTTTGAAGAAATTGAGCAAATTGAGAAGTATTCTATAGCAGGAGGCTTTATATTTCTTGATGTAAATATAAATATAGATTTGAGCCAAATAATCAGCGCTATAAAAAGCAATTTACCAAAAATTACTGCAGCTTCTGCAGGAGCATCGGCAGCTGGTGCTATCAGTTATTATTATAGTTTCAAAAAAGGATGGGAACTGTAAAATGAATAGGAATAATTTAATACTTCATTATTAAATATGGAATGAAGGGGTGGCTTAAATGAGTTTTCAAATTTGTGAAGAAAGAGCAAAAGTATTGCTGGGAGAAAATTTTGAGAGTATGACTAAACAAGAGCAGGAAAATGTATGTGGTGGTATTGCATTTTTGCCAATTGTAACATGGTTTCTTGCAAGTGCGGCGGTAAGCGGTGGTTTTAGTGCTTTTATAGGATTGAGAGATGCTGTTCATTTGAAACATGGGAAAGAAGATTAACAAAAATTAATCTATCCTTCTTTCTAAATGGCATATTAAATTGAATTGAATTGTAATAAAGGAAGAGGTTGTCTTTATAAAATTATTGAATTTTTACATGAAAAAATTAGAATAAAGACAGCCTCTTCCGTGATTTTTAAAAAGGAGATATAGAGAATATGTTAACTATTATAAAAGCATTTGTTCTATTTATAGTTTTAAATATTACAACAATAGTATTTCATGAAATAGGTCATTATATAGGAGCAAAAATTTTGTGGGGAAACAAAGTTTTTGTAAACGAAATGGGAATACTTAATTTTGTAATTAAATTTAGAAATTCAAATTTGAACTCAACAAAAATAAGTATTGAAAAGAAAAAAGGTTTTTATGTGGGAGGATATTGTCAGTGTTCTTTTGCAAATATCGAAAAAGAAGAAGTTACAGATTTTTATAAAATACAAATTAAATTTATTTTACTTTTGTTAAATGGTATTATTGTCTCAATTGTTGTGGACTTTTTACTTTTGTATTTTATTTTGGGATATAGTGTTTTTAAGTCTTTATTAATAGCATTAGTTTATCCCATAGCATTAATGATAGTGGAAGTAATTGTATATATTGATAGAGGCTATAATTTTTATAATACATATCCGGATATAGTAGCTGTTTTTTATATATTAAAGAAAAATGAATTATTTCTTGAATGGGAACTTTATAGAGAAATTTTAATTACAGAGCATGAAAGGAAGTATGAAGAGGATAAAAAAGAGATAAAAAAGTATTTAATAGAAAGGATAATGTGTAAATTAAGAGAAAAACAAAAAGTTGAAAATATTAATTCACTGATTATGACAAAGATTATTGAAGAAATTTTACTTCTTTACGGGTTAGGATTATTAGAAGACTTTGTTTATAATATAAGTTTAGAAATAATTACGAATTTTATAAAGTTATCTAATAAAATGCTTACACAAAAAAAGAATCTAAAATCTTATATACAGATTTGTAATTTAATTGGAGCTTATTTGACAAGTTTAACATTACAAGGTAAGCACGATGATAATTTTGATAAATTTTTAAAAAGATATATTCTGTTAAGAAAGTATTTAAAGGAACAAAGAATTGAGACTAATATTTTATATGATAAAGTAGTTTATATGATATGTAAAGATGAAGAAATAAAAATCCAAAACAATGTAAGTCACAAATATATAGCTAATAAAATTGTTAAAATGGTCGAGGAAAAGCTAAAACTACAAGCAATGTAATGGGAAGGTGAAAATATGAAAGATAAAAATCAATTTGAAGATATTTTAGGGAAAACCTTTGAAGAATTAGAAGAAAAAGAAATGTATAAAGTAGTTGAAAACAGCAAGAAAGGTTATATTTTTGAATGTGCAAAGTGGTTTTTAATTAGTGGAACTATTAGCGGCGTGGCAAGCGTAGTAATAGGATTGTTAGCCAAAAAATAAGTTAAGGTTATTTATCAAGAAAGGGTGTAGAAAATGCAGGATTTCTATTTTACAGATGATTTTTTTGTAAAATCATTAAACATTTTAGAGAGAGTAAAATTATTTAAAGAAATTGGAGTTAAAAATTTTGAAATAGGAAATTTTGAAAATTGGCTTTTTAAAAGAGGGACCTTAACAATAGAAGATTTTTTTCATATGATTGATGTATATGGAATCAGTTTAGAAGATTTTAATTTAGCATTTGCTGTTCTTTCTGAAAAGCAAAAGAAAGTTGTTAGAGAAAAGGTGGAAAAAGCAAAATGGTTTTTGTGTTTGAAAGAAGTATTGGATAGTCTTAATAGTTTAAAAAATACGGATTATGGTTATCTAACAATTTCAAAACTCTTTTCAAGATGGTTTTGCGAAAAATTTTTAAGTGTAAACATTAATCTTGAAAATATTATCATAAATGAAGAGGTTATGAACAAAGTTGCTTATAGTTTAGATAATTTCTTGCTGAATATATATATAAAGACATTAATTTATGAGTATTACTTATGGCGTGAGAATAATAGTGAAAATATAAAAAATAAAAAAAATGTATTTCAGTTATTCATTCATTATTTACTCAATAATAAAGGAATATACAAGTTTATGAACGATTACCCTGTAATAGGTCGAACTATGGCACAAAAAACACTTAACTGGTTGGTATATTTCAGCAAAGTTATACATGATTTAGATAAACATTTTACAGAAATTAGTAAACGATTTGAAATAAAAAGCAATAGAATAACTAGTATAGAGATATTGGGAGATTTTCATCAAGAAAGCAGTGCGGTTTTGATAGTTATATTCGAAAAATCCAAACCGATATTATACAAGCCTCGAAATTCGTCTCTACAAAAAACAGTAGTTGAGTTTATTAAGTGGTGTGAAACGAAAGAAAAAAAATTGTTGGATTTAATATTTCCTTCCCTATATGATGGCGAAACTTTCACAATAGAAGAATACATACCTTATGTTGAATGTAACAATGAAGAAGAGTTAGAGAGATATTATCGAAGATTTGGACAATTATGTGGATTTGTTTATTTACTTAAAGGTAGTGATATACATTTTGAAAATTTAATAGCCCATGCTGAGTATCCTGTAATAGTTGATATGGAAACAATTGTGGCTCAGGAAAATAGTCAAAAAGAGTTATTTAGAGATGCGCGGTACTTTGCATTAAAAGAAATAAATGAATCAATCTTATCTTCGGGTTTAATTCCGTGTATGAGTTTTGTTGATTTCAAAACAGGAAAAGGAGTGGACGTTAGTGCATTTAGTGGAGGAGGCCAAAAATTACCATATAAAACATTAGTACTTAATGAAAAAGACATTGATAACATCAAATTTGATTATTCAGAAATAGAAATTTCAGAAGCACAGAATATTCCAAAACTGAGAGGTGAAAAAGTAGATTTTAGGAAATATGTACCGGAAGTTTTAAAAGGATTTATGACAGTATTAGAATTTGCAAGAATACACAAAGGTGAAATTATATATAAAATAGAAGAGAGTTTCAAAGGCAATATAAGGAGTAGAACATTATTGAAAAATACAGATAATTATTATAAGATGTTAAGTTTCTATTCGCATCCTAGTTATACTCAAGATTTTTTAGATTTAGAAAGATTGTTTGCTAATTTATGGGTTGCAAATTACAAAAACAAAATTGTAATTAGAAGTGAGATAGAAGATTTGATGAATTTTGATATTCCTGTTTTTTATCGAAAATTAAATGATAATGTATTAGAAGACAGTCATAATAGAAAGGTAGAGGGATTTTTTATTAATTCAGGATTTAACTTAATAAAGGAAAGGATAAAAAGTATAGACGATGAGACAGTAAGCAAACAAATATCAATTTTGCAAGCGTCATTGAATTATTTTGATGAAAAAATTGAGAAAATTAAGGGGAATAACCTATGTGAAAATGCGGGTGTTATTATAGAAGAGAACATAACTTTACAGAAAGAAATTCTCACAGAAGAAATAATGGAAATAGGAAACATTTTAGTAGAAAATGCCATTTGGGGAGCAAAAGAAAAATCAGTCATATGGAATGGTTTAATTTTTGACAGAATCAACAACACTAATGTTATATTACCTTTAGAAAGCAGTTTATTTTATGGGTTAAGTGGTATTATGCTGTTTCTTAGTTATGCTTTTTTACTTGTTCCAGATGAGAATTATATGAAGATTACAAAGACATTGTTTTATCAACTCTTTAAAGATGTAAAAAAAAGAATATATATAGTAAATCAGGAAGAAGAAATTAAGAGGATAGAAGATGTAGCTTCAATTTTATTATCTTTATTAGAGGTTTCAAATATTTATAAAGGCATATTTAGCAATATTAAAGAAGAATTACTACACTTAGTAGAATTGTTTTTTAAGAAGTTGTTAAAAAATGAAAAAACAATCCAAAGCAGTTTTATACTGAATTTTTTAAAATACTGTATAAATAAGTATAATATTGAACCTTTAATGAAATGTAAAGATATATACAGCACATTTGTATACGACAAATCCACATTGTCTACAATGGTCAAACAAGAGAAATACTCTAATAAGAAATACATACATTATGTTAACTTCTTATTAGACGCTGCAAATATATGCCAAAATAAATTTGCTTTTAATTATATTGTGAATAACTTTATAGAGTTTTTGGAACAGGTAGATAAACTTGTTATTTCTCAAAACTTTTTCGAATTATTATTAGTAATTTTGAAGATTTGCTCGAACGAGTTCAATAAGGAATATTTTAAGGTGTATGTGAAAAGATTAATATATGAGTACATTAAACCCTTCAAAGAAACAGATGAGCTTTTGAAAGGAAATAGTGGAGATATTGAACTTTTATTAAAATATTCTGAGATTTTTGATGTAGATTCAATTATGGAAATTATCAAAGAAAAAGTTAAATATATAGTTTTTAGAAAAAAACGAAAGGGGAAATTTAGTCTAAGATCAACTCCACAATATTTGCCATTAGGTTTGTTAGATGGAATTAGTGGAATTGGTTACACATTTATTCGACTTTGTTATAAAGATGCTTTTCCAATTATGGAGTTTGTATTTCCCATATCTTTTACTGAGGAGGAAGAAGTATGAAAGTGTTTATTTTTAATGGTAGTCCAAACGGAAATGATTCATTTTCTCTTTATGTTGCTGAGAAACTACTCACAAATATGGAAGCAATTTTAAACATGAAGTTTGAAATTAATGTGTTTGATACTAACAGATTTAGAATTAATCTATGTAAAGGATGTCTTACTTGTTTTAAACAAGGGAAATGCATATTAGATGAGAAAGACGACATGTTATTAATTAAAAATGCAATGGAAATATCTGATATTATTGTTATAGCAACTCCTGTGTATGCCGCAAATGTATCTGCTCAAACAAAAGTTTTTATTGATCGTATATCATATTGGTTACATTTATTCAAGTTATTAGGCAAGATAGGTATTCCAGTAGTAACAGCAAGTAGTAATTCGTTAATTGAGGTTACATTTTATTTGAAAAGAATAATGCTTGCACTAGGTTTAAATGTTTTTGAAACAATAGCTTATACAAAAGACTACCCCAATGTTGTCGATGATGAAACAAATTTTGAAGAAGAGCTTTTTCAAAAAGCCCAAAAATTGTGTGAATATTTAGAAAATCCCATGAAGATAAAGGTTCATCCCTTCCAGGAAGACTATTTCAAAACATTGAAAGATAATTTGATGTTGAGAGAAGATGAAGATGCTGAAGTAAACTACTGGCAAGAGAATGGCTATTTTGAATTTGACAATTATGAAAGTTTACTTTTGCACTTTTTAAAAAATAAAAACTCTTTAGTAATAAAAAAAGAGAATCTAAATAATTTTGTATAAAGTATTGACTTCTTTTTTGGTAAAAATTAAAATGAAAAATTAGGTAAATTTTTTGTGTTTTTTTAACTTCAGATTCTAAGACGTAAATATTGAAGAATAGTAGGAAACCAGCTTCAAATTTGTTTTTATAATATAGTATGTAAAAATCACCAGCGAATTGGCAAAAACACTTATTTCTTATCGGAACAGATAATAAATAAAACTGTATAAAAGGAGGCTACACAATTGTTATTGTATACTGAAATCCAAAAAATTATAAAAAGCAAAAAATTTTTTATTGCCTTAATAATCACAATTGGTCTCAATCTTTTTTATTGCTGGTTTGTGTATAATGAAAAGAATAAAAGTATTGAGTCTACAAAGCAATATGTTGCATATACAGAAAAACAGATAAAGGAATTGCAACAGAAATTAAAAAAAGAAAAAGACGACATGAAGAAAAGATTGTATGTGGAACAAATTAATGAATTGAATAGAATTGTTCAAAAGGAAAAATTAAAAATGCAGTATGCTTCTAACCCTAAAAAGGAAATAGAAGAAAGAGCACGATATTACAAGATGAGGTATGAAATTTCTCAGAAAGCAGGCGACTATAAAGAGCTTGAAATTAATAAGGTAAATTATCAGATTTTAAATGAAAATATAAAGAGGAAAAAATATTATAGTGTTGGTGGACAATTTGATGGATGGACTTATTTACTTAGTCAATCGTACGGAATAGCATTTTTTATAATTATTGTTTTAGCTTTGCTTATTGGAAGTGGTATAGTTTCAGATGAATATAAGGAAGGGACAGCGAAGATTTTAAAAACTATGCCTGTGAAAAGAAGTAATATTATTTTAAGCAAATTTATTGCAACTGTTTTGACTGTGTCCGCATTGGTCATTGGTATACAAATTGTATTTTTCATAGTTTTAAATCTTATAACAGATTCTTTTAAATACTACGATGTGTATTGTAACTGGATTTCTAAATATAAGGTGATAGGTTTCAAGATATATCCTGTTTCAGATGGTGTAAAATTGTTGAACTTACTTGAATGTAGTTTATTACAATTATTAACCGAAATTATTCTTATATTGGCTATATCGGGAGCTATCATGTTTTTCTCCACGATATTTGAAAACGGTGCATTTGCAAGTATTAGCTTTTTTGCAATAATAATAGTTATAAGTATTTTTCGTCAAAAAATACTTATTCTTAAAACACCTATATTAAAGTTGTTGTCGTTAATATTCCCTTGGGAACTATCGATGGTATATACAAATTCATTACCAGGAGAAATAGAATGGATTTATGCTTCATTCTATATTGTAATAGGGTTAAATTTATTGATGACAGTTATTTTTGTAATAGCTTCAATGAAAATATTTGAACATAGGGAAAAGGTATTATAAAGCTTGAGAGAGACTGAAGGAGGTAAAATAGCTTGGCTGAAAATCAAATGGAAATGGTAATAAAAGTAACTGACGTGGATAAGAAAATTCGAAACTTTCAAATTCTAAAAGAAATAAATTTTTCAATAGAAAAAGGAGAAATTGTTGGTCTTGTAGGACCAAATGGTGCTGGCAAAAGCACATTAATGAAAATATTATCGGGTTTATGGTTACCAAAACCAAAAGGGAAATGTTATATTTTGGGATGTGATGTAACTAAGGAACAAGAAAGAATAGAGGTTTTAAGAAGATCGTCATTTTTTATCGAAACACCAGCACTGTATCTTAAACTTAGTGGTTATGATAATATAGAACTGTATGCTAAATTAAAATATGGGAGTGCCTTTAACGTTAAAGATGAGGTTAATAGGTTAGCACCATTTTTTGAATTAGAAAATAAGATATTAAAAAGAAAGGCGAAAACATATTCATTGGGAACAAAGCAAAAGGTTAGTTTGCTTCAAATGTTTATTGGCAACCCTGAAGTGTTGATATTGGATGAACCTTTTAATGGATTGGACCCAACCACCACAATTAAAGTTAAAGAGCTCTTAAAAACACGGTGGAGAGAAAATAACATAACCGTTTTAATCTCATCACATATATTGAGTGATATAGAGGAGTTATGTTCAAGAATTATTTTTATCAAAAATGGTTCAATAATATTAGACAAAAATAAGGAAGAATTGTTAAAAAGAAATACAGTAGTGGTTTTTCATTTTACCGAAAAGGAGCATGTTGATATAGCGTGTAGGTTAATAAAAGAAAAATTACCATATGTAACGGTAGAAACTCAGTTTAATAACTCTATAAAAGTTCATAATCTAAATTCTCATTATGATGTTTTAGATTTATTACAGAATGAGGGTATAAAAGTTCGAGACATAGAAGAACAAAAAATGAGTTTAGTAGATTTTTACAAACAACTTTATTTACAATAATCAAGGACTTTTTAAATTAAAAGATATACCTGTTAGAGATAAAAATAGTTACAGAAGAAATAGGAGTTACTCTATAGTTTGCTAAGATTAGCGAACAATTACAAGGAAGTAGAACAAAATATTTTTTAAGATAATTAATTTTATTTTGAGTTGGGGGATATTCTTATGCTGATAGTTTTTTTTATATTATATTCTATTTTAGCCTTTTTATTTGCATTAGGAATTGTTAAAAGTAAAAGTAGATGGAGTAAAATTGCAATTATAATACCAATATATTTAGAATGTGTATCTTTACTTGCACTTTACAAACAAAATGTTGGCTTATATGGATTAGGCGGTTTAGTGGTAATTATTGTATTTTTATTAAGAAGATTTAAAATAGTTTGAGGTGGTAAGTTTGTTATTCTTTATCAAAACTTTAGATGGGTGTTCTGTCTGTCCATATTCTTTTGGATAGGACTTAGTCTGTCAAACATGTCAAACCTGTTGTAACTAATATTTACTAATAGAATTAAATATGAGTAATTAAAATCAGAGATTAAACAATAGGAATATTCTCAAACTTCAATAGTATATTAAAAAAGGAAAAATTTTGTTTAGATAATTTAGTAAGATGATTACTCACAAAATAAACATAAAGATAGTAAAAGGTGGGCGTTTTTTTTGAAAATCCCACCTTTTGTTTTTAAAAAAGTAATATCACCTCTTCTTTCTCATCACAGCAACAACTTTTCCAACTATACGAAGTTCTCCTTCTTTAATGTTAATTGGTTCATATTTGCTGTTTTCAGGAATGAGCAGGACTGTGCTTCCCATTTTACAAAATCTTTTTACGGTTATTTCTCCATCAAGCCATGCAATAACAATATCTCTGTTTTCTGCAGTATTGCATTTTTGAACAATTACAATATCCCCATCTTTTATATTTGCTTCCACCATGCTATCGCCCCTAACTTTGATAGCAAAATATCTTTCAGGGTCTGAGACAATAGAATTTGGCAGAAAAACCTTGCCAATTACCTCATCGGAGGTTTCAACAGGCGCTCCTGCTGCAACCTTTTCGTACATGTTAATCTTTAATACATCTTCTGGTTTTATTTCTATTGAATGTCCGTCATAAACCATATCAATATGATTTGTATCTACCAGTTTTCTAATCCTGTAGCTTTTGGAACGTCTAAAATCCACAATCTCATACTCTTCAACTTGAGAAGGAAGCATTCTTATATCAAAGTGTGGGAAATCATCAACATTTTCAAATCTGCTATCAAATATTAAAATGCTGTTTCCATCTGTTACAGCACCAAAAGAGCATTTTGGAATTACATTCAAATAGCTTTTAAGCTGTTCAACCCCATAACTTATTCCAGAAAGATATGGCTTTACCTCAAAAATTATAAATGGTACTTTTTCTTTATTTTGGTCATACCTAAACACAACAACATCCACAAATGCAGGTTTTGAAAATATACTTAGCTTGTACTCAACATCAATCAACTCTTCAGGGTATTTGTAAGTTTCAATGAGTTCATTTATTAGCCACTGGCGAACCTCTTCTTCTTTGCAGTAAATGTCTCTGATTTTGTTTATGTATCTGTAATCATCAATTCTTAGCTTGTAAAAACTGCGAAGAATGCATTTAGAATCAATTCGAAGAAGTTTTGTATTCAGCTCACTCAAAAATTTTGATGGTTTTCTTGAGCAGCACAGATACAGCCTTTCGTTTGCTCTTGTCATACCAACATAAAAGAGCTTTTTGTCAGTTGTCTCTTGCAGCTTTGCAACCTCATTGTCTTCACATGATGAGTATGGGATGGTATTGCTGTTAAGTCCAATGATAAAAACCACTTTGAACTCCAAACCTTTCTTTACTGGTCTTGTGATTTTATTATACACCAGAGACAATTTTATTTTAGCACCCATAAAACTTATCAGTACGAATAAGATTTCAGGTGAAGAAGAGAAGATATTAGATATTGTAATTGCGAAATATGAGTAGGTAGGAATGGAAAAGTCATTCTACCCAAAACGTTTTTCAACAAGAGAGGAATTTTAAATTATTTTAATTGTAAATTTCGGAGCATAGAAAGAAGGTTTATATTCTTAAAAATTCATGTAACAGACTGTTTATATCATGGATGTACAAAACAAAAAGATTCACTTTTTCAATAAATTTTACAGAAAATAAGAGAAAGATTAAAAGAAATAAAGCTATATAAGGTTGAGTTTAAAAAATAGCAAGTAATAAAGAAAAATAAAGAAAAATAAGGTAAAATATTGATTGACAAAATTGGATAAGCAAAGTAAGCTTTTAATAAAAAGGTTAAACAAAAAAAGGTTTTAAAAGAAAATATAGATATAACATTAATAAAACATAAACAAAAGGGTATTGTAAAGATAGTAAACTAACAGTAGGTATAAGAGTAAAGAAAATTACTGTTATGTAAGACAAATAAATATTATGAAGTAATAAGGAAGTTTTGTAAAAAGTCTATATTGGACAATATGCAAGCAGTATGGCAAAACCTCTTTTGCGCGCAAAGAGGTTGTATTATAAAAACTAAATAATTTCCATAAGAGGAGGTTTATAAAAATGAAGTATAAAAACAATGTTAGAAAAATTTACATGTTACTTGTTGTAGTTACTATGTTATTATCATCAATATTGTTTGTTATTCCAAGCTCAAGAGCGGATGAAGTATCGACAAATTTAGGTACACAAGCAGAAAATTATGCGGATGAAATTATGAAGGTTCATCTTGAAGAGGTAAAAAAGTATAGGAAGGCAAAGAAATATTTGAAACAATTTTGAAAGACAGCAAGATTAAAGCAAAATATGGGAGTGAAGAGTATTGGAAAAAACTTATTGAGCTTGCAGACCCTGCAGGAGAATTGAGGAAGCAGGATCCAGAAAAGTGGGAAAAAATATATGAGTATGCATATGAATATAGTTTGAAATATGGTAAAAAAACAACAAAGGATAAACAAGAAGATAAAGATGGTTCAATAGGTACAAAAAGTACAACGCCTTTTCCTGGTGGAGGGGGTGGTGCATACAACAGAGATGGAGCAGTAAATTATGCATACACGTATGTATACAACTATAATAAAGCATATCACAAGTTTTCAGCTGATTGTACAAATTTTGTATCACAGTGTTTAAAAGAAGGCGGGGGCATACCGATGGTGGACGAGTGGTGGAATGGATACTGGGATTCAGATTTCAGACCTAAAAGATAAATATCCGAAAGCCCAGTTTAGATATATCCACATAATATATTAATTAAAAATGCAAGGATAGGAATGGTGGCTATAAAAATGAAAAAATTACTTTCAATTTTGATTATAGTGTTAGTCATTTTTGCAGGAGTTGGGGCTTACTACTATATAGTAAAATATACTTTATATGATCCCGTGAAAACTTTAAAAATAAGTGACCCTACAATAAAGATTTATTTTTCATCCAACGAGAGAGAGCCTTTTTATGGAGATAATGATTACAATGGTAAAAAGCCTGATTACAAAAAACATAGGATAATTGAGTATTATGTTGATGCAGCCAATACAGGACCACGATACAAAAATAGTGTTTTATTATAATTCCAATAGTTCCTAAGGAATTTGAAAAGAAATACGTATTAAAAGGTGGCAGAGATTTTATAATTAATTTAAATCCACCTAAAAAAGGCAGAATATTTTATGTACCAGTAAGATATTACTATTTAACTGAAGGAAATCCGCAAAAGGTAAAAGAGATAGTTTCAAAATACAATAAAGCAAAAATAATATGGGAAGAAGGCGGAAAGAAATATGAGAAGATTATTGAGATGAAGGTTAAGATTTTGGACTGATGCAACAGACTATTGTTAAGAGTTGTAATTAAGGAAAAAATATAGCAGGTTTTATTAGGAGAGCCTTAGGTACTGTCCAGAAACATTAATTTTTAATAACCAGAAATCAAGTATTTGATGGCATTAAATGTTAATATCGAACTATGGAGTAAAAAAGCAAGAGGGTTGGCTGGCAATTTTGCTCCAACCCTCTATTATTATCTTCTTAACTTTTCTATGTTGTAGGTGATAAAATTCAAACTCTTTTTTTGATCAAATAGTAAATTTTTTTGGAGTAAGTAAGGAGATTGGATTCAAATGTTTTTGCGTATACTCATGATAAATCTGCAGGGAAAAACATAAAGTTTCTAAACAGATTATATCTTCATCTCTTGACATATAAACATTTGTTTGATATTCTTTATATAGAACATTTTATCGGAGAGAATGAATATTTTATGAGAACAAAAGTTGTTATAAAAAATAAGTTTCGCTTTAGCATTGCATTGCTTATTCTTATGGTATTTGTTATAACAGTCTTGATGATTTCAATTGGAGAAGGGAAGGGCATTGACAAAGAAAAGAATCTAAATTGGATATTTGTGAAGGTAAAAGAGGGAGATTCGCTGTGGACAATTTCAAAGAATTTTGTTGATGATAGCGTAGACATTCGCGATTATATCTCTTTTGTGCGAAAGATAAATAAGTTAGAAAATGCAATTTTGTATCCTGGGCAAGTGTTAAAACTTGTAGATGTAAAAACATACAGACTTCTGTGCACAAAATAAAACCCCCTTATCAGGAGTCCAACACGTCCTGGTTTTCTCCTGAGAGGGGGTTTTTTTCAAAGGCTTTTTTGATGTCATCGTCATTTACATGAGTATAAATCTCTGTTGTGGAGATACTTTGATGACCCAAGATAGTCTGAAGAGACCTTATATCAACTTTGC
The DNA here is from genome assembly GCF_028198085.1 of Caldicellulosiruptor sp. DIB 104C. NCBI lineage: Bacteria > Bacillati > Bacillota > Caldicellulosiruptorales > Caldicellulosiruptoraceae > Caldicellulosiruptor > Caldicellulosiruptor sp. DIB 104C. The sequence goes on along the minus strand of NZ_CP116337.1, from coordinate 1,087,764 downwards.
CGTGCCTATACATAAGTGTTGCTGCCGTGTGACGAAGCTTGTGGGCAGAAATCCTTTTCTGATTTATACCTGCCATTTTCACATACTTTTCAACAATGTATTGAACAGTTCTTCTGCTAATTCTTTTCTTTCTCTCACTCAAGAAAAGGGCATCTTTGTCCCTTACACCTTCTGTAGGGCGAACTTTTAAATAATTTTCGATAGCTTCTCTACATGCTTTATTTAAATATATTATTCTTTCTTTATTTCCTTTACCAACAATCCTTAGCATATCTTCTTTTATATCTGAAAGGTTTATATTTACAAGCTCTGAAAGTCTAAGACCACAGTTTAGAAAAAGGGTAATTATTGCAAAGTCCCTTTCTTTATTTTCACCGTCAATTGCAGAAAGTAGCTTTTTGCTTTCCTCAAGTGTAAGATACCTTGGATTTCTTTTACCAAGTTTTGGCGACTCTAAATCTTTTGCAGGGTTATCAGGAATGAGTTTGGCTTTGCTGTAAAGGTATTTAAAAAAGCTTCTAATTGAGGCAACTTTTCGGGCCCTTGCATATGGACCGTTGTTAAAGCGTGTTGCAAGGAAAGAAAAATATTCATATAGATTGCTAAGGGTTAAGGTTTTGAGCCTTTCAATTTCAAAGCTGCTCACATCGATATTTTCAAGATCCTCGATCTTTTCGATTTGGCTTAAAATATTCAAATCTTTTGCTTTTAGATATCTTAGAAAAGTTCTCAAGTCATAGTAATATTCTTTAATTGTATTTGGTGATTTGTTTTTGATTGTAATCATATAGTTTAAAAAATCGACTACAAAAGGTGGGACACCCGAAAAATCCATTTTCTCATTCCCTTCATTGCACAAAATTTTTATTTTGTGCAATTATATTTTCTTAAGAACTATTATAGTCCTCTTCTTTTCATAATGTCAACCTTTTTGTTTTTTCTGTCTCACAACTTTCTGCGGCTTTTTAAAACTCATAGGGTTTGCAAATTATTTCTTTAATCTTTGTCTCAAATATTGAAGCTGCATGCGAAGGCCTTATAATAACAGCAGTATCTGCACCTTCAGATGTTCCACCAATTGCAATTATATCTTCTCCATATGGTATCAGTCCTGCATCTAAAGCCATAACAGAAATCTCCACTGCAACCTTTACGCCTTGCCCCAGCATCCTAAGTGTATGCGCCATAATTTCAACTGGATATACTCCGCCAAATTTTCTTGATATTCCTCTTTCTGCGCCAGATAAAACATGTGTTCCTGTATAAACTTTAAACCCCATTGATTTAAGTTCTTCAATGGCCTCTTGGCTTATCTCCATCTTCCCCGGTTCCGAAAACCCATTTACATGTGTTACAACTACAACATGCTTTCCACAATTTTTCAAAAGTTTAGCTGTGTTGCCACTACATGAAGCAACTACAATATGGTTTATTCCCCTCTCAATAGCAGTTTTTAGTGCAAGCTCAACTGTTTTTTGAGTGTTTTGTGGACCAGCTGATGGAAAATACATTTTTATCACTCCCCTATTTTTATGTGTGATTTCTTTTCTTAAAAATTTTATAGCATCAGAATCTTTATGTCTACAACTATGCGAAAATAACAATCTGAATACTTGTATTCAATCTAAAGATATTTTATACTATAAACTATAAAGAAAGTTACATAGAAAAATTTTCAAAAGGAGCGTGACTTGTTTATGAAAAAAGTTTTTTCAATTGTCGCTTTGATAGTGTTTGCCCTTTCATTATTTACTATTTCTTTTGCTTCTTCAAAAAACACTATAAAGATAGGTGTCAACTTAGAACTTTCACAGGCAGTAGCTCAATATGGGCAAAAAGAACTTGAAGGTATAAAACTTGCAATTGATGAAATCAATCAGAAAGGTGGAATTGCCGGCAAAAAGATTGAACTTGTAGTTATTGATAACAAATCGGATAAAACAGAAGCTCAAAATGTTGCAACAAAACTTGCTGTAAGAGAAAACGTTCTTGCTATTTTAGGTCCTGCAACTTCAGGTGCCACAAAGTCGGCTGCAGTTGCTGCAACAAAGTATAAAGTTCCAATCATCTCACCTTCTGCGACAGATGATACTGTTACAGTTGATGAAAGAACTGGCAAAACAAAGACATATGTTTTCAGAACATGTTTTAACGACTCATTCCAGGGAAATGTAATGGCAAATTTTGCATTGAAAACTCTGAAAGCTAAAAAGGCAGCTATAATTTATGATGCAACATCGGATTATAGTAAAGGACTTTTGAAAAATTTCAAGAATACATTTGAAAAAGGCGGCGGAAAAATTATTGCTCAAGAGGCGTTTGGCAAGGGTGAACAAGATTTTAGCAGTATACTTACAAAGATAAGAGACAAAAAACCAGATGTACTGTTTGCACCTGTGTATTATGATGAAGCAGGGCTTATCATAAAACAAGCTCGAGAACTTGGAATGAAAATTCCTATTCTTGGTGCAGATGGTTTTGACGATCCTAAAGTTGTTGAAAAGGCTGGCAAAAATAATGCTACCAATGTATTTTTCTCTGCTCATTACTCTTCCCAAGATACAGATACAAAGGTTCAAGAGTTTATAAAGAAGTTTAAGGCAAAATACAAGCAAGAACCAAATGCATTTGCTGCTCTTGGTTATGACCTTGGATATTTCATTGCAGATGCTCTCAAAAGAGCTAACTTGAAGTTTGACAGTGTAGCAAAAGATAGGGAAAGATTGAGAACAGCGATTGAAAATACAAAGAACTTTGTTGGTGTCACAGGAATTGTTAACATAAACAAGTATCACAATGCCGAAAAATCTGCTGTCATTATTGAGCTCAAGAACGGTGTTCAAAAATTCAAACAAAAACTCAATCCATAAATAACTGCAAGCAAAAACTGGAAGGGGCATTTGTGGGTAGCAAGCCCCTTCCGTTATGTTATTATTCCCCTTTTTGTTGTAAATGATTTTAAAGTTTTCGAAAGAGGTGAAAAGCAAATTGTCCACTTTTATCCAACAATTAATAAATGGTATAACATTGGGAAGTGTCTACGCTCTTATAAGCCTTGGTTATACAATGGTTTATGGAATAATTAAGCTTATAAATTTTGCCCATGGTGACATTTTTATGGTTGGGGCATATATTGCGTTTCTGAGTGTTACATATTTGAAACTGGGTTTAATACCTTCTTTGATTGTTTCTATGGCGTTCTGCAGCATTTTAGGAATGCTTATTGAGAAATTTGCCTACAAACCTTTGAGAAACTCACCACGAATCTCAGCATTAATAACAGCAATTGGCGTTTCGCTACTTTTGGAAAACCTGATGCAAATTATAATGGGAGCTGATTCAAGAGTTTTTCCAAGACTTGTTGCTGAAAAAAATTATCATCTGTTCCAAGGTAGAATAGTGGTAAACAACAAACAGATATACCTTCTAATTATTACAGTACTTTTGATGATAATTCTAAACTTCATTGTCAAAAAGACAAAAATAGGAAAAGCAATGAGAGCGGTATCTCAAGATATGGATGCAGCAAGATTGATGGGTATAAACGTTGATACTACAATTTCATATACATTTGCAATAGGCTCTGCTCTTGCTGCAGCAGCTGGTGTTTTAGTTGGACTTTACTACAACACTATAAACCCTCTTATGGGTGTTTTGCCTGGTCTAAAAGCTTTTATAGCCGCTGTGTTTGGTGGAATTGGTATCATTCCTGGTGCAATGCTCGGTGGGTTTTCCCTTGGTATTATTGAAACTCTTGTAAGTGGATATGGCAGTTCTATGTACAAAGATGCAGTTGCATTTGCCCTTTTGATATTGATTTTGATTATAAAACCTTCTGGACTGCTCGGAAAAAATATAAAAGAGAAGGTGTAGGGAAAGATGAAAAAGAGACTTCTGGTATATTCTGCATTTGTTATTGTTCTGTATTTAATAATAACGCTTTTAATGAAGGTGGGCATTATAGATGATTATATCAAACTAAACCTCTTTTTGATAATGTTGAATATCATCTTAGCAGTAAGTTTAAACTTAATAAATGGCATCACTGGCCAGTTTTCCCTTGGACACGCAGGATTTATGGCAATTGGAGCATACACGACTGCAGTTTTGACCACTCTTGAAAAACCAGTGCCTTTTTATCTCACCGTTTTAATTGGTGGGTTGTTTGCAATGATATGTGGTCTTATTATTGGTCTTCCTGTGCTAAGGCTGAGAGGTGACTATCTTGCAATTGCTACACTTGGTTTTGGAGAGATTATAAGAGTAATCATACAGAATATAGATTACTTGGGTGGCGCAAGTGGAATAAGTGACATACCACAAGGAATTGACTGGACCGGATATTTTGTCATTACAGTTTTAAGTGTAACGGTTATTTTAAATATTATCAATTCATCGTTTGGCAGAGCCATGATTGCTATCAGAGAAGATGAGATAGCTGCAGAAGCTATGGGAATCAATACAACTTTATATAAAGTTTTAGCATTTATGATAGGCGCTTTTTTTGCAGGTGTTGCAGGCTCAATTTATTCCGGTTCTTTTGGATTCATACAACCAGATATGTTCAACTTCTTTAAATCAATTGACATATTAGTGATAGTTGTTTTAGGTGGACTTGGAAGCATATCAGGTTCAATTATCTCCGCTATAGTTTTAACAATAATTTCAGCTTTGTTACAAGATTATCCTGCAGTGAGAATGGTTTTATATTCACTTATTTTGATAATAATTATGTTATTTAGGCCTCAAGGGCTTATGGGGACAAAAGAAATAAGACTTTCAAAACTGATACCAATTGGTGGTGAGAAAAATGCTTAGGATAAAAAATGTAACAGTCAATTTTGGAGGAATTGTGGCGTTGAACAATGTTAATATTGATATTGAAAAGGGTGCAATAATCGGGCTAATCGGCCCCAACGGTGCTGGTAAAACCACAGTGTTTAATGTGATTTCAGGTATATATAACCCTAATACTGGCAGAATAGAATTTTCAAACTACGATATAACTTATAAAAAGACATACCAAGTTTCTGCGCTGGGGATTTCAAGGACTTTTCAGAACATAAGATTGTTTAAGGAACTCAGTGTAATTGACAATGTGAAGATTTCTTTTCATAAGAATATTAGTTATAACCTTTTTGACGCAATTTTCAGAACATCAAAGTTTTTGAAAGAAGAAGAACAAAATCATAAAAAAGCTGAAGAACTTCTAAAAATCTTTGGACTTTATGAAAAAAGATTTGAACTTGCTAAAAATCTGCCCTATGGTGAACAAAGAAAGCTTGAAATTGTTCGTGCACTTGCAACGTCACCAAAACTCCTTTTATTAGACGAACCAGCAGCTGGAATGAATCCTCAAGAAACACAGGAGCTAAAGAACCTTATTAAATTTATAAAGGATAAATTTGATTTGACTATACTCTTAATTGAACATGACATGTCGGTTGTAATGGACATATGTGAGAAAATCTATGTCCTTGACTATGGAGAAGTTATAGCTGTCGGAACTCCTGTTGAGGTCAAGAACAACCCTCGTGTGATAGAAGCCTACCTTGGAGAGGGGGATTTAGAGTTTGCTTAAAGTAAATGAAATTGATGTATTTTACGGTGCTATTCAAGCATTATTTTCTGTTTCACTTGAGGTTAAAAAAGGAGAGATTGTAACGTTAATCGGAGCAAATGGTGCAGGAAAATCAACGCTGCTAAAGACTATATCTGGTTTGATAAGACCACGTTCAGGCACTATTTTGTTTGAGGATATTGATATTACCAAAAAATCTTCAATGGAGATTGTTAAACTTGGCATTTCTCACGTGCCAGAAGGAAGACGCGTGTTTCCTGAAATGACGGTATTAGAAAATTTGGAGCTTGGAGCTTTTTTGAGGAAAGATAAACAGGCAATAAAAAAAGACTTAGAACTTGTGTTTGAAAGATTTCCAAGACTATATGAAAGAAAAAATCAACTTGCAGGGACACTTTCTGGCGGAGAACAGCAAATGCTGGCAATCGGAAGGTCTCTAATGTCAAGACCCAAATTACTTCTGCTTGATGAGCCTTCTATGGGACTTGCACCTATACTTGTAACAGAGATTTTTAAGATAATAAAAGAAATTAATTCTCAGGGGACAACTATACTTTTGATTGAACAAAATGCCCACATGGCACTTTCAATCGCAGACAGGGCGTATGTAATTGAAACAGGTAGAATTGTTTTATCCGGAGAGGCTAAAGAGATTGCAGCAAATCCTGAGGTCAAAAAAGCTTATTTGGGTGGCTGATTTTTAAAAATGTAAAAAAATGCAGGGTTATCTTGTTCAGCAAAGTTGTTTTTAAAAGACCCTGCATTTTTTTATATTTTTTATCAAAAATCAAAAGTTAGGAGAACAACTGACAAAGAGTAAACTCATAAAGATTGAAATAACTATAACAACTATGCTTGTTATAATCAAAGATTTTCCCAAATTATCTTCTCTTCTTGCTATATAAATACAACCCAAAATAATACCAACAATTGGAAACAATATTGAAACTATGTATAGCCAACCTACACTACTGTCAGTTTTCGTGTTATTGTAATTCGTATCTACATCGTAAACTGCCAACTTTCCACCACATTCATCGCATATCTCTGCTTTTTGAGGGTATATACGCCCACATTTCAGACAAATTTTTTTGTATTTATCTACTGGACCCAAAATAGATCCGCACTTCCAACATTCTGTCCTATTTTCACCATTTAATTCACCGCATTTTGGACATATTCTCAAATTTTATTTATCCTCCATATTTCCAACTAATGTTTATAATATTCTATCACTTTTATAATTTAACTGTCAATATCATTTTTGGAATTAATAATTTTAATCATTTATGCAAGCAAATTAATCTACTTACTTTTTCTACTTCCAGGTTTTACAATAGGTATACCTTCTTTACAAAGCGGACACTCTTCAGGCTCATATGTTTCAATCTCAAGTGTAAGAAGAGTTTTCAAAGGATAGCCAAGTTCTACCTTTCCACCACTTCTATCTACAATGCCAGCAACTGCCACAATTTCTCCTTTGTACTCTTTTACAATTTCAATTATTTCTTTCACAGACCCGCCTGTTGTTATGACGTCTTCAACTACCAAAACTTTTTCTCCCTCTTCAATCTTAAATCCTCTTCTAAGTTTCATTATCCCATCTTCTCTTTCTGCAAAGATGGAACGGCAATTTAACTGTCTTGCAAGTTCGTACGAAAGCGTTACTGCTCCCAACGCAGGGCCTATAACAACGTCAATTTGCTTATCTTTAAAGTATTGTGCAAGGTCCCTGCAGATCATTTCTGCCAAGTTTGGGTACTGCAACACTTTTGCACATTGAAGGTACTTTGCACTGTGTTTTCCAGAGGACAAAAGAAAATGTCCTTCCAAAAGTGCATCTGTGTCTTTGAACATTTGAATGTAAGCCTCTTTATTCATAACTTTCTCTCCTTTCAATGATAGTTAAATCTTGTTTTTCAATTCCTCTTTCTTTTAAAAACTGTTGCCACCAGTCTTGATATGCTATTGTGGAAAGCTCCTTTCCAAGGTGAGACCAGTCGCCCTCAACCACAAGGTGGTATTTTCCTTCTTTATACTCGATTATATTTAAAGCAGTATTGTCCTGCCACAAAATCTCGTTGAGTCTTTCAAATTCATATCCTTTTATATACGTAAGAAGAGCCCTAATTAATGTTCCGTGGGTTACGATGCATATTCTTTTTCCCATATTTGACTTTATTATGTCCTCAAAAGCAGATTTTGCTCTCAAGAAAAGTTCATACATACTTTCACCATTTGGCATACAGTGCTTGTGAGGCATTTTCTCCCACATTTCATACTCTGTTGGATAAAGCAATGGAAGTTCATCCCAGCACCTGTCTTCCCACTCTCCGCCGTTTATCTCTATCAAATCTTCTCTTACTATAATCTTTATATCTCTTCCCTCTGCTATTTTGCTTGCAGTATAAAGGGCTCTTTTCAGAGGACTTGAATAAATCACATCAAAATGGACATTTTTTAATCTTTCTGCAAGTTTTTGAGCTTGTAATTTACCCTTTTCTGTTACATTAGAATCTGTAATACCATGAAACCTTCTTATAAAATTTCCTTCTGCCTCTGCGTGGCGAATAAGATATACAACTGTCTTCGACATTTTTATTTTCACCTCAGATATTTATGTTACCTACAAGCTCTTTTATGGAATTAAAACCCTTTCTTTCAAGATAAGCCTCAATTCCCTCTTTTATTTCGCAAACAGCTTTTGGATTAATAAAATTTACAGTACCTATCTGAATAGCAGTTGCACCAGCAATAAAAAACTCAATGGCATCTTTGTAATTCATAATTCCTCCCATGCCAACAATAGGTATTCTAACTTTCTTGAAACACTCATAAACCATTCTAACTGCAATTGGCTTTATAGCAGGGCCTGAAAGTCCACCTGTTACCATCTTTATCAAGGGTTTTCTTGTTTCAATATCAATTGCCATAGCAGACACAGTGTTTATAAGTGAAATTGCATCTGCTCCTGCTTTTTCTGCAGCTATTGCCAGCTGAGTTATATCTGTGACATTTGGTGTAAGTTTAACAATGATCGGACAGCTTGCCACATCTTTCACAGACTTTGTTATCTCATAGACCTTTTCTGGATCTTTACCAAAAACCATTCCACCTTCTTTCACGTTCGGACAAGATAAATTTACTTCAATCATATCCACAAGCGAACCCAAGATTTTTGTAAGCTCAACAAACTCTTCTTTGGTAAAACCGTTTATATTGGCAATGATTTTGGTATTAAAGCCTTTTAAAAAAGGGAGTTCTTCATTTACAAATGCTTCGACCCCAGGATTTTCAAGCCCTACAGAATTTATTATCCCTCCATACACTTCACAAAGTCTTGGCTGGGGATTGCCATTCCTCTTTTTTAAAGTGATGCCCTTTGTACATATAGCGCCAAATTCACTTATGTCAATTAACTTTGAATATTCACGACCAAAACCAAATGTGCCTGATGCTGCAATAACAGGGTTTTTGAGTTTTACCCCCGCTATCTCAACTTCTAAATTCATTCAATCTCAACCTCCATTATATCAAAAACAGGGCCATCTGAACACACATGATACATTTTGTCACCTTTTCCTTTTATACTGCAGCAAAGACATGCGCCTATCCCGCACGCCATTTTTTCTTCTAAAGAGGCATAACATTTTACAGGGAGATTAAGATTTTTAATCGCCTTTAACATAGGCTTTGGCCCACAGCAAAAAACAATTTTATATTCTGCTTTTGAAAAATTGGCTTTAAAAAGCTCTACAACACTCCCTTTATAACCGCTACTGCCATCATCTGTTGCTATTAAGGTATTGTCACAAATGCTTTTGAATTTTTCTATCAAAAACATGGAGTTTATACTTCTGAATCCAAGAAATACATCAACTTTATTGCCTCTATTTTTTAGCACTTTACAAAGACCAACAAGAGGGAAAATTCCAACCCCCCCTCCAATTACAGCAACCTTACCGTCGAATGTGTCTGTCAAAAATGAGTTTCCAAGTGGACCTAAGATATCAATAGCATCTCCTTTTGATTTTTGAGAAAGAAGTTTTGTGCCTTTACCTACCACTTTGTAACCGATAAAGACTCTTTTTCCCTCAACAAAAGAGATGCTGAAAGGTCTTCTCAAAAGAGGATAAATGCTCTCTTTATCAATTAGAATATTCACAAAATTGCCCGGTTTAAAATTTTCTGCCAAATATTCAGATTCAAATGACAGAAGAAATATATCATTTGCAATCTTTACATTTTCTTCAATTCTAACGTCTAATAGCTTCATTATCAATCTCTCCTATGTTAAATATGTCAAGCTCTCTTTTTTGTTTTAGAAACTCAATAATTTCAACTGCAGCCTTTGCAGTATCAACTGAAGTGAAGATTGGTACCTTATTTTCCACAGCAAACCTTCTTATCAAAAAACCATCTCTTTGCGGCTGCCTTCCTTTTGTAGGAGTATTGATAACAATATTTATTTCTCCCTTTCTAATCAAATCTATTATATTTGGACTTCCTTCAGACACTTTTTTAACATAATTTGCAGCAACCTGATAAAAATTCAGGTGTTTTGCAGTCTTTGATGTTGCATATATTTTGAATCCAAGCTTTTCAAACTTCTCAGCAATTGGGATGATTTCATTTTTATCAGGGTCGGCAACAGTAAAAAGCACTCCACCTTCTAATGGAAGCTTTGTTCCGCTTGCAACAAGCCCTTTGTAGAGAGCAACATAATAGTCTTTCGAAATTCCCATAACCTCACCTGTTGACTTCATCTCAGGACCAAGTGATACTTCAACATCAGGCAGTTTTTCAAATGAGAAAACAGGAACTTTAAAGGCATAGAAATCTTTTTTCGGCAAAAGCCTAATTGTAGTTACCAAATCTTTCAACTTATACCCCAAACATACCATTGTTGCAAGCTCAACCATAGGGACACCAGTTACCTTACTCAAAAACGGTACCGTTCTGCTGCCTCTTGGATTTACTTCGATAACATAAAGTTCTTCATTTTGAACAATAAACTGCACGTTCATAAGCCCTTTGCATTCAAGCTCTCTTGCTATTTTGAGGGTGTATTCGACAATCTTCTCTTCAATATACTTTGAAATATTCCTTGCAGGATACAGTGAAATACTGTCTCCCGAATGAACACCCGCTCTTTCAATATGTTCCATTATCCCGGGTATCAAGATATCCTCGCCATCAGATATAGCATCAACCTCTATTTCTTTTCCGACGATGTATTTGTCAATGAGGATGGGGTGGCTATTTAAATTTTTTGCATAGCTGAGCATCTCCACAATATCGTCATCGTCAAAGGCAATCTTCATACCCTGTCCTCCAAGAACGTATGATGGCCGCACAAGCACAGGATATCCCAATGAGTTTGCTATTCTTAGTGCTTCTTGCAGTGTATAACATGTAAAGCCTGGAGGTCTTTTGATGTTGAGCTTGTTCAAGATTTTGTCAAATCTTTCTCTGTCTTCGGCAATATCTATTCCCTCTGCGCTTGTACCAAAGATCTTGATACCCTCTTTTGCAAGCTGCTGAGAAAGTTTTATAGCTGTCTGACCACCAAATTGGACTATCACACCCTCTGCCTTTACTGTTTCAATGACATTTAACACATCTTCTTTTGTGAGAGGTTCAAAAAAGAGCATATCTGAGGTATCAAAATCAGTGCTTACAGTTTCGGGGTTGTTGTTTATAATGACAGATTTTATGCCAAGCTTTGAGAGTGCATAAACACTGTGTACAGAAGTATAATCAAACTCAATTCCCTGACCAATTCTAATCGGACCTGAGCCCAAAACAACAATTTTTCTCTGTGTATCTGATGTTTGTGATACTGCTACATCATTTTCTCTTTCATATGTTGAGTAATAATACGGAGTTTTTGCTTCAAATTCTGCTGCACATGTATCAACCATTTTGTATACCGGTGTTATGTTTAGGCTTTTTCTCAAACTCCTCACATCATTTTCAGATATCCCTTTGAGACTTGCAATTGTCTTGTCACTGAACCCCATCTTCTTTGCTTCAAGCAGAATACTGCTGTTTAGTTCCTCTTTTTTTATTCTCTCTTCCTTCTCGATTATATTTTTAATCTTGTGAAGGAAAAATCTGTCTACTTTACTGATTTGGTATAGGTATTCTACTTCATATCCTCTTCTTATAGCCTCAGCAAGTGCAAATATTCTTCTGTCATCAGCCTCGATTATAAGTTGTGAGAGACTTTCGTTATCTAAACTCTTTAGCTCTGGAAGGTCTAAGTAGTCCAGCCCTATGTCAAGAGATCTTATCCCTTTTAAAAGGCTTTCTTCAAACGTTCTTCCAATTGCCATGACCTCTCCAGTTGCCTTCATCTGTGTACCAAGCTTTCTGTTTGCATAAGTGAACTTGTCAAACGGCCAGCGTGGAATTTTCAGAACAACATAGTCAAGAGCTGGTTCAAAGCTTGCGTATGTCATTTTTGTAATAGCATTTTCTATTTCGTCAAGTGTATAGCCAAGCGCAATCTTTGCAGCAATTCTGGCAATTGGATACCCTGTCGCTTTTGAAGCTAAAGCAGATGAGCGGCTGACCCTTGGATTTACTTCAATTACTGCATATTCAAAGCTATCAGGATTTAGAGCAAACTGAACATTGCACCCTCCTTCAATCTTCAGAGCATCTATGATTTTGAGAGCAGATGATCTTAGCATTTGATATTCTTTATCAGAAAGTGTCTGCGATGGTGCAACAACAATGCTATCGCCTGTATGAATTCCGACCGGGTCAATATTTTCCATATTACACACAGTAATCAGGCATCCGTTTGAGTCTCGCATAACCTCATACTCTATCTCTTTCCACCCTTTTATACTTTTCTCTACAAGTATTTGGTGCACAGGACTGTACGAAAGACCTCTTCTTGCAATCTCAACAAACTCCTCTTCATTGTTTGCAATACCACCGCCAGTCCCACCAAGGGTATATGCCGGTCTTATTATAACAGGAAAGCCTATTTTCTTTGCAAACGCAAGACCATCTTCTACACAGTTTACAACCTCACTCGGAACAACAGGTTCGCCAATTTTTATCATCAGCTGTTTAAAAAGTTGTCTATCTTCTGCAAACTCAATGGCTTCAATATTTGTTCCAATTACCTTGACATTGTATTTGTCAAGGATCCCATTTTTGTAAAGTTCAACAGCAGTGTTAAGACCTGTTTGCCCTCCAAGTGTTGGTAATATAGAGTCAACTTTTTCTTTTTGAATTATCTTTTCTATTATCTCACAGGTTATAGGCTCAATATAGATACTGTCTGCCATAGTTTTGTCTGTCATTATTGTTGCTGGGTTTGAGTTTATAAGAACAACCTCAATACCCTCTTCTTTTAATGCCTTGCAAGCCTGGCTTCCTGAATAGTCAAACTCAGCTGCCTGACCAATTATAATTGGTCCTGAACCAATGACCAAAACCTTTTTGATATCTTTTCTAAGTGGCACTTTAAAGTTTCACCCCTTCTGAGATTTTATTTCTTTAAGAGATTGCTGCGTTGATACTTTCTTTGATACTTTTTGAAGCTAAGTAGCTACTCTTTTCAAAATCAGAATGAACATAGTTTTTGTATGCATAGATTATATCACGCGACGAATTTACTATTATGCCCATGTTGTTGCTGTCCACAAAATATTTCAAATCTTCTACTTTTCCTCCCTGCACACCGATTCCTGGTACAAGAAAGAAAGAGTTTGGCAAGATTTCCCTTATTCTTTTACCAGCTTCAGGCTGGGTTGCCCCTACAACTGCACCAACATCACTGTAACCTTCTTTCCCTATACAGTTTTTTCCCCATTCATAAACTTTTTCAGCTACCAATTCGAAGAGGTATTTATCTTCTATCATCAGGTCTTGAAAATCGGCAGAGGAAGGGTTGGAAGTCTTAACAAGCACAAACAGACCTTTTTTGAATCTCTCACAGTCTTCCACAAAGGGTTTTATACCATCTTGGCCAAGATAAGGGTTTGTGGTGATTGCATCAAACTCAAAAAACCTTATTTTTTTACCAAAAACAGGTGTCTCGCCAAGGTAAGCGTTTGAGTATCCTTTTGCAGAGCTTGAGATGTCGTTCCTTTTACCATCAAAGATTACCACAAGCTTTTTGTTTTTTGCATATTCACAGAGTTTATGCAAAACCTCAAATCCATGGTAAGAGTACTGTTCAAAGAATGCTGCCTGAAACTTTACTCCAACCACATTTTCTTCCACAGCATCGATAATCCTTCGGTTGTATTCAAACAAAATGGTTTTTAAATTGTCAATCTCGCTTTTTTCTTTATCATAAAATCTTTTGATAAAATAATCTGGTATATTTTCAATGCTTGTATCAATTCCTGCTATAAGAACACTATTTTTCTTTTTTACAGACTCAATTAGCCTATCAGAAAAGTTCAGCAATTCAAAACACCGTCCTTTTTTAATATCTTCCCATTGTATATTACTGTCTCAACATAAGAAGTCAAAAATTTTCCTAAAAACACACTATTTTTTGACTTTGACACAATGTTTTCTTCTTTTACTTCCCACTTTTTCTTTAAATCCACAATTACAAGGTTGGCTTTTTGTCCTTCTCTTATAACATTTGGGGGAAGTCCAATTACTTTTCTGGGATTTTGGTTCAAAAGCTCAACCACTTTCCCCAATTCAACCCCATTCTTCTCAACAAGATATGTGAACAGCACAGAAAATGCAGTCTCAAACCCAATTGTTCCGCTTGCAGCAAGATTAAACTCGACATTCTTTTCATCTTTATGATGCGGGGCATGGTCTGTTGATATACAGTCAATTACACCTTCTTTTAATCCTTCAATTAGAGCTTCAACATCCTCTTGTGTTCTCAGAGGAGGGTTTACTTTTGCGTTTGTGTTAAATCCAAGCACTTCTTCTTCTGTAAGACTTATATAATGCGGGCATGTGTCAGCCGTGACATTTACACCCCATTCTTTTGCCATTTTTATAAGCCTGACAGATTCTTTGGTGGACACATGGGTTATATGAAGATGTGCTTTTGTCTCCTTTGCAAGAAGAATATCTCTTGCAACGATAACTGATTCTGCCTCGCGTGGAATTCCTCTGAGTCCTGTGATTGTTGACACATATCCTAAATTTATCTGTCCTCCTTCAGACAAGTTCGTATCCTCACAGTGTGAAATGACAGGTATCGAAAAATCTTTTGAGTACAAAAGAGCATTTCTCATAATATTTGCGTTCATAACACACTTTCCATCATCTGATATAGCAATAGCCCCTTCTTCTTTCATAAATCCTATCTCTGCAAGCTCTTCTCCTGAAAATCCTTTTGTTATAGCCCCAACAGGAAAAACCTCGATTGGTGAGACCTCTTTTGCACGGTATTTTATATACGCAACCATTGCTCTGTTGTCTATAGGAGGGTTTGTATTTGGCATACAGCAGATGGTTGTAAATCCTCCTGCTGCAGCAGACCTGCTACCGCTCTTTATGTCTTCTTTGTACTCAAAACCAGGTTCTCGCAAATGACAGTGAATATCGGTAAAGCTTGGCATTACATACTTGTCACTTGCATCTATTACAATCATCTTATTTGGATTTTCTTCTATGCCTTTACCAATTTTTTCTATCTTGTCATCAACTATCAATATATCAACTTTTTCAAGTTTGTCGTGAATACTATTTACAATCTGTGCATTTTTTATCAATATCATCACCTGTAAATTCCCTCCTTGCGTGTGCAAAGGTATAAAACTGCCATTCTAACAGCAATACCGTTTGTAACTTGCTCATTGATAGTTGAATTTGGCAGTTGCATAATTTCTGAAGAGATTTCAACTCCTCTGTTGACAGGACCAGGGTGCATAATCAAGGTGTTGTCTGAAACATATTTCATTATATCTTCGTTTAACCCATAAAATTTGTAATATTCTTGCTTTGAGGTTATAAAGCCCCGTTTTTGTCTCTCAAGCTGAATCCTCAAATCTATTACAACATTTTTTCCTGAGACTGCCTCTTCCAAAGAAGATGCAACATTGGCAAAGTTTTCAATATAAGGTGGAATAAGTGTTTGTGGTCCAAACACTGTGATTTGGTTGTCAAACTTGGAAAGTCCCCAAATGTTGCTCCTTGCAACCCTGCTGTGAAGAATATCGCCAATGATTGCTATCTTCAATTTCTCAATTGTTCCAAGCCTTTCTCTAATTGTGAACATATCAAGTAGTGCCTGTGTTGGATGCTCATTCATTCCATCACCAGCGTTTATGACCGAAAATGAGCAGTTTTTGGCAATAAAATGCGGCACACCAGAAACTGAATGTCTGACAATTAGCACATCTGTTTTTAGAGCTTCCAAAGTTTTTACAGTGTCAAGCAAAGACTCTCCTTTCTGCACACTGCTGGTTTGCACAGATATAGAGGTTGTATTGGCACTCATAAACTTTGCTGCAAGCTCAAACGATGTTCGTGTTCTGGTACTATTTTCATAAAACAGAGTTACAACCGAATACCCCTGCAGATGAGGAGTCTTTTTAGTTTCACTCTTTAAAATTGTCTTCATATCTTTTGCAAGGTTGAGTATTTTTAAAATATCCTCTTTTGAAATCTCTCTTAAACCAAGCAAATGTTTCAATTTATTCACCTCCGATTGTTTACAAAAAAGGTAGGGAAAATACCCCTACCCTTAATTGTTTGGTTCTAAAGCTTCTTTTGTCTTTGCTACTTTGAGTTCTTTTGACTCTGGTAAAAGAAGATTTAAGATTATTCCGACAAATGTAGCAAGAGCCATTCCTTCAAATTCAATGTTAAAAAATTTAAGTCTTGTTCCACCAACACCAATTATTAAAACCACAGAAGCAATTACAAGGTTGCGTGTTTGAGACAAGTCCACCTTGTTTTCAATCATCATTCTCAAACCAGATGAAGCAATAACACCAAACAGCAAGATACTGATTCCTCCAATTACAGGTGAAGGAATTACCTGAATAAGAGCACCAAGCTTTTGGACAAATGAAAGTAAAATTGCCAGAATTGCTGCCCACAAGATTACCCATGTGCTGTACACCTTTGTTATAGCCATAACGCCGATATTTTCACCATATGTTGTATTAGGAGGACCTCCAAAAAAACCTGCAGCAATTGTTGCAAGTCCATCTCCTGCTAATGACCTGTGAAGCCCAGGATTTTTTGTAAAGTCTCTTCCCACAACATTATTTGTTACAAGAAGATGTCCAATATGTTCTGTTATTGTAACTATGGCAATTGGAGCAATAGCTAAAATAGCAGAGAGTGAAAATTTAGGGAATGTGAACTGAGGAAGTCCCAGCCACTTTGCATTCTTGATAACTTCATAATTCAAAAAAGGAATATACTTGCCATTTGGATAGAATGAATTGAGAAGATTTGTGTTCATACCAATCAAGTCAAGCACATATGCAAAAAGGTATCCACTTACAAGTCCAATCAAAACAGGTATGACTTTAAAAAATCCTTTAAAGTAAACAGAGCCAAACACGGCAACAAGCAATGTAAATATAGAAACCCAGCAAACAGGACTTTTTATGACGTTGACGGCAACTTCTAAAATCTGCCCATCTTTTATAACCTCTTTGAAAAGTCCTGCTGATTTTACAGCTGCTGCTCTTGCAAGAGAAAGTCCAATAATCATTACAACAGGACCTACAACAACGGGTGGCAGTAGCCTGTCAATCCAGTTTGTTCCAAACAGGTAGACAAGAAATGCTACAATCAGATATACAACACCTGATGCAATGCATCCGGCAAGAGCGTATTCTTTTCCTCCAAGTGAAGCAGAGACTGTGATAATAGGATTGATAAATGCAAAGGAAGAGCCAAGATATGCAGGTATTTTGTTTTTTGTTACAAGAATATATATTATGGTTCCCACACCACTTGTAAAGAGAGCAACAGTTGGACTAAGTCCTACCAGAATAGGAACTAAGATTGTTGCACCAACCATGGCAAAAAGATGTTGAAGACTCAAAGGCAAGGTTTTCAAAAATGGAAGCTTTTCTTCAACCTGAACAACTCTGTTCATTTTCAAAAATTTCTCCTTTCTTTTAAGGTTATATTTCCCTATCAAGCTGTTCAATTATTACTCTGTTGTCGTTGTCAAACTCATCAACAAGAACGTGAACAATCTCTTTTCTCGAAGTTGGAACATTTTTTCCTACATAGTCAGCCCTAATTGGAAGTTCTCTGTGTCCTCTGTCAATTAACACTGCAAGCTGAATCATCTTTGGTCTTCCCATATCCATCAAAGCTTCAATTGCTGCTCTTACTGTTCTGCCTGTAAAAAGTACGTCATCTACTAAAACTATCTTCTTATTGTTTATATCAAAATCAATTCTTGTAGAGTTTACTGTCGGATGTTCAGAAAGCAGACTCAAATCGTCCCTGTAAAATGTTATGTCAAGAATGCCCAGAGGAAGCTTTACACCTTCTATCATTTCTATGTTTTCCTGTATCCTTTTTGCCAGAGTTACACCTCTTCGCTGAATCCCAACAAGGCAAATATTTTCAACGCCCTTGTTCTTTTCAAGTATCTCGTGTGAAATCCTGACTAAAGCCCGTCGCATTTGATTGGCATCCATAATTTCTTTAAATTTTTCCAAAATACAGCACCTCCTTTGGCACAAAAAAAGCTTCCTGCCTGTGAATTGGCAAGAAGCTTTTTTTACATGCTTAATATTCTCGACTTCTCTTATTTTAACCTTGCCGCCTCACAGGGCCAGCTTAAAGGTCTTAAATTCTCTTAAAGCCACTATTCGATTTTTGTTTATTTTTTAGTCATTATAACACCAAAATGTAGAGTTTGTCTATGGTTTTTAATGTTATACATGGTATTTACTGTTTCTGCTTCTCAGTATATTTAAAATCTCAAGAAAGTATTCAGGTAGCTCGGTTGAAAAGTGCAGCACATCTGAAGTTATTGGATGAACAAACTTAATCTCACCTGCATGAAGAACTTGACCTTGAATACCAAATTCATTTTTAGATCTTCCATAAGTACTATCTCCAAGCAAAGGATAACCAATGTACGACATATGGACTCTTATCTGGTGAGTTCTTCCTGTTTTTAATCGGAGTTTTACAAAAGTGTATTTATCATACCTTTCCAAAACCTCAAAATAAGTAACTGCTTGTTTACCATTTGGAATTACAGCCATTTTTAGTCTGTTTACAGGGTGCCTCCCAATCGGTGCATCAACTACACCGCTATCTTCTTTTAACACACCTTCACATATAGCATAATATATCCTTTTTATTTGATGAGATTTTAATTCTTCAGAAAGTTTAATATGTGCTTCATCTGTTTTAGCAACAATTAAAAGTCCCGATGTGTCTTTGTCAAGTCTGTGGACAATTCCAGGTCTTATAACCCCGTTTATACTGCTAAGTTTCCCACTGAACTTGTGCAAAAGAGCGTTTACAAGAGTATTTTCAAAATTACCTGCCCCAGGATGAACAACCATACCTCGTGGTTTATTTATTACAGCTAAGTGTTCATCTTCATATACAACTTCAATATCTATATCTTGAGCAACAAGGGATAGCTGTTTAGGTTCAGGAATCACGACTCTGATTATATCTCCACTCCTGACTTTATATGCAGGTTTTAAAACTTGTGTTTGATTTACCCATACATTTCCTTCTTCTATTATCTTTTGAACAAAACTACGAGTTTTAGAAAGAACCTCTGAAAGATACCTATCCAGTCGTCCGTCAAAACCTTCTACTGTCAAGGTTTTTTCTTCAGAAATAACTCTTCGCCCCCTTCTCTCAGAATCAAAAATATCAAAAGAAACACTCCACAGGTTATAAAGAAATCAGCAAGATTAAAGACAGGAATTACTTTTATGTCTATAAAATCCACCACATAACCTTTAATAATCCTATCAAAAAGATTTCCTGTTGCTCCTCCTACTATCAGCGAAAAAGAAAACTTGTAAAGATTGTTTGTTGACTTGAATATCACATAACATAAAAACAAAATGAGGATTATTGAAACAATTATAAAAAATCTTCTTTTCCCCTCTAAGATGGAAAAAGCCCCACCCCTGTTTTGTACATAGGTAAGTGATAAAATTCCACCCAGTAAATTGACAGGTCTATATACAAAAAATTTTTCTGCTCTTGCCTTTGTTAGCTGGTCTAACACAAAAGTTGACATAATTATAATCCAGTAAACCATTGAATCACCTTGAATCATGTACAACTATGTTATGATATTATAATATTAGCCAAACAAATCATCGTCATCATCATATAAAAACAAATCTTCGTCGTCATTCTCTTCAGAATCAGGGTCGTAGTATTCTATATTAAATGGCTCATCTTCAAATCTAACATCAAATTCAAAAATTTCAAAGAATTTATTTAGCCTTCTAACAAAATCTTTACACTCTTCAGCAAACTTTTTCTTCCCCCTTTTTGATAGAGTAAAATCATGAGCAAAAGCCAACTTTACACGATAGACATTATTCTCAAGTCTCTCGATTTCTGACCAGTCATAGTAAATATTTGACCAATAAGTATTATTTAATGCACTGTTAGGAAAGTAATCTTCCATTTCTGGCAACAGCACTTCACAGAAAATTTGAATAAATACTATAAACTGTTCTTCAAACTCTTTAATATCCCTCTTTGGTAAACTTAAAAGTTTTAATTTGTATTCCAAAAACATAAAAGAAGGTGTACTCATGTTAATTACCTCCTAAATGAAATTTGTTATTGCTTATAAATCAAATTATATACGAAACAAATATGAATTAGCAAACCGGCAGAATAGGAGGAGAAGGATCAAATATACTAAAAATACCTGGCAAGCCAGCAATCTTCTTTGCTTCTTCATACCAGTGCCATGGATCATATACATTTGTATCATAATCAGGTTCGCATCTAAATTCTATTATACCCTCAACAAGAATCTTTATCTGATTTTTCAGTGCCTGCACATCGTTTTTCAATATATACTCCGCAAGAGCAGAAGAAACAATCCCTGTTGTGTTTTTCGCAAAAACCTTTTCAACATCCACAGCCATTTGATAGTTACCAAGGTAATATTCTGCATCTGCCCACAAGACATAAAAATATGAGCAAACTTCAGGATTTCTTGCTAAAGAGTCGTTCATCTTCTTTGCTTCTTCATAAACTTTTCTAAAAATCTTAACAGCCTCAAAGCATTCCTGTTTTAGTTTCTCAATATCTCCTATCCACCTGTACATTTTAGCTAATCTTGTTTTGTTCATAGCTATTGCATCATTTCCATAGCCTAGCTTTGATATAGCTTCTTCAATACGTTTTTTCTTAGCTTCAATAGCTTTCAAAATATACTTTTTCCCCTCATCAAAGTTACCAAGATACATGTAATACCTTCCTGCTGCTATAAGCCTGAAATCATACATTAAACCATATTGCTCATCTTCTTCTATCCTGCTTAACTCTTCTTTTAACATTTTATTGAGCTTTTTAGGATTGAGCTTAATCTCCCACCACTCAGCCATTATTTTTCACCCCCAAATATTTTTATTCTCTTTCGTTTCTCACCTTTAAGATAATGTTTTATACTATTTCAATATCATCTTCACTATTTCAAATGATTCTATACTTGGGTCGTCCCCTATAATACCAAAATATTTGTCAAATCCGCCATCCCATCTAATTTTTTTATTCTGCGAAGCGTAAAACAGTGCTGCTTTGTATTTTCCTTTGGATTCTAAAAATTTTTGAAACTCATCAAACTCTTTTTTACCAACATCTTCACCAAGCAACTCTTTCATGCCTTCTTCTACTTTGCCCAGATACCTTTTAGGATTTGTCGAAAGCCACTTAAAAGACAGCTGTGCTAATCTTTCTTTTGTTCTTATTTTGGGATTATAAACATTGCTAAATAGCCTGCTTTCTCCTACTGTTGGATATTTTGAGTTTTCTAAAGCTCCTTTTGCTTCTACTATTAGATACTCTCTTGGCTGTGTGTTGGTGAGAAAGATTAAATCAGGACCTTTAACGCCATGTTTGGCTTTATAAATGCACTTGTAGCCCAGCTTTGTATAATACTCATATGCTGCTTCAACAGCAACTCTTTCTGCAAATACATGGGCACTTCTGAGCCCATTCTTTTTTAAATACTCATTTGCTCTTGCTATAACGCTCTCGGTGTTTTCTAATTGTATATCTTGAGTTATAGAAAATTTGACTTTGCTATTTTTTATAATTGATGCAATTTCATCAAAATTATTGTGCTGAGCAAATTCAGAGACAGCCTTCAAAGGTTTATCATAATCTCCATTTACCACTTTTTTTGCAACATCAAAATTGTCTTGTCCTTTGCATAAAAGAGCAAACACAGGTAAAAACAGAGAATTTCTAAAGACATTTTGCCATTCATCAAATTTATGAACAATAAACCTTGATACAATGCTTATGCACTCATCACCGAAACTAATAAATTTTGTAAGTGTTCTTGCAATATCAGCACAGTCTCCTACACCAGGGATAAAGCCAATTAAATTTGTTAATACTCCTGCAAAATCTAATTTTGCCAAACTTGCTACAGCATCTCTTATATCTGAAAATGGTATAAATCCGGAAGCTATTTGACCAATTAAATATCCAAATGATTTTAGAGTTCTTTCTGCTAAAAGTCCATGTCGAACTAAAATCTCACCTGCATCGCCGCAAGTTGCACCAGCTAAGATGTCTTTGATATGTTCATACCAAGTTTTATCATAAAGATAAGGATCAAGTCCTTTTTCGAATTCTTGTTTGTCAGGATATGAATCGCCATCATAATTTTTATGAAGGGGTGAATACCCCATGCTGATTTCATTTCCATCAGTCAAACCATCTTTATCGGTATCTGCAAGATTTATCTTTGTTCCCAGTTCATCTTCTTCTGCATCAGAAAGTCCATCATTGTCGCTATCCCATTTTTTCGGATTGCTTGTTGCTTTGTAATAATACCCGTTTGCTGCACAAACCAATGGTCCAATTTCTAAGCCATCTAAAATTCCATCTCCATCTGTATCAGGATTTGATGGATCAGAATATACAATTGTTCCAAGACCTGTTCGTGCACCTGAAATTTCAACAGAATCTGGAACACCATCTTCGTCTGTATCAATTGGTTCTGTAACTATTTCAGTTATTCGCTTGAACACCTGTGGTAGTTGAGAAGCAGAAGATACAGGAAAATACATGCCTCCTGTTTGGGTTGCTATATCTCTCAAAAGATTTTCGTCAACGCTGGTTCCTAAACCTATAGTATATATTGTTATACCATTGTTTTTTGCTTCAGTTGTGAGATTATTGTCGTAATATCCTTCTCCATCTGTTAAAAGTATAATTACTTTTATTCTATCCTCAGAACTACAAGAAATTAATTGCTGGTTTGCAATTCTAATGCCTTCTGCAATGTTTGTTCCGCCCCAGCTATCAATCCTGTCAATTGCATTTTTTACGGCTTGAAAATCAGTCGTTAAAGGCTGCAGTAAATAACCAAAATCATCGAAATCAACAACAGCTGCTCTATCCCCTTGTATCAAGGCATCAACAAATGATTTTGCAGCAATTTTTCTATAACCGTTTGGATCATTCCAGCTCATGCTGCCAGATGAATCTAACACAAATACAAGGTCTATATAATTGACTTGTTGATTTATTTCTCTTTCGCCTTTATTTATTGGAACCTCCCAAATTGCTTTCCATGTTGGGATATAAAATAATACAAATGTTGTAAAATGGTTTGTTTTTGCCCATACCACTTTGTTTACAGGATCAACACCTTGTTCGTCAAGTGGAACAAAAGTCATCAAATCTTCATCAAGATAAAACATTTTTACATTTTGAAAATCTTGATTGGGGATTTTGCTTGTATCAATTGGTATAAATACTGTCGCTTCTTTAAAAGGTGCATATACTTCAATATCAACTGGTGTTGAAACTATTCCGTAAATTTCAGAAAATACTTCTTCGTCTTTTAGATTGTTTATTTCAACAAAGGGTGAAATGTCCCCTTCTGCAACAATTTCTACTTTTGTTCCACTTTGGTCGTCTTTAAAAGTTTGCTTATATTCCTCAAGTCCGTCAGGTAAACCATCAGCATCACAATCAGGATTATTAGGATCAGTTCCTAATAAGTATTCACTTTTGTCACTCAGTCCATCTTCATCCGTATCAAATTTCAAAGGAGAACTTTTAAATGTAAATATTTCGAAATAGTCATCTAAACCATCGTTATCTGTGTCTGGCAAAAGCGGGTCAGTATTGTATTTTTGTTCATCTATATTAGTTAACTTGTCCTCATCAGGGTCTTCTTGCCAGTCTGGTATACCATCTTTATCAGTATCAATTAATTTTCCATCAGTAAAGTTAAAAAGCTTTAATATTTCAAAAAAGTCAGAAAGATTGTCTCCGTCGGTGTCTAACTTATTTGTTTTAAGACCAAACTTTTCTTCTAAAAAATCTGGACATTTATCATTATCCCTATCTTGAAGCTTTAAAATAGCAATATTAAGTTCATTTAACTTTTCCCATGCTTTTCGATAAAATTGAATAGCTTGTTCATTGTTCTTTTTGCCTTCAAATTCAACACCTTTATTAAACTCTTCAATTGCTTTTAAAAGTTCTTTCTTTTGTTTTTGGGTAAATATAGTTTGATTATTTTCGCAAACTATTTTTAGATTCTCTGTAACTATCCTTGTTACTGCAATAAGATTCAGTTTAATTCCTTCTAAAGTTGAATCATAATGTTTCTTAAAGCTACTGTGCTTTTGATAAAATTCAAGTTGCCTTACAGCCTTTTCAATGCAGTCAAAAAAGGCTGAATTAGTGATTGTGGTATCACTATCAAATTGATTTACAGCTTTTGTTAAATAAATTAATATCTTTTTGACCTTTTCCTCAGGTGATGGTTTTAAGTCATAAAATAATTCAGGGAGAGTAGAAATTTTTTTAATTTGAATTTGTAAAAGTTCACGGGGATTTTGGATTTGAGAAAAGTTTTGAGAGGTTTGAAATACAGATGCATCTCTCGATGATAAATTATCTGATTTGACAAAGTAAGGGGAAAAAAGGTTGATAGTAAATAACAATACAATCAATAATGAAATAAATTTCTTCAAATATCTCATATAAAACCCTCCTAACTCCTAAAAATTTGAATAATCTTATAAACATTTTATAATAATTACAAGAATTTTGTCAATAAATCCATGATTTTTAGGTAATTTATTAAAGAAGCTATCCAATTATCTTTTTGGATAGCCCTTCTATTTTAAAAATTATCTGTAGAAATTTTATCTATTTCTTCGACAATGTCATCAATATCATTTATATTTTTGTAATAATTTCTTCCATTAGATACAATCTCATCCTGTGGACCGTTGCTTGTGGAGTGCATTTCAAGGATACTCCACATATCTGTGCCATCATGTTCTTCTTCACCTTGACTTGGAAACTTGTCGTTGGAAGGTTTGCCCATCACTTTTTCTTCTATTGGCCTTTGGTCTGTTTGATAATTTTCTCGCTTTTCCATATCTTTTTGACACTCTATACAAAATTCTGTATAAGGTATTGCCAAAAGCCGATCAAAAGGAATCTCTTTTTTGCAGGACATACAGTAGCCAAAGTTTCCCTTTTCAATTTTGGAGAGTGCTTTTTCAATCAGCTCAAGCTTCCTTTTCATGTCAGCCTTTAAGCTCAAGTTCTTTTCTGCTTCAAATAGGTCTGATGCAATGTCAGCTGGATGATTGTCATAGTTTGACACCTCATTTGAATATAGTGTGCTAAAGCTTGCAACCTGATTTTCTTTAGTATTTTTTAAATACCCTTCTATCCCAGATTTTTTGTCTAAAAGCAATTTCTTTAGCATTTCAATTTCAGCTGGCTGCAATATTAATCTCTCCTTTACTAAAGTTATCTAATGCATATAAAACTTTACAAATTTCAATATTTCAGCAATATACCGGCCTATTACCGGAAGGTTGTACTTTACGATAGCGTTAAGTATATATAAAAGAAGAGCACCCAAAATAGAAAAGCCAAAAGCTGTTCCAAATCCCCGTGCAGCACCAGATAAAAAGTTTGTAAAAATTATTTTCTTCGGGTTTTTCAAATATTCTATATAGTAGCTAAAATTCATCCTTTCAAGTTTTAAGATAAAATCATTTAATTTCTCCTCAAATTCGTCTCTTGACATCATCTCACCTTCTCAATAAATTATTTTGTTGATTTTTGCACATTTTATTTATATAATTTTTTTGAA
The DNA here is from genome assembly GCF_028198085.1 of Caldicellulosiruptor sp. DIB 104C. Classification (NCBI taxonomy): domain Bacteria; kingdom Bacillati; phylum Bacillota; order Caldicellulosiruptorales; family Caldicellulosiruptoraceae; genus Caldicellulosiruptor; species Caldicellulosiruptor sp. DIB 104C. Next base: position 1,061,890 of record NZ_CP116337.1, on the reverse strand, counting down.
ATGCAAAAGTTTTTATTCTTGGAGGTAAGACGAAATGGAATACAGGGCTGATATAGGGGTCTTTGGCGGTTCTGGTTTTTATTCTTTGGAAGACAATGTTGAAGAGATAGAGCTTGAAACACCATACGGAAAACCAAGCGACAAAATCTCTTTGGTTGAGATTGCAGGCAAAAAAGTAGCTTTTCTGCCCCGTCATGGCAAAAAACATCAATATCCTCCTCACTTGATTCCGTACAGAGCAAACATTTGGGCAATGAAGATGCTTGGGGTCAAAAAGATAATTGGACCAACAGCGTCAGGAAGCTTAAAGCCTGAGATAAAACCTGGCGACTTTGTTGTATGTGACCAGTTTGTTGATAGGACATGGGGAAGGAAAGACACATTCTTTGAAGGTCCTGAAGTAAGGCACATATCTGCTGCAAAGCCGTACTGTGAATATTTGAGAAAAATTGCAATTGAGTCTGCAAAAGAACTTGGAATTACTGTGCATGAAAAGGGGACAGTTGTTGTAATACAAGGTCCGAGATTTTCCACAACTGCTGAGAGTAGATGGTTTTCAAGCATGGGCTGGGATGTTATCAACATGACACAGTATCCAGAAGTAGTACTTGCAAAAGAGCTTGGTATCTGCTATGTGAATATATCCCTTATCACAGACTATGACGCTGGACTTGAAGGAAGAGATGATATAAAACCAGTAACTGAAGAAGAAGTTTATAGAGTTTTTAGAGAAAATAATGACAAAGTAAAAAAGCTTATATACAGAATGATTGAAAAAATTGATGTAGATTATGTTTGTGAGGAGTAAGAAGGAAGATGAAACACTTTGAGTTTGAAAATGATAAGCTCATTGTGCTTGACCAGAGAAAGCTGCCTTTTGAAAAAGAATATTTTGTTTGCAGTACGTACCAGGATGTATATATAGCAATAAAGGATATGATTATAAGAGGAGCACCGCTTATTGGAATTGTTGCTGCATATGGAGTTGTATTGGGTTTTAAGGAGATAATTGAAAAGAATATGGAGTCCACTAAAATTTATGAGGTCATAAGCTATCTCGCAAGCTCAAGACCAACAGCTGTAAATCTTTTCTGGGCACTTGAGAGGATGAAAAAGATTTTTGAAGAGGCAAGAAATCTTTCTCAAAGCCAAATTTATAGTTTGCTGCTACAAGAGGCAAGGAAAATAGAAGATGAAGACAAAAGTATCAATAAAAAGATTGGTGAACATGGAAATACACTTATAAAAGAGGGTGCAAATATCCTTACTCACTGCAATGCAGGAGCTTTAGCAACAGGTGGGTATGGAACTGCACTTGGTGTTATACGTGAAGCTCACTTTACCGGCAAGAATATTCATGTTTATGTAGATGAGACACGGCCGTATTTGCAGGGGGCAAGGCTCACAGCATTTGAACTTTCTGAAGACGGTATTCCTAACACAGTTATTTGTGATAATATGGCAGGTTATCTTATGAAACTTGGAAAAATTGATTGCGTTATTGTGGGTGCAGACAGAATTGCTTTAAATGGAGATACGGCAAACAAGATTGGAACTTACTCTCTTTCTGTTTTGGCAAAACACCATGGCATTCCATTTTACATTGCAGCACCAGTATCAACCATTGATTTTAACATAAAATCAGGCTCAGAAATTCCTATTGAAGAGAGAAGCGAAGATGAAATAAGATTTTTCAATGGTAAAAAGATTGTCCCGGATGAATCGAAGGTTTTTAATCCTGCATTTGATGTAACACCGGCTGAGAACATTACTGCTATAGTTACAGAAAAAGGTGTTGTTTTTCCACCGTTTGAGGAGGGTATTTTAAAACTTAAAGAAAAGTAGTCTGTCAAAAAACGGGGTATTGTAAGAATTGAGTACCCCGTTTATTTTTTGTAGTTATAAAGAATTAGCACTTGAAATAATGTTCTTGCTTTTTTGCTTACAATTGCATTTCATCTACATATGTAGTATAATATTTATAAACTAAGTTTTCGAGGAAGTAATATAAAGTAAAATTAAGGGGGATTAACCAAATGCAAAAAATATTTCGTAATTCAATGGTAATATTTTCTTTAATTCTCATTGGATCATTGGTATTATTAAGTATTAGTTTAAAAATCTCTCACATTAAGGCTGACACAATCTTAAATAAGCATAAGCCAGAAGACAATAGCTCCGAGAGAATTCATATTATGAAAAACAAGAAGAAATTTATAGCAGATATCATCTCAGTTTTACCCGTTGTTGAAGAAAAGAATATAAACAACTCAACTGTGGACAGCAACATAAGTAAAGTAAAAGCAGAAAGGCAAGTACATTATAAAATTATTAAAGCTGTGCTAAATGAAGCCAATCACAAAAGCATCCTTGGCCTTGCTTCAAACAAAGATATATATTCATTTGTATCTGAGAAAGTCCTAAAAATACTCTTTTCCAAACCTACACAAGATACTTATACCTGTTACTATAAGGTAGAACCTGCTGACCCCAAGAAAACCGTTATTTGGAACAAAAAAGGATATTTTTATTTTGTGTACTGTTTCACAGACTCTTACACCATAAATCCAGCTGACCCTTATGGTGATATTAAAAAAATGGTTCTCTTGGTTGAGAAAATTAAAAACAAATGGATCATAAGCGATTTTTCAAGCAATAACTGATAAACAGTCCCTATAAAATATAATATGGACACAAATTCTATTTTTACTATAATAGATGGTTTTTTGCTGTAGTCTGGTGGCTCAATCCCTTTTTACACAATTATAAAGACTCAACTTTTTCTCATTATAATTACACTCAAAAAACAAACAAGAAACTTAGAATTTTTGCACTGAATCACCACTTTTTTGTACTTGTGATTATAAATCTTTGTCTATGATAGCCAACTTTCCATATAATCTTACCATACATTGAATTTAAAATTGATTTTATCTGACTTATTTAAAACTTATTTTAAAGAGGAAATTTGGTGATTGTTGTTTGTCAGCTCTAATATATTCGAACAGTATCATAACCCACCAAATTTCCCTTAACTTTAAATAACTGAACTACTCTTTTGCTTTTTAGCTTGTAAATTGAACACCCTTCTCCACTTGAAAAGTATCCGCCTTTATCAGTAAAGTATATTCCATTTAAACCAACAACAGGCCAGTAGGTATTTATATTTTTTGGAATTTCGCTAATATATTCTAAACTTCCATTTTTAATATTTAATAGCACTAATTTTGCTCTAAAAGGGTCTCTAATATTTGAATAGTCACCAAATTCTTTATATCCAGGACTTCCCTGTGAGAAAATAAATTTATCTTCTGAAAAAGAATTTACAGGCGGAGAGCACAGCCCTGTATTTTTCGTAAACTCTGTTACATTCCCTGTTAATACGTCAGCAACTGAAACCCAAATATATGATGGATCAGCAGGAGTTGAAGTACTGATTGCAATATATCTGCTATCCGTGCTCCATGCAATAGAGTAAATAATTCTATATACATTATTGATTGGTAAATCTCCAAATCTTTCGGAAAGTAACTTCTTCTTAATATTTTTATTTAAATCAATCAAAACCAGCGAGGTAGCAGCATCATTTTCTTTATTATCCATCTCACCACAGGCAATATACTTTCCGTTTGGTGAAAGAACTGGCCAGCAAAATGAACCTCTTGCAACTTGTTTTAGTGAAAAAGTATATATTTTGTTTTTTGGAACATACTCTGATTTCAAAAGATACAGTCTTTTTTCAGTGGCAATAACAAACTCACCTGTTTGTTTATTAGCACTGATATATTTTATCATTTCTGGCATTCGGTTTCGATAAACTTCTTTTTTAGTTTTGTAATCAACTAAAATTAACTCTTTCAAATCCTCACCACAATAAGCTACCTGATTTTTTCCCCATGCAAATAAGCGTACAGGAAAATAATCTAAACCTTTTATTTCATTGCGGCTCATTTTGACTTTGAAGTTCAAATCCTCTTTACCACTATTATACCATATTTTTCCATAGAATAAAGCAAAAAAGTCTCCATTTTCGGTTTTATCAAACCTTTCAATATATCCTATCTGTTCTGAAGCATTTCTTAATAGAGCATTTATAACAAAGAAAATCATGCTTATAATTATTAAGCATATAGAGACATATACAAAGATATGAAACTTTACCCTTTTATTACCACACATATTTAATTTTTCTTTCATGAATTTTCCTCCAACAATAACCTATATATAACCGGGTGCATTTGTATTTATATTCTTAATTACATATTTTTGTAGAATTTCATTGTCGAAATCATACTGAATTCATTCCTAATTCTTTTATAAATTCATCAGCTGACTGCCAATAAGTTACTTTAAGTACATAGACATTTTCTTGAGATGGTATCAAAACATAAACATCATTGCCTTCTATTAGAAAGCCTTTTTTAGGAATAACATTGTAAACATCTAAAGGTATTTTAATGGCTCTATCTATCTCCCCAGTTTTTTTATCATAACCTACAATCGCATAGCTTTTGCCATCTTCTAATTTCCAATATACTATGTTGCCAATTGTTCCCATGTAACCATTTGTTCCTAATTGATACTGTGAAGGAAAAGCAACAGTCACAACCTCTCCATCTGGTGTTATAACCTGACCACCTAAACGTTTCATACCTTGAATATTTAGTTTCCATATAGCTTTATCACGTGCTAAAGAGCCTTTTTTCTCTTCAACAACTGTAGCACTCTTTGGTTTACCTGCATCCAAGTTATTTGTCTTGTCTGTTCCATTCCCAAATTTCAATGTTCTTGTTTCTTTCAAATCTGCATATACAACATATGGTCCATTTTCGTCAGAACCAAAACCTGAAATTGTTATACAACTACCTCTTTGCTGAGTATCTGGCAAGCTACTAATTCTAATTTTGCCACTTGTTATCGTTACAAGACAGTTTCCATAATAACTTCCACCCAATAAATATAAATTTCCTTTCTCATCAACTGATATATTCGACACCCATATTATACTTTCAGGAAGTTTAACTTCTTCAATATATTCACCGGAAATCCTGTTGTAAATTAAAACTCTGTGATGCGCATTATCAACAATATACACTTTATCACCTTTCACATCAAAAGCATCTGGTCCCCCTGTTCCAGTCATATCTGAAACATATTCAATCCCTTTTTCAGACACTGGAATACTAACAACTTTTTCAAAGCTTGAAAACCATAGTTTGTCTTTTTCTTCTCCACTTCCAAGTGCTTTGCTTTTGACAGTTGAAAAGGATAAAATCGATAATAGAACCAGACTGCAAACTGTCAAATAAGTTATTATTTTTTTGAAATTTTTCATAGTAAATGCCCTCCTTTATTTTTATTTGCACACCCTCTTAAGCGCTCAAGAAGGTTAAAGCCTATGTTATTTGAAACAATCAAAATTTTCAAAGCCTTCAACTTTAATTCCTAATGGTAAGAATATTTTTTTACTCATATTTATTAAGATAACCGATATTATTTTATATTTGTAGTTACACCTATATTATACATCTGTAAAATTGACTTGTAAAGAAGTTTTAAAATATTTTTCAGATCATTTAATTTGTAAAGCTGTATATATAAAACCTCATATATAATCTTTTAGTTTGATTTTTTTAAACATGAAACAAACTTTAAAAAGCATCCTTGAATATACTTTAAACTTTGGTAATTAATCAAAAAGTAAGAGTTATTTCGATTTAAACCCAACTACCTTACACTCATAACAGTCATAACCTATATCTTCGTATCTATTTACTATTTCTCCTTTTGCGTTATATAAGATTAAGTCTTTCATCTTTTTATAACCGTCTACGATAACAATATATCCTTTATCACCTTTTACATTTTCTATTAGTTTTGTCCCATTTTCAAATTCAAATATCATTTTAGTGTAATTAGTAGGTTTTCGTGCACCTGTTGATGGTATCCAAGTGGAAGTATTTAGGTTGCAAAAATAAATGCTTTTACCTTTGTATTTGACCCGATTTACTCCAAATCCCATACTCATTGCTGGATCAGCAGGTGCATACCATAACGCTTTATTGTTTTCAACCAAACATAATAAATATTGGGGTGCATTATCGGTAGTCATATAAAATAAAAATAGATACCAATTATCATGTTTTTTATATTTAAGTACATTAAAATTCTTATTTTTAACCATATAAAAAGCATCTGACAATGCTGAAACAGCTATTTTTTGAGCTTTATGGTATTCATCTTCTTTTTTTGTAAAACCCTTTCTTGTGCACCCGCTTATATTTAGCATCATTAGTGTGAATAATAAAATATATGGAATAACTTTTTTTATCTTCAATGTATTCGCCTCCCATTTTATAATTTCTTAATTTCTTAATAAAAGCACACCTTCAGAAAAACATTAATAAACAGTGGAAAATATTCATAATCAAATTTCTATTCTGAAGGTGTGCAATCTTTGAAGATAGTGGGAAATAAGATTGTATCTATTACATTCTATTCTATTTCTCTAAAATAATACGGATTAAAATATCTTTTTGCACCTGTGTACTCTTGATAATAACGATAGGTATTTGGTGTATGCTGAGCAAATTTCAAGGTAGTTTTATCTACAAGAATTACTGTATGCTCAAATCTTCCGTCATTAGAAAAATCAATTTGCATTATTCCTCCATTATCTAATGAATTTACACTGTCTACTACAACAACGCGTGGTCCAGGTGTATCAATGGACTTAAAGCTTGTCATATAAGTCCAGAAAGCTTCAACACTCTCCCAATTTTTTGAGCCTCCACCAGGACCAGCATACCATCCTTCTTCATATGAACCAGGAACCATCATCACTTTGTTTAATATATCGTTCATAGTATCATTTGCTCCAAATCCATACCATAAAACTTGAGATGCAAAGTTTGTGCAATCTCCTCCTCCAGAGGTTGCATCATAAAACTTGGTATTACGGTTATATACGTATTTGTTTGCATATTCAACAGCCCTTGATGTACTATAATAATGATTTACTGCTGGCAAACTGAGAATTCCAACATTGTTTTTCAATTCAACATCACTGAAGTTTTTATATTCTTTTTTCAAATCAGGAGAAAATTCTTGATCAATCATTTCAGCTAATTCTTTCGGTTGAAATTCTCTTATTAATTTTTCTTTTGAAATTTCATAGAAACTTAGATCTTCATAATCATGTTCTGTAATTTTCCAGCCATCTTCCATTTTTATTAACTTAAATATATTTTCGCCACCACAAATAAAAGGTGGATATGCATTCTGTGCATCTAATTTTATTTCTAATATGATGTTTGCTTGATTACCGTTTATATCAATAGCTTTGTAATTGAACTCTAATGGAAATCGTCTCTTTTCGATGTAACAGTAACCTTTTTGATAAATATACTTTCTTCTTGCTGTTAAATTTTTCAGAGCTATTACTTTGTTTTGATTTTTGTATTTTAGTCATATCAAGGTAAGGTGTTATATCCTTATATTCCATTTGTAAATATGCATCGTACTGAGTATTGTAAAAAGATTCGATAATGTTTTTTATGTTATCTTCTTCAGAGTTTTTTAAAAAATATAAGTTTGCATAGGCAATGGAATTTGGCATTATTAGAATGAAGCATAATAAAATCAATACAATTTTTCTCATTTAAAATATCCCCCTTCTTTTAGTTCTATATGATTTTCAGATTAAATTAAATAATAAATTTTTTGAAACTATTATTTTCTGTTTAATCAGGAACTATTGAAAATAAGAATGTACGACATAACTTTTCGCCTCCATTTTTAAATATCATCATGTAAGTTATTATTCAATTCTAAACTCCCTATCTATTTGCTTTTTTATCTGCTCATAATCAGATTCTGGTAATTTTTGGTCAGTAGAGAATTCATAATGCATTAAGGCCCATTTGTCATAGATATGCTTTATTAATTTCCATGTCCCATCCTGCTTTTCTAATTCAAAAATATTTTCTCCATATGAAATAAACGGTGGATATGCTTCTTTTAGTTTTATCTCTAAGTCAATAACTACCTTGGCTTTGTTGCCATCAAGCTCTATGTTCTTATAATGAAGTTCATATGGAAAATGTCTCTTCTCAACATAACAGTACTTTTTTTCGTCTATATATTTTCTTCTGAATACTAACATTTTTAATGCAACAACTTTATTATGATTCTGTATCTTTGACATATCCAAGTACGGTGTTATATCTATATACTCCATTTGAAGATAAGCTTTGTACTGTGTTTCATAAAATCCTTCTATAGTTGATTTGATTGCCTCTATCTCATCGCTATCAAAACTCAAAATATCTTTTGCCCATATTTGAACAAATGCACTTAAGAATATTGTTGTTGATACTAACACCACAACAAACACCTTTGCACCTTTGCTCATTTTCCTTGCCTCCAAACTCATAATAAACCTAAATCTCTCAACAATGCTTTCTTTTCTACCTACCAGACCAAATGCCGCGCCGGCTCCACTGCCTATACTCACCAAAAGTGTGTTATAAAGTACCTCTGCATACCTTCTTTTGCCATCATTCTTAAGCTTTCTTATTACTTCTTCGTCACATGAATATTCACATTCTCTATTTAGCTTTAAAACTGCAAAATATACCAAGGGGTTAAACCAATGAAGTGCATTTATCAATTTGCTTAACCATTTAATTAGTACATCTTTTCTCTTGAAGTGCACAAGTTCATGTCTTATGATTAATCTTAAATCTTCTCTTACTATGTCCTTTGTAGGTATTACTAGGATCGGAGTAATTATTCCGATTAACATAGGTGTTTGTATAATATCACTTTCTAATATCTTTATCTTTTTGGGAATTTTTCTTAGATTGCAATACCTTTCAATCATTCTCCTGCAATATTCATTTGAACATTTTCGTGAACTTCTTATAACTATCACTTTAAACCAAATATACCTTATCAAAAACCATGCAAAAAATACTATGGCACCTACAAGCCAGACATAACCAGTAAATTCTACAAATTTTTCAGGGTTAAAATAACTAATATTTTTATAAGGCAGGGCAGTTAAAGCCCCACCTTGTGCTGTATTTTCTATTAGTTGTAAGTTCAATGCGCTGTTGTTACTGAGTTTTGAGGTTATATAACTATTGTTATCTAATGTAACACTCTGATTTAGCACTCTGCCTGATTTCTTACTAAGTAATACATACCATGGAACCATAAAACAAAAGAGCACTATTATCCAAATATAATACCTTGCTCTTGCACTCAAATACTCTTTAAAAATTTTACCTAAAATAGCAAATACAAAGATAGCTGCGCTCCCACCTAATGTCATTGATAAAACCCACTTGAAGATAACTTCTATATTCATCTTGTCTCTACTCCTCTTTTCCTAATAACTTCTTAATCTCATCAAGCTCTTCTTTTTTTAAGTTTCCACTTTCAACTAAAGCTACTATTAAATCTTTTACAGAACCGTTAAATAGCTTATTCAATATCCTTGCTGTTTCTATCTTTGCGTATTCTTCTTTGCTAATTGATGGACTGTAATAGTAAAGCTTATCCTTTTTCTCTTGCTTTATTGCCTTTTTCTTTGCCAGCCTGTCAATCAAGGTGTATATGGTTGATTTTTCCCATTTGATGTGTTTTTCTTTTAATCTTTGCACTATCTCTGGCGCGCTGAGTGCCTTTCCTTCTTCCCACAAAACCTTCATAACCTCTAACTCAGCTTCTGATGGCATTAATAAATCCTTGTTCATTTGCTTCACTCTCCTTTTACAATTGTAATTACATATATATTTTACAATAGTAAAAACCAATTTGTAAAGAGGTTTTTGAAAAGTTTTTTGGAGATTTTTATACAAAAAAATTCAAGCCTAAACATGTCTTTCTATTCTTCTATGCTGAAAATTAGTTATTAGAACTTATAGTATGATATTTTACCAAAAAATTGAGAAAATGTGCTTATTTTTTCGTTTAATCTTACAATTGTAGTGTTGCTACATGCGTGGTATTATAATAATAAATAAAAAACTATTCAAGAGGTGAGTCAGAAATGTTAGGAAATTAGTAAAAGTAGATTTAAAATGACTCTAATATAAAGCAAAACAAAATAGCAACAATAGTAATACAAAGGCAAAATTACTCAACGTGATAAGGATCTTTCTATTATTGTTAAAATTTAGAGATATATCAAGGAAGGAGTGAATCTGTGATGAAAAATTATAAGAAAATGATAGCGTGTTTGATAATCTGTAGTTTGATTTTATTCTCTTCTTTATCTTTTTTAACTATCAAAACCAGTGCAACTGATAGTAAAGAAGTTAAAGAAGACTTTAAGCTTTCCAACTTCAAGAAAATTGTAAGTATTCCTGTATCTGAAGAGGGAATCGAATACACGGGTTCAGCTGGGCGAAGTGGTCCCGAAGGTCCAAATGCCTTTGATGTCAAAGGAGACAAAGTATATGTACTTGACAATGTTCATCATAGGGTTTTAATATACAGTAAAACCAATGGAAACTTAATTGATAAAATATTTTTCCCAGAGAATTATTGGATTTACAATATGGCAGTTGATAAGGTAGGGAAGATATATTTATTTGATGCTGGGTTAAACAGTTTGATTACAATATTGAATGGTCAAGTCGAAGTCAAATCCTTAGAAAGACAAGTTTATTTGGAGCCATTATCTGATTTTGGAGTTAGTGAAGATGGACCATATGTCGTAATTTCAGATGAAAGAGGAATTAAAACAGTGATATTAAAAGATAAGAAAATAAATAACTTTATACCAGATTCTAATGGCACAAAAACTCTTACGATTGCAGAAGAGAAAAAAAATAATATGTCTTATGATAAAATTGTATGGAAGCTTAATTGGGAAAATGGAAAAGTAATAGGAGGGCAGATTTCTACATTAACAGGAAAAATTATACGTTTTGAATTTCCTTCAGGATTTGAGCAAGGAACTAACCGCTATATTGGAATGAGTGGAAATATAGTATATTGGAAATTGGAAAACAAAGATGGAATTTCGATAGTTGGATTTGACAGTGAAAGTGGTAAAATTGAAAGAGCTGTTCAAATTCCTCTTGATATTTATTATATTATTCCTCAACGGCCTATTGTAATTGATGAAGGAAATGTCTATGTACTGGTACCTTCTGAAAAGAGTGTAGATGTACTTACGGTTACTTCTTGGCAATCTTCTGAAGAATTTATTAAAAATACAGAAAAATACAAAAATGAAAATATTCCAAATGATACAGTAGTTCAATCTGAAAAATCGGTAGAAAAATATTTTTCTTCTATTACAAATAGCAGCATAAGCAGATCTCAAATAATTTCAACGGCTCAAAATTATCAGTGGCATCAGTGGTATTGTAATAAGGAGAACTATGATGGTTCAAAAGTAGCAAATCCAAATTAGTGGAAAAGACCTTGTTTTATAAAATCATATAACACATCCTATTACCAAGTTCCTTATTGTTGGGGTGGTTTTAGCTCTTTGACTGGTTTTGATAGTGAGATTAGTCAGGGATATGCAGCTGGAAATGTTGATACATCTCCTCAGCATGGTTATGTAGGAGGAACAGCAGGAGTTGATTGCTCAGGATTTGTAAGTAGGTGTTGGGGACTAGCTAGTCATCACAGTACAACACAGTTAAAAAGTGTGTCAATTTCATTGGGCAATGTAGGAGATTATTCTTTATTAAAACAAGGAGATATTCTCTTAACAAGTAACCATGTAATGTTGTATTACACAAGAAATGCTAATAATGAATATGTGGTATATGAAAGCACTACGGGTGGGTATGACCGAGTAATCTGTCGAGGGCATACTTATACTAATTTAGTTAACAATAAGTATGAGCCATGGCGCTATAAGTATGTAACTGATTGATAATCAATAATAAAGAACATTAATGACTGTTAGATAGTTATATTTTTAATAGGACTATCCAGAAATACAGCTGGATAGTATTTATTTACTGATATTAGAATAGTTGTTTTAAAAGGGGATAGAATGTGTAATATGAAACTAAATGTTTTAAAAATAAAAAATATCTATAAGAGTTTACCTTTAAGTATACTTATAACATTAATAATAGCAGGAATAATTTATTATGCTATTATAAGTCATCTAATAGGGAATATTTCAGAAAAAGTAGGCTATGTAGAGCGTTTTGATAAAACTGAAAATGGTAACTTTTTTGCTTTATTTTATGGCAAAATCAGGCATAGTAGTGGTAGAGAAGATTTACTTTTCAGAATTAAAATAGACTATAAAATGACTTCAGAATGGGGTTATTTCCCAACTCGTTTTTTTGCATGGGGAATAGAACAGGTAGCATATTGTAGTGCAAATCTGAAAAAGCTAATTTTAGTGGATTATAAATCCAAAAAAGAGGTTTATTGTAAGCAAATGCCAGAGGAAATAGAATATATTAGTGTAAATAAAGAAAGAAATGTGTTTGTTATTGCAACTCAAAAAGGGCTGTATCTTCTAAAGTCTCAACCTGCTTCAAAAAATAAAGAGTCTTCTGCGAATAACAGTTTTATATTAAAACAAGTTGCAAAGGGGTCATTTTGCTGGCCTGTTCTATCACCAGATGGAAGATATATAGCTTGTGGAGAGAACGATAATAAAGAAAATGAACTTGCTACATCATTGGTTGTGATTGATTTAAATAAAAATATCAAGAAAAAATTGCTTTCCGAAAGATTTGGAGATTTGCCAATCAATAATGTATATAGAATCATTTACTCTATTGCATGGAGCAGGGATAGCAGATATGTTGCTATCAGCACTACAACTCCTGCTGATCCAGCATGTATTTGGGTTTCAGTTGCAGACGTGTTAACAGGGAAAATAACAGAGTTTACGAAAAATACAGGGCTATGTAATCCACCGGGTTGTTTTACTTCCGAAGATAAGTTTATTTTCTCGCAGGGTGAACCACAGTATAAAGGATTTGGCGATTATTCTACTATCAAAGAACCTTTTAGAGCGAAATTGGTTTTTCTTGATTTTAAGAGAGGAAATTTAGAGTTTATAGAGGAAATTTCAAAAGATTTGAATGCATACTGGCCTATTTATGTAAATGGAGAAGTTTATTTTCTTGATAAAAACTCTTTTTTGACATCTGAGGGTTGTACAATTTATAAACTGGAAGGTAAAACAGTTAAGCGTTTGTTCGAAGTTAATGGTAACTTAGTGAATTATGATGTTATTAAAAATTAATTTTTCATTTTCGACAAAATTTAAATATTTGAGACTATGTAAAGTATAAGGACCTCCTTCTTGGTAAGAACCAGAATATAAACAAAAATATCCAAGAGGGAGGTCTTTTGTTATGGAAAATGTTTTAACAAAAGAGCAGCTCTTAGAGTTTATAAGAAAAAACAATATTCAGAGTGTAAGTGATATTTACGAAAGTTTAAAAGATTTGTTTAAGGATGTACTTCAGAGTTTTTTAGAAGCAGAGGTTAAAGAAACTCTATGTTATGAGAAATATGATGTTAAAAACAAATAAACTACTAATTCTCGAAACAGAAATACTCATAAGACTGTAAAAATAAGATTTGGAGAGATGGAAATTAATATTCCAAGAGACAGAGAAGGTGAATTTGAACCAAAGATAATTCCTAACTACAAAAGAAATGTTTCTGAAATTGAAGATAAAATATTAACTGCTTCTACAGAAGCAGTTAAAAACCAGATAAAAAAGAGAACATTGTAAATCAGTGTTAATTTTCTCCACAAAGTTAAAAATATATGCATAAAAAATAATAAAATGGTAATTCTAGAATAGAAAGTTGGCAATTAATTTCTGAATAATTATTTACCATGATGAATGGTTTATTTTAAATATACAAAGTTTAAGTTATTGAATAAATAATTATACCATTAATGTTACTATATAGAACTATGAATTATTCCACGTGTATTAAAAAGAAAATTTACAGTTTTCAATTTTTTGAGTATAGACCTCTATCAAATAAGTAATCATTATCCAGTCTACATGCTTCTTATATGTTCTAAAACCTCTTAACCTTACTTGTTCTAAATTGTACTCTCCTTTTAACTTCCCAAATAATCTTTCAATTTTTGTCCTTTGCTTATATAACCTTTTCCCTTCTTCACTTCTTAAAAATTCCATATTTTTTATCCTCGAAATATTTTTTATATTACTGAAATCCTTACTATTTCTCTTATTTACCGCTGCTACAAACTTTATCTCAAGTCTATCTGCCACCTCAAACCATTTCGCACAATCATAACCTGCATCTGCCAATATCACATCAAGCCAAATATCTTTGCTTCATACAAAAGTTCTATTACTTTTCTGTCATGGATATTTGCAAGTGTCAACCACCATACTATAGGTATAACTTCGTCTTCAATTGTTGGTAACACATGTAATTTATACCCATTGTAAAAACCTAAACTAACACATACTCCTATTTCTGCCTCTTTGTCACCCCTCGAGCTTCTCAAAGGTGTGTAAATCTATAGCACAAACTTTTGTCTGCGGAACTATTCTTCATGCTAAAATTCTTGCTATTCCTTCTATATATTCTTCTTCAATTACTTTTGCCCATTTCGAAAAATATAAATGATCAGGGCTCTTCTCTATCCCTATAACCTTTTTAAATTCTTCATCTTCATTTATCCTGTATTCTAATTCCCTGAAGTTTTTATCTTGTTTTTGACTTTGTAAACAAAACAAGCTATTATATGGCTTAGCTTAAATTTCTTCGGTCTTCCTCTCCTGCTGCTTTTTATTTTTAATACCAGGGCTTTTATTACTTTCTCAATTGTCATAAGTATATTTAAAAATTTTTGTTTTTGTTTTTTAATAAAATTAGTCATTACCATCCTCCTTAGTTAGGTGTTTTTAGTCTTCCCTTACTATATTTTACCTCAAGGAGGATGGCTTTTTATATATATCTATTTATTGTCTTTTCTGTTAATCTGTTTTATTCAACAAGCTTATATATTTTAAAAACATAGTTATTTATGCTAAACATGTTTACCATTCTTATTAATTTTAATTTCTCTTCCTTATTAAAACAATTTTTATTGATAAACCTTTCTTCACTCCCATTTAATGTTTTTTTTTAATCTCACCTCTAACTCTGCTTTTGATGGCTTTAATAAATCCTTTTTCATTTTTACATTACTCTCTTTTACAATTGTAATTACATATATATTTTACAATAGTAAAAACCAATTTGTAAAGAGGTTTTTGAAAAGTTTTTTGGAGATTTTTATACAAAAAAATTCAAGCCTAAACATGTCTTTCTATTCTTCTATGCCGAAAATTAGTTATTAGAACTTATAGTATGATATTTTTCCAAAAATGGGAGAATGTGCCTATTTTTTTGTCTGATCTTACTATAATTGGAGTATTTTTACATGCGTAGTATAATAATAAAATAAATAAACCACTCAAGAGGTGAGTCGAAAATGTTTAAGAGCTGATATTTAAAATTGTGATAGGCAATTATAATTTTTCAAATTTCTTAATCTAAGAAAGGAGTTGATTTGTAATGCAAATTAGAAAAATTAATTATCGCAAACTTATGAAAATCGCATTATTAACTTTATTTTTAGCGTTATCTTCTATTCTGTACAACTTGAATTTCGTAGCTGCTGAAAGCACATCAGGGAACAACAAAAGTGATATAATAATTTTAAAAACGGAAGTTATTCCATCTCAAAATGGAGAGAAGATAAGAAAAAATTATTTTTCAAATGGTGGCTATGAAGAAATTTGTATCGACAAAAATGGTAAAACCAAAAAATGGGTATCATATGATAAAAGCGGCAATTTACTGATTGAAATAATTTATGATGATTATGGTGGTGAAGTTATTCATTTACCTGATTGGTCGATTGAATTACTGAAAGAAAAGGAACTCTATATTGAATGTTTACAAAATGAACCTCTTTTGGATGAACCTGATGATGTCAAAATGGACGAACATGGCTTCAGGTTAAGCAATTTTTTAACTAAATAATCAGAGGGATAATAATGAAGAATAAACTAATAGTAAGCTTAATTGTATTAGTATGTTTTTTTATGACAAACATCAACATTCATGTTGATTGCACGAACAGAAATAATAATATAATTCTTTCTTCCACATGGTTAAAATCTTCTTTTGGAGTAAACCAAAATGCAATATTTGATGGGGATATACAAGAACTATTACAAGGTAGAAGACCTACTTTGTATCTTGTTTGGAAAGGTGGAAGAGGACCCAATCCTGAAGCAGCTATTTCACCCGATGGTAAATATATAGCAATTTCAACGTGGAACAGAGAAAGAGATTCACAGAATATTTTAATTGTTGATCTCAAAACAAAAAAAAGAATATTGGCTCACAAAAGATTTTAGTGAGCAATTTTTTATACATTGGCTGAATAATGAACTTTTATTAACTTTATAATGTTCCCCATAAACCTAACGGTAAGCTTAGTATCCAAAAATGGAATATCAAAACTAAAAAAATAACAAAAGAAATTGACACTAAAAGTCTTATTGTTGTTCCTAAGAATTCACAAATTAACACGATTCAATTTGTACCATCTGAAATTAATAATTGACTTATTTTTATCACCTGGATTCAAGAGAGTAAATTCAAAGAATATAATAAAAACAATGAAAAAGTCCTTTATTTCCCTATCTCTCCATACAATATTGTATGGTTTGATAAAAATAATTTAAAAGTAGTAGATACAACTTCTTATCCTACTATCAATAATTTATTATATCCGCCAAGATAACATTTTGATATAGCACCAAAAATGGAATATCTGCATTTATAACGGATATACAATCCATAAAAGAAGCATCATATCCTGAAAAAAATTTAATAAGAGTTATGAAATTAAATAGAAATAAAAGTTCATTTGAAACATTATTTAAGTTACATTCTACAAATAGTGTGGTACAATACGATTCAGTTAAATTTTTTGGCAATAACTATCTTATTTTCAGCGAAAAAGAAGTTAAAAATAATAAAGTAAAGTATAACGTTGTGGTATACAGTATTAAAGACAAAAAAATGTATAAATTTGAGCCTACATGGAATGATAAAAATATAGCACTTGTTAGTCACAAAGTGGTACCAGAAGAAATTTCATTAAGTTTGCTCATCAAGTAATAAGTTACAGGGGGTGTCTAAAAAGTTACATAGACACCCCCCTTATACAATTTTGATTAGTTTTATATATTACAATCGTAAAAACCAACTTGAAAAGAGGTTTTTGAAAAGTTTTTTAAAACTTTTGACGCAGAGTCATAAGAGAAATATGATTCATATTTGACAATCTATAACGATGCAGAAATCAGAATTAACACATAAAGAAGCTCCCTTTTCTTGGCATTTGTTTTTTATAATTTGTAAGCTATATAGCCAAGACAAGGGAGCTTCTTCTTGACTATGTCAGACTGAGGCATTTTAAGATAAAACAATTTTTTCGAACCTATCAAGTGCCTCATATAAAATATCTTCATTAATTTCGTAACCTAAAACATAATCACATACATCTTTTAATAAAACCATTCTTATAGAAGCATTTATATTCTTCTTGTCATATTTCATAATTGAGATAATTTGGCTCTTCTCAAATCTTTGAGGAAGTTTTATACTATTCTTCTCAAAAATTCTTATTAAAAGATCTACGTTTGACAAATCAAAATTAAATATCATATTCGAAAGTATCATCTCAGCAATCATTCCCAAAATAACAAATATCCCATGAGAAAAATAGTAATTGTAATACGTCTCTAATGCATGGCCTACAGTATGGCCAA
This sequence comes from Caldicellulosiruptor sp. DIB 104C, assembly GCF_028198085.1. Classification (NCBI taxonomy): domain Bacteria; kingdom Bacillati; phylum Bacillota; order Caldicellulosiruptorales; family Caldicellulosiruptoraceae; genus Caldicellulosiruptor; species Caldicellulosiruptor sp. DIB 104C. The sequence goes on along the minus strand of NZ_CP116337.1, from coordinate 1,044,059 downwards.
AATTCAGAACTTCTCTCAAAAGTGATTCCTTTTCATCCTTTTCAACAACTTTAACTTTACAGTTAATAGATTTCTTTATCAACTGCATAGCAAGTATTTTATCTTGAAAAATCTCAAAAACATCTTTTTCAAATCTACCTTTCATATCCAAAATACTTTTATCTAAGGTAAAACCATATTTCATTATTTCACCAATTCCAGATAAAACTTCGCTTTTTGGAAGTGTTCCTAAAAACTGAGGGCAAATTATTATCATCTCAGGTTGATAAAATGTTCCAATCTGGTTCTTATAGGATTTATAATTAATTCCAGTTTTACCACCAATACTACTATCAACCATTGAAAGAAGAGTTGTTGGAACGTGAATGAGCCTCACACCACGTTTATATGTAGATGCTACAAACCCTACTACATCACCAACAACCCCTCCACCAATTGCAACAAACAATGCTCTTCTGTCTACATTGCTATCCAAAAGATAATCAATGGCTTTCAGGTAAGACTCTATTGACTTTGACTCCTCACCTTCATCAAAAAGGTAAAGGTAAGTAGGTTTAAGGCTATCAATAAAACCTTTGTAGAGTCTGTAGACCATCTTGTCAGTAAATATTACAAGATTTGAGTAGTTAAAATATGCAATATGTTCTCCAATTTTTTCAACTTCCTCAACAAAAACAATAGGAATGTTCTTTTCTTCCCTTTTCAAATTTAAGTAAATCCTATCTTCCATCCTACCCATCCTTTTTGTAAATTTTATAAAATAAAAGACAAGCCGGCACTTCTTATAATACCGGCTTTATCTTTTTTATGTTATTTAACTTTTACAACCTCATAGCATCTCGGACATACATTTAAATTTTCTTCGTTCTTTCCAACCATTGTATCGAATTTCCAACATCGTTCACACTTTAAGCCATCAGCCTTGTAAACTTCTACTTTAATCTGGTCGCTATCGCCTTCTTCAACCTCAAGCTGAGAAACAATCAGCACTTCCTGGATAATGTCTTTGTTTTCTTCTATGAATCTTTTTACATCACCTTTTGCAAAAATCTTTACTTTGCTGTCTAAAGAACTTCCAATAAGCTTTTCATTTCTTGCAATCTCAAGCTGTTTTGCAACAATGTCCTTTATTTCAATTATTTTGTTCCACTTTTCTTTCAAGGTTTCATCTTTTAATATGCTTTCGTCGACCTTTGGCCAGCTTGTCAAAAATACTGATTCAGCGTCTTCTTCTTTAAAAATAATATTTTGCCAAATCTCCTCTGCTGTGAAAGACAAAATTGGTGCAATAAGTTTTGTGAGGGCAACCAGTATTTCGTACATGACTGTCTGTGCAGATCTTCTGTCAAGGCTTTCACTTTTTGATGCATAAAGTCTATCTTTGTTTATGTCAAGATACAAATTACTCATGTCAATTACACAGAAGTTATGAACAAGATGATATACCTGATTATAATCATATTCTTCGTAAGCTTTTGTCACCTTTTCAATCAACTTATATAGCCTTTGTAATGCCCACTTGTCAATTTCTTTCAGGTTTTCACATCCTACCTTATCTGTCTTTGGATTAAAGTCATAAAGATTGCCAAGCAAGAATCTTGCTGTGTTTCTTATCTTTCTATAAATTTCTGTTAGCTGTTTTATAATATCCTTTGAAATTCTCATATCTGTTGTGTAGTCAGCCGACACGCACCAAAGCCTTAAGATATCTGCACCAAACTCATTGATAATATCAAACGGCGATATTACATTACCTTCTGACTTTGACATTTTCTTCCCTTCGCCGTCAACAACAAACCCATGTGTCAGAACAATTCTATATGGTGCTCTTCCCTTTGTTGCCACAGCTGTCAAAAGCGATGATTGGAACCATCCTCTGTACTGGTCGTTTCCTTCCAAATACATATCACATGGCCACTCTAAATCTTCTCTGCTCTCTAAGACATAAGCATGAGAAGATCCTGAGTCAAACCACACATCCATAATGTCAGTCTCTTTTTCAAACTCCATGCATCCACAAACAGGGCACTTTGTACCTTCTGGCAAAAGCTCTTTTACATCCTTAGAAAACCATGCATCAGAGCCTTCTTTCTCAAATATCTTTGCTATATAGTCAATTGTCTCATCAGTTATTAACTCTTTCCTGCAATTTTTGCAATAGAAGATTGGAATTGGCACACCCCAGATTCTCTGTCTTGAGATACACCAGTCTTGCCTGTCTGCAATCATATTGTAAATTCTATCTCTTCCCCACTCTGGCACCCATTTGACATCATCAACCGCCTTCAGTGCCTCTTCTCTAAACCCTTTAACAGATGCAAACCACTGCTCGGTTGCTCTGAATATAACAGGATTTTTACATCTCCAGCAGTGAGGATACTGGTGAGTTATCTTTTCAACACCTAAAAGATGACCTGAAGCTTCTAACTCCTTTGCAATTTCTTTGTTTGAGTCTTCATAAAAAAGCCCTGCAAACTTGCCAGCTTCTTTTGTCAAATATCCTTTATTGTCAACCGGAACAATTACAGGAATATTATATCTTTGACAGACCTCAAAGTCCTCTTCACCATGACCAGGTGCTGTGTGAACACAGCCAGTTCCTGCTTCCAAAGTAACATGCTCACCTAAAATTACTAAAGAGGTTCTATCCAAAAAAGGATGTTTGCATTTTACGTATTCTAAATCCTTGCCTTTAAACCTTGCAATCTCATGATATTGGTCAATTTTATTTGTCTTCATTACTCTTTCTACAAGCTCAGATGCCACAATTAAGATTTCATTCCCAACGTCAACCAAGCTGTAATCAAAATCGGCGTTTAGTGCAATTGCTAAATTGCCTGGAAGGGTCCACGTTGTGGTTGTCCAAATTACAATGTAAACCTTTTTGCCAGATAAATTCAAGTTAGCAAACAATCCCTTATCATCTATTACCTCAAATTTTACATAGATTGAATATGTCTTGTCTTCTTGATACTCTATCTCTGCCTCGGCCAAAGCAGTCTCACATGACGGACACCAATAGACAGGTTTTAGTCCTTTATAGATATACCCTTTTTTAGCCATCTCGCCAAAAACACGAATCTGCCTTGCCTCAAACTTGGGGTCTAATGTCATGTAAGGATTTTCCCACTCGCCAAACACACCTAAGCGTTTGAACTGATTTCTTTGAATGTCAATGTAACTTAATGCAAATCCCTTACACTTCTTCCTAAATTCAACAACATCGACTTCGTGTCTATTAACCCCAAGCTTTTTTATAACCTGCTGCTCAATTGGAAGCCCGTGAGTATCCCAACCGGGTATATAAGGTGTATAGTATCCTTGTAGTGCTTTGTACTTGTTCACAATGTCTTTTAACACCTTGTTGAGAGCATGTCCCAAATGAATATCCCCGTTTGCATAAGGTGGTCCGTCATGAAGTATGAATTTCTTTACACCTTTATTTTTCTTTAGTATTTTTTTGAATATCTCTTTTTCTTCCCAAAATTTCAAAAACTCAGGTTCACGTTGTGCAAGATTTGCCCTCATCGGAAACTCGGTCTTTGGTAAGTTCAATGTTTGACTCCAATCCATTTTATGTTTCATCCCCCTGCAAAATTTAATTAGTCATTTTGTAGTTCTTTGTCTACCATTTCAAGTGCACTGAGCTCTGTTTGAAGTAAATTCCTAAACTTATTCAAAAAAAGCTGATATCTTTTTTTAAGTTCGCCATATTCATATGTGATTTGCAAAACCTTGCTGTTTGCCTCTTCAATAATCTTCGATGCTTTCATTTCAGCTTCTTTTATTATGCTTTCTGCCTTCTGATAGGCAACTTTCTTTATCTCCTCTGCAGTTGACTGGGCAACAATTAAGGTATTTTGCAAAGTTTCTTCGATTGTCTTGTAGTTTTGGATATTTTCGTTCAGTAGCGCAATCTTGTCTTTCAGCTCAAGATTTTCTTTGTACAGAGCTTCATAATCTTTTAATACCTGTTCTAAAAATTCTTCCACCTCTTCAACACTATAACCACCTATATACACCCTTTTAAAGGTCTTAGATTCAATGTCTTGAGGAGTTAACATAAAAGTTTTACCTCCACAATGCAGAATTATGAAAACCTCAAAAGCTCAATACTAATTCTTCCCTTTTTGGTGGTTGTCAATACCTTCTCTACTTTTAATCTGCCATGATGCCTGACAGAAATCAAATCGCCTTCTTTGACCTCATACGAAGGCTTATCAATATACACCCAGTTCACAGCAACTTTAAACTGCCTCACAAGATCACTTGCATCTTCCCTTGAAATCCCAAAACCGTGGCTTACAATGGCATCTACTCTCATGGAAGGGACACTGCATACAATTCTTTTGCCACTATTTTGTATAAATTGTGAGATATCTATATCATCTTTGTTGACAACCTCTGTTTTTATTCTATCTCTTCCTATTCTGTCTATATGTGTTGTTATAAAAAGGCTCACTTCTTCTTTTACAAATACTAAAGCTTTATTTTCTTTTACCAATATGTCTCCAATCTTGTCACGCTTGAGTCCTTGACCTATAAACGTTCCCAAAATCTGTCTGTGAGAAAGTATTGTATCTGATTTAATCAAGATTATATCAATTGGAAAATGAGAAAAGTCCGTCTCTTCTAACCTACTGTCAAAAGAAAGTGCTAACACTTTTCTTTCACTATCTTCGTATCCTCCCCATATTTGATAAAAAAGATACGGATTTTCACCTTTTAAAATTATATCAATAGCATACTTTTGTGCATATGGAGATAGAAAATCCGAATATTCAATACCACCGTAACTTCTTTCTATCAAATTTTTGACTTTTAAGATTTCATATTTGTTTTCCTCAGGAATGTAATACATTCTCCTTTTGTCGCTCCACTTCAAGAAGTTAAATTCTAAATCAATATTGCATAAAATAACCACAAAAGTCTTCTTACAATCTCCAATAAAATAATTGCAATCAAGGGCGAAAAGTCAATAAACCCTATTCTGATGTACTTTTGAGATATTGATCTTATGGGGTCAAGTATAGGATTTACAATCATGCCAAGTACTCTTCTGTATTTGTTGTATGGGTCAACGATAACCCACGACAAAAGTGCATCTACAACAATACAAAACTCCACAAAAGCAATTGCCTTGTCAGCAAGTCCAAATATAAATCTTATCATCTACATCCTCCAAGCCATCAGGTAATATATTCCTATTTTAGCCAAGCAAATACTCCTTTTGTTCTAAACTCCTCTTTTAATTGCTCGTCTACCTCTAAATCAATGCTTCTTGGAACAACAACAAATATCTTTTTGCTGACCTTGTGAATCTTTGCGTCAAGAACATAAACAGCCCCGCTTACAAAGTCTATTATTCTTTGTATATGGTCCTCTGCAACCTGCTCCAAATTGAATACCACTATCTTGTTCTCTCTCAGCGCATCACATACCTTTACAACCTCATCAAAAAGCTTAAGATTATAAACTGTAACTTCTGTCTGATTTGCTTTTCCTATTGTTACAACCTTCGGTGTTTCATGCTTTGGCTTTACGTTTTCTTCTTTTGCTTTTGTACTCTCTTGTGGCTTGTCCTCCTCTTCAATCTCAATACCAATTAGATTTAAAAACTTTCTCTGAAGATTATCAAACATAACCAAAACCTCCTTAAGTTTTTGGTCTTTCACCAAATAGTTTTGTTCCTATTCTAACCAAAGTGGCACCTTCTTCAATTGCCACTTCAAAGTCATTGCTCATGCCCATTGACAACACTTCAATTTTAACATTATTATAATTTAATTTTTTATAATTTTCAAAGATTTCTTTCATCTTTCTAAAATACTGTCTCAACTTTTTCTCATCGTCTTCAATTGGAGGAATTGTCATAAAACCTTTTAAATTAACATGCTTGCATTCGCAAATATTCTCAATTAACTCCTCAACATTATCTGGTAAAACTCCACCTTTTGATTCCTCACCACCCACATTTACCTCTATCAAAACATCTATTTTCTTAGCTGCTTTTGAACATCTCTTTTCTAACTCCTGAATCTGTTCTACTTTTTCTATAGAATGAATTAATAAGACTTTATCATAAATATACTTAATCTTGTTTGTCTGAAGTCTTCCAATAAAATGCCATTCCAATTGAGGAAGTTCATTGTACTTTGGCAAAAATTCCTGAACACGATTTTCACCAAAAATCTTTATGCCTAACTCGTTTGCAAGTCTAATAGTATTAATATCAACACCTTTTGTTGCACCAAGTAGTTTTACTTCACTTGATTTTCTTCCACTTCGCAAACAAGCCTTTTCAATCCTTTCTTGAATCTCTTCAATGTTTTTCTTTAATTTTTCAGCGTCTATCATGAGTTCTCACCCATTTTCATTTAAATCTAATCTTCCCAAAATAACCACCTGCACCAAATTTTATGCTATAATGTCCTTTAATGTAACGCTTTAACTTTTCAAAAATACTATCACCAACAAAATATTTTAGCTTTTCATAGCTTTGATCATCATATAAAGCCTTTACAAAGTTTACTTCTGTTTTGAATACCTCAATTATCTTCTTCCTTGTTTTATCTCCAAATTCCTCAACCAATTCGAACGGAAATGTATAAAAGTACGGTGGTTTTTGGCTATCCATTTCACTTTTTTTGAGCATGGAAATTCTGTCTTCAACACCTAATACTATATTATCTTTCCCACAAAATGGACAGGTAGGCTGATTTTCTTTTATGTTGAATGAAAAATTGCAGTTTTTACAATATGATTTGTGGTATTTACCAAGTCGCGGATTTATACCATAGTTTGCAACAACCCTGTTTTCTTTTAAACTCTTTAGCAACCCTTCTGCAGAAAAATTTGGAATTTCAATTTCATTAAACTCTCTTGCTATGTTCTTTAAAGAGTGTGCATCAGAGTTTGACAAAAGAGTTCTACTTTGTGTATCAAAAAGGTCTTTTACCAGGTATGAATCAGCCGAAAGTCCAAGCTCAATTGTATGAATTTCAAGTATTCTGAATACCTCTTCAATTGCAAAGGCTGCTGAATAAAAACCTTTATAAGGTGTAAATGCATGTGCTGGCACAACAAAAAGTTCAAAATCCTTTGCAATCTTTTCAAAATCTTCAATATTTCCTTTGAAAACAGGACAGCTAAACTTAAGCTGATTAAAATACCTTTTACTTTGTTTTTTGAAATTGATTAGCTTATCAATACTTTCAAAAAAAATGAGGCAATGAAAATCATTTGAGTTATATCTCAGTTCAATCTCTGCAGCAGGAATAATCAAAATATTCTCATAGTACAAATTATTATCTTTGAGGAGTATTCTTCCACAATCTATTAGACTTTGTACTTCAGAAATTACATCATCACACAACAAATCAACAATTCCAATTACGTCTAACCCCTTTTCCTCTCTTGACACCTTTAAAATATTTTCAATTGTGAGCTCCTTTGAAGATGGTATTTTTATGTATCTTCCATTTGAAAAACCAATATGCACGTGAAGGTCAGCATATACTCTCATCCTTTATACCCTTGCTCCTCTAAATACATCTTTGCAAGAAGAAGACCTATTATTGTCTTTGCATCTTTAACTTCACCATTTTTAACCATCAAAATAGCTTCATCTAAGCTAACTTTAAAAACCTCAACAAACTCATCAGAGTCTGTGTGCGAACTGCCTTGAGAGAGTCCTCTTGCCAAGTACACATGTATAACCTCATTTGAAAATCCAGGAGTTGTATAGATTTCTGTGAGTTTTATAAACTCTTGTGCTCTGAGGCCTGTCTCTTCCTCAAGCTCTCTTTTTGCACATTCAAGCGGGTCTTCATTTTTGTCAAGCTTTCCGGCAGGAAGTTCTATAATAACCTTTTCAATTGGTTTTCTGAACTGTTTGATTAGCACAACATTATTTTCCTGGTCTACTGGTACAATAACTGCTGCACCTGAATGTAAGACAATTGCCCTCTGAGAAGTTTTCCCATCCGGAAGCAAAACCTTGTCTACCTTTAAGCTAATGAATGACCCATCATAGATGAGTTTAGATTCTATTGTCTTTTCGTAAAGGTCCATTTTCTACTTCATCTCCTTTGTAATTTTCTCAAGATATATTCTGCGGTGGCAAAAAGCTGTAGAAAATACTCCTTATCCTCTTCAAAACCTCTTCCCATTGTTTTTAGCAAAGATTTGTATTTTACAATTATATTATCGTCAATCTCATCAATATGTATTAAGTTATGTTTTGCTCTGTAATTGTTCAAAACCCTAAAAACCCTGGTAAAGAAGAGCTTGTCTTCAAATTCGAAAATAGGAATCTCTACAGAGGAATTTACATAACTTAGTATTGTAAGTGAATGATGGCTTATGAATTTATGTCTTTCTCTATTCTCACTTTTAGAAACTCTTACAGGAAAAACAACTTTTCCACCAAACCTTGATATATCCTCAATCACATTTACAGCCTTGTAAGCACTGAACCCAAATTTTGTCCCTGTACCTACAATCCCAGGAAGTGGTGATATAATCGCAACTTGGGTATCTAAACTTTGGGAAAATATAAGGGAATTTATCTCATTTATACACTCAAAATCTCCATTGAACGCCTCTTGACATGTTATTATATAATCAACAAAGTGGTTTTCTTTTAGGAATCTCAAATTATTAGAAAGCTTCGCATTTAGCATTCCCCAGTCATTTATTATCGCTGTAATTTTCATATTTCTGTAAAACTCTTTAAGATAAAGACAAATTGGTAAAAGCATACTGTGAAGCTCACATACTACAATAATTAAATCATCAAAACTTGGTACTCTATTGAAAAGTTCGGGATTTTTTTCTTCTTCCGTCAGTACTGAAAACTGCAATGGCGTGTACCGAAGTTTCATAATGTGCCCTTTTGAAAGATTACAAAATGAATCAGTAGGCAAGATATAATCATACCCGCCAGTTCCAAGTTTTAACTTTCTTGCTGTGATGTTTACTAAAACCTCTTGCCCTATAACAACTTTTTTATTTATATCCAAGAAATTTATTGCAAGAAAGACATCTTTGTCTTCATATTCAACCTCAACCACCTGGTAACCATTTGCAAGCTCACATTCTCTTTTCACAATCCCTTTTTTTATTTCAAACACCTTTTTCGTCTTCCCCTTTTTGTAGAAATCATCTCATCTCTTTAATCATACTTCTTGCAATCTCATCACACATGTTATTTAGTGTATCTGTGCTGTGACCTTTTACTTTTTCGAACTTTACATTGTGTACTTTAAGAAACTCAAGCAGCTCTTGCCACAAATCAATGTTTTTTACCTCTTCCTTTTCGGAGGTTTTCCAATTGTTCTTCTGCCATTTTCCTATCCAGTTTTGATTGATAGCATTTACAATATATGCAGAGTCAGTATAAACTGTCACTTTGCAAGGCTCTTTGAGAGCCTTCAATCCTTCAATTATGGCTTTTAGCTCCATCCTGTTGTTGGTAGTGTTTTCTTCAAAACCTTTTAATACCTTTTTAATACCTTTGTAAATTAGTATAGCACACCATCCACCAGGTCCGGGATTTTTGCTGCATGCTCCGTCTGTGTATATTACAACTTCTTTCATCTCTTTTCTCACACCTATAAAATACTTTTAGACCTCTCATAAGCTTTAATGATACCATCAATAATGGCACCCTTTAATGCTTTTCTTTCAAATTCAATAAGCCCTTCAATAGTAGTACCACCTGGAGATGTAACCATATCCTTTATTTGGTGAGTAGTTAACATATTATTTTTCATGTTAACTATTGTACCATAAAAAAGTTTTAAAACAAGGTCATAGCTTTCTTGTTTAGAAAACCCGAGTTTTACTGTTGCGTCTATATAGCTTTCAACAAAGTGTGCAACAAATGCAGGACCACTTCCAAAGAGTGCTGTGATAGCATCCATAAATTTTTCATCAACAACTATCACTGCTCCCATACTCTTAAAAAGCTCTGTAACTTTATCTTTTTCCTCCTGCAAAACACTTTCTGAAAAGCAAACTCCCAAAATGCCCTCTTCAACATTTATATTTATATTTGGCATAACTCTGACAATCTTCTTATTACCAACTACATCTTTTATTTTCTCAATTGAAATTCCTGCTGCAATGGATACAATAATCTTATCCCCTACCACATCTTTTATTTTTCTTAAGACATTGAATATGTCTTTTGGCTTTACTGCAATTATTATTATATCACAGTTTAAAACAACTTCATTTTCACTCATCAGTTTCGTTGCACCATAGAGCTCACTAAACTTGTCTGCCTTTGTCTCATCAACATCATAGCAGAACAACTGATGTTTTTGTGTTTTGGTTATTGAATATGCAATTGAGTTTGCCATATTGCCACAGCCGATAATTCCTATCTTCAATTTACCTCACCTCGTAATAAGTTGCTTGAGATTTGAAAATTTAAGCACTCTGAAAATAAAAAGAAAGATTGTGTAAGCTGCTATACAGCCAATTACCAACACACTTCCTTGCACAATGTTAGAACTTTCGGTAAGTATCCTAATTATTAAACTGCCTGTAATAACCATTATAGCACTTGAAATTACAATGTAAAGCAATTTGTTCACACTAAAAGCATCTATGTTTTGGTTTTTCAGCTCTAAAAAATTCACTAAGAAGATTACTGTATAGCACATTAGATTAGCTAAGATACAGCCTACAATGTTTAAGTTGTATATTACAATAAAGACAAACATACACGCAATTTTTATCACAATAGCAATTAATATACTTTTGACCGGCACTAAAAACCTACCTAAACCCTGAAGAACAGAAGTTGAAAATTGAACCAGTGATATTACTAATGTAAGCAAAGACGAAAACCTCAATACCTTGCCGCCTGTTGGACTATTAAAAAATACAAGATTAATGATAGTATCTGGAAAAAAGAAAAAGGCTGCAATACAAGGTATATTTATTAAAAGTACATATTCCAAACCTTGAGCTATAAGCTTTCTTTTTTCGGACAAGGTTTTGGCTGATGACATATATGAAATAATACTAATTGCCATTGAAATACTAAATGTAAGTGGAACATGAATTAATGTCATTGCCTTTCCTGAGAAAATACCAAAAAGCTCAGATGTAAATCTATTTGGATAATGTCTCATGTTCATAAAATAGGGAAAAAAGAGTGAATCAGTTATTGAAATAGCAGACATCAAAAATGAAGAAAGAGAAAAATAAAACGTAAGGATAATAATCCTTCTTGCTATTGGTAGACTTTCTCTAAAAAGTGGTTGTAAATTTTTATTAAGATGTATCTGCTGCTTTTTAAAAGCTGCATAAAGAAAAGCTAATGAAACCAAAGCTCCTAAGCTTGCACCCAAAAGTGCGCCTGCAACCGAAAGTGAAACGCCTCTTGCAAGTAAAATAATACACAGCACAAGACCAAAACCAACACGGCCTATTGATTCTAATATCTGGGATATTGAAGTTATATACATCTTTTTTATTCCATTAAAATACCCTCGGTAAGCCGACTGCACAGAAACAACAAAAAGCGCAGGTGCTAAAGCTAAATATGGAAAGAGCACATCAGAGGGCCATTTAAAAATTGCTATTATTCTCTTTGCAGCAATTACATACAAAAGAGAGAATAAGAACGAAAAGATTGTAATTGTAACCAGACTCATATAAAATACAACGCTAACAGACTCATAATCTTTTTCGGGATTGTAGGTTGAAATAAGCTTTGCAACTGCTAACGAAAAACCTGTCATGCTAAATGTCAAGATAGTAGTATAAATGGGATAAGGTAGTTGATACAACCCTATCCCATAGTCCCCAACTATATTTATAAGCGGTACCTTCAAAAAAATCCCTACAAACTTTGCAAAAATTGAACCTATTGATAGCACAAGGGCGGAATATATTAATCCTTTTTTCATGAGTTTTTTAAAAAATTTTTAGTCTTATTAATAAGTGTATGTATAAACTTCTTTTTTAAAAACTTCTTTTACTTTGCCTTGGAGGATTTTTTGAGCTTTAATCTCAATTTATCGCTTATCAGTGCAATAAATTCGGCATTTGTGGGTTTTCCCCTTTCTTGGGATGTTGAGTATCCAAAGTACTTGTAAAGAGCATCTACTTTGCCTCTTGTTGATGAAATTTCAATGGCATGTCGAATAGCTCTTTCAACTCTTGTTGGAGTTGTATTGTACTTTTCGGCAATCAAAGGATATAATGCCTTTGTAATACCGTTTATCAAATCAGCATCTAATGTTGCCTCAATTATGGCATCTCTTAAAAACTGGTAACCTCTTACATGCGCAGGAATACCAAGCTCTTTTAAAATCTCTGATACTTCACTCTCTAAGTCAACCTGGTTTATACTATTCTTTGTTGATGACTGATTGATCATTCCTTCTGGTAACTCTTTTTTAACGGGAAGGTTAAAAACAAGCTGCCTGACTCTTTCTATCATGACATTCAAGTCAAAAGGCTTTACAAAATAGTACAGAGCACCCATGTTAACAGCCTTTTGAGAAATGTTCTCTTGTCCAACTGCAGAGATTACAATTATGTTTGGTTTGGTTTTCATGGTAGATAAATTCTCAATCACGCCTATTCCATCTAAATAGGGCATTATAATGTCAAGCATTAAAAGATCAGGTTTTAGCTCCTCTACAACTTTTAATGTTTCAACTCCATCATAAGAGTTTCCCACAACCATAAAATCTGGCTGTGAATTGAAAACTTCAGTAAGAAGCATATTGAATTGTCTGTTGTCATCAGCAATGACAACTCTCAGTTTTTCCATATATCTCCCTCATTTTATTGTGTTATATACATAAAAATTCAACAATTGATGGAAACATCCTTTTAGCAATAACCGACAAATTTATCTTATTCTATTTGTCATATTTATCATATTTTCAATAAAAACAGCATAACCTTTATCTGGTTCTTTCATAAATACATGTGTAACAGCCCCTACCAGCTTGTTATCTTGGATAATCGGAGAACCGCTCATACCCTGAACAATTCCACCTGTAATCTTCATGAGTCTTTTGTCAGTAACTTTAACTACCATGGCTTTTGTCGAATTTCTGTAAAGTGGCAAAATTTTCTCTATTTTTACCTTGAACTTTTGTATACTATTTGAAACATCTGTTATAATATACCCATCACCAACACGAACATCTTGCGCTCTTGCAACCTCATAGTTAACCCCATATCTTAAAAAATCTTTATCTATTAATTTTCCATATACCCCAAACTGACTGTTAATCAGAATATTTCCAACAACTGCACTTTCATCAATATTTCCTATGACTTCACCAATTTCCTGGTATTCATTCTTTTTTATGTCGATTACCTCTGCTTTATAAACTTGACCTTCTTTCAAATCAAGTAGTATGTTTGTGTCGATGTCTGAAATTCCATGTCCAAGCGCACCAAACGTACCTCTTTTCTTGTCCACAAATGTAAGTGTTCCTATACCGCTTGTGCCGTCTCTAACCCAAAGGCCTATTTTATAGACTCCCTCACTGCTGAGTATAGGTTTGATTTTAACCTCCTTATAGTACTCACCTCTTTTAACTAAAAGTGTTACTGTTTTTCCCTGTGATGAATTTATTATTTTGAACAGCTGGTCACAATCTATTAGTTTTTGGCCATTTGCACTTATTATCTGGTCACCAATCTGAACTCCTGCTTCCCTTGCTGGAATTTTGGGCTTTGAATTTTCTGAATATACATAAGAATATCCTATCACTAAAATTCCATTTGTCATTAGCTTAATACCAACAAATCTCCCCATTACAATCAAATCTTTTTGTTCAATTATGGATATCTTTAGTACTTTTAAAGGAATAGTACCTATTCTCAGCTCACAGATAAGAGAGTTTGATTTGTTATTGAGGTAAAAGGTGCTTGTTTTAAATAGCAAATTGTTCTTGATTGTTTTTAAAACATTATTATTCACCGAACTTACATCTACAAAGACAGGAGTTTTTATAGATACACATTTATCTGACTTGTAACATGTTAGATAATCGGGGGTAATATTTAAGTATATAAAAAATAAAGTGGTTGCAATTAGATAAAAAAGAAAAATTGAAAATACTACTTTTTTCAATTTGTAACACCGTCTATAATCAAAATTCTATTAAAATATCCTCCCCACTCTTTTTCGAATATATTCTGAATAATTCTTTTTTAGACAAACTGAGCTTTTAATTGTTTTGCATGAAGAATTGAACTGTCAGTAATGTCCTCCCCCGAAAACATACGCGCAATCTCTTTCAGTGACTCATTTTCTTCTAACCTTTTTACACTCGAAACTGTTGACTGGTTTTTAATCTCTTTGTATACATAAAAATGAGTGTCAGCAGCAGCTGCAACCTGAGGCAAATGAGTAATACAAATGACTTGATGCTTTTTAGAAAGGTCTTTTAAAAGCCTTGCAAGCTTGCTTGCTGCAATGCCGCTTAGGCCACTGTCTATCTCATCAAATATTATAAGCAAAACATCATCCTTTTCAGCCATAATGGATTTGACGGCAAGCATTATTCTGGAAAGCTCACCACCAGAAGCAATATTGCTTAGGCTTTTTAGTTCTTGTCCAAGATTTGTTGAAATTAAAAACTCTATCTCATCTATCCCTTCTTCGTACAAATCCCTCTGTGAAAATGCAACTTTGAATTCCACATTTTTCATCTCTAATTGATCTAATAGCTCTAAAACCCTTTGTTCAAACTCTTTTGCGGCTTCTTTTCTAAACTTTGAAATATCATTTGCAAGCAAATAAAGCCTTTCTTCTATCTTTGAAATCTCGCTTTTTAACTCTTCTATCATTTCACTGTTCTTTTCGATTGCCATTTTTTGTTTTATAAGCTCTTGCTTGAAGTTCAAAACTTGTTCAAGGCTTCCGCCATACTTTTTCTTTAACCTATTTATCTTGTCAAGTCTATCAACTATTGCCTCTAACTCATGTTCATCTATTATGTAAGAGTCAGATTTCTTTGAGATAGCAAATGACATATCCTCAACTTCATAATAGATGTTGTTTAATCTTTCAATGATATCTTTAAAACTGTCATCAAACTTTGAGTTCTCACTTGCAAGTTTGATACAAACTTCTATAGACTCTATGAGGTTTTTATTAAAGATATGTAACATCCTTTCTGTATTATACTTTAGTTTTGAAATATTCTGTACAATATCCTTCTTTCTTTCAAGATCAATATCCTCTCCAAGACGCGGAGAGACGCTCTCGATCTCATTAATTTGATAATTGAGAATGTCTAAGTTTCTATCCTTCTCCTTCTCTTGGTCGATCAGCTCTTTCAGTACCTTACTTTTTTCTTGGTACTCATAAAAAAGCTGTCTATATTTATTTTTGAGCTCTTCCACATTCTTTCCACAAAACCTGTCTAAGTACATAAGCTGAATTTTCCTGTCGTTTAAAAGATGAGTTTCATTTTGCCCATGAATCTCGAAAATATGCTTTGTTATTTCTCTCAAATTTGACAATGTAACAAATTGGTTATTGACCTTGCATATACTCTTGCCATTTGAATATATCTCACGAGAAACAATAAGCTGACCGTCTTCAGGTACAACGCACATTGAGTTTAAAAGCTCAAGAGTGCTTTCTTTCTCTATATCAAAAACCGCCGAGACTAAAGCCTTTGTACAATTTGTACGAATAATCTCCTTTCTTGCCTTTGTCCCTAAAAGCAAGGAAAGAGAGTCAATTATTATCGATTTACCAGCTCCTGTTTCACCTGTCAGTATGCTCAAGCCTTTATCAAACTCTATCTCAAGCTTTTCAATTATAGCAATGTTTTCGATAAGTAATCTTTTTAGCATGATAATCAATCACCTTGACTCAAAATAGCTTTAATTCTCTCAACAATCTTTTCAGCCGCTGCATTTCCCTTTGTTGCAATAAAGATTGTATCATCGCCTGCTATTGTTCCTATGACCTCTGGCCAGTTCAGTGAATCGATTGCAGCGGCAGCGCCCTGAGCAGCCCCTGTTATTGTCTTTATTATAACAAGGTTGTCAGCTGTGTCATATTTTATAATCGACTCGGAAAACACCTTTATTAACTTTTCAGTAATGTTTGCCTCAGGTCCAGATAATACTGCATATTTGTATTTTCCTGTTTCTGTTAAGACCTTTGTAAGTCTGAGCTCCTTTATATCTCTTGAAACTGTCGCTTGAGTGACATCGTACCCTAACTCTCTTAGTTTTTCAACAAGCTCTTCTTGAGTTTCTATGTCCTCACTTTGAATTATCTCTAAAATCTTTTGTTGTCTTTCAGATTTCATTTTACAAACCTACACCTCTCTTTTTACTCTTTAATCTTTTCCCTTAACACCTCATAAAAGTTTTTCTTTTTAAATCTCACAAGTTTTAGCTTTTTTGATGAAATCCTACATTCCAGATACTCACCTTTTTTAAGCGTATCTGCAACTCTTCCATCGCTTACAACCAAAACCTCATCAGACTCGCTTTTTATCTTTACAACCCGGTCATCACCTAAAACTAAACTTCTTGAGCTCAAAGAATGGGGGCAAATAGGGGTGACAACCATCACCCCTAATTGTGGCTCAACTATTGGACCTCCTGCTGAAAGAGAGTATGCAGTAGAACCTGTTGCAGTTGCGATAATGATCCCATCGCTTCTGTACTCCTGTGCGAATACTTCATCTATATAAAGACTCAAATCTATAATATTGAATGTACTCCTGGCTAAGCAAATATCATTTAGTGCATAGAATATTTTGTCTTTAAAATGGGCTTCAACAAGGTGTCTCTCTTCAATAAAGTAATCATTGTCAATTATCTTTTTAATGGCAAAATGAATATTGTCGGCCACCTCTTCTGTCAGATACCCAACACGTCCACAGTTGATTCCAAGCACAGGAAGATTCTCTTTTGCAACCTTTTCAACAACATTAAGTAGAGTTCCGTCACCGCCAATTGTTATCAAAAAATTAACTTTTACACTATCTTTGTTTTTCTCATTCATAAGTACCCAGTCAATTTTCTCATTTTTAAGAACACTTACAATCTTATCCAAAATCTCCTTGCTGAGTTCTTTTTGGAAATTGGCAAATACTCCTACAATCATTTGTGTAATTTAACTCCTTAAAATTAAAAAGTTTGTGAATTAACCTGCTGGCCATGAGAATTTTCGCCCACCAAGTAGGTGAAAGTGCAGATGATTAACCGTCTGACCGCCATCTTCACCACAATTGACAACAATTCTAAAGCCTTTTTCTTTTACCCCAAATCTGTCAGATAGTTCTTTTGCAACAACAAATATATGACCTATAAGCTCTTTGTGGCTATTGTCAAGGTGATTTAAACTTTCTATGTGCTGTTTCGGTACAACCAGAATATGAACAGGAGCTGTGGGGTTTATGTCTTTGAAAGCACAAACATGTTCATCTTCATAAACTATCTCAGAGGGTATTTGTTTGTTCACAATCTTACAAAAGATACACTCACCCATCTTAACTTCCTCCCTCAATAGAGCTTTTGATTAGCTCAATTGCTCTTTGAGCTGCTAAATCTAAATTCTCAATTTTGTTGCCTCCGCCCTGAGCAAAATCAGGTCTTCCTCCACCTTTGCCACCAAGCACCTCACAAACATCTTTTACTGTTTTGCCGCAGTCTATACCCTTTTTCACTGCCTCTTTTGAACATGCCATCAGCACAATAGCCTTTTTATCTTGTTTTATCAAGTTCAAAACTATTGCCTTTGAATCCCTTTCTCGAATTCTGTCGGTCAAAAGCCTTATATAATCTGTATCCTGTGTCTCCTTCTTGTTTATAATCAGTCTAAACTCGCCAATTTGCAAACCTTCATTGTAGAGTAATGATAGCTCATTATCTACAAGCAAAAGTTTGTGCTTTTCTAACTCTTTTTCAAGAGCAGTTATCCTTTCCTCAAGCTGGTTGATTTTTGCAACAATTTCACTGTCGCTGTTTGCTTTGAGTTTGTTTCTTATATCTTTTAGCACCTTTTGATTATTTAGCATGAACTCATACACTTTATTGCCTGTTATAGCCTCAATTCTTCTAACACCTGCAGCAACGCTTGACTCTGAAATTATCTTAAACATTCCTATTTGTCCTGTGTTGTCAACGTGAGTGCCTCCACACAGTTCCATACTGAAATCGCCTATTTTTATAACCCTGACTATATTAGAATACTTCTCATCAAATAGTGCAGTTGCCCCCATCTTTATTGCTGAATCTAAGTCAGTCTGAATCTTTTCAACAGGAATGGCTTGTTGAATGATGTCATTTACCATCTTTTCAATCTCAACTATCTGCTCCTCACTCAATGGTTCAAAGTGAGCAAAGTCAAACCTGAGTCTTTCTGGTTCAACAAGTGAGCCGCTTTGCGTTGCATGCTCGCCAAGTATTCTTCTTAAGCTGCTGTGTAAAAGGTGGGTTGCAGTGTGATTCTTCATTGTAGCAAGCCTCAAATTCTTATTGACCTTCGCAAATATATTGTTGTCAACTGCAATCTCGCCTTTTATTACCTTCGCTTTATGAAGAATTGTCCCTTTTGGTCCCTTTTTGACATCTAAAACCTCTGCCACTCCACCTTTGGTCTCTAACACACCTTTGTCTGCTACCTGTCCACCACTCTCTGCATAAAATGGAGTTTTGTCTAAAATAATGTAACAGGTGTCTCCTTCTTTTGCATATGAAACTTCATCATCATTTGAGAAAATCTTTAATACCCTGCTCTGTGTTTCTAAGGTGTCATATCCAACAAAGACTGTTTCAACTTCATTTTCGATAGTTATATTGATATCTTTCCAACCAATATTTTCAAGTTCTTTCTGGGCCATGCGTGCTCTTTCTTTTTGCTCTTGCATAAGTTTGTCAAAGCCTTCTTGGTCAACAATTATTCCTTTCTCTGCAGCTATCTCTCTTGTCAGGTCAAGTGGAAAGCCATATGTGTCGTATAATTTAAAAGCAATTTCGCCTTTTAACACATTTTCTTTGTTCTTTTTTAACCTGTCAATCTCGTTTTCGAGAAGCTCAAGTCCAATATCAATTGTCTGGTTGAACCTACTTTCTTCATTATAGAGTACCTTTTTGATGTACTCACCTTTTTGAATCAGTTCAGGATACGGATTTTTATAGGCCTCTATCACAGTATCAACAATTAAATGTAAAAACGTCTCTTTCTTGCCAAGCATTCTTCCATGTCGTGCTGCCCTTCTGATAAGTCTTCTCAAAACATAGCCTCTACCTTCATTAGAAGGTAAAATACCATCACCAATCATGAAAACGGTACCTCTGATGTGATCTGTAATGACTCTGATTGATACATCTTTTTCACTATCTTTGCCATATTCACAACCAGTGATTTCACATATCTTGTCACGAATAGCCTTTACTATATCAATGTCAAACAATGAATCAACACCTTGCATAATTGCAGCAATTCTCTCAAGTCCCATTCCAGTGTCTATGTTAGGATTCTTGAGCTTGTGATAGACACCATTTTCATCTTTGTCAAACTGTGTAAATACAAGATTCCAAAACTCAACATACCTATCACAATCACAACCAATTCCACATGTCTCCTTGCCACAGCCCTTGTCCACGCCCCTGTCAAAATATATCTCTGAACAGGGACCACACGGACCTGTTCCTATCTCCCAAAAATTGTCTTCCTTGCCCATTCTTTTAATTCTGCCCTCTTCAAGTCCAACTTCTTTGTGCCAAATCTCAAACGCTTCATCGTCCTCTTCGTATATTGTCACCCAAAGCCTCTCTTTTGGAAGCTTTAAAACCTCTGTTACAAACTCCCAAGCCCAGGTAATTGCTTCTTTCTTGAAATAATCTCCAAAGGAAAAGTTTCCAAGCATCTCGAAGAATGTAGCATGTCTCGCAGTTTTACCGACTCTGTCAATATCAGGTGTTCTTATGCATTTCTGACATGTAGTTATCCTTCTTCTTGGTGGTTCTTCAATACCTAAAAAATAAGGTTTGAGTGGTGCCATACCAGCATTTATTAAAAGAAGGCTCTTGTCGTTTTTTGGAATTAATGAAAAGCTTGGCAGTCTCAAATGTCCTTTTGACTCGAAAAATTGCAGAAATTTTTCTCTTATCTCATCGGTGCTCATGTACATGTTCAATCAGCCCTTCTATTTAAAATTTTGAAAGGTGTTTTGAATTTTATATTTTTTCAATACAATCAAAATTTTATTAAAGCTAAAAAGCAAAGTCAACAAAATTTATTTCTTATCTTCTGGATTTACTCTTCTGAGTATATTTATAAAAATTATCTTTATTACTGCAGCTAATGGTATAGCAAAGAACATAGAAATAAAGCCAAATAGTTTATTCGATATTATTAGCACAATTATAATAGTTAAAGGATGCAGACCTAATCTTGAACCAATTATTCTTGGCGAAATCAAAAAACTGTCTATCTGCTGAAGTACTATCAAGAATACAACTACAACTATGGCCTTTATGTAAGAGTCAGAAAGTGCAATTACCACTGCAGGTATACTGCTAAATATCGGTCCAAAATAAGGTATTAGATTGCCAATACCAGTAATTATACCCAGCAGAGCTGCATATCTGACAGACAAAATAGAAAATCCTAAAAAGCTTAAAATTCCGATTATTATGGCATCCAAAAGCTGGGCTCTTATATACTGGTGCAGCACTTTATTGATATCGTTGAAAATAGAAATGCCTTCTTTTCTGTATTTCTCAGGCAATATCCACTTAATCCATTTTACAATCTTTGACCAGTCTTTCAAGATATAAAATGAAATAATTGGTATTAAAAGATAGTACAGAATATTTGAATAAAGATTTTTGAGAATATTTAAAAGAGTAGTTAGTACCTGTTTTGAGATGGCTTCAAAGTTTATTGAATTTGATCTTAGAATTTCATCCAAGTCAATATTTAGTTTATTAGAAAGTTTTGAATCTACATCTTTGAACCACTTGTTAAATACACTTATATACTCAGGGATGTTCTGTGTGAGCTGTTTCATCTCTGTGATAAATAGCGGAATAAAATAGACAAATATCAAAATCGCTATGCTAAAGGTGAAAATAAATGAAAGCAATATTGAAATATCACGTGATTTTATTTTAACCTCTAAAAAGTCAACAACCGGTTTAAGTAAATACGACAAAAAAAGAGCAATTATAAATGGAAGCAAAATAGGCCAAAAAGTTTTGATATTAATAAAGAAGTATATGACAAATGCGATAAAAATCAAAAGTATAAAGTCACAAAAATACTTTTTTAAAAACTTGCTTATTATCAATTACAACACCTCAAAACAAAATATATTTGTTTTGTTTTATAAACAAGGTATATAAAAAAGGAGGGAAGAGCTCTTCCCTATCCCAAAAGCTTGCTAATCAGTGAAGTCAATTTTTTTGCAACCATTTTCTTGACAAGTATATTTTTCATGTTCTTTGAAGAAGACTTACTCAGAGCCATTCCAATCAGGGCACCGATGACACTACCTGTAATAACATGCTTTGCAGAAATTAATTTCAAATATTAACACCTCAGCTTAATATTTTGTTCTCTTTTAATATTATTTCCTCAGGACTCAATATTATTTTTTTATTTTTGATATAGCTCCAAATACTTTCCACAACCTCATAACCAGTTATTTTAAGACTTTCAGAGTCAAACAATATGTCATCTACTATTCCAATTAAATTACCCCCCTCACCAATAACCTCTTTTGAAAGTATCTCATCTGCTTTGACTAGATAAGATTGCTCTATATATAAAACAGACCTTGAAACAATTAAAAGTTCATTATTTACTGATTCAACATCATTTGCCAGAATGTAAATATTAGATGGTACTCTAAATATTGCATTTTTCTGTATTTGAAAACCATGAATATTGCTATCTAAAAAAAACATATTACAAATATTTCCCAAAAATCTCCCATCTACTAAAACTGCTGTTCTGCCCTTTAATCTCTTGAAAGAAACTTGCATTTTATTTTTAAATCTATCCTTATTTAGCTGTCTAACTTTATATTATTCACAATATCAGCGATAGTTATAACAAAATCTTCTTTGTGCTCAGCAATTTTTTCCTCCTCTTCATATAAATCCTTGAGAGAAAGACCTATTCTTCGCCTTTGCTCATCAATTTCAATTATCTTTGCTTTTATTTTATCTCCAACTTTGTATAAACTGTGCAGTCTTTGGTTATAACCAAGTGGAATATTAGACACATGCACAAACCCATCCAGTTCACAGTCTAAAATCCAAACAACAAGTCCAAATGAAAGTACCTTTGTTACCTCTACATCTACAAGCATGCCTAAATACAAGTTTTTTACCTTTTTTATCCATTCATCTTCTTGGGTCTTTTTTATACTTAAGTAAATCTGCTTTTTTTGTTTGTCTATATCAATTACCCTTACCTTAACCTGTTCTCCTACCTTAAACAATTTTTTTACATCCTCAATTCTTTTAGAATAACTAATCTCACTTGCTGGCACAAAACCACGTAAACCTTCAAAATTAACTACAATTCCTTTTTGTCTTATCTCGGCTATTACTCCATCATAGTCTTTATTAAAATCAAGACTTTCTATAGCCTGCTGTATTTTTTTCTCTTGAGCTTGTCGCAACAGAAATTTTCTACTCCCAAAAGCTATCTTTTTATCGGTATCAATATCAACAATTTCAACTTCAAAAACTTTTCCTATGATAGAAGATGACACCTCTTCTGCCCATTGGGAAATGGGAACAAACACATTAATTCCTCTGAACTCACCTACAATACTCCTTTCTCTAATCTGTTTTACAACAATCTTAATCGGCGTTTTGCTCTCAAACTTTGCCATAAGTTCATTAAATCCGTAAATACTGTCAGCTTTCAGTTTTGACAATACAACATTTCCTTCTTCATCAGACTCTTTAATGACCACAGCTTCAATTATTTCATTTTCTTTAAATATGTTTTTTAGGTTTACATTGGCATTTTTGAAAATCTCATTTTTATAGATTATCCCTTCTGCCTTATATCCAATATCAACAAGCAGGTAGTCTTGTTCAACCTTTATTATTTTTCCTTTTACTATCTCACCTCTTTTTATTTCTGCAAAACTTTTGTCAAGAAGCTTCGCAAAGTCTTGATTATCTATCTGGTTAAATCTCTTTTCAAGTATTTCTACTATTTCATTTATCTGCTCTTGTGAAGTAGAAGCTCCAGCTGTTATCCCAATCTTTTTTACCTTAGCAAAATCAATACCATCTAAATCTTGAGGTCTTTCTATAAAAAACGTTGGCTTAATGTCTTTAATTGCCTGATACAATTTGTTAGTATTAGAGCTCTTTTTATCTCCTATAACAAGCATCACGTCAACGTCGCGTGCAAGAACTTTTGCCTCTTCTTGTCGGGTTATAGTAGCTTTGCAAACTGTGTCAAATACCTTGTAGTCTGTATTGTTTTCAATGTACTCTTTTATTTCACACCACTTTGCATTGTCAAAGGTGGTCTGGCATACAACAACAGCATTTCTACCTAATTGGCTTATGGCGTCCTTGGCTTTTTCTAAACTATCTATAACTATGCACTTTCTGCCTTTTTCAACATGACCTATTATACCCTTGACTTCTGGATGATTTATATCGCCAACAACTATCACATCCAAGCCATTTTCAGAGTTTTCTCTTACAATCTCATGAATTTTCTTGACATATGGGCATGTAAAGTCATAGACCTTAGAGGCTCTCTTTTCAATCTCAGAAAACTCTTTCATTGAAACACCATGTGAACGAATAAATACAATGTCATCTTTTTCAATTTCATTTATATTTTCAATTACCTTGACATTCAATTCTTTAAGTTTTTCAATAACATAACTATTATGTATAAGCATACCATAGACCTTTACACTTTTGTCCTTGTTTGCTTTAACCCAAGCAATAACTCCATTTACTGCTCTTTCAACTCCAAAACAAAAACCTGCATTTTTTGCCACTTTAATAATCATCTTGACCTACTTCTCCTTTTTCTTATTGTTTGTTTTTAAAATAAGCTCTTTAATATTTTGCATAATCGTATCAACTATTTTCTGATTGTCCTCATCTGTATTTGTAAACTCAAGAGGTTTACCAATTCTAACCGTTATCTTGCCGAACAGTCTTACCTTGCCACAAATTGCAACTGGTAACACTTTTGCTCCAGTTGCTTTTATGACTGTGGCAACCCCTTTTTCTCCTCTTAAAACTATCTCACTTGTTCTATTTCTTTTACCTTCGGGGAATATTCCCAAGATGTTATTGCTCCTTATAACTTCTATTGCTTTTCTAATTGCACCAATATCACTCTTTCCTCTTTTGACAGGAAAAGCTCCAAACGCTCTTATAATGGGTGAAAGCCACCATATTTTAAAAAGTTCACTTTTTGCCATAAAATAAACCCGCTCATCAAATATCAGAATGATTAACACAGGATCAAGGTAACTTCTATGATTTGCACAAATAATATATGGAGCATTTGGAATATTTTCTCTGCCTTCAACCCTTATCAAGAAAATACATTTTAAAATACCATATGCCACCTTTCGAATAATATTGACAAGGAATTTATACTTCATTTCCTATCACCTTATAAAATAGCTCTAAAACCTTTTGTAAAACTTCTTCAATTGTCAGGTTAGTAGAGTCAATTACAATAGCATTTTCTGCAACCCTAAGCGGTGCAAGCTCTCGTGTCATATCATTAAGGTCTCTTTGCTTTATCTCATCAAGAAGTTGATAATAATCAACTTCATAGCCTTTTTCCTTTAATTCTAAAAATCTTCTCTTTGCTCTTTCCTCTGCTGTTGCTGTCAAGAATATCTTAAGCTCAGCATCAGGTAAAACATGTGTGCCAATGTCTCTTCCGTCCATTATCACGCCTTTTTGTTTTGCCAAATCCTGTTGAATTTTGACAAGCTTCTCTCTTACCTCTTTTATTTTGGATACATCAGAGGCATACATTGAAACAGTTGGCTGTCTTATTTTTTCTGTAACATCTTCTCCATCTAAAAACACAAGCTGATTTCCACCAATAATCTTAATTTGGATATCTGTGTTGTTCAAAACTTCAAGTATTTTCTCTATTTCATTTGATTTTATATTACTATTTAGAACCTTCAATCCTATCGCTCTGTACATTGCACCAGTGTCGATGTGAATGTATCCAAGTTTTTTAGCTAAAAGTTTCGAAATGGTACTCTTTCCAGCCCCAGCAGGACCATCAATGGCTATGTTGATTTTTTTCATCTACTTCCCCCTCTGTTAATTCAAATCTTCTCTCAAAGACCTTGCTCTTTTCAAATAAACATGTTTGGGTTTGATAACTGAATCTTTCTGGATAAGTACAAGGACTCTTATACACTTTTCAAGCGCACCTTCAATGTCAAGTTCTTGAGCGCATATCAATGGCACATCTGTAAAACCCATTAGTCTTGCTGCATATGCAGGAAATGTTGATTTTAAATCCTTTGTCATTGTAAATAAAATAAAAACAATATCATCTTTTTTGATCTGATTTTTTTCAATAATCTCATTTAAAAGCTCTTGTGTTGATTGAATTATATCCTCTTTCGAATCTGTATCAACCGTAGTTGCTCCTCTGATTGCAAAAACCAATTTTCTTTCCCCCTACAAAAGCTTTTTTATATAACCCTGTGACCAAGCCCAATAGCAACTTCGTTAAGATGTAAAAGCCCTATTCCAAAAAAAATTGCAACTGCAACATGCTCATTATACCTTGCAATGCCAATCTTTCCTCCCACGTTTAGACCTATTGCTTTTTGCATAATCTGAGATATTGCCTCCCTTGTTGCCCCAGCTACTGCCCCCTCTTCCTGATGCACTTCCGCTATTACCCCTTCTCTTTTAGCTGCAACAACCGCCCTTTCTATTATTTTCATCACCGATGTGATAAATTCTCCACCGAAGTCAACTGCCGCACATCTAATTCCAATTTTTCCGAAATCATCTTGAATCTTTTTTTCTTCTTGTCTGCTTTGGCTCAAGGCTATCAAAATAGCTGCTCTTGAAACCTCCCTGCTACCAAACTCCTTTTTGTCCATACTCTCTGTACCCCACTTTTTGAAAATTATATCATTGGATATCTTTGAATAGTTTGCAAATGAGACATATCATTTAAAAGACTAAGCATTCTTCTATTTTCCTTTATATCTACAATGCTCAAGCTGGCATTGCCAAACCAACATTTTCTATAAAAATCCAATGGTAACTCTAAAAGGTAAATAATAGAAAGTTTTATTATTCCTCCATGTGTAACTATGACAACGTTTTTATAGGGTTTATTCAAAATATCTTCAAAAAAGCTCTTTACTCTTTCCATAACGTTATATAAGCTACCTTCACCAGGAAAAGTAGCTTTTTCAGGGGCATCTTTCCATAATTTGTATTGGTCAGAATACCTTTCTTCAAGTTCTTCAAAATTCAAACCTTCCCACTCACCAAAGTTTATTTCGTTCAGTTTGTCTGTAAGTTTTAATGGTATATTCGGATGAAAACTTTTAATTTGGTTTGCTGTCATATACGCTCTTTTTAATGTGCTTGAGAAAATAATGTCAATCTTTTCACTCTTTAGGCGTTCAGCAACCTTTTTTGCCTGCTCAATCCCTGTTTGATTTAAATCTGTATCGATACAGCCTTGGACCATATTATACTTATTCCAATCTGTTTCACCATGTCTAACAAGATAGAACCTTTTCAAGCTTCATCACCTATTTTTCCTTTTCATATACCTGAAATTCATCCCAAATCTCTTCTAATTTTTCAAGTGTCTTTGCAACCTCATCCTTTTTCCTAAGTCCTGTTGCAACAATCAATGCATTGATTACACTCAAAGGTGCAACCAGTGAATCAGCAAATGAAACCATGTCACTTCTGCATATTAGAACGTAATCGCTATACTTGCAAAGTGGTGAAATTTTGCTGTCTGTAAGTGATACAATTCTTGCACCTTGCCTTTTTGCATACTGTAAAACCTTCAGTGTGCGTTTAGAATATCTTGGAAAACTGATACCTATAATGAGGTCATCACTTGTAATTCTGAAAACCTGTTCAAATATGTCGCTTATACCACTTGTTGTTATTACCTTTACATTATCTAAAATCATGTTTAAATAAAATCCTAAAAAATCAGCAAGCGCAGCTGAACTTCGAATTCCAATGATGTATATTCTTTTCGCACCCACAATCTCATCAACAACCCTATTGAATGTCTGCTCATCAATCTGCTCTAATGTTTGTTTAATCTTGTCCATGTCCGAAAGAAGGACACTTTTTAAAACCTCCTTCTCGTTTATCCTGCTTGCAGAAAGCTCTATCCTTTGCACTGATGTCAGTTTGCTTTTCATAAGTTCTTGCAATGCACGTTGAAACTCTGGATAGCCATCAAACCCCAATCTCTCAGCAAATCTGACAACAGTTGACTCACTCACACCTACACAGTTGCCGAGGGCAAGCGCTGTCATATAAGCAGCTTTTTCTCCATGCTCTAAAATAAACTGGGCAATCTTTTTCTGCCCTTTGCTAAATTCTGGCATAAGTTCAATAATCCTCGATTCTAAATCTTGACTCATCTCTGCATTTCTCCTTACGTTTGGTAAATACTGATGACAATCTTATTGTGGTTTTTTGAAAGTCCCACAATGATATTCTTGTCTTTGAGACTTTTGTTCATAAAATCTATTATCTTATAAAGTGGTGCATCTTCTTCAAACTCCATTGATGATATTAGTTCAAGTTTTTCATTTTCCATGGTTATTTTAGCCCTTCTTTCTTATTTGTTTTTGTCTTTGTTAATAATTATATCATAATGCCACTTTTGTTATAAGAGAATTTTAAAAAAGAAGAGGAAAGCACTTAAAAAGTTTGTGCTTTCCTCTATATAGGATAGACCTTGTTTTCTTGTACAAGCCCAAAGTCAATTTTGTACTTTTTTGCAGCTCTTAATTTAAAATAGTTTTCAGCGAGTTGCGGAAATAAACAATATGTGACAACATCTGTGTCATTTTCAATATACTCTTTTATTCTCTCTTTGGCATTTTCAAGTTCAGGCGGTAGCAAATCCGCTGGCCTTGTTTCAATTTCTTGCTCGTTCCCCAAAATCTTTTTCTTAACCTCTTCGTTAACCTTAGCAGGCGGTCGGCCATATTCACCTTTGAAATACGCTTTTGTCTCCTTTGTAACAAGTTTATATCTCTCGCCAGCTATGACATTTAAAACAGCTTGAGTTCCAACAATCTGGCTTGTTGGTGTAACAAGAGGAGGGAACCCAAAGTCTTCTCTGACCCGTGGCACCTCTTCTAAAACTTCATCAAGTTTGTCTTCATGCCCTTGTTCTTTTAGCTGAGATATAAGATTAGAAAGCATTCCACCAGGAATTTGATAATGCAAAGCATTTATGTCAACACTCAATACTTTTGGGTCAAGAAGTCCTTTTTTCAAATACTCTTCTCTGAGAGTTTTAAAATATTCACTTGCCTGATTAATTCTATCAAAGTTAAGTTCAGGGTCAAACTTTGTGCCTTTGAGAGCATATACAATTGTCTCAGTGGGTGGCTGAGACGTACCTAAGGCAAGGGGAGAAAGTGCTGTGTCTATACCATCCACCCCTGCTTCTATTGCTTTAAGATACGTCATTGAACCAAAACCTGTTGTGTAATGTGTATGAATGTGTAAAGGGATGTCAATCTCCTCTTTTAAAGCTTTCACAAGATTATACGCTTCAAACGGCGAAAGTAGTCCTGCCATATCCTTAATACAAAGCGAGTCTGCACCTAAACTTTCTATGTCTTTTGCAAGCCTTACATAATTTTCGATTGTATGATAGGGTGATATTGTGTATGAAATTGCAACCTGAGCGTGGGCGCCTTCACTTTTTGTTGTTTTCAAAGCTACTTCAATATTTCTAAGGTCGTTAAGAGCATCAAATATTCTAATAATGTCAATCCCATAGAATATAGCCTTTTTTACAAACTCAACTACAACATCATCAGGATAATGCCTATATCCTACAAGGTTCTGGCCTCTCAGAAGCATCTGCAGCTTTGTCTTTTTAAATGAAAGTTTTAATCTTTTTAACCTTTCCCAAGGGTCTTCATTGAAAAATCTCAAGCAAGCATCAAATGTAGCACCGCCCCAGCACTCAATTGAGTAATATCCAATCTCATCAAGTACAGGAGCAATCTCTAACATCTGGTCTGTTGTCATCCTGGTTGCAATAAGTGACTGGTGGGCATCTCTCAAAATTGTCTCTGTTATTTTAATTCCCATAACAATAAACCTCCGCAAAGTTAATCAATTTCAAATAACAAATCACCTTTCGAAACTTTTTGCCCTTCTTTGACATATATCTTTTTTATCCTACCTTCTGTTGTTGGCAATATTTCGTTTTCCATTTTCATAGCTTCAAGGACCAAAACGGGGTCTTTGAGAGAAACCACTTCACCTTCATTTTTAAGAATTTTTACAATTGTACCAGGGAGCTGAGCATGCACAGCATTTTTGTTCGAAGACAAATTATGGGTATTTTCTTGACTATGCTCTTTTTTTGGTACCTCAGCTGGTTTTTCCATCTGAAACTTGGGTCTTGAAAAGCTTAAGCTATCTTTTTGAGAATGTGTAATTTCTTCTACTTCAACTAAAAACTCTTGGTCATTTATCCTGACTTTAAATTTTCTCATATGTCCTTTACCTCCATTTAAACAACATTTGACTTTGTTCGAGCATCATCTGTCTTGAGATCTTTTTCCATTTATTTCCTTTCTTTGTTACATTAGTAATTCTAAAGTTGCCATCCTCTAAAATCACAGCAAGACATGCACAAATGCATGCAAGCTCTTCTCTTGTAACAGTAGCTGTGCCACTTCGCGAAATAGACATATACAAACACTCCTTTTTTTGTTATTCTAAATAGCTGTTTTAAAGTGGAATATTGCCATGTTTTTTAGGTGGTCTTGATTCTCTTTTTGTTACTGATATATTTAAAGCTTCAATTATCTTATTTCGAGTATACTTAGGTTCAATAACATCGTCAACATATCCTCTTGCAGCAGCAATGTAAGGGTTTGCAAATTTCTGTGTGTACTCTAAAATTCGTCTTCGTCTTTCCTCTTCAGGATTTGAAGCCGCTTGAATCTCTTTTCTGAAGATTATATTTGCAGCACCATCTGGACCCATAACAGCTATTTCAGCCGTTGGCCAAGCAAAAACAAAATCTGCTCCTATATGTTTACTGCTCATAGCTATATAAGCTCCACCATATGCTTTTCGTAAAATAACATTAATTTTAGGAACTGTTGCTTCTGAGTAAGCATACAAAACCTTTGCACCATGACGAATTATCCCATTGTGCTCTTGGTTAACACCTGGTAAAAAACCAGGTACATCCGTAAATGTCACAATTGGAATGTTAAATGCATCACAGAATCTAACAAATCTTGCTACCTTGTCTGATGAGTCATAATCTAAAACACCTGCATTTACTTTTGGCTGGTTTGCAACAATTCCAACACTAAAACCACCTATCCTACCAAAGCCCACAACTGCATTTTGAGCAAAATATGGTTGTACCTCTAAAAACTCTTCATTGTCAACAACTTTATATATAATGTCTTTCACATCATATGCCTTGTTTGGCTCATCAGGAATGAGATTTTCAAGCTCTGGTATCACTCTTTTCTCTGAATCTGAAGATATTACATATGGCGGGTCATCCATGTTATTTGAGGGTAAGAATGATAAAAGATATTTAATCATATCAAGTAATGTGTACTCATCTTCTGCTATAAAATGAGCAACACCACTTTTTGAATTGTGAGTAAAAGCACCTCCAAGCTCTTCAAAAGATATCTCTTCGCCTGTCACTGCTTTTATTACCTGAGGTCCTGTAACAAACATCTGGCTTGTCTTGTCAACCATAAAAATAAAGTCCATAATTGCAGGGGAGTATACAGCCCCACCTGCACAAGGGCCCATTATAGCAGCAATTTGGGGAATTACACCAGA
Source organism: Caldicellulosiruptor sp. DIB 104C (assembly GCF_028198085.1). Lineage (NCBI taxonomy): Bacteria > Bacillati > Bacillota > Caldicellulosiruptorales > Caldicellulosiruptoraceae > Caldicellulosiruptor > Caldicellulosiruptor sp. DIB 104C. The sequence continues at coordinate 1,012,985 of NZ_CP116337.1, read as the reverse complement.
AGCCATAGTATTTCTGAAAAATATCTCGCCATAGCCGGCCAGTGCATCTACCCCTTCTTGAATTCTTGCACCGCCAGAGTCGTTAATACCAATTACAGGACATCCATACTTCATAGCCAAATCTAAAACCTTACATATTTTCTTTGCATGCATCTCGCCAAGTGAACCGCCTATAGATGTAAAATCTTGTGCATATACAAATACCTTTCTGCCGTTTATGGTTCCATACCCTGTAACAACTCCATCTGATGGTACATATGTTTCTTTCATATCAAACTCCTGGCATCTATGTTCAACAAACATGTCAATTTCGCTAAAACTTCCTTGGTCGAGTAGATACTCAATCCTCTCTCTGCAGGTGAGTTTTTTGTTTTCGTGTTGTTTTTTTACTTTATCTTCTCCACCAAGCTTTAGTATCCTCTCGCGTCTTTGCCTGAGTTCTTTTAGCTTGTCTGTCATCAAAAATCCTCCTTGAAAATAGTTTATCATGTAGTATTAATATCTGGTATTAATATATTATACTAATTTCTATTTTATAACACAAAGAAACTTTTAGCAAGAAATTTTTGTATAAAAACGCAAAAAGGGCGTGACTAAATTTCTCATTTAAGGTGAGCAAATTTAGTCACACCCGTGTTCTGTTCACATTTTTTTATTTTCTCACTCGATTAAAAGGATAAGTTCTCTCACAATCTTTGCGGCAAGAAGAGATGTCCTGTCTGATATATCATAGTAAGGAGAAACTTCTACAACGTCAGCACCCACAATGTCGAGCTCTTTCATCTTCAAGATTATTTCCAAAAACTGCGATGAGGTCAACCCCCCTGGCTCAGGTGTTCCAGTACCAGGTGCAAATGCCGGATCAACAACATCTATATCAATTGACAAATAGACCTTTTTGTTTCTTAATTTTTTAATTATCTCAAAAAGTTTTTCTGTTTCGTAAACAAAAAATATATTACTGTTTTTTCTTGCAAATAATATCTCTTCCTCAGAGCCAGACCTTATGCCAAATTGGTATAGATTATTAAACCCAATAACCTCTCCTGCCCTTCTCATTACTGTCGCATGAGAAAACTTTTCACCCAGGTAGTCATCTCTCATATCAGCGTGAGCATCAAAGTGTAAAACAACAAGGTCACCATATATTTCTTTTGCTGCCTTTATTAGTGGAAAACTGATAAGATGCTCTCCACCCAAAAAAATAGGAGTTTTGTCATCACCAAATATTTTCCTTGCAAACTCATATATTATGTCAATGGATTTGCCCACATTTCCAAATGGAAGCTCTAAATCTCCCATATCACAAAAAGCTTTATTAAACAAATTCTTATCTTGGTATACTGAATACTCCTCAAGCCCAACTGAAACTTCTCTTATTTTGCTTGGTCCAAAACGCGAACCAGGCTTAAAACTCACAGTAAAATCCATGGGTATTCCAGCAAGTACAACCTTACTGTTTTCATAATCATTCGATGAGCACAGAAAAGAGTTCTTATAAAGATTAAAACTCATTCATTTCCCCTCTACTCAATGATTTTCTGAACAAATGTAGGCAATGCAAAAAGTGCCTTGTGAAGTTCAGGGTTGTAATATCTCGTATCAATTCTCTTTATCTTTGAGGTGTCAATCTCAAGCGGATCATATTTTTTAGAACCCATTGTAAAGCTCCAAAGTCCACTTGGATATGTTGGAATAAAACCAAGATACAGTCTTGTTATTGGAAAAATAGATTTTATTGAATGAAATACATTTCTAATTAAATCTTGGTCATAAAATGGAGACTCTGTTTGTGCAACAAAAAGTCCATCTTCTTTTAGACACTCATATACTGCTTGGTAAAAGTTGCTTTCAAATAATCCCACTGCTGGTCCAACAGGATCAGTTGAATCTACTATTATGACATCGAACATATTTTTGTTTTCAGAAACAAACTTTATTCCATCTGTGATTATAACCTCTGCCCTCTTGTCATCAAGTGCACAGCTTATCTCAGGAAGATATTTCTTGCTCGCTTCAATTACCTCTTGGTCAATCTCTATCAAATATGCTTTTTCAACCTCTTCATGTTTTAATATCTCTCTTATGACTCCACCATCCCCTCCACCAATAACTGCAACCTTTTTGGGATTAGGATGAGTAAACAATGGAACATGTGCTATCAACTCATGATAACAAAACTCATCAACAATTGTTGTCTGCACAGCCCCGTCCAAAACAAGCATTTTGCCAAATTGTTTTGTCTCAAGTATTGCTAAATCTTGATACTTTGTCTTTGCTGTGTATATGGTCTTAGTTATCTTACATGTAAACCCTAAATCCGGTGTTTGTTGCTCGGTAAACCACAATTCCATCTCAGCCAATTTTTATAACCTCCTCACCTTAAACTTTAAACAACAGTGAATATATTACAATATCCTTATTCAGAATTCAAGTTATTAATTTTTTCTTCCAAGTCCATCAATATACTTTAATATCTTATTTTTTTCAATGACCTCTGAAAATGAAATATACTCAGAAGCCAAATTTAAAGCTGCTACAACAAATAATGCTATCCATATCACAACATTGTTTACGCTTATATTATAAAGCTTGCTTATAATTACAAAAAATATATATCCTATCAAATTTGAGCCTGCATCGCCTAACATATACACTTCTTTTATATCACCAATAAAAATAGGCACCAATAAAATCAAAAGTGAAATGTAAAAAGGACTCCAATTAATAAAAAATCCAAAGAGTACTAAGAAAACAAACAGTGCCTTTATACACCTGCCAGGTCGCAAATCAAATAGATTAAACAGGTTCACAGAAAGCGATCCAAAGATTGTGTACAAAACTGCTTTAAACATATCCTCTGTAAGATATAAGATCCCTGTAAAAAGCACAAAAGGAATCACTATCATCTTTAAAAGTCCTGTTGAAAGTTCATGCTCTTTCAAAAGCCTTTTGATATGTCCTTTAAATCCTTTGCTTTTATTATCACCAAATATGTCATCAATAAAACCTACTGCTGAGATAGCCAAAAAGCTCAACCCAATAACTAAAAAATTTATTTTGGAGACATAACAGTATATGAAAAAGGTATAAAAAGTCAATACAAATCCTAAAACAATACCAATACCGCATGGAATTTTTTTACCTTTATAATTTTGTTTGAGTAACCTCTCTTTTTTCTTAAAATACACCACCGAAACATACAGAAACAAAATCTCAGTCAGAATTGACAATGCAAGTATATATGCATAAATTTTTTTACAACCTCCACCATTTAGAAATAAAAACTATAAATATATCCTTTAGCTGATGCAATTTATGTAAAAGATCTCGTACACTTTTCCCTTTTTCATCATGAGTAAAGTCAAATGGAACTTCTACCATCTCATAACCTTTTTTCAGAAAATCTATCAAAGTTGAAACTTCTACACCATATCTTTTAGGAATATACTTTATTTCATCAATTGCAGAAAATGGGATTATTCTCTGACCACTCAAAGAATATTCAACAGTTCTGCCAGTATAAAACTTGACAACAAACTTTGCGAATGCCTTTACAACTCCAAAACCTCTCTTTTTTACATTTATAGGATAACCAATAACAATCTTATTTCCATTGAGAAATACATTTTTTAAAAACTTCTCCACACTCTTTTTATCAACTTTCAAATCACTATCCAAAAGAACTACCTTGTCACATTTTTCATTTTTGAGATAGTCAAAAGCTGTCTTCAAAGCTGCACCTTTCCCCTTGTTTTTCCCATGCCTCAATAAAATACACTTCTCATTTGAAACGTTTATCTTTTCTTTTGAACCATCATCAATTACAATTACCCTATCTACAAAAGAAAAACTACCTACCATTTCAATTAATTCATAAAAAGATCTAGGCGGATTGTAGGTTGGTATTACAACAGCCACTTTCAAGACTTTTTTCTTCCTCTCTTAGATTTTAAGTAAAAATCTCTATTGAGTTGGCAATGTAGCATTTTGATATTTCTCAAGCTCAACAAGCAAACTTGCCCTTCGTTTTTCTAAAGCCTTCTTTGCATCTTCAACATTTATAAAATTGGTAGGTAATATAGAAGTTGCCTCCTTTTTTGTACCATAATTACCACTATTCCCTCTGATTAGCTCAATTAAAGAAACCCTGCCACTTACCTCATCCACGTTGTCAACCGTGCTAAGCCCCATACTTTTATAGTATTCACAATAATTTATCTCGCTGTATGACTGCTGAAGTCCTATTACATTTAAACTGTCTATATCATTTAAAAATTCGACTATCTTTCTATCAAGTTTATTAAAATTATTGTTTTGAGCTGTGTTGCCCCCAGCTAAAATGATGGTATCTGATATTCCTGACAAAAGCCTGTTCTCTTCTATATATCTCTTTTCAACAAGTTTTTTTACCAAATCACTCTTTATATCAAAGACAGAATATATAGCAATATCTTTTATGGCATCATCAGGGAATTTATAATCGCTGAAATCAACTGACAATTCCTTCTCGGTGTTTTCAATATTTAAAAATGAACTTTTGATTTTTATGACCTTGTTTATTTTAATTCCATTTTTTCTCAAAAAATCTATCAAATCATTATAAGAATAATCTGTAGATGTAATTATCAAGCTCACAGCTGACTCAGTCTTTCCTATTTTAAGATAAGCACTCACAAGTGCGTTATTTATCTTATCCTTCTGTGCAATTTGGTTTTTGTACTCATCAATCTCTTTGCTAAGTCTGTCATTTTCTTTTTTTAAAGCCACAAGATTTTTATCTATTATATTCAGCTGCTGCTGAAACTGTTTTTGAACAAATTTTTCACTGTTCAAGGAAAAACCAATTACAATCCCAATACCCAAGGCAAGAAAGATAGAAGCAATAGTTATTATAAAGTATTTTACTCCTATTCCATTCATTGGTCTTACCTCAAGATTACTCTTAGTTTTAACTGAATCAAATAAAAGAAATACTGAAAAGGAGGAGTTACCATTAAAATTGCCAATATTGGAATTAAAGCAGAAAGTATCAAAACTCCTATATACTTTAAACTCACTTTTTCCGTGTAGAGTTTCGACACACCTCGTGCATCGACAAGCTTTGAACCAATTTTGAGCCTAACCAAAAAGGTACTGGACATACCTTTCCTTCCCTTTTCTAAAAAGTCAAGCATGCTGCTATGTGAACCAACTGAGACTATCAGCTCAGCACCTTTTTCATACGCCAAAAGTAAAGCTACATCTTCACTTGTTCCAGGACATGCAACAACCTTTGCTTGAAGCCCTAAGGACTCAATGCGCTTTAATCCTGGTGCGTATCCGTTTGGATATGAGTGGACAACAATCTCATCGCACATAAATAGACTCTCTTCTGAAACGCTATCCATATCTCCAATTATTATATGAGGTTTAATTTTCTCTTGCAGCAACGCATCTGCAGCACCATCCACTGCTATTATTACAGGTTTTACCTCTATAATATAGTTTTTTATGGCTTTTATATCTTTTTTAAAGCTACTACCACGCGTAACAACGAGAACATGTCTTCCAGCAATCTTGGTCTTGAGCTCAGGCATTTCAAACTGTCCTAATATGAATCCTTTTTCCCTTTTTGCATATTCAAAAGTATTTTCTATAAAATCTTCTAATAGATTTTCCATTTCTTTGAAACTCTTTTGGTAAAAATATTCAAATTCATCTTTTTTCAAGTATTTCGCCATACACAAATACTTACCATTTAGATATATCTTATCTTCTTTAATTTCCAAAAGATCGCCTTCCTTAATTTGGTTAAATATATCTTCACCTAAATCGTCAATAATTGTCACACCATTAGAAAGAAGAATCCTTGCTCCAAGGGCAGGAAATCTTCCTGTAAAGGATTTAGCACAGTTTACTATAATCTTTACTTTCTTTTCTAAAAGCGAATAAGCAGCAACCTCATCAATGTCTTCATGTAATATTACTGGTATATCATCTGGTTTGAGGCGCTTAACTAAATTTTTTGTCTTTCTGTCAATCTTAACCTTTCCTTTTACCATTATTTATCACTCTTATTTTTTTGAAGTTGGGGATTAACAATCTCACGCCATGACAAGTCTCCCCTGTCAAGTGCTTTTATCAAAAGTTCTGCTGTTGCTATATTTGTTGCAAGTGGAATGTTGTGAACGTCGCAAAGTCTCAAAAGAGCATTCACATCTGGCTCATGAGGCTGTGCTGTCAGAGGATCTCTTAAAAATATCACCATGTCTATCTGGTTGTACGCAATCAAAGAGCCTATTTGCTGGTCACCACCAAGCGGCCCTGGTAAAAATCTGTGGACCTCAAGTCCAGTTGCTTCTTGAATTAGCCTTCCAGTTGTACCTGTTGCGTATAAAGTGTGTTTCGAAAGTATGAATTTATACGCTATAGCAAACTGAACCATGAGTTCTTTCTTTTTGTCATGCGCAATAAGTGCTATATTCATCTTCTTCACCTCAAAACATAGTTTTTATATTTTCTCTGTAGATATTCTGAACTATCCCAAGCGATGCCATGGAGGTAAGCATAGAACTTCCTCCATAGCTTATAAAAGGTAACGGAATTCCTGTTACAGGCATAATACCAAGTGTCATAGCGATATTTACAAACATTTGGAAACCGAACATTCCAGCAATTCCTGCTACAATATATGAACCAATCTTATCTTTACAGTCAGATGCTATTTTGATTAGATTTATAATCAACAATGAGTAAAGTACTATTATTATTACGCATCCAATAAATCCTATTTCCTCACCTGCAACTCCAAATATGAAGTCTGATTCTTTGACAGGTAGATAATTCAATCTATTGATAGTACCCATAAAAAGTCCTTTTCCAAATAACCTGCCAGAACCTATTGCAATTTTTGAATACATGACTTGCCAACCTTTACCTAATGGATCAAGTTCTGGATTAAACAAAATTCTTACTCTATCCTTTTGATAATCAAGAAGTATAAACTCCCACGCAATGGGTATGAACACAGCAAGTGCCCCCATTGCTATATAAAAGTACCGAAGGCTTAAACCTGCCACAAACAGAATTGTCACAATTATTGCAACAAAGACCGAAGCTGTTCCTAAGTCAGGTTGTTTGAGAACAAATACTATAGGTATGATAGCAAAAAACAAAACTTTTGCAAGATTTTTAAAAGCATTAATGTTTTCTTGCATTGAAACAGCCTTTGCAAAAAATATTACTATTAAAAGCTTAGAAATCTCAGATGGCTGGAACGATAAAGGTCCAATTTTAATCCACCTTTGGCCGCCCAACACATTTATTCCGTTGATATCAACATAAAGAAGTAGTCCTATCATTATCAAATAAATAATAACATAAAAGTTGGTCAGAATTCTATAGTCAATTATTGAAAATACAAAAAATAGAACAAAACCTAAACAAAACCAAATAACTTGGGACACTACCAGCTTATACTTACCTGTGTCAAGTATATTGCTTGCACTTGCAATCAATACAAAACCTATGACACACAGCAAAATCATCAATACTATTAAAAAAACATTATACCTTTTTTTTATTGTTTCCTCATTCTGAACAATCATCAATTTTCAGCCTCATCATTAATAATTTCTGATTTTTTAACAGACTTAATTGGTATATTTGCAACTAAAGCAGGTACAAACTCACCTTTTTGTTCAGATGGTGTCCTTGTTATTTGAATTTCTAACAGCTTATCATCAATTACTATATATTTTTGTATCGCATTTAGTATTTCATTTTTAATAAGCTCTAATAGCTCAGGCGAGACATTTGCCCTGTCATGAATTAAAACAAGTTTTAACCTTTCCTTTGCAATATCTTTTGAAGATTGTTTGTTAAAAAACTTATTGAAAAATTCAAACATTAACAATTCCTCCTAAGAATTATTTAAACCAAATAACCTCTTTATTCTGCCAAAAAAACCTAAGTTTTCTTCATTGCTCACAATGGGAATATCCTCACCTAATATTCTTCGGGCTATATTTCTATACTCCTGGCCGGCTTTTGATTTTTCGTCTGTGACAATTGGTTCTCCTTTGTTTGTAGAGATAATGATCTTCTCATCATCTGGGATAATCCCTAAAAGGCTAATTGACAATATCTCTAAAATGTCATCAATGTCCATCATATCCCCGCGTTTTACCATGTCAAATCTAATCCTATTAATGATAAGCTTTGGGTTATGTAATTCATAAGCCTCTAAAAGACCAATTATTCTATCAGCATCTCTGACAGCTGAAACCTCAGGAGTTGTTACAACAATTGCCTTATCTGCACCAGCAATTGCATTTTTGAAACCTTGTTCAATCCCCGCTGGACAGTCAATTAAAATAAAATCAAAATCTTTTCTAAGTTCATTACACAGATTTTTCATCTGTTCAGGTGAAACAGCAGTCTTATCCTTTGACTGAGCAGCTGGCAGAAGATAAAGTCCTTCAAACCTTTTGTCTTTGACCAAGGCTTGTTTTGGCTTGCATCGTCCTTCCACAACATCAACTATGTCAAAGACTATTCGATTCTCTAAACCCATCACAACATCTAAGTTTCTAAGACCAATGTCTGCATCAATTAAAAGAACCTTTTTACCAAGTATACTCAAGTAAGTCCCCACATTGGCAGTGGTTGTTGTTTTACCAACACCACCTTTACCAGATGTAATTACATATACCTCTCCCATTCTTTAAAACTCTCCTTTTTATTAAGTTTTTAAAATTGACTTACAGGCTTTATTACAATTGTGTCATCTTCAATGTACGCAACTTCTGGGACTCTTTCTTGCTCTTGATTCTGTTCGTCAGGTGCTCTGGCAATTATATTTGCAATTCTAATTTGAACGGGATTCATCTCAATGGCGAACACAACTGCATCTTTGTTGCCTGATGCTCCTGCATGCGCCACACCTCTCAAAGCTCCTAATACAATAATGTTATTTGCTGATATGACTTCAGCCCCTGGGTTTACATCCCCAATTATTATTATATCTGTATCTGATTTTACAACCTGCCCTGACCGTAACGTACCTTTGTATATTTTTGCATCTTTAGAGCTGGTTGAAAATAACATCTTCTTCTCATCTGACTCATTTGACATTGGCACAAGGTGATGAAAGTTAATTTCGTCCCACGGGAATATTATATCATGTACTCCTCCAAATGTCTTCATGATATCTATCAATTTTTGCAATTCATAACTATTTAGTCTTCTTCCTATAAATTGAATTGGAATTTCATAACCTGAAAAGAAGTTTTTACCATTAACAATCTTCTGCTTAAAGTAATCACAAATGGTATCAAAATCACAGCTATTGTCCAAAATAACAGCTATTCCTTTTCCAAAACCTTTCAATACAACTGGTTCACTCAAACCTGTTTCCCCCTTTTAATGCGATGTAGCGCCTTGCCCATTTTGCAAGTCAAAATAGCTATCAATTATATCCCTTGCAACATATGCAGCATAAGAACCATGTCCACCATTTTCTAACACAATAGCAAAGGCAATTTGCGGATCATCATAGGGAGCAAAGCCGACAAACCAACCATGTGCATCCGAAGAGGTAGAATACTGTGAAGTACCTGTCTTTCCTGCAACAGTAAAAGGCAAATCTTTAAACGCTTGTCTTGCCGTACCTCCTTCTTCACTTGTGACACTCTTCATCCCTTCAAAAACTGCTTGTTTTGTAGCAAGCGACATATTGACCCTACTCAAAACCTTTGGTTTTGAATTGTAAATAACCTTTCCATTTGCATCAACAATTTTATCTATCAGATTTACCTGATACCTTGTTCCGCCATTTGCAACAGTTGCAATAAAGCTAGCCATCTGAACGGGAGTAAATGCATTTATAGACTGACCAATTGCTGCTAAAACTGTGTCACCAGGATACCATGGCTGGTTGAATATATTCTTCTTGTTTTCCTCATTTGCAAGAATACCATTGGACTCTCCATCAAGTTGGATATTTGTTTTTCCGCCCAGTCCAAACAAATTGGCATACTTGTCAATCCTGTCAATTCCAAGCCTTCTACCAGTTTCATAAAAAAACACATTGCATGAAACCTTCAACGCATCGACAACATCTACCCATCCGTGTGTTCTGCGGTACCTATTCCACAGCCAACAAGCTGGCATAAAACCAGATTTTGCATAGTACATGTATCGGCCCGTATCTAATATTTTCTCGTTGGGTTTTATCACACCTTCTTGCAAGCCTGCTATTGCCGTCAAAATCTTAAAAGTTGAACCAGGTGGATAAACACCTGCAATAGCTCTATTAAACATTGGCCTGTTAGGGTCATTTATTAGTTTATTCCACTCATTTATTGTAATTCCTTTTATAAATATGTTTGGGTCATAAGAAGGATAGCTTGTGAGTGCAAGGACATTTCCTGTTTTTACATCAATCACAACAGCTGCTCCTGCTGTTGCCTTTGGGAATCTTTCTCCAAACTCTCCGTTTCTTATTTTTTCTAATACATTTTTGAGCGAGTTATAAGTAACCTGCTGCAATTTGTCATCAATTGTGAGGTAAATATTTGCTCCTTTTATTGGCTCTTTTTCAACCTTGACATTATTTATTCTCCCAAACTTGTCAACTTCAATAAGCTGTATTCCATCTTTGCCACGCAAATAATCTTCATATTTCTTTTCTATTCCCTCAACGCCAATGAGACTGTCTGCTGAATATCCTTTGTCTCTTAACTTTTCATATTGCTCTTGTGTAATTTTCCCTACTCTTCCTACGACAAAAGCATTATAAACTGCATCTTTATAAACTCTTACTGCCTTCACATCTATGTTGACAAAAGAAAATTCTTTTCGTCTTTCCTCTATTTGTGCAATAGTTTTCATTGAAATATCTATTGCTATTGTAACAGGTTGGTACATCTGATAATAATTGTAAAATAACATATCCTCAATTGCCATAACCTGAAGGGTCAGGTTCAAATCAAGATTGTCTGGGATGTAAAACCTTTTTCTAAGAAGATTAAATGCTTGCTCAGCGGTATAATTTAAAGGTATATTCCTGTCCTTTTTCCATTGGTATTCAACCTTTTTAGCAAGTTTTTTGTCATTTATACCAAAGTCAAATCTTATAGGATTTATAGCAATCTTGAACTGATTTAATATCTTGTCGTTATTTTTATTTAAAATCTTAACAATTTCAATGATCTTTCTTGTAAACTCCTTCTTCTCCTCTTCTGTTCTAAGCTGCTGAGTTTTTAAAATCTGCAGGACATATGCTGGTCTGTTGTCAGCAAGAGGCCTTCCGTTTCTATCAAAGATGATTCCCCTTGGCGCCTCTAAATTTGCTTTTTGCATAATTCTTCTCTCTGAAACCTCATAATAATAGTTGCCCTTGATTATCTGAAGATAACCTAACCGAATAATTAAGATAGTTGTCATGCATATAAAAAGTATGTATAAAAATGTCCACCTATTGAAAACTTTCTTTTCTCTTAATTTTTCAATGAATAATATCTTCATTCTTCTTTTAAATTTCTCCCCTTTTTAAGTCTGAGAAGATATTTACTCTCTTTTGATATAACAAGGTAAATAAATATTCCAGATATTGAGTCTAAAATGAACTGAATCACTGAGGTACTTAAAATCAAAGACACATTAGGTATGGTTTTGTTTACATAGCTCTCTATTAAATACTGTAAAAGATTTTTAGACAGCAAAAAGCTGAAAAGATAGATTAAAAAGATTTCTATTCTCTCCAAATAGATCCTCTCTTTTAATCGTTTGTTTACAAATAGGAGCGCAACCATTAGGAAGACATCTATAAAAAAGCTGTTGGTAAATATGGAACAAAATATAAAAATTAAAATCATATTTGCAATTAGAGCATCTGTAAACTCAAAAAAAATTACATTACACACAAGAAGTGGAATGTACAATAATATTGAATTTCCCTTTATATACACAATTTCTTGTAAAACCGTCTGCAGCACAGTCGCTCCAATTATATTTGCACCGTATAATATTACCTTATTTTTAAACAATTCACCTAACACCTACCGAAAAATTTATACCTTTTACTTTTTTTAGTACCATGACATACTCTATATTTTCGATATCTACCGCAGGCTTTATCAGTATGTTCTTCGTAAGTTCAAACTTGTCATTTTTTATTTGGACAATCTTTCCTATTACAATGCCTTTTGGAAATATCTCACCCATTCCAGATGTAATGACAACATCATTTACTTTGACCTTCGAATCTTTTGAAACATATTTCAGTTCACAAAGCCCTTTTCCCATAAGGTTAAGATTTCCCCTTACAACTCCAATATCCCTTGTTCTTACAACCATGGCAGATGCCGAGAAATCTGCATCTAATAAAGTCTCAACCTTTGCCCAATTCAGGCCACAGTCAACAATACTACCAACTAAGCCTCGGTTGTTCACAACCACCATATTCTTTCTAATTCCATCTTTCAAACCTTTGTCTATAATAAAATAACTTAACCACCCCTCAGACGACCTGAGTGTGACCCGTGCCACTTCATAATCAGCAGCTGTTTCAATTTGATTTTTAAGCCCAAGAAGTTCTTTTAACTTTTTGTTTTCACTTTTTATTTCTTCAATTGTTACTCTATCAGTGCTTAGTTTGTCAAGCTGTTCTTTTAAATGTTTATTTTCGGCAATAATCTGATTCAAATGTGTAATACCATTTATATATTCCTTTATACTTCTAATTATTTTAACAACCTTAGAATTGACAGGAACATAGCCATCTTTCATCTTTTTCGAAATTATATTTGAGCCATAGTTTTGGATAGAAATTATAGTTGCAATAATGCTAAACAAAAAAGACACTATAATAATTATTGCAATGAAAACATTCTTTTTCAAAACATTTCATCCTCCACTATCTTGAGCTCCTATTAATCATAACCTTCTGCAATGTTTCAAGCTCTTCTAACGCCTTTCCTGCTCCAAGCGCAACACAGTCAAGTGGTCTTTCTGCTATGTGAACAGGCAAACCTGTCTCTTGCTTAATTAGCTTATCAAGCCCTTTTAAAAGTGCTCCTCCACCTGTTAACATTATCCCCCTTTCCATAATGTCTGCTGCAAGCTCAGGAGGAGTCTTCTCAAGGGTCTGTTTAATTGCATCAACTATTGCCATAACAGGTTCTCTTAAGGCATCCCGTATCTCAGATGAAGAAACCTTTATTGTCTTTGGAAGGCCAGTTATTAAGTCTCTCCCTTTAATTTCATACCATTCTTCTTTTTCCAATGGATATGCTGAGCCAATTTTTATTTTTATTTCTTCTGCTGTTCTATCACCAATCATAAGATTGTATTCTTTCTTTATATAATTTGAAATAGCTTCATCAAACTCATCACCAGCAATTCTCAAAGATTTGCTGGTCACAATACCACCAAGCGAGATTACTGCAACCTCAGAAGTCCCACCGCCAATATCAACCACCATACTCCCTGCTGGCTCGTCAATCGGAAGACCAGCACCAATTGCTGCTGCCATTGGCTCTTCCATTATATAAACCTCTTTTGCACCTGCTTTATATGCTGATTCCTCTACTGCTCTTCTTTCAACCTCAGTCACTCCTGATGGGACACAAATAACCACTCGTGGCTTAAGACCCAACAAAGATTTTTTGTATGCTTTTTCTATAAAGTATTTTAGCATAACCTGAGTTGTATAAAAATCCGCAATAACTCCATCTTTTAGCGGTCTGATAGCTACAATATTTCCAGGTGTTCTTCCAATCATTTCTTTTGCTTCATTGCCAACCGCTAAAATTTTTCCTGTATCCTTTTGAACAGCAACAACAGAAGGCTCGTTTACAACAATGCCCTTGCCACGTAAATGAACCAATGTATTTGCTGTGCCCAAGTCAATTCCTAAATCTCTATAAAGCGACTTTAATAATCCCATTATAACTCTCCTTTCATCAAGTCATATCCTAATTTTTGTAGCATGGTGTTTAGCTTGTACAGGGGAAGACCAACAACATTGTAAAAACAACCCTCTACCTTTTCAACTATCAAACTTCCAAAACCTTGAATCGCGTATGCTCCTGCCTTGTCAAAAGGTTCACCTGTCTTTATATATCTTAATATCTCTTCGTCACTCATCTGTTTTATATAAACATAACTTTTTTCAAAGTCAACTAAAATTTGGCGACAACTATCATCAATTATGCAGACACCTGTAAAAACTGTATGGCGTTTGGCGCTTATCTTTTTTAACATGTAAAAAGCTTCCTCTTCATTTGATGGTTTGCCAAGAATAGTGCCTTCTATGAAAACAATTGTATCGGCTGAAATTATTAAAGAATCTTTTGCACTCTCACCAAGCCTCCTGAAAACCTCTTCAGCTTTTTTCTTAGCTAAATTCATCGCATTTTTCTCTGGTGGTAAGTCAGGGTCAATAATTTCATCTACATTTGAAGGAACTATATCAAACTTTATTCCAAATTGTTTTAAAAGTTCTATTCGCCGTGGGGAAGAAGATGCAAGTATCACTTTCTTCAATTTCGAAATATAACCCCTTTCGCTTTTTTTTGAAATTATAACCTCACTTTTAGTTTGTGGTAAAATTGAGACCTCTGATAATTTATTATATCATTTAAATGTTGCAAAAAAAATAACTTTCGATAAAAAAAGAAGCTGGCAAATGAACAAACCAGCTTCTTCCAGGAAATTGTAAGATATTCTTATGGCTCCTTTTTAATACAATGGTCTTCTTTTGTAATGTGTATGAAGTATATGATGTGCTTTTTCACTATTTGGATGTTCTAAGAATTCATCGTAAAGTCTCTTAATAGTTGGATTTTCATGAGACTTTCTTATTGGCAGTGACCTATCCTCGTCATATATAGCACTTGCTCTGAGTTTTGCAACATCTACCCTTTCTCTTACCTTTGCTGGGATAATTGGCTGGCCACCGCCCATTATACAACCACCAGGACATGCCATGATTTCTATAAAGTGATATTCCTTTTCACCGTTTTTAACCATCTCAAGCAGTTTCTTTGCATTAGCAAGCCCGTGTGCAACTGCAGCCTTTATCTTCATTGTACCAACATCAATTTCTGCCTCTCTAATTCCTTCCAAACCACGAACCTGTGTAATTTCTACATTTTCAAGTGGCTTCCCTGTCAAAATCTCGTATACTGTTCTAAGTGCTGCTTCCATTACACCACCTGTTGTGCCAAAAATGACACCTGCACCTGTTGCATCACCCATTGGGTCGTCAAAATGATTGTCTGGCAGGTTAACAAAATCTATTCCTGCTTCCTTTATCATCCGAGCAAGTTCTCTTGTTGTCAGCACAGCATCTACATCAGGATATCCACTTGCTGCAAGCTCTTCTCTTTGCGCTTCAAACTTTTTGGCTGTGCATGGCATTATGGAGACTACAAACATGTTAGCAGGATCAATTCCCATCTTCTGCGCATAGTATGTCTTCAAAATTGCTCCAAACATCTCATGTGGAGATTTGCAAGTTGATAAATTGTCTAAGAATTCTGGGAAGTAGTGTTCACAGAATTTTATCCATCCAGGTGAGCATGAAGTAATAAGCGGAAGCTTCCCACCATTTTTGATTCTATTTATAAGCTCTGTGCCTTCTTCCATGATTGTAAGGTCTGCACCTGTGTCTGTGTCAAATACCTTGTCAAATCCAAGCATCTTAAGAGCTGTTACCATCTTACCTGTCACACGGGTCCCAATCGGAAGACCAAATTCCTCACCAAGCGCAACTCTTACAGCTGGTGCTGTTTGAACAACAACATATTTGTTCTTATCAGCCAAAGCCTTCCATACGATGTCAGTAGAATCCTTTTCACGAAGTGCCCCGACAGGGCATGCTTGGATACACTGACCACACATTGTACATGCAACATCATTTAAACTTCTGTCAAACGCTGTTGAGACAACTGTTCTGAAACCTCTATAGTTTGCATTTATAACACCAACTTCTTGGACATTTCTACATACATTAATACATCTTTTGCAAAGTACACATTTGTTCGGGTCTCTAACAATTGAAGGTGAAAAGTCGTCAAGTGGCCGTCTTATATTTTCACCTTCATATCTTATCTGCTTTACGTTTAAATCCTCAGCCAGTCTTTGAAGTTCACAATTGCCACTCCTTATACATGTTAAGCAGTTTCTGTCATGGTTGGACAAAATCAGCTCAAGATTAACCTTTCTTGCTCTTCTTACTCTTTCACTGTTTGTGATAACCTCCATACCTTCTGACACAGGATAAACACAAGCTGCTTGCAAGCTCCTTGCACCTTTTATTTCAACAACACACATCCTACAAGCGCCAATCTCATTTATACCTTTTAAGTAACAAAGGGTTGGAATTTCAACTCCTGCCTCACGTGCTGCTTGCAAAACAGTGTAGTCCTTTGGTACCTGAAGTTTCTTGCCATCTATTGTTATATTCACCATCTCCATTTGTTGTACCCTCCTTCTTAAGCCTTCTTAGAGATTGCTTTGAATGGACATTTTTCTATACATACTCCACACTTAATACACTTTTCTTGATCAATCTCAAACGGCTTTTTAATCTGCCCAGTTATAGCATTTGCAGGACAGTTCTTAGCACAGATACCACAGCCTTTGCAAAGATCTTTGTCAATTACAATTCTTAAAAGTGCCTTACATGCCCCTGCTGGACATCTCTTTTCTTTGACATGTGCTTCATATTCATCTCTGAAGTATCTTAGTGTACTCAAAACTGGGTTTGGCGCTGTCTGACCAAGTCCACAAAGAGCGCTGTCCTTAATTGAATATGCAAGCTCTTCTAACTTCTCTAAATCCTCTTCTGTCCCGTTTCCACTTGTAATCTTTTGCAAAATCTCAAGCATTCTTCTTGTTCCTATTCTACATGGTGGACACTTTCCACATGACTCATCAACTGTGAACTCTAAGAAGAACTTTGCTATATCAACCATACAGGTATCTTCATCCATTACAATCATGCCACCAGAACCCATCATTGTACCAAGAGCTGTGAGTGAGTCAAAGTCAATTGGTGTATCCATAAGTGATGCAGGAATGCATCCACCAGATGGTCCACCTGTCTGAACAGCTTTGA
This sequence comes from Caldicellulosiruptor sp. DIB 104C, assembly GCF_028198085.1. NCBI lineage: Bacteria > Bacillati > Bacillota > Caldicellulosiruptorales > Caldicellulosiruptoraceae > Caldicellulosiruptor > Caldicellulosiruptor sp. DIB 104C. The sequence continues at coordinate 995,875 of NZ_CP116337.1, read as the reverse complement.
ATTTCTTACCACCTGGTATTCCACCGCCAATGTCTTCGACTATTTCTCTTACAGTTGTCCCCATTGGAACTTCAATAAGTCCTGTGTTGTTGACCTTTCCAACAAGTGCAAATACCTTTGTACCCTTGCTCTTTTCTGTTCCGATTGATGCAAACCACTCTGGTCCTTTGAGGATTATCACAGGAATATTTGCATACGTCTCAACATTGTTCAAAAGTGTTGGTTTGCTCCAAAGTCCCTTTACAGCTGGGAATGGTGGTCTTGGTCTTGGCTCTCCACGATGACCTTCAATTGATGTCATTAAAGCTGTCTCCTCACCGCAAACAAATGCACCAGCACCAAGTCTTATCTCTATATCAAATTCAAAGTCTGTTCCCAAAATATTCTTGCCCAGAAGCCCATACTCTCTTGCCTGGTTTATCGCAATCTCAAGTCTCTTGACAGCCAACGGATACTCAGCCCTGACGTAAACATAGCCTTGTTTTGAGCCAATTGCATAACCAGCAATTGCCATAGCCTCAATAACAGAATGTGGGTCACCCTCTAAGATGCTTCTATCCATGTATGCACCAGGGTCACCTTCGTCAGCATTGCAGACAACATACTTAACATCACCTGGTGCTTTTGCTGCAAATTCCCATTTCAAACCTGTTGGGAATCCACCGCCACCTCTTCCTCTTAAGCCCGACCTTTTTACCCACTCAATTACCTGCTCTGGAGTCATCTCTGTCAAGACCTTTGCTAAAGCTTTGTATCCGTCGTATGCTATATACTCTTCAATGTTTTCTGGATTTATAACACCGCAGTTTCTAAGAGCAATTCGCATCTGCTTTTTGTAGAACTTGACTTCATTTAAGGACCTTATCTGGCCTTCTTCAAGTGACTCTTTATACAAAAGCCTTTTTACTATTCTTCCTTTTAAAAGATGTTCTTCCACAATCTCTTTTACATCAGAGTCTGCAACCTTACTATAGAATGCACCTTCGGGATAGACAATGACAATCGGACCTTCTGCACAAAGTCCAAAACATCCTGTACGAATTACTTGAACCTCGTCTTTTAAATTGAAGTTTTCTATCTCTTTCAAAAAAGCGTCATATATCTTGTCTGACCCACCTGATGTACAACCTGTCCCACCACATACAAGAACATGTGCTCTATATAATGGCATTATTGCTTACCTCCCTTTTATTTGTTTGCTTCTTTATTTTCTTCATAGCCAATTGTGTATTCATAAACTGGCTTTCCATTCACAATATGCTCAGCAACAACTTTTGAAACTTTTTCAGGTGTCATTTTTACATATGTTACCTTCTCTTTGTTTGGCTCATATACTTCTACAATTGGCTCATATTTGCAAAGACCTATACAGCCAGTCTGAACAACTGTTACATTCTTAAGATTTCTTTTTTGAATCTCCTCAACAAACTTTAGCATAACAGGTCTTGCACCTGCTGCTATTCCACATGTTGCCATACCAACAACTATTCTGATTCCCTCTCCTTGCTGTTTTCTAAATTCGAGCTCTTCTAATGCCTTTTTTCTTATCTCTTCAAGTTCCTGAATAGACTTAATCATTGAAATTCGCACCTCCAAATAAATTTGATAACCCTCTTGAGAGCTCTTCCTTAATAAACTCTTGTACACTTGGCAAATTGAGAGGTACATCATCTCCAAGAACACTTTTTAGCTTATTTGTATCAAAAACAAACTCTTTTTTGTCAGCTCTGTGCACATAAACAAAATCCACATCTGGCGCACCACATATCAAAAGTAGGAGAGTATCAACAATATTTCCAAGTGGTGGCCTGTCAATATGCGAATGCTGAAGCTTAATTTTTACTTTTGTGCCATTTTCAGATGAGTCAATAAAAAGCTTTCCATTACAGTCTTTTGCAAGCTGTGAGGCAAGTGCCAAACCAAGTCCTACCTTTCTTGTCTTCCTTGTAGTATAAAAAGGATTTGTCACCTCATTTATCAATTCTTTTGGTATACCTCTCCCATTGTCTTCAATCGAGATCGAAAATATATCATTTTCTAAATCTTCGACAATCTCAATCTTAACAAACGTTGCCCCAGCTTCAATTGAATTTTGCACAAGGTCAAGGATATAAAGTGAAAGTTCGTTCAACCAAATCACCCTATTTTACTCTTATCACACAGACATTTGTTAAGTTAATATCTTGACAAGATATTTTCAATATCTTCAGGTGCTAATTTCCCATAGACAGTGTTATCAATTACAACAACAGGTGCAAGTCCACAAGCTCCTAAGCATCTTGTTGCTTCAATTGAAAATTTGCCATCTTCTGTTGTACCACCAACGTCAATCTTTAAAAGCTCTTTTAATTTTTCCAAAATTTTATCTGCACCTTTTACATAGCAAGCAGTTCCCATGCATACACTAATCTTGTGATCCCCTGTTGGTTTTAATGTAAACCTTGTATAAAATGTTGCTACCCCATAAACCTCTGCCATTGGTATGTTCAGACCCTCTGCAATTCTCTTTTGTACCTCGTATGGCAAGTATCCAAATAGCTCTTGTGCCTCATGCAAAGCAGGAATTAGAGCACCTCTTCTTGATTTATTCTTTTCAATAATTTCATCAAGTTTTTTGAAGTTTTCCTCGGTCAGATTTTTGCCTTGGTAACAAGACATTAAATCGCATCCCCCTTCTATTGTTAGAAATTTAACATATTCAATTACACCTACTTTCACTATTGTAACATATAATAGGGTATAAATGAAGTATAAATTTTGGAGAATTTACTTGAAAAATATTGTATACAGTATATCACTTTCAATAAAAAATTCCTTTTCGTTAATATCCCACAGATGATGTGCATCAGAGGAGTGTAAAAAGATATACCTGCTATCTTTCGGCAAAAACTTTGAAAATTCAAATTCGTTGACTTTTGAGACTTCAAGAATTGAAACATCTTTTAGTTCATCTGGTAATGTCCCCAGCCTTCCAATTATTCCATAGGATTGTCTATTGATATGAGCTGGAACAAAAATCATATTGTAAAACTTTGAAATTTCATAAACTTGAGATATACTTAAATTCAGTGGTTGTAGCAGGAGTTTTTCGTAGCTTCCGACAATATTGTCTTCCTTGTCCACTAAGAACTGATTTCCATATATATCCTCTCTCAAGGCTACGTTTGGAAGATTTTCTTCAATAATCTCTTGAAACTCTTCCACTACAGAGAAATCTTTGAAATATAAAAGAACATGGACTTCTTCACAAGTTTCTATCTCAACACCAGGGATAAATAAAATCCCAAGATGTTTTGCAACCTCTGAGAACTCTTTTAAATTCAATGTAGAATTATGGTCTGTTATGGAAATTACATTTAGTCCCTTTATCTTTGCCATGTTTATTATATTGTTTGGGGTCATGTCATTGTCAGCACAAGGTGAGAGCGCAGAGTGAATATGCAGGTCATAATAAAGTTTCATTTTGACCTTCCTTCTCTTGAAGAATTAGTAATTTTGCGGTCTCAAAATGAGAAAGCTCGGTTGTGAAAATAGGAATATTTTCCTGTTTAGATTTTTGAAGCATATTGGCATCTGGCTTTACTCCTTCTGTTAATATGATAGCCTTCACATCTCTCAAAGTTGCCACTGCAATGACATTTATGTTGTTCTGAATTGTTATCCAAATGCTATTGTCTTTGATATGTGAAATTGCAAAGCTCAAAACATCTCCAATATACACATTTTCATACACATCATTATCTCTAATAACATCATTCACAAGGTTAAAATATTTTCTTAGGTACGCAACTCTTGGCATTTATTCCTCATCCCTTTCAAGTGATGGTGGTAGTTTATTCGAAAGCTCAACCATTTTATTTGCAAGCTCTTTAATATTTTCACGAAGGATAAAGATACAATCTGTATCGTTTGCCAAGCCTCTGACTATGTCCTCTGCAAGGGTTTTGCATGTTGGAGAACCACATGCGCCACAGTCCAAACCAGGCAAAATTTTTAATATCTCATTTACTCTCTCATACTTTTTCATAGCCTCTTCGATGTCAGAATCAAGTTCTAATACAGGGTTTGCCTCCAATTCTTTTCTAAACAAAAGGTCTTCCATCTTTATTCCAACGTCATTGACAATTTTTCGAGTATTTTCTTTTAACATTTGAGCTTTGTCTGCAAGTTTAGAAGACCACTTTTTGATTCTATTCTTGGCAACATATGGATTTTCTACCGTCAACGGCCCACCAACACAACCTCCACTACATGCAAGTCCTTCAAAGTAAATAATATTATTCAGCCTTCCATTCTCAATCTCTTCCAAAACCTTTATAACATTATGAATCCCATCCACATTTACATACTCATCAATTCCCAAAGCTAAACTTTCTCCACCAGATGCTGCCCATCCAATTCCTTTCCCGGATGCAATAGAAATAGGCTTCGCATCTTTTATACTTTTTAGCTTGCTTCTAACAAGTCCATAGATATCTTTGATAGCAATTACTCCATCAACATATGACTTTTCAAATCCAAGAGGCCAGTTTACATAAGTCATCTTTGCTGCACAAGGTGAGATGAAAAAAGCACCTATCCTATCCATCTCAATGCCTTTTTGCTTGTTTATTCTCTTTTTTGCGAGGTGGGCAGCAACCTCCATTGGAGAAGCAAGTGGGAGGATATTATCAATCAAATCTGGGAATTTTGTCTGGATAAGCCTTACCACCGCTGGGCAGGCAGAAGAAATTATGGGTCTTTTATCTTTCTTTTTTGAAATAAACTCTTTTGTAAACTCTGTTACAATCTCTGCTGCTTTTGCCACTTCAAATATGTCGTCAAATCCTATTTCTAACAATGCATGTAATAGTTTATTGATATCATCTGTTTCAAATTGAGCATAAAATGAGGGTGCTGGTAGAGCAACTTTATATTCGTATTTTTTTATATCATCTAAACTATTTGTTACAGCATATTTTGCGTGATACGGGCATGTTCGTATACACTCACCACAGTCTATACATCTTTGATCGATAATTCTGGCTTTTGAACTTCTCACTCTTATTGCTTCTGTTGGACACTTTTTAATACAATTTGTACACCCTCTGCACTTCTCTCTGTCAAGCATTATCGAATGCAGATTAAAAGGCATTTTAAAATTCACTTCCTTAAAAGAATATTAAGATAATTTAAATTATTTGTTGAACACGACCATATACACCCTTGTTCCACTGCCTTTTTGGGACTCAATCTCAAAATGATCAGAATATTTTTTCATATTAGGAAGACCCATACCCGCGCCAAATCCTAAGTTTCTTATTTCTTCAGGAGCTGTCGAGTACCCTTCCATCATTGCAAGTTCAACATTCTCTATTCCAGGGCCTCTGTCTTCAGCAATTATTTCAATCTTGTCTTTTGAGATGATGGCTTTCAAAATTCCACCTACAGAATGTATAACAATATTCATCTCTGCTTCGTATGAAATGATGGCAACCTTTTTCAAAATTTCAGGCTTAACTCCCAACTTTTTTAAAGCATCCTTAATCTTGCTTGAGGCCTCTCCAGCTAATACAAAATCTCCAGCTTTGATGTCAAACTCCATTGAAAGCAGCATCTTTTCAGCACCTTTCTTTTCCCAACCCATTTTCATAGAGTATTCCACATGCCTGAAACATTGGAAAGTCTGTAGAGTAAAGAGCTATGCATTTTTCTTTTGCCAACTTCAACATCTCTTCTGAGGGTTGCTTTCCACGAACAATTATAACAGCCTTTATATCCATCATTTCAGCTGTACGAATAACCTGAGGATTGACAAGACCAGTAAGTAGAATTACCTTTTCCTTTACAAAGGCTAAAACATCACTCATCAAATCAGAACCACAAGCATTTAAAAATTCTTCTTCAGAAAGTTCTTGAGGCTCAAAAAAAACCTTACATTTTAAAAGATCTTTTATTTTTGATAATTTCATAACTTTAAAAACCTCCATCCAACTTCATATTCTTTTTCCTCCTAAAGATTCAAAAGCTTCACTGACAACCTCTTGCACCTTACCTTCTGTTAATACATTTTGCGGAAAATCTTCTTGTTCGAGGCAAAGTAAATATTCAATGTTTCCTTCTGGACCTTTAATAGGAGAGTACGTCAAGCCTTTTATGCTAATACCTAAGGAGAAATAACAATCAATCACCTTTTTAATAACACGAACATGTGTTTGACTTGACCTTACGACTCCTTTTTTCCCAACCTCCTTCCTTCCTGCTTCAAATTGAGGCTTTATTAGCAAAATGCCTTCAGTACCTTTTTCCATAAACTCCTTTATTTTATGTGCTATAAGCGTCAATGAGATGAATGAAACATCACATACAACTATATCAATTCTATCAGGTATCTTTTCTCTCTCAAAATACCTAAAATTTGTTTTCTCAAAATTGATAACTCTTTGATCTTCTCTTAGCTTCCATGCAAGCTGGCCATAGCCAACATCAACACAGTAAACTTTTTTTGCACCATACTGCAAAAGGCAGTCTGTAAACCCACCTGTAGATGCTCCAATGTCTAAGGCAATTTTTCCTGAGACATCTATACTAAAAAAATTCAATGCCTTTTCAAGTTTAAGTCCGCCTCTGCTCACAAATTTCAGCTGTTCTTTTACTACAATCTGAGCATTACAATCAATTAGCTCCCCAGCCTTTTCAATCTTTTGATTGTTCACATAGACATTTCCACTCAAGATAAGTGCCCTTGCTTTTTCGCGAGACTCTGCAAAACCTTTCTCAACAAGTAAAATATCTGCTCTCTTTTTCAATCTGCTATCAACTCCATAATGACATTTTTTAAATTCTCTTTGTCCAAACCAAGTAAAGAATAAAGCTCACTAATTGATCCCTGCTGAATGAACTTATCTGGGAGTCCAATATGTTTTACCAAATTCTTGCTATTGACTTCACCAATAATACCCTTTATTTTTTCGCCAAGACCACCAACTACAGTATTATCTTCAACAATTAATATTTTCCTGTGAGTTTTTGCTATTTTTTTCATAAATTTAGCATCTAAAGGTTTTAAAAATCTTACATTTATCAGCGTTATGTTCAAATTGTTTTCTTTAATAATATCATACAACATTGAAACATGTCTTCCAACTGTAAAAATAGCCAAATCACTGCCTTCTACTAATATTTCAGACTTGCCAAATAAAATTGGTTCATAAACCCCCACAATCTTAGTTGTTCCTCTTGGATATCTTATTGCAATAGGTCCACCATGATAAGCTGCGGCAAAGTCTAACATCATTTCAAACTCTTTTGTATCCTTTGGAGCCATCACTGTTAAGTTTGGTATTAACGTTAAATAAGATATATCAAAGCTGCCGTGATGAGTCTCGCCATCTTCGCCAACAAGTCCTGCCCGGTCTACACAAAATACTACATTCAAGTTTTGAAGACATACATCGTGAATAATTTGGTCAAATGCTCGTTGTAGAAATGTAGAATATATTGCCACAAATGGTTTGAAACCTTCTTTTGCAAGGGCTGCTGCAAACGTCACAGCATGTTCTTCGGCAATCCCAACATCAAAAAATCGCTCTGGATACATCTTCGCAAACTTAGTAAGCCCTGTTCCATCAGGCATAGCAGCCGTTATTCCCACAATCTTTTGATTTTCCTTTGCAAGTTCGCATAACTTGTCTCCTAATACTTCTGAAAAACTTTTGGAATTTGTATCTGTTAAATGATTGCCTGTCTCTATGTCAAATGGTGGAACACCATGATACTTTTCAGGGAACCTTTCAGCATGTTCATATCCTTTTCCTTTCTGTGTGACAATATGAACCAAAACAGGTTTTGTCAAATTTTTAACATTTTCAAAAACTTCACACATCTTCTTTATGTCATGTCCGTCAATCGGTCCATAATATTCAAAGCCTAGAGCTTCAAAAAGCATACCCGGAAAAAGTATATATTTAAGACCACCTTTTAGTTTTCTTACTAACTGATTAAGCTTTTCTCCTATAAATGGAATATTTGCAACCAATTCATCGGTAGCTTTTTTTAGTTTAAAATACCTGGGCTGTGTTCTAACCTTAGACAAATACTTAGCAATCGCGCCAACATTTTTTGAGATTGACATTTGATTGTCATTTAATATTACAAGAAGTTTTCCGTTATACCTTCCAGCATTGTTAAGCCCCTCATATGCAAGCCCACCTGTCAACGCTCCATCTCCTATTACAGCAATTACATTATAATCTTTGTGATTTAGGTCACGAGCAATAGCAAATCCTAACGCAACTGAAATAGAAGTTGAACTGTGTCCTGTGTCAAATGAGTCATAGATACTTTCTTTTGACTTTGGAAAACCACTCAACCCCCCTAATTTTCGCAAAGTAGCAAACTTTTCTTTCCTTCCTGTCAAAATCTTATACACATAGCACTGATGACCTACATCCCATACAATCTTGTCCTCAGGCGGATTAAATATATACAAAAGTGCCAGTGTAAGTTCCACAACACCTAAATTTGCTGCTAAATGCCCACCCGTATTTGCAATGTTATACAATAAAAATTCCCTTATCTCTTCAGATAAAGTATATAATTGCGATATACTGAGCTTTTTTATGTCCTTAGGATAGTTTACTTTTTCTAAAATACCCAAATCATCTCACTTCCTACCTCTATGTCTTTATAAAGATGCTGAGAATTTTCCCACTTATTTTCACTATATCATAACTTTTTTGGATTGCAAAATACTTGCCAATTGCTTTACCTGAAATTGTAAGAGCAGCAACAGTTGCTGTTAAAATCAGTGAAAGAAACACAATATCAGCGTTACTATTCTTTGAAATATAGAAAACAATACTTGCTGAGAGCGAACCGCTCAATATCCCACAGATGTCTCCTATTACATCATTGCAAATTGAAGAAACTTTACTTGCATTTTTAATGAGCCAAATACTGTTTTTTGCTCCTTTAACTTTTTTTGCAGCCATGGCATGAAAAGGAACTTCATCAGCAGCAGTAGTTGCTATACCTATTATATCAAATAAAATTCCCAAAAGAATTATTATAAGCAATAATACAAATGATATAGTAATTGGTAATTTTTCAGACACAATACTCGAGATGTAATTTAGAGAAGCAGACAATAAAAAGGACAATACAAATAAAAACACTACCCATTTAAAATACTCTGACTTTTTGGTTTGTGTCTTCTTACTCCCCATTTTTCCTCCCCAATATATAAAAAAACTTTTTTATCTTACATTGAAAGTATACAAATTTATGGGATAGGGTGATTTTACGAAGGGTAAATTTTGCGGCTTGAGGTCTGGTAGGATTTCCCCCAAACTTACCTCCCGTCGCCAGGAGGCGGTTTCCCTTTAAAAGTTTGGGTGTGCGGTTGCCCAACACACAACCAGATCGCCACTAAGTCCGCACTTTAATCCCCTTCGTAAAGCCGAAAATCGGCACAGCCTAGGAGCTTTCCTCGACAGAGGGCATGCTTTCTAGCCTCTTTTGCGAAATAGATTTCAGGCCTCAAGACTCCTCTAAAAACGGGCCCTATTTTTAGAGGAGCCATAAATTCGGCCATCCGTCTATCTCGCTCAAGGCAGGCTACACTACCCCAAGCACATCTACTTAATTATAGATGTACCTGGCGGTAGGTTTTACTAACGCACAAAAAGAATTTAGCCTTCTTTTTGTGCGTTAGCCTCCACGGGAAAAGGGTTCCATCCTGCATGCCATTGCAGGACTCCCTTATCCCTTACTCCCAGCTTCAACCCCTGACTGGGCGTCAGAAGCCAAAACCAGGAACTTCATCGGTGTGCCCTTTGGCGGATTTTTAGGCCCGCCTTCGAAAGCAGCCACTCTGACTAGGATACTGCATCACCCTATCCCATTTTATAGACCTTTTTTATTATGTTTTCAGAATAATATTATACCACAGCTTCTTTTTTGCTTCAAATCATTATAGTTGCTATTAAAATGCCAAGAAGTGCTCCAACAAACACCTCTGTAGGTTTGTGCCCTATAAGCTCTTTTAATTTGTGCTGGGGCTTGTAATGTGGTGAAAAATACATTTCTATGAGCTCATTTAGTGTCTGTGCTTGTTTGCCAGCCTCTCTTCTCACGCCAGCTGCATCATACATCACAATCAATGTAAATGTCAATGAAATAGCAAAACTTGTTGAGCTAAAACCATCTATAAACCCCACCGCAGTTGAAAGCCCGCAGGCAAACGCTGAATGAGAACTTGGCATTCCACCTGAACTTATGAATTTTCTAAAGTCTATTTGGTGGGACACAAAGAAGGTTATTATTATCTTTAAACACTGGGCTATAAACCAGCTAACAAAACCAACTTGTAGAGCCTTGTTTGTAACTATTTCGTATATGACCTGTTTCATCTTCCCATCAACCAATCTTTATGAGATTTGCATATGATAAAAGCAACCTTTTCTGTCCAAACTTCTCAAAGTCTATCAACACCTCATTCATATCCTCTGAAACAGATAATACTTTCCCAATACCAAATTTCTTGTGCTGTATTATATCACCAACAGCCAAAGCCTTTTTGGTACTACTTTCTGTATTACCACTGATTTGTGTACCAGAAGATTTTATAATCATAAGTGGTGTATATATCTGCTGGATATATTTTGTTGGAATCTCGTCAATAAAACATGATCTTTGCCTTGATGAAAATCGCCCAAAAACTCTTCTGTTGTTTGCATATGTTAGAACCAATAATCTCTTTGCTCTTGTAATTGCCACATAACAAAGCCTTCTTTCTTCTTCAAGTTCATTTTGCAACTCAATTTCATTTTCTGACCTCATAAGAGGAAATAACCCTTCTTCAAGACCAGTCAAAAATACCACCTCAAATTCTAAACCTTTTGCAGCATGGACTGTCATTAACATGACTTTATCTTCTTTTTGACTGTCATCTTCTTCAAAGCTCAGGGTAATTGAGTTTAAAAAGTTTTGTAAGCTTTTATCTTCGTTTTCTTCATCAAACATAGCTGCTGCACTGATTAGTTGTTCTATATTCTTTGCTCTTTGGAAATCTTCCTCATTTTTACTTGAAAGCAAGCTCTCCATATACTTTGTCTTATCAAGCACAAGCTTGATTACCTCAACCACTGATTTTGACTCAGCTTCAAATCTCATGCTCTCTAATAGTAAAATAAAGTCATATAATTTTGCATACGTTCTTCTGTCAAACTCAAAATTCCCTCTTTCTTTTAACAACCTATAAGCAGAAATTCCATACTCATCACTCAAAACCTTTATCTTTTCTACTGTGCTTGGCCCAATTCCCCTTTTTGGTACATTTATAACTCTAAACAAACTTAAGTTGTCATCAGGATTAGTTATGAGTCTTAAATATGCAATAATATCCTTTATTTCTTTTCTTTCGTAAAATCGCAAACTTCCTACCACTTTATAAGGGACTGAATGAGAAGAAAGAGAATTTTCAAAGTTTAGCGACTGAGCATTTGTCCTATATAGGATTCCTATTTCAGAAGGCTTAATTCCACTTTGTATAAGATTCTTTATTGACATTGAGACAAAATTTGCCTCGTCAACCTCATCAACTGCTGAATAAAGATAAATCTTTTCGCCTTCGTTATTATCTGTCCAAAGCCTTTTTGACTTTCTATATTTGTTGTTCTTTATAACCTCATTTGCAGCGGACAAGATTATCTTTGTAGATCGATAATTTTTTTCAAGCTTTATCACCTTTGTATCTGGAAAAACATTTTCAAATTCTAATATGTTCCTTACATCTGCGCCCCTGAAGCTGTAAATACTCTGATCATCATCGCCTACAACACAGATATTTCTGTGTTTTTGTGAAAGTAGATAAATCAAATAAAACTGTGCATGGTTTGTATCTTGATATTCATCCACTAAAATATATTTAAACTTATGCTGATACTTTTCTAATATGTCTGGGTTTGTTTTAAAGAGCATTATAGTATAGTACAAAAGGTCGTCAAAGTCAAAAGCATTGTACTCTTTTAAGAGTTTATTATAAAGCCTGTAAACCTCAACAACATGTGGGTCCACATCTCCTTCTTTATAAACATCAGATGGACCTATTAGCATATTCTTGAAATTGCTAATTAGTTTTGAAACATACCTGAGTTCAAGTCTCTCTTCATCAATATTCAACCTTGTAAAACACTCTTTTAAAAGCTGGTTTCTATCTAGCATGTCAAATATGACAAAGTTATTAGAAAATCCTATATTATGTGCTTCCATTCTAAGTATCTTAGCACATGCAGAGTGAAAGGTAGAAACCCACATCTCCGAAAAAGACTCCACACTTACAAGCTTTTTTATGCGTTCTTTCATCTCATCCGCTGCTTTATTAGTAAATGTTATAGCCAATATATTGCTTGGTTTTGCCAATCCCATATTCAATATATATGCAATTCTGTATGTGATTACTCTTGTTTTGCCAGAACCAGCTCCGGCCAATACTAAAAGCGGTCCTTCCGTTGAAAGAACCGCCTCTAATTGTTCTTCATTTAACTCTTTCAACCACTCCATTTTCCTCTACTACTCCCTAAGACCAATATTGTGATTTTTTAGCTCACCTAATATCTTTTCTTGCAGTGGCAAGATGTCGCCGTCTGACAATGTCTTTTCTTTTGACCTGAAAACTGCTTTGTATGCATAGCTTTTAAATCCTTCTTTTATCTGCTGTCCCTTGTAAACATCAAATAAATAAAACTCTTCTAAAATCTCTGACGCATATTTTTTAAATACATCTTCAATTACTCTGCTTTCAATCTCGTCAGGTACCAAAAATGCATAGTCTCTTTCAATAGCTGGGTACCTGGGGAGTGGTGCATATTTCTTTTCCTTTTTCTCAAGCTCTAAAAGCTTGTCAATGTAAACTTCAGCATATATTGCTCTTCCTTGAATGTCAAAACCACTTAAAACATCTGGATGGACCTCACCAATATACCCTATTATTTTATCTTTTGATGTAATTTTCGCAGACCTCGTTGGATGCAGATTTAAATTAGTATGGTCAGAAGAAAATTCTATATCTTCAATTCTCAGCATATCAAAAAGGTTTTCTAAAATTCCTTTTACAAAGTAGAAATCCTGCCCAACATTTCCTAATGCCAATACAAGCTTTTCATCTGGCAACTTATCGTTTGATTTTTTGAACACAGGCGCAAGTTCAAATATCTTAATATCTTTGATATTTCGTGAAAGATTAAGATTGATAGCTTTGAGGATTGAACTTAAAAGTTGCATTCTCATAATTGAAAAATCTTCTCCAAGCGGATTTAAAATTTTAACAGCATCATCTAAATTGTACCCTTTTAAAATCTCATAAACTTTCGGTGATTCAAAAGAATACGAATAAATCTCATAGTAACCACTATTTGCAAGAAAACTTTTGATTTCATTTACCATCTTTTGTTTTTGAGTAAGTCCTGAGGAGATTGCATTTCCCATATAAACTCTTGAGGGTATTTTATCATAACCGTAGATTCTTATTACCTCTTCAGATATATCTGCCATATCAGCAATATCAACCCTAAATGGTGGAACAATAAAAACGTTTTTTTGGCTGTCATACAAAATTTCAAGCCTTTCTAAGATTTCAATTACATTATCATGTGGTACACTTACTCCAAGTAACTTTTCTATATACGAAAAATCGGCTTTAACTGTGACCTGCTGCTGAGGAACTAAATAAGTGTCTATTGTGCCTTTTACAACCTCACCAGCACCTATTTCTTCAATAAGTGCACATGCTCGTTGTATTGCAACCTCCGCAAAGTAAGGGCTAAGACCTTTTTCAAACCTGTTTGATGCTTCTGTTCTAAGACCTAAATACCTTGAAGTTCTTCGCACCATTGCAGGGTTGAATGTAGCTGACTCAAGAAGCACCGTTTTAGTATTTTCGTCAACCTCTGTTTCCAAGCCACCCATCACACCAGCTACTGCAATTGCCCTATCTTCATCCGCAATTACTATATCTACAGACCTCAAAGTTCTTTTTACACCATCAAGAGTAATAATCTCTTCACCATCATTTGCAAGTCTCACAAAGATATTTCTGCCATGAATTTTGCTCAAATCAAATGCATGAAGAGGCTGGCCTATTTCAAGCATTACGTAGTTTGTAACATCTACAATATTATTTATTGGACGAACACCACAGGCTATAAGTCTTTTTCTAAGCCATTCAGGTGATGGTCCAATTTTTACATTTTTTATTACCTTGCCAATATATCTTTTACAAATATTCCCATCTTGAATCTCAATTTTATCAAGATAATTCTCTATTTTGTCATCAACTTCTATATAGCTTAAGTTCGGAAATTTTAATTTTTTCTTCAAAACAGCTGCAATCTCTCTTGCTAAACCAACAACACTCAAACAGTCTGGCCTATTAGATGTTATCTCAAAGTCTACAATTATATCGTCTATCTTTAAAGCCTCTTTTATATCAATTCCAAGTTTGTCATCATCTATACCCTCAAGAATGAAAATCCCATTCTCATCAGCATAAGGAAACTCAGCGCTTGTCAGTCCAAGTTCATCTAAGGAACAAAGCATGCCTTCTGATACAACACCTTTGAATTCTAATTTGTCAATCACCTTGCCGTTTGCCAGACTTGCACCAGGTTTTGCAACAGGTACAAAAGCACCTTTATAAATATTTTTAGCAGCTGTGATTATTGTCAATACACATTCTTTTACATCAACCTTGCAAACAAACAAATTGGGATTCTCTGGATGCAAAAATACATCCAATATCTTGCCAACAACTACATTCCTGACAGAATCAAGTCTTTTCTCATACCCTTCAACTTTCGTTCCACTCATTGTGAGCTTTTCAACAAGTTCATCAACAGAACAGTCTATCTCTACAAGGCTTTTTAGCCACTCAAGAGATACTTTCAAAACTCTTCACTCCTTCTGTAAGTTAAATTTAATTTTATCTAAATTGTTTCAAAAATCTCAGGTCATTTTCATAAAAAAGTCTAATGTCCTCAATTTCATATTTTAACAGTGCTATCCTTTCAACACCCATACCAAATGCAAACCCTGTGTATTCATCTGGATCAATGCCGCAATTTGCCAAAACCTTTCTGTGTACCATTCCTGCACCTAAGATTTCAATCCACCCTTCTCCTTTGCAAGTTTTACATCCTTTTCCCCCACAAAATATACATGAGATATCAACCTCAGCAGATGGTTCAGTAAACGGAAAATGGTGAGGTCTGAATCTCACTCTTGTTTCCTCACCAAAAAACCTCTTTGCAAAAACCTCAAGCGTTCCTTTCAAATCAGCCATTGTAACCCCTTTGTCCACAAAAAGTCCTTCTATCTGGTGAAAAATAGGCGAATGTGTTGCATCAACCTCATCAGATCTGTAAACCCTTCCAGGTGAAATTATTTTAATTGGGGGCTTTTTGCTCTTCATAACTCGAATCTGAACTGGTGATGTATGTGTTCTTAGCAAAACATCATCTGAGATATAAAAAGTATCCTGAGTGTCACGCGCTGGATGGTCAGCAGGAATATTCAAAGCTTCAAAGTTGTAATAATCAAGCTCTACCTCAGGTCCCTCAGCAATCTCATAGCCCATGCTTAAAAATATCTCACTAATCTCTTTTTGTACCTGCGACAGGATATGAATTGCCCCTACTTCTACTCTTTTTCCTGGTATTGTAACATCAATTCTCTCTTTTTGTATTCTTTTTTGTTTTTCCTCTTCCTCAAATTTTTTGCGCAACTCATTTATTTGTCCTTCAATAAAGTCTCTCAGTTCATTCAACTGTCTTCCAGCTTGTGCTCTCTTGTCCGAAGGGAGGGTGGAGAGTTCTTTTAGCATATTTTTAACAATACCCTTTTTCCCTAAATACTTTATTTGAAACTCTTCAAGTTCTTTTAAATTTTTAACATTTGCTATTTCACCCATACACTGAACTTTTAAGTTTGAGATGTCAATGTTCAAAACAAACACCACCTTTTTTAAAATATTATATCACCAATAACATACTGCTCAAAAGCTTCCTTCACCTTGACCTTGTAAATTTCACCAACTCTAATTGACTCTGTCTTTGGAACAAGTGTACGAATGTAATTTCCCGAGTACCCTTCAAAATATCCTTCAAAGGTTGAGTTTTCTTCTATTAAAACATCCACTATTTTCCCTTCAAACTTTTTGTGAAAACCAAATGAAAGTTTTCTTGCTACACTTTTTAAAATCTCGCTTCTCTTTTCTTTCTCTGCGCTACTTACTTGATTTGGCATATTATATGCATTTGTACCTTTTTTTGGTGAAAACCTAAAAACATGGATTCTTGAAAATCCTATCTCCTTTACAAACTCTACAGTCCTTTCAAAATCCTCATCACTCTCCCCTGGAAAACCCACGATAATATCTGTTGTAAAAGCAACATCATCCCAATAACCTCTTACCATTTCTACAATTTGTCTGTACTCATCAGTTGTATAGTGCCTATTCATAAGTTTCAAAATCTTGTCACTTCCACTTTGAAGTGACAGATGCAAGTGATGACATAGCTTCTCTATCTTTACTAATCTTTTTATAAAATCTTCTTTCATAACAATTGGCTCAAGAGAACTCAACCTAATTCGTCTTACCTTTTCAATCTTGCTAATTTCTTCTATTACATCAAGAAGTGTAACCTTATAATCCAAATCTTTGCCATATGCTGAGATATTAATACCTGTAATTACAAACTCTTTGTACCCATTTGAAGCAAGTCTTTGTACCTCGTCTAAAATGGAACTTAAGCTTCTGCTCACAACAGAACCTCTTGCATATGGAATTATACAGTAAGAACAAAACTGTTCGCAACCTTCTTCTATTTTTATAAAAGCCCTCGTCCTCTCATTAAAGCTTGAAATTTTTAACTCTTCAAAAGTATCCCTTTTATATTCATTATTAACAGCTAAAATCTTCTTTTTCTGTTTTAAATATTCGGTTACATACTCGACAATCTTTTCTCTATCCCTTGTACCAACAATTATATCAACTCCCTCAATCTTTTGAACTTCTTGCGGGTAAACCTGCGGATAGCACCCCATTACAACAACTATACTATCTGGTGATGTCTTTTTGGCTCGTTTTATTGCCTGTCTTGACTTTCTGTCACTTACATTTGTAACTGTGCACGTGTTTATAACGTATATATCTGCTTCTTGGTCAAAGTCTACTATCTCATAACCCAATCTTTCAAAGGTTTCAGCAATAGCCTGTGTTTCGTATTGATTTACCTTGCACCCAAGTGTATAAAAAGCAATTTTCAACGTATAACATTCACCTCCATGTTTTAAGTTATATTATAATATTTAGCTTACAATAAATAAAGAGTCATAATTGCTTTTCAACCTTTTTTATGAAAATTAAAATGGATTGTTATTTTTTAATGAAAAAAGGGTATAGAAAATGTGTAAGAGGTTAATTGATTTAAGTTTTAAAAATATGTATGATAATAAATGTGAGTATTATTTTAGTTGTGAAGGGAGGAATTTAAAATGAAAACAGTAACAGTAAGACTAAACACAATTGATTCAGTTAAGAACTTTGTCAACATTGTTAGTAAGTATCCATTTGACATTGACCTAACATCTGGCAGGTATGTAGTTGATGCAAAGTCAATCATGGGCATATTCAGTCTTGACCTCAGCAAGCCTATTAAGGTAGAGATTCATTCAGACAACTGCGAAGACCTGTTAAAAGAACTTGAGCCGTTTATAGAAAAGTAAATAAATTTAGCGTGGCTAAAGCCCACGCTAAATTTATTTTTGAGAGGCTTTCTGCCTGAAAAACCTCTCTTTTAACTTGTCCCAAAAGGTTTTTCTCTGACATTCTTGAAGAGTCGCAATAGGAACTGAGTAGGTTTGATGGTCATATTTTATCTCAAGTTTCCCCACCTCTGTATACTTTTTAACTGGTGCTGATACCTTCTTTGAAATCACAACATTGAGACCTGGATACTGGTCCTTTGTCAAAACAAAAATATTTTGTTCTGTTATCCCCAATTTTACCCAATTCTCCTTTGAATCTTTTACTCTCAAATAACCAATCTCTCCTCTGGCAATTTTGAGAATTTTGTAATTTTGATATGCAAAATCAAGAATTTTTTTGGTATCATTCCACATATCAGGTGCGTTGAGCACAACACAAATAACCCTAAAATCATCTCGGCAAGCAGAGGTGACAAGGCACCTGCCAGCTCTTTTAGTAAACCCTGTCTTAACACCTTCTGCACCTTGATAAGATTTTAGCATCTTGTTTTTATTTTTTAAAACTCTACTATATGGCCTTGTTGTCCACCTTATTTCCTTTTGAGTTGTGCTTACAATCTCTCTAAATGTCTGATTTTTCATGGCATAAGCAGTAAGACGTGCTAAATCATGTGTAGTAGTGTAATGTTCTCCTTCTTCAAGTCCATGTGGGGAGGAAAACATAGTATTCTTAAGTCCAAGCTCTTTTGCTTTTTTGTTCATTAAATTAACAAACTTTTTAACATCTCCACAAACGCTAATTGCCAAAGCAGCCGCAGCGTCGTTGCCAGAGGCAAGCATAAGTCCATATAAAAGCTCAATTATTTTAAGCCTTTCACCTTTTTCTAAATAAATCGACGAGCCAGGAACACCAATAGCTTGAGCAGGAATTTCAATCTCCTTGTTGAGGTCACAATTTTCTATCGCCAGTATCGCTGTCATTATTTTAGTAGTACTTGCCATAGGGAGCTTTAAATCTTTGTTTTTCTCAAATAAAATTTTGCCTGTGGTCCATTCTATTGCTATTGCCGATTTTGCAGTGACTTGAATGTCACATTTCAAACCTGCATAGCATTCATTATAATAGCTTAAAATCCTTAAACTTACTATAACCAATAGAACAGAAAACTTGATTTTCTTGGACATATACAAAAACACCCCCTACACCTTATTTTGAGTTTTTAATGTAGGGGGTATGTATCCATCTTTTACTTCTGGTACAATCTTTTGTAATTATCTATCATGATATCTAAAGAATCACCTGACAGGCGGTCAATCAAGCTATTTGCTAATACATAAGCTACAGCAGCCCTCATTACAACACTTCCTGCTGGTACAGCGCAAGTATCTGATCTTTCAACTGCTGCTTCTTTTTTCTTTAAACCTTGTAAATCTACACTTCTGAGTGGCTTGTACAATGTCGGAATTGGCTTGAAAGCAGCCCTTATTACAATATCCATACCATTGGAAATTCCACCTTCAATACCACCTGCATTGTTTGTCTTTCTATAAAAGCCTTTTTGATCATCGTAAAAAATCTCATCATGCACTTCACTACCAAACCTTCTTGATACTTCAAATCCCATTCCAATTTCAACGCCTTTAACAGACTGGATGCTCATAACAGCCTGAGCAAGCAGTCCGTCAAGTTTCCTATCCCAGTGTACATGACTTCCAAGACCAAAAGGTACATTTTTACAAATTACCTCAGCAACACCACCAACACTATCTCCCGCTTCTTTTGCGCTATCTATTACCTGCTTCATATCATTTTCAGCTTCTTTGTCAATACAAAAAAGGTCAGAGTTTTCTGCCTCCTCGAATAAATTTACATCGTCAGTACTATACTCTTTTTTGATTCTGACCCCGCCTATTTCAACAACGTGATTGTAGAGTTTTATACCAAAAACATTCAAAAGCTCTTCACACAAAGCCCCTATTGCAACACGCATAGCAGTCTCACGCGCACTTGCCCTCTCCAGCACAGGTCTTGCATCATCAAATCCATATTTAAGACAGCCTGGCAAATCAGCATGCCCAGGACGTGGTACAGTAACCTTTTTAGTTATAGTGTCGCATAAAATTGGATCCATATACTTTTGCCAATTTACATAATCCCTGTTCTCAATCATTATTGTAATAGGCGCTCCTGTTGTATATGAGTTTCTCACACCCGACAAAATTATAGCTTTGTCTTTTTCTATTTCCATTCTCTTGCCTCTACCATAACCTCTTTGGCGAAGTTCTAAAAGCCTATTGATATTATCAATATTAATCTTTACATTTGCTGGAAATCCTTCAACAATTCCTACTAAGCATCTGCCGTGTGTTTCACCTGCGTCCAAGAATCTCATCTTTTCACCCCAAACAAAAAATAATTTCATTCACTTGCAAAAAAAGAAGTCGCAAAAAATATAATATAAATGAACATGTTTAAGTATATTAAAGAGATGAAGACAAAGCTTGTGAGTATACTTTGTGTCATTTTAATTGTATACATTATCCTCAGTATTTTCATTATGAGAAGTTCAAATCAGCATATATACGTGTACCATGAACCTTCGATGGTAAAATTAAGTTTTGGCGAGTCTAAATATTTCTCAATAATAGGAGTGCTTAAAGTAAGCCTTGAAAAAATAACAAAGGAGAAGTATTTTATAACCTATTCCCAGATTACGGGCAACCAAAGCTATTTTGGTCTGACACTTATTATCGAAGATTTAGCAAGAAAAAATATTGATAAATCAGCATTTGAATACATCTACATCGAAGATACAACTACAAAACAAAAATTCTACCCTATTCCGTACTATGAAATAGAAAACTTCCCTACAGATAGACCTCTCGGGTATAAAGTAAAATTCTATGCCAAATTTCTACCTCTACCTTACCAGACCTCATCTATAAATATCTATTTCAAATTTTCCGACAAACTTTTTGTATTAAAGAATGTAGACATAAGGTGAAAATATCAATAATCATTGAGTGCTAAGCTAATAAGATACCGGAGCTCTTCAAGATTACTGTTTATAGCATTCAATCTCTCTGGTGAGACAGAAGCACTTTTTATATATTCTTTTAGTCTATTTAAATCATCTTCAATATCTTCAATCTGAGCCAAAATAGAGAGATTGACAAATGAAGGCGACTCTGAAAATAGTCTGTCTTTTGTCACAATCTGCTCCGGACCTATTACGTAAAATTCGCCACGTGCAGGAATATGAACATCAAAACCAAAGTTTCTTTTAAGCTCCTGTGCAAATTCAACTTGTGATTCTTTCTCACCATGTACAATGAAGACTTGTTGGGGCTTGTTTTTCATACTATCAATCCACTTGATAAGTCCGTTTTTGTCAGCATGTCCTGAATATGCTTCGATATATTCTATCTTCGCTTTGACTTCAATTTCTTCACCGAAGATCTTGACCTTTTTCTGACCATCTAAAAGTTTTCTTCCAAGGGTATTTGGTGCTTGATAACCTACAAATAGGATGGTATTGTTTTCTTTCCAAAGGTTGTGTTTTAAATGATGTTTTACTCGCCCAGCTTCGCACATTCCGCTTGATGAGATTATTATACAGCTTCCTTCATAGTTATTTAGCATCTTTGACTCGTCAGCTGTACGGACAAATTTCAAATTCTTAGGTTCAAGTGGATAAATTCCCTTTTTTATAAACTCTGCAGCCTCTTCATCAAAGTAGTCTATGTGTTTTTTGTACACACTACTTGCTGAGGTAGCCAATGGACTGTCAACAAATATATCAATACTTTGAATAAGCTTTGCCTCATCAGAACCTGTAGTAAGTTCCTTTGCTATCTCATATAAGATCTCTTGAGTTCTTCCCACTGCAAACGAAGGAATTATAACCTTACCACCATTTGAAATGGTATCACAAATTATTCTTATTAGCCTTTTAGACTTATTTTCCACATCTTCATGCAGTCGATCACCGTAGGTGCTTTCAATAAAAAGATAATCACAGCCATCTATTGTTGATGGGTCTTTTAAAATGGGAACGTTTCTATTCCCTAAATCGCCCGAAAACACTAACTTGTACTCTTTTTCATCTTCAGTTATATAAAGCTCAACTATTGCTGAACCAAGCATATGACCTGCATCTTTCAATACAAATCGAAGATTGCTATCTATCTCAACTACCTGTTCATATTTCACACCACTGAAAAGCTCTAAACACGCATAGGCATCGTCAATAGTGTAAAGGGGTTTTAGCTCCTCTCTGCCTTCTCTCTTTCTCTTTTTATTCTTCCACTCTACATCACTTTCTTGAATATGCGCACTGTCTGGAAGCATAATGGAACATAAATCAACAGTTGCATCAGTTGTATAAATTATCCCTCTAAACCCATCTTTGTAAAGTTTAGGAATTCTCCCGCTGTGGTCAATGTGAGCATGAGATAAAATCATAAAGTCAATCTCTGATGGATTGAATGGAAATACCTCAAAATTTAGCTCATCCTCTGCATGCCCACCTTGAAACATTCCACAGTCAATTAAAAATTTTTTATCATTGAATTCAAAATAGTAACATGAACCTGTCACAGTTTGAGCAGCACCTAAAAAGGTTACTTTCAAAATCCTCTCTCCTCTCAATTAATCTCTATTTCCCCATATTGAGGTACTATTTCAAACCATGTGTTACCCTTCAGAAGCTTAATCTCTTTGCCATCATTATCTTTCATTGTAAATGAGTTTTTTATATCAAATGTATAAGTTATTGGAATAGTTTTTCCTTCTTGAAGTAAGTATCCTTTCCCTTTAGAAAAATCTACTTCTTGTCGTCCTTTGTCGTCATTCTTTATTGTATCATATTTAGCAACTAATATTATCAAATTTTTTGCAAAAAGCTCAACACCTGTTTCCTTGTCAATATGTGGCTTTTCTTTCACAAACCTTTTATAAGCCTTCTTTACAGGGTCATACTCGTACTTAACATAATACCAACCAGAAAATCGAATTTTAACTTTTGAGTTTCCTGAAGTATACTTATTGACTACACTGTCTGTTAAAGGATAAAACTTATAACCTTGCTGTTTTTTGTACCCTTTTTTATCAAAGTACTTTACTAGACTTTCCATTGTTGAATACAAATTATGTGGTGCCTTTCTATCAGATGTTCTATAAAAAATTCCTCCACCTGTGTAAATTGCGTCAATATGAGGGATATAACCTTGTTTAAAGAGCCTATAGGCTTGAGGACTTCCTCCACAGTGAATATAATATGCATTCAGTGACTTTGCTATCTGCATAAAGTAAGGTCTTGCACTTCTGATTGGCCCCACTTTTTTTGGATATGTATGGTGGTAGATTGCCATTATACGTGTTGCTCCACCTTCTATTAGCGCTTCATAAAGATATTCTGCTTGATTTAAAGAAGATTGAGGGATTGCGCCAGGTTCATTGTTTATCATCACCGCAATTACCTGGTGCTCGTCCTTTTGATATATAACCTCACCTGTGAGCTTACATATGTAATTATCTGAACTAAAACTTGTTACATTATTATGTTCTTCTTTTTCAGTCTGCTTCACTTTATTGATTTCAGAATCGCTGTGAGCACAAACCTTTTTCTTTCCGCAACCTGCTAACAACGATATAAGCAAAATTATCACACTTGCAATTATACAAATATTAAATACCAATCTTTTTAAGAAAATCCTTTTCATGGTTGTCCCTCTCTCATTTAATCTTGAATATTAAAAGTGTCACAAGCACACCAATTATTGCTCCTACAACTGTTTCCCAAATTGTATGAATCTTTGCTTCCAATCTGCTCTCCAAGACCAAAAGTGCCATAAAAACTGCCAAAGAAACAATTATCAGATTATTTGTAAGCATAATAATGGCAGTTGCTGCTGCAAAGGCTAAAGCTGTGTGACCGCTTGGCATTCCGCCTTGCATAAATTTTGTCCTCTTGTTGACAGCTTTTACGACAACTATTACCATTGCCACAATTATAAGCGACAAAAAAACTACGTGAAAAGAAATTCCTCTAATATGCTTTAAGGTAATCTCTAAGGGTAGTTTCATTTTGTCATAAAATAGAAAGTATCCAATTGTCAAGGCTAAAAGAGCAGTCACTAAAACAGCACCTGCTGCTACATCTTTTGCAATCTTTGCTTTGGGTTCAAAATCTTTGGCCATAAGGTCAATAGTATTTTCTATCGCCGTGTTTATAAGTTCTGCAGTTATAACAAATCCAATACAAATCAAAATTATTACTGTTTCAATTTTGTTTAGCTTAAATACTATCGTAAAAAACAATACTAAAAAGGCTATTAAAAAATGTATCTTCATATTCCTTTGTGACTTGAACGCAATAATTATCCCATTTATTGCATTGTCAAAACTTTCAAGAAGTGTTCTTTTTCTTTTCATCTTGTCAACCCCATACCCTCTAAAACCATTTCTTCATATTTCCTCATAAGCCTTCTATCATCTTCTTCTATGTGGTCAAAGCCCAATAAGTGCAATACCGAGTGGACAGTCAAATACGCAATCTCTCTTTCAACAGAGTGTCCAAACTCTTTTGCTTGTTCATAAGCCTTTTCAATTGAGATTACAATATCTCCAAGTGGAATTTCCTCTTCTACAATTGCTATATCTTCCTGAAGCTCTCCATTTTTAAACTCAAAAATAGGGAATGATAACACATCAGTTTCTCTGTCTATACTCCTATAGTGTTTGTTTAGCTCTTTTATAAATTGATTATCAACAATCATTACACTAATTTCATAGTTTTCGTCATCCATAAAAATCTTCAATGTATTCAATACCGAATTTTCTATTATCCTGGAAATGCTCTCATCTATTTGATATTTATCCTGCTGATTTTGAATGATAATTTTCACTTCTGCTTACCACCTCTTCCATTTTATTTGTAGTGTCATCAACTAAATTATAACTGACTCTTTTATGGAAAACACCCGTCAACACCTTAATAAAGCTATCACAAATAGTTTCTAATTCTTTAAATGTCAAATTGCTTGAATTTAACTGGCCGTCCATAAGTTTTTCATAAATTATCCCTCTTATAGTACTTTCAATCAGCTGTGGTGTTGGCGATGATAGTGCTCTTACCGCCGCCTCAACAGAGTCTGCAAGCATAACTATTGCTGCTTCTTTGCTCTGGGGGACAGGACCTTCATACCTAAACTTTTGTTCACTAACTTGCTGATTTTGTGTCAAAGCCTTGCCATAGAAAAAAGCCACCTTTGTAGTTCCATGGTGCTGCCTTATAATATCCAACACCTGCTTAGGCAATTTATATTCCTTGCCAATTTCAACACCATCTTTTGTGTGAGATGTTATAATAAGTGCAGAAAGTGTTGGTGATATTTTGTTGTGAGGGTCTTCCTCTACAATTTGATTTTCTTTAAAATAAAATGGTCTTTTCAATTTTCCAATATCATGGTAATAAGCACCTATTCGTGCTAAGAGGTAATTTCCACCAACAGCTTCACAAGCAACTTCTGACAAATTTCCCACAATTAAACTGTGATGATACGTACCAGGAGCTTCTAATAGTAACCTTTTTAACAATGGATGGTTAGGGTTTGAAAGTTCCATAAGTCTAATTGGTGTTGCATAGTCAAAGATATATTCCCATATAGGGAGAGTACCATACGCGAGCACAAATGAAAGCGCTGTCCCAACAAAGGAGTTTATTGAATTATATAAAATCATTTCCCCATCAGTTTGATAGACAAGTTCAATTGCCAAAACAAAAAGGGCTGAGATTAAGCTTGATAAAAAACCATGACTTATAAACTGAATTCTACTTTGAATCTTGTGCGAAACAATTGAACTTAGACTCCCACCTATAAAAAGATAAAGAGCAAAATCAAAATTTTTGTCTCCTACAATTAACAATGTAATAATCGATACAACAATGTTGAATACAATTGCAATCCTTACATCGATCAAGAGAGAAATTAAAACAATCCCCATAAAGCCTGGGATTGCAAATGCGGGGATTGGAATAAGAAATTTTACCAAAAGTAAGTTTAAAATCAAAACTGTACTTACTGCTATCATATCATTGCAGCTGTTTATAAATTCTCTTTCAAAAAGATAAAAATACACACTCAAAAATAGAACTAAAATTAGAAGAAGTAATAATATTCCTATAAAATCTCTGGTTATTTGTACGTTATTATGATAATTTGTGCTAATTTTTAAAAATGTAAAAATTTTGCCATACAGAAAATCTTGACTTTTTCTATTCGACGTTAATATCAATATCATGGAAACAATAAAAAAAGAGCTAAGTGACACCATGCGACAAAGATAAATCTTTCTTCTGCTATGCCATTTCTGGGAGTTTTGTAACATCTTAAGCCTTTTGTTTCTCCTTTCGTTTTTCTTCATACCTATTGTATGCATTTATAATCTTCTGAACAAGTTGATGTCTCACAACATCTTGATATGTCAAAAACACAAATTCAATTCCCTCAATGTCTCTTAATATCTTTGTCACCTGAACAAGCCCAGACTCAACACCACTTGGCAGGTCAATCTGGGTTATATCGCCAGTTATGACCGCTTTTGAGCCAAATCCAAGACGTGTCAAAAACATCTTCATCTGCTCAGAGGTTGTGTTTTGGGCCTCATCTAAAATAATAAAAGCATCGTCCAAGGTTCTACCGCGCATATATGCAAGCGGAGCAACCTCTATAATTCCTCTTTCCATATACCTCTGATAGGCTTCTGTGCCAATCAAATCATGAAGTGCATCATAAATTGGTCGCAAATAAGGGTCAACCTTTGTTTGCAAATCGCCTGGTAAAAATCCTAACTTTTCGCCTGCTTCAACCGCTGGCCTTGTTAGGATGATCTTGCTTATCTCTTTCTTTTTAAGATAATAAACAGCCATGGCCATAGCTAAATATGTCTTTCCTGTTCCTGCAGGTCCAATTCCAAACACAATTGTGTTGTTCATTATAGCATCAATATATCTTTTTTGCCCTAATGTTTTGGGCTTTACTTGTTTTCCTCGGTGTGTGATAAATATAACCTCATCTTCTAATTTTCTTATTTCTTCATCTTCTAATGTCTCAATAACATACCTTATTGTGTGCTCATCAATGTCCATTTTTTTCTTTTCCATATCATGTAAAATCTTTATTGTCTTCTCTGCCCTTTTGATATTTTCTGGACTGTTTCCGATAATCTTTATTGCGTTGTCGCGAAAAACTATACTTACATTTAAAAGCTCTTCTAATGTTTTGACTTTAGAATCAAACTCACCAAAGATATTCCAAAAATCCTTTGTGTCCTCAATACTGACAGTTGAGATTAATCTTTCTTCCAACAAACTTACCCTCCTACGTTTCTTATTTTTTCAAAGTAATATCTTCTAAACACTCATAATCTCTTATACATTTTATTTCCTTTATTTCACTTTTCACTTTTTTAATCTTAAAATATGTCTTCACTTTAACAATACTCTGAATTTTTTTACCCAAAGTAATCTTTTTAAAATTATCATTACACCTTTTTATTAACTCCCTTTTTATCTCCTCCAAATTAATTGTATGTTTTTTTAACTCATACCTTTTTATTTCATATATACCTACTCGAATTGGAACAATAAAAAGTTTATACTCTCTTATTTTAATTTTATCACATTTCTCGTTATTAGTAACTACAATTTTTGGCATAAACTCATGTTTACCAATTACAATAAATGGAACCTTTTTTTGTGACGTATAGACCTTTTGATATGCAGGCAAAGAAAAGTCTTGAGATACTGAATAAAAAGTTGTTGCAACTATCTCTGCTATTGCATCTTCATAGTATTCATTCCCATCTTTTGTAACAACCCTGTTATCAATAAGAAGTTGTCCTGCGATTACTGTATCGCCTTCCTTGACAAGAGCATTCCCTGACTTTAGTATCAATTTTTGTATAACTCCACTACTTTTTGCAAAAATTTTACCCCATTTGTTTTTTAAATCTCCTTCTTCTTTTTTTACATACTCTACTATCAACAGTCCACCTTCTTTTTTAACTTTTACCCACATTAGCTCTTCCAAATCTGCAAGAAGCTTCTTTGAAAGCTTTTCTTGGTCAATCTTCATCTTTAAAGTAAATGGCTTTATATTGTAGTTTTTTAGTGTTTGTACTATTTTATCATCTATTAATTTATTAGAGTCCTGAGATTTTATCTTTACATCAAATATAAAAAGGCTGAACAAAAAGAGTAATAAGATACAAAACAAAATAGAAATAAGCTTGAAAGTAGTTATCTCTCTTATCAAAAAATAAATTCCTCTTTTTTCTAAGATGTGAATTCTTGAATTTGTTCTCTTGACAATATTTACTACTTTCTTGAAATCGGCTAAATACACTACAATAACCAATGAATTCTGTCCTTTTTCCCTAATATCCAGCAAAACTTTATTGAATACAAGCATGTTTAAAAACTTGTTTAGATTCTCACCTTCTACTTTTAAGATTAGCTGATTTGCAAACATCCTACTTTTCCTTCTCCTCATTTAAGCTTATATACTCAATTGATCTTATTCTTCCACTAATCACCATTACCTCTTCATCCATTTTTTTGATTAGAAGACCACTTCCCTTAATATAAAGCGGATGCCTTACCGTATTTATCTTAACTAAACCTTCTTCATACAATATAAGTCCTTTGTGATTCTCTACTACTACCTCATCTTCTCCAATAAGTGTAATTCTCGGCTCATTTGTGATTATCTCTCTTGGAACTTGAGAGGCTTGTGTTACCTCTTTTAAGGTCTTTGACTTCTTCATCGACAAACCAGTTTCACTTGAAAATAAACATCTTCACCTTTATTTTATTTATACTCATATCTTTTTATAACAAAAAAGTGGTCCCCTTTTCTCAAAGAGAACCACTTTTTCACGCTTTTTTCACATTTTTGACAAATGCTTTTTTACAATTTCACTAACAACCTTACCTTCTGCCCTGCCACTCACTTTATGCATTACCTCTTGCATAACCTTACCCATATCCTTCATCCCAGAAGGTTTTACTCTTTCTATCACATCAAGCACTATCTTTTCTAACTCTTCCTGGCTGAGCATAGGCGGAAGATAAGATTGCAATATCTCAATTTCTCTATTTAGATCATCAATCAAGTCTTGTCTTCCGCTTTTTATATATTCAGGCAAGCTGTCTTTTCTTTTTTTAATTTCTTTTGCAATGACATTCAACACACCATTGTCGTCAAGCACAACTTTGTTATCTTTTTCAAACTGCAATATTGCAGCTCTTACCATACCAACTACATTTTTTCTCACGACGTCCTTGTCTTTCATAGCAGACTTATAATCTTCCAATAGCTTTTCTTTAAGGCTCAATTACAACGCCTCCTAAATTATCTGCGTTTTCTCCTGCGTGCCGCTTCTGATTTCTTTTTTCTCCTTACGCTTGGGCTTTCATAGTGCTCTCTTTTCCTGAGCTCTGCTAATACCCCAGCCTCTGCACATTTCTTTTTAAATCTCCTGAGGGCACTATCGAGTGATTCATTTTCACCCACTCTTACTTCTGACATCAATTTCCCTCCCCTCAAACCAGGCTCTAAAACATAACCTTGGGATTATGGTATTATTATAACTCAGCTATTTGAGGTGTGTCAAATAATTTTAAATATTACATATCTTCTTCCAATAAGGTCTTGAACAAATTGAAAAGTTCTTTGTTCTTCTTCTCAAGATTTATAGGTCGAAAGTTTTTGTCAACAAAGGCATGTTCAGTATATCCTATTGCACACACAACATGGTCTTTCACAACTTCATAATAGAATTTTATTCGCACAGGCGTCAAATTATTAACCCTTGCGCTAACCTTCACTCTTTCTTCATAAAAACAAGGTTTTTTGAACTCGCACCCGCAGCTTATTAAAGGCAAATATACACCTAAGTTATTTTCAATCTCGGAATATGAAATGCCTACCTTTTTTATAAGCTCGGTTCTTGCAACCTCAAACCATACAAAATAGTTCGAGTGATGGACAATCCCCATTTTGTCTGTTTCGGCATACCTTACAACAAGGTCTGTCTCTATCATCTTCTATTACCCCAATAATTAATTTTTAAGTTCTCCACTAAAGACAAGTCCTTTTTGTGCATCCATCGTAACAACAATACCATTTTTAAGTATCTCTAAAGCGTTTTTAGCATCGGTTATAACAGGAATATCCAAAGCTGCCCCAACAATTACTGCATGAGAATTTTGCCCGCCTTCTTCTGTTATTATTCCAGCTGCTCTTTTCATATAAGGAATAAACTCATTGGTTGTTTGTGTTGTAACAATGATGTCACCGTCTTCAAAGTTTTGCTTTAGCTCATTAAGATTTTTTGCAACACATACTCTTGCTGTCACCTTTCCACTTCCCCAGCCTCTTCCTTCAACAAGCACATGACCGACAACATGAACTTTGAGAATATTTGTAGTGCCACTTACACCAACTGGCACACCTGCTGTTATTACAACCAAATCACCATTTTTAACAATCTTTGATTTAACAGCAATCTCCACCGAATGGTCAAAGATATCATCTGTAGAGTCTTTATACTCTGCCAAAAAAGGATAAACACCCCATGAAAGATTGAGCTGTCTTCTTACCTTCTCGCACGGTGTTGTTGCTATAATTGGGCAGGCAGGTCTGAATTTTGACACCATTCTTGCTGTGTTGCCTGACTTTGTCACAGTGATGATTGCCTTTGCTCCAAGATCATGCGCAGTTGTACAGGTAGCATGAGATATGGCATTTGTAACATTTACTGGCATGTCAAATACTTGGGATTGGAATCTTTTGATATAGTCTATTTGACTTTCTACCCTTTCGGCAATCTTTGCCATTGTAGCAACACTTTCAACAGGATACTTGCCCATAGCTGTCTCGCCAGAGAGCATTATCGCAGATGTTCCATCAAAAATTGCATTTGCAATATCGCTGACTTCTGCTCTTGTTGGGCGTGGGTTTCTTATCATTGACTCTAACATTTGGGTTGCAGTTATTACTGGCTTTCCTGCTTTATAACATTTTTCAATGAGCATCTTTTGCACAAGCGGCACTTCCTCAAATGGAAGTTCAACTCCCAAATCCCCTCTTGCAACCATGATTCCATCAGCAACTCTTATTATTTCATCACAGTTTGCAACACCTTCTTGAGTTTCTATCTTTGCTATTATCAAAAGGTCTTTGCCATTGTGTTTATTTAAAAATTCTCTTATTTCAACTACATCACTTGCTTTTCTTATAAAAGAAGCTGCCACAAAGTCAACATCGTTTTCAATTCCAAAGAGGATATCTTCCTTGTCTTTTTGGGTCAGTGCAGGTAGTCTTATTGGTATTCCTGGTACGTTTACTCCCTTTTGATTTGTCAAAATACCACCATTTTTTACCTTGCAGATTATATTTTTGTCTGTCTTGTCTTCAACAACAAGCTCAATTAATCCATCGTCAATTAATATTTTATCACCCGGCTTAACATCTTTAACAAGTTCTTTGTAAGTTATGCTCACAATCTCTTCATTTCCTAATATTTCTTCGGTTGTGAGTGTGAATCTCTGTCCTTCTTTTAGCTCAACCTTACCGTCTTTGAAAAAACCAATCCTAATCTCTGGACCTTTTGTATCAAGCAGAATTGGAATTGGCTTATCAAGCTCTTCTCGTATCTTTTTTATCATATCAATCTTCTTTTTATGTTCTTCGTGGGTGCCATGTGAAAAATTAAGCCTTGCAACATCCATTCCATTTTCAATGAGCTTTCTTATAATCTCTTCTGAATCGGTTGCCGGCCCTAATGTACATATTATCTTTGTCTTTCTCAACTTTAAAACCTCCACAACTTCTTATAAAGACAAGATTGTAGCCAAGTCATACATGTACTCGTCAATGCTCTTTTGCATAGAAAGCGCCTCGTCAATATCATAGTCAACAATCTTTCCATCTTTTAGGGCAATTATCCTGTTCTTCTTTCCTTCTTTTATTACTTCAACAGCTCTTGCACCCATAAGGCTTGCCATAACTCTATCATATGCAGTTGGTGAGCCACCCCTTTGTATATAACCCAAAATTGTTGCTCTTGTTTCAATTCCTGTTGCCTCTTCAATCTCTTTTGCAAGTTCTGTTGCCCCACCAATTCCCTCTGCCAAGATAATTAAATTGTGAAGCTTTCCCTTGTTCTTACCATCAATAATTCTTCTTATTATCTCATCTTTATCTAAACCCTTTTCAGGTATTACAATGGATTCAGCACCACCTGCAATACCACTATAAAGTGCAATGTAGCCTGCATGTCTTCCCATTACTTCTAATATGCTAACTCTCTCGTGAGAGGTTGCTGTGTCTCTAATCTTATTGATTGCGTCTTGTACAGTATTTAAAGCAGTGTCAAAACCAATTGTATAATCTGTACATGCAATGTCATTGTCAATTGTACCAGGAATACCCACTACATTTATTCCAAATTTGCTCAAATCTCTTGCCCCTCTAAAAGACCCATCTCCACCAATTACTACAAGAGCATCAATCTTGAATATTTTGCACATAGAAGCTGCTTTTTTCAGCCCGTTTTCTGTCATAAACTCTGGAGACCTCGCAGTCAAAAGTATTGTTCCACCACGCTGAATTATATCAGACACTGACCTTAAATTCATTTCAAATATATCGCCTTCTATTAGCCCATTATATCCGCGCCTTATACCCATCACTCTAAAACCATAGTAAATCCCTGTCCTCACAACAGCCCTTATAGCTGCATTCATTCCAGGTGCGTCTCCGCCACTTGTGAGCACTCCTATTGTCTTCACTTCTGGCATATACAATACCCCTTTCCGTAAAATTTAAAATCCTTTTTCAATAATTATGTTATGTGCTTCATTGACATCTGTCTCAGGAACAATAATCTCAAAATACCCTTCTTGCCCCTCTTGCGAAATTGCTTTAACCTTTGCAAGTATTCCCACTTTTTCTAATTCTTCTTTTATTTTGTTGGCTATTTCACTGTTGGAGGTTATATATACAACTTCCCACATAAAAACACCTTCTAAATCATTTATTTTGGGATTCTGAAATCACAACCCCAAATTTGGTATAAATCTCTGCCTTGCCTCTTACCTTTATTGCTGAGGTCACCTCAGTAAACTGGGCAAGCAATACCTCACCACTGTCCAATTTTTCAGTATGGTGAAGTTTTGTGTCTTTTCCCCTTGTGAGACCTATTACATTTACTCCGTTCTCTAACGCTTTTACTACTATATAGTCACCATTCTTGTACTCGTATAAATTTTCGTTCATTATTGTTTCTCACCTCTTTTCAAATATTATAACAAAAATACCTAAAAATCAAGAATCTAAATCTTCAAGCCACACATTTTCTTCACCGAACCACTCTTTGAGCTGCTGTATTACAGTAGGATTTATATCTATGCACATGTTTGATTTTGAAACAAGTCTTTTTTGCTTGTAATAAAGAATGATTTTTGAACTGCCAGTAAAGAACCTGACAAATGAGGTAAACTTTTTAGATTTTAAAATAGAGTCCTCATCTGTTTTTATTGCAATTGCTTTATTGG
Source organism: Caldicellulosiruptor sp. DIB 104C (assembly GCF_028198085.1). Lineage (NCBI taxonomy): Bacteria > Bacillati > Bacillota > Caldicellulosiruptorales > Caldicellulosiruptoraceae > Caldicellulosiruptor > Caldicellulosiruptor sp. DIB 104C. The sequence goes on along the minus strand of NZ_CP116337.1, from coordinate 962,504 downwards.
AATTCTTTTGAGAAGATGATGTTTGTGCTTTTTCGCCCAGTCTGTCTATTTTTTGTGCAACAATTTTAACACCCTCGTCCTCTCTAAATGTAGCTTTGGCTTCAATCAAGACAATTGCATTCTCTTTAATCAAATGCGAATACTTCTCATAAACACTTGGAAAGAACAAAACCTCTAAAGTATCTGTCAAATCCTCAATTTTAGCAAACGCCATTGTTTGATTATTTTTGGTCAGCTTAATTTTCACTTCTTTTAATATCCCACAGACAAGTATTTGCTGGTACTTATATTCATCATCTTCTGTCATGTTAGAAAGTTCAGCTAAACTTACAACATTGTATTTTGAAATCAAATCTCCATACTTTTCTAGGGGATGACCACTTATGTAAATTCCTATTGTGTCCTTTTCCATTTGCAAAAGTTCTTCAGCCGTCGGTTCAGGAAGGTTTTTATAAGAAAACATCTCCGTCTTGTCCTCTGAAATCTCAAAAAACGTAACCTGATTTGCATTTTTCTTTTGAGATTGTTTAATTGTCAGAATATCTTCTACAGAAGCTAATAATGAATTTCTATTTATTTTAGTAAAATCAAAAGCACCACTTTTTATTAAGTTCTCAATAATTCTTTTGTTCACTGTATTATTATCTACCCTCATTACAAAATCATACAAATCTTTAAAATCTCCATTTTGTTCACGTTCTTTCAAAATATGAGAAATCACATTTTCACCCAAGCTTTTAATTGCCCTCAAGCCAAACCTGATACTATTTCCTTCAATTGTAAAATCATAACTACTTTTATTTATATCAGGTGGTAAAATTGAGATTCCAAACCTTCTGCACTCCTCAATATACATCCCAACCTTTTCATTTGAGTTCATCACACTGGTTATTAAACTTGTCATAAACTCAATTGTAAAATATTTTTTTAGGTAAGCTGTTTGATATGCCAATATAGCATATGCTGCTGCGTGAGATTTATTAAATGCATAGCTTGCGAAGTCTTCGATTATTTCAAATATCTTCTCAGCTGTCTGTCTATCAACGCCATTTGCTACAGCGCCCTCAATAAACCTGTCCCTCTCTTCCATTAAAATGTCAGCCTTTTTCTTTGCCATTGCACGTCTTACCAAGTCAGCTCTCCCAAGTGAATAACCTGCAAGTTCTCTAAATATTTGCATGACCTGCTCTTGGTAAACGATACACCCATATGTGACATTCAAAATTGGCTCAAGTTTGGGATGTAAATATTCTATTTTCTCTTTATTGTTTTTATTTTGGATATACACTGGGATCTGGTCCATGGGGCCCGGTCTAAAAAGAGATATACCTGCTATTACATCTTCTAAGTTCTCTGGTTTTAACTCTTTCATAAATTGTTTCATACCACTGCTTTCAAGCTGAAACACTCCATTTGTATTTCCTTCAGAAATGAATTGGTAGACACTCCTGTCATTGTAGTCAATCTTGTCTAAGTCAATTTCAATCTTGCGATGTTTTTTTATAAGCTCTAAGGTATTTTGAATAACAGTAAGAGTCCTCAAACCCAAAAAGTCCATCTTTAAAAGCCCAAGCTCTTCTAAAGTGGTCATTGGAAATTGAGTAACAACGGCATCTTCTGTCCTTGCCAAAGGTACTAAATCAGTTATAGGACAACTTGAGATAACAACCCCTGCTGCATGAACAGAAGTATGGCGTGGCATTCCTTCAAGACTTCTTGCAGTGTCAATTATTCTTTTGACAGTCTCATTTTGCTCATAAATCTTTTTAAGGTCATGATTTACTTCAAGCGCCTTATCAATTGTCATACCTGGTGAAAAAGGTACCATCTTAGCAATTTCGTCCACTTGTGCATATGGTACACCAAGTACCCTTCCAACATCTCTTATTGAGGCTCTTGCCGCCATTGTACCAAATGTTATAATTTGGCTTACTCTGTCTTTTCCATACTTATTAGTGACATAGTCTATGACTTCCTGCCTTCGCTGATAACAAAAGTCAATGTCAATATCAGGCATAGACACTCTCTCGGGGTTTAAAAATCTTTCAAAAAGTAGGTTATACTTGATTGGGTCAACGTTTGTGATTCCAAGGCAGTACGCAACAATACTTCCTGCAGCAGACCCTCGCCCAGGCCCCACCATTATATTATTCTGCTTCGCATAGTTAATAAAATCATGGACAATCAAAAAGTATTCAGTAAAGCCCATATCTCTGATTACATTTAATTCCATTAAAAGCCTGTCATATGCAGTTTTGTCTTCTTTGGAATATCTTTTTTCAAATCCGGCAAATGCCAATTCTTTAAGATACTCAAATGCATCAGATTTTCCTTCTGGCAACTGAAATTTAGGAAGGTTAATCTTCCCAAATTCGAATTCAACATTACATTTCTCTGCAATTTCCAAGGTATTTTTAAGGGACTCTGGAATGTATCCAAATATCTCTTCCATCTCTTGAGCAGATTTGAGATAAAACTCACTTGTAGGAAACTCCATTCTATTACTTTCATGTATTGTTTTTCCTGTTTGAATGCAAAGCAATATATCGTGAATCTCTTTGTCTTCTCTTTTTAGATAATGTACATCATTTGTTGCAACAACAGGAATTTGATATTTCTTAGATAATCTTATAAGTTCACTGTTTACAAACCTTTGCTCGTCAATCCCATGATATTGAAGTTCAAAGTAAAAATTGCTACCAAAGACATCTTTGTAAAAACTAATTGCATCCATTAGTTTTTCCTTCTGGTCTCTTAGAATAAATTTTGGTATCTCTCCTGCAAGACAGCTTGTTAGCGCAATCAAGCCTTTTGAATACTTTGAAAGTATTTCCCTGTCAACTCTTGGTTTATAATAAAAGCCTTCTACAAACCCGATTGAGACAATTTTTGAAAGGTTTTTATACCCTTCATTGTCTATAGCAAGAAGCACAAGATGGTGAATATCATTGTCAATATTTGGTTCTTTGTCAAAACGCGAACGTGGAGCAAGATATACCTCACAGCCAATAATAGGCTTTATCCCGTTTTCTTTTGCTGCCTTGTAAAAGTCGACAACCCCATACATTGCGCCATGGTCTGTTATCGCAATACTGGGCATGTTGAGCTGTTTTACCCTTTCAAATAAACTCTCTATACGAACCGCTCCGTCAAGCAAACTATACTCTGTATGTACATGAAGATGGACAAAGCTCATCTTATATTACACCTTTCTTGCCTTTAAAGTTCTATATCTTCTAAAACATCCACTATATAATAGTGAAAATTTAATGCCAAATCTATATCTTTTTTATACGGAAGTTTTCTACCTTCACTATCATAAAAGATTCTCACAATAGGGCGAGATGGAAATCTTGGATTGTTATGTACTACAATACCCTTTTCTCTTGTGTTCAAAATCACAGGTGTTCCAACTTGGAATAATGATATAAATGTAACAAATTTTGATACTATATAGCTGTCAAAGTGAGTCGAACATGAATTCAATAGGTATTCAATTGCCATATGAGGTTTTAATCGTTTTCTGAACTCCCTGTCACTTACCAGTGCATCAAATACATCCACAACAGCAACAATTTTGGCCGTTTGTGGTATCTCATCCCTTGTCTTCCCAAAAGGATAACCGCTTCCATCCAGTCTTTCATGATGATAAAGAGCAATTTCAGATACATGTTGGTCAAATTTGTACTCAGAGTTTAAGATATCATACCCCATAATTGTGTGCATTTTGATCATTTCGTATTCCTTTTCCTGAAGCGGTCCTCTTTTATTTAATATATTTCTTGGAATTTTTACTTTACCTATATCATGCAGCAAAGTACCCATTCCAAGGGATAGCAATTTGTCATAGTCATAATTTAGCTTTATTCCAACAAGAAGGGAAAAGATGGTAGTGTTAAGTGAGTGAAAAAGGGTATAGTTTCCAACTGTCCTGATATCACAAAGGTTTAGTATAACTTCTTTTTGCTCAAGAAGTTGAGAAATTATCTTGCTAACAAGTACTTTTATCTCCGGGGTAATCTCTTGTGTATTGATATACTCTGCGCTGAAAGCAGTATTCACTACCTTAAATGCTTCTTCTTTAATCTCCTTTGTAATAACATCCTCTATTTCAACTATGTCAATGTTGTCATCCACGATGTATATATCATACACACCAAAATCCTTTAGCCTCTTTATCATATTGTTTGTAAGCTTCTGACCTGAAGCCACTAAAACCTTCCCATCCTCACTGTATATGTCTTTTGCAAGCACCATATTCTCCTTGGCATTTTTAAGTAGTATCCTTCTCATTGTATTCTCCCCTATATTTGTTTTCTCTTGTCAAAATAAACCTATCTGTCACAATAACATCAAGCTTAACATCATGCCTTTCAGAAAAAATTTTTGGTACTTTTTGAAAATGATACGCTACCCCAACCTTTAAACAAGAAGGCTCCACCTCTTTTAAAAACCTGTCATAATACCCTTTGCCAAATCCTATTCTATTTAAACTTTGGTCAAAGGCTAATAGGGGAATTATACAAACGTCTATATCAGATGGATTTACCTCTATAGTTTCTTTTGGTTCAACAATCCCAAACCTGTTTCTTTTTAGTTTGCCATCTTTTCTATACTCTCCAGCAATCATTCTGATCCTGTCAACAATTTTGGGCACACAAATCCTTTTACCTTTTGCAGAAAGGTAATTTATAATCCTGCTTGTATCAACCTCATATGGCAAGTTCATATATACAAACACTGTATTAAAGTTTAACTTTGAGAGAAATTTCTTTAAGTTTAAGTAGACTAATATATCAAGATGCAACTTTTGAAAATTACTTATCAGTCTTCTTCTAATTCCAATTATCTTTCTTATTTTTTTCTTTTGCAAGAGAAAATTCACCCTTTGCATTTTAATTTATCACATTTTTAATAAAAATTAAAATATCTTTTTTTCATAAGTAAAAATAGCCCTGAAAATCCACTCAGGGCTATTTCGATTAGTCTTCATTTACTACTTTTCTGTTTTTATAATACCCACAACTTGGACAAACTCTATGTGGAAGTTTCATCTCGTGGCACTGTGGACACTCAACAAGATTTGGCGCCTTAATTTTCCAATTTGCTCTATGCTTATGCGTTCTTTGCTTTGACCATCTTCTTTTTGGTTGAGCCAACTTTTTCACACCTCCCTTTTTTCATCTGTGTCAAGTTCGTTTATGAGTGTTTTTAGAACGCTCAGTCTTGGATCAATCTCATTCTTTTCACATGAGCACGAATTGAAATTGAGATTGGTACCGCAAATAGGGCACAACCCCTTGCAGTCTTCTTTACATAAATATTTCATTGGAAGATACAATACAATGGTTGCAATGACATTTTCATCAAATTCTATTACCTCATTTTCAAATTGAATTACATCATCATCTCGAACTTCTACTTTGTTTGAATATTCTTCATAAAATGGAACATCAACCTCAATGAAAGCATCCTCCGTACATCTGTAACAAGTTGTCTTAAGTTTTGTTCTGATATTACCACTTACCTCAATTACATTCCCTTTCTTTGTTGCAATCCCATAAAAAATAACTGGTTCAACAAAGAATAAGATATCACCTCTGAATTCTATCTTTTCCCATGTTTCACAAAATTCAAATTCTTCTGAATCACCATGTGATTTTAGTTTTGATACATCTAATCTCATCTTTAAGTCACCTCATATCATAACGGTTGTATTATAAACTTTTATTTGAGTTTTGTCAATTCTTTATTGAACTGTGATAGAATCCTTAATAGCTTCAAATATCTTATCCCCTATGCCATTTACATTTTTTATTTCTTCTATACTTTTAAACGGACCATGTTTTTGTCTATATTCTATTATCCTTTCCGCAAGTTTATCACCTATTCTATCAAGAGTCTTCAGCTCCTCTTTTGAGGCAGTATTAATATTTATCTTACCACTTTGGCCTGACGAACTTGTACTGTTTTGTGCTACCTCAGAAGCCAGATTGCTTTGAGTCTGCATCTCACCAATTTTGGGAATGTAAATCTTCTGTCCATCCTGGATCTTTTCAGCAAGGTTTAAGCTATTTATATCACTGTTTGGTAAAACGCCACCAGCTACCTCTATTGCATCGTTTACTCTGCTACCACTCAGAAGTTCATAAACCCCAGGCTTTTTTACGTTGCCACAGACATACACTACACACTTTTGTTGTTCATAGGGTTTGTCTGTTTGCACATCTACCTTTTCTTGACTCTGTTCATCTATTACCTGTGTGTCAAGCTTTATCTGCTGACCAAGATTTTCACTTGTATTTGTGTGTGTTACATATTGAAATATATTCAGTAGAAGAAGTAGTACAATTATGGCAATCATCATCTTTTCTCTTTTTGAGAATGAAAACACAATTTCACCTTCCTTCTTTGGTCAAATGCAAAATAATGCTTAGGAATGTTCACAATTGACTTAATTTGTCTGTATAATATATACTTATTTTATCATACATATCAAAGGCTTTTAAAGGAGGCAACATGTTTTAATGACACAAAAGTCTAAAAAGGTTCCTTTTAGTTGCTTGAGGATTGCTTTACTAATCTTCTTAATTTTACTTATGCCAGTACCGGTTTATTCAAAAGAAGAAAGTAATACTTTATTACCAGATATAAGTGCCAAGTCGGCACTTCTCATTGAGGCAAACACAGGACAAATACTTTTTCAAAAGAATCCAAACTTAAGGTGCTTTCCAGCAAGCACAACCAAAATCCTAACAGCCCTTGTTGCACTCTCGAAGGAAAAAGACCTTGGCAAATTGTTCAAAGTCTCCAAAAACGCCATCATGATAGAGCCTGGGAGTAGCAGTTATTACCTTAATGAAGGCGAAACAATATCTTTTCAAGACGCACTTTATGCAATGCTTTTAATTTCCGCAAACGACGCTGCTAATGTAATTGCTGAAAATATATCTGGCAGCATACAAGAGTTTGTTAAAGAAATGAACCAGTTTGCTCTAAATATTGGTGCAAAGGACTCACACTTTGTAAATCCAAACGGGCTTCACAATCCACAACATTACACAACAGCTTATGATCTGAGCTTAATTGCCCAGCAAGCTTATAAAAATGAAACTTTGCGAAGGATTGTATCAACAGTTGAATATAAAATTACAACAGCTTCTATGCACAAAAAACCCGATTGGCAGATTATATACAATATCAATAAGCTTTTACGTAAAAATTCAAAATATTATTACCCATACGCAAATGGCATGAAAACAGGCTACACTGCTCAAGCAAAAAGGTGCTTGATTGCCTCTGCTAAAAAAGATGATATAGACCTTATTGCAGTTATTCTATCCTCAGACGACGCTTTTGCTGATGCAATCAAACTTTTTGACTATGGTTTTAACAATTTCAGAAAAGAAGAGCTGTTTAAACAAAATCAGATTATTGGAAAAGTAATGGTGGACAAAGTTAATAAAAAGTGGATTGATGGTTATATCAAATCTTCATTTTATGTGCTAAAAAATAAAAACACAAATTCAAAAACCCAAGATATTACTTACCATATAACCTTTTTAAAAGACATTAAACCGCCAATAAACAAAGATACAGTAATTGGAAATGTATATATTTACAGTGCGGGGAACTTGCTTTCTTCAATCCCTATACTCTCATATGAAAGTTACATTCCTCAGTCAAAAGTTACATCAGTCATACATACTGTAAAAAAAGGGTTTGTCAAAGGAATGAAGTTTTTATTTGATTTTCTCTTAGCTGTTGTAGGGTTAATATTTATTTTCGCGATAGCAACTATAATAAGACTTAGAAGAAAAAGAGTAAAACTCAGATTAAGGTCAACAAAGACAATAGACTTTTCTTCATTTCCAAACAAAAAGCTAAAATAAAAAGAGGGTCATCGATCTTGACCCTCTTTTCTTTATTTTATGACAATGTTAACAAGTCTATTTTTAACATATATAAACTTCACAATCTCTTTTCCTTTTAAAAGAGTTTTAATTTTCTCATCATTCATGATCTTCTGTTTCAGTTCCTCTTCAGAGATATCTGCAGGAATGTCAAACCTTGCTCTGATTTTACCGTTTATTTGAACAGCTATCTCAACATTCTTTCTAACAAGCGCACTTTCATCATATTCAGGCCATGAAACATCTTCGATGTCTCCTTCAAATCCCATAATCTCCCATAGTTCACATGCTATATGAGGCGTAAATGGATATATTAAAACCAAAAGGTTCTTTAGTGTCTTTAAAATTAGTTCTCTATTTAAACTGCCTTTTTCTTTATAGTCATATAAGAAGTTCAAAAGCTCCATTATACTACTAATTGCAGTATTGAAATTAAACCTCTCACCTATGTCCTCAGTAACCTTTTTAATAGTGTAATTTAGCCTATAATTAAGTTCCTCGTCAAGCTCAGACTGACCAGTTGAAATGCTTTCAGAAAGCTTATCTTTTAGTTCAATGTAAAGTCTCCAAAGCCTATTTAAGAATCTAAAACATCCTTCAACGCCCTGGTCTGACCACTCTAAGTCTCTTTCTGGTGGCGCTGCAAAAAGGATAAATAACCTTGCTGTATCAGCTCCATACTTTTCAACTATATCTTCAGGGCTAACAATGTTACCAAGAGATTTTGACATCTTCGCACCATCTTTTAACACCATACCTTGGGTCAAAAGATTCTTAAATGGCTCTTCAAATGACACATAGCCCAGGTCGTAAAGCACTTTTGTAAAGAACCTTGAATATAAAAGATGTAGTATAGCATGCTCCACTCCACCAATGTATTGGTCAACAGGAAGCCAATAGTCTACAAGCGACTTTTCAAATGGTTTTTCACAATTTTGGGGGTCTGTATATCTAAAGTAGTACCAAGATGAACATATAAAGGTGTCCATTGTATCAGTTTCTCTTCTTGCAGGTTTTCCACATTTTGGACAGGTTGTTTTTACAAACTCCTCACAATAAGCAAGCGGTGACTGGCCTGTTGGCTTGAATTCAACATTGTATGGCAAAAGTACTGGCAATTCCTCTTCTGGAACAGGTACAATTCCACAGTCATCACAGTATATAATAGGAATTGGTGCACCCCAATAGCGCTGACGAGAAATTAGCCAATCTCTTAGTTTATAAGTAACACAAGCCTTGCCATAACCCTTTTCTTCAAGGTATTCTGTAATCTTTTTCATAGCCTCTGTGTTCTTTAGTCCGTCAAACCTACCCGAATTAATTAAAATTCCTTCCCCTTCATAAGCGCTTTGAAGATTTTGTATGTCAACTTCATCACCTTTGATGACAACCTTTATGGGTAGGTTATATTTTTTTGCAAAGTCAAAGTCTCTTTGGTCATGAGCAGGAACACCCATTACTGCACCTGTTCCATAGTCCACAAGTACATAATTTGCAATCCAAATAGGCACCTTTTCTCCTGTCAGCGGATGTATAGCATACCCACCTGTGAACCTTCCTTCTTTTTCCGTCTCTGTTGATGTCCTCTCAATTTCGTTTAGATACTGCATCTTCTCAATAAATTCAAGACATTCCTTCTCTTGTGGTTTTCCTGCAATTATCTCTTTTGTTAGTGGATGTTCTGGTGCCAAAACCAAGTATGTCACACCAAAAAGTGTATCAGGTCTTGTTGTGAAAACCTTTATTCTCTTACCAAGACCGTCTATTTCAAATTCAATTTCTGCGCCTTCACTTCTTCCAATCCAGTTTCTCTGCATAATCTTGACTTTCTCAGGCCAACCATCAAGTTTTTCTATATCGCGAAGAAGTCTTTCTGCATATTTGGTTATTCTAAAGAACCACTGTTCTAAGTCCTTTTTACCAACAAGAGATTTACACCTTTCACACCTTCCGTTTACAACTTGTTCATTTGCCAGAACTGTTTCACAGGACGGACACCAGTTAACATACGACCTTTTTCTGTATGCAAGTCCGGCTTTGTAAAATTGCAAAAACATCCACTGTGTCCATTTGTAATATTCAGGGTGGCATGTAGCAACCTCTCTGTCCCAGTCATAGCTTATGCCAAGCTCTTTTAGCTGTCTTTTCATGTTCTCAATGTTTGACCATGTCCAATCAGAAGGATGGATTCCATGTTTAATAGCAGCATTTTCTGCGGGCAGTCCAAAAGCATCCCAGCCCATTGGATGCAATACATTATATCCTTTGAGCCTCATAAACCGTGCAAAAACATCCCCAATTGAATAATTTCTTACATGTCCCATATGGAGTTTCCCTGAAGGATATGGAAACATCTCAAGCACGTAATACTTTGGTTTTGGACTGTCTTCTGTAACTTTGTACTTGTTTTGTGAAAACCATTTTTGCTGCCATTTTTTTTCAATTTCTCTGAAATTGTATTCCATAAAACATACCCCCATTAATCTTATCTTTTGAGTACTTTAAAAAACTATATTGCTATTTCCACCTTCGGAGCATCTATCCATAGCCTTTCTAAATTATAAAATTCTCTTTCTTTTTCATGAAAAATATGAAGAATTACATCTCCATAATCAACAACAACCCATCTATAACTCTCTCTTCCTTCAATTCTGAGGATATCAGCAGGAGACTTTTCTTCTATCTCCTCAACAAGTGCCTTGACATGCTGGATATTTGAAGCGCTGCATATTATGAAGTAGTCTGCTATTATTGTAAGCTTTGATATATCCAAAACTACAATGTCTTGGGCCTTTTTTTGACTAAGAATCCTTACAATTTGAAGTATCTTTTCCAATTTAATTTTGTCACCCCTTTTTTAGTTTACTTAACTTTAATATACACATCAAATTTGTCATTGTAATCAGGAGAGTATACAACTTGATAAGTGGAAAGGTTAATGTCATTTTTTAATAACTCTAAGTATTTTCTATTTACTCTTTTTAACTCAACCTTGCTGCTTTCAAGCTTACTTACCCTTCCAAGATTAACATTTGAGTATCCTTTTGACTCAAGGTCATTTTTAAGCTGGGTTGCTTTATCATCAAATGACCCTGATAAGATTTTTATCTTCATACTATCTTTTAATACCTCAGGTTCATTTAAATCATCAATTAAAGCTTTGCATTTTTCTTCATTTAAGATGTAATAAGAGACTCTGTCAATATATTTAGGATACCCTGGTAAGATTGTCATCATGATATTTTGTGTATTGAACTTTCCAACATTTTGTATAAACCACATTATTTCATTTTTTGTAAAATTATGGTCAGTATATTTAGAAACGGTCTGGACAATTAGTGGAAGTCTTACTATGTTTTGTGGTTTTAACATCTTTTCAATGAGGGCATATAAAAGTTTTCTTTGCATCTCTATGCGTCCTAAATCGCCGCCTCTACCATATTCTTTGCCATTTGAGTTGTGTCTCCAGCGCAAAAACTCCACAGCCTTTTTGCCATCAAGATGCTGAAGACCAGCAGGGATATTAATATAAAGCTCTTTGCCAGGTGTTGTGTCAACATAATAAAGGTGGAATGGTACCTCAACATCAACACCACCAACCAAATCCACTATCTTTTCAACAGCCTCATAGTTTACAACCACGTACTTGTCAATCTTTATACCAAGAACATCCTCTACTGTTTTTACAGCAAGCTTTGATTTCCCATAGGCATAAGCAGCATTTATCTTTGAATACCCTTTTATCCCCTCAACTTTTACTCTTGTATCTCTTGGTATTGAAATTACAATTGGTTGAAAGTCTTTTTGTATATGAACAAGCATTATTGTATCTGACCTTCCACCCTGCTTTTCATCACATCCCAGAACAAGAATATTCATAGGAAGCTTGTCTTCTATATCAGCAGGCTCAGTGTTTGTTACCTTTTCAATAATGTTGCTCAAAATTGGAGGTAATGTCTTTGTTTGTTTAATATATAATGCAGTTGCTAAGATACCTATAAGCACAATAGCAACTGTTATCAGAAAAGAACTTAAAAATATCTTTGCCTGTTTTTTAAGTCGTATCCTCTTCAACTGTCTTCCCCGCTTTCTTTGAGAATTAACTGATTTCTTGCAAAAATAGTAGAAGGATGTATAAGCCCGCCTTTTTCAATTACATACTTGATAGTGTTGTCCATGGCCATAACTACTGCCTTGTCAAGATCCTCAAATGATTTCTTTCTAATAAGCTCGACCGATTTGAATTTTCTTGATGGTTCAATTAAATCAGCAACATAGATGATTTTTTCTAATTTTGTCATATTCTCTCTTCCTGTCGTATGATAGGCTATAGAGTTCAATATATCACTATCATAAATTCCAAAAAGTTCCTTTGCAAGATAATATCCTGCTGGGCCGTGTAAAAGCTCTGGCTGACTTATCATTATGTTATCTATAACTATACCAGATTTGAAAGCACAATTCAACAACTCTTCTTTTTTGAGGCACTTTGCACAGTCATGAACAAGCCCTGCAATCATCGCCTTTTGGACATCTTCATCAAATCTTTTGGCTAACATCATTGCACAGTCCATTGTCCCAAGTGAATGGACAAACCTTTGCTCATCCAAAAGTTCTTTCAGTTTCTCTTTGATTGTATCAATATTCACTCTTTATAAAGCCCCTTTCTTATTATATATTCTTCCACTTTGGGATGCACCATATATCTTATGCTTTTATTCTCTCTTATCAGTCTTCTAATCTCTGTCGAAGAAATGTCAATAATAGGCATATCTATCAGAACCATTTTTGCACTAAACTGTATACCAAGCTCTTCAATTTGTCTTCTTATCAAAGTTGTATTCCTCTCTCTTGGCAAAACAATAATAGGAAATTTTTTTAAAATCTCTTCCGCCCTGTACCATTTTATAATTTCAAAAAGATTGTCGCTTCCTAGTATGAAATACACTTTCTCATAAGAGGTGGCAAAGTAGTTTAAGGTATTTATAGTCCAGCTCGGCTCTTTATTCTTTATTTCAAAATCGCTTATTTCAAAGTCTGGATTATCTTCAATTGAAAGTTTTACCATTTCAAATCTGTCTTCAGGCAATGCGATATCAACATTTTTATGCGGTGGTACACCATTGGGTACAAAGATAACTCTGTCAACCTCAGAAAAATTTTTAACATACTGTGCCATAATCAAATGTCCTATATGAATAGGATTAAATGTTCCACCAAAGATAGCTACTTTCATTTAAAAACTCCTTGAGTTTATAAGCATATCTAAGATATTATAATAAAATAAATCCTTTTAAATCTCAAGAAAATTAAAGAAAGAACTGTTGAATAATTATTCATTTGGGTGTATAATTTAATAAAAATCAATTAAGTGAGGGGAATTGAAGATGCAACTTAACAAAGTAGTCCTTGCTTATTCAGGCGGGCTTGATACATCTGTTATAATACCATGGCTAAAAGAAAACTTCAGCTGTGAGGTCATTGCAGTTGTAGTGGATGTTGGCCAAGAAGATGACTTTGAGACCATAAAAGAAAGAGCCTATAAAACTGGTGCATCAAAGGTTTATATTGAAGATGCCAAAGAGGAATTTGTAAAGGAATATATATTCCCTACTCTAAAAGCTGGTGCAGTTTATGAAGGAAAATATCTTCTTGGCACGTCAATGGCAAGACCGCTAATTGCAAAAAGGCTTGTTGAGATTGCTAAAAAGGAAAATGCTGATGCAATAGCTCACGGTGCCACAGGCAAAGGTAATGACCAGGTAAGATTTGAGGTGACAATAAAGGCACTTATGCCAAATATAAAAATAATTGCTCCTTGGAGAATGTGGAACTTAAAATCACGTGAAGACGAGTTAAATTACCTTGCCCAAAAAGGAATAGATATTCCTTTCAAAAAAGAAGAAAGTTACAGTACTGATTGGAATATATGGCACCTGTCGCATGAAGGACTTGAGTTGGAAGATCCCTGGAACATGCCTAATTTTGAAAAAGTGTTAATGATTATAAAAAATCCTTTTTCATTAAATGATGAGCCAGAAACTATAGAAATAGAGTTTGAAAAAGGTGTTCCGATTAAGATAAATGGCAAAGAAATGAATTGTGTTGAACTTTTGAAGTATTTAAATAAAAAAGGAGCAGAACATGGAATTGGCATTGTTGACATAGTTGAAAATAGGCTTGTGGGAATGAAATCGCGTGGCGTGTATGAAACACCTGGCGGGACAATCTTGCACTATGCTCATAGAGAATTAGAATATCTTTGCCTTGACAGAGCAACTTTACACTTTAAAGAGATGGTAGCTATCAGATTTGCTGAACTTGTTTATGATGGGCTTTGGTTCTCACCTTTAAGAGAAGCACTTTCAGCATTTGTTGACAAAACCCAAGAAGTTGTAAATGGTACAGTAAAACTTGTGTTGTACAGAGGTAATATTTACTCTGCTGGTTCAAAATCACCAAATTCACTGTACATCAAAGACCTTGCAACATTTGAAGAAGACCAGATGTATAATCAAAAAGATGCAGAAGGATTTATAAACTTGTTTGGCTTACCTTTGAAGGTATTCGGAATGGTGAACAAGAAGGCGGGTGATTCAGATTAAACTGTGGCAGGGTAGGTTCTCAAAAGATACAGCAAGGATATTTGATGAGTTCAATGCTTCTATCATGGTTGATATTAACCTCTTTGAGTATGACGTTATGGGCTCTGTTGCCCATGTGAAGATGCTCTCAAAATGTGATATTATACCTGAAGATGAAGGCAAACTAATTGTAAACACACTTTATGAAATATTAAATGACTTTAAAGAAGGAAAAATTGAGTTTGATATGTCTGATGAAGATGTCCATATGCTGATTGAAAAAGAGCTAATAAAGAGAATAGGACAGGTTGGAAAGAAGGTCCACACGGCTCGGAGTAGGAACGACCAGGTGGTACTTGACGAAAGGCTTTTTTGTCGTGAAAAAAATCTCTATTTACAAGAGCTGATAAAAAATTTAATAGATACTATTATAAAATTAGCAGAAGAAAATATAGACACAATTATGCCAGGATTTACTCACCTTCAGAAAGCTCAGCCAGTGTTGTTCTCACATTACATCTTAGCATATGCCCAGATGCTAAAAAGAGATCTTTTAAGATTTAGGCAAAACTTTATCTCAATTAACCTAAATCCACTTGGCAGTGCTGCACTTGCAGGAACTACATTCGATATAGATAGATTTTTTGTGGCAGATCAGCTTGAATTTGACGGAGTTACAGAAAATAGTATAGATACAGTTTCTGACAGAGATTTTATTTTAGAAATGCTTTTTAATATAGCTATGCTTCAAATGCATCTTTCTCGGCTTGCGGAAGATTTTATTATATTCAATACCGATGAGTTTAGATTCATTGAACTTGATGATGCATTTTGTTCTGGCAGCAGCATAATGCCACAGAAGAAAAATCCTGATGCACTCGAACTTATACGTGGTAAGACAGGAAGAACGTTTGGAAACCTAATTGGACTTTTGACAGTTTTAAAAGCTTTACCACTTTCCTATAATAAAGACCTGCAGGAAGACAAAGAATTCTTGTTTGATTCTATCGACACTGCTGAAAAGAGTTTGATAATTGTAAATGAAATATTAAAGACTTTGAAAGTAAATAAAGAAAATATGCTTTTGGCTTGCAAATCTGGATTTATCAATGCAACAGACCTTGCCGATTACTTGGTAACAAAAGGCGTAGCCTTTAGAGATGCTCATTTTGTTGTGGGAAATATTGTAAAGTACTGTATTGAAAACAATAAATCATTAGAAGAGCTTTCTACAGAAGAGTTTAAAAGATTTTGCGATAATATTGAAGAAGATGTTTACAAGTTTATAAGCATCGAAAACTGTATTAAAAGGCGTAAAAGCTATGGTGCCACCTCACCTGAACTTGTCAAAAAGCAAATTGAAAATTTAAAAGAATTTTTGAGAGCTTATGAATGAATATAAACCCCAAAACAGAAAAGGGGCTGAGAGAAAAGACCTTTCTCTCAGTCCCTTCTTTTTTAACTATTCGAAACAGAAGAAGCCCCCTCTTCTTTCTTCTCCTCTGTCTCTGGCTCTTCTGTGATCTCGCTTACATCAATTACTGCAACAACCTCATCCAAGTCCTCTGTTATCTTAATACCCTCTGGAAGCTTTATATCTCTTAATTTTATAGCTGTTGGTTTTTCATACTCCATAAGGTCAATTACTAAGTGTTCAGGAATATCCTTTGGAAGTCCTTCTATCTCTACTGTGTCTATCTGTCTTTGTAACACAAGTCCCCTTGACTTTAATATCTCTGCATTTTCAAATATTATTGGCACTTCAACATATATAGGTTTGTTCTCAGACAATATCTGAAAATCTACATGAATAATATTGCCCTTTACATAATGAGTCTGTACTTCTTTTATAAGAGCAACCCTCTCTTTTCCGTCAATAGATATCTTTATCTTTCCAGCTAATCCTTTTTGTTTATATAACTTTTCAAACTCCTTTTTAGAAACATAACCTGGAAGGCTCTTTATGTCATCACCATATGCAACAGCAGGGATATATCCTTCTTTTCTGAGCTTGTTCAAGTTACTTTTAGTAAAAGTTTCTCGCTTATTGTAGACAAGCACTGGTTCCATAAAGATGTACCTCCCTTCTTTTGATATACGTGTAGTTTAACGTATTTTATTATATCTAATTATCCTCGTGTTTGTCATCACTTTTATTTTCAGTTTGCTCTTCTTGTTTTTGAGGATTCAAATATATTCCAAATACGTAATTTGTATAAAAGTTTTGCATAAGACCCAAGATGCTTACCCAAATGAGAGGATAGAGTAGTAAAACAAGAAGGAATTTTGTCACAAACAGTAGCAAAAATGGTATTACCCATACTCCGATCATCAATAAAAACATACCTATTGTATGAGGAAGCTTTAATATTGTAAAGATAAATGCGTTTTTGTATATATGCCTTACCTTGAGATTATATGTCACCATCATCGGATAGATGTAAATATGCATCATGAGATAAACTAAAAAGGTAAATATTAAGAAGTATTTTATAATGCCAACGCTTGGATACTTTATACTCTGATATGAGTAAAATCTTATACTAACAGAAAACACAAATATGACTAATATATCTACAATAAAGCTTATAAAGCCCTCTTTTATATTTTTTCTCAAGTGCTCAAAAAAGTCACTTGTAACCCACGCATGCTCTTCCCTTGCAAAGTTTCTAACAATATAGGTAAAACCAGCAGTTGTCGGTCCTATTCCAAAAACCATAAAACCACTTAAAAACAGAAGGCTCAATGCTGTCATCAAAAAAAGACTGCAATGTTTGAACATCCTTTGCACTTTGAACGCCCTTTGTAACTGACTCTATTATAGGCAATAAATAACTCCCAATCATAAAATATAATATTGCTAATATTGGAAGCGATACAAGAAAATAGAGAATGTTTAGCCAACAAAGTTTCCAAAACTTGCGTGCAAGTACTTCAAAAAAATACTATAAATTTTGACTTTGGTGGAAGATCTTCTGGCACTCCTGGACCAGGCTTTGTATAATCAAAAAATCCAAAAAATCCAGCCACACAAATAGCCCCCTTATTCTGCTGTCTCAAGCTCAAAAAGAATGCTATCTACCATTTTTTCAACCTCTTCCATATCAAGTCCTTTTGCAAGTCCAAGCTCACTTACCAAAATCTGTTTTGCATTGTTAAACATCATCTTTTCGTTTGTTGATAACCCTTTTACCTTTTCTCTTGCTGCAAGCATTTTCAAAACTTCAACAACACAATAAATATTCCCACTCTTTAGCTTTTGCTGGTTTTCTCTAATCCGCTTGTTGTAATTGCCACAATTATTTATGTCAACCTTGAAATTGTTGTCTTTTAAAAGCTCAAACACCTTGTTTGCTTCTTCTTCAGAAATGACATTGCGAATACCAATCTCAGCAGCACTATTGACAGGCACTAAAACCTTCATACCGTTATATAAAATCTTCACAACATAGTATTTTTGAACGGTGTCAAATACCTTTTCCTCCACTATCTCAACTATCTCTCCTGCTCCATGCAAAGGGTGTATTATGGTATCTCCCACTTTGTACATTCTTTGCCACCCCATGACATCCCCCAATAACTTTACATAATAAAGTATATCTAATTAAAAAGTTTTTGTCAAAAATATCTTTTTTCTACCTTCCACCATATACATTTGAAACTACATCTGAAGAAGTAGACGGTGTATCGACTTGAATTTCAGATTCAGTTGTAGCTTGTTGCTGCTGAGCACCTTGAGTAGTTTGGCTGTCATTTTCAGGTGGCAAAGCTTGAGTGTCCTCACTACTATTTCTCCATTGCGCATCAAATGGACTTGAGCTTTGCGTGCTGTTTTCTATAGTTTCAGTCTGCTTCTGTACTAAATTTACTTCCGAATTACTTTGACTGTTCTGATTTTGGCTACTTTCAGTACTATAAGACTTATTTGTATGGCTATAACTTATATTATTCTCCTTTTTGGTCTTTACAATAATTCTTCTTGCGTATTTATATTTCTCTGGCATCTTAAGGTCAATTTCTATATCATATCCAAATAAATCCTTAACGAGCTTCTTTATTCCTTCATAATCAGGCTTCCAGTAACTTACTCCCATGTAGTTAAAATAATCGCCAGGAATACTTTCAAATACAATGTCCTCTTTTTTCATATTCTGTGCAAAATAGGCTAAAGATGTTATCTGCTGAAGAGATAAATTTGTATAAAAATGTCGTCTTATTTTCCAGTATATCTCTGGAAGAGTTATTATTTTGTTACTTGCTTTTAACTGTTCAAAAACCGAAAGAATAAGTTCTTTGTCTCTTTTAATACGATCAATATCACCACCTGGGGTTTTTCTCCAAAGAGCGTAGTAAAGCGTTTCAATACCATTTAATTTCTGATACCCAGGCTTTAAATCTATGTTAACCCATTTTGTCTTCACTTTTACAGGAACTTCAACATTTACATACACTCCACCCAAGATATTTACAACTTTTCTTACTGCATCAAGGTCAAAGCCTACATAGTACTCAATTGGCATACCACCTAATAGCTTGCTAACAGTCTCCATTGTGTAAAAAAAACCTTCTTCCTTCTCTCCTCCTCCATAGCCAAATGCACTATTTATCTTGTCCCACTTACCAACCTTGTATATTTCAGTCAAGGTGTCTCGTGGGATAGAAATACCTTTTACCTTCTTGTCTTTAAAGTTTATGTTTAAAAATAAGATTGTATCCGTTCTGTGCAAATCATATGTACTGCGATTACTTGCCTTGTCAAGTCCAATAATTAACACATTGACACTATTTTCGTCAAATGGGTACTTAACTTGTGCTTTATTACTTTTTGCCGGCACTTTTTTAACAAAAACCTTTTCAATGTGTTTTGCATCAATTATAAATATCTTGTACAAATACCCTAATATGCCCCCAAGAACCACAACTGCACTTATTAAAATGATTAATAGTTTGTTTTTTAGTATTTTCCCCATACCCAAAACTTATCTCCCTTCCCCGCCATTTTAAATGTTTTAACCTACAATCCTTTTGTAAAAATCGAATAGTTTTTCCTCTTCTTTTGACCAATTGTACATCTCAATAAAAGCGCTATATCCATTTTGTCCTTTATTTATAATCTCTTGACGATTGTTATAAAAATACAAAATAGCACTTTTAATCTGCTCAATATCCGTAGGATCAACAATAATCCCACAGTTGCTACTTTCAATTATACCTTCCCACAGCTCAAAGTTCGAAGCAACTATAGGCACACCTGCCGCCATGTATTCAAAAAGTTTGAGTGGAAGTGATGTCAAATACCGTTTCAATGGCAAAAGAGTAACAAACCCAATATGTGCATTCTTCAAAATATCAGGAACACAGCTTTTGGGCACTCTTCCCCAAATTTTTATCTTTTCATTTTCAAATTTCTTTATTTCTTCAAAATAATTACTGCTTTCGGCAGGTCCTACAATATCTAACTTTATATTAAGATTTTGCAAATCTTTTACCGCTAAAATTAAATTTGTAATTCCCCTCTGATATGATACACTTCCAATATAAACAAGATTTATTGTGCCATCTAAGTTATACTCCTCCCTTTTTTCGTACATATCAATAGTTGGGAAGTTCTTTAATATAACCTTATTTTTGCAATTGAATTTATTAAAAATGTCCTCAGTGACAACAACCATACCATCAAATAATTTACTCACATTTTTTTCAAAGAGATTAAAAATAGAAGAAAAAAGGCTTCTTAAAAGTTTTGGTAAATACTCGCGGTCCTTAAACGCTAAGGAGTAGTCTTCATGAACATCGTATATAACTTTTTCTTGAGTATCAACTTAAAATATAAAGCAAGAAGCAAAAGGTCTGGATCGTGAAAATGAATTATGTCTGGCTTTTCTTCTTTTACTATCCTTATAATCTTTGAATAATTTTTATACCTCTTTGCTCTCGATAGCTTTTTTAATCCGTAGATTTTTATACCGTCTACAACCTGTAAATCATCCTCTGCTACGGCACATAAAACTGTTTCATACCTTTTTTTTAAACTCTTTGCAATTTTATTAAACACTCTTTCATCGTCCCAAGGATGTGCAGATGACAAAACTAATACCTTTTTCAATTTTCTGGCTCTCCTTTGTCCTCCTGTGGACTTGTTATTATAAAAAGTGCAAGTGCAAACAAAAACCACATAATCCTCATCTCTATCATCTTTGACGAACTTATGCTTGAGATACCAAATGCAGCAAGTGAAGCTATTGTTGAAACTGCTGGCAATTTTAATTTATTGTTTGAACCTTTAACGTGTAGTAGTTTGTATATTACATAAAAAATCCAAATTACATAGAGTGCAAAAACAATTAAACCATAACATACAAGCACATCTAAAAACCAATTATGAAGTTCCACGTTTACAGTATACTGTCTTACCTTTTCCATCAAAACTCTGCTGTTTCCTGCTCCAACACCCAAGAAAAGATAGTCATACAAAAATGAAAGACCATACACAATCAAAAGTTCTCTTCTCACATTTGATGTAAGTGAACTTGTTGAAAAATCAGAA
>NZ_CP116337.1:702943-941360 GCF_028198085.1 Caldicellulosiruptor sp. DIB 104C | reverse complement strand
AAAATATCAGGAACACAGCTTTTGGGCACTCTTCCCCAAATTTTTATCTTTTCATTTTCAAATTTCTTTATTTCTTCAAAATAATTACTGCTTTCGGCAGGTCCTACAATATCTAACTTTATATTAAGATTTTGCAAATCTTTTACCGCTAAAATTAAATTTGTAATTCCCCTCTGATATGATACACTTCCAATATAAACAAGATTTATTGTGCCATCTAAGTTATACTCCTCCCTTTTTTCGTACATATCAATAGTTGGGAAGTTCTTTAATATAACCTTATTTTTGCAATTGAATTTATTAAAAATGTCCTCAGTGACAACAACCATACCATCAAATAATTTACTCACATTTTTTTCAAAGAGATTAAAAATAGAAGAAAAAAGGCTTCTTAAAAGTTTTGGTAAATACTCGCGGTCCTTAAACGCTAAGGAGTAGTCTTCATGAACATCGTATATAACTTTTTTCTTGAGTATCAACTTAAAATATAAAGCAAGAAGCAAAAGGTCTGGATCGTGAAAATGAATTATGTCTGGCTTTTCTTCTTTTACTATCCTTATAATCTTTGAATAATTTTTATACCTCTTTGCTCTCGATAGCTTTTTTAATCCGTAGATTTTTATACCGTCTACAACCTGTAAATCATCCTCTGCTACGGCACATAAAACTGTTTCATACCTTTTTTTTAAACTCTTTGCAATTTTATTAAACACTCTTTCATCGTCCCAAGGATGTGCAGATGACAAAACTAATACCTTTTTCAATTTTCTGGCTCTCCTTTGTCCTCCTGTGGACTTGTTATTATAAAAAGTGCAAGTGCAAACAAAAACCACATAATCCTCATCTCTATCATCTTTGACGAACTTATGCTTGAGATACCAAATGCAGCAAGTGAAGCTATTGTTGAAACTGCTGGCAATTTTAATTTATTGTTTGAACCTTTAACGTGTAGTAGTTTGTATATTACATAAAAAATCCAAATTACATAGAGTGCAAAAACAATTAAACCATAACATACAAGCACATCTAAAAACCAATTATGAAGTTCCACGTTTACAGTATACTGTCTTACCTTTTCCATCAAAACTCTGCTGTTTCCTGCTCCAACACCCAAGAAAAGATAGTCATACAAAAATGAAAGACCATACACAATCAAAAGTTCTCTTCTCACATTTGATGTAAGTGAACTTGTTGAAAAATCAGAAAGTGAAGACAGTTGGGTTGCAATCATCCCTCCTACTTTACTCAAAAAACCAAAGTCCAACTTAAAACCGATGAGAACTATTAAAAATAAGAAAATGACAAACGCATACTTCAAATATTCCCTTCGTTCTGAGTTATTAATTAACAAAAAGTATACTATTAAAGCTAAAACAAAACCTATATAATTTGCTCTGCTCGTGGTAAGTATTAAAAGAGGCACTGACAACAAAGCTACAGTTAAAGCTACTATTTTCTTAAGAGTTAGTAGCTTTTCACGTACAATAAAATTCAAAATAAACGGTAGATACAACACCAAATAAGTAGCAAAATCGTTTGGGTTTGCAAAAAAGGTTGATGGTGTTCTGTGTAAGTTATATAGAGGAATTTTGGATGTCCAAAGATGTTTATCTGTTATAACCTCCCAGTATCCAACCAGAATGTTTACTACATATGAAAACAAAATAATGTTTTCTAAAATATTCCATCTTATGTAGTTCGAGTAATACATAAAAATTAAAATAACTACGATATTTACCGTTAAAAATACCTGGTCGCGAAGAGCACTTTTAATATCCTGTGCCCATAAAAAGCTAAGGAGAGAATAGGCACTCCATCCGACTAAAAAATACGAAGAAAAATTCAAAAACCTTTTTACCTCAACCCTATTTAAGATTATATCTATGCAAATCAGTACAAATAAAAACCCTAAAAATATCCTATATAAAAAAAGGTAACTCAAACGAGGATACGCAAGTGTACTGCCAAAAAAACTGGCCAAAAAAGTGAGGTATATAAAAAATGGCAAATATTCCTGTTTCAATCTAAGATGAAAAGGCTTGTTCATCCTTTTGTCTCCACCTTCTAAATTTTCGTAAAATCAAAGCTATATAATAAACATAAATCAAGTTTACAACCATCATTCTCACGTTTGTTATCTCAGCCATGTCGAACATTTGGAATATCGTGATAGAAATCAGACCAACAAATACCATCCAATCAGAATCTTCGTTTGACCTCGCAATATTAAATGTAGAAACAAAGACAAGAAAATATACTAAAAAAATAAACATCCCATATCCTATTATACCATATTCAATAAGAGCATTTAAAAATAAATTATGGGCTGAGCGAAGCAAGACAATCCCAGGTGGTTTCAAACTTCTAAACAGACTTTCAAATTGCCCTGCTCCTATTCCTTCAAATAGATTTTTGTGCTTAAAGTAATTTAGAACAAACTCTATTGCAAAGATTCTCTGTCCCACCGCATTTTTTGTATTGTATATATCAGAAACTCTCGGAATTCTATAAATAATCTTAGGTAAGAACAAACACAAAATCAAACTCAAACCCATAAAAAGCTTTCCTATATTTTTGCGAACAAGTTTTATGTTTATAAGGACCGCCTCAAAGAGAAAGACCAAAAAGCCCGTCCTTGATCCAGAGAGCAAAATCTCTAAAAATATAACGAGGGTCCCTCCTATCTTCAGCCTATCGCTCTTTAAAAAGCTCAATATAAAGGGATAAACCATTACTAAAAAGAACGCAAAGATGTTAGGATTGAAAAAAATCGAAATTGTCCTTTCTTTATAAGTTCTGAACAACAAATAATATAAGTATTCAAATACACAGACTATTGAAGCTATAACAAATATGCAAAGCCAAACTTTTTTAGTTCGATACAAAAGGTTGTCGTCAGCTAGAATAAACAAGATATAAAACAGAGCTGGAATGACAAAAGCATTTAATATACCTAAAATAGCTTTGTTTTTATCTATAACATTTTTAAAAAATAAAGTTGAAAGTAAAAACATTACAATGTAAAAAAACAAAGGTATGAGGTCAATAAATTCAAATTTTGACTTTGGTTTATAATAGTAGAGTATTAAAGCAATGATAAATAACAGAAAAAGATAAAAAGGTATATAAGAAAACCTTACAATCTGAAATAAAACTATCCCTATTATACTCAAAATAATTTCAGTTTTACTGGTTTTCAAGAAGCTGATCACTTGGTACATCTCTAAGCTCCCTTGCAGGATTTCCAACAACTATCTTGCGTGGCCTTACATCTTTTGTCACAACACTACCAGCACCCACAAGTCCTTCTTCACCAATCACTTTGCCAGGCAAAATTGTTGCATTTGCACCAATTCTCCCGCCACGCTTTATTGTTACACCTTTGAAATACTTTACTCTGTCCTTGCCTCTTCCTGCAAAGTTGTCGTTTGATGTAACAACACAAGGCGCAATAAAAGCCCAATCCTCAATATCTGAAATTGCTGTGATATACGCGTTTGTCTCTATTTTACAATAGCTTCCAATTGTAGTTTTATTCTCAATACTAACTCCTCTTCCGATAATTGTATATTCACCTATCTTTACATTTTCTCTTATTGTCACGAGGTCTGCAATATAGACATTTTTGCAAATGTGAGCACCTCTGTAGACAATAGAGTTTGCACCAATCTTTACACCATCTTCTATAAACGCCGGTGGAAATGTTACATCCTCAGTTGTCTTGCTTGTCAAAGCCTTTTGAGGAAACTTTCCTATAATCGTGCCATCCGATATTTCTACGTTGTTTCCTATTATACTTCCAGTTTTTATAACAACATTGTGGCCAATCTTACAGTTGTCTCCAATGACAACATCATCTTCTATTACAACAAAATACCCAAACTCAACATTACTGCCTATCTTAGCACTATCACTTATATACCTCATTTCCCAAGTCTCTGCCTTTCATATTCTTTTTTTACATCAAGCGTCGAGAAACTGCCAAGTGGAAATTTCACAGGCTTTTTTTCAATAGCAGATTTATATGTTCCTAAGATTATCTCAAGCGACCTTTTTCCCTGTTCACCTGTCACAAGCGGGTCATGTCCAGATTTTATAGCTTCAATTACATCTCTAAATAAAGGTGTGTGTCCAAATCCATATACATTATCAGGATTTTCAGCAAACTTCTCTATTACCTCTTTCTCATCTTCCTCTGGAACACGCCACACAACAATCTTGTTAACAGACGTGCCCCCAAGCACAGCTGTACCTGTCTCACCAAAAATACTAAGCGTCTCTTCTAAATTAGACGGCCATACACATGTTGTACCCTCTATAATACCACGCGCACCATTTTTAAATCTCAACAAAGCAAAACCTGTGTCTTCTGCTTCAATTGGCCGCAAAAATGTTTCAATATCTCCATAAATTTCGTCAACGTCAGAATCTATAATCCATTGTAGAAGGTCTATGTTATGTGTACACTGGTTCATAAGCGCCCCGCCATCTTGTTCCCATGTACCACGCCAAGCATCTTGTTTATAGTACTCATTGTTTCTGTTCCATCTTATGTTCGCAACACCGTAAAGAATTTTCCCAAACTTGCCACTTTCAATTGTCTTTTTTAACTTCTGCACACTTTTGTTGAATCTATTTTGTAAGCATACCGCCAAAACCTTTTTCTTTTCCCTTGCCTTTTGAATCATTTTGTCTGCATCATCAATAGAAAGTGCCATAGGCTTTTCAACAACCACGTGCTTACCAAAATCAAGCGCCACAAGCGTTTGCTGGGCATGACAGCCACTGAATGTAGCAATATCAACTATATCAGTGTCTTGCTCTTTCAACATCTTAATATAATCGGTATATATTGGAATTTCTTTTTTTATTTCAATCCCTTTGCTTTGTAAAAGCTGATAATATTTTTGTCTGGTCCTTTGGGCTCTTTCTTCAATCAAATCGCAAAATCCAACAACTTCTAAGCTGTCAAAGTTGTTGGCATAAGCTTCTGCATGCTTGAACGATATTCGCCCACATCCAACTAAGCAAATTCTAAGCTTGTCCATATTTCATCCTCCAAAAACTTATAGTTTGTATACCTTTTCTGATTTAATCCCCTTTGTAGCATTTCTCGTATCGAATATAAGCTTCGCATTGTCCACTATAAACTGATAGTCATACTTAGAATGATCAGTTGTAATTACAACAATGTCATATTGACCAAGAGTCTCAGCTGTAAAATCCACTGATGTATATTGCTTTCCTTTATAAGTAAAATTTGGAACATATGGATCATTATATTCTACAATCGCATTTTCCTTTTCAAAGTTTTCAATTACCTTTAAAGCAGGTGACTCTCTTATATCATCAATGTCTTTTTTATACGCAACACCTAACACCAGTATTTTTGAACCATTCAGTGGTTTTTTGAATTTGTTCAGTATTTTCATAACCCTTTCAACAACATATTCTGGCATGTAGTTATTTATCTCGCCAGCAATTTCAATAAGCCTTGTATGATAGTCATACTCACGTGCCTTCCAAGTAAGATAAAACGGGTCAATTGGTATACAATGACCGCCAAGGCCAGGTCCGGGATAAAACGCCATAAAACCATACGGCTTTGTCTTTGCTGCTTCAATTACTTCCCAAATGTCAATGTTCATTCTTTCACATAAAATAGCCATTTCATTTACAAGTGCAATATTTATGTTTCTGAATGTATTTTCTAAAATCTTTTCCATCTCTGCAACCTTTGGTGAACTTACCCTAAAAACTTCGCCTTCCAGAACATTTTCATATAGCCGTGCAGCAATTTCTGTACATGTTGGGGTAACTCCACCCACAACCTTAGGTGTATTCTTAGTATTATACACTTTATTTCCAGGGTCAACACGCTCAGGCGAAAAGGCCAAGAAAAAGTCCTGACCACACACAAGTCCACTTTCTTCTAAGACTGGTTTTACAACCTCTTCTGTTGTCCCAGGATATGTTGTGCTTTCTAAAACTACAAGCATACCTTTGTGAAGGTATTTTGCAATCTCTTTTGTTGAGTTTACAACATACGAGATGTCTGGTTGTTTATACTTGTCGAGCGGGGTTGGAACACAAATAGCAACTGCATCAACTTCTGCAATCTTGCTATAGTCAGTTGTCGCAAATATTCTCCCTTCTTTAACAAGCTGTTCAAGCTCTTTGTCAACAACATCTCCAATGTAATTCTGCCCTTTATTTACCATGTCAACTCTCTTTTGCTGTATATCAAATCCAATTACTTTATACCCCGCTTTTGCTTTTTCAACAGCCAAAGGCAACCCCACATATCCAAGCCCAACAACACCAATCACCGCTGTCTTTTCCTCAATCTTTTTTAAAAGCTGTTTTGCAATTTCATTCATTATATACTCCCTCCAAATTCATTTATTGAGGAGATGATAAACTCTATCTCCTCTTCTGTAAGTTCTGGAAACATTGGAATAGCAAATGACTTTCTACAGACCTCTTCTGCCACTTTAAAGTCTCCTTCGTTATACCCTAAAAACTGCAGAGCCTTTGTCAAATGTAGCGGTACAGGATAATATACGCCTGTTGCAATCCCTTTTTGTGATAAATACTTAATAAGCTCATCGCGTCTTTCATGCTGTAAGACATACAAATGGTAAATATGTCCTCTTTCACAATTATTTGTCTTTGCAGGCGTGATTAAGCCATTAAGTTTTAAGCCTTGATTGTACCTTTGTGCAATCTTAGATCTTCTTTTATTCCAATCATCTATGTATTTTAATTTTACAAGCAAAATAGCAGCCTGAATTTCATCAAGCCTACTGTTGAACCCAATAAGTTCATTATAGTATTTCTTCTTTGACCCGTGTTGGCGAAGCATTCTTGCTTTTTCTGCAACCTCATCATCATTGGTTACAATTAAACCACCATCTCCAAAACCACCCAAGTTCTTTGTTGGGAAGAATGAAAAACATCCAACATCACCAATTGTCCCTGCTTTTTTGTCATTGTATTCTGCTCCAAAAGCCTGGCACGCATCTTCTATGACACATAAGTTGTATTTTTTTGCTATTTCTAATATCTTGTCCATATCACATACCTGGCCGAAGATATGAACAGGAATGATTGCTTTGGTTTTTGGTGTAATTTTTTTTTCAATCTCATCAGGGTTTATATTATAAGAAAAGGGATCAATATCAACAAAAACTGGTTTTGCTCCAACTCTCACAATAGCTTCTGCTGTTGCAAAAAAAGTAAATGGTGTTGTGATTACCTCATCACCATTTCCTACGCCCATACTCTCAAGTGCTATTACTAAAGCATCTGTTCCATTGCCAACGCCTATGCAGTGCTTAACATTTAAATATTCACTGCACCTTTTTTCAAATTCCACAACCTTTGGTCCCAGTATGTACTGGCCACTTTGCAAAACCTCGGTTATAGCCTCATTTATCTCATTTGACAACATTGTATACTGTCGTTTTAGGTCAATTAGAGATATCATTTTTTTCATCTCCATTCGTAAAATATTATTTTTGTTATTACAGTTTAGAAAGTATATATCTTCTTTCTCTAAAAATGACATACAAAACTGCTATTATAACTCCTGCAAAGGTTCCAGCTACAACTCTTACAGCCTTTTCAAACTTGCTACCTGCTGACTCATATATCTTGAGTTTGCCATATTCATCTATGGCACTTTTTAAATCAATCACTTTATTATAATTCTCATTAAACCATTTTATTAGGTTTATAGCAGAAGAAATTTGGCTATACTGTTCCTGTTCAGCTGTTGTTAATTTTAGCTTGTCATACTTTTGTCTTTCCTTTAAGAGTTCATTTAAAAGCTTTTGAGCAGCATCAGACCTATTTTTTAAGTCTGTTAAAACCTTCTTGTTTAGGCTATCCATGTACTTATTTAGCATCTTCTCTGCCTCATCAGAAGAATCGGCAACCGCTTTAACAACAATATAATTTACCCCACTCTTTGATGCCTTTGGCTCAACAAACACACCAAATCTCTCATCATCTCCATATTTGCTCGTTACATAATCTATAAAAGGTGGGTTTAATGCTACCATTTCTAAATATTCTTTATTCAAATCAATAGACGTAATATTGGAAT
Source organism: Caldicellulosiruptor sp. DIB 104C (assembly GCF_028198085.1). Lineage (NCBI taxonomy): Bacteria > Bacillati > Bacillota > Caldicellulosiruptorales > Caldicellulosiruptoraceae > Caldicellulosiruptor > Caldicellulosiruptor sp. DIB 104C. Next base: position 933,250 of record NZ_CP116337.1, on the reverse strand, counting down.
ACAGACCTTGTACAATGTTTGAAATAGACGGAGAAGACATATTAAAACTCAGCGGATTTAGAAGGTTATTATCAAGTCTGAGATTTATCTCAGCAGTCCAAAGAGTTCTTGTGAAAAACTGCACAACTACAAGCGACAATATCATGAAAATAAGTACAATTGCCACAATCTCTTTTATTCTCTTTTTAAAAATCTCAGTCATTCATCTTTTTCTCCTTTCTACCTTTCTGTTAAGACTTTTACATTTCCATCTGGTGAGATTATAACTGCAATATTACCATTGTCCATTGTTGTTAAAACCTTTATGCGATAATTTCTCAATCTCTTCAACGTGGAGTCATGAGGATGACCATATGGATTATCTTTCCCAACACTTATTACCGCAAGCTGGGGATTTACTTGCTTAAGAAAAATATTGCTTGTTGCAGCATAGCTTCCATGATGAGAAACTTTTAAAACATCAGCTCTAACATCTTCATTTGCTCTTATCATATCATATTCTACAACTTTTGAAATATCACCAGTGAGCAGGACTCTTCTTTTTGCAAACTCTACCATTGTCACAGCACTTGAGTCGTTCAAATCTTCGTAATCTTTTAACGGAGATAAAAATGTAAACAAAACACCGTTTATTGAGATTTTATCATATGGTCTTACAATATTTATCTTTAGACCTTTTTCTTTCAGAGCTTTTAGCATATCTTCAAATGTTTGAGTATTTGTGGTCTTATCTATGGTATAAAACTTTTTAACATCAAAGTTTGAAATTATTTTGTCCATGTTCCCAATATGATCTTCGTGTGGATGTGTGGCAATCACTATATCGAAGGTCTTTATGTTTAAGATATTAAAAATTTTTAAAATCCTCTCTTCAGCAGTATTTGGTCCTGAATCTACTAAAATAAATCTATTTTCTGGAGATTTTATTAATATGCTGTCGCCTTGCCCAACATCTAAAAAGAATAAGGTACAAACATCCTTAGCCAAAAATTCTTTCAGATTGTTTTGCCAAAAACTTTCTTGTGTATTTATCAAAGAATAATAAGCCGAAAACAATAAAATAAAAATCAATAATAAAACCAAAAGTGCCCTTTTTTTCATCGTATTCCTCCACTATTTCACTTGCTTTAACACTTTTCCAACCTCTCTTTAAACACTCTAATAAAAGACTTCATAGTTTGTGTTGCATCTGCTACAATTCCATAGTTTGCAATTTTAAATATCTCTGCATCTTTGTTTTTATTTACTGCAATCAAGAGCTTTGGCTTTCCAATTCCACAGATGTGGTGAGCAGCACCTGATATACCAAATGCAAAATAAACATCAGGAGAGATAATCTTGCCGCTCTGTCCAATCTGAAGCTCTTTGTCAGCCCATCCCAAATCAACAAGAGGTCGTGTAACACCAACTGCACCACCTAAAAGATCTGCAAGCTCAAAAGCATACTTTAGATTTTCTTTGTCTTTAATTCCTCTCCCGACACCAATAACTATTTTAGCACTTTCAAGTTTGTTATCAATAGTTTCAATCGCAATTTTTTCTATAAAGCTAATCTGACCAGCTTTATTTTCAATTTCTATTTGCTTTCTGGAAATTTCAACATTTTTTGGGCTCTTATATAAGCATTCAATACCACTTTTGGATTTTATGGTAACGAATGTAATAGGAGAGTCCTTTATAGAGATTTTAGCATTTATATTTGAACCATATGCAGGCTTTAAAAAGATAAACTTTTCAAATGATTCGTCAAACTGTATGTCAAAGCAATCAACTGCAAAGCCTGCTGAAAACCTTGCTGCAACCCTTGCCAAAACTGACTTCATAAACTCATCTGAAAGTGCTACCACCATCTGAGGTTTGAACTCTTCTATACTTTTTGTAACTGCCTCAATGTATGGACCTTCATAAAAACTAAAGTTACTATTTGGATATATAAAAACCTGACAGTCATCAAAAAGTTTAAGCTGATTTAACAAAACCTCATCCAAAAATGTATTTGTATATATCCCTACTATTATTTTCTTCTGTTTACTAACCTTGCTCTCAATAAGAGATAAAAGTGAATTGACCTTTTGAAGTTTATCCTCTTTGAAAATAACAGGTACAAATATTGTATATTCCATTTACTTCTTATAACCCCCTTGACGTATTGAATTTTACAAACATTAGATATATTTCAATACTGCATCAACTATACACTCAATCTCTTTGAAGCTACCCTGTTCAAAAATCTCACAACTAAAGTTTTCTATCTTTTCTTCTTCAAATTCATCCACAGCTGTTTTTGAACCGTCAAGTCCTATTCTTTTAACATCTACATTTTTTAAACTATCTAAGCTTAGAATCTTAGGCTCATATGAAAGTGCTCTTATCATGAAACTCAGTTTTGGAAATCTTACAGAATTACTATCTTTTTTAACCGAGAGCAATACAGGAAGTTTTACCTCAAACCTTGCCAAGGCATTTTCAATTTTCTTTACAACTTCAAGTGTATTTTGATCCTTAGGTTTTATATCAACTATAGATGTTAGATGACAGATTCCCAAATACTCAGCAAGTTGGGGTGGAACAATAGATGTCTCACCGTCAAGCGAATGCTCACCACAAAGTATCAAATCAAACCTTCCTAAACTCTCAATAGCACAAGAGAGTGCATAAGATGTAGCTGACGCGTCAGAACCTGCAAGCCTTTTGTCGCTCAAAAGAATTGCTTCATCAACGCCAAGCTCAACAAGTTCTTTAATTCTTTCCTTGCATTCTAAAGCACCCATGCTAAGTGTATACACTCGAGAATCAGGAAATGTATCTTTTATCCTCAAGGCAAACTCAAGTGCATTCAAATCAGCTGGATTGTTCATCAAATGCTGAGGATTTCTCTTTACTGTTTTCGTGGCGGGACTATATTCTATTTTATCCGGGTCTATTATCTGCTTAACACAAACAAGAATCTTCATACCTTTTTCCACCTCTTTTTATAATTCTTTTACAATCTCAGATGCAATAATATTTCTTTGAATCTGATTAGCACCTTCAAATATCTGAGTCACCTTTGCATCTCTCATCATCTTCTCAACAGGATAATCCTTTACGTACCCGTTTCCACCCATAATCTGCACAGCATCAATTGTGACCTTCATAGCTACATCTGATGCAAACACCTTACAGGCAGAAGACTCTTTTGTATAGTCTTTTGCACCACTGTCAATCATCCTACATGTAGAGTACAAAAGTGCTCTTGCCGCTTCAATGTTTATGTACATATCAGCAAGCATGTGCTGAACTGCCTGGAATGACGAAAGAGGCTGACCAAATTGTACCCTCTCTTTTGCATACTTTAATGCATGTTCATATGCCCCCTGTGCAATTCCAACAGCCATCGCAGCAACACCTGGCCTTGTTCTGTCAAATGTTTTCATTGCAATAATAAATCCCGTGCCTTCTCTTCCCAATAGGTTTTCTTTTGGTACTTTGCAATTTTCAAACACAAGTTCAGTAGTAGAAGATGCCCTAATTCCCATCTTGTCTTCTTTCTTGCCAAAATAAAAGCCCTCATATCCTTTTTCTACAATAAACGCTGAAATACCTCGTGGTCCTTTTGATTTATCTGTTACTGCAAACACAACATAGATATCAGCTTCACCACCGTTTGTTATCCAGTGTTTGTTTCCGTTTAAGATATAAAAATCCCCATTTTTTTCGGCCACTGTCTTAATATTGCTGACATCACTTCCTGCATCAGCCTCTGTCAAAGCAAATGCAGCAATTGCCTCACCTCTGGCAATCTTTGTGAGATACTTTTCCTTCTGCTCCTGTGTTCCATAAAGCATTATTGGATATGCACCCAAAGCAGAAGCTGCATATGACACAGCTATCCCTGCACAGTTTCTTGAAAGTTCTTCAACAACAAGACACATCTCCATCACACCGCCACCAAAGCCACCGTACTCTTTTGGAATGTAAACACCTGTTAGCTCAGTGTATGCTAATAAATCTAATACATCTCTTGGAAATATTCCTTCTTTATCGTATTTGCCTGCTACCTTTGATATGACCTCATCAGAAATCTTCTTTGCCAACCTTTTTATAACCTTCTGCTCTTCACTTAAGAAGTAATCCACTTAAACTTTCGCCCCCTATTTTTAAATAGCTTTTTTTGATAGTTTATCAGATGAAAATCTTTATTGTCAAACTCAAACCATTTTCTATATTTAAAATTATACTCTTAAAATCTTTCTTGTTTGTAAAAAATTTTTCTGATATTATCTTTTTAAGACTTTACCTCAAAGGAAAAGGAGTGTTTTTGCATAAATTGAAGGTTGCTGGAATAGTTGTGGAATACAATCCTTTTCATAACGGACATTTGTACCATTTACAAAAAACAAAAGAAATAACAAGGGCAGATGTTGTTGTTGCCGTGATGAGTGGAAACTTTATACAAAGAGGAGAACCTGCAATTGTCAATAAATGGGCACGAACTAAAATGGCACTTTTAAATGGTGTAGACGTGGTTTTTGAACTTCCATTCGCTTATGCATGTAATAGTGCTGAAGTCTTTGCGTACGGAGCAATCTCTATCTTAAACAGCTTAGGCGTAAACTGGGTAGTATTTGGCTCAGAAGCGGGAGATATAAGTCTTTTAAAAAAGATAGCAATGCATTTGGCTTTTGAAGAAGATGAATTTAAAAAGTATTTGAAAATTTATTTAAAAGAAGGACATTCATTCCCAAAAGCACGTGAACTTGCATTAAAAAGGGTAAGCAAAGAAGATATTGAATTTTTACCAAATAATATACTTGGTGTTGAGTATATTAAATGGATTTTGAGAACAAATTCAAAGATAGAACCACTGACAATAAAAAGAGTTGGGAGCCTTTATAATGACCCAAACTTAGGAAGTAGCAGTTTTTGCTCAGCAACAGCAATTAGGCAAAATATAAATAATTTAGAGCTCATCAAGGATAAAATGCCTCCATTTTCCTATCAAGTTTTGATGGAAGAGATCGAAAGTGGAAGAGGTCCTGTTAGCCTCAATGATTTTTTTGAGTTTTTTCTCTATCGAGCAATAGTTTATAAGGATTTTCTAAAAGAGCAGTTTGATGTAAAAGAAGGTCTTGAAAATAGGTTTTATAAACACATTTTTAGTTCAAGCAGTCTCGAAGACCTTCTTTCAAAAGTAAAGACAAAAAGATACACACTTACTCGACTTCAGAGAATATTCATTCACTGTCTTGTAGATAGCAAAGTAAATCAGAAAACGCTTCTTTCTACAAAGCCTTATATACGAGTTTTAGGATTCAACAGTAGAGGTAAAAGGTATTTAAATAGTATCAAGGAAAAAGTAAAGTACATTACAAAGCTTGACAGTTACATCATGAAAAATCCTGAGTGCAATAGCCTTCTTGAATTAGAGATAAGGGCCTCTCAAATTCACGCGTTAAAATACAAAGAGTTTCATAAATACCTCCAGTTGGAATTTAAGCAGCACCCAATATATATTCCCTCAAGAGAGTAGTTTTTTTATGTGATCAACTGCCTCTTTTGCTCTTTCCTTTCCTCTTTTGTATGCTTTATCTATGTCAACAAGTGTATAAGGATTAATATCGTCAAGATCAATCTTTATAAGATAGTCAATATAATTTTGTTTTAGCCTAAAAATTTCCTCACCCATGATGTCTATTGTTGTCATTATCATTTCAAAAATATTTTTTGGCTCTTTTTTGGTACTTTTGCCAGAAACGTCAACACCAATTATAAACCCATGTCCGTTTTCTTTCAAGACCTTTGCTGGCACCTTGTCCACGACCGCACCGTCTACTAAAACTATATCATTTAATTTAACAGGTGGAAGAATCCCTGGAATTGATATACTTGCCCTAACTGCGTCATACAGACTTCCTTCTTTGAAAACAACCTCTTCCCCTCGCAATAGGTCTGTTGCCACAACATAAAATGGATATTTCAAATCGCTAAACTTTTTATCCCTCAAAAAAATCTTCAATATCTCCTCTATATTTTTGCCAGAGATAAGAGCGTTTTTTTTGATTTTAAAGTCTATCAATATATCATTTCTCATCTCTCTTGCAATTTTATAAATCAACGTCAAATCATATCCTAAACAATAAAAAGCACCTATTACAGCGCCGATACTACAACCTGAGAATGCTTCAAACTCAAACTCCCTTTCCAAAACCTCTATTACTCCAATATGAGCAAATCCTCTCATTGCTCCAGATCCAAGGGCAACTGATACTTTTTTCATCTTTACCTCCAAAAAATAATAGAATTTTTAATAGACATTTATGAACTTCTGAGGTCGTTTGTTTTTGAAAACCATATATAACTTTACCATAATTATTTTATGTCTACTTTACTTTGTATGTATATTCTTAAATCCTCATGCAATCATTGAAACAACCAAAACATCCATACTCTTGTGGGCACAAAAGATTGTGACATCACTTTTCCCTTATTTTCTCATCATCAATGTGTTTGTAAATTCAAGAATAATAAGCTATGTTTCGTACATATTCTTACCTGTAGCAAAGAACATCTTTAAAATCTCTTCCCAAGGTTTCTTTGCTTTCATAATTGGGCTTCTGTCTGGATATCCAGTAGGCATTAAAACGGTATGCAGTTTATATAAAGAAAACCTCATAACTAAAAAAGAGGCAACTAAGCTTTTACACTATGTCAATAATTCAGGTCCACTTTTTATAATTGGTACTGTGGGAATTAACTTTTTAAATTCAAAAACCCAAGGATATATCCTTTTTTTTGCCCATACCTTGGCAAGCATAATCATTGCTCTATTTGTTTCTGTTTTTTCTAAAATAGAATGGGTTTCATATAAAAACTACAACGTCAATATAAACTTCGACCTTGGAAATCTTCTGTCACGGTCAGTAAAAGACTCCATTGAAGCAATATTGCTGATTGGTGGGTTTATAACACTGTTTTTCAATCTAAATTTTGTCTTTGAATATTTTAAGATATACCCGCTTTTTTGTAATACCTTACACAAACTTCTTGGAATAGATAAGAATTTCATACAAGGACTTTTATATGGATTTTTTGAGATTACAAGCGGCACAATTTTAATTAGCAAATCTCAAACCCTTTCAGCCTTTTATAAACTTTTAGCATGCGTACTTATTATTTCTTGGGGCGGAATGAGCGTCCATTTTCAAGCTATTTCGTTTTTGAAAGAAGCTGAGTTGCCTATTAAAACATATCTTATTGGAAAATGCATCCATGCAATACTGTCAGTTGTAATCCTTTTGATAATATTTGTAGTCATATAGTCTATGTATTTTTCTGTTTTATCTGGTCAATATTATCATTCAGTTCTTTTACTATGTTTTCAATAGTCTTCTTGGTTTGTTCTAAAAGCTCTATTGTATACGTCTGTGCCATAATCCTGTACTCTTTTGCATGTTCTTTAGCCTTTTGGATAATTTCCTCAGCTCTTTTTTCTGCCATCTTTACAATCTCAGTTTCATCAACTAATCCCTTAACTTTGTTCTCAGCATCGCTTATAATAGCCTCTGCCTCTTTTTGTGCCCTTTCTAAAATCTTCTTTCTCTCTTCCTTTGCCCACTTGACCTGCGACAGCTCCTGTGGAAGAAGAAGTCTTATCTCTTTGATAATCTCAAGGAGTTCATCTTTTTCTACCATCACCTTTGATGTAAATGGTATAGACTTACTACTTTCTAATATCTCTTCCATTCTTTCTAAAAGTTCTAAAATGCTGAGTTCACTCATTACTTATTTTCCTCCATTTCAGCATATTTCTTATTCAATTTTTTCATAACCTTTTTAGCAATCTTTTCAGGTACTAAGTCTTCAATACACCCGCCAAACCTTGCAACCTCTTTGACCATACTTGAGCTCAAATATGAATACTTGCTATTGGTCATCATGAAGATTGTCTCAATTGACGGCTCTAATTTTTTGTTCAAAAGTGCCATTTGAAATTCATACTCAAAGTCTGACACTGCTCTCAAGCCTTTGACTATAACCTTTGCATTCTCCTGTTTCATAAAATCAATCAGAAGACCTTTGAACGCTTTTACTTCAACATTTGGCAGATGTTCTGTTGTCTCTTTCAAAAGTTCTACTCTTTCATCTATATCAAAAACAGGCGTTTTGTTAGGATTCACCAACACTGCAACAATCAATTTGTCAAAAATCTTAGAAGCTCTTTCAATGATATCAAGATGACCATTTGTAACCGGGTCAAAACTCCCTGGATATACTCCTATCTTCAAAATTGTCTACCCCCAAAGCTAAATATTGTGATTTTTGTATCCCCATATTCTCTTTGTCTCAAGATGGTAAGCTTTGCACTTTCAAAATTAAAATCTAAATTTGATTCAACAACTATGAGTCCATTTTGAGAGATTTTATTATTTTTAAGTATCTCCTCTATACATTCTGCAGCATAGGTAGATTTATAAGGAGGGTCCAAAAATATAATGTCAAAAATGGGACAATGTTTTGATCTCAAAAATCTCAATACATCAGTTTTAAATACTTTTGCTCTTTCCGACAAACCTAAATCTTTGAGATTTTCCTTTATAAGATGCACACACCTTTCATCCTTTTCAACAAATACAACTTCTTTTACACCACGAGACAAAAACTCTATACCAACATTTCCTGTCCCAGCAAAAAAGTCAGCAACAACAACTTCTTCATTTAAAAAAGGAGATAGCATATTAAAAAGAGCTTCTTTTACCCTGTCAGAGGTTGGTCGCAAACCTTGAATATTCGCACTTTTTAGCCTTCTTCCTTTGTTTTGCCCACTAATTACTCTCATTTTAGATATTGCCTACAATTTGTTTATATATTGATTATATAAAAATCCCTCTAAAAAAACAACAACGAAGAGACCTCAAAAGTCCCTTCGTTGTTGTGTATCTTTAAAACCCCTGTCAGTTCTATTACTTGCCAGCAGCCCTGTTTTCATAGTCCTGAATCATTCTCTTTACCATATATCCACCAATTGAACCTGCTTGCTTTGCTGTCAAATCACCATTGTAACCAGGCTTGAGTTGAACACCAATTGAGCTTGCAACCTCTGTTTTTAACTGGTCCAATGCCTTTGTTGCTTCTGGAACTAATTTTCTGTTTCTTGCCATGACCTTTAAACCCCCCTTTTTTATCCGCTTTATTTTCTGTTTTCACTATTTAATATGTGCAGTTTTCAAACTATTATAACAAGAAATTTTTGAAAGGGTTTAAAGACCAATATTTTCAATATTACTGTAAAATTGTTTATTAATTCTTTCCATTAAAGTCTTATCAACAAGGTTTAATTTAATGGTCTCTTCAGCCGCCTTCCGTGCTTCTTTTAAAATTTCCATGTCACTTACTATATCTGCAATTTTAAAGTTCATAAGACCGTGTTGTTTGGTTCCAAACAAATCACCAGGTCCTCTCAGTTTCAAATCCATCTCGGCAATCTCAAATCCATTTTGACTTTTTGTTATTGCAATCATTCTTTTTTTGGATATCTCAGAATCACTTTGATTAAACAGTATACAGTATGACTGATGCTCTCCTCTGCCAACTCTACCACGAAGCTGGTGAAGTTGTGCAAGGCCGAATCTCTCTGCGTTTTCAATCACCATCACAGTCGCATTTGGAACGTTTATACCAACCTCAACCACTGTTGTTGACACTAATATATGAATCAAGCCTTCTTTAAACTCTTGCAATACCTTGTCTCTTTCTTTTGAAGAGAGTTTTCCATGCAGACAACCTATATTGTAATCTTTAAAAAACCCTTCTTTTAACGATTTTGCAAACTCCACAGCAGACTTTGCATTTAAAGTCTCAGATTCCTCAATCAAAGGACAAATCCAGTAAACTTGTCTTCCTTCGTCAAGCTGTTTTTTAATGAAGTTGTAAACGCGCTGGCGAAAACTCTCATCAACTGCATATGTCAAAATCTTCTTTCTCCCTGGTGGCATCTCATCTATTATAGATATATCAAGGTCGCCATATAATACAAGACTCAATGTTCTTGGAATAGGAGTTGCCGTCATAACAAGTATGTTTGGGGAATTTCCTTTTTTTGTAAGTTCTACTCTTTGTATTACACCAAATCTGTGCTGTTCATCAGTAATCGCAAGGCCCAAATTTTTGAATTTGACATCTTCTTGAATTAAGGCGTGAGTGCCTATCACCATAGGACAAAGCCCATATTCAATCTCTTTTAGAATTACCTCTTTTTCTTTTTTAGGTGTTGAGCCAATGAGAAGCCGTACATTTATTCCATTTTTAAAATACTTCTTACTCTCATTGTAGTGCTGGATAGCCAAAACCTCAGTTGGCGCCATTAGTGCAACCTGATAGCCACCTTTGATTGTTGCGTATGCAGCAGCTAAAGCAACAACCGTCTTTCCACAGCCAACATCACCTTGTATGAGCCTGTTCATCTGTTTTGAGCTTTCTAAATCATCTGCTATTTCATCCAAAACACGTTTTTGGGCATTTGTTAGCTCAAACGGCAAAAGCCTTTTAAACTCTTCTATATTTTCTTTTGCATTTTGTACCTTTACTCCCTCATTCTTTTCAATGTTCTCTTTAAGTAGTAAAAGAGAAAGCTGCAAAAGATAAAACTCTTCAAACACAAGCCTTCTTCGCGCAAGGCTAAGACTTAGCATGTTATCTGGAAAATGAATATTTCTCATCGCAAAGTTTATTTCACTCAAATGATATTTTTGTCTTATGTACGGCGGAATGACATCTTCAAGCTGTCCTTCAACCTGTTCTAATAGATTGTTTACAATGTTTCTCATCACCTTTTGAGATAGCCCTTCTGTTGAGTTATAAACAGGGACAATCCTTCCCGTGTGAAGAAGGTTTTGGTCATATTTTTCAAATTCAGGATTTTTCACTTCAATATAAAAACCTCTTCTCTCTATTTTGCCCGAAAAACAAAATACCTCTCCTTCTTTTAAAACACTCTTTATATAATCCTGGTTAAACCAAACGGTTGTAACAACACCTGTACCATCTTCAACAGGTATTTTTATTATCTTAACACTTTTTGTCTCTATCTCAGTTGGCTTTCCGCAAACAGTTCCCACAAATGACTCTATCTCGCCATCTGAAAGCTCTTTTATCTTCTTTAGTTTACTATAATCGAGGTATTTTCTTGGAATGTGCCAGAGCAAATCTTCAACTTTTTTAATACCAAGCTTTCTAAAAAGCTTTTCTCTACTTTCTCCGACTCCTTTTAGGTACCTTATCTCCTTTTCAAGTAACTTCATTTTTCCCTCACATCTCAGCAACAATTATAAAGTGATAAATGTCATTCCCACTTTCATAGCTTTCTATGTCAATTTGAGGATATTCAGCTTTGAGTTCATCTACCAATTTTTGAACATCATCAGAATTAACATTTTTACCATAGTAGATGCTCAAAATTTGAGTGCTGTCATCAACAATCTTCTTTACACAAGATATTGCAACCTCTATAAGGTCTTTGCCAGATTGTATTATCTCTTTTTTAGATATTCCTATGAAATCACCTTCTTTTATCTCAAAACCATTAATCTTTGTATCTCTTACAGCCTGAGTAACCTCAGCAACTTTTATAGAATTTATCGCTTCTTGCATGCGCTTGATATTTGTTTCAACATCTGAGTTTATGTCAAACCGTATGAGTGCTGCAATGCATTCTGGAATGTTATTAGTTTTTACTACTTTTATGTTCTTTTTTGTATTGATTAGCTGAAGAGACAGTTCAGCTGACATTATAACGTTTTTGTTGTTTGGAAACACAAATATATTTTTAGCCGGGACATTTTTTATGGCACTTATAAAATCATCTGCGCTGGGGTTCATTGTCTGTCCGCCTTCTATAATATAGTCAACACCCAAACCTTTTAAGATCTCGTTAAAGCCTTCACCCTGAGATACAGCAACAAACCCATATTCCTTGGTAATTATTTCATCCTCAATATTCTCATTATTTCTTTGTTCTGTCTCAGCCTTCACAAACTCTTGGTGCTGATATTTCATATTATCAATCTTTATATTTATAAGCTCCCCATATTTTAAAGCCCTTTCTATTACCTTGCCAGGTGAGTTTGTGTGAACATGGGTTTTTAAAATCTCACCATCTTGGATTACTATAATTGAATCACCTACAGTCTGAAGATATTCTTTAAACTCATCCTCTATATCTTTTTTCAGTCCTGTTATAAAAAACTCTGTACAATAAGTAAATTTTATATCATCAGTTTTAACAGAAGCTATTTCATAAGCATCTTCCTCTTGCACATCCTCAAAACTAATCCCTTCTTTCAAAAATTTATACATCCCTTCAAAAATTACAACAAGCCCCATACCACCACTGTCAACAACATTTGCTTCTTTTAAGATAGGTAACATCTCAGGAGTTTTGTTGAGCCATTTTCTTCCACTTAATACGCATACCTCAAGAAGGTCTTCTATTTCACTTATTGAATTTGACAAAGCTTCCTTTTCAACATCCTCGGCTATTCCTCTGGCAACGGTAAGCATTGTACCTTCTGTGGGTTTCATTACTGCTCTATAAGCACTTGCAGATGCTGATTTAAGACAGGCAACAAACGTTGGAATATCAAGTACTTCTTTTCCTTTTAGTTCCTTTGCGAAGCCTCTTAAAAGCTGTGAAAGTATAACCCCAGAGTTTCCTCTAGCACCTTTTAGGCTGCCAAAAGCAACAGTATTCATAAGCTCATCAACAGTTTCAAATACTTTGCCATTAATCTCTTTAATGCTACTATCAAGTGTTGCAGACATGTTTGTGCCTGTATCTCCATCTGGTACAGGAAAGACATTCAGAGCATTAATTTTTTTTATGTTCAATTTTAAATAGTTATTAGCTGCCTTTAGCATATCTTTTAATACATCTGCTGTTAAAAATTTCATACTACATCCTCCTCAGCTTCTTACAAGCGAATACCATCCACATAAATATTGATGTTACCTGGTTTTAAACCAGTGTACTTTTCAATTGCATACGAAACCCTTTCCTTTATATTTTCAGCAACTACAGGAATTCTTGTTCCATATTCAACAACTATATGGATATCAGCATTGACAACACCATTCTCTGCTGTAACCTTTATTCCCTTTTGTAGATTTTCTCTCCCAAGCAGGTTTACAATTCCATCTGTTATGCTTTTTGATGCCATCCCAACAACGCCATAGCTTTCCATACTGCTCAGCCCTATAATTGTTGCAATACAATCATTTGTTATCTCTATCTTACCAAACTCATTTTCAAAATACACACCCATATCTTTCCATCCCCTATCTTTTTACAATCTTTGAAAGTCGTTTATAAAGAGCAAACGTAATAATGGAAATTATAGTACCTTTTATAAGATTAAACGGAATAATTGAGAACAATATCAAGGTAAATTTGTCAGTAATAAGACTATTGAACTTTGCAGCAAGTTTTACTATTTCTGTTATAGGAAATTTCAACGCCTTTTCATACAAAGGAAGAAAAACAAAATAGTTTAAAATTCCCGCCCAGATTGAAAAAACTAAGGTAGATAGTGCTAAAGCTAATATAGCTCCCTTTTTTGTTCTATTCTTATTGTATATGTATCCAGCAACAAATACGAAACAACCACCTATCATAAAGTTTGCAAGCTCACCTATTCCAGCTGTTTTTGTAACAAAAAGATGAAGTACATTTTTCAAGAATTCAACTGCAACTCCTGACAAAGGCCCTAATGCAAATGACAAAATAAGTGCTATTGAGTCACTGAAATCAAGTTTCAAAAAATCTGGAAATATCCCCAGGGGAAACTCAATAAGCATTACAACAAAAGCAAGTGCACCAAATATAGAAATCTTAATAAGGTTTTTTGTTCCTGTCTGGCTCATTCTTTTTGATCTCCTCCTTTTACCAAACGCTTGTTACTCAAACACTAAAAAAGCATCAAGCTCATCTAACACCTTATAGTCGCCAGGGTTCAAATTTTCATCTAACTTTAACTTACCTATTCTGATACGTTTTAAATACACAACCTTATTCCCAATCGATTCAAACATTCTCTTTATTTGATGGTATTTTCCTTCATAAATTCTAAGGCTAACTGTGAAATCGTCTAATATAGTATATTTTGCTGGCAAGGTTTTATAACCATCATCTAAAACAACACCATCTTCAAATATCTTTATTTTTTCTCTATTAAGCTCCTTTTCAAGCTTAACAATGTATTCCTTTTCTATGTGTTTTTTTGGTGATATAACTTTGTGCGTATACTCTCCATTGTTTGTAATTATCAAAAGACCCTCAGCGTCTTTATCAAGTCTACCAACCGTGTGCAAATTTCTATATTTTAGGTTTTCCGGAATAAGCGAGAAAATAGTAGGTGAAAATGGGTCATCATTTGAACAAACATACCCTTGAGGTTTGTTCATCATAATGTAAACCCACTTTTGAAGCTCTACTATTTCCTCTCCCACCTGTACAACATCTTTTTCTTCATCAACTTTCAAATCTGGGCTGTTAACTTTTCTGCCATTTACTTTTACAAGGCCCTTCTTTATCAACCTTTTTACCTCGCTCCTTGTTCCAAAACCACTGTGTGCTAAAAATTTGTCAAGTCTCATATTACTCTAATCTCCACCCTCTTGGAAAATAGTTTTTTATTATATGCCCTTCTGCCTTACCCCAGCCAAGTGTAAAACCATCTACACACACAGCAACAAATCCTTTTAAATTTTCAACATTCTCAATAGTCTCACCCTTGAGATACCTAATTAGCCTTTCATCATTTACAGAAAAGTTGATTGCTTTTTTTAAATTCTCGAATTTAAGACTTGAGATAAGGTGCGCTGAAGGATAAAACCTCCCTTTGTAAACCTCTCCAAGCAAAAGCCCATTTCTTATAGGAGTAATTTTGTCAAACGGCCCTTCATATCCTAAATAAAGCTTGTCAGCCTTTTTATAAAATACCCTGTTTTCAAACATTTTAAAATCTATATCAAAGTGCTTTTGGCAAAATTTTTCAAAAATCTCTAAATCACTTTTGTCAACTTGATATCTTTTCGGTTCAAAAACCCATTCATTGCCACTTTCTTTTACCTTCTTCAGCTTACATACAAAATGCCCTTCACCTTTAACTTTGTGGGGATAGATTCTAACAGTTTTTTTAAGCTCTAGATTTCCATTTATTTCAAGCCCATCAGAAAATCCTGGGTATTTTTTTATCTCAACTACCTCGTAGTTTTTATGTTTTTTCAAAAACCAATCAATTATCCCTTCATTTTCTTCAGGCTCAAATGTACAAGTAGAGTAGACTATCTCACCACCTACTTTTAAAAGCTCATCTACTTCTGTCATAATACTTCTTTGCAAATTAACATATTTTTGTGGATGATTTGAAGTCCACTTTTTGGCAGAAGTCGGGTCTTTGCGAAACATCCCTTCACCTGAACAAGGTGCATCAACCAAAATTTTGTCAAAGTATGCACCATAGCTTTCAGCTATTTCTTTTGGCTTGTTATTCAAAATTACAACATTTGTAAGTCCAAGATTTTCTACATTCTTAACAAGTGCCTTTATCCTTGTTGGTTTGACATCATTTGAAACAAGCATACCATTTGGTCCAATCTTGGCTGCAATCTGGATTGTCTTGCCGCCTGGTGCTGCACACAAATCTAAAACCTTTTCACCTTCTTTTACATCCAAAGCCTCAACAGGAAACATTGCCGATGGCTCTTGGATGTAGATAAGTCCAGCAAAATAGTAAGGGTGTTTACTCAGTCTAATTTCATCGTTGATATAAAACCCATCTTCACACCATGGAACTTTTTCAAACTCTATACCAATCCGCTTCATGAATTCTTCAACCGAAACCTTTGCTGTATTCACCCTAAATCCTTTGTAACTATCAAAATCATACACCTTTACAAAATCCTCAAATTCCCCTTTCAAAATCCCTTTCATCTTTGACAAAAATTCTTCTGGCAAGTTCAACTTCTGAATTTACCTCCTCTTCAAGCTCTATAAAACTTGGAATATAAAGCACTTTAGGTATAGTGATTCTTCATAATTTATAAGATACGGATGGTCTTTTGCCTGTGTTCTATACTCAATCATTCTCAAGGTCTTTTTGGCATCTTTCGCTGCATCTTTTATTACCTCAAAGAACAAATCTGGCTTCATATAGTGTGAACATGAACATGTGACTAAAATACCACCTTTTTTGAGTATTTTCATAGCTCTTAAGTTTATCTCTTTATATCCTCTTTTTGCATTCTCAATTGTATGAATGCTTTTAGCAAAAGCAGGCGGGTCTAAAATCACAACATCGTACTTTTCCTTTTTGTCATCAAGCTCATTCAAATAGTCAAAGACATTCGCAACCACAAACTCACATTTGCTTTCAACACCGTTCAGTTTCGCATTTTTCATTGCCTGCTCAATTGCTGTATCTGAAATGTCAACTCCAATGACTTTAGATGCCCCAAACTTTGCAGCATTTATTGTAAAACCGCCTGTATGACAAAAACAATCAAGAACAATCTTGTCACTTACAAAACTTCTGATTGCAACCCTGTTTTCTTTTTGGTCCAAAAAATACCCTGTCTTTTGTCCATTCTCTATGTCAACAATCATCTTTATACCATTTTCTTCTATTTCAACCTCTGTAGAAGATTTTCCATATAAAAATCCTTTCTTAAGCTCAAGCCCTTCAATTTCTCTTACCTTTGCATCATTTCTCTCATATATTGCTTTTGGATTTACCACATCAACTAATATATCTACCAGCTTATCCTTGTATCTGTCAACACCTCTTGAAAGTGTTTGCATAACCAGAACATCGCCGAATTTGTCAACAATAAGTCCCGGCAAGAAATCAGCTTCTGCAAAAATAAGTCTGCAATTATTAACATATCCTATACTCTTTCTATACTCCCACGCATCTTGAATTCTTTTTCTGAAAAAATCTATGTTAATCTCTTCGTTCTTCCTTGTAAGAATTCTTACTAAGATTTGTGATTTTGAGTTTATAAAACCTTTACCAACAAACTTATTTTTGAAATTATAAACTTCCACAATATCGCCATCTTCAAACTCCCCATCTATTCTTTCAACCTCATGTCTGAATACCCAAGGATGTCCATTTTCAACTCTCAAGCCTTTTCCTTTTGCCAGGAACACCTTTGCCATCTGAACAAAAACACCTCTTTATTTTATTCTCTTTTGTGTCAGGTACTCATATACAAGATAAGTAGAATGGTAGCGCAATCTTGCCCAGTCTTTCCAAAAACCGCTCTGCTGCTCAATAATATCGCAATAGTCTTTTATCCTTGGCACTTCAACAGGCAAAACTTCAGAAATCTCTCCATCAGTTTCTGCAAAGCTGTCTTTTTTGTAATCATCTATTAAGAAGACGAAAGAGAAAAACTTATATGATTTGTGTTTATAACAAAGATTGTACTCGATAACACCTATCAAAGAAAACTTTTGAACATCAATCCCGAGCTCCTCTTTTACTTCTCTTTTCAAGGCATCAACCACTTTTTCACCAATTCCAATCCCACCTGATGGTACTCTGTACAAACCTTGAGGGTACTCATCCTGCCTTACAAGCAAAATAAAATCACCATTTTTGACAGCAAATACAACCTCACCAATTCTGTCAACGTTTATCTTAGAGTTTACATATTCAAAAAATTCTTGAGTTTCAATCTCTATATCAATTTTTTTCTCTATCAAATCCCTTGATACATCTATCTCACTCAAATCAAACATGCTCGGCAAACGCACTTTTAAATTGCTCATTTGCCTCCTCCAAATCTTGTATAGTGTTTATATTCTTAAAGCTCATTAACATGCTATCAAATTGTAGTATTTCATTTAGCTCTATCTTTTTTATATTTGAATTTCTTAGTGCAAAGTTAAGCGATAATATCCCTTTGCTGACACACTCAAGTGCACTTTTTAAAAATGTTTTGCTATACACACAGCATAAAGGTTCAAAATAGCCATTGTAAAATGGCACAACTGCGTCATACCCTTCAAACTGTAGCATATATTTTACTAAATCTCTGTTGATAAATGGCATGTCACATGCACAAATAAAATTTTTATCGCTTTGAGAATATATCAAACTTGTAATAACTCCTGCCACAGGTGCATCAATTTTAAGTGCATCTTTTATCACTTTAAAATTTTTTAACTTTAAGACTTTTTCTTCTTTTACAACAATAAACTTTTGATCAAATAAATCTCCTATGTTTTGGTCTATTATCTCAACAACGTTCTTCCCACAAATAGTTATGTTTAGCTTGTCAAAGCCAAGTCGGCTTGATTTTCCACCTGCAAGTATAAATAGATTTTTCATGTTGCCACCTTTTTGACAAACACAAAATTAGAATTAAAAGCAGCCTGAGAGTCTTTTTCAGCTGTAAAACCAAAAAGACAAGAGTTTATTGTCTCAATCTTTTCATTTTGAAATCCCTCTTCAACAATTATAAATCCTCTGCCAACATTTTCGCTTATACAAGCCTCCAAAATAAAACCTCCACATCCATTGTATATTAAAATTCTATCCCTGTCTGAGATGTTTAACCTCTTTGCATCAAGAGGATTGATATAAGCAAGCTTTTTTCTTTCAAAAAACTCTTGAGAGTGCAGCGTCTTGTCAGAGTGAATCGTCACAAGCCTCAACTGATTTTTTAAAAGCTTTTGGCTGTCATCTGTACACGGAACAGCAACTCCTAAGATGTCATTTTTAAACTCAAATTTCTTACTCTTTGTCAAAAATACTCTGTCTTCCCATGGCACATCGATTGCACAGCCTCTTGTAAAATGGCCTTCAAGTTTTATATTCAGGTTTTTCTCAAGGTGCTGTTTTACAACATCTACCCACTCTTTTTCGGATTTTATAGGAAAATCAAGATTTAGCCTTTTTGCAAGCTCATTTATTATCTCAACCTCTGACTTGGCTTCACCTATCTTCTCAATAGCCTTTTCTGAAATACCTATATAGTCATGCCACATATTCGGGATGAATATATCTTCCTTTTCCAGAAAACTTGCTGCAGGCAAAACTAAGGTAGAGGCATAAGAAGTTGCTGTTAAGAACATATCTACATTGACAACAAACCTTTTTTGAAGTTCCCTGAACACCAAGTCAGAATCAGGACATTGCGAAACAGGATTTCCTGCTGAGATATAAACAAATTCAATTGGCGGATCTGATAAACTCTTGAGATACTCTCCAAGTTTTGCTCTATTATAAAAACGCTTTTTCACAGCCCTTTTGTCATCTTTGAAAACTGGCTCAAGGTTTTCCGTAAACCTGTGAGCAAAATTCGCACCGCCACCTTTTATGCCTACATTCCCAGAAATTGCAACAAGATAGTCAATTGTCCTGACTGTATTAACACCATTTGTATATCTCTGTGGTCCATAGCCAATAAAGGTTGAAACAGGCTTTTGCAAAAAAACCTGTGCAACTTGTTCAATTACTGCTTTCGATATCCCACACTTTTCTTCAACCTCTTTATATGAAAGACTTTCGGCAATTTTCTTTACTTCTTCAAACCCAATAGAATGATTATCAATAAAATTCCTATCCTCTTTGCCATTTTCAATTATACACTTAATTGCTCCATAAGCAAGATAAGAGTCAGAAGATGGTTTTATCACAATTCCTATATCAGCTATCTTAAAAGTAGGAGATTTGTATATATCAATCACCATTACCTTTTTGCCTTGTTTTTTAGCCTTTAAAACAAGATAATAAAGGTGTAGGTTTGTCCATAATGCATTCCTTCCCCACAGCACAATCCAGTTGGAATTGAACAAATCAAAAGGTGAATGACAAAGTGAATTTCCAAAGTCTGCCTTTTGTGCAAGCAAGCCAGCACCCCAACAAAGGCTACCTTCAGAATATGTAGCTCCACCCAAGTAATCAAAAAATAGCCTCTCTATATTTTTTAAATATCCTTCGTATCCATCGCCACTGTAGTACAAGATAGCACTTGAATTGTATCTTTTCAAAATTTCTTCTATTCTCTCTGCTATCAGATCAAGTGCAGTATTCCAGTCAACCTCGTGAAAATCGTTTTTCACTCTCAAGAGGGGTTTTTTTATTCTCTCCTCAGAGTAAACTTTGTCAAGTAGTCTATAGCCTTTTTTGCACAAAAAACCCTGAGTAATGGGATGGTCTTTGCTACCTGAAAGTTTTAAAGCTCTACCATCTTGTACTTCTGCCAAAATTGCACAGCTGTCAAAACAATCAAGCGGGCAGAAAACTTTTTTAATCATTATATAGCCCCCAAAAATTTTTTTCACATTTCTACAAAGTCAAGACTAATATCAAGACTTTTTACAGAATGAGTAATACTACCGACTGATATAATGTCAACCCCTGTTTTTGCAATCTCCTCGATATTCTCCAATGTTATATTGCCAGATGCCTCAATCAAAGCCTTCCCTGATGCTGCTTCTACAGCTTTTTTCATATCATCAAGCCCAAAGTGGTCAAGCATGATAATATCAGCACCTGCTTCAAGTGCTTCTTCAAATTCATTCATTGTCCTCACTTCAACCTCTATCTTCATTGTGTGAGGTATGTTTTCTCTTGCTCTTTTTATTGCCTCTTTTATACTTCCTACAGCTTTGATATGGTTGTCTTTTATCAAAACTGCATCAGACAAGGAATACCTATGGTTTTTCCCACCACCAACAAAAACTCCGTACTTGTCAAGCATCCGCAAAAGAGGAACAGTCTTTCTTGTGTCTGTCACAATTGCCCTGTAACCTTTTATCTTTTGAGAAAGTCTATTTGTAACAGTTGCAACCCCGCTCATCCTCTGAAGCAGATTCAGGGCTAACCTTTCACCTTTTAAAATTGCTCGAGTATTTCCTTTAATCTTTGCTAATATATCTCCCTTTTTAATAGGTTCTCCATCTGATTTTATCTTTTCAAATTCTATATTTTCATCCAGTATCTCAAATACCCTTTTCGCAACATCTATACCACATAAAATTCCATCTTCTTTCGCAATTAAAATGGCCGAAGATATACTGTCTTGAGGTATCAACAGGTCTGTTGTTATATCTCCATATGGCATATCTTCTATCAATGCTTCCTTGATAAGCTTATCGACTATTAAAAAATTCAACATCTATTCTAATACCTCCCATCCATTCAGAGAGAACACGAGATGCTTTTTCCAATTAACATCGTCCTGGTAAGGAAAATCCTCTCTGTAATGAGAACCTCTACTTTCTTTTCTCATCAAAGCAGCAGATGCAATTGTATACCCAATCATAAGCATATTATAGTACTCAATCTGCTTTATAGTTTGGAGTTTAACTTTTGTAAGGCTATATAACTTATCTAAAATATAGCTAATCAAACATTCAAGTCCTTCTTTGTTTCGAACAATTCCAGCAAACTCATTCATCTTTGACCTTAAAATCTCAATATCCACCATTACATCTCCTTCAAACTCCTTAACTTCTTTGCAGTTATAAAGTACATTCACCTCTTTTACCTCTCCAATGTTACTGCCATTGATATACTCTGCTATCCTTTTTCCAAAAACAAGCCCTTCTAAAAGCGAGTTAGATGCAAGCCTGTTTGCACCGTGTACGCGCGTCCCTGCCGCCTCACCACAGACAAATAAGTTCTCGACTGTAGTTTTTCCAAACTCATCAGCCAACACCCCACCCATGCTATAATGCTGGGCAGGCGCAACAGGAATCCTTTCCTTTGTTATATCCAAGCCAAGTTCTAAGCATGTTTTGTATATATTTGGAAACCTTTTTTTAATAAACTGGCTATTAAGATGAGTTATGTCAAGAAAAACATTGTGTGAGTTTGTTCTTTTCATCTCAAAATATATGGACCTTGAAACAATATCGCGCGGTGCAAGCTCTGCTTGAGGATGATACATTGGCATAAACCTTTCATTGTTTATATTATAAAGGATTCCACCTTCGCCTCTTACAGCCTCTGATATCAAAAAGCTCTTGTTCTTTTCATGATATAATACTGTTGGATGAAACTGCACAAGCTCCATATCAACTAACTTTGTACCACACCTCAGGGCTGCTGCGCAACCATCTCCAGTTGTTACTTCAGGGTTGGTAGTGTACTTGTATAAATACCCATAACCACCAGATGCAAGCACGATATATCTTGCAAATATTATCAGATTTTTATCTTTTCTTTTAAGTACAACTCCAATTGCTTTATCATCATCAGTCAATATATCAACAAGAAAGGTATTTTCAAATACCGTCACATTATTATATGATTTCAATTTCAGCCCAAGATGTTCTGAAATTATCCTTCCTGTTGCATCACCACTTGCATGGACAATTCTACGCCTGCTATGCGCACCTTCTTGACCTAATACAATCTCTCCTTCGTCGTCCAAATCAAACGGTATGTTCATCTTGAGCAAAATGTTTATATTCTCTATTGCTTCATCAACTAAGATTCTTACCATATGAGTATCACAAAGCCCTGCACCAGCTTTAATTGTATCCATGTAGTGAATGTCAGGACTGTCATCTTGGCTAAGTGGCGCGGCAATTCCACCTTGAGCCAAGGTTGTGTTGCTAATCTGAATACTCTCTTTTGTTATAAGAGCAATTTTTAATGACCTATCAAGATTAATTGTTGTATAAAGCCCTGCAACACCTGTTCCCACGATAACAACATCAAACTTTAACACATCATCACTTTTCGTATCAAAATCAACACAATATCTTTTAAACTCAACCAAATTAACCATCCCCAATTTCTATTTAGCTGAGCTCAAGCATTTTCAAAAGTGCCTTTCTTGCTCCTTCTACAACATTTTCTTCAATATTAATTTCATATCTATCATACAAAAGAGCATTTCTCACAGACTCTAAAGTATTTTTCTTCATATTAGGACATATCATTCCAGGATGGAGAATATAAAACTTTTTATCAGGATTTCGTTTTTTCAAACTGTATAATATTCCCATCTCAGTTCCGATTATGAACTCCTTTGCTTTTGATGAAGTTGCAAAGTCAATAATCTGTTTTGTGCTGCCAACAAAATCAGCAAGCTCAACAACTTCAGGTCTGCATTCAGGATGAACCAAAAGCAATGCCTCTGGATGAGCTTCTTTGGCCTTTAGCACATCCTCTTTTTTTATCTTGTAATGAGTAATACAAAAACCTTCCCACAAGATTATGTCTTTTTCAGGTACCTGTTTCTTTACAAAGCTGCCTAAATTTTTGTCTGGCAAAAAAATAATTTTATCATTCGGAAAATTTCTTACAATTTTTACCGCATTTGATGAGGTGCAAATGACATCAGACTTTGCTTTTACAGCTGCAGGTGAATTTATATAACATACAATCGAATAATCTGGATACTTTTCTTTCAAGCTATCAACATCTTCCTCAGTTATCATATCAGCAAGCGGACAGCCAGCATCTATCTCTGGCAAGAGTACTTTCTTTTGCGGAGACAAAATTTTGGCACTTTCTGCCATGAAATGAACACCACAAAACACTATTACATTTTCTGTGCGCTCTGCGCACACCTTGCTCAGATAAAATGAGTCACCCACAAAATCTGCTATCTCCTGAATCTCATCAATCTGATAGTTGTGAGCAACAATTATTGCATTTTTTTGCCTTTTTAACTCCTCTATTTCTCTTTTAATCTTTTCAATATCCAAGAAAATCACTCGCTTTTCTACTTAGGTTTTATTACTAATATAGCATTTAAAACTTAGAAAATCAACATTTCAAAGGTATTTTAAGAATTTATAAAGTCAAGATACCCTTGCAAGATATACACAGCCGAGAGCTTGTCAACCACCTTTTTCTTCTTTTTCCATGACATATTTTCTTCTGATAATACCCTCTCAACAGCTTTTGTAGAAAACCTCTCATCCCATTTGACAACTTCCACTTTATACCTTCTTTCAAGATCATTACAAATCTCGTCAATCCTTTTAAGATTCTCTGTTTTCTCATCTGGATGAAATTTACTTAAGGGATATCCTACTACTATTTTTGTTATTTGATATTTTTCAAATATTCCATCAAGTGTTAAATATAAATCTTCATTTTTTAGGTCAACTATACAAAGAGGCTGAGCGGTTATCTTAAGTGGGTCAGAGATAGCTACTCCAACCCTTCTACTTCCTATGTCAAGACATAAAATCCTCAAGTTCAAATCACCTGCACAAACTTTTTTAAATTATCTTGAGCGCAAATACACTACAGTATCTACTGCAATATCCACAGCATAAGCACTTTGTATAATCCACAATCACCTTTCCATCTTTTATTCTAAGCGCCTTTTGATGACAATGTTCAACACATCTTCCACATCCTTCACACCAGCTTTCCACGTGAAGCCTTTTTGTTTTTATATTCTCAAACAGCCTATCATCTAAATATACCTTCTTTTCTTCAAAACACCTTATATTGTAATCAATTTCAAACCTACTTTGCATTCCGATTGCAACTGAATGAAGATATGGAAAGCCAAATACAAACTCAAGAGCTTTTTTGAAATCTGAAAGAAGATTTCCCCCACCAAATATCTTCATTGCAAAGATTCCTTTGCCCCTTTGGTATGCTTCTTTTACTGCCTCAATCATCTGGTCAATTGTGCCATCAACAATTCCAACACCTTTGAAATTGAATATGGGATGTATTACCTCAATCTCAGGATACTTTAGAGAATCTTTCACTGCTTTTACATAGTGGGTTGATATTCCAAAATGCTTTATATATCCTTTCTCCTTTGCCTTTAAAAAATACTCTATCGCCTCGAAGTGTCCTTTGAATGTGTGCTCACCTTCTTGCTCATGTAGCATAAACAAATCTATATAATCTACATTTAGCTCTAACACGGCCTTTCTCAAAGAGGCCTCAGCAGTCTTTTTATCATAAGCATATGATTTTGTTGATATCACTGGTCTTTTCCCACTTATCTCAATAGACCTTTTGATGTATTTATATGTATCATACAGTTCTGCAGTATCGACAAAGTTAATTCCTCGCTGATAGCCATATGCTAAAAGCTCTGCCCCCTCTTCAATTGGAAGATTTTTCTGAAGAGGTCCAATTGTAAGTGTCCCAAAACAGAGCTTGCTCACAACAAGGGATGTATTGCCTAACTTAACGTATTCCATATTCATTCACCATCTTTGCATAGTATATTCCAAGGCCAAGAAAACCCATGAGTAATGCTATAATTATTGTGCCAGAGTCGTTGAGCAAATACGCAAATAGTCCAATCATAAAAAATACCACAAATTTGTCCTTATGACCTTCTACTGAAGGCAGTATATTAAATCTTTTTTGAACAATGCTCAAGAACAATATCACAAAAGCCAAAAGCACCAATATTGTTGCAGGGTACTGAAAAAGATAGGAAAGATTCATAAGCATTTTTCTTCTTGCAATAGAAACAAAAGTATCAAAACTTGCAAATGCTTTATATACATAGCTATTTTTCAAAATTAAAATCAAAGCAAGTGGCATAAAAACAAGTAGCATTGCTAATACTTTGATTTTATATCTTGTTTTGAAAAGCAAAAATATTATAATGCCAACTACAATAGATAAAAATCCTCCGAAATTCACACCATAATATGGAATTATCAAAACAAAGGTAGTCAAGAATAAAATTATAAATAGATTCCTGAGAGACATATTGCTAACAATTGATAATATAAATATGAAACCCATTAAATACGAAAAAAACTCATTTCCAATCCCATAGAATCTATTTGCAAACGAAGGATGATATCCTGCTGTTGATAAAAGCTGTAGAATATTGTCGAATAAAAACGCCTGACCCAAGATTGAAAATATTCCAAAAAGAGAACATATAAGCTGTGAAGTTTTTAAACTAAGAGAAGAAGTGATAAGTGTTATTAAAAAGAATACTGCTAAAAATAAAAAAATGTTGTTTATCTTCAAAATAAGCAAGGGGGAATAGATAACAAATATATACCCTACCATTACAGTTGTTGGTATAAATTTCAAAAAGAATTTATTGTATTTTTCATTTGGTTTTGAGAGAAAAATTATTGCACCCAGCACCGAAAAGATGATTATAATAGCAAATAAGGATATCAAAAAATTATTTAAATGTTGCAGCTGATAATTCAAAATCCAAAAATGTCGCCACAATTTTATAACAAAGCTTTTTGAAACAGGAACGTTGCCACTTTTTTTGTAGTCATCTTTTATTAGTTCTAAAAACTCTCTTTCTAATACAAGCCCTTTTCTCTTTGTATCAGCTGACTTTTCTGTCCAAAAGCCGTTTTTTAAATTGCTGTCAAAAACAAATGCAAGCCTGTCATCACCACTGTATAAAAAAAATAAACCTTTGTTTTGAGTGTAAATCGCCTCTTTATTGTTTTCCAAATTTATTCCGTTTTTCTCAAGATAATCTCTGACATTCAAAGAATCTTTTTGGTCTTTTAACACAACGATTACTGCAAATCCGCCTTTTTTGTTCTCCAGAGCTTTTTTTATATCCTCATAAAAATTTGTATCGCCAAAGACTCTGCTTTCAAACTTGAAAAAATTCATCGAAAAACAAGTACTATAAAAAGCGCTACTCAATATTATGGTCAATATAAAACTTAACAATCTCCTCCAATATCTCATCTCTTTCAATTCTCCTTATGATTGAACGAGCGTTCTTGTGGTTAGTAATATAGGTAGGGTCACCAGATATCAAATAACCAACAAGCTGAGCAATCGGATTGTAACCTTTTTCTTTCAAAGCACTGTAGACCTCACTTAAAATCTCTTTTACCTTTTTTTCCATAGCATCGTCAAACGAAAAATGTTGAGTTTTGTCATTCATCTTCAAACTACCACCTTTAATTAATTTTTAAGCCCTCATCCATCTTTAAAAATCTTGGATGAAGGCTTCAAAAGTTCTATTTCTTTCTAAGTTCATAAAGCACAATTGCAGCTGCCACTGCGCTATTGAGTGACTCTGCCTTCCCAGGCATAGAGATTTTAACCTTCTTTGTCGCATTTTCTAAAAAAGCTACATCAACACCTTTTGATTCGTTGCCAATTACTATTGCAAACCTATCATCAACAGAGAGTTTTGATATATCAACATCTCCATATGGAGTTGTCACATACAAAGCAAAGCCTCTTTTATTTAAAGCTTCCAGCACCTCTTCCTTCTTTCTTTCTCTAACAACGTCCACATGAAACATAGAACCCATTGCTGAGCGAACTACCTTTGGATTGTACACGTCTACTGTGCCATTCACAGTAATAACACATTCAAACCCAAACGCATCAGCACACCTTATAATTGTTCCCAAATTGCCAGGGTCTTGGACAGAATCAATAACAACAACTCTATTATGTTTTTTTAAAACATCTAACTCTTTGTCAAAGAAAGAGCACTCTGCCAATACCCCTTGCGGTGTTGTAGTTGTGCTGATATGTTCAAAAATCTTTTCTGGCACTTGTACAATCCTCTTTAGCTTACCAGAGTTCAAAAGGCTTATGCACCTGCTGAAAAACTCCTCATACTTTTTGGATGCTTCTTGTGAAAATATTAAAAGGTTTATGTCTTCTATTGCATAATCTAAGGCTTCTTTGACTGCTTTAACGCCTTCTACTAAAAAAACTTTGAACTCTTCTCTGTGTTTTTTATCATGAAGTTTTTTTAACCTCTTTACACATTCATTTTCTTTACTTTTGATAAGCTCAATTTTCCTATTCGTAGACATTTTTTCAACTTTTACACCTTTACTTTAAAGGTTATCTTAACCATTTATCTGCTTTTTAGCTATTTCAACAAGTTCAGCAAAAGCTTTCTGATCATTTACAGCCATGTCAGCCAATACCTTTCTGTTAAGGCTAATTCCCGCTTTTTTAAGACCATTTATAAATTTGCTGTATGAAAGCCCATTTTGTCTTGCAGCAGCATTGATTCTTGTTATCCATAGTCTTCTAAAGTCTCTCTTTTTGAGCCTCCTACCAATATATGCATATCTCAATGATCTCATCACAGCAATATGAGCTTGTTTAAATACCCTGCTCTTTGCACCCCAATAACCTTTTGCAAGTTTTAACCATTTTTTGTGTCTCTTTCTTGCCCAAACACCATTCTTTATTCTCATTTGCCGATTACCTCCCATTCACTTTGTGTAGTTTTTATAGATATGGCAAAAGCTTCTTTACAGCTTTTACGTTTGTTGAATCAACAATAACTGTCTTTTTCAAATTTCTCTTTCTCTTTCTTGACTTGCCACTCAAAAGATGGCTTTTACCTGCTTTTTTTCTAAGGTATTTCCCACTTCCGCTAATTTTTATTCTCTTAGCAAGACCTCTATGTGTTTTTAGTTTCGGCATTCTGTTTACTCCTCCCTACTTGAAAATTTTTATTGTTGTTTGGGCGCTATAACCGCTGTAAGGTTTTTACCATCAAGCTTTGGTTTTTTCTCAACAATTCCATAGTCTTTTACCATTTCAATGAACTTATTTATTATCTCTTCCCCAATCTCAGGATGCAAAACCTCTCTTCCCCTGAAACGAATAGAAACCTTTACCTTATCGCCATCCTGCAAAAACCTGATAGCATTTTTTACTTTAACGTTAAAGTCATGGTCTTCAATCGTGGTTGTAAGCCTTACCTCTTTTACATTGATAACCTTTTGATTCTTCTTTGCCTCTTTTTCTTTTTTGGCAAGTTCAAACTTGTACTTGCCATAATCCATTATCTTGCACACAGGCGGGTTTGCATGAGGAGCAATCTTAACTAAGTCAAGCTTTTTCTCCTCAGCAATCCTCAGTGCCTCTTTGACACTCATAATTCCGAGCTGGACCCCATTTTCATCAATAACCCTTACCTCTTTGTCTCTTATCTGCTCATTGATGAGCAAATCTTTATTATTTATATCAAAACACCTCCTGGGAAAATAAATAATACATTCTGATTTAAACAAAAAGTGGATAGAAGCATAGTCTATCCACTCCATAGGCATACTTTGAGCCTTCTTTTTTGGCTCAAACTCCCTATTGACCTTCCGACTCTTCTTTGTCGGATAGGTGAGAAGCGATAGACTTCTACTTCTTTTTTACCTTTATAAGAATATCATAAGTGGTAGGATGATGTCAATATGCCCTCACTTTTATAAAGCGCTCATTGCCTTAAGTATATGAGATATGTATACAAAACTGCTGGCACTTCTCGCAGAAAGCCATGGACTTCTTCATAAAGGTATTGACCAACATAAACTCCAGAAAAACTTGCTTCTATTCCAACTCTTTTTGCAATTATACTTGCTCTTTTTAAGTGAAATCTATTTGATACAATCACTGCACTTTTTAAAGAGTACTTATTCATAAGTTTTTTGGAAAATAACAAATTTTCATAAGTAGAGAAAGATTTATTTTCAATGAGAATAAACTCAGATGGCACTCCCCTTGCCACAAGGTATTCTTTGCCTGCCTCTGCCTCCGAAATATTCTCTCCCGGTCCTTTTCCACCAGAGACTATTATGTATCTGCCATATCCTTTATTGTAAAGTCTTAGAGCTTCATCTAGCCTTGCTCTAAAAAAAGGACTTGGGAAGCTTCCATACACAGCACAGCCTAACACAATAATAGCATCAGATTTTTTAGGTTTGCTATTTACACCAAAAGAGATAATTATTAACTCTAATATAATAAATGCGATAATTACACTTCCAATCAAAATCCCTAAGAGCTTAAAAATTCGTTTCATTCTCAACCTCTCCATCTGTATTGTTTGTCAAACGATAGAAACCTTGTTTTAAGAATTCTATTGATTATACAGCTAAAATTAAGCATTTCAGCTATATTATTCTATTTGCAAATTTTAAAAATCTATGCTATAATACATACTGCAAAAATTAAATAATGACTGGTGGGGATATAGCTCAGTTGGTTAGAGCGCTTGCTTGACATGCAAGAGGTCATAGGTTCGAGTCCTATTATCCCCACCATTTTATTTTTCGCTTTGTTTAAAAAAATGTTCAGTAAACAACATCCACAAGATAGAGTCCCCAAGGCGGAAGAGTTTTGCCAGCTTTGGTTCTGTCTTTGCTCTCTATTATAAGAGGAATGTCTGTTGGTTTGATTCTGCCAACCCCCACATCTAAGATTGTTCCTGCTATTATTCTTGCCATATTGTAAAGAAATCCATTCGCAGTGATGTATATTGCAATACAGCCATTTTCAAATGTTAAATAGCAGTCAAAAATACGACGTACCTTTGAATTTGTTTCACTGCCACTTGAACAAAAGCTGCTAAAGTCATACTCTCCAATGAAATACTCACAAGATTTTTGCATCGAAGCTATATCAAGCTTATATGGAAAGTGATAAACATAATTTCGTAAAATAGCAGGTCTTGTTTTGTGGTTGTAAATCAGATATTTGTACGTCTTTTGCTTGGCACTGTATCGTGCTGAAAAATCAAGTGAAACCTCAGCGGCATCTTTTATTGAGATATCATTTGGAAGGACTGAATTAAGAGCAAGTGGAAACTTTTCTGTTGGAATTTTGCTTTCTGTTTTGAAATTTGCCTTTTGACCCAAAGCATGTACTCCTGCATCTGTACGACCTGATCCAACAAGATTTACATCTTCCCCTGTAATTTTCTTTATTGCCTCTTCCATAACACCCTGAATTGTTTTTTTGTTTGGCTGCTTTTGCCAGCCAAAATAGTTTGTCCCGTCATACTCAATTGTGAGAAGAATGTTTCTCAAAAGAACTCACCTCACCATTATAGCCAAAGCTATTAAAATTGCTGCTATTAAAAAGGAAATATAGTCGTTTATTGAATATTGAAGTTTTTTTAGTTTTGTTCTGCCTTCTGATCCTCGATAGCATCGAGCTTCCATGGCAATTGCAAGTTCATCTGCTCTTTTAAATGCTGACATAAAAAGTGGAATCAAAAGTGGCAAAAGTGACCTTGCCTTTTTCATAAGTCCTCCACTTTCGAAATCAGCACCCCTTGACATTTGAGCTTTCATAATCTTGTCTGTCTCTTCATAGATTGTTGGGATAAATCTCAAAGCAATTGACATCATCATCGAAATCTCATGTACAGGAAATTTGAGTTTTTTCAAAGGTTTTAATAGCTCTTCTAAAGCATCTGTTATCTCAATTGGGGAGGTTGAAAGAGTAAGCAAGCTGGTAGAAAATATAAGTAGTAGAAGTCTTATTACTAAAAATAATGAGAGAATTATCCCTTTGTCTGTAATTGTCAAACCTAAAAACCTTGCCACTGGCCTTCCTTGGGTCAAAAAAAAGGTTAAAAATGACAGTTATTAGAATTAAAATAAACACAGGTTTTGTGCCACGTAAAAGTAATATTGGGTTTGTCTTTGAAAAGATTGTCCACAGAAATATCAAGGCAAATAGAAATATATACCCATAAAAATTATTCACTACGAATATAGAAATACAGAAAAATACCAAGACTATTATCTTTGTTCGAGGGTCAAGTCTGTGCACAAATGAATCTCTTTTGATGTACTGACCAATTACAAAGTCCACCATTATTCTTTCTCACCCTTTTTTGGAATATTTCCTGCTATATTTTGCACAATCATGTCAGCAACATCTTCCACCCTGTACTCAAACCTCTCAATTTGAAACCCCTTCATTTTGAGCCTGTGCTGAAGATACAATATATCTGGTGCAATCAAACCACTTTTTTCTAAAAGGTGAATATTTTCAAATATCTCATGTTTTGGTCCATCAAAGTAAATTTTTCCTTTATTCAGAACAATTACTCTTTCACACATTGATGCAACATCTTCTAAATTGTGTGAAATAAGAATTATAGTCTTTTTCACTTCACGATGAAGTCTTTCTATGATATTGAATATTCTTTTTCTTCCCCTCATATCAAGCCCAGCAGTAGGTTCATCTAAAATCAAACACTCAGGGTCCATTGCCAAAATTCCGGCAATTGCAACCCTTCGCTTTTGTCCGCCCGACAGCTCAAATGGTGACTTTTCTAGAATAGCATTAGGTATCTCTAAAAGTTCACATACCTCTTTTACTCTCTTGTCAATCTCCTCATCAGAAAACCCTAAATTCCTTGGACCAAATGCAATGTCTTTATACACTGTCTCTTCAAAAAGCTGATATTCAGGATATTGAAAAACAAGCCCAACTTTTCTTCGAATCTCTTTTACTTTCTTTTTCTCCTTGGTATTTATTCCATCAACAATGACGTCTCCCCGCTGAGGTACAAGGAGTCCGTTCATAAGCTGAACAAGGGTTGATTTCCCAGAACCTGTTTTGCCTATTATTCCAATAAACTCACCTTTCGAGATTGTTAGGTTCACCTCAGATAATGCCTTTTTTTCAAATGGTGTTTTATAGCCATATATAAACTCAGCATCTCTCATCTCAATGAACATAAAAATCTCTCCATTTCATCAACTGTCCAGATTTCCTCATCAATATTAATGCCTCTTTTTCTAAGTTCATAAGAAAGCTTTAAAATTTGAGGCATGTCAAATCCCATCTCATAAAACCAATCAAGCTTTAAAAGCTCTTTCGGAGTCCCTATATATTTTATCTTTCCATTTTCTAAAACCACCACTTTATTACTGTATATCATCTCGTCAATATTGTGAGTAACCAAAACTATTGTCTTTTTTTCTTCCCTGTTGAGTCTTAAGATGGTCGATATGACCTCTTTCCTCCCTTTTGGATCAAGCATAGAAGTTGGCTCATCTAAAATGATACATTCCGGCCTCATTGCCAAAATTCCGGCAATCGCAACCCTCTGTTTTTGCCCACCAGAAAGCTTGTATGTTGCGTGATTTCTATATTCAATCATCTCAACAGTTTCAAGTGCCTCATTTACAGCTCTTATTATCTCCTCACGTTCAAACCCTAAATTCTCTGGCCCAAAAGCAACATCTTCTTCAACGACCGAGGCAACCAATTGATTATCAGGATTTTGAAATATATATCCACACTTTCTTCTTATCTCCCAAATTTGACTTACATCTTTTGTGTTCATACCGTCAACCAGTACATCACCTTTTTCAGGTATTAAAAGCCCATTTATTAGCTTTGCTAAAGTGGACTTACCTGAACCGTTGAGCCCTAAGATTGACACGAATTCTCCTTTTTCTATTTCTAAGTTTATGTCAATCAACGCAGGAGTTTTTTTCCCGTCTGAACTTGTATACGAAAAGTTGACATTTATAAATTTTATAAAAGCACTCATCCTTCTTTTTTCTCCTTAAAAAGTGTTTTTATGTTCAATAAGCGGAATTACTCTTGCAATAAACTACCTTTTATTATAGCAAAGATTTTAAAGTTTAAATATACATGTATTTTTGAAGTATTCGTGGATACATTGAACATATTTATAATACACCGGGTATAATATATATTAGAAGGGGGGATTTAACATGTTTACTCCCAAGTGTGACATATACTTTGACACAAACTTAGTTAACTTAAAGGAGTTCAACATACCAATTGAAACAGAAAACCTGCTGTTAGAAGAGTTTTCAAAGATTGAAGAGATTTCAAAACTAAAAAGCCATATCACAGATGAACTAAAAGAACTTGATGAAAAGATAAAGGAAATTCAATGAAGTAGGATGGTAGGAAGGGAATATAAAAAGGGGGATGCCAAAAATCATCCCCCTAAAATAATTTAGGTGTGTTTTTCATCTGTAGACTTTTTTCGATATGTGTCCTTTATCATTTCATAATTCCCAAATGATGCCATGCAGATTAGTATAGAATTTATCATCAGTAGCGTAATATCTTTTAACGTGTTTTGGTGTGGAATAAAAACAAAGGATAGAACAAATGCTACAAAAAAGGTGTAGATTCTAATTACATAATCTTTGCACCATTTTTTGAATATGCCTTTTGTAAACTGAACAATAACATTTGTAGCAACTGTAATTCCTGCAAATGTACCAAGCTCCTGAGCTGAAAAATAGCTATCCAAAGTATTCTCACCCTACAAAATTTTATGTCTACTTCTATGTTATTCATGAAAACTTGAGTTTGTGAGAAAAATTTATTTGAGATTTTCTGGATTTAAATCTTCAAGCTCAGGTATGACAAATCTTCCATCTTTTCTAATAAGTCTTCCATCAAAGTAAATTTCTCCGCCGCCATATTCAGGGGTCTGAATCAACACTATATCCCAGTGCACAGCTGATCTGTTGCCATTGTCAGCATCCTCATAAGCACTGCCCGGTGTAAAGTGTATGCTTCCGGCTATCTTCTCATCAAATAGCGTGTCTTCCATAGGCTTTGTAATGTATGGATTTAGTCCAATTGAAAATTCACCTATATACCTTGCACCCTCGTCTGTGTCCAAAATCTTATTTAACTTTTCTGTGTTGTTTGCAGTAGCTTTTACAATCTTTCCATCTTTAAATTCAAACCTAATATTTTCAAACTTAAAACCTGCATAGTTTGAAGGGGTGTTATAGGTTATATACCCATTGACAGAGTCTTTAACAGGTGCAGTGTATACTTCACCATCAGGTATATTCATATGTCCATCACATTTTACAGCCTTCATACCTTTTATTGAAAATGTGAGGTCTGTGCCCTCACCTACTATTCTCACTTCATCTGTTTTTTCCATAAGTTCCACCAGCTTATCCATTGCCCTTGACATCTTTCTGTAGTCAAGGTTGCAAACATTGAAATAAAAATCTTCAAATGTCTCTTTGCTCATCCTTGCCTGCTGAGCCATTGAGTAATTGGGGTATCTTAAAATACACCATTTTGTCTTTGGCACTCTTACCTCACCGTGTACTTTGTGAAACCAGATTTTCTGATACAGCGCCATCTTATCATCTGGCACATCACTCAGTTCAAATGGATTTTGGCTTGATCTGATACCAATGTAAGCATCCATCTTTTCCATAAGTTGTCTTTCATTTTCAGCAATTATTTTTATTTGATCTTCAGTGGCATTTAAAAGAAGATCTCTTAATAGACTTTGATTCTTAATCCACAAAAACGGCATTGCGCCTTTTTGATATGAAAGCTTTATAAGCTCCTTTGCCAAATCAATTTCTTCCCCAATCAGTTCTATCAAAATCTTTTCACCATTTTTTAGATCAACAGAGTATTCTATAAGATTTTTTGCAAGTACTTTTACTCTTTCATCTGCCAATGTAACCGTCTCCTTTCTAAAACTCTTATTTTTCAAACACCTTGTTCACCATATTCTCATCTAAAAAAACAAACTCTCCTTCTTTTAGCTTGCCAAGTTTTAGCTTGCCTATTGCAACTCTTTTAAGTTTTAATACCCTGTGTCCAATTGCATCGCACATTTTTCTTACTTGTCTGTTCCTTCCTTCGTGTATTTTTATCTCAACAAGAGACTTTCCTTTAAAAACCTTTAAAATCCTAAACTTCGCAGGTGAAGTCAGTTTTCCGTCAATCAAAAGGCCTTTTTCAAACTGCTCAATCTCTCCTTTTGTTGGCACACCTTCAATGAGTGCAATATATGTTTTTTCAATATCATGTTTGGGATGTGTAACTTTATATGCAAACTCTCCATCATTTGTAAGAAGTATAAGCCCTATTGTGTCAAAGTCAAGTCTTCCTACAGGAAAAACTCTAACATCCACTTTGTCTTTTACAAGGTCTACAACAGTTTTTCTACCCTTCTCATCCCTTGCAGAAGATATCACACCAAATGGCTTGTTGAGCATTATATAAACTTTCTTTTGGACTGGTACAAGCTTTTTGCCATCAACCAAGACCTCATCCTTTTGAGGGTCAACTTTAAAGCCAAGCTCTGTAATGGTTCTACCATTTACCTTTACTCTTCCTTGGAGAATAATTTCTTCGCACTTTCGGCGTGACGCAACCCCACAGTCAGCCATAAACTTTTGAAGGCGAACTAAATCACCTATCTTCTATCACCATCCACTCAGTATTTGAAATGGCACTCTCTATCAATGATGATACATCCAATTTTTCCTCTTCTTTAATAACTTCTTCAAGTTTTGGCTTGGTCTTTGGATGTTTTGGAACAAATACTGTACAGCAATCTTCATATGGTAAGATTGAGATGTCATACGTGCCAATATTTTTTGCAATTCTTATTATCTCTTCTTTGTCCATGCCAATAAGAGGTCTTAGGACTGGCATTGATACAGCAGCGTTTGTACAAATGATACTTTCCATTGTTTGACTTGCAACCTGCCCAATACTCTCACCAGTCACAAGAGCTAAACCGCCGTTTTCTTTAGCAATCCTTTCTGCAATCTTCATCATAAATCTTCTCATAATAATTGTAAGATACCTCTTATTGCACTTTTCATAGATAGTAGTCTGAATTTCAGTAAAAGGTACAATGTAAAGTTTTAGTCTATCTGTAAACTGAGCTAAAACCCTGCAAAGGTCAATGACCTTCTCTTTTGCCTTCTCACCTGTATATGGAAAGCTGTAAAAATGGACCGCTTCTATTTCAACACCTCTTTTTGCTATCATAAACCCTGCAACAGGGCTGTCTATCCCGCCAGAGAGCAAAAGGTGTGCCTTGCCCCCTGTGCCAAGTGGCATACCACCAATACCTTTCTCTTCTGACGAATACACATATGCTTTGTCCCTTATCTCAATATTTACCTCAAAGTCTGGATTGTGCACGTCAACCTTAAGACCATATTTGTCAGCAAGATTTTTAAGAATATGTGCGCCAATAAGTCTTGAAAGCTCTGGCGACCTTAATTCAAATGTCTTATCAGCCCTCTTTGTTTCAACTTTAAAGGTTTTCTTACCTTTTTGAATCTCATTAAGGGCAATGTTCAAAGCTGCAGACTTGATAGCCTCTACTTGTTTTTCTGCAACTTCGCAAATAGTAAACCCAACAAGGCCAAAGACTTTTTTTAGTTTCTCAATTGCAAAATAAAAATCATTTTGAGAAAGGTTTTCAATAAATATTCTCCCTTGTTCTTTTGTAATTGAAATATTTTCTACATTTTTAAGATCTTTAAGTTTCCTTCTTATGTTCCTCACAAGCTTTTCTTCAAAAAAAGGACGGTTCAATCCTTTTAAGGCAAGTTCACCATACCTTATTAATATAGCCTTCATTCCATTCATCCTTTACCTTTTTATTTTCTGCAAAAACTTGAGCGATTTTTCCAATACTTCAAGTGTGTAATCAACTTCTTCAAGGTTATTCAAATAAGAAAAACTAAAACGTATATTACTTTGTGCAATTTCCATTGATTTTCCCATGCTATAAAGAACCTTGTTATATGTTCTGCCCCTTGATGAACAAGCAGAACCAGACGATGCGAATACATTATAGCTTTCAAGAGTATGGAGCAGAACCTCGGATTTAATCCCTAAAAATGACACATTTAAAATTGCGTCAGATGTATTGTCAAGTGGTGAATTTATCACAACATCATCAAAACTTCTTAGCCCCTCAATAAATCTTTGTTTTATCATTCTTAGCTTATTTGGCTGCTCATTTTGCAGCCTTTCATACACCTCAATTGCCTTATAAATCGAAAAAATACCTGGCATATTCTCTGTCCCAGGTCTTACTTCATTTTGCTGCTCCCCACCAAAAATTATTGGTTGAATGTTGATCCCCTTTTTGATATACAAGGCTCCAATCCCTTTTAATGCGTGAATCTTATGCCCACTTATTGACATCAAATCAACGTTTAGTTCTTTGGCATTGGTCTTTTCCTTCATAAACGCCTGAACCGCATCTGTGTGAACAATCACATTTGGATTTTTCCTCTTTGCCACTTCAGCTATCTTTTTTACATCAAAAATATGCCCTGTTTCGTTGTTTACAAGCATGACGCTTACTAAAATTGTCTCATCGTCCACTTCATTTTCGAGCTCTTCAAAGTCAATATTTCCGTTTTGATCAACCTTTAAAAAGCGCACTTCAAATCCACATCTTTTCAGGTGCTCAAGTGTATTTAATACTGATGGGTGCTCAACAGGGCTTGAGATTATTTTATTTCCTCTTTTCTGATTAGCAAAGGCAATTCCAATCAGTGCTAAATTGTTTGCCTCTGTACCCCCAGATGTAAAGTATATTTCTTCAGGATTTACATTTATCTTTTGAGCTATTTTCCATCTTGCCTCTTTTAACACCTTTTCAGCGCTGACTCCAAGCCTATGCAAGGATGATGGGTTACCATAATTTTGGGCCAAAAAATCTTTCAAACCTTCTATAACCTCATCGAATGGACGTGTTGTTGCTGCATTGTCAAAATATACAACCATCTTCTACCCTTCCTTTCACATCTCACCAAGAAGGTGCATGACAATAGAAATTACCGAAATAGCTGCAGTTTCACTCCTTAGAATGCGCTTTCCAAGTGAGACTATTCTGACTTTTTGCAAGTCTTTAAAAATCTCTATTTCCTCTTCTTCAAAACCACCCTCCGGTCCAATTAATATACCTACTCTATTTATGTTGGAATGAATATCCAAATAGGTTTTTTTGTTTTCCTTTTCGTATGGAATTATAAGAAGATCAAGTTCATCTAAAAAGTCTTTGACTCTACCTATTTCAATAGGTCTTTGGATCTGTGGCGAATATGGTCTTAGGCATTGCTTTTGGGACTCTTTAGCAATTTTCTGCCAACGCTGTATCTTTTTTTCTTCCTTTTCGCTGATATCAATAACAACTCTTTTTGAAATAACAGGAACTAAGGTTTTTACCCCAAGCTCTGTTGCCTTTTGAATTATGATATCCATCTTCTGATTTTTTATAATACACTGAAATAAAAAAACATCTTTTTGTGGCTCCCGCTGGTTGAGAACCTTTTCTTCTATCGCTACTTTTATTTTATCCTTTGAAATCTCCAAAATCTTAGCTTTGTAATCATATATTCCATCACAAAGATTTAAAACCTCTCCTTCTCTCTTGCGCAAAACTTTTACTACGTGGTTTAAATCATCTTTGTCTGTTATATATGCAATGTCATTGACAATGTTCTTGCTCTCAATAAAAAAAATAGGCAATGTCTATCACCCTATACTACTTTTACTTTCTTGCTACCACTAAGCACCAGTTATTAAGTTTTTTGATTTCAACTACTTCTAAAGAATTTTCTTTGAAGCTTTTTAATACATCATCAAGTCTTTCCTCAATAATTCCAGATGAGATAAAAAGTCCATCTTCTTTAAGAACGTTTTTAATATCATTTGCCAATTTTATTATTATATCAGCTATGATATTTGCAATTGCTATGTCAAACTTTTCTTCAATTCCAAAAACCAAGTCATTTTGCCTAATTTCAATTTCTACATTGTTCAAAGCAGCATTTTCTCTTGCAACCTTTACAGCAACATCATCTATATCAACTGCTAAAACTCTATTGGCTCCAAGCTTTTTTGCTGCAATTGCTAAAATTCCTGAACCTGTACCAATATCAATTACATCAAACCCTGCTTTTACATATCTTTGAATTGCCTCTAAACAAAGCATTGTTGACTCATGTGTACCTGTACCAAATGCCATACCAGGGTCAAGTTTTATAACTGTCTTGTCTTTTGTATTTGGGTAGTTTTCCCACGATGGTACAATGACAATATTCCCTATCTCAACAGGCTTGTAATACTTTTTCCACTCGTTTGCCCAGTCTTTCTCATCAACCTCAGAGATGTCAATCTCGCCCTCGCCAATATTAAGGTACTGTGAAGCATCTTTTAACCTCTCTTCAATGTTGAAAATAAGTTCTGAGATATTCACACTTTCAGGAAAATACGCACGAACAACTGCGAAATTTCGTTTAGGAAATTGATTTTCATCTATATAATCCCATGAATTTGGATATTTTAAAATTTCATTGTCTTCTATTACAACACCATTTGCCCCAAGATCATATAAGATATTTGAAATAGCATCCTCTGCTTCTTCTACAGTTTTAATCGCAACCTCAAACCATTTCATACCAATTCATTTCTCCTTTTTTCTTTAAAGAGTTTACGAAAAGGCTTCTCTTATCCTGTCCCAAAAATGTTTTCTCTTTTCATACCCTTCTTCAGACGAAAGCTCTTCAAACTTTCTCAAAAGCTCTTTTTGCTTTTCAGAAAGCTTCTTTGGTACTTCAATAACAAATTTCACAACCAAATCGCCTCTACCCCTACCTCTCAAATAAGGAACACCTTTGCCTTTAATTCTCACCTCATCTCCATTTTGTGTACCTGGTTCAACTCTTACCTTGGTCTTTCCATCCAATGTAGGTATTTCTATTTCTCCACCAAGTGCTGCATTGACAAATGTGATTGGTACCTCAACATAAAGGTCTTGCCCAACTCGTTTGAAAACAGGATGAGGTGCTATTTTGATTCTAATGTGCAAATCACCATTTGGCCCACCTTTTATGCCACTCTCACCCTCACCTCTTAAAGTTATTACCTGGCCATCGTCAATTCCAGCTGGAATGTTTATCTTCACCTTCCTCTGACGTCTAACAGTTCCAGTACCACCACATTCTCTGCAAGGGTCCGTGATGATAGTTCCAACTCCACCACATGCATCGCATGTTTTTATTGTAGTAAACTCACCAAAGAATGTTGCCTGTCTTGACCTAATTTGTCCTGTACCACCACATTTTTGACATCTGACAGGTGTGGCACCCGGTCTTACACCACTTCCGCCACAGACAGAACATTTCTCTGTTCTGTAAATAGGAATCTCTTTTTCACAGCCAAAGACCGACTCTTTTAAAGTCAGTTCTAAATCAACCTGTATATCAGCACCTTTTCTTGGTGCTTCTTTTCTTCTTCTTGATGAGCCAAAGATATCAAACCCTTCAAACAAGTCTTCAAATATGTCCCCAAAACTTCCAAAGTCAAAATCTGCAAAACCACCTGTAAAGCCACCAGAAAATCCTCCGCCCTGAGCACCATATGTTGGGTCAAATGCTGCATGGCCAAACTGGTCGTACTTTCTTCTCTTTTCAGGGTCACTTAAAACTTCATATGCTTCATTTATCTCTTTAAATTTTTCTTCTGCTTCTTTGTTTCCTGGGTTGGCATCAGGGTGATACTGCTTTGCAAGTCTTCTATATGCTCTTTTTATCTCTTCTTGTGTTGCGTTTCGTGGAACACCTAAAATTTCATAGTAATCTTTTTTTTGTGCCATTTTTTATCACCCACTTAGCTTACTGAATATTATTATATACCAACGCAAAACTTTTAACAAATCATTAAAAAGGACCAAAGCCATTTTTAAAGTGTTATGACTTTGGTCCCTTTTTCTAAAGAATCTAAATTTGTTAATATACCTTATAATCAGTGTTGACATTACCATCAGTTCCGCCTTGACCACCAGGGTTTGTGCCTCCCTGTGGTCCAGTTTGAGTATAACCTTGCTGATACAGCCTTGTTGA
Source organism: Caldicellulosiruptor sp. DIB 104C (assembly GCF_028198085.1). Lineage (NCBI taxonomy): Bacteria > Bacillati > Bacillota > Caldicellulosiruptorales > Caldicellulosiruptoraceae > Caldicellulosiruptor > Caldicellulosiruptor sp. DIB 104C. Next base: position 891,855 of record NZ_CP116337.1, on the reverse strand, counting down.
AACATCGTAGAATGATTTTGTCAGCTCATCAATTGCTCTTTCAATTCTCTCTTTATCCTCACCATTCATAACATCTTTGAGGGCTTTGAGTTTTGCTTCGATTTGTTCTTTTTCAGTTGCTGTCATCTTGTCACCAAGGTCACGCAAGAGCTTCTCTGTCTGGTAGATGATAGAGTCTGCTTTGTTCCTTGTCTCAATGAGCTCTTTTCTCTTCCTGTCCTGCTCTGCATACATCTCTGCCTCTTTTATTGCTCTTTGAATCTCCTCTTCGCTAAGGTGTGTCTGGGATGTTATGGTTATCTTCTGTTCTCTACCTGTGCCAAGGTCTTTTGCAGAAACGTGTACTATTCCGTTTGCGTCTATGTCAAATGTAACCTCAATCTGTGGAACACCACGTGGAGCAGGTGGAATTCCGTCCAAGATGAACCTACCAAGTGTCTTGTTGTCCTTTGCAAGTGGTCTTTCACCTTGCAAAACGTGAATCTCTACCTGAGTCTGACCATCTGCAGCAGTGGTAAATATCTGGCTCTTTCTTGTTGGAATTGTTGTATTTCTCTCAATTATTTTTGTGAACACGCCACCTAAGGTCTCAATACCAAGGGAAAGTGGTGTTACGTCTAACAGCAAGATGTCTTTTACCTGTCCTCCCAATACACCTGCCTGGATTGCTGCACCAATTGCAACACATTCGTCAGGATTTATACCTTTGAATGGTTCTTTTCCTGTGAGTTTTTTGACAAACTCCTGAACATAAGGTATTCTTGTTGAACCGCCAACCAAAATGACCTTATCAATCTGCTCTGGTGTGAGCTTTGCATCTGAAAGTGCTGTCTCAACAGGCTCTCTTGTCTTTTCTACAAGGTCTTTTATAAGCTCCTCGAATTTAGCTCTTGTCAATACCATGTCAATGTGCTTTGGACCGTTTGCATCTGCTGTTATAAATGGCAAGTTAATTGTTGTCTGAAGTGCAGACGAGAGCTCAATCTTTGCTCTTTCTGCTGCATCTTTTAATCTCTGGAGTGCAACCTTGTCCTTTCTCAGGTCAATCCCATGTTCTTTCATAAACTCATCTGCTATATAGTCAATAATTCTCTGGTCAAAGTCATCACCACCAAGTCTGTTGTTACCAGATGTTGCTAAAACCTCAATAACACCCTCGCCAATCTCCAAAATTGAAACGTCGAATGTTCCACCACCAAGGTCATATACCATTATCTTCTGATGTCCTTCCTTGTCAAGGCCATAAGCCAAAGCTGCAGCAGTTGGCTCGTTGATAATTCTCAAAACCTCAAGTCCCGCAATTCTACCTGCGTTTTTTGTTGCTTGTCTTTGTGAGTCTGTAAAGTATGCAGGAACTGTGATAACAGCTTGTGTAATCTTTTCACCAAGATATGCCTCAGCATCAGCTTTTAGTTTCATCAAAATCATTGCAGATATCTCTTCTGGTGAATATTCCTTGTCATCTATCTTTATTCTTCTGTTTGTACCCATATCTCTCTTTATTGATATAATAGTCCTTTCTGGGTTTGTGATAGCCTGTCTTTTTGCAGCATGACCAACAAGCCTCTCACCTGTCTTGGTAAATGCAACAACTGATGGAGTTGTTCTAAAGCCTTCTGCATTTGGAATGACAACAGGCTGCCCACCTTCAATTACTGCCATACAAGAGTTTGTTGTACCTAAGTCTATACCTAAAATATGAGCCATTGTTATCAACCTCCTTTTTTATTTTCGATTTGATTATTAATTAATTTGCATTAGCAACCTTAACAAGGCTGTATCTTATAACTCTGTCTTTTATCTTATAACCTTTTTGGAACTCTTCAATCACAATGTTCTTACCATACCTTTCATCCTCCACATGCATAATAGCATTGTGGAGGTATGGGTCAAACTCCTTATTTAAAGCTTCAATAGGCTCAACACCAAGTTTTGAGAAGATATCATCAATTTGCTTTTTTATCATCTCAAGTCCTTTTAAAAACTCTTCATTTGTATTTTCCGACTCTTTAGCAGAGCTGATTGCTCTTTCAAAATTATCAACAATAGGAAGAAGCTTTCCTATAACATCTGCAACAACTTCATAGTACATATTTTCCTTGTCCTTTGCGATTCGCTTTCTGTAGTTATCAAAGTCAGCGGCAATTTGCTGGCACAAGCTTTTGTACTCCTCAACTTCCCTTTCTTTCTCTTCAAGCTGTTTTTTTAACGCCTCAATTGGGTCTTCTTGCTCTTGACTCTGGGTATCCTGCTGAACATTTTCAGCTTGATTATTTTCATTTTGTGCCTCGATTTTTTGCTCTGAAGAAACCTCTTTTTCTACCGCCTCTTCAGTAGCTGGAGGACTTTCAGAAATGTTTGTCTCTTCACTCTTTAACTCTTTGTTTTCCATCTCGCACATCTTCAAAGATCACCTCTTTATTTATTCTGTGAAAAGTCTTGTCAAAATATCAGACAACGTATCGCAAATATAATCGATCAAAGAAACTGTCTGTGAATACTTGAGCCTCTTTGGCCCGATTATACCAATTGAACCGGCAATACTGTCGCCTATTCGGTAAGTGGAAAGAATAATGCTACACTCCTTTAAATCTTCAATTGGGTTTTCTGTACCTATGCGTATGGTTATATGGTCGTGCATTGAAGAGTTTATAATCTTTCGTAGCATGTCTTTTTGCTCAAATATATGCAAGAATATCTTTGCTTTTAGAACATCATTGAATTCCGGAAAGTCAAACATGTTTTTGATACCACTTAGGACCACTTCTGTACTGTCCGCTGCACTGATTGTTCTTAACACATTGTCAATGATTGGTGAAAGGATTGTCCTGTTCTTGCCCAAGCTATTTTCAATGTCCAAAACTGTATTTTCATCAATGTCTTCTAATTTAAGTCCACTTAGCTTTTGGTTAAGTACGTTAGTGATATATATAAAATCTTTGCTATCAATATTTTCCGGCTTATCTAAAAGAATATCTTTTACAAGTCCTGTATTTGTAACCAAAATTAATATATATTTTTTGCTATCAACCGGCAAAAGCTGTAGATGCTTGATATAGCTTTTCTTTACATTTGGAGTTGAGAGCACAGCAGTATAGTTTGTAAGATTCGAGATAATCTTTGCTATGTTCTCCATGTACTCATTTATTTCGCTGAACTTCACATCAAGCTGTGACCTTATAAACTCAACCTCTTGCGGTGAAAGCCTTGTAACCTTCATTAATTCATCAACATAGTATCTGTACCCTTTATCAGACGGAACTCTTCCTGCTGAAGTATGTGGCTGTTCTAAATACCCCATCTCTTCTAAATCAGACATCTCATTACGAATAGTTGCAGAAGAAATACCAAAGATGTACTTTTTTGCAATAGTGCGTGAACCAACTGGCTCCCCTGTATTTATATAATCGTCTATGACTGCTTGAAGTATCCTTTTTTTTCTTTCATCCAGCATTTTCCTCACCTTACTGTTAGCACTCTCATTTGATGAGTGCTAATTCTAAGATATAAGATATCACTTCAGTAGATAATTGTCAAGTAGATTTTTTGACTTTCTTTGACCTTTTTAAATAAACTCTTGCCACACTATATTTGCAAGGTCCATTCCTTTTTTTGTAAGTCTAAAATGCGAATTTATCTCTACAAGTCCATACTTTTTTAGTTTTTCTATCTGGGTTTTGTACTTCTTCATAAAGTCTATATTAAATCTTCTCTCAAGCTTCAAAAGATCAATGCCCTCAATTTTTCTAAGTCCTAAGATAATGTACTCTTTTTCCATTTCTTCATCATCTATATACTCCTTTGTATCAACTGCAAGATACCCATTCTTTATACTATTGATATATTCCTTAATGTCACTTACATTAGAATATCTATATCCTTCAAAAAAAGAATGGCTACTTGAGCCAATTCCAATATATTCTTCACAGTCCCAGTATTTAAGATTGTGCTTACATTCAGAATTCTTTTTTGCAAAGTTTGATATCTCATATTGATATATACCAAAATCGTAAAGTCTTTCTACTGCAAGCCAGTACATACCTCTCTCTTCTTCCTCAGAAGGAAAATAACTTTTTAAAGATTCATATGCATCATAAAAATATGTGCCCTCTTCAATCTTCAAAGAATATACAGAGACATGAGGAGGTCCGAAACTAATTACTGTTTCCAAAGTCCTAGAAAAGCTTTCTATATTTTGGTATGGAAGTCCAATCATTAAATCAACATTGAAGTTTTCGAAGTATCTTGCTGCAAGCTCTAATATTTCCAGAGCTCTTTTCGATGTATGAATCCTTCCAAGCACTTTTAATTCAGTGTCATTCAAAGATTGAACCCCAATGCTCAGCCTATTTATATTTAAGAGCTTATAAATCTTTAGCTTCTCTTCATTTAAACTCTCTGGATTTGCTTCAATTGTTGTCTCACAGTTCTCTTTTACTTTGAAATTTGAATATATAAATTCAATCAATCTTTCTATGTGCTTAGGATCTACTGCCGACGGTGTACCTCCCCCAATATAAATTGTTTCTATCTCAATGTCATAGTTTTCTTTGTAAAAAATAAGTTCTCTCTGAAGAGAATTAAAATATTCAGATACAAGACTATTTTCAACATTCTCATATGATACAAAATCGCAGTAAAGACACTTTTTCTTACAAAATGGAATGTGGATATAAAGCCCAATCTTCTTTCCCAACCTTTTTGCACTTCCTTTTACTCTTCTAACTTCAAAACAGCCATAAATGCCTCCTGCGGTATTTCAACCTCTCCTATCTGTTTCATTCTCTTTTTACCTTCTTTTTGCTTCTCCAAAAGTTTCTTCTTCCTTGTCACATCCCCGCCATAACATTTGGCAAGCACATCTTTTCTCAGTGCCTTTACAGTTTCTCTTGCAATCACCTTGCTACCAATACATGCCTGAATAGGTATCTCAAATAGATGTCTTGGAATTTCTTCTTTCAATTTCTCTACAATTTTTCTTGCTCTCTGATAAGCCTTGTCCCTGTGCACAATGAACGAAAGTGCATCAACCACCTCGCCTTTAATCATTATATCAAGCTTTACTAAATTGGACTCTGCATATCCTATGAATTCATAGTCAAATGAAGCATAACCTTTAGAGCGTGACTTTAGCGCATCAAAAAAGTCATAGACAATCTCCATCAGCGGCATTTCATAGGTAAGTATAACACGAGTTGTTTCTATATAAGACATATCTTTAAATATTCCTCTTCTCTCCTGACAAAGCTCCATTATTGCTCCAACATATTCATTTGGTACCATTATAGTTGCCTTTACCATTGGTTCTTCCATCTTGTCTATTTCATTGGGTGGTGGAAGTTTTGTGGGATTGTCTATATACAAAACCTCTCCATTTGTCTTTGTAACCCTGTAAACAACTGATGGTGCTGTTGTAATAATGTTCAAATCATACTCCCTCTCCAGCCTCTCCTGAACAATTTCCATGTGCAAAAGGCCTAAAAAGCCACATCTAAAACCAAAACCAAGCGCAGCAGAGCTCTCTGGCTCAAAAAACAGTGCTGCGTCATTGAGTTGCAACTTTTCAAGTGCTTCCTTGAGCTCTTCATATTTTGTATCACCAGTTGGGTAGATTCCACAGAACACCATCGGGTTTAACTTTCTAAAACCAGGCAGAGGCTCATCAGCTGGATTGTTTGCATCAGTGATAGTATCACCAACTCTTGTGTCTCTGACAGTTTTTATCGATGCTGCAATGTATCCAACATCACCTGCCCTTAGCTCTTCACAAGGAATTAACATGCCGGGTTTGAAGTAGCCAACCTCCGTGACTGTAAACTGTGCACCAGTTGACATCATCTTTATTGTCATATTGGGTTTTACTACTCCATCAAATACCCTAACATATGCCAAAACACCTTTGTAGTTGTCATAAAGAGAGTCAAATATTAAAGCCTTCAAAGGCTTTGTATCATCACCTTTGGGGGGTGGAATATCTCTTGCAATCCTTTCCAAAACCTCTTCAATGTTAATTCCCTGTTTTGCTGAAATAAGAGGGGCATCTGATGCGTCAAGTCCAATAACATCCTCTATCTCTTTTTTAACCTCATCTGGTCTTGCACTTGGAAGGTCGATTTTGTTTATAACTGGTATTATTTCTAAGTTATGTTCAAGCGCAAGATAAACATTCGCAAGAGTTTGAGCTTCAATACCTTGAGTTGCATCCACAACCAAGATTGCGCCTTCACAAGCAGCAAGGCTTCTTGAAACTTCATAGGTAAAGTCTACATGTCCTGGTGTGTCAATGAGGTGAAATATATACTCTTTACCGTCTTTTGCTTTATAATTTAGCCTCACTGCCTGCGCTTTTATAGTAATACCCCTTTCTCTCTCTATCTCCATTGTGTCAAGAACCTGGTCTTGCATCTCCCGTTCGCTCAAAGCACCTGTCAGCTCAATTATTCTATCAGCAAGAGTTGATTTTCCATGGTCAATATGAGCAATTATGCAAAAGTTCCTAATTCTGTCCTGTCTTCTCTCCACCTCAAGTAATCCCCCTACAAAATCAAATTATTGTAGATTTTGAAGTTGACTTTGCACCTCATCTAAAAGCTTTTTGGCATACCGAATATAAGATTGTCTTACATCACTCCTGTTTAGAATATCCTTTGCTTTCAGAAGCATAAAATCATAGTAATTGCCATTTATTCTTGTCTTTCTGAAAATATATATAGGCTCTACTAAAATCTTTTTTGTAAGTTTATTATCCTTTTTGGTAAGCTCAATTCTTACAGTCAACCCAAACCTATTGTATGGGAAAATAACTGTCTGGTCACAAAGGAAATTTCCTAAGGAATAAAACACTATACCCTCTCTTTTGCCAGAAGTTCCATCTTCAACTTGTATCTTTTCAAATGGCTGAATGGTATGCGTATGTGTTCCAATTACAATGTCAGCTCCGTATTTTATGAGCTCTTTTGCAAACTCCTTTTGCTCTGAGGTTGGGTTTATTGAATTTTCATATCCCCAGTTTGCATATGCTATTATAATGTCACAATTGAGTCCTTTCAAGTACTCAAGCCGGTTTCGAATTGTATCTTTGTCCAAAATATCAACATAATCTTTATATGAAGAGTTGCTCCCAAGATACACATTTGGAAGTTCTTTTGTAAATGCAGCAACACCCACTCTAATATTGTTTATGTCAAACACCTTTGAGGTATGTTCATCTGGAGAGAGCCTTACCCCAACAGAGCTAATTCCTGCCTCTTTTAGATTTTTAATTGTATCTTCTAAACCTTGCCTTTTGCCATCAAAAATATGTAAAGAAGATAATACTGCAACATTAAAACCAGCAGACTTCAGCAACCCTAAAGTTTCTTTTGGAGCATTGTATTTGCCATATGTTGAAACTGGTAAATTAGAGGTTAAAGTACTATCAAACTTGAAAATACTTAAGTCTGCGTAGGTTATGTCTTTAACATTTTCCATTATATTTCCAAATGAATATGATTGAGTTTGTCTGTTATAATACGATTTTAAAAGATACCCATTGAAGAACACATCGCCAACAAGCGAGATTGTTGCTTTGTATTCTTTTGGCTGGTTTTTTAGCTGAACAGAAGAAGATTTAGTAGTATCTGCCGCAGTTTTTTCCCTTGCAGGTGTGGATGTATTTTGTTTCTTTGTAGTATCATAAACCTCCTGGGAAACCGGGATATAATTTTTTACATACATGTTCTCATAATAAAATATTGCATTTATTCCAATAAGAAGGACTATAATAAATGAACCCAGAACATACAAAATCTTTTTCATAACTCAAGCCCTCTTTCTTTATAAACATTTATTTTACTTAAATTTTCAATGTGAATAGGAAATTCAACAATATCCTTGACAATCTTCTTGCCATCTAAGTATCTTAAAATTCCTTTTCTACCTATGTCAAATTTAAGGTAATAAGCACAAAGACACTGAATACTTGCATTATACTTCTTATTTAGCGCCCAGTCACCATATTTACTATCACCCAAAATGCAAAGCCCAACATGTGCAAGCTGGGACCTAATTTGATGTGTTTTCCCTGTTTCTATTTCAACATCAACAAGCAGCAAGTCGTCTTTGCCTCGTATTATTTTATACCTAGTGACAATCTCTGAATAACCCTCAGCCGGTAAATCTGAAATGTAAACCTTGCTTTTTTTAGAGTCCTTTTTTAGATAGTGCACGAGTACTCCACTTTTTGGCAAATCCACCCTTTTTGTTATGCATAAATACTTCTTTTTAATAGCCCTTCTACTCATATATTTTAACATCTCGTTTAAAACTTGTCTATTTTTTGCAATAATCATAAGACCTGAAGTGTTCCTGTCAAGCCTGTGACAAAGTGCAGGCAACTGATTGCCAGAATAATTATCTTCAATCCAATTTACAACAGAATACTCGTTATTTGTATCGGGGTGCGAAGGAATACCATATGGTTTGTCAATGACAATTATATTGTCATCTTCATATACTTTTGAAATTTCAACTTTTTTCTGATCTAAGTACTTCTCTTCTATGTCAAAGCTAATTAAATCTCCAAATTGTAATATCTGACCCTTCTGAGCAACCTCAAAGTTAACTCTTATTCTGCCCTTTCTCAGAAGTTTAAATATTACACTCATTGGGATTGTCGGATATTTCTTTTTTATAGCCTTTTCAAGTTTCATACCTGCAAAATTTTTCTCAATCAACATTTCTATTGTCATTTACATATACCTCACTTTTTAACACGTTGAATAATATTATCATATAATAAAATTGACCAAATTGAAAATGAAAAAAACATGAAAATTGGCATTGATGGTAGAGCAGCTAAATGGTATAGAGGTTCTGGTATTGGAACTTACACTTATCAACTTTTAAATTATATCAAAAAACTTGACAAACAAAACGAATACCTTATCATATGGCCCGACAAATCTGAAATAGAGTTTGTTTCAGCAGAAAATATTAACATAAATCTTTTGCCTCAACAACTAGACAAATTCTGGGAAGAGATAATGATAAAGGAGATAATAATCCAAAATGATATTGAGATTTACCACGTTCCTCAAAACGGAATAGGCATTCCTTTTTCTAAAAAGTGTAGTTATATTATAACCCTTCACGATATAATCCCATTTAGGTTGCCTGAGACAGTGGGACCGGGCTATTTAAAAATCTTTAGAGAAAATGTTCCGAAGATTTTGAAGATTGTAGATAGCGTGATAACTGTTTCTGAATTCTCTAAAAAAGATATATGTGAGTACTTTGACTATGATCCATCAAAGGTGTTTGTAACACACTTAGCACCAGAAGATATCTACAAGCCCCTTTCAAAACAAGAGGTTGAAAACATGCTTAAGCAAAGATTCAATATAGACTTTCCGTATATCCTGTATGTAGGTGGTTTTTCACCTCGGAAAAATCTCATAAGGTTGATTAAAGCTTACAATATGATAAGAGATCAAATTGATGGTATTCATCTTGTAATTCCTGGAAAATTTAGTAGGAGTTTTGAAGAGGTGAAAGGTCTTGTTGCAGAACTTGGGCTTTGTGAGCGTGTACATTTTGTTTCATACGTTGAGGTAGAACTAATGCCTTATTTATATAATGGTGCCATTTTATTTGTCTATCCATCCTTATATGAAGGATTTGGCCTTCCGCCACTTGAAGCAATGGCTTGTAAAATTCCTACAATTGCCAGCAACACGACTTCTCTGCCAGAAGTGTTAAAAGACGCAGCTATCTTTGTCAATCCTTATTTTGAGGAAGACATCGCAGAAAAGATTTTGCTTGTACTCGAAAGTGAAAAGCTTCGAAAAGAGCTTTCTGAAAAAGGTTATAGCTTAGCTAAGAAGTATAGCTGGGAGAAAACTATAAGCTCTACTATAGCTATCTATCAACAAATTTTTGCCTTGAAATCTTAGAGAAGTTAGAATATAATGTATTTGTAGAACAAAAATAATAAAGGTCGGGGCGTAGCTCAGTTTGGTTAGAGCGCTAGCTTGGGGTGCTAGAGGTTCGCTGGTTCAAGTCCAGTCGCCCCGACCATTTATTTTTGGGCTCTTTACATCTCTAATCTTAAAAGCATCTTAAAGATGTCAAATATATTCCTCTTTTCAACATCTTCACTTGCAACAAGGTTATAAATTGCAAGAGTCTTACCGTCCTTTATAAGTTCTATTCTACCCACTACTTGACCAAGCTTCACAGGTGCTGGTATTTCTTTTGGTAAGATAGTTTTGGTTTCAATAGAGTTTTCATCTCCTTTTTTAACAAGGAGTTTTACATCCCTTTCTAAAACTGCACTTACCTCTTTTTTTAGCCCATTTCTAACCCTAACCTTGCCAAAACTAAAATCTTTTGCATATGGGGCATACATCGCAAAATTTGCAAATCCCCAGTCAAGAAGTCGTACAGCCTCGTTAAATCTTGTTTTACTATCTGGTGCAGCCATTATAACTGCAATAAGATGAAGAGCATTTCTCTGGGCTGATGCTGAGATACAAAACTTTGCTTTGTCAGTTGAACCTGTCTTTACACCTGTACAACCTCTATAAAATCTCACAAGTTTGTTTGTGTTTGTAAGCCCAAACTTACCGTCTCTTACAGTGTCAACCCATGTTGTAAGATAGTTTCTTACGAGTTTGTGTTTTAATAGTTCTCTTGACATAACAGCAACATCATATGCAGAGGTATAATGTCCTTCTGCATCAAGTCCATATGGATTTACAAAGTTTGTATCGAGCATACCAAGCTCTTTTGCCTTTTGGTTCATCATATAAACAAACCCTTGAACACTTCCAGCCAAATGCTCGGCCAAGGCAACACAGGCATCATTTGCAGATGCAATTGCAATGGATTTTAAAAGTTCTTCTACTGTCATCTCTTCATTTTCTTTTAGGTATACCTGGGAGCCACCAAGACTTGCAGCGTTCTGACTTGCAATTACCTTGTCAGAGAGCTTAAGTTTACCTTTTTCAATTGCCTCACATATCAAAATCATTGTCATTATCTTTGTAATTGAAGCTGGGGGAAGTTTTTCATGAGAGTTTTTCTCAAAAAGTACTCTGCCTGTGTCAAAGTCAACAAGTATTGCAGACATTGCAGAAAGTTCAGGACTATTTGTGAGTTCATTATTTTGCGTTTGACAAAAAGCTCTTATAAAATTTAAACTCGAAAGAAAGAAAGATAAAATTAAAAGTGTTAAAATTCTTTTCACAACCTTTCACCCCAATTCCTTTTATTTTCCTATAATTAAATTATCTACACAACCTCGGCTTGTTATTCACAATACATATTCTCAAAAATCAAGAGACATACTATTTTTAAAAAGCTATTTAAATTTTTGAAGTTACATGAGGTGAAAGGAATGAGGTATATAAAGGTCTTATTGGCATGTGCTCTTTTGATTGCTACTCTTTATACACTTTCTCATTATGAACAGATAAAATTCAGATATGTAGTGAACCCCATTGTTTTATCTTACTATGGTTCAACTGGAAGTGAGGTTATAGAAATTCAAAGAAGACTTAAACAATGGGGATATTATGATGGACCAATCGATGGAATATACGGGTACAAAACATATATGGCTGTGAGATATTTTCAAGCCAAAAACGGTCTAAAAGTTGATGGAATTGCGGGAAGTGAGACCTTAAGAGCACTTGGAATTGTAACCACAACTTCACGCTCATCTTACAATTCTAATCTGAACCTTCTTGCCCACTTAATCAGTGCAGAGGCACGGGGTGAGCCCTATGTTGGACAGGTTGCAGTTGGAGCTGTTGTGCTAAATAGAGTAAGGCATCCAAGCTTTCCAAACTCCATTGCAGGTGTCATATACCAACCCGGGGCATTTGAGTCTGTTTCAAACGGGCAGATTAATCTACCGCCAACAGCCTCTGCGATAAATGCAGCACGAGATGCTCTAAACGGCTGGGACCCAACAGGGGGAGCTCTCTACTTTTTCAACCCGGCAAAGACAACAAATAAATGGATTTGGAGCAGGCCAATTGTTGCTGTTATAGGCAATCATGTGTTTGCAAAGTGAGGTGAAAAAATTTTAAAATGGACCTGCCATTTAAGCTATACCCTCAAGAACCTATCTCTGGTGATAAGCTGATGATAATTTATAACAGAGGCATCTTACTTGATGGACTAAAGAAGGATATTTACCTTCAATTTGGGTTTGGAAGAGATGATTTGATAGAAAAAATTTATGAGTGCAAAATGATCAGAAAAAACTCAGAATATCTAATGGTAATCCCAACTTTGATAAATGGATTTTTATACTTAGCATTTAAAGATAGCTTTGGAAACAAAGATGACAACAACGGCAGTTTCTATAAGGTTCTTATAAAATCAAAGGAATGAGAGGCTTTTCTCTCATTCCTTTTTACACTCTTTGCAGATGCCATAGAATTTTACCATATGATTTATCACCTTAAATCCCTTTTTCTTTTCAATCTGCTCTTCTAAAGCCTCTAAAAGGTCGTCTTCTGCTTCTTCTACCCTACCACATTTGATACAAATCAAATGGTGATGGTTATGCGAATCTTCACTATTTGAAAGTTCAAACCGTGAACATCCATCGTCAAGGTCAATTTTATTGAGCACTTTTAAATCACTTAAAAGCATTATTGTTCTATACACTGTTGCCAGTCCTATTTCTGGCATCTTTTCTTTAACTATCCTATAAATTTCTTCTATACTCAGATGCTTATCTTGATTGTCCAAGATAGAATCAAGAATTATCCTCCTCTGTGTTGTTAGCTTATATCCCTTTTGTTTAAGTTGTTCTTTTATCTCCTCTAATTGATTTTTGCTCATTGATTTTCTCCAACTCCATTTAGTTAAAATTATAACTTCTCTATTTTATGATATACATTTTATTCTCAACCAAACTGACATGTCAATATCTTATAGAGCACTTTTGCTTACAACCTTTACAATTACCTCTGCATTTTAAAGAATCCAAAAGCGAAGAGTTGCATCTTGGACATTTTTTGTTTGTAATGTCAGCTTCATAACCACATACAGGACACTTTGTCTTCATTTTGAAGTTGCACCTCTTTTTCGAGAATTTTTAAACAATCATAATATGTGCTAAAAGTCCTCCCACCAAAATGGCTATTACAGCCGAAGAAACCCAAATAAAAAGTGAATACTTTAGCCCGTTTTCTTTTGTCATCATGGCAAAGGATGTTATACAAGGAACAAACAGAGTAGTTGTTACAAGTGCCACAAACATCTGTCTTTTTGTGGTAGGAATTGTGACAAGCCCTGCTGCACCATAGTCTCGTCTTATAATGCTCAGAATAAACACCTCTGTCATTCTCTTTGGAAGTTTCAAAAAACCTGTAACAATGGGCTGTGCTATATTTTCAATAATTTTAAGAAAACCTGTTGCGTCCAAAAATCCAAGTATAAGTGTTGCCAAAACAAATATAGGCAGTGCTTCAATCAGGAAGTTTTTAGACTTGTAATATGTCTTTTTAATAACGTTTAATATAAGCGGAATTCTTAAAGTAGGAAGGTCTATAAATAGCGACGTTGAGCTGCCTTGTATAACCTTGTTCAATATCCTTCCTACAATCCCAAATACTAAACCAATAATGAGTATATATATAACAAGATACCAATAACCAAGTCTTGCTATCAGTCCACTTATAATTCCAAGCTGAGCAGAACACGGAATTGCAAGCCCAAGTAAAAACATAGTGATAACCCTCTCTCTTTTTGAGCCCAAAATCCTTGTTGTCATTGTAGCCATTGTGACACATCCAAACCCCAATATAATCGGGATTATAGCTCTGCCATTAAGACCAATCTTGTTAAATACTTTGTCAACAAGTGCTGCAATTCTTGGAAGATACCCACTGTCTTCTAATATACTCATAAAAAGGTGAAAGGCAACCACAAGAGGAAATAGAAGACCTAAAAAAACTACTGGAAACATAGAAAGCAGGCCGTAGTTACCAATTAAAATTTTTTGTATATAGATATTTTTTACAAATGGAGTGAGTAAGCCTTTCACAAATCCAAGATAATACTCACCCATTACCTTATTCATTGTAAAATCAACAACTCTCTGAGCAACAAGCACACCCATAAAGTAGTACATTATATAAAGAGTTGCTGCTAAAATGGGAATACCAGTTATAGGATTTACAAGTATTTCACTTATTCTATTTTTAATTTCAAGCTTTTTTGTGTCAAATCTTACTGCTTTTTCAAATATCTTATCAACATGAGATCTTCTTAAACTGTAAATCTTCTCTTGCAACTCTGAAATCGAAGGGTTGAAGATATTTTCAGCTGTAGCAAGGCCATCTTTAGAAAATTCCATACCTGCCTCCTGTAAAAGTTTTTGAAGCTGTGGTGTAGGATTGCCTTTTCTAAAAAGGTTTTTATCAATCGCCTCTTGGAGCTTTTCTATGCCTTCTGCTTTGGTTGCTGAAGTGACAATTACCTCAACACCTAAGGTCTTTTTTAAGGCATCTATGTCAATCTTCATGTCATTTTTTTTAACCTCATCAAACATGTTTAAAACAACAATTATGTCCTTTTGATAGTCTATGAGCTGTTGGGTTAAAAATAAATCTCTGTCAAGGTGAAGAGCATCAACAACGTTTATCACTTTGTCAACGCTCAGAACAATATCTCTTGTAACTATCTCCTCGTCATTAAAAGAAGAGATGCCATAAACACCGGGGGTGTCAATTACTACATAGTTTTTGTAAAATCCATAGTTTATATCAACTGTTGTTCCAGGAAAATTTGAAACTTCAACATATTTACCAGTGAGTTTGCTAAAAACTACTGACTTTCCAACATTAGGATTACCGACAAGAGCTATGACTTCTTTGTCTTGAGGAAGTTTGAGTAGTTCAAATGACTGGCAGTGACAATGCATTTTCTTTTCAAACCCCTTTCATATCATTGTTCAATCTCTATCTGTTTTGCAAGTTCTCTCCCTATCGCAACCTCTTGATGGTTTTTGCGTAAAATAACAGGCCCATTGTTTATTTTAGCAATGCACTTGACTCTACTTCCTTCATTTATCCCAAATCTCAGTGCATATATCCTTGCATTTTTGCTCTTTATACTCTTTATCACAACTTCCTGCCCTTTTGATACCATGTCCAATGTCATAAATCCTCACCTCTTTTTTTACAATCTTCAATGCTCAAGTTTGTCTTTGAAAACGTGTTGTAATTGATAGTTTATTTTAATTGAGAATTATTCTCAATTAAATGATATCAAATTTTTTCTAACAAGTCAAGCAAAATCTCAGAAGGTTTTCAGAATAAAGCTAAAAATCAAAGCTGTGAAAGAAAAGAGTAATTTTTCTCAATTTTTTAGCCATTTGACGCAAAATTTCGCAAATTTTGACCTTTTTTGACCTTGACAAAGTCTATATTTGTAATTATTTTTATAATTGGAAGAGTATATAATCCTCCTTTAATCAAAAAAAGGGGGGTGAAAAAAAGTGAACAAAACAAGCAGTGAAGTACAAGCCACAGTAGATGCTGTAAAGCTCAAAGACCTGTCAAAGTCTGCACCAGAGCTGTTTGGAGTAAAAACTGGAGTGGATGGCATAGATAAGCTTTTTTACAAGGCTGAATTTTCAAAAGAAACTGGCAAGCCTGTTGTAAAACCACTTGGTGGAATTCCCGCGTATTCTGTTATAAACCTAAGTGGTGTTGCTGACACTGGGAAAAGTCTATTTGCTGAGCAGTTTGCTGTTACTCAAGCAAATGAAGGAAATAGCGTTCTTTATATCACAGTTGAAACACCTGCGGAGTTTCTGTACTCTTCACTTCTTTCACGTGCTGCTGCCATGAATATTGACAAGTCAAAAGTTGAAGAAAATGTGTACATGCTTGACATTACCAAAGACTTTAATATCCGCGGTAACATAAATAACTTCATTAAGACAATAGAAAATGCAGCCACAAGATTTAATATAAAAAACGTGGTAATTGACTCTGTTACAGGATTATTTGAATCAAAAGAGATTTACGCAAGAGAAATTGTGAGAACTATCTATAATTTTCTAAAATCAAAGAGACTCACAACCTTGATGATTTCACAAAAGCGAAGTGGACAGGAACATCTCTCTGCTGAGGCTGCAGGCGGATATGCAGTAAGTCATATTGTTGATGGCACAATTGTATTTTCAAAACAAGTTATTATGAACAGGTTTGACAGCAGTACATTCAAAAGACCAATTGGTGATGTTATTCGTCTTTTGAGAGTTGATGGATGTAGAATGTGTGGCCATGATTCAAAAACATATGTATTTGAGATTGAGCAAAACGGACTCATAAAGGTTCTGTACCCGCTCGGATATATAGCAGGCCAGCAAAAAGAAGACAAAGAATAAATAAAGTAAATAAAATATACAAAAAAGGGGTGCAGGCCATGAAAAGGATTGATTTGGTGCAGCAAAATATCGATGAGGTTATAAAACAAATTTTCTCAATTGCTATTGACATCTTGGGTGGACCAAGAAAGCTTGTTGAGTACAAAAGACTTACATGGCTTGCATCACTGATGGAAGCTATTTTTGTCATTTACCTTCACAGTGAAGAAAACCAATCAGCAGATGAGATTGCTGAATTTTTGGGAATTAGCACTCAAACAACAAAAGCAATTTTGCAGAGCAAGCCTGAGTATGCAAAGAGCAAGCTCGAAAGTGGTGATAGTGTCGAAAAAACTCATATTGCAGGTGGTATTGCAAAACTTGCATACAAGACATGGAAGGAAAGCCAAAGTGGAAAATAAAAAACGGCTCTATGCAGAGACTGCGTAGAGCCGGAATTTTTTACACATTCACATTGAACAAATCTGTTGATAAATACCTCTCACCTGTGTCAGGAAGAAGAACAACAATCATCTTCTTCTTATTCTCACTCTTTTTTGCAACCTCAACGGCGCCATAAAGTGCTGCACCTGATGAGATTCCAACCAAAATCCCTTCTTCTCTTGCTAAGTACCTTGACATCTCAAACGCATCATCAGATTTTACTTTTATTATCTGGTCATAAATCTTTGTGTTCAAAACCTTTGGTACAAACCCAGCACCGATTCCTTGTATCTTGTGAGGCCGTGGCATCTCACCTGACAACACTGCAGACTCAAAAGGTTCAACCGCAACAATTTTCACACTTGGTTTTTTCTCTTTTAACACTTCTCCAACACCTGTAATTGTACCACCTGTGCCAACACCTGCAACAAATATGTCAACCTGACCGTTTGTATCATTCCAAATCTCAAGCGCAGTTGTTCTTCTGTGAATTTCTGGGTTTGCTAAATTTTCAAACTGCTGAGGCATAAAAGCGTTAGGAGTTGAGTTGTAAATCTCAAAAGCTTTTTCAATTGCACCTTTCATTCCCTTCTCACCAGGTGTCAAAACAATCTCTGCACCATATGCCCGAAGCAGCTTTCTTCTTTCAATGCTCATTGTCTCTGGCATGGTCAAAATGAGCTTGTAGCCTTTTACAGCACATACCATTGCAAGAGCAATACCTGTATTGCCACTTGTTGGCTCAATGATCACTGTGTCTTTGTTAATTAGTCCCCTTTTCTCAGCATCCTCAATCATTGCAAGACCTATCCTGTCTTTAACACTTCCGCCAGGATTGAAATACTCTATCTTTGCAATGATTTCTGCATCAAGTTCTTTTGAAAGCTTATTTAGCCTCACAAGCGGTGTCTTTCCAATTAACTCAGTTATATTGTTGTAAATCATTTATATACCCCCAAATCCAATCGAAATAGTCGGTTTTTATTTTATTATATAACTTTCTCATCAATATGTCAAAAAAAATTAAAAAAAGTAGTTTTATTTATTGATTTTGAGACTTTGAAATTTCCTCTCTTACAATCTCTCTTATTCTTTCTTCTGTCAAAACCTCAGACTTTGTTGCAAGATTCATCTTCTTCAATATACTTTCAACCTGTTTTGATATATACTCGTTTAGCTCTTTTTTCTGTTCTTCACCTTTTTCCATTATCTTTTGAATTACCTCTTGTACTTCATTCTTGCTAATCTCACCTTTCTCAGCAAGTTCGTTCACAACCCTTTCTACCTTTTCTTTAGATAGCGCAAATACACCAAGCCCAATGTTGATAACCTTTTCTAAAAGGTCTTTCATTTTTTTACACCTCCATAATTTTATTTTTCTTTTCTTATAATCATCAAAAGCATGACAATAATAAGGCTAATCAATATTAATATACCCAATCTTAAAGCCCATAAATACCAAGTAGATAAAATTGTTTTATATAATGCAGGGGACAAAAGCCCCCCAACTGTCATCCCTGCAATTATTATACTCACAGACAGAAGTATAATCGAAAGTGAAAATTTATTTGCAAGCCTCTCAATTCTCTGCAGTACCTTGTCTAAATTCTTTAGCTCAATGTTTAAGATAAACTCATCATCTTCAAGCTTGTCAAGGATTGTTTCAACTTTTTTGGGCAGAAATTCAAATAGATTAAAATATGAAAATAGCACATTTAGGATATTTGTCAGTCTCAGCTTTGACAATCTACTCTTCAAAATTAGCCTGTTTACATAAGGCAAAATTGCTTCTAAGATGTTCAAATCAACCTTCAAAATTGCTATGCTATTTTCAAGAAGGCTCAGAGTCCTCCCAAGTAAAACAAGCTGCTCAGGAATTTTTAGCTTATACTTAAATGTGAGTTTGAACACGTCATTGAATATCTCCGCAATTTTAATTGAAGCAATAGGCTGGTTGATATAATGATTAACTATATTCTCAACTTCCTTGTAAAACTTGTTGGCATCAACACCCCTGCTAATAATCCCAAGCTCTTTAAACGCCTTTATTGCCATTTTCTTGTCATTTAGAACTATTCCAAGTAACAAAGTTGAAAGGCTTTCTTTGTCTTGGCTACTGAGTCTTCCTATCATACCAAAATCTACAAACGCAATGCCATGGTCATTTGTAATTAGAATATTACCAGGGTGAGGGTCTGCGTGGAATATTCCAAGTTCAAATATTTGTGATAGGTAAAGATTTATAAGCTTTTTCCCAAGTTTTACTCTCTCATTTTGAGGAAGAGAGTCAACATCAATAGCATTTAATGTTTTTGCTTCAATAAAGCTTGTAACCAAAACTTTATCTGATGAAAGTTCATCATAGACATCTGGAATGATAACTTCTTTGTTTGATAGAGCTTTTTTGAGTTTTTTCATATTGCTCTGTTCAAACCTAAAATCAATCTCATGCAAAAGGACATTTGCAAGCTCATTTACAATCTCAGAAAAGCTTATAATACTTTTAACTGGTGAGTACCTGTCTAAAATAGATGCAAGCTTTCTCAATATCTCTATATCAGTTTTTACTTCATTGTCAATATTTGGTCTTCTTACTTTAATGGCCACTTTTTGACCATTTACATATCCGATGTGAACCTGCCCAATTGACGCTGTTGCAATTGGCTCTTTTTCAATGTATTCGAACTTTTCAAGCAAATTTTCCTCTTTTAATACATTTTTTACTTCTTCAAAAGAAAAGGGCTTTACATTTTCTTGTAATTTTTTTAGCTCAACAATAATGTCTTCAGGAACTAAATCCGGTCTGTTTGCAAGTAGCTGACCCATCTTGATAAATGTTGTGCCAAGCTCCTCTAAAGCTTTTTTTAGCCTTACACCTCTGTTTATCCTATTTTCGGAAAATCTTCTAAATCGCACAAGTGGGGTGCTGCTAAACACATACCCAAATCCATGTTTTATAAACACATTGGTGATATACCTCAGCCTATTGATTCTTCTTTTTCTTGCGTTTGCCAACAAACTCACTCCATTAAAATCTTTTCAACCTCTTCGCGTGACTTTGCAGAAATTAGCTTTTCAAAATCTTGCTCATACAAAATCTTTACATTTAGCTCTTGGGCTTTTGTAAGTTTGCTGCCAGGGTCCTCACCAACAATCACAGCAGTAGTCTTTTTAGAGACACTTTCGCTCACTCTTGCCCCCAAAGTCTCTAAAATCTCTTTTGCTTGGCTTCTTGAGTACTTTGAAAGAGCACCTGTCAGCACAAATGTATATCCTTTTAAGAGGTCTGACTTTGCTTTTTTCTCAGAGACTGTATTAACCCCTGCTTTTTTTAGCCTTTCAATCAGGTGCTTTGTTTGCTCCTGACGGAAAAAGGTTACAACACTTTTTGCCATTTTCTCACCAAAGTCAGGAAGCTTTAAAAGTTCCTCCTCGGTAATGGTAAAAAGGTCGTCAATTGAGGATATATGCTCTGCCAATGTCTTTGCAGCTTTTTGTCCAATGTGTCTTATACCCAAGGCAAATATTAGTCTGTCAAGAGGTCGTTTTTTAGACGCTTCTATAGCCTTTAATAAGTTGTTTGTAGATTTGACGCCAAACCTCTCAAGGTTTACTAAATCATCAAACTTCAGATCATAAATATCAGCAGGTGTCTTGATTAAACCCCTTTCAAATAGATTTTTTACTATCATCTCGCCCATGCCTGCAATATCCATTGCATCACGCGACACAAAGTGCAAAATTAGCCTGTAGCTTTTTGCAGGACATTCAACACCTGTGCATCTGTATGCAACCTCATCCTCAAACTTTATAACATCTGCTCCGCACACAGGACATTTTTTTGGCATCTCAAAAATCCTCTCATTTCCTGTGCGCTTTGAAAACACAACCTCAACAACCTCTGGTATTATCTCCGCTGCTTTTTGAACTACTACTGTGTCACCAATTCTGATATCCTTTTGCCTTATATAGTCCATATTGTGAAGAGTTGCACGTGACACAACCGAACCTGAGATTCTTACAGGTTCAAGCACTGCAGTTGGAGTAAGAATACCTGTTCTGCCAACATTTACTTCAATATCTATGAGCTTTGTCTCTTTTTTCTCTGGCGGGAATTTATAAGCAACTGCCCATCTTGGCGACTTTGCAGTTGAACCTGCCACATCACGCAGGGCTAATTGATTTAGTTTCACAACAGCACCGTCTATTTCAAAAGGAAGCATGCCCCTTTTTTCTTCTATCTTTTTAATAGCTTCATATGCCTCTTTTATATTGCTGCAAACAACATAGTCAGGTGAAACTTTAAATCCTAAATGTTTTAGGTACCTTAGCGCCTCATCGTGAGTTTTGAGTTCTTTTTCACACCACTGAACATTGAAAACAAATATATCAAGCTTTCTCTGTGCTGTTATTCTGGGGTCAAGCTGGCGAAGCGACCCTGCTGCTGCGTTTCTTGGATTTGCAAAAAGCGGCTCTTCATTTTCTTCTCTTTCTTGGTTTAGCTTTATGAATTCATCTTTTGGCATGAACACCTCGCCACGGACAACTATGTTTATATCTTCTTTGAGCTTCAGCGGAATTGACCTGATTGTCTTTAAATTTTCAGTAACGTCTTCACCCACATTACCATCTCCGCGTGTTGCACCTCTTACAAAAAGACCATTTTCATATTCAAGCGCAACAGAAAGCCCGTCAATTTTATACTCCACAACATAATTAAAATCGTCAGTGCCAAGAAGTTCTTTCAGTCTTCTGTCAAAATCATAAAGCTCCCCTTCACTGAACACATTCGAAAGTGATAAAAGCGGTACCCTGTGAACAACCTCTTTAAACCCTTCTTTTACCTTGCCACCAACCCTTTGTGTGGGTGAGTCAGGGAAGATGTATTCTGGATACTGTTTTTCAAGTTCAACAAGCTCTCTGTAGAGCATATCATACTCGTAGTCGCTTATTTCTGGATTGTCTTCAACATAGTACTTATAATCATGATAATTGATAAGGTCAACAAGCTCTCGAATCCTCTTTCTAATAAACTCACTCATACATTTCCCACCCTTTTTTTGGTTTAATTCTACTTTAGTAAACCTTAGTATAACTTGTATCCACCTGTGATTTGTATATTTTAAGCCTGTCTTTTTTATCAAATTTGTCAAAGAGATCAAAAACTACATCTACAAAAACTTTTTCACTTTCATAGTGTCCAAGTTCAATTATACTAACTCCAAGCGATCTTGCTAAAAGTATTCCATGATGCCCTATCTCACCAGAAATGAGACAGTCAGCACCTTTAAAATAAGCATCTTTTATAAAGTCCTTGCCAGAACCACTTACAATTGCAATCTTCTTAAACTGGTTTTTTACAAGACTTGCTTTTACAAATGAGAGATTAAGTTTTTCTTTCAGTTCTTTTATAAGATTTTCAGCTTCAATATTCTTCCCACCAATGACACCTATATACTCATATGAAATCTCATTTTCAAGTCTGTATATATCGTATGCAACCTCTTCATACGGATGGGCTTTTAGCATGGCTTTTATCACATTTTTGAGTCTGTCCTCTGGAACAATGCTCTCAAGCCTTACCTCGTTTACACTCTCAAGCTCGCCAATTTTCCCTATAAAAGGATTTGCACCTTCCTGTGGCTTAAAACAGCCTTGCCCTTCAACTGCAAAAAAGCAGTGACTATATTTTCCAATAAACCCGGCACCCTCTTGCGCCATGGCTTCTAACACTTTTTCTTTGTAATCTGAGGGAACATATACAACAATCTTAAAATACCCATTTTTTTGTTTTACACTCAAACCTTCAACATTTTCAAGATTTAAAAGTTTTGCAAGATAAAAATTTATACCATGCTTTGAGACATCTGCATTTGTGTGAAAAGATAAAATAGCTATATCATTTTTTATAGTATCTATTATTAATCTTCCCTCAGGTGTGTCATCTTTAATTGATTTTAACCCCTGAAAGATTAAAGGATGATGTGAGATAATGAGCTTCACACCAAGTTTTTTTGCCTCATTTAAAACATCTTCTGTGACATCAACACAAATCAATATTGAGTCTACCTTTGCTGAAAAACTACCTACCTGAAGCCCTACATTGTCCCAATCATATGAGAGTTTCTTGGAAAAGTAATTTTCCAAAAACGTTGCAATCTCTTGGATGCTTACCATTCATTTAAAACCTCCTCAATCATCTCTAAGACCTTTTTTTCTTCCGAAAAATCTTTTTTATTTTCTTTCTTCATCTCTGCTATTTTTCTCAGTTTCTCTTTTTTTCTCAAAAGGTATTCTAATGATTCCTTGCTCTTATTGCGAACGTGTCTTCCTACATATACGTCAATCTCCGAATATTCAATATTAAATGACTTTTCTGTTTTCATTATTACGTAGAATCTTTCTTTATCATTTACAACAAATTCCTCTTTTATATCAAATCCATTTTCAAAAAGCCATCTTCTTAAAAGTTCTATATCCTTCATGGGCTGCAAAATGAGCTTTGTGTTTTTAACCTTGTCTTTAGCAGAAGACAAAATATTTGAGATTGTCTCTCCACCCATTCCAGCAATAACAGCTTGGTCAACTGGCTCTCTAATCGGTTCAAATCCGTTTCCCACGAAAAACTCTATTTTATTAAAAACTCCTTCTTTTTTTGAAAGTTCTATTGCTTTTTGAAGAGGTTTTTGATTTATATCAACTGCAAATACCCTCAATGCAAGCCCTCTTTTTATTGCCTCAACAGCAACATAGCCATGGTCACAGCCAATGTCAGCAAGCGTGGTGCACTTTTCTAAAATTTTCAAAATTGCTTCTATTCGCTTTGAATACACCTGTGCTCTTTCCTTCTTTTCATGTTTTAAAAATTTTTCTAATAACAATTATAGTTTTTGTAAATAATAATATCAAACTTTTGTTAGAAAAGAAGATGACTAAAAAATGAAAAAACTTAAGGATTTTGAAAGCGAAAGAGAAACATTCCAGAATTTTCTTCATGTAAACAAAGGAAGTTTGCAAGATGAACTTACAACCACCATTGAAAAACAAAACCAGCCAATTTTTAAAAAATCAGAAGAAAAAAAGAGGTTGTGAAGTTTTACACAACCTCTTTGTTCTTCTCTTCACTTTTTATCAAATCTTCAATATAAAGTCTTGCTAAAAGGTAACAAATTGTTGACTCTGCACCTTGGTTTTGATTTATTCCATCTTCTTCAATTCCATCTCTACACCCGCCAGTTTTTTCATCGTACAAAGGCTGTTTGTGAACATTTTCGCCCAAAAACCATCTAAACGCTTTTAGAGCTTTTTCTTTGTACTCTTTATCTTCAGTAATCTTATACGCCTCTGTATACGCAAGTACACAGTCACATGCATCTATTGGCTGCTCATCAAAGTATGAACGCTCTTTCCCCTTTTCATACCAGCCTCTGTTACCAATCACACGCAAAATTCCATTTTCAAATAAAATGGTTGTAAGAAAATCAAGTGACTCTTTTGCAACCTTTAGATACTTTTCTTTTTCGGTTACCGCAAATGCCCTGAAAAGTGCATAAGGAATGATCGCGTTTGCATATGTGAGTTTGTCAGAAAACCATTTCCAATTTTCATCGGAATGTTTTCTGTAAAGGTTAAGAAGTTTTTCAGAGAGGACTTCTAAGTACATCTTTGCCTCATTTGAAAATTCTTTAATGTCATGCAGCATAGACAAAGCTATGATTGCATATGCCATACTGATAGGATGCTTTAATTCAAGGACATTTCTGAGCGAGCGCTTTAACATTACATATGAGAGCTCTTTTATGCTGCTGTCAAGTACATCAGAGGAATAGACATAAGAGAGGGCTATGAGTGACCTTGCAAAACAGTCCTCTGTTCCCTTTTCGTCAATAAACACCCTTGAGTAGTTCATAAAGTTTCTGAAATATCCATCGTCAGTATAGCTATTATACAAAAATGCCATGTATCTGTAAACCAAATCCAAGTAAGCTTTGTCACCTGTCTTTTCAAAAAGCCTGAGTGCAACAATTAAAGCTCGTGCGTTGTCATCTGTTGTATATCCTTCTTTGTAGTTTGGAACAGAGAATTTTGCATGCTGCAAAATACCAGTTGAATCTGTCATTCTAAACAGGTGCTTTGTGTTTAACGAAGGTAGGACAAGGCGTTTCATACCTTTCTTCATGCTATCACCCCAACCTTCTTATTAAGCTGTACTACATCGTAGAATATATCAATCATCCTTTTTGCAACATTGTGCCAGTACATCTCTTTTCCAATCTCCAACGTCTTTTTCTCAATCTCTTTCCTGAGGTTTTCATCCCTCAAGAGGGTTATGATAGCATCTGCAATAGAGTGAGCATCTTCAAATTCAACCAGCATTCCTCTTCCGTCAGAGAGCATCTCTTGTGCGTAAGTGTATGGTGTTGATACTATTGCCTTGCCGCTGCCAATTGCATATGCCAGTGTCCCTGATACCGCCTGCTCCCTCCCTATGTAAGGAGTGAGGTAGATATCGGATAGGCGCAGGTATTCCATTATCTCTCTTTTTGTAAGATACTTGTCAACAAATATCACATTGTTTTCTAATTTTAATTCTCTTACCAAATTTACAAGCTTGTCTCTGTACTCTTCACCTTTGAGCCTCTTTATATTTGGATGTGTCTGACCCAAAATCAAATACACTGTATCCGGAAATTCCCTTCTTACTTTGTCCATAGCTTGTATAGCATACTCCAAACCCTTGCCGGGACTAATTAATCCAAATGTGCTTATAACCCTTTTCCCACCAAGATTGTATTTTCTTTTTAAGGTTTCTTTATCTTCTAAGTCCATATATGGTACTCCATGGTGAACTATCTCTATCTTCTCCTCTTCAATGTCGTATACATCCGTCAATATCTCTTTTGTTGTCTTTGCCATAGTTATTACCTTGTAGCTTGCATCAGCAAGTTTTTTGAGTATCTCAAATTGTTTTGCTGTTGGATTTTTCAAAACTGTGTGGAATGTTGTAATGATTGGCTTTTTGATAAGCTTTACAAATGGAACTATATAGTCCCCATCCTCCCCACCAAATATACCATACTCATGCTCAATTATAACAACATCAATATCTGACACATTAATTAAATTAGCAGCTTTTACATAATTAGAAAATTTATCTTGATTTATATCATACAAAACTCTATTGTCATAAAGATGTTTGTCCTTGCTAAGTGCAATTACATAACAATGTCTTACATCATTATATTTTTCAATTGCATTTACCAAATCTTGTGTAAATGTGGCAATACCACATTCTCTTGGGGGATAAGTGCTTACAAAAACTGGTTTGATAGACACTTTAATCCCTCCCTTTTCAATAATTTTAATTACTAAAAGGACATAATTATTTTTCCCTATTTATCTTGCACTATACCTTTTTATTCTGCCTTCTGGAAAACCGCGAACGACATGGAGTTTAGACTTTATACCCTGACTTGTTTTACTTTGACCTTCCTTGATTTTCATTATAAATATCTGCGAATTTTTGTCAAGTTGATATTAACTCGATTTTTTGCAATTTTTAGCTTTTAGCAATTATTTAATAAGATTTTCAGCCGTAATACTAATTATAGCTTTAATTTTCTTCAAAATTCTTATTTATGTATTTTTGTATCAATAATACCATTTATTTTCTTATAAATTTCTGTTGACAAAATAATGAAAGTGGGTATAATAAATAAGTGATAGGGGTATATGGTATACGGAGGGTTGAAAAATGGATGAGCTTTATAAAGAAAAAGAAAATCTGCTTTTGAGACTTCGCAAAATTGAAGGACAAATAAAGGGTATCCAGAAGATGATTGAAAATGACAAGTCGTGTAATGAGGTTTTAACTCAAATAGCAGCTGTCAAGGCTGCTCTTAATAAGGTGGGTGCAATTATTCTTGAAAAGTATTCAAAGTCATGTATTGCTGAGTACAAAAATACCGAGAATGAAAAAAGTATTGATGAGCTGATAGAAACCTTACTAAGGTTTATCAAATAAATAAAAATGGGTATATATAAAAATTGAAAGGAGCTGTGATAAAGATGGCAAACAACATTGTAACTTTAACAAGCGAAAACTTTGAAAGGGAAGTATTACAATCGGATATCCCTGTAGTTGTTGATTTTTGGGCTGCATGGTGTGGACCATGCAGAATGGTTGCGCCTGTTATTGAAGAGCTCGCTCAAGAGTATGCTGGCAAAGTCAAGTTCGCAAAATTAAATGTTGATGACTATGGCGATATTGCATATGCATTTAGAATTATGAGTATACCAACTATCATGCTCTTTAAAAATGGTCAAGCTGTTGACAAGATAATTGGTGCAAGACCAAAGAGTGATTTTGTAAACTTCATAAACAGAAACTTATAAAGACTTCAAAAATGGCAGCACTATTAAAGTGCTGCCATTTGTTTTTTGTTTTTGTTTTGAAAAAATTTTAGTAAGTAAGCGTAACTTCTGCTTTTATTTCTATTGTTCCTGCTTGTACTTGTGAAGATGACGCTGAAAGTGCCATCTCCTGAGTCTTGTATACAATTAGTGGTGCGTTTACATAGATATTTTCATTCACAATCCTTGGTTTTCCTAAGCTAATCCCAAGCCCTTTTGCCAGAACATTTGCTTTTTCTTTTGCATTTTCAAGTGCTTTTGCAAGGGCTTGATTATAGTATGGTGCTACGTTTGAAATGTCAAATCGCAGATCAGAAAAAGTATTTGCGCCGTTTTTAAATGCAATGTCAACAACTTTCCCTACCTGGGATATATTTCTCACTGTGACTGTCAGGTCTGTTGATGCATAAAAACCAATTATCTTTGATGCGTTGTCGTCCTTGTTATATGAGTATTTTGGGTAAACGCTAATTCTAAGTGTTTTGATATCCTTTGAATCAATGCCAAGTTTTCTTATTGCATCTATTATTTTGTTTATCTTTGAAGATGTTTTGGAATAAGCAGCATCTGCACTAATATCTTCACTCAAAACACCAAACGTCACAACTGCAATGTCAGGCTCTGCAAAAACTGAAGCTATTCCTTTAACATTTATCTCTGTCTTTGATTGAGATGCTGGAGCTGACGAGGCTTCAGCTCTCCATAGAGAAAATATAAAGGCGTTTACAAACAATAGACCAATTACTATTAGCATTACCTTTAATCTTTTTGTTTTCACTAAAATCCCTCCTAAATAAAAATAATAAAATTCTTTTCACACTGTTTTCTAAACATTATAACGCCTCCACTTTGGTAAATGTTGCGTTTACTTTTTAAAATCTATCCAAAAAGCCTTTTAAACTGCAAAGGGGTAATACCCTCTAATTTCTTGAACATATAGCAAAAATAGCTTGGATTTTTAAAACCAACTTCATAGCAAACCTCTTTTATTTGAATTGAGCTTTGCCTCATCAAAAGTTCTTTTGCCTTTTGAATTCTAACCCTTATTAAGTACTCATAAGGAGTTGTTTGAAATGTTTTTTTAAATACTGTGCACAGATGCTGTGGCGAAAGATTTACTATGCTTGATATCTCATCAAGGGAAATAGTTTTTTTATAGTTTTCTTCAATGTACTGAAGTACTGGTAAAAGCTTTAAATAGTTATTTTCAAAGTTTTTTTCAATCTTATTTTGAAGGTTTAAAAACATGTGAAGAATAAAGCTGTAGATAAGCTGAGAGCATTCAATTGACACAATGTAATTATAGACACTTGCTTTGTTCGATATTGCTTCTAACATTCCTTCCAAGTACTTTTTGTTTGTGAGCTTGAATATTTCAAAAGGTCTTATTCCCATTGTTTTGAGAATTGTTTCTGATGCAGGTCCATTAAAAGTAAGCCAAATGGTCGACCACTTAGATGTTGCTGCAAAATACTCATGGGCAATGCCTGGATACAAGAAAAAGGCTGTATTCTCATCAACTAAGTACTTTTGCCCATCAACAATCAAATATCCATTTCCTTCTAATGTATGCAAATAATGATAATCAGGATGCCCATTTTTTCTTATAACATGTTCTTGGTATTCATTAGAACCAACGCTTTTGAGATAGATTGGAAGCCCTTTTTCAAGTGATGTATTGACAATAAAACAGGTTTTCATAGCAAAAGTCTATCACCTTTCTTGTCAAATAAAATCTCTATATCATATTATATCAGCCAAGAGCAACAAAAATAGACCCGATAGCGATAAGCAAAACTCCTAAGCCTGTATAAAACGAAATCTTCTCACCAAGAAAAATTGCAGCAAGCACTATTGCAAACACAACAGAAAGCCTGTCAATTGGTGCAACCTGCTGAACCTTTCCATTCTTGAGAGCCAAAAAGTAAAATAGCCATGACAGTGCCCCCGCAACACCACTTAAAACGATAAACAAAATAGCCTTTTTGCTCGCCAATATTTCTCCTATTTTGTTTAGCCTACCTTGAAATATGATTACTAAAACCAGAAATAAGGCCATAATGACCGCTCTTATTGCTGTTGCCACGTTTGTGTCAAGATTTTTAAGACCAATCTTGCCAAAGATTGCAACAAGAGAGGCAAACAGAGCTGATAAAAGTCCAAATATGAGCCACAAATAGTTCATAATCTTTTCCCTCCAATATCAAAGATGTATAACTAATTACATTTTAGACAATAATCAAAATGATATCAATTACAACTTAAAGAAAGGGTTGATAAAAATTGAAACAGACAGTTGATGTTTTATCTCAAATAGCTCAACTGAAAGAAGTTGATTACAAAAATACTCTGATGATAACATCACTAATAGAAGTGCTTGTCGACAAGGGTATTATCGCCAGGAAAGAGGTGTTTGAAAAGTCAATATTCTTAGATAGGCTTGTTGAAAGTGAAGCCAAGAGAAGAAATGAAAAGGGCACTTAAAAATGTGCTCTTTTTTTTATTTCAAGTTTTAATTTTTTATTATACATTGATGACAAAACACAATATTTTTGTGGTATTATTAAAATATATCGCACATCTTTAGAAAGGGGAAATGGAGCATTGAAAGGTACAGTAGTTCTAACATGGCTTGAAACAATTGGAAATATATGGGGAGACGATGTAAAAAGATATGCTGAGAAGGGAATAGGTTTAGATGATTCAACCATAATTTCTCCGACAGATGACATTGATGATAGTTTAGTTCACAAGATGATCGAAAATGCATGTGAAAAGGCAAACATTTCGCCTCAGCAGATGTGGAGAGAGATTGGAAAAAACAATATAAAAACGTTTAGCAAATGGTTTCCGTCATATTTCCAGAGACTCTCTTTAAAAGGCTTTTTAGAGTATATGGACGATGTACACTCTCAGCTCACTCGCATGATAAAAGGAGCAAATCCCCCACGCATTTTGTTTGAAGAAATCTCACCAAATGAAGCATACATAACATATGTCTCAAAGCGTGGTTTTTATGACTACTTTTTGGGACTTTTAGAAGGAAGTGCTGAGTTTTTTAATGAAAAATTGGATTTTGAAGAAATTGAGCGTTTCAAGGACGAAGAAGGTTTTTATCATTTAAAAATAAGAATCAGATTTGAAAAGACAAACCGAAAGGTTAAAAAAGCACTATTTAATATAATTGCAGGGTTAGGATTTATAAGGTCATTAGAGTTTAAGATTTCCATCTTTTCTACAATAGCTGTAATTATCTTAAGTTTTCTCTTTGATCCCAACAAAGAAGAATACGCAAATCATCTTCTTATGGCTGGACTTACCTTCATTACAACATTCATTGCCGCATTCTTCATCCTACGACCTCTAAAGCCTATAAAAGATGAGCTCAGCTCTCTTAAAAACCTTGATTTTAGTGGCTCACTTTTCATAAAGACAAATGACAAGCTTGAAGACTTTTCAAAGATTGTCGTAATAACAAAGTCTTCTATTAAAAAGGATTTGCTTTTGCTAAAAGGTGGAAGTGATGAGATTTATAACTTTTCAAAAAACATCAAAGAGATTGCTGATAAGATGAAAAATCTTTCAGACTCTGTTTCTGGAATTGTAAATGACGTGGCCCAAGGTGCTGTTCATCAGGCAGAGGAAATTGAAAAGGCTGTTACCATTTTAAATGAAAATATAGAAAATTTAAAGTCAATTGTATCTCAACAAACTCAAACAAAAGATGTCCTTGCTGATGTAAACCAGACGCTTAACAACTCAGGCAAAGATATTTTAAGTGCTGCAAAAGATATCAATCTTCTTTCTACAGAGTTTTCTGAGATAGTTCAAAAAGGTTCAAAGCTATCTGAAGAAGCTAATGAGGTTATGAAGATTACATCAACTGTTGCTGAGATTTCAAATCAGATAAATATGCTTGCGCTAAATGCATCAATTGAGGCAGCAAGGGCAGGAAATGTTGGTGTTGGGTTTGCGGTTGTGGCAGACGAAATCAGAAAACTTGCAGACAGTACAATGTCTTTTGCTAAGACAATCAACAAGAGTTTAAAGACATTTGTAGAAGAGGTTGAAATGCTTTCTACTACTTTAACACAGCAGTTTGAAAAGCTTGTTAAAAGCGAATCCACTTTGAATGAGGTTGTGAATAAGAACAGCCAAAATATCGAAAGAATATCTAACGTGGTTGAGACTTTAATTTCTCAGATAGAAACCTTGTCTTCTGAGGCAGAAAGGATTTCTTCTGTCTTTGAAACAATTACCTCACTTTCTGCAATCTCACAAGAAAACTCGGCATCAGCTCAGGAGATGGCAGCTTCAATCTCTATGTACGCAGAGAGCATCAAAGACCTTTTGACAAAAGTAGCCGACCTTGAGAATCTTTCAAATGTATTTAAAGAAGAGCTTTCAAAATACCGATTATAAATTTAAAGGGAGGGATTTTAAAAATGTGCCAAACTTACATTGTCGCAATTTTGGTTGACAACAGACTTCATGATGCTCCAAAACTGCAAGAAATTTTGACAAAACATGGGTGTTTAATAAAAACAAGACTTGGTATACATGAAGCTGGCAGCGACAGCTGTTCAAATCAAGGACTTATCATCCTTCACATGCAGGCAAAAGAAGAGGAGATAAAAGCTTTTGAAAGTGACATTAAAACTTTAGAACATGTAAAACTTCAGATGATGAAATTAGAATGTTAAAAGAAATTTTGGATATAGGTGAAAGAGAAAGATGAATATTCCAAACGTAAATGAGATAATAGCCCAAAAGTTTGAAGAGATTGCTGTGAGGATTGCAAACAATAATAATCTGCCACAGAGTTTTAAAACCATTTTCCAAAATAGTTTTACAGCTTCTATAAATAAAGATGTAGCAATTACCACCTACCAGCAGCTATCAAACGTTGAAAGTACAAAGGCCTTGCAAAACCAAAGCTTTGCAAATAAAATCTATGAACTTGAAAAGTCAAGTTATACACCTTATAATCTATCTACAAATCTTAGCAAAAGTGAAATCATAAATATTGCAACAAAAAAGGCAAAAGAGTATGGACTTGCGCCGAGCTTAGTTTTGAGTGTAATCGAAGCAGAGTCTGGTTTTAGACAAGATGCAATATCAAAAGCTGGGGCAATTGGACTTATGCAGCTCATGCCAGAAACTGCAAAAGCGCTTGGTGTCAACCCCTATGACCCAATTGAAAATTTAGATGGTGGAATAAGATATCTAAAAGAAAAGCTTGAACAATTCGGAGGTAATATTGAACTTGCACTTGCAGCATATAATGCAGGACCTGCAAATGTCATAAAGTATGGCGGTATCCCGCCTTTTGATGAAACTGTAGAGTATGTTCAAAAAGTGCTTTTGTTATCCCAGAAATATAGAGTGTATGATGTATAAAACCCCTCTTGTTTTGAGCATATTAATTGTAAGAGGGGTGTGATGAGTAATATGAGAACAAGAAAGCTTTATAATAGGCATAAAGAGATGTATAACATGCTAAAGCGCAAGAAAAATATGCTAAAAATGCTTGGAATGTATCTAACTGGACTTTGCAAAGGTATGATGTTAGGAATACTCATTGGAAAGAAGTTAAAAAGGGACTAAAAAAAGTGGGAATTAGGTAGGCTGTTTTGCTTTGGTTATTTGAGCAAAGCAGCCTTTTTATTTTACCAAGAATTTATTTTTTACATAGATTGATTTTCCTTTTGATTTGTTCTATACTCTTTACTTGTAAATAAATTCTTTTACACAAAAGTTTTTATAGGAGGCAAAAAACTAAGATGCGACTTGGAATTGTTGGACTTCCGAATGTGGGCAAAAGCACCCTTTTTAATGCAATTACAAAAGCTGGTGCAGAGGCAGCAAACTATCCATTCTGTACAATTGAGCCAAATGTTGGAGTTGTGGCTGTACCTGATGAGAGACTTGAAGTTTTGGCAAAGATATATAATCCCGAAAAGGTAACACCTGCATTTATTGAGTTTGTCGACATTGCAGGGCTTGTAAAAGGCGCAAGCAAGGGCGAAGGTCTTGGCAACAAGTTTTTGTCTCATATAAGAGAGGTTGATGCAATAGTTCATGTGGTAAGATGTTTTGATGACTCTGAGATAGTACATGTTGAAGGAAGTGTTGATCCAAAAAGAGATATCGAGACAATTAATTTAGAGCTAATCTTTGCCGACTTGGAGGTCTTAGAAAGACGCCTTGAAAAAACTCGGAAACTTGCAAAAAACAGCAAAGAAGCAGCCCATGAGCTTGAAATCTTAGAGAAGATATATTCTACTTTGGAAAGCGGCAGAATGGCACGTACTTTGAAGTTTGATGATGAGGAAGATTTAAAGTTTGTAAACTCTTTAAACCTCCTTACATTCAAGCCCACAATATATGCTGCGAATATATCTGAAAAAGACATTGGAAAGGAAAATGAATATGTAAAAGTTGTAAAAGAAATTGCCGCACAAGAAGGCTCAGAGGTAATTGTTATCTGTGCAAAGTTAGAAGAAGAGATTGCAGCTCTGCCAGATGAAGAAAAGAAGGAATTCTTAAAAGAGCTGGGAATTGAAAAATCAGGACTTGACAATTTAATCCAGGCAGGGTATAGACTTTTAGGGCTCATTTCTTTCCTAACAGCTGGTGAAAAGGAAGTAAGGGCTTGGACAATCAAAAAAGGCACAAAAGCACCACAGGCAGCAGGAAAGATCCATAGCGATTTTGAAAGAGGGTTTATCAGGGCTGAGGTTGTTCCGTTTGACGTATTAGTTGAATGCGGCGGATTTGCTCAGGCAAAGGAAAAGGGACTTGTACGCTCAGAGGGCAAGGATTATGTTATGCAGGACGGCGATGTTGTAATTTTCAGATTCAATGTGTAAATGAAAGAAAACATATTTAAAGGGGCTGGCGATTATTTACCCAAGTTGTCGGCAATCGCCAGCCCTTTTTTGAAACTTTATTCTGTCAATTTTTTGATGTCTTCAAACTCTAATTTTAGCCTTTTTATGTCTTTATACGAGCTAATTTTTAACCTAAGTGGCACTTCTTTCATATTTTCTTGTTTTCTTTCCATCTCTATGCGCTTTAGCTCAACATATCGAACACCTATCGTGGAAGTCCATCTGAATACTGCATCTACTACATCTTCAAAACTTTCACTTTTCACAATTACCCCAAGCTTATATGCAGGTCTTCCCTTTTTCATATAAATAGGAGTAAAATACACATCTAATGCACCGGCTTGCATTATCTTCTCAAGAGCAAGCGACAGCTCCTCACCCGTCATATCATCAACGTTAGCAAATATCTCAAAGTATTTGCTACTCAAGTTTAGTTTTTTTTTCCTATGATTGCTCTTACTACATTAGGAATGGGAAGATCTTTTGTTCCACTGCCATACCCAATTTTCTCTATCTGCATTCTCGGCATGTTCACAAAACCGTTTGAAATTGCTGCTGCAATCCCTATACCAGTCGGAGTTATCAGCTCAGTACCAATATCTATAGTTGCAATTGGAATACCATTTTGTCTTGCTATCTCCAAAACAGCAGGTGCCGGCACAGGGATTATTCCATGCATTGATTTTGTAAACCCTCTTCCATCAGATAGTGGTGAGAACAAAACCTCTTGAGGCTTTAAATACTCAATACAAAGTGAAAATGCAACAATATCCACAATTGAATCGTCAGCGCCTACCTCATGAAATGCAATCTCTTCAATGTCCATACCGTGAACAGTTGCTTCGGCCTTTGCAATCTTTTCAAAAATTCTGATTGACAAATCTTTTACAGCTTCTGGCAGCTTGCTTTCTTGTAAAAGCTTTTTGATATCTTTAAAGGTTCTATGATGATGGTGAGCATAATCATCGTGATGATGCTGCAAAACATTTACAACAAAATTTTTGGCTTTAATACCGTTCACCATTTTTTCTTTAAGGTCTATTTCAACATCAAGCCCAAGCAAAGCTATATTTGACTTTATATACTCAAAATCAACTCCCGCATCAATCAAAGAGCCAACCAGCATATCACCAGCAATTCCAGATGGTGCATCAAAATAGATAACCATAGTTTTCTCAAATCCCCTCTTTCAAAATTTTACAAATTTCCGTTTGCCAAAGAGTTTATCATATGCGCAACAACTGCCGCACCAAACCCGTTGTCAATGTTGACAACCGCAACACCATTCGCACACGAGTTTAGCATGGTAAGAAGTGCTGACAGTCCTTTAAAGTTAGCGCCATATCCAACAGATGTTGGCACAGCAATCACAGGCCTTGACACAAGCCCAGCAACAACAGATGCAAGCGCACCTTCCATTCCAGCAACTGCAATAATCACGTTTGCCGACTGAATCTCATTAAGATGAGAAAATAGCCTGTGAATTCCTGCAACACCAACATCATATACTCTTTTTACATTATTCCCCAAAATCTCTAAAATAATCGCCGCCTCTTCAGCCACTTTAAGGTCGGCAGTCCCAGCAGATACTACTGCTACATGGCCTTTGGGGTTCTTCTTTACCTCAACCCTTTTTGCACAGACAATCCTTGCAACTTCATAATAGACTATATCCTCTTTTAGGTTTTCTTTTAGATATTCATAAAGTTCCTTGCTCGCACGCGTACCGATAATATTTACCTCTCCCTTTTCAATCATCCTTTCAAAAATCTTCAAAACTTGCTGCTCAGTTTTCCCTTCACAAAAAACCACTTCAGACATCCCTTGGCGAATCTTTCTGTGATGGTCTATCTTTGCAAAGTCTATATCTTCAAATGGAAGTC
The DNA here is from genome assembly GCF_028198085.1 of Caldicellulosiruptor sp. DIB 104C. Taxonomy (NCBI): domain Bacteria; kingdom Bacillati; phylum Bacillota; order Caldicellulosiruptorales; family Caldicellulosiruptoraceae; genus Caldicellulosiruptor; species Caldicellulosiruptor sp. DIB 104C. The sequence continues at coordinate 855,847 of NZ_CP116337.1, read as the reverse complement.
TGGAAAGTATCTTGAGAGCTTCGTCAATAGATAGTTTATCTTCTTTTACATCTTCTAATATCTTTCTTATATCCATAGCCTTCTCTCCATTTTAATCTTTTTATTTCTGGTTCATACTTCCCATCCTATAACCAGACAGGTCAAGTGTGACAAACTTAAATCCAAGATCTTTGATTTTGTTTGAAATATCTTTTATCAGCTCTAAATCAAAAAATCTTGGAAGCTCCTCAAAATCAACTTCAATTCTGGCAATATCGCCATGGTGCCTAACTCTTACTTGTTTGAAGCCTTTTTCAAGCAAAACTTCTTCTGCCTTTTCAATCATCTCAAGTTTTTGCAAGGTCACTTGGCTACCATAGGGTATACGGGTAACTAAACACGCCATTGATGGCTTATCAAAAGTAGGAAGACCAAATTCTTTTGACAAAAACCTTATCTCATCCTTGGTAAATCCAACCTCCAATAAAGGACTTTTTATGTTCTCTTCTTCTAAGGCTTTTCTTCCGGGCCGAAAATCTTTTAAGTCATCTATGTTTGAGCCTTCAACTATTTGGTTTATCTTCAGATCTTCTTTTAACTCTTTCAGTTTTTTTATCAAGTCCTTTTTACAATAATAGCACCTGAACATGTCATTTTTTAAAAAATCCTCATTATCAAATATATCCCTCTCAAGTACAATTAGTTTTGCTCCTATAGAACCAGCAAGTTTTTCTGCTTCTTGTTTTTCTCTTTTGGGACTTAAGGCAGAGCTTGAAAAAACAGCAACGCAATTTTCACCCAAAACATCACGGCATACTTTTAACAAAAATGTAGAATCAACTCCCCCTGAAAACGCAACAAGTACGCTCTTGTATGATTGCAAAAGGTCTTTTAGTTTCTCAAGTTTCTCATAAGTAAGCTTTGAATCAACCATTATTTAAACCTTCCTTTTTATTCTTTATTCAATACAATTGCAAATGCTGCTTTAAAAATATCATTTGGTTTTAAGTAATAGTACTTGTTTTGAAGATATCCTTCGTGCTCTCCCATCCATGGTTCTATGCAAACAAAGTCGTAGTCTCTTAAAGACCACACTACAATGTTTTTAAAGCTTTTGTCTTTTACAAGCAAAAGCCTTTTGTCCTTGTCAAGAGTAAACTCAATGCTTTCGCTTCCAACATCAAAAAAATCAAGGTTGATCTCAGGTTTTGAAAAGTCAAGTTCTTTGAAATTTTCAAGGTCAACAAATTTCTTCTCAACATCATCAAAACATTTCTCGCAGTCAAGCTTAAGGGTAAACTCATCCTTGTTACACAGAAAATATGGATGAAACCCTGCATAAAATGGCAACTCTTCTCTGTCGTTGTTCTTTACAATCATCTCAACTCCAAAAATTTCATCGTTTATTGTGTACTTGATGAAAAGTTCAAAGTCATATGGATAAAATGTTTTTGTGAAGCCACTACTTGAAAGCTTTAATACTACCCCATTTAGAGAAAGCTCATCTATATAACCTACAACTTCCCAAGCAGTATCTCGTGCAAACCCGTGATTCTTCATTGGATATTCTTGACCTTTGAATGTAATTTTGCCGTCCACAACCCTTCCACATATAGGAAATAGAATAGGAATTCCGCCTCGGATATTCTTTGTTTTGTCAAACAGTGTCTCTTTGTTAAGATAAAGTATGTCCTTGCCACTTAAATTTAGTAAAACAACAATTGCACCCCGTTCGGGTGCAACTGTAAAATATGATTTTTTTGTCTTTGAGTATACCTTAATAAATTCCATACTGTTTTCTGCATAGCTTTCTACAAAATCCAAGCTTTCTTCCTCCCTTTTTCTACTCAACATGCAGTGAATAATTTGGTGCCTCTTTTGTAATATAAATATCGTGCGGATGGCTTTCTCTCACACCTGCTTGTGTAATTTTCACAAACTTTGCCTTCTCCTGAAGTTCTTTGATAGTCCTCGCACCACAGTAACCCATTCCTGCCTTAAGACCACCAACAAGCTGGAACACTGTATCCTCTAACGGCCCTTTATATGGCACTCTTCCTTCAACACCTTCTGGTACAAGCTTTGAAGCATCTTCTTGGAAGTATCTATCTTTGCTTCCTGCTTTCATTGCAGAAAGTGAGCCCATGCCACGGTAAACCTTAAACCTTCGGCCTTGATAAATCTCACACTCGCCAGGGCTTTCTTCACAGCCAGCAAATAGGCTTCCTATCATTACAACATCTGCACCAGCCGCCAAAGCCTTGGTAATATCACCTGAATATCTTATACCGCCATCTGCAATAACAGGAATCCCATATTCTTTTGCAACATCTGCACAGTCCATGATAGCTGTTATTTGCGGAACACCAATTCCAGCTACCACTCTTGTTGTACAGATTGACCCGGGACCAATTCCAACTTTTATGCAGTCAGCCCCTGCTTTGATAAGGTCATGCGCAGCCTCTGCTGTTGCAATATTACCAGCCACAACCTGAAGATTTGGATATTTTGCTTTAATCTTCTTGACTGTCTCGATAACACCTTTTGAATGTCCATGAGCTGTGTCAACAACTATTACGTCAACCTGAGCTTTTACAAGTGCTTCAACTCTTTGTTCTGTGTCCTTTGACACACCAACTGCTGCAGCACACAAAAGCCTTCCTCTGCTGTCTTTTGCTGCATTTGGATATTTTACAGCTTTTTCAATATCTTTTATTGTAATTAATCCTTTCAAGTTACCCTCATCATCGACGATTGGAAGCTTTTCAATCTTGTGTTTTTTCATAATCTCTTTTGCTTCTTCTAAGGTAATTCCTTCTTTTGCTGTGATGAGATTGCTTGATGTCATAACCTCTTTTATAGGCTTTGAATAGTCAGTTTCAAACCGGATATCTCTGTTTGTTATAATTCCAACAAGCTTTCCATTAACTGTAATTGGAACGCCTGAGATGCGGTATTTTGCCATCAGTTCCATAGCTTCATAGATCTTATTTTCTGGTGACAGGTAAAACGGATCAACTATAACCCCGTGCTCGGACCTTTTGACCTTGTCAACCTCGCTTGCCTGCTCTTCAATTGTCATGTTCTTGTGTATAACACCAATACCGCCCTCTCTGGCAATTGCAATTGCCATACGCGATTCTGTAACAGTGTCCATTCCGGCAGACATAAGAGGAATATTAAGTTTTATTGTTCTTGTTAGATAAGTAGAAACGTCAACATCTTTTGGCAGCACTTCACTGTACTGTGGCACAAGCAACACATCATCAAAAGTCAGTGCCTCTTTTATCACTTTGTCTTTAAAACCCATTTTTCTCAGTCTCCTTTTAGAAAAGTTTTGTTACCTGTAAACCTGGTAAGGCTTTTTCTGCAAAAATCTCTTAATTGCCTCGACAATCTCTTCATTTGGTTCAAACAAGATGCGCGTCTTTTTGCCATCGACGTTTGTAATTATAGCATAGACATTTTCTTCGCCTCTGTTAGATGTGCAATCAAACGACTGTACAATGCTTTTGTCATTCTTTTGAGCGTTGTACATACTGGTATCTTTTGAGGATATGAAATAGTCAATCTTTCGAATATCTAAGGATACAACTCTGCTTCGTTTCCTCTGGGCAATAATCTTGTCTATGTCAAGATAGTAGTTTGTTACAGCATATTCAAACTCAATATTGTAGTTTTTTGAAAGATAAACTGCTCCCCAGATTGCCAAGACCAAAAGAACTGGGCCTAAGGTGTTTAGAATTGGAATGAAAAAGGTAGCAAGTCCTAAAAGTATCCCACCTATGATTATCAAAACCTGTTTTGCCTTTTCGCTTGAGGTCTTTCTTCTGACTATCAGCTGTTCGTGAAACACATCATTCATATTTAAATATCAACCCTCCGCCTCAAATTTTACTTTTAGTTCTATTTTACAATCCCTATTCTGGAAAGAGGCCATATTCTAAATTCAACCTTGCCAATAATATCATCACGGGGAACATACTTGTGTTCCCAGAATCGGCTGTCGTGTGAGTCGTTCCTGTTATCACCCATCATGAAATAATGCCCAGGTGGCACTTTATACGGTCCAAAGCTCCCTACCATTGGCTCTTTTAGATAGTTTTCCTTGTACACTTTTCCGTTGATGTACAAAACACCATCTTTTATCTCTATTGTATCGCCCGGAAGTCCAATTACCCTTTTGACATACAGTGTTTTTCTGTCGTCAGGATACTTGAACACAACAATATCGCCTCGTTTTACATCTTGGATATGCAGAGCGTATCCAAGCTTGTACACAAACAACCTGTCATTGAGTTGAATTGTGTTTAGCATCGACCCTGTGGGAACAATTACAAGCGAAAAGACATATGTTCTTAAAATAAGGGCAACTAAAACTGCTCCGCCTATCCACAAAATCCATTCAATAACTTCTTTGAGTACCTTGTTTTGTAGTTTTAATGTTTGCTCTTCCATTTTCATGACCGTCTCCTTCTTTGCAAAAAATAGAATTAAAGGCTTAAATATAAGTTTAAATGAATTTATTTATCAAGTCAATAATTAGAAGTTAGTCTCTCAGCTCAACAATGGTAACCCCTTGCTCACCCTCACCGTATGTTCCGTCTCTGAAAGACTTTACAAGCGGATGGCGTTTTAAAAAGTTCCTGATTGCCTGGCGCAAAACCCCTGTCCCTTTTCCATGAATTATTGTCACCTGTCTCAGGCCGCTTGTATATGCATCATCTAAATACTTATCTACATCCAAAATTGCATCGTCACTGGTCTTTCCCCTGACATCAATAGATAAATCAACGCTTTTTTCTCTGAGCTTGACATTTTTTGAGGTCGTTTGATAAACTTTTTTTTCTCCCTCTTCCACTTCTTCAATATCAGAGATATTGACATTTAGCTTCATAATTCCTATCTGAACAGTCAAATTTCCTTTTGAGTCGGGCAGGCTCTCGACAAACCCCACAGCATCAAAGCTTCTGACATACACCTTTTGACCTAAGCGAATATTTTGCAGTGTTTTTTTGGTTTTGGACTCAGCTTCTTGTTTTTCCTGCTGCGATATGCTTTGAATCAACCTTTCATATTCTCTCTTTTTCTCTTCTAACTTCTTTAAAACTTCTTTTTCTTTTAAGTTTTCAGCAAGTTTTCGAAGGTCTTTAAAAAGATTTTCTATTTCATACTGTGCTCTTTCTACAATCTCTTTTGCCTCATTTATGGCCTTTTTGCGAATTCTCTCTCTTTCAGTCTCAAACCTTTTCTTTTCCTCTTCATACGCTGCCTTTAAAGCTTGTGCTTCAAGCTTCAATTTCTGAGCAAGTTCAAGGTTTTCCTCAGCTTCTTTTCTCTTTTGTTCCATTTCGTTTATTATTCTGTCAAGATCAATTGTCTTTTGAGACAAATACCCTCTTGCCATCTCAACAATACCTTTGTCAAGCCCAAGATTGGATGAAATTACAAGCGCATTGCTCCTTCCTGGAATTCCTATCAAAAGCCTGTATGTGGGCTTTAGGGTTTTTGCATCAAACTCACAAGAAGCGTTTTCAAACCGATCTTCTTGCTGAGCAAATATTTTTAGCTCACCATAGTGTGTTGTAGCTATCACCTTGCTGCCCTTCTCAGAAAGATATTTCAAGATTGCCTTCGCCAAAGCCGCACCTTCTTCGGGGTCTGTACCTGCTCCAATCTCATCTAATAGCACAAGAGTTTTATCATCTGCATTTTTTGTTATTTCAATGATGTTTTTCATATGTGCTGAAAATGTGGAAAGACTCTGGACTATACTTTGATCATCTCCAATATCAGCAAAAATCTTTTGAAATATGCAAAGCTGGGAGCCTTCATCTGCCGGGATGAATATTCCACTTTGGCAAAGAAGACAAAAAAGCCCAACCGTCTTTAGTGTTACAGTCTTTCCACCTGTGTTTGGGCCTGTTATTATAAGAACGTCGAAGTCTTTGCCTAAATGAATATCAATAGGAACAACCTTGTCTTTTTGTATTAATGGATGCCGAGCTTTTTTGAGATTTATAATGCCATCTGTAGTTATTATTGGTTTGCTTGCGTTCATTTCTTTTGCCCAAATAGCTTTCGTAAATACTATGTCAAGCTCAACAAGTGCATAAAAAGATGTTTCAATTTCATCACTGCAGCTTGCTATCAAAGAGGATATCTCTTGCAAAATTCTCTCTATTTCCTCTTTTTCTTGGCTTTTCAAGATTCTGATTTGATTTGATATCTCAACGCAAACAAAAGGCTCAACAAATAAAGTTGCACCTGTTGCTGACTGGTCATGGACAATTCCTTTCACTTCATTTCTAAACTCTGCTTTAACAGGAAGTAAGAGCTTTTCGCCTCTGATTGTTATAATTGGCTCTTGTAAAAACCTTTGGATCTTTGGGTCGCGAATCATGCTATTTAGTTCATCTCTTATTCTACTCTCAAGTTTTCTAATCCTATCTCTTATTTCCTTTAATCTTGGTGATGCAGTATCTAAGATTTCATCTGCTGTTAAAAATGTCTGGTCAATTCTTGAGATTACTTCTTTTAAATTTACAAGTCTTTTTTTCATACTTTCAAGAAAACTAAAGTCTTGTGTGTAAGAAAGATAAGTTCGCATCTCATAAGAAAGTTTCAACACTTTTCCAATTTGCAAAATCTCTTGTGGATTTAAAGTTGCCCCAAGCTTTGATTTCTTAAGGCTTGGCAGTATATTTTCAAACTCCAAAGTTGGTGGATTTCCATACTTTAGAACGTACCTGTAGCCTTCATCAACCTTATTAAGTTCATTTTCTATATCTGCAACATTGGTTGATGGAATAAGGTTTTCAAAATATTCCTTTGCTGGAGTTGACTTTGCCATGTTTTTTAAAATCTCAACTATCTTGTCATACTCCAAAGCTTTGAGTGTCTTTTGGTTCAACTTTCAAAACCCCTTCTTATATGAAATTTAAGTTCTCAAGTTTTAATTATACCACAAAACAAAAGCGGGCTGTCTTCATATTTCATGAAAACAGCCCCTTATTGAATATACTCATCCATACAATACAATCCCTTCGTTCTCTATATTTTTATAGTAAGGTAAGATTTCTTTATATTGCATATATCTCTGATAACTGATGTCTACTATAGAAATTAATTTAAAGCTTCTATATCCAATTTCACTTATTATTTCATCCAACTTATTTTCATAGTCTTTTAACGCTTGCTCGTCCTCATCAACTAATACCGCTATATCAATATCAGATTCTTCATTTTGAGTTCCTTTAGCATATGAACCATAGAGGACTATTTTTTTTAGTTTATCACCATATAATTCTTTTAACTCTTCAACCACTTTATTAATAATATCTTCGTAATTTTCCAGTTTGATATCACTCATAACAAATCAACTCCAATTTCTTCTATTCTCTTACCTGCCCGCTTCCATAGATAATGTATTTTATAGTTGTGAGCTCTTTTAGTCCCATAGGACCTCTTGCGTGAAGCTTTTGAGTAGAGATTCCAATCTCTGCGCCAAAGCCAAATTCAAATCCGTCTGTGAATCTTGTTGAGGCGTTTACATAGCAAGCTGCTGCATCAACATAGTCCAAAAACTTTTGGGCATTGAAATAATCTCTTGTAACAATTGCCTCTGAGTGTTTCGAACCGTACTTATTTATGTGTTCTATTGCCGCATCAATGCTATCAACAACCTTTACACCTATTATCAAATCCAAATACTCTGTGTACCAGTCATCTTCAGTTGCCTCTTTTACTTCTATACCGTTTTGCTTGCAGATTTCAACTGTCTTACTGCAACCTCTTATTTCAACACCTTTTGCCATCAGTTCTTTTACAATCATTGGCAAAAAGCTCTCTGCTATATTTTTGTGAACTAAAAGCTTTTCAGCTGCATTGCAAACACCGGGCCGCTGTGTTTTTGCGTTAACTACAATTCTTTTTGCCATCTCAAAATCAGCGCTTTCATCGACAAACACATGGCAGTTGCCAACACCTGTTTCAATTACAGGCACAGTTGCATTTTGAACAACTGTCTTTATCAAATTTGCTCCTCCGCGCGGAATCAAAAGGTCTAAATACTCATTTAGCTTCATCATTGCAACTGCTGTCTCTCTTGATGTATCTTCTACAATCTCTATGCTACCTTCATCAATCCCTGCTTCAATCAATCCCTCTTTCATTGTCTTGACAAGTGCGATATTAGAATTTATAGCTTCTGAGCCGCCTCGCAAAAGCACGCTATTTCCTGCTTTTAAACACAGCACAGCTGCATCAACTGTCACATTTGGACGTGCCTCATAGATTATACCAATTGCCCCAATTGGTACTCTTTTTTGTCCAATAATAAGCCCGTTTGGGCGCTTCCACATAGAAATAACCTCGCCAACTGGGTCTGGAAGCTTTATAACATCTTCTATCCCTTTGCAAATCTGTCTTATTCTATCTTCTGTTAGTTTTAGCCTGTCTAAAAGCGCACCCTTTATACCTTTGTTTTGTGCATTTTCCATATCTTTTTGGTTTTCAACAAGAATGTATTCCATGTTATCTAAAATCTTTTTGGATATGCAGCTCAAAGCAAGGTTTTTCTGGCTTTCAGAAAGATTCATAAGTTTTTTTGAAGCCTCTTTCACCTTTTGTGCCTTCTGAATTAAATCACTCATCCTCTTCTTCACTCCCTCTTTGATAATACTTCTTTGCAAATAAACAGTGTACCAACATCTTTCCCTGCTAAGATATCTCTCAAAACTGATGGATTTTCTCCATTTGCAATTACCATAGGAATTTTATTTTGCATTGCAATCTTTGCTGCCTCAATTTTGGTTTGCATACCACCAGTTGAGTTCAAAGACCCAGCTCCTCCTGCGATGCTCTCTATGTATGAGTCAATCTCAAAAACCTCTCTTATAAGTTCTGCATCCTTGTTCAGTCTAGGGTCACATGAGTAAAGTCCGTCTATGTCAGAAAGAATTATCAGAAGGTCTGCACCAATTATCGTTGCAACATAGGCAGAGAGCGTGTCATTGTCGCCAAATTCAAGCTCTTCGATGGCAACAACGTCGTTCTCATTTACAATTGGAATTGCACCAAACTTGAAAAGCTGCTCAAAAGTGTTTTTAACATTCAGCATCTTTTTTTCTTCATCAACAACATCTTTTGTCAAGAGTACCTGGGCAACAACAACTCCATACTCACCAAAAAGCTTTTCGTAAATCTGCATTAAAATTCCCTGACCAATAGCTGCAAGCGCCTGTTTTTCCTGGGTTGTTTTGTGATTTTTTGTAAGCCCAAGCCGCCCCAAACCTGAGGCAACAGCGCCAGATGTGACAAGCACAACGTCTCTTCCTTCATTTTTTATGTCAGAAAGAACTCTTGCAAGTTTCTCCAGTCGCGAAAGATTTAGTTTGCCGGTTGGATATGTAACAGTGCTTGTTCCAACCTTAACTACAATCTTCTTGACATCAGCAAAATTCCTCATTAGCCTGCCCCCAGTACCTATTCTTTTTCTATTTTAAAATCTTCAAGGGATTTGTTAAAATATACATGATACTTATTATCTTCTTCGACGATGTAAAAATCTGTCTGTGTAACTAAATCGATATTGATTCTTCTTAGAAGTTCTTCTTGGATAATTGTGGCAATGTTTGGTATATACTTTTTTATGTCATTTTCATCAAGGCTTTTTACATAGATTGGAAGCTTTCCTTTTTGCGGTTTGTATATCTCTACATTGATAATTCCTGGCGATACAGGTTTGTCTGTGGGATATAGAAGCTTTGTGTTATAAAGTGCTTCCATTGCCTCTTTCCCCCTGCTAAAATTTAAAAATAGACCTTCCTCCTTTTTAATTCTACCAAATTGTATGCGCGCATTCAAAGGTTTTTGAAAAAATGATGTAAAGAAAGGAGAAAAACCAAAATGAGAACCTTCATTGGAATTGATTTCCCAAGAAAGCTAAAAGAGCAAATAGTCGAAGCACAGAGCTATTTAAAATCAATCAGTAAAAAGGGAAGGTGGAAGTACATCGATAACTTTCATCTTACTTTAAAATTCTTAGGTGAGATAGAATATGACCATGTTGAGAAGATTAAAGAGGTGTTAACAAAGAATTTAGAAGGTTTTTCTTCTTTTTCACTTAAGATTTTCTCTTGTGGATATTTCAAAGGAAGCAAAAACGCTTTGCGTGTTGTATATTTAAAGCCAGATGGTGATTTAGATAAGTTAAATAATCTTTATCAAATAGTGGAAGACTCTCTTTATTCAATCGGTTTTGAAAAAGAAAAAAGAGACTATACTCCCCATATAACAATTGCTCAGGATGTTATTTTGGATGAGTCTTTTGACAAGTTCAAGCAGTACGTTGAAAATTACAAATTTGACCTAATTCCTGTTGAGAGTGTTATTTTATTTTTAAGCGAAGAGATTGACAGAAAAAGAGTCTACACACCACTTTTTGAGATAAAGCTAAAGTAAGTAAATTTAATAAAAAATTTTTAGAAAGGACTGAGGATTTTAATATGCAAAAGACACAGGGTAGCGTTAGATTTGCATTCTCAGCTATTTCACTTTTTATTTTGGCAAATGCATTTATGGGAATTGGTGGTGGGATTAATGACACCATATTCAATAACTATATTGCAGCAACTTTTAAAATCTCACCTGTGGCACGAGGTGTGCTTGAGTTTCCTCGCGAAACACCAGGGTTTTTGATAATCTTTTTAATAGGCTTTTTATACTTCCTTGGGGATTTGAGAGTAAGCATTATAGCGACATTTCTTTGCTCTGTATCTCTGGTTGGACTTGGCTATTTTGCGCCAAGCTTTGCTCTTTTGATTTTATGGACAGCTTTTTACAACACAGGCACACACCTTAACATGGTTTTGACATCAAGCATTGGAATGGAACTTTCAAAAGAAAACTCTTACGGCAAAACCTTAGGGCTCATTGGCTCTGTTTCAACCGCCGCTACAGTTATTGGTTATTTTATTGTCATGGTAGGGTTTAAATTTCTCAATTTTTCATTCAAAATAGCCTATCTTGTCGCTGCAATGATGTACGTTTTCGCTGCAATATTTTTGATGCCAATCAAAATGCCAAATGTAAGAAATCACAAAGGTCTAAAGTTTGTAATCAAAAAAGATTACTGGCTCTACTACGTTCTTTCTATCTTCTTTGGTGCAAGAAAGCAGATTTTTATCACATTTGCTCCTTGGGTGTTGATTAAAATATTTAGACAGCCTGTTTCAAATTTTGCTCTGGTTGGAATAATCTGCTCCATTTTAGGAATTGGATTTAGAAACATTATAGGCAGGCTTATTGACAAGCTTGGTGAAAAGAAGGTTTTGACATTTGATGCGATTGTTATTTTCTTAATCTGCATAGGATATGCTATGACCGAGAACATAAAGATAAAAAGCTTGGCTTTGGGCTTGGCATATGCGTGCTATATAATTGATAATCTAATGTTTGCAACATCAATGGCAAGGTCAACGTACATAAAGAAAATTATAAAACATCCTGATGATCTTACTCCAACTCTTTCAACAGGTACAAGCATGGACCATGCAGTTTCTATGAGCCTTCCTATGCTATCTGGCTTTTTGTGGAATAAGTTTGGGTATGAATATGTGTTCTTACTTGCAGCTCTCTTTGCGCTGGGGAATTTGTATTTTGTGAGGAAGATAGAAATTTGAAAGGAGGGGATTTTAAACATGATGGAATATTATCCTGAGGTTGTTCAGGTTATACCGACAGAAGACTATAAAGTTTATATTTACTTTGATGATGGCAGCATAAAACTCTTTGATGCTTCAAGTCTTCTTGAAAAGGGTGAATTTCAAAGACTTAAAGACAAAAAGTTTTTTATGGAAAGGTGCACAGTTTTAAATGGTACGCTTGCATGGGATGTGAGCGGCAACTATGATGAAACAACCTGTCTTGATTTAGACCCACTTGTTTTGTATCAGACCTGTCCTGATGTTGACGAACCAGAATGGTTGTTTAAACAAAGTGAGGACAAAAATACTAAATAGCAAAGAAAAAGGGTCCCTCTTCTTTGGTGGTTCTGATTTGTTAAAGTAAAGGGACCCTTTTATTCCTTTTTGTCAAATCCAGAGTGATAGTCTATTTGTTTATAAGATGTATAATCTTTTATAGCCTCTTTTTTGTATCTAAATGTTTTTATAGTCCTTTTTACCTCATCAAACTTTGCGCGAACAAGGATATTATTTTTTTCGTCAATGTCCTTTATCACTTTTAGCTTTTCCATAATAGATGAAGTCAAACTTTTGAGTAAAATCCCTGTCTCTTTGTCTATGTCAGTTATCTCATCAAAGCTTTTGATATTTTTTGCCTTTTTTATCCCCTCAAACTCCTTTATAAACTCATCGTCGAGGGTATTTATCCTTTCAATTAACTTCGCCTTCATATCAACAATTTTAGACAACTCATCAAAATTGTCATTTAAAATATAATCTTGTTGAAGATTTGTAAGCTCTAAAAACTTATCAACAAGCTTTTCCTTTTCTTCAAGAAGACTAATCAGTTTTTCATACATAAACCCCAACCCTTTTATTTATTTTTTTGCTGTCTTGCAATCTTAATTGCCTCTGCCCAAGTGTTTCGCATCTCTTCAACAATTTCAAGAGCTTCCTGTAGATATTTTTTGTCCTTCTTTAAATTTGCCTGAATAAGCCATCTGTAAATAAAATCATATAAACTCATAAGATTTTTTGATATCTCATATTGCATATCAAGGGTTGACATAAGCTCTGTGATGATATTTTCGGCTTTTATAATGTTCTCATTTGCCTTGTCAAGCTTTTTTTCATCAATTGCTTGCATTGCAGCTTTAATAAACCTGATACAACCATCATATAGCATTAAAGTTAGTTCTTCAGGTGGTTTTGTCATTATAACCTCTTCTTGATATCTTGCTGCAGCATCCATAAAATCTCTTCCCCCTCATATTTTTTAAACTTGAAGTTTTTGTTTCTCCTCTATGTTTCATTTAACACTTCTATTGTCCGAACTCTTGTCATCTTCATTACTTACCACTGAATTGTTGAGAAAGCCATGAGCTTTGTGTATTCATTTGAGCAATCAGTCGTTCAAGCTGAGTAAATTGTCTGTAGTATCTATCCTCTATTTGTTTTAATCTTTCTTGCTCAGCATTCATTTGATCTGCAATGCTTCTTAATTGTTTACCAATATAGCTGTTGGGATCATAATAATTTGTAAAGTAAGGCTTGCCTGCTGTGTCATAAATTTTCTTCAAAGTATCATTTGCCAGCTTGTAAAATCTTTGTAAAATTCCTTGATTTTCTATTGGTGTATCGGGATCTGAGTCGGTGTAAGTGAAAAGTTTTACAAATGCATCTAAATTATTAGATATTGCTTCTCTAAGTTTGCCTTCGTCTCTTATATAAAGCTTCCCTTCTTTGCTCTCAAAGTAACTAAATGTTTCAATCCCTGCTTCTGTAATAACATCCAAACTTGAAGGAAGACCAGGTACTGCTTTATAGAGGTAATACCTTATATTGTTCAGAAAACTGCTTAATATAGGGTCATTATTCAATAGTCCCTTTTTTGCTGCCTCTTCCCATTTTTTAATGTCCTCTTCTTTCATCTGAGCCTTTTGGTCTTCTGTGAGAGGTGGATAGTCTCTATTTCTTTTTTCTGTAATTTTGCTGTAAATCTTGCTAACTAGGTCATTATACTTATTTATAAAATCCTTTACATTATTTACAATCGCATCAATGTCTTTAGAGACAGTAAATCCCACTGTTGCCCCAGTCGTATCTTTATTCAACGTTATAACCATTCCTAAAAAATTAAATGAATTTCGGGAATATTTTAAATTTAAATAAGCAACATTTCTTGCCAAATCGTTGATAGACACTTCTGCATTAGTTCCTTGTGTCCTACTATCTACCGTCAGATCTGATAAGTTTGGGTCTCCACCAGTATCTAACTTAAGTTCTATTAAACCAGTTTGTTTTGTGGTAACAAGAAGCTTTCCCAATGTCGAATCATAATAAGCACTCACTGTGCCCGTAGAATTTAGTTTGGATACTAACTCTGCTGCAAAACTATTTGCATCAGAAAATTTTGTCACATCTATAGTAAGATAATCAGAGGTGGATGGTTGAGTAGTTGAAAGTTTTACTGTTACATAATCGAAGGTGTTTATATCGGCGTCTGTTTGAGTGCTAATATTGACATATAGTGTGCTGATATTATTAGATTTTAGCCTATCAAAAGTTGCAGAAATATTTGAAAGCACCATCGTAGAAGGTTTTGCGATACTATTTATTGTTATTTCATAATTACCCTCTAAAGCATTGGCCGTTCCAGTAACATTTATATAGCCGCCATCAATTGCCGGACCTGTTGCTTTGAACTTAACAAAGTTACTTGAAAGCTTAAGATTAAATATATAATCTCTAAAACTTGAGATTTCTTTTGCAATATTCATATAATCTTCTCTCTGCCACTGAAGAAGCTGCTGCTGTTGATACAGTTTGTTATACCTTGCTTTTTGAATGCTCATCAAGCCCTGAATTATAGAATCTGTATCAAGCCCGCTTGCAAGTCCACCAATTCTTGTGTAATATTTGTATACATCATAAGGATTTGTGTAACTTGTGGAGGTCGTTGAGTTTATATTCATTCCTTCATCACCACCTATCTTCTCTCATCAACAAATATTCCTGCAAGTTCCCAAAGCTTTGCAATTATATCTAATATCTTCTCTGGAGGTATTTCTCTTATAAGTTCATTTGTTTCTTTGTCATATACCTTTACAACTATTTCATGTGTTTCTTTGTGTATTGAAAATTCAAGCCTTGTGTATTTTGCTTCAAATGCTTTGTTTGCCTGATTTATCATTTTAATAAGTGTATCTTCATCAAGCTCTTTTCTGCTGTTCTTGTCTGCAAGCTTATCATTAACTTCTTCTTTGTTTATACCCTTTTCTTCCTGCAAGCTAACTTCGATATTTTCAAGTTTTGCTCTGCTGTCTTGAACTCTTGAGACTGTATTCGATATATCAACGGCTTTGACTCCAATGCCATCAACAACCATTTTCGCTTCCCTCTCTTTTTAGTCTTTTCTTATTATATTATCGGTTTTGAAAGGCTAAAAGTTTATTATTGGCTTATTTCTTTATAAAATAATTGAGAAAAATGTTGTTACTTTTGCCCAGTTTCTACGTCTTATATAATAGAAACAGAAATAAAGGAGGTACGTGTATTTGGATGAAAAATTCCTCAATTTTTTTAACAGATATTTTGACAACGCTTATAGATATGTGTTCTTCAAAGTGGGAAACAAATGGGATACAGATGACATAGTAAGTGAAGCATTTAAAAGAGTATATGAGAATTTTAGCAATATAAAAAGTTCGCCAAAAGTATATTTGTTCGTTACACTTCAACATGTTATAACTGATTACTACAGAAGAAAGAAAAATTTTTGCTTGGAAGATAGCTATAAAGACTTTTATTCATATGATCTTGAAGAGATTTTCGTTGAAAAAGAAGAATTAAATACTCTAAAAAAAGCACTTAAAACTCTTAATAAGGAAGAATTAGAATTAATTAACCTAAGATTTTTTTCGCAACTTAGTTTTAAAGAAATTAGCACTGTGCTAAATAAGAGTGAGGGAGCATTGAAAATGCAATGTAAAAGAATTATTGAAAAGCTGAGGGTACATATCAAAAAATATTCGGAAGGTGGTAAAATATGATAAATTATTATGTGAGTAAACAATTGAAAAACCTCAGAAATCAAATTCCAGTTAATACTGAATTGAAAGAAAATCTCAAAAATAACTTTCAAATTAATCAAAACAAAAAAAGTAACAGAATTTTAAGATTTGTCACAGTAAGCTTATTTCCCATTGTGATAGCCATCTCTTTTGCCTTGGTATTCTTTTATTTACCCCAGGTAAGTTTCCAGAAAACCCGCGCAGAAAATTTATACGTAACTGACCAAGTGTCTTTTATTGATATAGCAGAAGGAAACTTCTTAGACATTTGTGAATACAATGGTTCTATTTACTTTTCTATTGAGAGTAAGGGAATATTTAGATACAACAGTAATGGTACAAAAATGATTTCCAGCGAAAACGCCCAAACAATTAGCATTTCACCTGATGGCAAGTTTTTGGTAATTTCATATAACGGTAATATAAAGCTTTTAGACCTTTCTACAGGTAAAGTATTGGAAATCTTTACAAACAAGACTCCTTATGTATATTATAGTGATGCAAAATTTTTATCAAATGACAGCATTGTATTTGTTAAAGAAGTTATAAAACCCCGAAAAACACATGGATTTGATATAGTCGAGGCAGGAATATACAAGATTAATTTAAAAACAAAAAGAATGAGTTCAAAATTAGCAGATGGCTTTTCACCTTCCGGAGTTGATGATTACATTGTATTTGAGAGAAATGGGAAGATATTTTTGAAAGATATTAAGAAAAATAAAGAAACTTATGTTGACGAAGGTAAATTTCCCTCTATTTCACCTGATAAAAAATATATAGTGTATGTCAAACCCTCAACAGTTGACTACAAATTAGAAAATGAAATAACAGTCAAGGCAGTGTTAAGTAACATATGGATTGCTGATTTTGACTTAAAAACAAAAAAATGCATGACTAATAATTTACCTAAAAAATATATTAAAAACTCGACCGATACCACTTTTTCAGAGGAAGGAATGTATAGCTATTACAATCCGATTTTCAGTAAAAACTCTAAACAAATATATGCTATAAAAACATATAATACTGAAGGAATACCTTCTAGAATAATTAAAATCAGTGCTGATTATAATAGCTTATCCCCAAAAGAAACAGTTGAAATTTTTATCCAAGCATTAGTTCGCCGAGACGATGATTTTGCTAAAACTTTAATGGAAAATCCTCCTCAATTTCTTACATGGAGCAATCCACATGTTGTAGGGTATGACATTTTAAATGAAGGACAAAAAGACAAGTTTAAAACGGTGGATGCAGATATATTTTACTCTGATACAGCTAATGCATATTGGAGTATAAATAGAACAAGATTTTATTTAGAACCAAAAGATGGCAAATACAAAATTATTAAAATGGAACTTTTAGAAGAGATAGAGGTATTTTCGTCCTATTCGATTAATAACGGGAAAAGTTTAGTTTTAAGAAAAGACATGGGTAAAACTAAAACTTTACTTACCCTTGATGAGATTCCAAAATCATTTTTGCCACAAAACAATTTTAGGCTTTCATCGCTTGCATATTCACAAAAACATGACCTACTTATCTTTACAATTCAGGAAATGAATAAGGGATATGTATTATTATTTGCTTACAGACCTCAAACTAAAGAACTAAAATTCGTAGATAAAATTGACCACATCGACAATAAGTACGATATAACAATTGTCAATCTCTTCATTGATAATTTTGGCGACCATATTGCTTTGGATTTATCAGCAAATGCAAAAAACGAATTTTATAATTTCGTCGCTGTTTATGACCTAAAAACTAATAAAAAGGTGTATGTCAATGATTTATTTAAAAACAAGGATGTCACTAATTGTAGAACTCTTTATTGGAAAAATCATGCTTTAGTAATTGAAACAAATTTTGAAAAAACAAATTTACTTTATATTTATAATGCTGAAAAAAGCGTTATGCAAAATTATTGATTCTTTTATATTATGCAGGTAGGCAGAACTGCCTACCTGTAAACTGCTTTTTTTAATTGCTATTTATCAATTCGGACTTAAGAAGATTACCGTTCATCTTTTTAGCCGGATTTTCCCGATGAAAATCCTTTTGTATCATTCGCGTTAATTTTTGATTATTACTCTCCCCACTTTCATATACGTTTTTTACAAGTTAAGTATTTTCATCAAGCATCACTTACTTTTTTTTGAAAACTTTAATATAAATAAAAACCTGCGTCTATTTCGCAGGTTTCAAATACATTTTCATTTATATTATCCAACTTTTCTTGAAAAGTAAATTCAAACTTTGTAACCTCATTCAAATCTAAGTCTTTACCCATATTAATTCTTTCCAATAGCCAATTTTTCACACTCTTAAAAATTTCATATAACCAATCAATTATTTCATATGAATCGTTATTTTCCATCGCATCTTCTAAATAGAACATGTAATAATCAATAACAGCATCAAAATTTTCTACATGCTTTCCATACTTCTGAACAACTTCAATTAAATCATTTAAATATTGTTTCCCTTTTTCTTTAAACCACTCATCAAAAATCTCTTTTTCTTTAATGTCAATTTCCGGATTTTCAAAAATGAATAAAAGTGACTTGAGATATAAAGTTAAAAAAGAAACCAATTTTAAATATTTTCTATCTGTTTTTTCAAACAAAATTTCCATTTTATTTTTTATATATTCAACGCTAACATAATTTTTCATTATAATCACCTGCTTTGCTTCCACTTCAAGTATGGAAACTTATTGCTATTTAATTACATGCATAACGAAAAGCGTTAGTCAATAGTTACCTACTAAATATTCTCGAATAGGTGTAAAGATATTTACCACAGCGAAAAAATGTGCGAAAATACTAAGAAGAAGGTTATAAAAAGAATTGAGGCTGCCTCCATCCTGTTTGATATAATTAAAAAGTGTAATCTCCCATTCAAAAGAAACATTCAAAAACTACCAGGATGGGAGGGCAGCCTACTATGAATATTATATCATATCACGAAATAAGAAAAATATCTCCCGAAAAAGCAAGAGAATTAATTCGAAAAGTATTTGAAGCGAATAACAAAAACGTATCAAAAACTGCTAAAATATTAAGTGTATCAAGAGCTACTATAAGAAGAGCAATTTACGGTCCTCTTGAGGATAAATCAAGAAAACCTAAAACTTGCCCTAAAAAACTTTCTTCTGAACTTGAAAATCTCATTATCCAAGAGGCTAAAAGAACAGGATTTAGATACAGACGTCTTTCGCTTTACTTGTTCAGAAAATACGGGGTTAAAATAAGCGAAAACACGATAAAGTCAATTCTTAAAAGAAATGCTGTACTGAGAAAAACAAGAAAGACAAAAAAAGGAGAAAGAAGTTTGTATGACTACGAGACTCTTATTCCTTTTTCTGAATTTCAGCTTGATACAAAGCATCTTTTAGATAAAGACAGCCTTCCAAAAGAAGTATATGAACACATTAAAAAATACAACTTACCGTGTTATGAGTGGAACATGATAGATGTTGCAACAAGAACAAGATTTACGGCTTACTACTATGAACTGTCATCTGCTTTTGGCTTTATGTTTATATCCTTGGTTGCTTTGTGGCTAAGAACACATAATGTGAGAACCCCAATAAAAATCCGATTGGACAATGGAGAAGAATTTTGCGGAGGAAGTGAAAGAAAGTTGAAGGAGTGGAATGAGATGCTGTCACTTTTGGGAGTAGAATTAAAGCCTATTCCACCAAAAGCAAAACACCTGATGGGTATAATCGAAAATTCACATAGAGCAGATGATGAATATTTTTTGATGATTCATGCTGAAAGATGTAAAACAAAAGATGATTTTCTTCAGAGAGCCCAGAGATGGCAGGATACATGGAATTTCTTCAGACCTCATAGTGGTAAAGGAATGAATGGGAGGACACCATTTGAAAAGTTCATAGATTCGAAATCTCTGGTCTCTTCCCACGTTTTTCAGTTTCCTACGTTACTTCTTGAGGACATTCTGAAAAAGGTAGGTACTTTCTATTCTCTTTTCTGTAATAAATTCGGTGGTAAATATGTCTCCACCAAGTGCCTACCTACTAAATATTATCGAAAAGTGCATAATTAAATATTTTCCAGCCTTAATAATAATTTTTAAAACCTATGCTTAGTACAATATAAAAATTCTATCCATATGTATTATACCCCAGAAAATAACGTCTATACTATTCCTTACATCTATCCTATTCTATTCTTTTATATTCAAGTAATTTGATATTTTTTATGGCTGTAACTTCAATAAAATTATATAATTAATCGCCAAATTAAAACACTTCAGAAAATACAATAAGCAGAAAATATATTTTCTTCAAAACAGCCTCTATTTAGTCTTAACCTTAAATATTCTTTTCATCTGCAGCTCATAAGCTTGGTTGATAAGTTCTTCATTGCTAAAAAATGAACGTTGATTAGCCATTTTAGAAAAATGTGCAAAAATAAGACTCTCTTCTAATGCACGCTGATCTACTTTTACCCATTTCCCCATCAAATGATTGATAGCTATGTTGTGAAAGCTCAATAAGTATCGTCCGATTATAAGGGCTCTGTGACATTGTGCAGGATCAAATTCACTGCACATTAAAGCTATTGTTCCTTTTTCTGCAAGGTTAAGTAAAGTCTCTATGCCTTCTTTAAACTCCATTGACTGGATTATTACATTGTAATTCCAGTAACCCTCGGGAGTATAGAAAGAAGGATTTTCCAACTTTCCGCCAAGGAGATTCCCAAGAAAAATGTAGCCAATATTTGCCTGTTTTAAAGCTTTTTTTAAATTCTCTTTTCTATACTCTGGAACGAATCTTGAAAAAGGATTTGTTCTTATATCTACAAGTATTGAAATTCTGAAACTTTTAAGTACCTCTAAAAAATCGTCAAATTTTATAGATGAATATCGAATGGAATATATTGGCTTCACAAAATTACCCCCTATAATTTTCTAAAAATTGTAACTTGTGCATCAATTCTTATATAACCAATAAGTCATAATTAGATTTTTCCAACTTATCAAAATAAAATAAAAAACACATTTCAGCTTTCAACCATAACTGTACATATATTTCAACCTTAGATTTAACCACTGGCAATAGATACTTGGCACAACAAAAAATTTTTCTTTTGTATGTTTAATAAGATTAGTCAATGTCATCCTCCTTGTTGTGTGCTTCTGCGTTCTTACTATAATTTCACTTCAAAAAGGGTGGCTTTTTATCTGTTTTTACTTATTGCTTTTTGTTTGTTTATTTTATTCAACAAGTTTATTATTTATAAAGAAGAGTTACATATATTTAATAAATTCTCACGTCCAACACACTTTAAAAACTTTGAGCCTTCTATCCAGTTAAATTTTTCCATTTGCCTTTCTAACCTCTCCACACTTGCCATTGTAACACAAGCCACAATAGATTTTAGATTCACTTTCTGTAATTCAACTGCCAATAAACCCAAATACTTTATAACTTTTTCGTCAAACAAGTCAGGACCTACTTTAGTTTCGTAAAACTCACCAAACATACCATTCCAAGCTGCTATATCAACAGTCTTTCTCTCTTCAGTTGCAATTAGTCTCCCATTTATCTTAACACCACAACCTTGTAAAACTATGTAACCTGGCGCATTATATCTTTTATAAACAAAATGAAAAATGAGAAGTTCTAAAACTCTACCTCTCAAACGTGACAACTTTTTATGATCATCTTTACCTTCTTCATAAAGTCTCCTTAATTTCAAAATAAAATCATCAACAAACTCAGTCTTAAATATACTTTTCAATCTTTCTTGCCATTTTTCAAATGATGTAATATCCCCTTCTTTCCTACTATATTTTTCATAATTGTTGAAATGAAGGATACATTCACATAAGTAAGGAAGAAGGTGAGTGTTATTAACTACAGAAGTAACTATAGGCTCTACAATCCTATCAAACGAAGTATCAATTATATCATATCTTTCAAATTCAATAAAATTACTTATCTGACCTTTCATCCCTTTCTATCTCTCCACTATTTATATTTTTCTTTAAAGTGTTTAAAATATCAATTGTAGGTAAAGGTTGAGGTATCAAACCCATTTTGCTCATCACGTCGGAAACTACTTCCCTTAAGTATGGCCATAAAAATCTTACACTTTGAATTTCCAAAAATTTTTGAAAATCTTCTTTCGATATTGACGCATCATTATTAATACAGCTGCCTTTGTAGACCGCTTCAATTTCAAATATCTTTTCGTTTTCCTCTGTTACTCCTAATCGTAAAGCAACATACATATTACCATTTGCATTATCAATAGCTTCACTCCAACTTTTTACCTCAAGTAAAAATGGAATATTTCTGAATTTAAATGGTTCTATTTCCTTTTGCTTTTCTGTTCTTAATTTTATCAGTTCAGTCTTAACAAGCTGAATTGGATGAAAAATAATATTTTCCCAATTGAACATTTATTTCACTCCCATAAATTGTAATTACAATATAAATAAAAACCTGCGTCTGTACCGCAGGTTTTTACAATCTTATGGTCACTAATTTCTGCAAATCCCTCATAAGAGATGAAGTTTATTTCAGACTTTAAATTGAAATCAAATCTTTCTAAAAGCCTATCATTTAGACTCTTTAATATTCCATATAGCCAGTCAATTATTTCTACAATATCATTGTTCTCATATGCATCTTTTAAATAAAATATATAATAATCAACTACTGCTTCAAAATTAGGCAGAAATGCTCCATATGTTTCAACTAAATCTACTAAACTCAATAAGTAGTCCTTACCTTTTTCTTCAAACCATTCTCTAAACAGTTTCTTTTCTTCTTCTGATACCATAGGAGTTTTCTGAACAAAATAAATCATTTCAAAATAAATCTTCAAAAACTCAATTAACTTGGAAAATTTTTTATTATTACTTTTTTTAAGCTGCTCCAAACGATAAATTATATCATTAGAAAAATTAAAATTTGCTTCCATTACTTATCACCTTCTTAAATTGGTAAATAATCGCGTATATTAAACAAATACTATTCAATTATATGCATAAAGATAGCAAAACGTCAACTAAAATTTATTTTGGTTTGTTGAGAGGCATTTAGATATTATCCCTTTCCGTATTTTATTATACCCAAAAACTTCTTTTCTAATCATTCAATTAGAACTTATTTGTTCTTAAGCTTTAATATTTTCTTCATCTGCAGCTCATACACTTCATTGATATGATCGTCATTGTTAAAAAAATGAATGATGTTTGGTTGCTTTGAGGAAAATACTCAAATTTTGTAGCTATAACTATATCTTACATCTCATCTTTACTCTTAACTGTTGGTACTAGATTGATAAATCTTGCCAAGCACAATAATGTCATAAATAAGCCTGTAATATTTTCAAAAAATATTAGATTAGCTATATTTGAATTTGTTTTATTTACTATTTTCTCTATTTCATTGCTATTAAATGTTGCCACATTTAAAATATTTGATCTTATATAATCCCAAACAGTACTTTGTTGAGAGAAGTTTCCTTCAAGCTTTAAAATACAAATCATCATAGACGAATACCAAAACATTATTTCAGCAAAATTGTGAAGTAGTAATATAACCATTCTGGTTGCTGATTTTATAGAATAATCTTGATTTTTCTTCTGCGCCCTTATTCTATCAAAAAATAATACATTGAGCTGGTATATTATTATTTCGAAAACTCTCAAAATACCATAAGTTAAAATTATCCAAAATAAAAATTTAAAGCGGATATTTATGTAGTAGGTTAGTATAACAGCCAAAAATGATAGAAATAAATTTCCTAATACCCATGCATCAACAAAAAAATAACTTGTATTTTTTGTTACTTTTCTGAGCCAGTAGAATATTGAAACTCTGCTTAGATAAGAAAATATCTTTTCCCAGAGGTCTGCTACAAACGTTTCTATAGCATTTTTGCTCATATAAACCACCTCGCCAAAGTCAATTTTTAATTTTTGATATTTTCCTAATCAATTTTCCTGTCTATTACTTTTTTCAAACGGCTTTTGCCTTTTTGCTATATATTGACAAAGTTTAGAAAAAATTTTACGTATGTTCTAAGATGAGAAATAGAAAATTTTAAACTCTGAGTATTACATTTGATTCGCCTTGTGGTAAAATATTTTTAAACATACAATACGTATTAATCTCTAAAAACTAAATTTTCACAAACAAACCAAGGCTATGGTCCAATGACTATAAAGGAGGAAACTTTTCTATGGATACTTCACAAATGATATTCGATATAATCTTGAGTTTGTTTTTTTCTATTTCTACTGATACATGGTGCTTTTTTATAATTGTTGTAGCTATTGGGTTGTTTGTTGTTTCAAACTTTATTTTTACATACAAAGTGGAATCACACAAATGGATAAAAGTAAATTTCGTTTGTAAAAAACTAAAGGAAATTACTAACAAGATAACAGTTAATGCAAACAACGCAGAACTATCGTTAGATGACGTTGACAAAATAATAGATTCATGTAACGAGGACATAATAATTTCTCTCTGGAAAAAATATAGAGAAAATTCTAAATTCAATCCAGAAGAAAAGATTGATAAGCACTTTAACAAAGCAAATTTAATCGATGCTCTTACAAACAGAAGGTTAGCCGAAGCAACACCTGGATTGCTAACAGGTCTTGGTATCTTAGGAACATTTGTTGGACTTGGAAAAGGATTAAGTGATATTAACATTGCAACCGGTGAGGCTATGAAAAGCAGTATAGAAAATCTAATGATTGGTTTGAAACTAGCTTTTTATACATCAATTGTAGGCATATTTTTCTCTCTAGTCTGGACGTTAACAGATAGAATACTTTTAACCTCACGAGTCAGGATCATACACCAATTTCAGCAGGTAATCAAAGATATAGCGGGAGAAGAAAATAAGAATTACATAAAAGAAATACATGATTTGTTGGAAACTCAAACATCATTATTGAAAACGATAGCAACTGATATATCAACAGAACTTTCGAAGGTATTAACAGATAAGATAAACAATGAAATTCTACCTCAGCTTTTTTCTTACAATGATGAACTCTATAAATCAACCATTGAGCCTGCGATTAACAATATTGCAAGCGTGATTGAAAACTTCTCAAACGTGGCGTCTCAAACTCAAGTTGAGGGAATTTCCAAAATTGTTGATAAATTTGTAAATGAGATGTCTGGTGCTTTGAGTTATAAATTTCAAGAACTTGCCGCCACAATTGATAATATTTGCACCTGGCAGCTTACTCTAAAACAGTCTTTAGATGACTTCATAAAGTCTGTCATTGAAACAACACAAAATCAAGTAAAAATCAGCACAGTTTTTACAGATATTCTGAATAGTTTAACTTCGAATCTTAAGGTAATTGAAGAGGTAAACAACAAAGCCTCAGAAAATCTCGATTTTATAGTAAAAGTCCAAGATACTTTTGAAAAGCAACTAGAAATGCTCAGTATAGAATTAGAGAAGATCAAAGAAGAGTATTACAAACTTGTTGAAAAGATTGAAAATACAGATGAAGAAATCAGTATGAAAATATCAAACTTCCTGGACTCTGTAAACAAAGTAGAAAATACAATAAAAGACATAAGCGCCTCATTGACATATATAAGCGACGCAATAACCGCATCATCTCAAGATTTTATGCAAAGAGTAAATGACGGATTAAAAACGGGACTAAATTATATCGATTCGGAATTAGAAAATATTACAAATTATCTGTTTCGCCTATTAAGTTCTATGCATGATATGGTCGAGGATTTAGATAGGTCACTGAAAAACTTCTACGATAGTTTCAACAAGACGTTAGTAGCTATAGAAACACTTTCAAAAAAGAATTAACAAGAAAATCGGAGGGATAACAAATGCAGGATTTTGAAGACCATGAAAAACCTCATGATTATTGGATGTCATACTCAGATATGATGGCTGCCTTGATTTTGATGTTCATCCTGTTACTCATGCTCTTGATATTTTCCTATTCAGAAATACTGCAAGCCAAAATAAAAGAAAGGGAAAAATTAACTGAAAATCTCAAAAAAACAGAACAAAAATTAGAATCAATTGTGGGAATAAGAAAAAAAATTGTAGAGGATTTAATTAAGGAATTCAAAAATTCTAAACTCTCGCTAAAAATAGACCCTCAAACAGGCGCAATTACATTTTCCGAAAGTGTGCTATTTGAATATAACAGCTACAACCTTACACAAAATGGAAAGAAATTCTTGCAGCAGTTCATTCCCAAATATATTGGAATTTTATTATCACCACAAAATAAAGACAATATATCGCAAATTATAATTGAAGGTCACACAGATAACAGAGGTGATTACCTATATAACCTTGAATTATCGCAAAAAAGAGCTTTTGAAGTAGTGAAATACATTCTAAGTAACCAGTTTCCTGATTTTCCCCAGAAACAGTTGCTCAAAAAATACATAACATCAAATGGTCGTTCATTCAGTCAATTGATATATAAAAACGGCAAGGTCGATCAAGATGCTTCAAGACGTGTTGAGTTCAAATTCAGACTCAAAGAGGAAGAAATGGTCAGACAAATGGAACAAATCCTAAAGGGTGCATCAAAATGAAAAAAATAAATATACCAACACTTGACTTCTACCCTTTTAAATTAAGCATTGCAAGAAGAAATATGGAAGCAACCATAGAAAAAGTTTTGGGTGAAATAGAAAATCCAGCGATATTTGAATTTGATAAAAATTTTTCGTCAGAGGTGAATAATCTCATTGAAGCACTGAGTAAAATTACATCGGACTATGATCTGTTAGAATTTTCATATAAAATTAAACTCAGGCATGTTCGCCTTCTCTTATCTTACTTATCTTCGAATTATGACAAAATTGAACATACTGCAAGAATCAACATAATAAAGCTGACATGGCTTAACCCTAAGATATCGCTTTTTAAACAATTGTGGTCCACTTTCCAGACATTGTATAGTGAACCTGCTATAATTTATGCTTTAAAATTCTACTTTAAAAAATTTGACCACCTAAATAAGCTAATAGGGATAAGTGAACGTGAATTCTTTTTTATAAAACAGTGGATTGACAGCGGAGCCGAAATAAACAAATTTGTTGAATTTATAATAAAAGAAAATATTTCACTTGTTAGCATAAAAGAAAGATTTTATATCAAAGATGACAAGCCTTTATTTACAGACTTATGTTGGAATATTGCCATAACTGCAAAATCCACACACTTTTTTAGTGATACAAACAACATAAAATACATCTGTGACATGCTTGAGAAAACAAATTCGATAGAAAAATTAGCACAGTTTTACAATCATTACCTTACTGTCTTGGATATAGAACACTGCGACAGACAGATACTTGAAATCTTAGTTGATAGGTTTGGCGAACCTAACAAGCCCAAGGTGAACTTGTTTTGGAATTTGTTAGATGAAAATGTAAAGCAAAAACTGTTAATGTGGTTAAATGAACAAAAACTTTTGCTTTTCTTCAGTGATGACAACGAGAGATTTAGTTTTTGGAAACGATTTATTAAGTATATGGAATATGTATATCCTGATAGACAAAATTACAGAGTTTTTATGTACTTCAAAAACATCGTGGTAATAGAATTCGGTAACGTGGGAAATGCAATCTATGCATATTCTAAAGATTATTTCAAAAGCGCATATGAAGTATATATGAATTTAAATAGGTCTAACGATTTTTTTAAAGATAAAAACAACTGCTTATTCAGAATTATTCACCGAACAAATTGGAAATATAATACATTTTTGTGCTTACGACAATATGAAAACATCGGATAAAGGTGATGAAAATTATGTTTTTCTCAAGTTTTTTCAAAAAATCAATATCAGTAGGATTAGAATATTGTAAAGACGGAATTCTTGTAAATATCTTTTTAAACCTAACAAACAAAAAAAGTGTAAATATATCATTGCCTTTCGAGAAAAACTTTATTTTAAAAAAATATCTGAAAAGATTAACAAGTGATTCTCATCAGAAATTGATAGTTCTGCAACAATTATGGAATGACGAAATAATTCAGCCATATAAAGAAAATACATATATCATTTCATATGACAGTTTATATAAAATAGACAATCAGGATAGAATACAAATCAATCTTCCTAAAGACATCAATGATTTAAAAATAAAGATATGGTCTGAAGGCATTTTCACTTCTGCTGATTTTAGGCTTAAATATGATTTATATCTTCGTAGTGGCAAAAAAATCAACAAATATCATATTATAGAAAATGTTTTGTTTTTCGATAACAAGGCATATCTAATAGAAAAATATATATTTGATTTGATTCCTATTGTAAATAAAATCAATCAAGAAAAATCAAAGGAAAAGTTGGCAGAATATATAAGTCTACTGCAGTCCAAAGCAAAGTCTGAAAATGTTATTCTCGAAGATTACTTAAAAAACGAGGAATACTTGTATGTAGATGAAGTTGATTATGTAATCAAAACACCGAACAAAGACGAAATTGCAATTGAACCTGTTATTATTCACCAAAGTGAAAAAACACAAGAAATTAATCAAATTTTCCATAGCAAAGATGAATATCTTGAAAAAGTCAAAACAATTCCAATTGGGTATCGAAGAATTAGAATCTTTTCCAGTAATAATGCTGTGGAAAAGTTCAATACCATAAAAAGGCTTCCCAAATTCAAAGGACCCGAAATTCCAAAACTGATTGAAACCCCCAATTTGTTTTTGCCCGACTGGATAGATATAGACGAATTCAGTAAAAGGGTTAAAGAAATTGGTATAAAAGTTTATCATATAAAGCCAATTATAAAGCTAAATAAAGACACAAAAACAGGTTTATTTGACTTAGTAGGAGAAATTAAGTTTGAATCATCCGACAACCAATATTCCGAAGATGCCCAAATTGATGAAATCTTACCTATTTTAGAGTCATCAAATGATGAATACGTAAAAATAGGCGATAAATGGGTCAGAAATAATTACAATGATATTAAAAATTTCAAAACAAAGATTGAGGAAATAAAAAGCGCATATGAAGAAACAGGTTTTAAAATACCAGAAAGTGAAATTAAATTCGTATTAGAGATATTTGATAACATAACTCAGCTTGAGTACAGTGAAACAGCTATTAATTTTAAACTCCAATTCACAAAAGAAGAATTAGAATTCACCAGACCAAAATTCATCAGTGAAAATATTGAGATTAAAGAATTTCAAAAGGAAGGTATCAATTGGCTTAAAACACTGTACAAAAACTCAATTGGCGGGATACTTGCTGACGAAATGGGCTTAGGAAAAACATTTCAAGTCATTGCTTTTTTGGCATATTTAAAGGAAATTGAAGAATTGAAACCATCGCTAATCATTGTGCCCAATACATTAATAAAAAACTGGTCTGACGAAATAGAGAAATTTGCTCCGTTGCTGAAAAACAATCTTTACATTCACCACAATAATAATAGACTTAGAAAACCAGAAGAAATTGCAAAAAACGACATTGTTATAACAACATACGACACGCTTGTGAGAGACCAGATCATTCTTGGTAAGATAGATTGGAAAATTGTTGTGTGCGATGAAGCTCAATACATAAAAAATCCTGATGCTTACAGAACAAAAGCCGCAAAAGCACTCAAAGCAAAAACAAGAGTAGCTTTGACAGGCACACCACTTGAAAATGGACTAAGCGAGTTTTGGTGCATTATGGATTTCGTTCAACCAGGTTTATTGGACTGTTATCATAATTTCAAAGAAAGATTTGAAGATCCAATTGTTAATTCAGATAGTAATGATTCTGAAAAGTTAATAGAGGAACTTTTGTCAATAATTAAACCTTATTATCTCAGGCGAACAAAGGATAAAAATCTTCATGGACTTCCGAAAAAATTCGTAATTTCTCACCGTATCGAAATGACAGACTATCAAAAGCTGCTATACAGTAAAATTATAGCTGATTTCAAAAAATCCGAAAATAAAAAGCAGATTCTTCTTGATACTCTTTATAAGCTAATATACGTATGTGATTTTCCAGAAATATCAATCGACGATATACACAAGAAGAATATCAACAAAGTGGTCAAAGAGTGCGCAAAGGTGAAAAAACTAATTGAAATACTTGATGAAATAAAGCAAAAAGATGAAAAAGTTTTGATTTTCACAAAGTTCAAACCTGTCCAAGCAATGCTTTCATCTATAATCCAACAAAGATATGGTTTGTTTGTCAACATCTTGAACGGTGAGATACGGGACAGTTCTCGCCGCAAACAAATGATTGACAATTTTAACCAATCAGCAGGATTTAATGTTTTAATCCTCAACACACAGGTTGGCGGCATAGGGCTCAATATTACCTCTGCAAACCATGTGATACACTATACTCGAGAATGGAATCCTGCAAAGGAAGACCAAGCAACAGACAGAGTTTATAGAATTGGTCAGCAAAAAGATGTCTACGTTTACTACTTAATTACAACTGCTCCTGACTTGGTCAAAAAGACAATCGACGAGCACATACATGACCTACTTCAAGCTAAAAAAGAATTATTCAAAGAAGTAATTGTTCCAAACAAATTTGAAATATCACTTGAAGAATTAGAAGAGGTATTAGATTTGGATAGTTTCGTTGAGGCTAAGTGTTAACGTTAGGCATTGAGTTCGATTAGTTGTTCTGTTTTAATTATATAAATTCTTTTGGTTTACACCATTCAAAGAAAAGCTTTCGCAATTGAGCGTGAAATTTGTTGAACTACAAGAGTATGGCTTAATTTTGTTCTCTGTAATGGTCACCATTTGCTGACACAGAAACTTTTGTCTTACTTCCAATCTTTGGAAGGCTCTGGAATGAATTATTCTATCCTTAATTTATTAGTAGTATCTCTAACATTAAGCCATACAAGTTTACTCCATCCCACACATAAATAATTCTTCCTAAATTTTATTCCCAATAATTTTATCCATTAAATTCTCAACATTTATATTTACATAACCCTTATACTTAAAAGGAGTATGGAAATATTTAAACTCTGGTAAATTTTTGTCCTTTTCTGAAAGTATAGGATTATCAACTGGCCAAGGAATTCCTACACTATCCCATCTTATTCCAGTATCATGTTCTTTTGAATATACATTTGTAACATTATAAACTACTATTGCCTTTTCACTCAAAACACAGTAACCATGTGCTAATCCCTCGGGGATATATAAAATATTAGATTTTTCTGCGCTTAGATAAAAAATATCATACTTACCATAGGTTGGAGAACCCTCTCTTAAGTCTACAACAACATCCATTATCTCTCCCTCAACACAACATACAATTTTAGCTACTTCATAAGGTGGTAATTGAAAATGTAAACCCCTTATTACATTTTTGTGAGAAATAGTAAAGTAGCTTTCTTTTATACTTGTGTTAAGCAATATGCTACTATAAAAATCAGTATTATAAATTTTTACAAACATACCACGTTGGTCTTCTTTTATATCAGGGATAAATTCAAAACAACCAGGAATTATCGACTTATTTACTTCTTTGAACATCCAACATACCCTCCAGATAATATAATAAGTATTAAAGTTTTTGAAGCTCTTTACTAAAAAGAATTTTCAGCCCATCTCTTAACTTTACTCTTGGTTGCCAACCAGGCAAAATTTTGTAATTCATCCAAGGAGAAAAAAACTCCCTTTCTCTATATGGTAAAGCCCCCCATCTAACTTTTAATCTATCTCCTGTAATTTCATTTATTATTCCAACCACTTCTTGTAAAGTATAGTTTTCATTGGATACAACACCAAAGCACTCGTTTTTTAAATTTTGTTTATAAATAATTTCTGCAGCATGTAAATACGCCAATACAACATCATCAATATATACGAAGTTCATTACCTGTTTCCCTGGTGACATGTCCAAAACTTTACCACTTAAATATGCTTCTCTTAACAAATTTATAATTTTCTTCCTCCTGTCTCCTGGACCGTATGTATCCGTCAATTCCAATGTAATTACATTTAAATTATGGGTTTCTGTATAAAACTTCAAAATATCCTGAAAAGCCTTTTTAGTTGCTGCATACAAATTTACAGGATTATATTCTTCATTATTGTAATGCAGCCATGAAGTTCCTGTGTTAATTAAATACTTTACTTTATTTTTTACCATTGACTCTAAAATATACACTCCAAACTTTATATTACTATTAATCAAATCATCTATATCATCTGGGGTATGGTTGTGAAGAAATCGTGCTGCTAAATGAAAAATTATATCTGGTTTTTCAGTTGATAGAATTTCGTCAATTTCTTTAAACGAATCTCCAATTTGGTATAATTTAATCTTGTCTTCTATATCTCTAACATAATCCATATTACTTGTCTTCCTTTTTATTCCTATAACTCGGCATGCCATATTATTGATTATATACCTTGCTATATTAGAACCTATATATCCCGTTATTCCTGTAATAAGAACTTTTTTGTACCACACACAATATCACTCCAAATATTTTTTAGCATATTCTTCATATCTTTTTATTTGGGTCAGAGAATATTCAAACATATCTTCAGTTTCTTTGAAATAAAAAGCTTTGTACCATTCAATAGTTTCTTTAATGGATGTATATATATCATAAACAGGATACCAGTTCAGTTTTTCAATTGACTTACTGATATCTAATTTCAAAACATTTGCCTCTTGAAAACTATTTTCTTTTTCAATCTTCACTTCTAAATTATTCCAATATTTTTTTACTTCCTCCACAATATCTATAACTTTGAGTAACATAAAACTTAAAGGGCCAAAATTCCACGCTTCACTATACTTTTCTGGTTCTTTTTGCAACAGATGCGCCAATTTTAAATATCCAAGTAATGGCTCTAACACAAATTGCCAAGGTCTCGTTGCATTAGGGTTCCTTATCTGAAGAGGCTTATTATGCATTATCGCCCTAATGATGTCGGGCATAAGCCTGTCTTCAGCCCAGTCTCCTCCTCCTATAACATTGCCTGCTCTTACTGAAGCGACACCTACTTTATTTTTCCTAAAATAACTTGCTCGGTATGCTGAAACTATCAACTCTGCACATGCCTTGCTTGAACTATATGGATCTACTCCCCCCAATGAGTCAGTCTCTCTGTAAGCATAAACCCACTCTTTATTTTCGTAACATTTATCAGATGTTACTACAACTATAACTTTTACACTTTCTGTAAATCTTGAAGCTTCTAATATATTTACTGTCCCCATGATATTGGTCTCATAAGTATAAATAGGCTCCACATATGACCTTTTTACAAGTGGTTGGGCTGCTAAATGGAACACTATCTCTGGTTTATACTGCTTAAAAACATTATAAAGAGTTTCATAATCTCTTATATCACCCTCAATATTAATAATCTTGTCCCTTAATTGGCAAATTTCAAATAAACTTGGTGTCGTAGAAGGCTTCAACGAATAACCAACTATCTCTGCACCATATTTCAGTAACCACATAGTAAGCCAAGAACCTTTAAACCCAGTATGACCAGTAATTAATACTCTTTTTTTAGAGAAACTATTTAAAAAGTTCATTTTAAGTTCCCCCAACGAAAATACTTAATCCCACAACTTCCATGGAGCAATTCCGCTATTCCATAAATTTTCTAACTCAATTTTGTCTCTTAATGTATCCATTGCTTTCCAAAACCCATAATGTTTATACGCATTTAACTGATTTTCTTTGGCCAATCTTTCTAATGGTTCCCTTTCGAAAATTGTAGTGTCATCTTTAATATAATTAAAAATCTCTGGTTCTAAAACAAAAAATCCTCCATTAATCCACGCTCTATCCCCTGCCGGTTTTTCAATAAACTCAATCACATTGTTTTCATCGTCAATTATTAACGTTCCAAATCTCCCTGGAGGTCGAACTGCTGTAACTGTAGCTATTTTATTTGATTTTATGTGTGATTTATAAAGCTCATTGATATTTATATCTGCCACTGCATCTCCATAGGTCAACATGAAAGTTTCATTGTTTACATATTTTTGAATTCTCTTAATTCTTCCTCCAGTCATAGTATTTAGTCCTGTATCTACTAATGTAACTTTCCAATCTTGATTGAAATTATTGTGGTAGTAAATTTCCCCACTTTTTATATCAACTGTAATATCACAATTATGTAAATGATAGTTTACAAAGTATTCTTTTATCATATAACCTTTATAACCCAAACATATAATAAATTCATTGATTCCCCAATAAGAGTATATATTAAGTATATGCCATAAAATAGGCTTATCACCTATTTCAACCATGGGTTTAGGTTTACTAATGGTTTCTTCACTAAGCCTTGTTCCAAATCCCCCTGCCAAAATCACTGCTTTCATTTTCTCTTTTCACCCTTTCATGCTATTCAAATAACTTTTTCAACTGTTCTGCATAATCATCAAGTACATCTTCCTCATAAATTCCATACTTATATGTTTTACATTTTGAGCATACACTGCTTGCATTTTTAACTCCATTCAACATACTTCTTCTAAATGCTCTAAATTTTGAACTATTCCAAATATCTACGATCGATTCTTCTGTTGCATTACCCACAATAGTCGGATACGAGAAAGAACAGCAGGGAACCACATTACCATCTGGGTTAATTTGCATCATGTAAAAAGGTTGTGGACAAATGTTAGCTTCTAAAATAGGAGTCCCATTTTGGGTCATATCTAAAGATTTTTTACCTGCTAACTTAGCATAATCTATTCCTTCTACAGCAGGAGTTAAATGTTCAATAGCAATGAAATCACATATATCACCAAAAATTTCAAAAAACTTTCTTTCTTCTTCTCTACTTTCTAACGCACAATCAATAATCTTAATATAAACTTTTGTATTGCCCCTGTTTTTATAAAAAAACTTTAGATTTTTTATAAACAGATCAAAATCAATATCTATCCCTGATAGGCTTTTATATTTTTCTTTAGAAAGCCCTTGAACAGAAACTCTCAGTCTGTCAAGCCCTGCATCTATTAAAGACAAAGACAACTCCTGATTAAGCAGCAATCCATTTGTAACTATATCAACACTCTCAGCAATATTTTTCATCTTAGCATATCTAACCATTTCAACAATATCTTTGTGAAGCAATGGTTCTCCTATACCAGCGAATCTAAGCATTTTTAATTTATTAGGAAAATCTGCTATTTCATCTATGCATTTCTTATAAATATCCATATCCATGGCTATTTTACTTGAAATATAACCATGCTGACTCTTCGGAATGGAATAAATACAATAACTGCATCTAAGATTACAAGCATAAATCGAAAATATCTGAACTAAAAAAGGGGTATCAAGTGGCAATGATTTTGCTAAGACTGTCCTCTTTCCTCCCGGCGTAGTTCCTTCGAGTATCTTAGCCTTCAATAAAAGTCACCTTCTTTTATTTTTACATTCAAATATTTTTTGCATTTTATCATGTTTCTGTTTAAAACGGCTAATTTATTTATGTGTTTGACAATATTATTAGATTTATGATATTTTGGCATTTGTTGATCTATTCATACAACTTTTTTAATTGTTCTGCATAATCGTCAAGTACATCTTCTTTAAAAATTCTATATTTATAACTCTTACATTTCGAACATATATAGCTTGCATGCTGAACCCCTTCTAACATTCTTCTTCTGAACGTTGTAAATTTTGGGCCATTCCAAATATCAACAACTGACTCTTCTAATACGTTGCCTACACTAATTGGATATGGCACTGAACAACAAGGAAAAACATTACCATCTGGATTAATTTCCATCATGTAAAAAGGTTGAGGACATATTTTTACATCTAAAACAGATGTTCCATTCGCTGTCAGATTAAAAGGTTTTCCTTTTGATAGCTTGTTATAATCTATTTGTTCTACTATAGGGACTAAATGTTCAATGGCAATAAAATCGCATATATCACCAAATATTTCAAAAAAATTATTTTCTTCATTCTCATTTTCCAATGCACAATCAATTACCTTAATATAGACTTTGGTATTACCTCTGTTTTCATAGAAAAATCTCAAATTATCTAACAATAATTCAAAATCAATATCAACGCCTGCTATATTTTTGTATTTCTCTGCAGAAATTCCCTGAATAGAAACTCTTAGTTTGTCAAGCCCAGCCTCTATTAAAGAAATAGATAATTTCTTGTTAAGGAGCAAGCCATTCGTTATTATTTCAACATTTTCAGCAATATTTCTTTCTTTAGCATACCTTACCATTTCAGCAATGTTTCTATGTAACAATGGTTCTCCAAGACCTACAAATCTAAGCACTTTCAATCTATTATTAAAATGAGTTATATCATCTATAATTTTTTTATAAACATCCATATTCATAAAAACATTTTCAGAAATATACCCACGTTTATCTTTTGGAATTGCATGCATACAATAACTGCATTTAAAGTTACATGCATACACTGGAAAAATCTGAACCACAAAAGGCGTATTAAGCGGCAAAGATTTAGCTAAAATCTTTCGCTCCCCTCCTGGAGCAACCCCTTCAAGCAATTTAGCTTTCATTTAAAAATCACCTCCTACAATCAGAATCTGTTAATCTCTTCAATATATTCTCTGCTTCTGAATCCAACTCATCTTCAGGATGTGCAACATCATCTGGTGCACAACACTTAGCACATTTTTCGTTTCTATATCTCATTTTTTTCAATTGCATTAACCAGAATTCTTTCAATTTATTGCTGTTCCATATATCAAATAAAGTATCACTATGAACATTTCCCAATACAATAGGCTTATAGATAGAATCACATGGCACAACATCGCCATTGGGGAAAATCGCTAACATATAAAATGGTAACGGACACACATCTCTTCTTATGTGAGCTCTACCATAACGGTCGGTAGAACTATAAGCTTCTTCCGGGTATTCAACACCGTCATAAACTGGTTTACATTTTTCTATATACATCCTATCGCTTATTTTTGAAAATATATTATAAAACTTTTCACTTTCTCCTTCTTCTAATGCTATATCCATTATCTTTACAAAAACATTGCATTGTTTTTTGTTTTCGAAAAAATACCTTATATTATTAATAAACTCATCAAAGTTTAGTTGATAATTACATATATTTTTATACTTCTCAGCGGAAAGTCCTTGAATAGAAATCCTTATAGTATCTAAGCCAGCTTCTATTAAACTTTTAGCTACCTCTTTATTTAGTAATGAGCCGTTTGTTATTATTTCAATTCTCTCAGCAATATCATTTTTCTTTGCAATTTCGACCATCTTCGAAATGTTCCTGTTAATCAAAGGTTCTCCTTGCCCAGTGAGTGATAAAAGTTTCAATTTTTGCGGGAATTTTTTTACTTGTTCTACAATCAGATTAAATGTTTCTATGTCCATACTCTGAGCCTCAAAATTATACCTCTTTTTCATTTCTTCTAACCCTAAAGAATGTGCACAGTAAATGCATTTAAAATTACAAAAAGTTGTCGGAAAAACATACAAACTAAATGGAGTTTCCAATGGTATAACCGCAGATAGTTTAACTCTATCAAGACCACATATCGGCTTTATTTGTGCCCCCATGTAATTACATCTCCTTGGTAAAATTATTAAAGCGTTTTAAAAGTTCCCCAGCGATATCATCTAAATATTCGGTCCTATCTGATACAGTTGAAATACAAGATATACATTCAGAACAACCAGGAATTTTGTTTCTATTAAATTTTAGATGTTCCCTTATCAAATTGATACGTTTTTCTCCATTCCATATCCTATTTAAACTTTCTACATGTATATTTCCAATTATCAGTTCTTGTGGAAGACCACTCACAGGACATGGATACACATTTCCATCAACATCAATTTGTAACATGTAAAATATAACAGCACATACATGTCGATAACTTACCTCTTCATTATGCAGGTTGCGTGAATTGTCTGCTAACCCCTTATGGTCTCCCATAGGTGGTTGAAGAGTTATCAAATGTTCAATATATATTTGGTCGCATATATCTCCAAATAAATTATAAAATCTATTCTTGTCTTCTTCACTATCTAAAAGTGCATCTATTATTTTTATGAAAATTGTACAGTCACCTTTATGTTCATATAAATACTTTAAATTATCGTAGAACTTGCTAAAATCCAAATCTACCTTAGCTACTTCTTTATATTTTAAAGCATCAAGTCCTTGCAATGAAATCTGTATCCTTGTAACTCCAGCTTCAATAAGAGCATCAGCAATTTCTGGTGTAAGCAAAGAAGCGTTTGTTAAAATATCTAATCTGTCTGCAATGTTCAATTCTTTTGCTTTTGCAATCATCCTCGGAAGTTGAGGATTCATTAACGGTTCTCCTAACCCAGAAAATACTATCCTCTTAGGTCTTTTAGGAAATTCTTTAATATCATATAGTATTTTTTCATACATTTCAAACTGCATATGTTTTATCCTATACCCTAACTTCCTCCATGCCCCATTTTTATCATCTTTTGTACTATGAAGACAATAAAAACACTTAAAATTGCAATACCGAGTGGGTTCAATGAAAATAGTAAATGGTGCCGATAATGGAATAATATCAGCAAGTTTCTTGCGATTAGTATCGTAACTTGGTTTAATTTTAGCTTTCATAATTAACATCTTCCTCTCTCTTTATTAATGCAACTTATGAAATCTAAAAGAAAAAACTAACAAGTCGCATATAAGACTGTTTCCATTCCGTATAATCCATGAGTTCGCAAATAAAGTTTATAATCAGGATTAATCTTTTTTATTAAATAAGGAATTTCCCATATATGCTCAATTTTGTGATAAACACTTATAGCCAAATCAGGAGAATATTCTTTAATTATGTTTTCTGCACCTATGAGAGCTTCATATTCAGTTCCTTCAATATCCATCTTTATAAAGGTTGGCGCAAAATCTATTAATATATCATCTAATGCTACGCATTGGATGTAAACATTGCCATCTTCTGAAATTGCACTAATACTTTGCCTTCCCGCAGAAAATCTCACCAAAGCAGTTTCTCTCCAAACACCACAAGGAAATAGAAAATGTTCTTTGGCTATTGGATATTTTTTTATCTTATCTGACAATTTTTTAAAATTATCTATATCCGGTTCAAATAAAGCTATCTTGTCAAATTGCCCCACAACCTTATTTAACATATAAGCAGTATCACCATCATAAGCTCCGCAATCGACAAATCTTGAATAACCTTTTTTAAACATGATATTATTAACAAAATACTGAAGATCAGTATCCGGTTTAGAAAATTTCTTCCAATTTGAGCATAAAACTGCTTCAATAAAATTGTAAAATAATTCCTGACTTCTTTTATCACTCAAATAAGAAGCTACTTCAAATATTTTTTCTTGGTATAATTTTAAAACATCATTGATACCATTTAACTTATTTTCAGATAATTCCTTCGTAATAACATAATTGTAAATCTCATGATAGTAACAAATTTTCTTATAACCTAAATTGTTAAGCCATAAAATAACACTTTTTAATTCATCATAACTGCATCTAAAAGCAACAATAATAAAAGCTCTTTCCTTATTTATGCTCTCATCATCAACATTATAGACAGGTTTATTCATACATTTCTCTATAACAGATGCTTTCCTATCCATAAACCCCACTATGTCCAAATTTAATTTTTGCAATAATTCATATGTCATTCTCCCAGCATTTCCCGCTCCATAAATAAAAATATCAGAAGAAATAATTTCATTGAAAAATCTATTTCTGTATTCACTATTGTTATATGACATAATTAAATCTTTTATTTTACTTTGAAAGCTATTATTTTCAACAACTTTCATCGTTTTCTTCCCCCAATATTTTTGTCCACAAGGCAAGATAATCATCGTTTGGAAATTCTCTTTTATAATGGAATACTGAAGATTTATTTTTTTGTTTTAGCAGGGGACTCGTTGATTTAATTAATCTTTTTATTTCTTCAGTCTGATTATTTATTCCCGCTTCATAGCTAATTTTAAACGCTTCATAATCCTTTCCCAAGCAAGACATAAACCATTCAGCAGGAGTCTTCCCCAAATGCTTTCTGAAATTAACAAATTTCTTTGGCTCATTCATAGCTAATTCACAATTGTTAAAAAATGACTCTACAAAACCTCTGAATGTATATTTTTTTAAAACATATTCTCGAGCCCTTTCGCCCATTTCTTTTCTTTTATCTGGATTATCAAATAAATACCTTATTGCTTGTCCATATTCCTCTATACTATTAACTAAAATTCCTGTTTCACCATCTTTAACTATATACCTTTCTGTCAACTGATTAAGAAGAACAGGTGGAATTCCTGCCGCCATAGCTTCTATAATAGAATTTTCTGTAGTGCATGTATGGTATGGCATTAAAGGGCACCCTAAAACATCAATTTCTGAAAGCATCGGCTTTACATCATCTACATATCCAGTAAACACAAACTTATCTTTCAATCCTTTTTCTTCTGCCCTCTTTTCAATATACTCTTTCGCCGGTGCATCACCAACTAAAATAAACTTAGCCTTATCCAATTTAATAGCTGAACAAAACTCCACAAAATCAGGATGCAACTTAGAAAAATCAATCAAACCTATATAACCCACATTAAAACCCTCATGGCCTTTTCTTTTAACATTAACAAAATCCTCTAAACCCGGACATCCATATACAACACCTGTCTTTCTTTTTAAAATATCTGTAGGAATTCCTTCAAAAATTTTTGCTTCATAAGATGCTTCTGTAGAGAAAATAACCCTTGTTGCTTCTAATAGAAAGTTCGGATTTAAGGCTGGAACAGTCAAATTATTTATATGTGTCCATATAATTATGCGTAATGGAATTTCAGGTAAATTGTATAAAAATTTTGATGTTTTGGGATGATGCCACCAGTGAATAACAACTATATCACTTTCAGAAAGTAAATTTCCTATTTCCGAACTATCAGGGAATATTGATATTTTAGCCCCTGCTTCAATGGCTGAATTAATAAAATTCCATTTCTGAGGTTGTTCTAATACAATTATTTTATGTTGTATTTTGTAATCAGTCAAATTCACCAGCCCTGAAATAACTCTGCCAACTCCTCCGCCCATATGAGGAGTAACATGACATATTTTAAGCACTTTTATATCATCTCTCTTTAGATAACTATCAGAATTTATTCTTTAATAACCGACTATATTTCTGTAAAGCTTAGCGGCTTCATATACATTTGTTACACCAAACTTGCTTGCATCAATAATTAGCCCTCCGTTTTCCATAAACATTGGAACTAACGGCCTGTTAAAATAATTTTCATATCCGACAAAATATTTATTGTTCAAATAATTATCTTCATACCATTTAATCAAAGACTCGTCCCCATATCTTAAAATACACTCATATAAAATTGTTTTCTTTCCCTCCAGATTTTCATCATTGAAAAGATATTTTGTGCAGGCTTTAAAAAAGTTATTAACGTTTACTTCAAAATTATTATCACCTGCAAAAAATAACTCCTTTGCTTTTAGGGCAGCTATTAGAACTGATCCTTCCTCTCCAGCAAAGTATGGTATATTAAATTTCTCATAATTGAATCCGAATTCATATAACTTTTTGTTTTCAAATTCAACGTCATCATTTTTATCCACATTTTCAACTCCAAAGTTATTAGCTATAACTAATGAATTTACCCCACAACTTTTATGTGAGGAACCCCCAATTGTCATAGGCATATGCACATATATGTATTTCCTCTGCAGATAAGCAAATACAATTCCTGTATACACATCAGGAGGTGGACAATAAAATATTTTACCCACTTTCTTTTTTATTCTTTCAGCTAAGTCTCTTTTAATGACAGAATTATAGTAAAACATGGGTAATACACTGTATCTCATCTCAAAATTTAAAACAGCTTTCAAAACTGACTCATCATATATACTGTATTTTATGTTACTTTTTTGAGTTGGATATGGAATAAAAAGTCCATTTCTAATGCTGTTTATGGCAACATTAGGCCATCCATATGCCACAACGTCCCAACTAATTGATAGAGGATAATCAAATTGTTTGATTAAATTCGGCAAAATTTCCAAACAATGTAATAAAAGTCCGTCATCAGAACCTAAAATTATCATGTATTCTCCGTTTGCTTTTTCGTATGCAAATTCATAGTTTTCTATCATCGCCAAATTCCCGTTAGTTCTGTAATACTTTATTTTTTCACAGTTAAGCTCTTCAACAATTCTTCTTGTATCTTCATCTTCTGGTGAACTATTATCACTTACTATTATTTCATAATTGTCATAATTTTGTTCTATACATGTTTTTAAGGTGTATTCAACAATATCTGCTGAATTTCTTGTAGGTATTATTATACTTATAAATGGTTGATTGTAAAAATTGAAATAAATATTTTTTATTTCTTCTCTCCTGATTTGCCTTTTTAAAAATTTATAAATATAAGAATCATGATTAAACGAAAACAATAGGCTCCGTTCACTTTGAGTTACTGGTTCTTCTAATAAAGTTTTTAGGTAGATATGATAAATAACTTTGAGATTATCATCATCTAACTCTCCAATTAACTTTAGTGCTGTTTTTATATCATTTATACATATAGACCCTATCACAAATATTCCTTTGAGGTTATTAGTTTTTTGCAGATATAATATTTCTTCTTTCAACTCCTCTCTCACAAACGAAGAATTAAGTATAACATTCATTAAGTCTGCAATATTGTGATTTTGAATCAAAGCTTTCAAATACTGTCTTTCAGTATAGTTAGTCTTTTTTAAATTATAAACTTCTTTTGATGCTTCCTCAAATCTTTTCCCATCCTCTAAATTTAAATAAGCTGCTTTCATAGCTTGGAATATTGGCCACTTGTATTTTTGAACAACATTATCAAGCATTTCTTTTATGTGTTTTTCTAAGCTTTCCCTTTCTTCTTCCACTATAGCTTTATCAGCTATCCTGCAAAGTAATGCTGCTCTTGCATTCCACGAATTTTCAACGAGAAAATCCTCTATAACTTCTTCTTCACATTTTAAATAAAGACATTCTTTTATTGCCTTATTGAATTCCTCGGCTGTAGTAGCAAGAAAAGTATACGGCTTATCTATTGCCGTTTCGGGCATATACGTAGTAATTACAGGCAGCCCACAAGCTAAATATTCATACTGCTTTATTGGATCACAGCCAATAACTATACTTTCATCCTCCTTAAAAGGAATGATTCCTATTTGCATATATCTCAAATAATTTCTAAGCTCACTATGTTTTTTAGCACCTAAAAAGTAAAGATTATTAAATTTTTTATCTAAAATTTTCTCATCACCAAAACCTATAATTACAAAGGATTTGTCAGGATTAGCTTCAATGATGTTATAAAAAAGCTCTTTATCAAACCACTTATAAATCGCTCCCATATAAACAATTCTAGGTTCAGGAATATTTCTTAGGTCTTCTGGAATATCTTGGATGTTATCAATAAGAAAATCCTCTTCATTGACTGCATTTCGAGAAAGAAAAACATTTTTCCTTTTTTCTATTGCAACTCTTTCAAGATATAATGCAAGAGAAGTAGTAGTAATTCCATCTGCTAAATCCATTAATTCCTGTTCCCAAATGCTATCCTTTTTAGTCCCCCAGAATGCATTTTCTAAATCAGTATGGTCATCCACGCATTCATAAATATGAATGAAATGACCCTTTAAAGACTTTATGACATTGACTTGATAAGGCATATAGGTAATAACAACAGGCTCTGATTCAGTTCTTGACGAATCTATTAGTTTTTGGACTATCTCAACATAATTGTTGATCATTTCTTTCCCATTGTATTCAACCGATATAGGAACAAAAATATTTACTCCGTCAACAACAATTTTGTTATCAAACGTATATTTAACTAAATCATCCACAGTAAGATTTTTAGCAGAAACACGTGCTTTTATAGTTGGAGTAACATACATCACTTCCTGACCAAATTTTGCTAAAGAACGAGCTATGTGATGAGGACGTTGATAAATACCGCTCCAACCGCATGAAGACAGAATTATGTATCTTCTTCTTTTAGCTTGTTTAGCTACATCAAAGATATTTCTTAGAGTTTTATTGTTACTGTATAAATTTTCTAACTTATTTTTTAAATCTTCATCTTTAGCATATCTGCACGATAGTCCATAGTATATAGCTGCATCACTTTTAATGCCTTTTTTTTTTAAATATGTCGCATAATCGTAA
The DNA here is from genome assembly GCF_028198085.1 of Caldicellulosiruptor sp. DIB 104C. Lineage (NCBI taxonomy): Bacteria > Bacillati > Bacillota > Caldicellulosiruptorales > Caldicellulosiruptoraceae > Caldicellulosiruptor > Caldicellulosiruptor sp. DIB 104C. The sequence continues at coordinate 811,861 of NZ_CP116337.1, read as the reverse complement.
TACAAATATTGCAAGTCCCTATATACCTGCTCTCTTTCTTTATCATTTTTTGCATTATTTAAAGCCTTTTTATAATAATCCTCGGACAATTTATATTCGCATTTAATTTTATATAATAGCGCCATATAATAATTTAAACTAAAATCATTTTCATCTTTTCGAAGTCCTTCCTCTAAAATTCTTTCTGCTTCATCAAGATTTCCTCTTTTAATTGCAATTAATCCTTTTATGATATATTCATCTTTATCTTCAAGTGTATTTTTACTTTCTTCTGCCATTTTTTCAGCTTCCGTTATTTTACCTTCCTCAATTAATTTCATTACATCATTTTTAATTTTTTGGATAGAAGATTTAATCTCATTAATCAAATTCAATATTTGTTCATCTCTTTCTCCCACACTTTCTAAATATCTAAGTGCTAACCTCTTTTCACCTAATAAGCTTAAGAAATATCCTAAATTGTATAAAGTGTCAAGATGTTGACTATTGATGTCATATGAAGCTTTCAAAAAAGGAATAATATAATCATACAATCCCTCGTTAAAACAATAAACGGCTAAATCATTCAGTACTTTATCCTTGGCATTTATTTTTTCTGTTAGAACTATTTTAATTATCTCTTCCGCCCTTATAGAGAATTTCTTTATTAATTCAACTATATCTTTCAAAGAATTTACCACATTTATCTCTCTATCAATATTGAATAATAATTTCTTGACCTCTTTTATAATATCCATATATATTCCTCCATTTAAGCGATACTCAAAAAATACAGTTTAATAGCTGCCGTTGAACGACATTTCTTTCGTTAAACCAGATAAAATATAAACCTCAAATTATTCTTGTCATTTATATGTATTTGGAACTGTTTTCTATAAGCCAATTAAAATCTATTCCCGTATAGGTTTCACAAAATTTATCTATTATAAAATCTACTTTTTGAGTTAGAGAAAGAGCTGAATAAAGCTCATATAACAATATGTAAGTAGGAACATATGAAGAATTAATCGCTAATGCTGCTTCAGCCAAATTAATTGCTTCATGATATTCATGTGCTCTTTTAAGATGGTCTGCTAAAATATATAAGATTCTATAATCTAAATAACCTTCTCTTACAATGTGTATCATTAGTTCTATTGCCTTCAATTTGTCATAAGTTTCATATAAGTATAGAGCTGTTTCAGCTGTTACTTTTAAATCTTTGTAATATTTCAGATTATTAATGATGCTCTCTATTAAATCCCTTTGATTACATTTTTTTAATGCTGTAATTACATTTTTTATGGAATTACTCTCTAATCGATTGATAAACTTTTTGTTTATTAATGTATCTATCACAGAAATTGATTTATTATTTTTAAACATTTCACTAATACTTGAAATATTACCGAGTTTTAAAAAAGCAATATAATAGAAAAACTCAAATTCCTCATTTTCTGTGTTGCTATCATCTTTAATTCTACTTGCAGCAAGTTCTATTGCTTCATTCCATTTCTCTTTTCTCAGAAACAATATACATTTAAAATACTCCTTCAACTGATTATTGGATAAACTTTCAATAAGTTCTTCTATCTCATTATCTGTCCTATTTTCTAAATAGGTATGTATCAAAACAGCTTTATCAATGTCACTCAAATATTCCCTATCCAATAACCTTGAAATTTCATCATATTTATACAAGTTAACCAAAACTTGTGCTAAATTAGAAAACAAAAAATGAATATCAGATTGCTCTTTTGCAACCTCATAAAACAAATTAAGCACTTCTTTATATTTTTTTAGTCTTTCATAGCATTCAGCTTTTAAAATTTTAAATTCTTTTTCTCCTAAACCAATTACAGAATTAATGTTAAATATATGAATATCTTTGTCATTCTCCCCTCCTTTTTTAATTAATTGAATCAGTTCATCAATCTTTTTTATACAAATCAAAAACAAGTTCTGATAGTAATACCACAAAATTTCTAAAAAATAATAGTCAAAATTGCCTACATTTGCAAAAAACCTCTTTGCAGTTATAATGATATCATACGCTTCCTTATATTTACCTAACTGCAGATAAGTTAGTATTAAAAACTTTAAATATCTACTTGCACTTAAATTAAAAACCGAAAATTGTTCTTTAATACGTAGTAAATGGAACAATGCCTTTTCATAGTCTCCTAATCTGTAATACTCCACTGCAATATTTAAATTTTGAAAGAAGTTGTTTGGATCTTTTTCTAAATATCTTTCCAAAATTGTAATATTCCTTTTTGACTTTTGTCTCTTATTAGTAATAAAGTTTATATATCCTAAATGAATTATCCTTATATCACTTATAACTGAAACAGGCGGACGATTTTCTTCTATATTAAATAAATTTTCATGAATTGGATATACAAATCTTAAAGACTTTTTGTTTTTAAAAATTCTATAATTAGAATGAATCTCTCCTGTCACTGAGCAATATACATCTTGATAATTCAATATTTTTGTTAAAATAGCTTCTGTATTATCAGCACACTTTGAAATTGTTTCCAGCATTTTATTTTTATCCTCTGGATGAAGTCTCTCATCTGCATCTAAGAAAATAATCCAGTCTGTATTTACATAGTCTAATGCTAAATTTTTTACTTTTGAAAAATCATCCTCCCATACAGTTTCTATCACTTTGGCACCATATCTAAACGCAATTTCTTTTGTAGAATCGGTCGAACCTGTATCAACCAAAATAATTTCATCCACAACGTCAATAACACTTTCTATACATCCACCAATAAAATTTTCTTCATTTTTTGTAATCACACAAAGAGCAAGAGAAAAATCTTTATCTTTTTTAATCATTTCAAATTTCATTCTCCTTCTTTAAATTGAAAGAGGAAGAGAAAAATATTCTCTTCCTCCTCTTTCACGCCAAAACATACAATTTCTTTTTTGATTTATCGCAATAATTGTAATACTGCTTGAGGCAACTGATTAGCTTGTGCAAGCATTGCAGTTGCTGCCTGCATTAAAATATTATTCTTTGTAAATGCCATCATTTCTTTTGCCATATCAACGTCTCTGATTCTGCTTTCTGCTGCTGTCAAATTTTCAGAAGATACCCCTAAATTGTTGATTGTATGTTCTAACCTGTTTTGATAAGCACCAAGTTTTGCTCTTACCCCTGAAATATATTGGATAGCACTATCAATTGTAGAAATAGCTGCATTCGCTGATGCTTGTGTAGAAATACTAATTCCACTTAACCCCAATGCACTTGCTTGAGTATCAGATATTGTTAATGTTATATTTTGATTAATATTAGCACCTATATGGAATACCAGACCTGATGATGCAACTGTTCCATCCAATAATGCTTTCGTGTTAAATTGAGTTGTAGTTGCTATACGATTAATTTCTGCTACCAACTGATCAACTTCAGATTGGAGTGCTTGCCTATCTGCATCAGTATTTGTATCATTCGCTGCTTGAACTGCAAGCTCTCTCATTCTCTGTAAAATTGAATGTGTCTCATTTAAAGCACCCTCTGCTGTCTGAATCAAAGAAATACCATCCTGTGCATTTCGAATAGCTTGATTTAAACCCCTAATTTGTCCTCTCATCTTTTCTGAAATTGCCAAACCTGCTGCATCATCGCCAGCTCTGTTGATTCTCATACCAGATGAGAGTTTCTCAAGTGACTTTGCCAACGCATCATTATTAATAGTCAACCTATTATAAGTGTTTAAAGCTTGGACATTATTATTAATGCGCATCTTAAAACACCCTCCCTGAACTTAATTTTTTAGCTTCACGTCCCTGTGAAGCTTTATTTTGTTTTCAATAAGATTATCGGTAGGATGGTTTTATGAGTTTAGGGGGAAAAGAAAAATTTTTTTACTTTCTCCCAAACAAATACATAAACACAAACGCAGGAATCTTTATTATTGGAACCTTCGCAGTAAGCTCAAGCCTGCCATAATCTTCTGCTCTCTTTGTGATAAGCACTGCTGAGATTATATCTTTTTCTTTTTGGCAGATCTGCACAATTGCATCATTTTCGGCAGGTGTGCTATCCTCTCTAAATTTTACCTCAATCAGGCTCTTACCATTTGGAAACTGTGCAACTATATCAATTTCTTTTTGGTTATCAGTCGGTTTTCTAAAATAGCCTATCTTTACATTTTCTTCACTATAAAAGCTGTATATATGTTTAAAAACTGCTGTTTCAACTGTAATTCCAAGTTCTTTGCTATCGGTGAAGAGATTATCTATCATTAAAACTGCATTTCTAATAGCTGGGTCAGATATATATATTTTCGGTTTTGCTTTTAAAATCTTTTTGCCACCTAATTCGATTGGAAGACTCCTATAAATCAAGTTTGCATTTTCAAACAAGTGAATATAATTTTCTATTGTAGTTACTGATACATTCTCAATTTGTTTACTGATGGTTGAAATATTAATTACACTTGAAGAGTTAAAACACAAGTACAAGAAGACTTTTTCTAATACTGTCAGGTTTCTGACATTAAATAGCGAAGGAATATCTCTTTTGATGACCTTATCTACTACATCCTCTCTTAAAATTCTCTGAATTGAAAACCAATCTTCTGAAAATACAAATTCAGGGAATCCCCCAACCATCAAGTATCTGTTGAAATATTTCTGCAAAGGCATAAGCAAAAAAACAAGTTCAGAAATTTGATGGGCACTTAAATTTGAAAGCTCTTTCACGTACTTTTAATTTTATCCCAAAAATATAAAGTATACTTTAGATTTTTAAGCTAATTTTTTAAAGTATACTTTGTATTTTTGAGACTATATTTATTAGATTGTCATGCCAAAAATAAAAAGGCAGGTCTTCTGCCTGCCTTAAAACATTTAATTAAATCCCACAGTATTCTATAAACTTACTCACGATTAACTCTATATCAGCTAACTTGTTCTTGAATATATCATATACAATATGCAAATCTATTTTAGCATATTCATGAGCAATTATATTTCTAAACTGAATCATAGACCTAAAAATTTGCATCTCATTTTCATTTAATATCTTTGCACGTTTTAAAATAATAGGGATATCGCTATAAGATGAAGGTTCTCCTAAACTGTTATCTGAAATAACGTGATTTCCTATGTCAATAAGATTTTGGACAATCAAAAACAGATTGAAAACTACAACATCTTGAGCTATTCCATCTTCTAAAAATTGTTCTAATGTAAAATCTGAAAACAATCTAATTTTTTTTAAACTTGCTTTTATATTCTCAACCTTTTGAGTTACAATCTCCCTTTTTACCATCCATAAAATACTCCCTTTGATAAAGTGCACAAATTTCAAGATACTTTTTTTTGTCCATATATTCATAAAAGTTTTTTACTCTAACATCAACATATAAATCATGATCTTTGTCAATTATCAATATACCATCACTAAAAACCTCATGTTTCAAAAGAGGATCAGCATCATTCAAAATAACAAAATCTACTTCATTATCTAAAATATTCTCAAGATTTTTCTTTGTATCAAGTTGATATAACAGATCTTCAGTTGCATCTTTGCCTTTTTTGATGTATGCAGCAATATCGATATCACTTGATTTGTTAGCATTTCCTCTTGCGTATGAACCAAAAAGATATGCAAATATAACCTTATCATCTTTCTCAAAATATTCTCTTAAAACCTTTACAATCTCATCTTTCACCATCTTTGAAAAACCCTTTCAAATCCTTGATTCTAATAAGCCTCTCTTTACCCTGCAACGCTTCAACATTTTCGTTTTTGACCTCTTGAAGCAGCTCATATCGCAAAACCTTTACATTTTTGGGAGCATCTATCCCAAGTTTTACACAATCTTTTTCTATACTTATAACTTTTATTATTATATCATCTCCAATTAAAATCTGGTCACCTTCTTTTCGTGAAAGAACAAGCATCTTTTATATACCTCATTTCTGCACGTTTGAATTTGAATTTTCAAAAAGGTAATATCTTAGAGGATATCTTTCATCATCTAAAAGATACTGCATTCCCTTTCTTTTGTTCACATTTATGATAACTGGAGCTTTTAAGTTTACCCTTGTCTGCCTTACATCTTCTGGAATTACAACAATGCAAAAAACTGCAACGTCTCTTTCTGATTCTATCTCAAGCTTTTTCAAAACTTCCTCGCCTATGTCAAATTCATAGTCAGGTTTTATGTCAAATGGATTGATGATAACAAATGCGATATCTTTATCTTCAATTGACTGTAACCACAAAAAGGGACTGTCTTCTTCTTTGACAATTACAAATTTTTTTAAATTCTCAAATGCAGGAATACCTTCTTCAAAGGTTATTATATTCTCTTCATTTACTTCAAGCTGTCCAAATACTCTTGATTGGACTACTGACTTTTGAACTACCATTTTTTATTCTCCCTTTTCATATTTTAAATAATCCACAATTTCCTTTAGAACTTTCTTAATCTCATTTAAATCATTCTTCAAGATGTCATATACAACATTTAAATCTAATTGGGCATATTCATAAACAATTGCATTTCTCAAATCAATCATTTTCTTCATAAAGATGGAAGAATCATCCGAAATAACCTTCTCGTTAGCTAAAATTTCGGGAATATCTTCAAAATTCTCAGGTACTTCAAATTGTTTCTCAGCAATTATGCGATTACAGAGACTTATTAGATTTTGAACAATCAAAAGCAAATTGTAAGCAACTACATCTTGAATATTACTATTATCTATAAAATCTTCAAAAGTAATACTTTTAAATCTCTCTATTCTTTTCATTCTAAACATTATTTTGCTTATCTTATCTATTATAACCTCTCTTCCGTTCATACCCTCACATCAACCTTACCCATTTCAAAATCTATATAAACCTTGCCACCTTCAAAGTAAATCTCTGGGCGGCTTTTTGGCATTACATCAACACTGTAGTCATAGGTTGGGAAAGCTTCTTCAACACAGATGTCAATTATAGGATTTCCACCATCTTCAATTCTTGCAAGCCTGTTGCCGTCTTCTGCTGTCTTTTGTATATATCTTAAAACCTGTTCATATCCTTCTTTTGCAGCTTTTCTCACAAGGTAGTCTGTTGAGCCAAGGTTTACCTCTTCCCAGCACTTGTCTTGGTTTATTTTGACTTTTACATGTTCCTGGGAAAGTTTTACCTTTACAAACTCCTGGTGAATTTGAATCCTTGCAATTTGCATCTTTAGCACTTCCTCAAGCTTTTCTGTTAAAGACTATTTAAAACCTCAAGAAATCCAAAAGTGTTGGTGGCAAAATCTGTGCCCCTGTCTGAAGTGCTGCTCTGTACACATTTTCTGCAGTTTTGAGCTGCATTATAATCTCTGCCATGTCAACATCCTCGTTGTTTGATAGCAATGTAGTAAAGTTTACATTGTCATCATTTAATCTGTTTTTAATAAGTTCAAGCCTGTTTTGAAGTGCACCAACATCGCCACGCTGAGCAACAACATTGTCTATATGCCTGTCTATGTCGCTCAAAAGAGAGTTAACAGTATCGATATCACCATTGTTCAATGCATTAATTAAATTGTCTAATACTTTGAACATATTACCTTTATTCACATCTGTCTCTCCTTGAATGTAAAAGACCTGATTTGCTGTTTTGTTTATCTCAATAAAGTTTGCTTTCATAACCTCATACTTGATTATATTCTTGCCAGTTTTAAGGTCAACTGGATAACCACCAGCTTGTGAGAAATCACCTGTGTCTGAAAAAGACCCATCAGAGTTTAGCGGCGCTGTGTCTGTTTTAAATCCTGAAAAGATATACCTTCCTGCATAGCTCGTATTTCCAACCTGAATTATATGCTCTTTTATCTGAGCAACCTCTTTTGCAATCTGAGCCATATCTTCTTGTGTGTTTGTGCCATTTGCGCCACGAACAGCAAGCTCTCTAACTCTTTGCAGTGACTCTGTGATATCCGCAAGAGCACTTTCAGTCATGTCAACCCAAGAAGATGCATCATCAACATTTTTCTGAAGCTGCTCTATCTCAGAGATATCAGTTCGAAGTCTCAATGACCTTGCAGTTATCACTGGGTCATCAGATGGGTATCTAATTTTTTTGCCTGTTGCCATCTTATATTGCAATTCGTCAAGTCTTGCAAGGTTTTTATTAAGATTTATAAGGAAATTGTTTACCATCATATTACTTGTTATTCTCATTTTGCTCTCACCTCAAAGCTTCAAATTATCTTCCTACAAGTCCAAGCCTGTTTATAAGGACATCCAGCATTTCATCAAATGCATTTATCATTCTTGCTGATGCCTGAAACCCGTGCTGGTACTTTATGAGGTTTGTCATCTCTTCATCTATTGAAACTCCAGAAAGAGCCTGACGACGATTGTCAAGCTGGGTGACCATAACTTTCTGGTTTTCTGCAAAGTTCTTTGCACCTTGTGAATCAACACCAAGGTTTGAAATAAGCGATTTTAAAAAGTCTTCAAACTTGCCTTCTCTAAAGATTGATGTGTCATTTCTAAGCTGTAGCATCTTTACAACAAGGTCATTGCCACCCGGAAGATTATCAGGGTCAGTTGTTGTTGCTATGTTGTTCAGATCATTCATTATATCGTCTGATACTTTGATATACCTTGCAAAGAAGAAATTACCAGAATCAACCGGCGGTTCAAAAAAGTTAATACCTGTGTTCTGCCCGTTTAATGAATATCCTTGTGTATGAAGCTCATTAAACTTTTCAATTAGCTTTTTTGCAAACTCATTTAGCCTGTTTAGGTAATATGGTATCCCTGTAAAGTTATTTTTATTTGGTACATCAATATCCTGTCCATTTACAGTCAAATCTTCATCAATCCCACCAATACCATCTCTCATATCCAAAAGCCCCTTTAGCTCGCCAGACTTAACATTTAAAACCTGCCCTGTATCTTTCCACATTACAACAAAGAGTCCCGGAACATCATAGAGGTTTTGCTGCGAAAGTGCATTATCAGGGTCAAAGTTTGTTGGCTGGTCGTTTGAATCAAAACCACTTAACCTTTTTATCTTTGCCTTGTCAGTCTCAAGCTCATACACTGTAAAGTGGTTAACTAAGGTCTCCCCACTAATTTGGACTATGAATCTGCCCTCCGAATCTTCATAAGCTTGTGTGTCAACAATTTTTGAAAGCTTATCTACCAAAAGATTTCTCTGGTCGCGAAGATCGTTTGCCTTCTCGCCTCGAAGCTCTAATATGAAAATCTGTTTGTTCAGGTCTGCTATCTGATGGGCAATACTGTTTATATCAAGGATTCTATCGTAAATCTGGTCGTTTAGCTCACTTTGCAAGTCCTCAAGCTGTTTATACATCTTATGTATTGTATCTGTTAACGCAGATGCTCTCTGGCGCACAAGCGCACGAACTGTTAAGCTTTCTGGATTTTTTGAAAGCTCCTGCAAACTTGAGAAAAACTGGTCGATTACACTGGAAAGTCCTGTGTCGCTTGGCTCGTTAAAGATTGACTCTATGAAATTGAGGTTGTCTGCTTTTATTTCATACTCGCCCTGGCGGGAGTATTCATTTCTGTACTGCATATCTAAAAACATATCTCTAATCTGAACAAGGCTCTGAACATCTGCACCCATCCCCACCTGAAACTTCGGGTCATAAATCCCAACCCGATTTGAAGGTGGAATCGATTTTACATTTAAAACCTGCCTTGTATACCCTGGCGTTGAGGCATTTGCAACGTTGTGAGATGTAACCTCAAGTCCTTTTCTATTTACATAGATTCCTGTTCTTGCAATCTCAAGACCATAAAAAGACATTTCTTTCAGCTCCTTCGTTTCTTTAAAGCTTCACATCAAACAAATTCTTTTTTGTTATTTTATTCTGACCATCTTTTTGGTAAGTAGTGTCGTCGGTGAAATAGGAAGAGATTAAATTTGTCATAAAATCTATATACTCAAGTGAGCTCTGAATAAGCCTCAAATTTAGATCATTTACACGCTTTATTTCGCTGATAACCTTACTGATAGAATTTCTTATGTCAATTAGCTTTTGTTTCTGCTCACCTTCACAAAATTCTACCAAGTTATCAAGTGATGAGATTTCTGTACTCTTTTCCTTTGATATCTTAGCAATCAGGCACTGCCTTAAATCTTCTAACTTGTTTATCTCCTCTGCTTTTTGTCTTTCAATTGTTGACTGCTCTATGAGGGCTGATATGTTATTTTCAACTATGAATTTTGTCTTAGAGCTGTAGATTTCAAGTATTTCTTTTAAAATGTTGTGTTCTTTTTCTAAAATTTCAATTACACTATTTACATCTTGATTCATGAAAATCAACTCTTTCCTAACTAAATTTTATACAATAAATATAAAGGCTGCTAAAAATTCAAAAGCAGCCACCGACAAATTTTTTACCATGCGTTTTTCGCTTGCTTATATTCCCTTATTAGTTTTTCCACAACGTCCTTGGCACTTACATTATAAGTGCCTGACTCAATTTTACTTTTTATTTCATTTACCTTTTCCTCTCGAATGTCAGGTGTTGACTTTATAGCATTCAGGATTGCCTGAAAATCCCTTGCTTCACTTGAGATTTCAAGTTTATCTGCACTTTTTACATCTTGCTTCTTCTCCACTTTGTTTACTCTTATGCTGCTACTGTATATCTGTAATATCCTCATCCTATCTTCTATCCTCATAGCAAATCCCATCCCTTGCACTCAACATCCTCACTTAATATATCGTTAGAATTTGCAAAAAAGTTTAACAAAATTTTATTTTTCCTCGTTCTCTTTAAAATCTTTTGAAAGATATCTATAACCTCCTTCTTTTCTCTTAGCATACTCCTCGTTCTTCTTCATACTCTCTCGAAGCTTTTTATCGTCAAGATAACTCAAAAACCTTGTTCCAACCTCTCTTTTGCACTCATCACAAAGCCTACCTGTTTTTATAGCTTTTCCGCATCTTTCACACTCTAAGATGATATTGCTCTCACCCACAATTTCAAGTCTTTCCTCTTTTAAAAATCTTAAAATCTTCTCAGGTGACACACCTGTTGCATTAGACACCTCTGGCAATGTGGCACCTGGATGCTCATATAAATACTCTTTTACCTTTTTGAAATCCTCTTCTTCTTCTTTTCTACACTGAGGACAGATAGGAATTCCATCATATAGGTAAAGCTTCCCACACCTTCTACAATTTCTTACATCCATTAATCACAACCCCCTATTTTTATCCTCTTGATAGTTTTGTTATTGCTAAAACAGATACATACACCTTGTTCGCACCACTTTTTAACAACACCTTTGAGCATTCATCTGCTGTTGCTCCAGTTGTGAAAATATCATCAACAAGTAGAACTGTCTTTCCCTTCACAATATTTTCATACCCCTTTTTGAAGGCAATTCTATTTTTTATTTCCCTTCTTCTTTCCTCTCTTGAAAGGTTGTAAAAGGGCTTTGTAGTCTGCGTTCTTCTTAGAGCATCAACCAGAGGTACTTTCAACGTTTTTGATATATTCTTTGCTAAAAGGAAGGAGTGATTATATCCCCTTTTTAAGTACCTCTCATAACTTATTGGCACAGGTATTACAATATCTATGTGCACATTAGAGCTTATTATTTTGTTTGCCATCAGATTTGAAAATGTTAAAGCATTCTGGTAAAAACCCCTATACTTGAAAAGATGAACACCTTTTCTAACAACACTTTCATAATAAAAAACGGGAAAGACCTTTTCAAAGGAAAAACTTTCTTTTTGACAGTTTGGACAAAGACTGTAGACAAAGTCACCAATTGGAATTCCGCATTTTCCGCATGTTTTGCCTTGGATAAACCGTATAAACTTTTTGCACTCATCACATGGGTCATCTCCCACCTTACCACAAAATGAACAGCGGCGAGGAAAGAAAAATTGGATTAGTCTTTCCATTTCTCAAAGTTTAAAACTTAATTTATTTTATCTATATTAAATCACAAACAATTAAAAAATTCCAGATATAAAAAAATAAAAGACACGCATTTTTCCGACTGCGTGTCAAACTGAAATTTTATTATTTTCATAGAAACTCTCTCTTTATCCTTTCCAAGGCTTTTTTTTCAATCCTCGAAACATGCACTTGTGATATATTGAGTTCTTTTGCAATCTCAGACTGTGTTTTGTTTTTAAAGTAGCGCATAAATATTATGTAGCGTTCACGTCCTTTTAATTTTCTTAACCCTTCCTTCAAAGCCATTATGTCTAAAAGTCTGCTTGAGTAGTCCTCATCAGCTGCGATGTCCATAAGTGTGATAGGTTTTCCTTCTTCTTGGTTTATAACCTCATTTAAAGATGTGACATCAAGTGATGCATCTATGCAAAGCAAAATATCATCTTGGCTCAAACCTGTTGTCTCTGAAATCTCGCTAATTGTTGGCTCTCTGCCGTTTTGAAATAAAAACTCATCGCGAAATCTCTTGAGCTTGTTCTGGTTTTCCTTTATCTTTCGTGAAATCTTTATTTTACCATCATCTCGTAAATACCTTTTTATTTCTCCAATTATCATTGGCACAGCGTATGTTGAAAATCTGACATTGAAGCTTAGGTCAAACCTATCAACAGCTTTGATAAGTCCAATACACCCTATCTGGAACAAATCATCAGCTTCAATTCCTTTGACTACAAACTTTTTGACAATGCTCCACACAAGCGCAAGATTGTTTTCAATGAGTTCTTGCCGCGCCTTTTTATCACCGTTTTTTGCCTTACTTATCAATTCCTCCTGGGAAACTTTGCTCAATTTCCACTCCCTCGCTCTTTCGTTTTTTAATGGCTTTGAACATCCGCACACATGTACCCCTGCCAACCTCTGATGTAACCTCAACCTTATCCATAAACGTCTCCATCACAGTAAAACCCATACCAGACCGCTCTTCATCAGGCTTGGTCGTGAAAAGCGGCTGGCGTGCAAGCTCAACATCTTCAATTCCCTTGCCAAAGTCAATTACCTCAATCTCAACAACAAAATTTTCATAAATCTTTCCTTTTATTATTATTTCCCCAATTTTATCCTCATATGCATGAATTATTGAATTTGTTACAGCTTCAGATACAGCAGTCTTGATTTCTGTAACCTCATCCAATGTTGGGTCAAGCTGGGCAACAAATGCAGCAACAGCCACCCTTGCAAACGCTTCATTTTGCGATTTAGAAGGAATTTTAAGTTCCATATAGTTTAAAATTCTCATTGTATTTCCTTCACATCCTTTCATTTTACAAAAATTTAGCTCAAAGCCTCATCAATAGTTGTATATTTCTTTATCAGCTTTTCTATTCCACAAGTTGAAAGAAGTCTGTTGATATAGCTTGAGCTGCAAACCAAGACAAGTTCTTTTGCAAAAGTCCTTGCAGTTTTGAACCTTCCGACCAGAAAGCCAACACCTGATGAGTCCATAAAGGTAAGTTCTGAAATGTCAATTACCACTTTTTGTACCTCAGGACTTACTATTTTCATGTCAAATCTTAACCGAAATCTATCTGCATTATATTGATCAAGTTCACCTCTTATCTTTAAAATCAGCGTCCCTTCCATCATAATTGCTTCAAAATCCATTTTTTTGCACCTCGATTTGAAAGTTATATTACTTCTAATTCTATATTACCCCAAAAAATCCTTCAGTATTTTATGTAATATTTTGTCGAAATAGAATATTTTGCTTTATAAATGCAAAACAAAAAACCCTCAATGGTTCTTTAGCCATTGAGGGGTATGCTTTCTTTATCTGGAGCGGGTGATGGGAATCGAACCCACGCTACCAGCTTGGAAGGCTGGTGTTCTACCATTGAACTACACCCGCTCTTATTTGCTTGCCCTTTGCACAACAAATATTATAATATCTAAAACAATTGTTGTCAATAGCTATTCTCAAGTAAATTATTTGAGAGAGTAGTTCAAACCCCACGTAACACCAAATTTATCAGTCACCACTGCATGAAGAGCTCCCCAGAAAGTTTTTTGTAATTCAAACTTGACACTTCCTTGTTCTGCAAGGTTATTGTAAATTCTTTTTATCTCTTCTTCAGATTCACATTCAAGAACAAGGTGGATATTGCTAATATCAGGTTTATCATCAAATTTATCTGCTAAATAGACCACCAATTCTGGGGATAAAAAGAGCTCTGCATGAAGCACTTTCCCTTTGTATTGTTGAAATGCTGGAACGTTGTCAGTCATCTGGACATTCTTTACCTCTGCACTAAATACATTTTTGTAAAATTCCAAAGCTTGAGTGCAGTTTTTGAGATGGATTTCAGGAATAAGTTTTTTCATTTTTACACCTCACTTAAATTCTTTTCACTAACATTTTTTATACTCAGATTCATGCTTCCTGTTCTATAACCTTCTAAATCTAATGTTACATAAACAAATCCTATCTCTTTTAGTTTGTTCTTAACATTCTCAATTATTCTTTCATCTAAAAACCTGCCAAATTCCTCTTTGCCTATTTCAATCCGGGCAAGTTGATTGCCATGAAACCTGACTCTTACCTGTCTAAATCCAAGTTCAATTAAATAGTCTTCAGCCTTTTCTATCATTTCAAGCTTCTCTTTTGTAATTTCCTCACCATACGGAATTCTTGATGAAAGACAAGCATATGCCGGTTTTTGCCAAGTAGGAAGTCCTAAATATTTCGAAAGCTTTCTAATATCTTCTTTGGTTAGCTTTGCAACCTTAAGTGGACTTACCACATTCAGCTCACACGCCGCTTTCATGCCAGGCCTAAAATCATTCAAATCATCAAAGTTTGAACCATCCGCAACATGCTCAATTCCATGTGCCTTTGCTACTTTCCATATCTTTTCAAAAAGCTCTTTTTTGCAGTAATAGCATCTATCAATAGGATTTTTATTAAATCCCTCAATTTCAAGCTCTTCTGATTCTATAATAATATGTTTTGCTCCTATCTCTTTTATAAACTTTTTGGCATCCTCAAACTCTCTTTTGGGATAAGTAGATGATGTAGCTGTGACGGCTAAAGCCTTTTCACCTAAAACATCATAAGCAACTTTGACTAAAAATGTACTGTCAACACCACCTGAATAAGCAATAGCAACACTTCCTAAGCTTTTCAAAAAACTTTTGAGATTTTCATATTTTTCTTTTAATGCTTCATCTATTATTGTATCCATAATATGACCCTCCTGCATATTATTCAAATAAAAATTATTTCGATAGATTTTGTATGAATTTATTTTACACATAAACTTATTTTATATCAATATCATTTCGCAAAGCTGATAAAAAGCTACATCAAAGTTTCTTTACAAACTTTGCAAAACTTTCAGCAACCTCAGCAAACCTTTCTACATCACTTTCAGTATGTGCACTTGACAAAAACATTGCTTCAAACTGAGAAGATGGAATATAAATGCCATTTGTTATCATATATTCCGCAAACTTTTTAAACATACTTAAATTGCTCATTTTCGCCATCTCGAAATTTTCAACCTTCTCAACTCCAAAGAAGACTGTCAGCATTGAGCCAACTCTGTTGATGCAAAAAGTCAAATTGGAATTAGAAAAGACTTTTGCCAAGTTGCTTTCAAGTTTTTGTGCCAGTGATTCTAAATAGGTATAAATATCAGGATTTTCTTTAAGCTTCTTGATGGTAGCATAACCTGCACTCATCACAATTGGATTGCCCGACATAGTACCTGCCTGAAAGACATTTCCTTGTGGTGCTAAGCACTGCATTATCTCTTTTTTGCCACCAACTGCGCCGCAAGGAAGCCCTCCACCAATTATCTTTCCAAAAGTTATAAGGTCCGGCTCAACATTATATATAGCTCTTGCACCTTTCAGTGAAAGTCTAAAACCAGTTATTACTTCATCGAAAATCAGAAGACTGCCATGGAGGTTGCAAATTTCTCTTAGGGCTTGCAAAAACTCTTTTTTTGCAGGTACAACACCCATATTCCCTGCCACAGGCTCGATTATAACAGCTGCTATCTCATCTTTGTTTTCTTTAAAAGCTTTTTCTACTGAATCTAAATTGTTGTATTCAACCACAATTGTATTTTGTACAATGTCTTCATCAATTCCCTTTAATCTTAGCTCTGCTACTGCTGACCCTGCTTCTTTTAGAAAGATGTCATGATGACCATGATAACAGCCTGCAAATTTCACTATTTTTTTCTTCCCAGTATAGCCTTTTGCAAGCCTTACAGCAGTCATTGTAGCTTCTGTCCCTGAATTAACAAATCGAACCATATCAATTTGGGCTGTCTCACACACAAGCTTTGCCATCTTGTACTCTATTTCTGTTGGAGCACCAAATGCCATTTGATCTTCCACCACTTCTTTTATCCTATTTACAACATCAGGGTCACAATGTCCTAATATCATCGCACCCCAGGACAGAACAAAATCAATATATTCATTGCCATCAATATCAAATATACGGCAGCCTTTTCCTTTTGATATGACAGGCGGTGTAATACTCAAATTTTTAAATGCACGAACTGGACTGTTAACCCCGCCTGGTATATATCTTTTGGTGTTGTCAAATACTTCTTTACTTTTGTCAAGTTTCATTTTTAAAGCTCCTTTCCATTCAATATCTTTGCAGCCTCTAAAGCATGGTATGTTATAATTGCATCAGCACCTGCTCTCTTTATCGCAGTCAATATCTCAATCATAACCTCTTTTTCATTCAAAAAACCAAGCTTGCCAGCACTTTTTACCATAGCATACTCGCCACTAACATTATAAGCTATAATAGGAATATTAAATTTCTCCTTTGCAGCAGAAATTACATCAAGTGATGTCAAAGCAGGTTTTATAATTACTGCATCTGCACCTTCTGAAATGTCAGCTTCTATCTCTCGCAGAGCTTCTCTTTTGTTTTGGTATGGCATTTGATAACTTTTTCTGTCGCCAAAAGCAGGCCGTGAGTTTGCTATATCTCTAAATGGTGCATAAAGTGAGGATGCAAACTTTGCACTGTATGGTATGATGGGAGTATAAATAAATCCATGACTGTCAAGTTTTTTGCGGATAGCGGCAACTCTTCCGTCCATCATATCAGATGGACAAATTATATCTGCCCCTGCTTTTGCATAGGACAGTGCTATTTCACTTAAAACTTCTATTGTCTTATCATTGTCTATTTTATCGCCTTGCAAAATACCGCAATGTCCATGAGATGTGTACTCACAAAGGCACACATCTGCAAACACCAATATATCTTCGGAATATTCTTTTATTTTCCTTATTGCCTGCTGGACTGCCCCATCATCCTTGGTAGCATAACTGCCCATCTCATCTTTCTGTGAAGTCACACCAAATAAAATTACACCGCCAATGTCAGCTTTCTTGATTTCATCCAAAATTTCATGTAGCCTGTCAACAGATACCTTCACAATGCCATCTAATTGTGGCATTCTTTCAAACACGTTTTTACCATCATCGATAAACAGGGGAAAAATAAACTCTTTGCTGTAGAGTCTTGTCTCACAAAAAAGTTCTCTTAAAGCCTTTGTCTGTCTTAATCTTCTTAATCTTTTAAACTCCATTTTTGACAACCTCCAAAATCTTATTTACTATTCCCTCATCAGTTGCCTCATCACAAGTAATACTTTGAACACCAAAACTTTCTAATGTCTTTTTTGTGTGTTCACCGATTGAAATGACTATTTTATTAAAAAGTATCTCTTTCCCATAGCATTCTATAAAGTGTCTAAACATTCCTGAGCTTGTAAATACATATATATCCGAATCGTAAACTGCATCATTTGGGTTTTTAAAAAACTCCATTGAATATGCAAAGATGGTGTCAACCTCAAATCCCAAGCTTGTGAGGGCATTTTTAAGATAATCTCCTGCTATTTTAGACTGAACGGTTAGTATCTTTTTGCTTCTATCAACTTCATTTGCAAAAATCTTGATTAAACCATCTGATGAATGCTCATCTGGAATATATTTTACTCTAAATCCTCTCTTTTGGAGTGAAAGGGCAGTTTTTTTTCCTATTGCAGCAAAATCACCTCTTATGTTTCTCACATCTATATTTTTTTCAATCAAGTAGTCAAAAAAACTATCAACACCATTTACACTTGTAAACACTAATATATCATACTCTGGCAAAGAGTTTAAAATTTTATCAATCTCCTCCCTATGGAGAACCAGTTTTGAACAGCAACCATCAACAACGTCCGCACCAAGACTGAATAGCAAACTTTTTATATTCCTTGAGACACTTTTTGGACGTGTGATACAAATTCTCTTGCCAAATAAAGGCAAATTCTCATAAAAAGAAAGCTTATTTCTAAATTTTATAACCTCACCTATTACAAATACCATTGGTGATGCAATTTGATTTTTAAACTTTCCAGTTGCAAAGTCTTCTAAATACCCGCTAATCACTTTTTGCCGACCAGTTGTTGCATTAATTACTGCTGCAGCAAGGGTTTTAGGCTGTTTGCCATGTAAAATCAGTTTTTGTGAAACGCTTTCAATATTTTCGGCAGACATGAGAAATATTAAAGTTCCATCAAGTTTAGAAATTATGTTCCAATTCAGTTCTTCATCATCGCACGTGTGCCCAGTAAACACGTGAAATTCACGTGCAAGCTTTCTATACGTGATAGGAATACCCGCAAAGGTTAAAGCAGAGTAAAATGAACTAACACCAGGAATAATTTCAAAAGGTATGTCATTTTCAAATAGTTTTTCTGCCTCTTCTGCTCCCCTTCCAAATATATATGGGTCTCCACCTTTTAACCGAACAACATTAAAACCTTTTTTTGCATACTCTATCATTAAGTTTATAATTCTGTCTTGAGAAAGTACATGTTTTTTTGGCTCTTTCCCGCAGTAGATATAAATTGCATCATCTTTTGCAAGCTTCAACAAATTTTTGTTTATTAACCTATCGTAAATTATTACATCAGCAGTTTTTATAGCATTCAGACCCTTTACTGTTATCAAGTCCTCCATGTATGGACCAGCACCAACAATATATACTTTCCCAACTTTCAATATACACAACTCCTTCTTTGGAAATCTAATTTCACTAGGTATAAAAAGCTAACTTTTGAGCATATTACTTAGCTTATTTGCAAGAGACAAAAAGTCATCTTTGTTACCCTCAATACTTGCTTGTATTAATTTATCGCCTCTTAAAATGGAAGCAAATGCATAAATTTTGTCCTGGTCTGTTTTACAAAAAACACCAATCGATGAATGACATCCTCCTCCCAAAAACTTCAAAACAAGCCTTTCAAACTGGGTTTGGATATATGCATCAGTATCGTTTATTTTACTTAAGATGCTTTTATAGGGACTATCTTTAAGGCACTCAATGCATATTGCCCCTTGACCGGGGCAAGGTGTAATCTCATTTATATCGAAAATATAACTCACATGAGAATCTAAGTTTAATCGTTTTAATGCAGCATAAGCAAGCACAACTCCATCAAGCCCTTCTGACTCAATCTTTGAAAGTCGCGTTTCTATATTGCCTCTTATGTTAACAACCTGTATATCTTCTCTTAAATTTTTTAAATGTACCTCCCTTCTTAAACTGCTTGTTCCAATTTTTGCGTTTGGTTTTAGCTGGTAGAATCCCACACCATCTTTTGACACAAGCACATCTCTGGGGTCCTCCCTTTCAACAACTGCAACAATCTCAAAATTACTATCCATTTCACAAGGCAGGTCCTTTAAGCTGTGGACAGCTAAATCTATTTCTCTTGATAAAAGTGCAAGTTCAATCTCCTTTACAAATACACCAGGGCTTTTAAAATCTTTTAGGCTTTTTGTTTTATCAATATCTCCTTTTGTCTTTATAGGAACAAATTCACATTCAATACCTAAGGTTTGCTTGATTTTTCTTGCTACAATATCAACTTGAATTCTGCTAAGCTTGCTGTCCCTTGCACCAATCCTTAATTTTTTCACTTTTTTCACCTCAAAATTTTAAACATCTTCATAAAATAACTTTATAACTTTATTTGCATATCCTTTTTTGAAAAAATAATAAAAGTCATCTGAACAGACAAATTCCAATATTTGGTCTTTTTGCGGGTGATGCTTTAATTTTTCTCTCAAATCAGTTGCCCATTTGCAGAACATGGCAAAAGTCTGAAGAAAATTGAGAACTTTCGGTGTAAGATATTTTGAAAGTTTCGGATTTCCCCTATTTATTGACAAGCTAAAAACAAATTCATCAGTTCTTTCTTGAGCACCAAGCCTCAAGTTTCCAAGCTTATAATCTGAACACACCAGATATAGTTTATTCAGTCTTTTGCAGTGCCAAATAATTCTTTTTTCAAGTTTTTTGTTTGACACTCCAATCACAATTATGTGTTTATCATTTAAAAAACTTTTGTGAAACTTTCCCTTCTTAAGCTTAAGACATTCACATCTCAACCTTCTAAAGCCTATATCAAACCTTGGCGACAAAACTTCAACCTCGCAGCCAGCTTTTAGAAATGTTTTGGTTTTTATCAAAGAAGCTTTTCCTGCACCTATAACCCCCACCTTAATGTTATTTGCTACAAGTCCAATATGCATGAGATTTTCAAAGCCTGAATCTATTTCAAGAATATCCTCTCTATCAGGTTTGAGCAAATTTCACCACTTCCCTCTTTGTGTGCCTCTCTTAAAACCTCAATTGCCCTGTCAATATATAAATTTGCCATCCTTATCAAAAGCCTTTCAACCTCTTCTCTTTCTCTGCTATTAACATTCTTTATATACTTCACCTGTGCTTTGCACAGCTGCTCTGCGTGTCTTTTCATCTCCATAATCAAGTTTCTGTACTGTCTAAATTCAAGCCATTCAATGAATTCATCAATATATTTCTCAATTATATTATAATTTTCTTGCATTTTGGAAATTCTAATTTCTCTGGAGATAGCATCCATTTTATGGACTTGGTCTATATCAATCACTTTAACGTTCGGAAGTTTATACACCTCAACATCCACATCTCTTGGCACAGCAAGGTCAAATATGAGCAGATTTTTTCTCTCTGGTATATCATCTTTATGAACAACTGCATGTGGCGCAGATGTTGAGCATATCAGGCATTGTACTTCTGAGATTGTATCTTTTTTGTCGCTATACACAAATTTTTCAGGATATAGCCTGACAAATTGGTCAATTCTCTCGTTTTTGCGCCCAATTAAAAATACTTTGTCCACATCTGAGTTTTTAAAGTAGTTGCAAAATAAAAATCCAATATTTCCAAGTCCAATTATAGCAATTTTTCTGATATTTGATTCTTTCAAAACCTTTCCAACAACTGATGCGATGGTGATGGGATGCTCGTTTAACCTTGACTTTGTCCGAAATTCCTTTGAACATTTTAAGGCTACCTCAAAAAGCCTTTCAACGACTGGATTTTTACCGCCCACCTGCTTTGCAATTTCTTTTGCTTCTTTTACCTGAGCAACAATTTGTTCTTCACCAATTAAAAGCGAATCAAAGCCGCATACAACCTCAAATAGGTGTTTTATACAATCTTTGTCTTTGTATATATAAAATAAATGCATATATCTCTTATCCCAGTCAAGTTCAGTGAATATTTTTTCTATGTCCACATACTCTTCTGAAAAGAAGTAGATTTCTGTTCTATTGCAGGTACTGAGAATTATAACTTCATCTGCTATTTTTTTAAAGCTAATTAACTTTTCTTGTAGCTTGGTCTTTGTCAGAGAAAATTTTTGTCTGATATCAACTTCTACTTTGTGATTGATCCCAATGACCCAAAGCACAAAACATCATCTCCAAAGATTTTTGGAGTATACAAATGCTTATATTAAAAAAAAAGCCCTATACATGTTATTTGAATGTTAAATTGCCCTCAAGAGAAATTTTATCACGTTGCACATCTTAGTGCAATTCTCTTGAGGGACCAGCAATTGACTTTTGAGTTTTTTCAACTCTGCTGAGTTTCGAACTTTATGGGGAAAATCATCATAAGGTTCATTTCACCTCTTCGGATACTCGATGCCCAAATTAATATCAATTTTCTTCTTAGCCTCTCTTAAAAAAAGCTCACCTTCCCTTGTAAGCTCATAATATGTGTGATTTCGATGCTTAACACTTTTTCGTCGACGATGATAATATTTAACTATTCTCCTTTCCACTCGCTTGATGAATCCTCGCTCCTCAAGACTTTGAAGTCGTCTCCTGCTTTCTTCCAAGGACAAACCCAGACGTATCGCCAAAAGTTTTGCGTATTCTGGTCCAAGCTTTTTGAGGTAAGCAAGGATTGTTAGATCAAGGAGTTCATCTTGGTCATGCCTGACCGGCATATTTTCATCTCCTCATATATGGAGTTACTTCTTGCATAGGATTTAAATTCCAAAAACTTCTTCAGCATTGTATCTTGCGATTCGCTCAATAATTTCTGGGCAAGCTCGATTCAATTCTAAGCATCTTACTGTCTTGGGCACACTCAGTGGGTCATTGGGTCTGAGATTACTGTAGTCGCTATTAAGTACTCCTCGTTGGAAACGTTCCAGATGATTTAGCAACATTTGAGGAGTAAGACCATCTTGGCGAATTGTAAGACCGGGCACAGCACCAAATCCTCCAATCAGGTCAATAATATCTAAATTAGCATGGTCTATTATCACTTTTCGAGGTTCAATTCCTACCTTTGCAGCAATCTCAATTGTTTTATTGGTAATTTCAATCCTGTTTTCTGGCGGAGTATGAAGAATTACTGCAGCCCCATATTCCTTGGCAATTTTCAATTGCTCATAGAGGACTTCCTGCTCCCGCTGGTTTCCCTCATGAAGCCCAATCTCACCAAGCCCAACAATACCACTCATTTTAAGATAGTCTGGAAGAGCGTCGATCACTCTGGTCCAATCGTCCGGTATTCCCATTGGGTGAATTCCAATGGTAACGTAAAGTTTAATACCATTTTTAGCAGCAATACTCATAGAAAGAGTTAACATCTGATGGAAGTGATCAAAGAGCGTTTCGGCATGTTTTGCCCCAAAAAATAGCGAGCAGCCAATAACTTTCCTTACTCCTGCCAGGGACATATTTTCCCATCCTTCAAATGGAAGCAATGAAACATGTACATGAGAATCTACTATTTCTTTCATCACTCTTATTCACCTGCCTTATTTTTAGATTTAAGACAATGTAAATCAAGGCTTGATATAGGCATACCCTTCTGCCTGTTTCCTGACAATTTCTGTTATGCCAACTGGCACAACTGTCACAAAATCAGGAAGGCTATTTTCATCGATAGATTGGCCTTTCAGAGCATTTCGACATGCTACAAATTTTACACCTATTTTGGATAATTCCTCCATCTGCTCTAAAAGCGATAAATTAGATGATATACTGCACAAATTACCACTTTCTACTTGCTTACATTTATCTTTAAAAATAGAAACTGCCTCACCATTAATCACTACTTCAATGTGAGCATTGTCTTGCCCAACATCATTCAAAAGATTGGTGATATTTCCAAGCACTATCTGCCACCTGCTTAATTCGTTAATATGGAAGAGAACCTTCAAGCCATTCATCCAAACACCCACTTTCTGCAAAGTTTTAGCTATCTGACAAAATGTAAAAAATATTTTTTGCCCCGCTTTTATTTTACTTTATTTTAAAATATCATTTTCTCTAAAATACTCCGGTAACTGGTCCCCATTGATAACTACCATATCGCCGTTTTTATTATATACCCATACTCTATCTTTCAAAACAACAACATTGTAATCTGCTTCCTTATCCATAGCACATGCATTACCACAACCACTGATAGTTATATTTCCTTGTAAATTGCCTGAAGATACTATATGCTCGGCTATAGCATGGACATCACCAACACCATTTTTGCAATAGCGCGCACCCATGCATGTCTTTATTCCTTCACTATTCCATGCCAATGCTATTTTGAGGAATGGCAAAAGCCCCATGTGGTTAATAACTTCGGCCAATCGTTCGTTTTGCGCAACCTTAATATAGCTATTAACAATCCTTTTAACAGTGTCGATTAGATATTCTTCTTTTATAACCACATCTAACCGAGTACCTAACTGTGGCTGACGGCCTCCTTTGCCTCCAACGTAAATCCAATAGCCATCTTTGACTGCAATAATTCCTAAATCATTTAGTTGCGCCTCAACGCACGAATTAGGACAACCATTTACAGCAATCTTAAATTTTTTGGGCGTCGCAAGCCCTGCAAGGCACTGATTGATTTGCGCTGCCAGAGGTGTAACATCGCGAATTACACGTTTGCAATGTTCACAAGAACATACTTTAACATTTCGTACAACTGGCCCAATATCAGCCAAAGGCAAGCGAACTTTCTCTAACTCTTCAGCTATTTTGTCAAAATCCTCTGGCTTTATGCCAAAAATCATTATAGCCTGAGTAACTGTAAGCTTCGCACCTCCATATTGTTTGCTCAGTCTCCAGATAGTCTCCAGCTGTTCTGGGTCAAGATATCCATTTACAGGATGAATTATAACAGCGTAACTACCATCTAACTGTTGTATAAACCCTTTATTGATGTACTTTTTAACCATCAGTTACTCTCCTCCCTTAACACAAATATCAACATCTGGTTTACAGGTTTTAAATTAAAGTTAGATCTATATTCGGTTTCTGTCCACAAAACTCTTTGAGCTACCATAGCTTCTGGGTTTAGCTGAACATCTTTTCAATTCTTCAAATTTCTTATTCTCATTACTTTGTCAAATAATTAACTTTAACATTAAGTATAACACCTGTAAAAATACCAGTCCAATAAGAAATAGTTATAACATTAATAACAGTTTCTTATATATCTACAAATACCAGTTTTTACATGTCAATATAAAAAGCATGAGGTATAACTTACTTTTGTAAGAAAACAATAAAAACGTTTATTTTGCCTTTGTTATTAGTAAAATAATATGATACTATTATTCTTGATAACATTGAGGTTATATGAGGTGACAGATATGACCTTAAGAGATATAGAGATTTTTGTCACTGTTTGCGAGCTAAAAAGTATGTCTGCTGCCGCAAAAAAACTTTATATGTCACAACCTGCTGTAAGCCAGGCTATATCACAAATAGAAGAAGAATTTCAGATCAAACTCTTTGACAGAATAGGCAAAAGGCTTAGCCTCACATACCCAGGTGAGATACTTTATAGCTACGGAAGGCGTATACTCAATCTTGTCAAAGAAGCAGAAAATATCCTTTATGATGTGAGAAACATGAGGATGGGAAGACTGAATGTAGGAGCAAGTACCACAGTAGGAATTTATCTGCTTCCGAAAATAATTGGTGATTTCAGAGAAAAATATAGCGTAGATGTTTATTTTACAATTGACAACACAGCAGGAATAGAAAAGCTAATACTTGACAATGCTATAGACCTTGGTATTGTGGAAGGACCAGTGCATTCAAGGGACATTGTTGTAATACCTTATATAGACGATGAATTGTATCTTGTATCCTCAAAAAACCACAGGTGGGCAGAGAAAAGAAGTATCGCCCCTGAAGAGATTGAAAATGAGGATATAATCATGCGGGAAAAGGGAAGCGGAACAAGGGAAGTCTTTGAACAAACAATGGCAAGAAATAATGTAAGGTACAAAATAAAATATGTTCTTAACAGTACCGAGGCAATAAAAAAGGCTGTTGAAGCTAATATCGGTGTTTCGGTAATCTCAAGACTGGCTGTGGAAAAGGAAATAAAAAATGGTAGACTTGTGAAGATCAATATTGAAAACATGAGATTTGAAAGAAAGTTTAGTATTATTTATCATAAGGACAAGTTCAGGTCGAACTTATTTGAAGAATTTATAAAACATCTTTACAATTACATTGCAAAGTAGTTATGAAATTGTAAGAATATAATCTATCACCCCCTTTTCTCTTTAAAATGGATAAAATATGTTTAGACTGTAAATTTGAAACTTCTATTTGCAGATATATCATACCACTTGTTAGCAAACATGGCTAAATGAAAGTTATCGTTTTTTTGTAATTGAACTAATTCATTCTTAAAATCCTTAAATTCATCAATTGAGTTCACTTTCAAGTAAAATCCATCTGCTGTTATAATTGGAAGTTCACTGTAAATATACTGATCAATATCTACTAAGTCGCTTAATTGGCCTTTTCTAATTTTTGCAACAAGTTTACCATTTATGTCAATGACATCAAAACTTTCAGGGTAAGAATAAGTTTCCCCCTCAATAGGAACAGCATCTCCTACTTTAAACGTTCTTTTGTACTTAGGATGTTTTCTAATAAGACCTTCAGACAATGAATAATAATATTCATCAAAGCAATGAACTATCATCTCTTTGTCATCTTTTACAAATTTAGTTGCCTCTTCTTTTAGGTTAGCTAAGCCTGATATGATGCCACCGCCAGAGACATCATACTCGTCTACTAAAACAAACCTACCTGTTGTAGGATTTACTTTAAACTCGTCAAAGCAAATCTTTTCCCTAGTTTTTATAGTCACTTCTGCAACATCGTTTGTTCGAACCTCAAGAGCATTTTCTACTGTCTCAAGAGTTGTCGCATCTATAACTTTGTCTATAGAAACAATTTCACATTCTGTCTCTTGTGTAACAAGCTTTAGTTTATATGTTTTATTCTTCACAAGATTTCTTTTTCCAAGCCAAAACAGATTTGCCCTGAACGTATCTGAAACATATAAAGTATTATCGTTTTTGTGAACAATAACTTCTCCTCTTTTATTAAAGAACTCATCTTCAATAGTAATTCCAATAGACATTCCTGCCACTACTTCATCTTTTTTATTATTTTCTGGCCAAAACTCAATTGATTTTACTTTGCTAACCTTTCCTTCTGGCAGGATTTTAATTTCATCTCCCACTTTTAGCCTTCCAGACTCAAGTCTGCCAGCAATTATCCTCCTGTGGTCAAATTTATACACATCCTGTATAGGAAATCTTAAGGGTCTATCTTCCAATTCTTTGTCTTTCTCAAAAAGGTCCAAAGCCTGAAGCAGAGTCTCACCCTTGTACCATGGCATTTTATCAGACTTTCTTACTATATTCTCTCCCAAAAAACCTGATACTGGAATGTACTTTTGAGGATATACGTTGAGCTTGCTCAAAAAGGATGAAATTTCGTATTTGATTTCTTTGAACTTTTTTTCTGAAAATTCTATCATGTCCATTTTATTGACTATAACATATACCTTTTGGATACCCAAAAGTGATAAAATATATGCATGTCTTTTTGACTGTTCCTGTACACCTTCAGCAGCGTCAATAACAAGAAGTGCTGCCTCTGCATTTGCAGCACCTGAAACCATGTTTTTTAGAAATTCTTTGTGCCCCGGAGCATCTATAATTAAATAGTCTCTTTTTGGTGTTGAAAATTTTATCTGAGTGGTATCAATTGTAATTCCTTGTTTTTGTTCTTCTTCTAATGCATCTAAAAGATAAGCATATTCAAAAGGTCTGCCCTTTTCTTTACTTATTCTTTTTACTCTTTCTATTGCAGCTTCCGGAACAGATTTGGTATCATAAAGAAGTCTTCCTATGATTGTAGATTTACCATGATCAACATGACCTACTACTACAATCTTGAGCAATTCTCTTGCTGTCATAACTTCAAATACCTCCTTGTACATAGCATTACATGTATCCTTCTTTTCTCAATTTTTGCATTGCATAGGCATCTTCTTGGTCTTGAGCTCGTCCTGCTCTTTCGTTTACCTTGGTGTTTTTTAGCTCTTCAATTATCTCGTCAATTGTTGTTGCATTTGACTCAACAGGGAATGTGCACGGTGCACAACCAAGGCTTCTGTATCGTTTTCCATTTTTAGCAAAGTACAGGTCAATAACTGGGATGTTTTCACGTTTGATGTACATCCAAATATCAATTTCTGTCCAGCTAAGCAAAGGATGAACTCTCACATGGCTTCCTTTAGGAAAATCTGTATTAAACTGGTTCCAAAACTCAGGTGGCTGATTTGTATAGTCCCATTCTAAATCTTCGTTTCTTAAGCTAAAGAACCTCTCTTTTGACCTTGAACCTTCTTCGTCTCTTCTTATGCCAAGTATCAAAGCTTCAAATTTGTATTTATTAATCACCTGCTGAAGTGCGTCAGTCTTTAGTGCTTTGCAGCAAACAAGTCTTCCCTTCTCAGGCCCCATCCCTTGTTTTATGGCTTCTTCATTTATGTGGACAATTAAATCAAGGTTGTATTCCTTTGCCAATTTATCCCTGTACTTTATCATTTCTGGAATTTTGTAGGTTGTATCTATATGAATTAGCGGGAATGGGCAATGTCCGAAGAACGCTTTTTTAGCAAGCCACAAAAGCACTGTTGAGTCTTTTCCTATTGACCATAGCATTGCTATCTTGCTAAATTTGCTATAAGCCTCTCTCAAAATGTATATGCTTTCTGCTTCCAATCTATCTAAGTGATCCATTTTACTCTTCCCTCCCTAATACGTGGTGTTATCATTAGGATTTTGTACAATTACTTCTTTTTCGCCATTTGGCTTTTCAAAAAACCAATAAAGTAAATTATTTTCTTTTTTAACATACATAATAGTTCCTCTGCCACCAATATCTGCCCCTAAGAAGTATTGTATTGCTTGAAATGTACACTCTTTTACACACGCAGCACAGCCCCAGCAATCACGCGGGTCTCTGACAAATGCTTTCTTATCTTCATCTATCACAATTAAATTGCCTGGACAAATTTCAGCACATTTTCCACAGCCAATACATCTTTGTCTGTCAATCCTTATGCTCATATACCTCATCCTTTTTTACTAAGCTTCTAAAGATTATCTTGACTTGGCCATCTTCAAATCGGGAATTCACATACTTCAAAAAGTTCTCATCGTCCTTATAAGGATAATCAACAAATTCTTGGAATGCTCTCCATCTTGTTTCTTTCCTTGCTTCTAAATGATGTAGCAAAACTTTGCAAACATAGAGTCTGTCAATAAGCTCATAAATTTTCATAAGCTGGTAAGTATCTTCTGCTCTCAATCTCTGAGCAAGTGTGAAAAGTTCTTCTATTCTTTCTTTAGCAATTTGTAGCCCTTTTAGATTGTACGCATAACCTGTCGAAATCCCACCAGCATAAACATCCATTACTTTTTGCATAGCTTCTTCTAATTCTTCTGTGGTGTACAAAGGAGAAGTATTGGTGAAAAATCTCTGCACCTCATTGAGTTTTTGTTCTATTGAGGATATATCTAAGGTTTCAAACTCTTTGTCTTTTATATACTTTAGCGCAGAATTTGCAGCTATTTCAGCCTCTGCAAAACAGCCTGTTACATACTTGTGAGGACATCCTCCAACAACATCGCCTGCTGCAAACAAACCTTTCAAAGTTGTTTGTCTTTTTGTATCTACCCAATAACCACTTGCTGAATGACCACCAACGATGTATGGTTCTGAGCCTTCAATTTCGACATTCTCAACCGCCGGTCCTCTGCCACTGTCGATCCACTTAAGTGTCTGCGATGGTGCCATGTGAAGATATGCTTTTATTAGCCTCTGCTCGTCCTCTTTAGAAATCCCAACTGTTTTTAAATAACACGGACCTCGGCCTGCTTTCAATTCCTCAACCGTTGAAAATACTCTGTTGTATGTGGTAGGTCTTCCATATCTTTTTTCATAGTACTCACCTTTTGAATTGATAAACTCAGCTTTTACCTCTTGAGCTATTGTTCCCGTCGGCGCTAAAGTATCCTTGCAGCGAAGAGCTATAAATCTAACTTCGTAACTTGTCATCTCGCAACCTGCTCTGATTCCCATTGCATATCCTGAACCTACATTAAAAGGTGGATACCACATCTTGTGTCTTGAAAATTCAGGGTTGTTAGGCCTGTAGAGTCCTGCAGCACCACCTGTTGCACAAATCACTGCTTTGGCGATGATAATGTAGAAAACATTGCTAATTATAGAGAATCCATATGCCCCTATTACTTTACTGTCTTTGACGATGTAATCAATGATATTCACATGATTTAGCACTTTAACATTTTTTTTACTCTCAACTGCTTTTGCTAAAATTGGTTTTATATTTTCGCCGTTTATTTTTATGTTTCTTTTACCTCTTGCTAAATATTTTCCATTTGAATCTTTTAAGATGACAAGACCCATATCTTCAATCTTCTTTGTAACCTCATTTAATCTTAAGGCCATAGTGTATACCAAATCTTCTCTTACGATATTTTCGTAATCCTCCTTGACATACTGCAGGTACGTCTCGGGAGTTTCTCCTTCTGTGATATAGGCATTAAGAGCATTGACACCTGCAGCAAGGCATCCGCTTCGCTTAATGTTTGCCTTTTCTACAATTAAAACACTAACGTTTGGCGCTTTTTCAGCAATTGCTATGGCAGCAAAACACCCAGCTGTTCCACCACCAATTATGAGTATGTCGGTTTTGAGCATCTTCACTTCAAAGTTCATCTTACTTTATCACCCTTCTTTAGTTTTGGGAGGCATGCCATTTTAAATCTTTTCAAGTGCCTGGTAAAAATCTTCTATTATGTCTTCTACATCCTCAAGGCCAACACATATTCTTATCATATCTTCATAAACACCCATAGCTTCTTTTTCTTCAGCAGAAAAACCTACATATATAGTTGATGCGGGATGTACAACAAGTGTCCTTACATCTCCTATATTGGTTGAGTTTACGGCATACCTTAGTGAATCTATCACTTTAAACGCATTTTCCTTGGTTCCAACCCGTATTGTTAAAATTGCTCCATATTTGCCTCCAAACTGTTCTGTTGCAAGCTGATAATATATACTTTCCTCAAGCCCAGGATAATTTACTGAAACTACCTTTTTATTTTCCTTTAGGGCCCTGGCAAGACTAAGAGCATTTTCGCAAATCTTTTGCATACGAACACCAAGAGTTTCAAGCCCAATTGTATTTAAAAATGCATTAAAAGGCGATATACAGGCACCAAAATCTTTAAGCAAGTTATTTCGAAGTCGTGCAATGTACGCAAATTCACCATACTTTTTGTATTCCTTAATAAGCGGATACCTATCATAATCAATTTTCATGTTGCTGCTTGCAACTATTACTCCGCCAATACAGCTGCCGCTTCCATTTATAAACTTTGATGTAGAATGAACCACTACATCAGCACCAAGTTTTATGGGTTTTACAAGATACGGCGTTGTGACAGTGCTATCAACAACAAGTGCAATACCATGCTCATGTGCAAGATCAGCTATTTGCCTGATATTTGGAACATCAAGTTTTGGATTTCCTATCGTTTCTATAAAAATTACCTTAGTTTTATCTGTTATATACTTTTCAAAGCTTTCAACGCTACTGTCCTCTGCAAATCTTGTTTTGATACCAAAATTCTCAAATGATTTGAACAATGAATATGTGCCACCAAAAATGCCGCTTGCTGAGACCATTTCATCTCCACTTTTCACCAAATTCAATATTGCTAAGGCAATTGCTGCCATGCCAGACGATGTAGCAACAGCAGCAATGCCTTCCTCTAAAAATGCTATTCTCCTTTCAAATGCCTCAACTGTAGGATTATTAATCCTTGTATATACAAAACCTGGCTTTTTCCCAGAAAAAACCTCTTCCAGTTCGTGTGCAGTTTCGTATTGGAAAGAATTACACAGGTATATTGGAATATTTGTTGAACCCCTTTCTTCCTTTGGACCAATATTTCCGTGAATCAAAGAAGTATTAAATCTCATTCTTGTCCACCCTTTTTTACAAATACTGTATATGTTCCATCGTTGTTATTTATCACTTTTAAAATCTCATGACCTTCTTCTTTTAAACTTCTCGGGACATTTTGAATAGGCTCACCTTCGTTCATTCTTATCTCTATGATTTGTCCTACCTCCATGTCCTCCATTGTGGCTTTTGCCTTTACAAACGTCATTGGACACACAAGATTTGTAATATCCAAAAAAACATCAGCTTTGATGTCACTCATTAAAATCACTCCTTTTATTTTCTATTGCTTTTTCTAACTCTTTTTTGAATACATCCCATCCAACTCTCTCTATGGTATTTCTAAACCTTTCGCCTTGTTTGCCATATTTTTTGTAAAACTCAAGTGTAGCTTGAATGACCTTGTGAACATCCTCTTTTGAAAATAGGATCGGCAAAATCTGTTTTCCAAGCGCTATATTGTTTCCAAACATACCACCAAAATAGAGAAGATAGCCAGGCTTGCCTTTCCACGAATTAGTCGGGCACGACTTTACACACCTTCCACAATAGGTGCACTTGTCTCTATCTATGGTAATCTCTTTATTCTTCTCATCTATTTGTATTGCCTTTGTTGGACATACAGCCTGGCAAAGTCCGCAAAACGTGCAGCTGCTCTTTTCCCACTCAGGTTTTACTGCTCCTTTTATACCTAAATCATTTTCTTCAGCTTTAAGGCAATTATTACCACAACCTGTTATTCCGATTTTAAATTTGTGTGGAAGTTCCTGGGCATAATATCTCTTGTCGCACTCGTTTGCAAGCTCTGTTGTGTCTATAATTCCATTTGGGCAAATGTTACTGCCTTGGCAAGCAGTAATTGTCCTTACTCTTGGTCCGCATGCACCAGGCTCAATGCCCGCTTCTGATAGCTCTTTTTTAACTGCCTCTATATCCTCCAGTTTGATAAATGGTATTTCTACTCCCTGTCGTGCAGTCAGATGTACATATCCTCTACCATATTTGTTTGCAACCTCGTATATTTTTTTTAATTGTTCGGCACTTAGTCTCCCGCCAACTACTCTTAGCCTCATAGAAAAATAACCTTTTTGGACCTGTCGCATAAACCCCCCTTTTTTTAGCTCACTGTAATTTATCTCTTTCACCTCAGATTACCCCCTAATCTTTTTAAATGATGTGGATTTCTTCCTCTTCCACATAACTTTCATATATCCTAAATGATTTTAAAACAGGATTTTTTTCGTCCATGAGTGATAATATGAGATAGCTCAAACTCTTATCGAAAGCAAGTCTTTTGTCCTCTTCAGACGGCCTTGCGGGTGTGGTTGGATGGCTATGAAAATTACCAAGTAATACCCAGCCATTTTTTCTCATGTCTTTTACAGCTGCAAACTGTTCAAGTGGGTCCATTGAAAAATGCTCTGGACTTTGGTCTACATTGGTAAGCAAGTAAACTTTCTTGACAATTCTCTTTTCATCCTCAATAACTCCACCCAGAAGTCCACACGCCTCCATAGGTAAGGAGTTTAAACAATGATTTAACATCTCCTCATATAATGTTTTTGGCAATATTATCAATTCTAATTTATCCCTCCTGTTTTTTGGCATTCACTTTTGGAACTCTTATCCTTAGCCTTTTAAATCACACTGAGGCTGTTCATAGTCGATTAATTCTTTTATTGTTGGATTTTTACCGCATACCTCACAGCTTTCTCTCTTGTTTATCTTTACTTTTCTAAATTCCATCTTCAAAGCGTTGTAAATTAAGATATATCCTGTTAACAGGTCACCAATTCCAAGCAAATATTTAATTGCTTCTGTTGCCTGGATTGTGCCAATTATTCCACCCATCACACCTAAAACTCCTGCCTGTCTGCAAGTTGGAACTGCATCAGGTGGTGGTGGGTTTTGAAAAATACATCTAAAGCACGGCCCTTTCTCTGGCACATAAGTCATGGTTTGCCCATCAAATCTTATGATACCTGCATGTGAAAATGGTTTTTTTAGCATTACACAGGCATCGTTTATTAAAAATTTTGTTGGAAAGTTGTCTGTGCCGTCGATTATAAAATCATAATCTCTATCCTTGATGATGTCTATTATGTTCTTTGAGTTTACCATTTCACGATAAGTTACTACCTCCACATCAGGATTCATTTGGTTTATCTTTTCCTTTGCAGAAAACACCTTTGGCTTGCCTACATCAGGTGTAAAGTGTATTATTTGTCTTTGAAGATTGGAAAGCTCAACTGCGTCAAAATCAACAAGCCCGATTGTTCCAACACCGGCAGCTGCCAAAAACATTGCAGCAGGGGAACCAAGTCCCCCAGTACCAATGATCAAAACCTTAGATTCCAAAAGTTTTTGCTGTCCTTTTGCGCCAACCTCGTTCAGGATGATATGTCTTGAGTATCTTTCAAGTTGTGTATCTGTTAACTTCATAATAGTCCCCCTCCCATGAAATATAGAAACTCAACCTCATCACCATCTTTTACTGTAACCTTATCATATTCACTTCTGGGGATAATTTGACCGTTGAGCTGCACTGTTACGTATTCTTTCATTGAGACATTTAAAACATCTAACATCTCAAAGATTGTCATCTCTCTTTCAATTTGTACTTCATTACCATTTGCCTTAATTTTCATTCTTTTCTACCTCCCTCATAAATTTTTCATGTATTTTTAAGGCCCCATCTAAGTCTTATCTGATTTTCTAAAGGGCCAAATATTGCCTTTTCTACAACAAGTCCGAAAATAATTGTTACTATCATCACGCTAATGACCTGGCTCATATCTGCAAGGTCTCTCCCAACCATGAGTACTTGCCCTAAACCTTTTGTAGCAAAGAGCATCTCACCTGCCATCAGCGCCCTGAATGTAAATGACCAACCTTGTTTCATGCCTGAAATAATATACGGAAGGCTTGCGGGGATTATTACATTTAAGTAAAGTGTTATACCTTTTGCACCCATCGTTTTTGCTGCTTTTATATAAAGTGGATTTACATTTTTAATGCCTGACTCAACTGCAAGTGTTATAGAAAATAGAGAACCAATTGCAGTTACAAATATAATGGCTTTTTCTGAAAGACCATACCATAATATGGCAAATGGTAACCAGCAGACGCTTGGCAATGTCTGAAAACCAAGAATAAGTGGTCTTAAATTTCTATCTAAAAACCCGAACTTTACTATTGAAAGTCCAAGAATAATTCCCGCAATAAGGGAAATCAAATAACCTATAACCATTCTTTTAGTTGTCGCCCAGATTGCTATGAACAAAACATTGTTATCCAGAAGTCTTATAAAAGTTTCTGCTACTGATACAGGAGATGGAAACACATAAGGTTTCCATATCTTAAAAAGCTCAACAAAAATTCTATAGACCAATTCCCAAACTGCTATCAGAGCTATATAAAACAGTGTCCTTTTCAAAACTCCAATCGCTATCGTATTCTGCTTTTGCAATCTTTTCCACCTCATCTTTTAACTCTTTCATAATAGCAGATATCATATAGACTATGTCAGGATTATCAAGAAGTCGCGGCCTTGCAAGTCTTATTTCAAAAACCTTTTTGATTTTTCCCGGGTTTGAAGACATAACCACAACTTTGTCTGCTAAAAGAACCGCTTCTTCTATATTGTGTGTCACAAATATAATTGTCTTTTTAGTCTCCCACCAGATTCGCTGAAGTTCAAGCAGCAGGATATTTTTTGTCTGGCTGTCAAGTGCTGCAAAAGGTTCATCCATAAGAAGAACTTCAGAGTCAAGCGTCAATGCCCTTGCTAATGCAACTCTTTGTTTCATTCCACCTGATAATTGGTGAACATAAACGTCTTTAAACTTAGTTAAGTGAACCATCTTTAAGTATTTAAGCGCCCTTTCATTTCTCTCTTTTTTGGGCACACCTCGTATTTTCATACCAAATTCAACATTGTCAATTACTTTTAGCCATGGAAATAAAGCTGACTCTTGAAACATTACAACTCTATCTGGACCAGGTGACAAGACTTCTCTGCCGTTTAAAAAAACCTTTCCCTCAGTGGGTTTTTCAAGCCCAGCTATTATATTCAAAAGTGTAGATTTGCCACAGCCAGATGGACCGAGAATGCATATAAACTCTCCATTTTGTACTTCTAAATTTATTTTTTCTAACACATTTATTTCTTTGTTTTTTGATTGAAATCTCTTACTTACATTTTCAATCATCAATGCCAATTTTTAGTACACCTCTTTGTTTTTGATTCTATCTAAAATTTCTCTATTCACTAATTCTTCAATATTTGGTTTTCCTCTTAAGTATCCCAAGTCAAAATATGACTCAATGGCTTTCTCCAAAGGCTCTCTTTGTATTTCACTTGTAAGTTTGATATTTTTGAATGACTCATTTAAAACATCTTCGGGCAATTGCTTAGAAGTTATCTCAGAAATCTGTTTATTTATTATCTCGCATGATTTTTCAGGATTTTTTTCAATATAACTTGTTAGCTCTAAATGTGCCATGAGAAATTTTTCTACAATATCAGAATGCTCTTTTAAAAACTTTGAAGTTGTTATAATTACTGTTGTAGGAATATCTATGTATTGTGCTATTTGGCTACTGTCAAGCACAAC
This sequence comes from Caldicellulosiruptor sp. DIB 104C, assembly GCF_028198085.1. NCBI lineage: Bacteria > Bacillati > Bacillota > Caldicellulosiruptorales > Caldicellulosiruptoraceae > Caldicellulosiruptor > Caldicellulosiruptor sp. DIB 104C. The sequence goes on along the minus strand of NZ_CP116337.1, from coordinate 775,588 downwards.
ATTGGCATTTACTTCTTTTTTCAACCTTGTCCCCCAAGGTTCAGGAACAAGTGCTACATCTATCTCATTTCTGTCAAGCAGAGTTTTAATATCTGGATTTTCAGCTTGAATAATCTCAACATTTCCACCTTTGGTAGTATCTTTAAGTCCAGCTTTGTTTAATAAAAACCTTAATACAATATCCTGGGTATTCCCAAATTGAGGAACTGCAATTTTCTTACCTTTTAAGTCACCTAATTTTTTTATATTCAAGCCCTGCCTTGAGACCAGCATCATTCCTCCATTTGCAGCTCCTGCAATAATCTTTATTTCCCCGTCTGTCTTTGCAAATCCGTTTATTGCAGGTATAGACCCAATATAACCTATGTCAACCTCATCAGCTAAAAACGCTTCTATCTCGGCCGGACCTGCATTGAAAACCTTATATTCAACCTTTACATCTTTGCCTATCCTTTTTTGGAAAATGCCAAGTTCTTTCCCTACCAACGCTTGGGCATGAGTTATATTCGGGAAAAATGCAATTCTTATCTTTAGATCTTTGTCTTCTTTTCTTGCATAACATCCTGAAAGGAGAAATAACAAAGTAATTGGCAGTATAATTAAGGCAGCCACTTTATAATATCTTTTTATTGCCATTTATGTGCCCCCCTAATATCAACTATTTTTATCGAAATACTCTGAATTAAAGTTATTTTTTTACCTCTGCCCACACCTGCTTTTGAGCAGAGGCAAATTGTTATTTTTTGTATTCTTAAATTTCTATCTAAATACTTGGTTATTAAAATTATAATATAGCATTATTTCCATGTCAATACCCATTCAAAAATTTATAATCCAAAGTTGCAACAACGATACTAAAGATTGTTAAGTACAGCTGTTATATAGGATTAAAAACATAGCTACCAAATAGCTCACGTATCAAACCAGAGACTAAATTCTACAAAATAGCCCCATCTTTATCGCTACTAAAAAGAAAACTATTTGCTATAATGAAGCATTCAAAAAACATGGCAGTAACACCCAGTTGGATTGAAAGCCAAACATGCTGCCTTACCCATCCTGCCTTCTCTTAAGATACTCTTTGTACCCTGCTTCCTCTAACTCTTTTGCCTTTTCTTCAACTTCATTTTTCATCCTCTCTTTGTACTCGGCTATTTTTTTTCTTATTTCAGGATACTTCACCCCTAAAATCTCAGCAGCCAAAATCCCGGCATTCTTAGCATTGTTGATTGCAACTGTTGCAACAGGAATACCTGCCGGCATCTGAACAATGGATAAAAGAGAATCAAGTCCATTTAAAGAAGATGTTTTTACAGGAACACCAATAACTGGCAAAGAAGAAATTGAAGCAACCATTCCTGGAAGATGGGCAGCTCCGCCAGCACCAGCAATAATTACCTCAATTCCCCTTTCCTCTGCCTCTTTTGCATATTTGACCATCCTCTCAGGTGTCCTGTGTGCAGACACAATTGTCATCTCATACTCAACTCCAAAATCTTCTAAGACTTTTGCTGCCTCTTTCATAACAGGCAAATCTGAGTCGCTTCCCATAATTATTCCAACAAGTGGTTTCTTCATTACATTTTACACCTCCGATTTTATTTTTAACACTTCCTTTACTTTCTTTGCCTTTTCTATAGCTCTTTCTAAATTATCGTCGAGTATTGTTATATGTCCCATTTTTCTAAAAGGTGCAGTTACTTTTTTGCCATAGAAGTGAAAAGAAACACCTTCTATTGAAAGTGCATCAATCAACCCCTCTATGACAGGCGTCCCTTTGTACCCATCTTCACCTAATAGATTTATCATCACAGCAGGAGACAAAAGCTTGGTAGAACCCAGTGGCAAATCACAAATGGCCCGAAGGTGCTGTTCAAACTGACTTGTAATGCAGGCTTCTATAGTATAGTGGCCTGAGTTGTGTGGTCTTGGAGCAATCTCGTTTATTAAAATTTTTCTGTCTTTTGTCAAAAAGAGCTCAACTCCAAAAACACCAACACCTTGGAGTGCTTCAACTGCCTTGATTGCTATCTTCTTTGCTTCATCCTCTATATCCTTTTCAACTCTTGCTGGTACAATGAGCATATCGAGAATGTTTGCAGTCTCATCGAAAACCATTTCTACAACAGGATATGAAACAACATCTCCTTTTTTATTTCTTGCAACAATAACAGCAAGTTCTTTCTCCACGTCTACAAATTCTTCTATATAAGATTCAGTTTTGAGAACTTTATTTATATCGTCTTTACTTTTTATAACCACAACTCCTCTACCATCATATCCGCCTTTTGTTGCTTTCTGAACAAGCGGAAAACCAAAGTTTTCAAAAAAAGATATATCAAAGCTCTCTACCCTTTCAAACCTCGGTACAGGAAGCCCTGCACTTTGTAACACCTGTTTTTGCTTCAGTTTGTCTTGAATTATCTCTAAGCAATATGGAGATGGCAGAATATTGTATCCCTTATCATAAAGTTCTTTTAGAACGCTTGTGTTGATATGCTCTATTTCATAGGTTGTAATGTCACTTTTTTCAACAAGTTCTTTTAATTTTTCTGGACTGTAAAAATCACTTACAATCAGCTCGTCTGAAACTGAAGCTGCAGGACACGCAGCACTTGGGTCTAAAGAGATAACATAAAACCCCATCTGCTTTGCCTTTTGAGAGAGCATCTTCCCAAGCTGTCCACCGCCAATTATGCCTATTTTCATAAGAGGATAGCCAAAAACTCTTTTGTCCATTCTTTTCCCCCATCTCTCCTTTTAAAAGTGTAGCTGTTTTTAAAACTTTCAAAAAATGACCTCCTCATAGAATTAAGAATATTTTATCTTCAATTCCATGAGGAGGTCAACAGCTTGAAAGTGTATTCTATTTATTTTTAGATATATTCTACTTTATCAACGAAACATAATCCTCTAAACTCCCGTCATCTAAGCAACATTCTATAATCTGTCTTCCAAGAGGATGCAAATCCAATGTTTTGAACTTGACAATCTCTTTCTTGAAGAAATCTATCAAAATCTTTGCACCTTCCATATATCCTTCTTCACCAACTTCTGGCTGAAGGTCAACTTGAAGTAAAAACTTCGGAATATATGTCCCTTCAACCTTCATGTACTCAAGAGCATACCCTAAAAGTGGAAGCTTTGCTGGCTTTAGCTGATCGGACCTTAGTCTCACATTTCCTCTTTTTGCTAAGTACTCTCTTGTAATCCATTGGGGCATAAAGCCTACTTTATATGCACCAATGTATTGATTTGGAATGAGAATATACTGAGTTCTTGTAAATTGTAATATTTGCTCTAAAAGAAGGTTTGCCTGTTTCACCATAAGGCCTGTTGCAAATGGCCAGTAAGAACCAACACCTTCAGAGCTCAAAGCCTCAGCCTGCGTTATGCTTGGGTTAGCATGGCCACGGGGGCTAACAAGCCTCCATAGCCATGCCAATGCAGGTGGTAGAAGGTGAAATATGCCTACTATTCCATATGTGGGTTTTGACTTTGTGCAAGGTGGTGTTCTTACCCCAAAACTTCGTATATCAACCTCAACAGGCTCATCTACAATATTAGGGATGAACCTGCGAGGTAAAATCACTCTCGGATTTGGACAGGGCTTGCCTGGTTCATCCATTGTATGGTCCCAAATAAGACAAGTTGAACCAGGCACACCTTCTAAGTTTAAGAAAATAAGAGGCTCTGGAGGATGAATGCAAAGCCTTTCTAATTGCGGGTCTGTGCCATAATGAGTGATATTGTCAAGCCTTACAAACCAGCCTTGTTCTGCATCCTTTACAATCATTTTAGAACCTGTTTGAAGGCTGGGATGAACAAGAGCGATATCATCTGTAACAGGATGGATTTCGCAAGACTCTTTTATCTCAAGGTATATTTTCTCTTTTGTAATAATGTTTTCGCCCAAAAGAACCCTGTTGTCTTTTTCTCTATGCATCTGCTGGCACATCTCGCTTTTGCCGCCACCGCTTGCACCTTCGTGCATAATTGTTATGACATTGTCATATGGTGTGACAATTCTGACAGTTGAGGCGTGCGCAGCTACCCAACCTTCCATCTCACCAATGTTTAAAAGTACACCATATACGCCTTTTTTAGCACTCGGTCCTGGATACAGATTATACGAAAATATCTCATGAACACCGTTTACCCTATTGTGTACAACCACTTGTTTGCCGTTAAAATGTGTGTGTCTGAATGGTGGAGCAACGTAAATTACCGCTTTCGGCTCAAAAAGCTCAATCTTTTCGAATTCACTTCTTGGAATAAACCCCTGAATATCAGCAAGTGCAAAACCAAAAAACGCAGCATTAAGCGGTGCTATCACAAGCGCAGGATAGCCGTGTTCTTCCCCACCGGCATAAAAACCATATACAATCAGTTCCTGTGTTTTTAACCATTCAAATGTTTCTTTTCTGACCTCTTCAAAATTATCTCCGTATACATCTTTATACCTTGGCTTATCTGTCTCACCTTCATCACCGATAATCAAACTATCAGGGTCTCTTCGTCTCATGTATACATCTGGATAATTGACAACAATGCCATTTTTGCACCTTGTGACAATTGCCTCAACTACTTCATCCTTGCCTTCAACCTCATATTTGACCTCAAAAATCATATTGTCTTTTCCACCAAGTGATAGGTCAATAAAGTCAGATCTTTTTTCAGGCATAGTTATTCCCTTGCAGCTATTTAAAATATCAAAAACTTCATCTTTTATTTTCAAGTTCAGTAATTTATTCATTGTAATAAATACCTCCTGTTCAAAATTTTAGTTACCCTCAATAAACTCTATTTTCTCACGCACAAGCCTCAAGATGTATCTGTAATCGTCTACAGTTTCCTTTGTTTTCTTGATATCGTCAGAATTATCCTTCAAAAATTCTACAACATAACCTTCTAAACACTGCACAACAATCTTTAAATCTTTGAGAAAGTTTTTGTCTCTGTTTGTGTAGAAGGTAAGTGTCTTTGTATTGAGGTGAAATACATCCAACAAGACAAGTGGCAATGCCCATATATCAACATAGCTCCCGTCCCAAAAGTATTTGTAAAAGAAGCTTGCTAAAAAAGGATTTGTTTCACAATAATCTTTAAAAAATTTCTCTATAAGTATAAAAAAACTCTTTCTTGTCAAAAGTTTTGAAGCCAAATCTTTTGTTCTGTGGAGGTTCACCTCATAAATCTCAGCAAACAATACAAATACCTCCTTAAGTTACATTTATAACCTTAACACAACAACAAAAAAGGCCAATATTTGCAAAGCTTTTTGCCTTGCAAATATTGGCCTACCTTGCAACTGGCCATTTTTCTGGCCCTTTGCCCGGTCTGCCAATTTTTTACTTTAGACGTTTTTCTAAATTTTCGTTTAGAGTTACTACTATCACCTTTTCTCCATTGATAGTATTGACATCAGAGTATATTCCTGCAATGTCAACATCTATAACCTCTTTTATGAGTTTTTCTAACACATCTTTTGCATTTTCAAATAAAGTCGCTCTTACCTTTTTGATAAGCTCAACTCCCTCTTTTGTCTGGGCAAGCTTTTTTTCTGTAGGGCTTAGAAACCCAATTAATCTTACAACTATTACATCTTCTGTGATTATTGTCTTTATTTGTTTTGGACCCCTGCCCATATACTCCATCTCAAACTTGCTGACTGCTTCACTGATTTTTGCTTCTATCTGTCCTTTTGTCATCCCTTTTTGTTTTTCGCTACAACATTAGTCTGGTTATTAGTATAGCAAAATGAAATTTGAATGTCAAGATTATTCAAAAATTTTTTGTAGTAAACTTTTAACAGATTGATATTAAAGCTATTTTGGACAATCAATCTGTAAATTCTGCAAGTTTACATTTTTATTTTTTCATCGTCAAACAAAAAAAATAGTGCCACCCAAGCTGTTGTCGGGCAGCACCACTTTAGATTTTCGTAAATCTCAAAAGAATATTATTTTTTATCTAAAATCTCATTTAAGTCATTTTCAGGATTTGATATTGGCTTTATGTTGAATTTTTCAACAAGAACTTGAAGAATATTTGGTGATACAAAAGCTGGCAATGATGGACCTAAATAGATGTTCTTTAAGCCTAAGGATAGCAGTGTCAATAAAATTGCAACAGCTTTTTGTTCAAACCATGAGAGAACTAAGGTAAGTGGTAAGTCATTTACATCACAATTGAATGCCTTTCCAAGCTCGATTGCAATGACAAGAGCTGAGTATGCATCATTGCACTGACCAATATCCAAAAGTCTTGGAAACTCGCCAATAGTACCAAAATCCTTTTTGTTAAATCTGTACTTGCCACATGCTAAGGTTAAAATCAACGTATCTTTTGGCGTCTTTTCTGCAAACTCTGTATAGTAGTTTCTGCCTGGTTTTGCACCATCACATCCACCAATTAAGAAGAAGTGTTTAATTTGGCCACTTTTAACTGCATCAATTATCTTGTTTGCAAGGCCAAGCACAGTGTGATGTCCAAAGCCAACAAGTATCTTTTTTTCCTCTTCATCCTCTTGCCAGCCACCAAGTTCAAGCGCTTTCTGGATTATTGGTGTAAAGTCCTTTTTGTCATCCACTTCCTCAATATGTGCAACTCCATCAAAGCCGACAACACCTGTTGTGAAAATTCTATCTTTGTAACTATCTTTTGGCTTTTGCAGACAGTTTGTTGTCATTAAGATACAACCTGGAATTCCGTCAAATTCTTTTTGCTGGTCTTGCCATGCTCCACCATAGTTTCCTACTAAATGTTTATATTTTTTGAGCTCTGGATAGCCATGTGCAGGTAACATCTCGCCATGGGTGTAGATATTAATACCTTTACCTTCTGTCTGCTCTAATAGATCTTTTAGGTCTTTTAAATCGTGTCCAGAGACAATTATAAATGGCCCCTTCTTCTTTGAAATCAAAACCTCTGTTGGCTGTGGATGACCAAAGGTTTGTGTGTGTGCTTCATCAAGTATCTGCATACACCTGAAGTTCATCTTACCAAGTTCCATGCATAGGTTAAACAGTTCATCTGCTGAGATGTTGTTGTCTAAGGTTCTTGCAAGCGCTGTAAAGAAGAAGTTGTTTACATTTTCATCTTGCTTTCCAAGCCTTGCTGCATGATGAGCGTATGCTGCCATCCCTTTTATTCCATATATTAGCAGTTCTCTGAGTGACCTTATATCCTCGTCAATCTCGTCCGCTAAAATCCCAACCTTTTTCCCATCTTCAATCATCTTTTCTACATCTTCTGGTGCTCTGTAATCTACTGCAGCAGGTACGTTTTGTAAGTTACCCACCTGATTTTTGAGATTTTCTTTTACTGTTTGTGCTTCAAGGATATACTTTACAAATCTTTTCTCATCAAAGTTTACGTTTGTAAGTGTTGAAAACAGGGCATCCATCATGAACCTTGTTGTGTACTGTTCAATTTTTCTTCCCTGTTTCAAAAGTTGGTCACCTAAGTAAGCAATACCTTTTAATTGGTACAAAAGTAGGTCTTGCAAGTTAGCAACTCTACTGTCTTTTCCACAAACACCAACCTTTGTGCAGCCTTTTCCACCTGCTGTCTGTTCACATTGAAAACAAAACATTTCTGTTTGAATCATTTCAAACAACACCTCCTAAAAGTTTTCAATAGTCTTTTACCCAAAATTTATTCTTTTATACCACCTTCGGTGGTAATCGTAACCTCAGAATACGGTACAATCTTTTGTGCCTGAAGCATAGCTTTTTTAACTATATTTGCAATACCAGTACAGCACGGCACTTCCATCTTGACAACTGTTATACTCTTGATTTCATGATTTTGGATTATCTCTAAAATCTTTTCATAGTAATATTCAATATCGTCAAGTTTGGGACACCCTATTATTGTAACCTTTCCTTTCATAAAGTCCTTGTGAAAAGACGCATAAGCATACGCAACACAGTCAGCTGCAATCAAAAGGTGGCTACCTTCAAAAAACTTAGCATATGGATTGACAAGAGCAAGTTGCACAGGCCAGTTAATAAGCTCAGACGAATCTTGCACCTCTTGCACTGAAGGTTTAGCTTCCGAAGGTGCAGCAGCTTCTTTTTTCTCAATAATCCTTTCTTGTGAACCTGGACACATACATGAAAATTCTCTCTTAGATTTAGTTTTTTCAATTCTCTCTTTTACAGCCTTTTCATTAAAAGGCTTCACATCTGCCTCAATTATCTCAATTGCCCCAGTTGGACAAACAGGAAGACAGTTCCCAAGTCCATCACAGTACTCTTCGCTCACAAGCTTTGCCTTGCCATCTACCAGCTCAATTGCACCCTCAACGCAGGCATTTACACAAAGACCACAACCATTGCATTTTTCTTCATCAATTTTGATTATTTTTCTCATCATATCCAATCATCCCTCTCTGTTTAGTTGCAATTATATTTTATATGGTTTAGAATATATTTGCGGTAACATATGTTACAGTTTTAAATTTTGAGAGGAGAAAATTTTTATGAACTATTCTAAGCTATCCAAAACAAAATTATTTAGAGGTATAGAAGAAAATAGTATTGAAAGGCTTTTGTGTGGCTGCAATATAGTTCAGAAGAGTTTTGAAAAAGATGAGATAATTGTGTTCGAAGGCGATGAATGCACTTCTATAGGAATAATACTTGAAGGAATGGTGGATATTAAAAAGGTCTCCACCTCTGGCAAGGAATATACAATAACAACTTTGCTCCCTGGAGATACATTTGGAGAAGCTGTAATATTTTCCTCATCTAATTCTTTCCCAGCAATGGTTGTTGCAAAGTCTAATACAACTATCTTGTTTATCCCAAAAGGCACTATTATAAATCTCAGTAAGAAAAGTGAAAAGTTTTTGCACAACTTTTTAAATATATTGTCAGATAGGATTCTACTTCTGAATTCAAAATTAAAAGAATCTACATTAACAACCTTGCGTCAAAAGATATGCAATTTTTTGCTTGAAGAGTACAAAAACCAAAAAAGTCTCAAGATAAAGCTTTCTTCTTCGAAGCAGGAACTTGCAGAAAAGTTCAATGTGCAAAGACCTTCTTTGTCAAGAGAGCTGATAAAGATGAGAGAAGAGGGACTTATAGATTTTTGGGGAAAGGAAATTTGGATTAAAAATCTGGAAAGAATTGAAGATTGTTTGTATGAAATGCACTAACTTAAAGGAATCAAACTAAAAAAGAGGCTGCCATTTTAGTAAATTTGTGACAGCCTCTTTTTTTATTCAAAAAGCGCATCAATAAATTCTTTTGGATTGAACTCTTGGAGGTCGTCTATCTTTTCACCAACTCCAATGAATTTCACAGGAATTTTTAGTTCATCACAGATAGAAACAACAATTCCACCTTTTGCTGTACCATCAAGCTTGGTAAGAACAATTCCTGAAATGTTTACTGCTTGGTTAAATTCTTTTGCTTGAATGAGCCCATTTTGACCAGTTGTTGCATCAATCACAAGCAATGTTTCTTTTTCAGCCTCTGGCATTTGCTGATTTATCACACGGTCAATCTTTTTAAGCTCTTCAATCAAGTTTTTCTTTGTATGAAGTCTTCCTGCTGTGTCTACAATTAAAACATCAGCCTTTCTCGCCCTCATTGCTTGAATGCCGTCAAACACAACTGCTGCAGGGTCAGCCCCCTCAACGTTTTTTATAATATCACATCCAACCCTCTTTGCCCAAATTTCAAGCTGGTCAATTGCAGCTGCCCTGAAAGTATCTGCTGCTGCAATGATAACCTTTTTCCCATTTGATTTTAAAAGGTTTGCAATTTTGCCAATTGAGGTTGTCTTTCCAACTCCATTGACACCAACCATGAGAATTATCAAAGGATACTTCTCTTTTAATTTGTTGGGTAGGTTTATGATATTAAACATCTCTTCTTTTAAAAGATCTTTAACAGCTTGGCTATCTGAAATCTTGTTCATTTTAACTTTTTCTTTGAGGTTTTCTATAATCTTTTTAGATGTTTTTACACCAACATCAGACAGTACTAAAACCTCTTCAAGCTCATCAAATAACTCATCATCCACCTGTTTGAATGCTTTTAACAAATTTTCAACCCTTTCAGTAAAGTTCTTTTTTGTTTTTGAAAGTCCTTCTTTTAATTTGTCAAAAAAACCCATTTCTCATCATCCTTTCTGTATTTTTTCTAATTTGAGTGACAGCACCTTTGACACACCTTGCTCTTCCATTGTAACACCATAGAGTACATCTGCAATCTCCATGGTAGGCTTTCTATGAGTGACAATTATAATCTGGCTTTGATTATTGAGATTTTTGAGAAACTGCGCAAATCTCTGAACATTTGCCTCATCTAAGCTTGAGTCAATCTCATCTAATATACACAAAAGAGAACCTTTGAACATTAAAAATGCGAACAGAAGAGCTATTGCAGTTAAAGCTTTTTCCCCTCCAGATAGAAGGTTTATATTCTGAAGCTTTTTGCCAGGTGGTTTTACATCAATGTCAACACCAAACTCCTCCCCATCTTGGATTAGTTTTAAGTCGCAGCTACCACCATTGAATAGTTCTTTAAAAATCTCTGAAAACAAGAGCTTTATTTTCTCAAAATTTTCTAAGAATATATTTTTCATATTTTTATCAAGCTCATTTATAAGGTTTTTTAGCTCCTTGCTTGTCTTTTCTAAATCTTCAATTTGCCTTTGCAAAAACTCTACTCTTTCATTCAGTCTCTTTTCTTGCTCTATTGAATAAAGGTTGACTGGTCCAAGCTGTCCAATAGCTGAAGAGATACTTTCAATCTCCTCTTCTTTTTTTTCTGACCACACAATTTCTCCATCTGGCAAATATATCTCTTCGTTAAAAAGATCAAAATATTTTTCTTTTATGGTCCCAATTTGATTTTCCAAGTTGTTTTTTTCAATTATGAGGGTATTTAGTTTTCGCTCTGCATTTTGAATATCCTCTGATATTTTATTTACAATTTCGACCTCTTTAGTAGACATAAAAGCCAAGTTTGAGTGTTCTTTTTCCATTTTCTCAATCTCATCTTTTAGTTTGTCAAGATGATCCTTTTGGACCTCAACCACATGTGAAACTTCACTAATTTGCCCCTCAAGCTCTTTTATCTCTTGATCACACTTTAACTTCTGTTCTTGTTTTTTTGCCTTTTGATCTTCTAAATTTTTTAAGGTTTGCTCTGCACTTTCAAGTTTATGCTTTAAAATAGAAATCTCTGCTTCAATCTGATTTTTTTCTTCTAAAAGTCTCCTGTACTCATTGTCAAACAAGTTGTGATCTTCTTTTAATTTTCTAAGCCTTGACTTTAAATTCGAGGTCACTCTTTCAATCTCTGCTTTTGAATCTTCTAAGATTTGTATGTTTTTTCTGGTAATCTCAATGTCGCTTTGTAGGTTAATTGTCTGATCATTTATAAGTTTTTTTTCATTTTCTAAAGACTGCCTTTTTTGAATAAGCTGCTCTTTTTTGTATTCACACATCTCAATCTCTTTTTGTATACCATCAATCTTAGCAACCAAATCCTTAATTTTACTATCTACTGATTCTTTTTCTTGATTCAAACTATATACTTCTTGATTCTTTTCTAAAATCTGCTTTTCCAGGCTATCGAGTTCAGATGCCAAATTTAAAACTTGGTTTTCCAACTCATCTTTTTCAACTTTTCTTTCAAGCAAAGAAAAGTCAGCTTTTTTTTCACCGCCAACGAAAATTCCACCAGGGTTTATAAGCTCACCAGAAAGAGTTACACATCGTGATCTATATGAAGTTTTTCTTTGATACTCTATAGCATTGTCAATAGTATCAAACACAAGCGTTCGTCCAACCAATAGCTCTATAACCTTCCTAAATTCCTCTTTTGCTTCTACAAATTCATCTGCAAACCCAAGGAAGCCTTCTGCTTTCACATCTTCTTTAGAAGACGAAATTACTACTGTCTCAATTGGAACAATTGTCACTTTCCCAAGCTTTTCATTTTTAGCAAGCTCAATAATACTCTTAGCGTCACTTTCATTTTTAACAACAAGATGCTGTATTGCATTGCCAAGAGCTGATTCAACAGCTTTTACATATTGCCTTTTTACAATGATTAAGCTTCCAACAGTTCCATATAAGTCTATTGGCAAGTTTTTTACCCTTTTGAATATTTCTTTTATGGTTTTACTATATCCTTCTAAATTCTCCTCCATTGCCTTTAATACATTTAGTTTCTCTTTTTTCTTTATCATCTCGCTTGAAAGTTCATGTACTTTGTTTTGTATATCTAAAAGTTGTTTTTCTCTTTCCTTTATATCTTGTTTTATGTTATCAAGCTCTTTTGCTAGTCTTTCTTTCTCAGCTTCCAACTTATTTTTTTGTAACTCTTTCTCTGTCTTTATCATATCCAGTCTTTGAAGTTCATTTAAAATCTCTTTTTCTTCCTCATCTATTCTGTTTTCTCTTTCAAGCAAAGCGTTCTTGAGATGCAAAAGGCCGTTTAACTTTTGATTATCCTTTTCAATCTGAGATATCTTCTCTATTAGCTCTGTTTCCTTGTTTTGAATCTCATTTTCAATCTGAAAAATTCCATCTTTTACATCTTCCAATTCTTCCAAAAGTTTGCTTTGTTTTTCGACAATCTGATTGTAAATATGATCTTTTTTAGAAAGCTTTTCTTTATAATCTGACAAAACTCTTACAATTTCCTGACCTTCTTCATCAATCTTTTTGAGGTCATTTGTTATATCCCCAAGGAGCTGAAATTTGCCTTCAAGCTGTTTTTTTAAAAATTTCAGTTTTGAAGTATTCTCAGCAAGTTCATCTTTCAGTCTACTGTAATTTTCTTTAGCACTTTCATGTTGCTGAGTCAATAAATCAAGTTGAAGCTTCTTTTCGCTCAATCTTTTCTCAATTTCCAGTTTGTTATTTGTAAGCTTTTCAAGATCTTCTTTTAAACTTTCAATTTGTGCTATTGTAGATTTGTAGTTCTCGTTTGCCAGTTTATAGCTAAAAAGATACTTTTCTCTTTTTAAATCTGACAGTTTTCTGTTCAGCTCTATGTATACCTTTGCTTTTTCAACTTCAGGGGCTATTTCTTCAAGCTGAGATTTTAACTCAAATATTACGTCCTGAAGTCTTAAGATGTTTTCGTGAGTATTTTTTAACTTCCTCTCAGCCTCTTCTTTTCTGTATTTGTACTTTGTAATACCACACGCCTCTTCAAATATCTTATATCTTTCAAATGGCCTTGCATTTATTATCTCATCAACTCTACCCTGTGAGATAATTGAATAACCATCTTTGCCAAGACCCGAATCAAGAAAAAGCTCGTAGATGTCTTTTAACCTGCAGGCTGTCTTGTTGATAAAAAATTCGCTCTCACCGCTTCTAAAAAGCCTTCTTGTAATTACAACCTCTTCAAAATCAATAGGTAGCTTTCCATCAGAGTTGTCAAAGTATATAGAAACCTCCGCAAACCCCTGTGACCTTCTCTTTTCTGTCCCGGCAAAAATTAAATCTTCAAGTTTACTTGCACGCAAAAGTTTAAGGCTCTGCTCGCCCAAAGCCCACCTTATTGCATCTGTAATATTGCTCTTTCCACATCCATTAGGTCCAACAATAGCTGTAATTCCTTTTTGAAATTCAATCCTTGTCTTTTCACAAAAAGATTTAAAACCATAGATTTCAAGCCATTTTATGTACATCTTTAGCTCTTCCCCCATAAAGATTAAAACAACAATTATTTTAGCAAAAATACAGGGACAATTCTATATTACTATTGCAACTGGCTCAGAATGATTATTTAAGAATACAAATTAAAAAGAGGCTGTCCATTTGTTTATTGAACAGCCCCTCATAATTTTTGGATTAAATATTACATTCTTGCAACTTTTATGGCTCATACCCGGGAAGATAATTAAAGTCTTCCGAAATTATTTTCCACTCTCCGTTTTCTTTTTCTAAACTATATTGGTAGCGCATACCATATTTTATTTTGTACTCACGTATTTTCTTAGGTAGTTTTTCAGTTTTCTCGACAAATCTTTTCTGTTCTTCAGGTGACATTTTATAACCTTTTGCATTGGTTATTTCATTCAATTCAGAAGCTGGTATTTTATCAGTATCCAAGGCAAGACCAATTGATTTGCTTTCACCAAATACATCCACAGTAGCTGTTGCTTTGTCTCCATCAATTTTTATTTCTAAAAATTTTATATCAGTCATTTTATCTTCAACAAATCTAAGATCGCTATACGCTGAACCAACAACAGCATTCTTGTAAACTTCCAGTCTATTATTAAGCCAACCAGATTTGTTACTAAAATACTTTTTACATGCTTGTTCAACCTCATTCAGTTTCTTATTTATAACTTCTTGAGGAATTTTAATGTCCGGTGCTTTTGCATATTCAGCAGGAAAGATACTTGCCTGGTCGTATATCTTTAAAGCACCTATTATTGTCTCTTTTATTTGTTTTTCATTATTTAATTGTTGATTACTTTTTACACTAATACCAATTATTATTGTACTGCTTACAACTAAAATTAAAGAAATAATTAAAACTATACTTTTCTTCTTTCTTTTCATTTTTTAACACCTCTCTATTTTTATTTTGGGCGAATTGCAACTATTGTTGTTGTAGTACGTTTTTGGTTATACGGACTTAAATGCCAAATTGCATGAAATCTATCATAAGTGTGTTGATCTTGAACATTGCCAGTTCTCCCATAAGTAGAATCGTACCCTAAACCTACAGAAACACCAGCATGATCAAATCTTCCATCTGAATTCCAATCATAAAATAGAATATCACCAGGTTGAAGTACATCATTATAATCGTTAAAGCCTATTTGCCCCTCATATTTCCATCTACCTAAAATCGTTCCCCTGGCTGAGTTTGATAGATATCTGTACAAATCATCAGCTACACTCCAAGCTGTTCCCCAATTCCACCACCAAAGAACTTTCTCGCAATACCAACCATTTTGTTTATCAAATGGCAAAGTTCCTCCCTCATGCATTGCTTGAGATGCAAAATTTGTGCAATCTGCGTCAAAACTAGGGTAGTTTGAATTTCTGCTTAGTGCCCAAATATCTGCATATGAAGCAGCCCCAAAGCTATTGTAAGCTGCTTCAACTTTTACGCAATTGAAACAGTTTATCAGAACAAAACAGATAAGCATTAAAGATATCGCAATGTTTCTTTTCATAGTCTATCCCCTCCATCCACACAAAATACCATGTTTGATTTTAGGCTCTTAAGTATTGCATTTTCAATTTGCTAATGTTGTACTCTTATGTTTCTTAATAATTTCAGCAGAAATATAAATAGTTATACAAAACGGAAATATATTATTTTAGTATACTAAAGTTTTAATGGAATAATATCACCTCTTTGGTAATTTATTTGTCTTTATAATAAAAAAAAAGAAAAAAATCAATGTGTACTTTTCACAAAATTCAGAGTTATATTTTATTATCTTTTACCATTTCCGCAACTGGCTTCAGTGATATGAAGACATTCTGAATTTAACAACAGAACAAAGATGTTAAAGAGAAGAGCATACCGAGTTTAGGAATTTGAAAAGTTCAAAAAGAGGATACTGGTAAGTCTTACAAATTAAGAAGGTAGCAAATGTAAATATTTAAAAATTCCCTTTTTAGTATGGAATGGAATTGGTCGATAAGCTTTCGCAATCAAATATTTATAATAGTCATAGCTATAATATTGTATTATTGTTGTAATTAAACACATGCTTAATTAAACTGAAAGGTGGGCATTCAGAACACCCACCCCAACTCTTGACAAAGAGTCAATGATTACACCCAGGTTTAAATTTTCCTGGTGGTCCATATAATTTAAATTAATTTCTGTATTCATAACTCTTTAGAAAGCAGGTACAACAGCACCTTTATACTTATTATTAATGAATTTCTTTACTTCTGGAGAATTCAACGCTTTGGCCAACTCTTTTAGTTCAGGTCTGGATTCATCACCTTTGCGAACTGCTAATACATTAACATATGGAGAATTAGCATTTTCAATAAACAACGCGTCTTTTGTTGGAACAAGTTTTGCCTCTAAAGCATAATTAGTGTTTATAACTGCTGCATCAACATCCGATAACACTCTTGGTAAAGTTGCAGCTTCAAGTTCAATGATTTTTATCTTTTTAGGATTTTTAATAATATCACTTACTTTGGCTTTAATACCGGCATTCGGTTTTAGTTTTATTAATCCCGCTGATTGTAAAAGCAGCAAAGCTCTACCACCATTTGTAGCATCATTTGGTATAGCAATTGTAGCCCCCTGTTTTAATTGGCTAAGTTTTTTTACTTTTCGAGAATATATTCCCATCGGCTCAATATGCACCTTAGCAATATATGTTAGATTAAGTCTATGTTGTTTTGAAAAATCCTCAAGATAAGGTATATGTTGGAAGAAATTAGCGTCTAACTCTTTGTCAGCCAGCTTGAGATTTGGCTGAACATAATCTGTGAACTCCACAATCACTAATCTGATTCCCTTTTTCTCAAGAATAGGTTTTACGACATTTAAAATTTCTGCATGAGGCACAGGTGTTGCACCAACTTTTATGGTTATTTTTTTCTTTACAGTAGTTTGTGTCTGTTTAGCAAAGGTATTTGCCTGCTTTGCGCCATACCCAACAAGTGAAACTATTAAAAGTCCAAATATTAAAAATGTAATCAAAATTCTTTTCTTAATAAGTCTTTTCATTATTAAACCCCTCCTTCTACAATAAATTTTAATGCTACCTATTTCTTGATAGCCGTCGAACAAAAAAATCTCCTATAAGCTGCGTCAACTGCACCATAGCAATCAAAATTGCTACAGTCCAAAGCATTATATCAATCATAAACCGCTGATATCCATACCTGACAGCCAAATCTCCTAATCCACCACCACCTATAACACCTGCCATAGCCGAATACCCTATCAGATTTATAGCTGTAATAGTAATTCCTGAAACTATCGAAGGCAAGGCTTCAGGAATTAACACTTTTATTACAATTTGAAATGGGGAAGCCCCCATAGCCTGTGCCGCTTCAATAACACCACGGTCTACCTCTCTTAAAGCTGTTTCTGTAAGCCTGCCCATAAAAGGAATAGCTGCAACTGACAAAGGTACAATAGCTGCGGTAGTTCCAATTGATGTTCCAACTATTAGTCGGGTAAAAGGCATAAGAACTATCAAAAGAATCACAAATGGTATTGAACGAAAGATATTTACAATGGTACTTAATATTCTATTTAAAGTACTATTTTGAAGTATTTGCCCTTTGTCAGTCACCATAAGGAGCACACCAAGTGGTATTCCCAGCACTGTTGCTATAAAGGTTGAAATAACCACCATGTATATAGTTTGCCATGTAGAAACTAATAACAGCTGCAAAGTTTCAGACATTATCTATCACCTCCACCTCAAGCCCCAACTCCCTCAGATATCTTAAAACACCTTCAATTTCGTTGTTACCTCTCAGTTCAACTATAAGAGTACCATAAGGTATACCTTGAATTTGATCAATATTCCCATAGAGCACATTGATATCCATGTCAAACTTTTTAATGATACTGCTCAAGATAGGCTCAGCAGTAACCTCACCAAAAAAGTCAATCTTGATAATTTTCCATTCCAAATGGCTACGGTGGAGGTTTCTAATTTTATCTTTTAATTCCTCTGGAAGTTCAGAAAAAGTCAAAGATCTTAAGAAATTTCGAGCAATTCTTGTCTTTGGATTTGCAAATATTTCTGTAAGCAATCCTTGTTCAACAATTTGACCTTTTTCCATCACTGCCACTTTGTTGCAAATTTGTTTAACAACATTCATCTCGTGCGTTACCACTACAATGGTAATTCCAAACTCTCTGTTAATTTCTTTAAGAAGATTCAAAATAGACAAAGTGGTCTCCGGATCTAACGCTGAGGTTGCCTCATCACACAAGAGTACTTTTGGATTGTTAGCTAGTGCTCTGGCTATGCCTACGCGCTGTTTTTGTCCACCTGACAGCTGCGAAGGATAGCTATCTGCTTTATTAGTAAGCCCAACCAATTCTAAAAGCTCTTTTACTCTGTTGTCTATTGTTTTTTTGTCCAGCCCTGCAATTTCTAAAGGAAACGCTACATTCCCTTTAACAGTTCGGGATGACAAAAGGTTAAAATGTTGAAATATTATGCCTACCTTTTTTCGCATTTCTTTCAACTCAGCAGGGGAAAGCTTTGTCATTTCAACACCATCTATTTCTATTGATCCATGGGTGGGTTTTTCTAACATATTTATACATCGTATAAGTGTACTTTTACCAGCACCACTTGGACCTATTACTCCAAAAATGTCACCTTTTTCTATGTCCAGATTAATATTATCTAATGCTTTGATGGCTATTCCATTTGAATAGTAGATTTTTGTAAGATTTCTAATTCGAATCAACAAAACTCCTCCCCTGAGAATGCTTACCACAACTTTTTTTTAATTTTATAAAACACTTTCTTACTATGAGCTCCCGTTAAGACCTATTTCTTCTGCAACACTTTGCATCCCTATAATTGTTTGCTCAATTATATAATCTAAGTCCATTTGAAGCATCTTGGCACCATCTTCTATCACTTGACGGTTAATCCCGCTTGCAAAAGACTTCTGTTTCCATTTCTTTTTTACAGAGCTTACTTTGAGATCAACCAAACTTCGACTTGGTCTTAATATAGCAACTGCTGTAATAAGTCCAGTTAATTCATCTATTGTATAAAGTACTTTTTCCATCTGGTGAATAGGCTTTACATCATTAACAATATTGTATCCATGGCTCTCAATAGCCCTTATATACTCTTCAGGATATCCATGATTTGTCAATATCTCTCGAACTTTTTTACAGTGTTGTTCGGGATACATCTCATAATCAAGGTCATGTAATAATCCAATTATACCCCATTTTGTTACTTCATCCTCAGCAAGACCAAACAATCTTGCAAAATGTTTCATAACTGCTTCCACTGCCAAAGCATGTTTAATAAGGCTCTCACTTTTTGTGTATCTTTTTAAAAGCTCAAATGCTGCCTCTCTGGTTATTTGAGTTTCACTCACTGTGCTGCACCCCGCTTTTTTGTCTATCCTTTAGGTGTTGAGATAAAGTTGCTGTGATGATTGTGTTAACAAACTATTATATTGACGCGTATTTAGTTGTCTTCATTTTAATATCTTGAAAAATGTTTGTCAATAGATTTTAAAATAAAAATCTTGATAATTTAAATCGAAATACTATGAATTTATTTTAAAACATTTTATCTTCCAAACTGAAAACAGCTCACAAAGAAACGTTACTTTGCTCAAAAGATTATTTACTAAAAACAAACAAAAAAAGCAGGTAGTTTTTTTCTACCTGCCTACTTTAAAAAGTCCCCTTTGTTATCTTGCTTGGACTATGAATTTTATTGCCGTTCTCTCTTCCCCATCGATATTAATTTCTGAAAACGCAGGAATTACAATCAAATCAATGCCATTTGGTGCCACTTTACCTCTTGCAATTGCAATGGCTTTAACAGCCTGATTTACAGCACCTGCTCCAACTGCCTGAAGTTCTGCGCACCTTTTTTCTTTAATCACAGCAGTCAGAGCCCCTGCCACCTTCTGTGGTTTTGATGTAGCAGCAACTTTTAGAACTTCCATCCTTTCCATACCTCCTGAATATGGTGTTATGACAGCTTGTTCAACTATTCAGTTATATAATTCTACATGATTTAAAAAATTCCTTCTTGGCAAGTAGAAAATTTTTTAAATATCAATGCCCCAAAATTTTATTGTATCTTCTTATTATCATGTTTGCACAGGTATTAATAATAAGGACAATGATAATCAACAGCGTTGCCGTAGCATAAGAGTTCACTTTTGAAAGACCTTCAGAAGAAAGGATATACAAGTGCACAGCCATTGTCCTTGCCGGGCTAAATATGCTTGTTGGAAGGTTCAAAGAACTTCCTGCTGTCAAAAGCACCGCAGCTGTCTCACCTATCGCCCTTCCAACACCTAAAATTACACCTGTCAAAATACCTGGCATTGCAGGAGGTATGACCACTTTTGCAATTGTCTGCCATTTTGTGGCACCAAGGGCAAGACTGCCTTCTCTAAAGGACATAGGAACTGTCTTTATTGCTTCTTCGGATGTCCTCACAATTGTTGGCAAAATCATTATTGACAAAGTAAGCGCACCAGACAAGATAGACCATCTAAAACCAAGAGCAATGACAAAAAAGGCAAAACCAAAAAGCCCATAGATAATTGAAGGGATTCCAGCTAATGTTTCAGTGCCAAATCTAATAAGCGACAATATCTTTCCTTTTTTTGCGTATTCTGTAAGATAGATTGCAGCCAAAACACCAATTGGCGCAGCAATAACCACTGCCAAAACTGTAATGTAAATGGTACCAACTATTACAGGGAAGATTCCCCCGCTTTTTCCCATTTCTTCAGGATAGTCAATAATAAATGACAATTTCAATCCTTGTATTCCATTTATTACAATGTGAAATAAGATCGCTAAAAGAATAGCTATTGTTATCAATGTAAATATTCCAATAATGGCAAACACGATACCCTGTATTATTTTATTTTTCTTTATCATCTTTCTTCACCAACTCTTCTTGCAATTACATTTGCAATTGTATTTAAAATCATAATAATTACAAAAAGTACAATACCAGTTGCAAAAAGTGCCTGGGCATGTTTTCCTGATGCATACCCCATCTCAATTGCAATATTTCCTGTGAGAGTTCTTACCTGGTCAAATATCCCTTTTGGAATCTTGGGACTGTTACCTGCAACCATAATTACTGCCATTGTCTCACCAATTGCTCTTCCCATCCCCAATATCACTGAGGCAATTATACCTGACCTTGCAGCTGGTAAAATTACTCCTTTTATTGTCTGCCAGTGGGTTGCACCAAGTGCCAATGAACCTTCCTTATACTCCTTTGGCACAGACCTAATCGAAACTTCTGATATGTTTATAATAGTTGGTAGAATCATAATTCCCAAGATTATTGATGAAGCTAAAACTGAAAAACCTGAACCGCCAAACATTTTTCTTATAAGTGGGACAATTACAACAAGCCCGTAAAAACCATACACAACAGAAGGAATACCAGCAAGAAGTTCAACAAAAGGTCGAACTGCCCTCGCAACTTTTTCGCTCACAAGTTCGCCCAAAAATATTGCAGTTGCAATACCAATAGGAACTCCTATTATAATTGCTCCCAATGTTACATACACAGAGCCAATTATCATTGGCAAAATACCAAACTTGCCACTCAAGGGTGCCCATTTTGTACCAAGAATAAAATTGAAAAGCCCGTATTCTTTGATTATTGAAAAGCCTTCTTTGAATATAAATATTGTTATCAACAAGACAGAGATGACAGAAACCACCGCAGCAAGGAGCAAAATTAACTCGATTAGGCGATTCTTTTTTGGCATCCCTTTCTTCTCCTCATTTTCAAAATTTTTGCAAAAATCTATCTTGAATTTAATATCCAAATCTTACTTAACTTTTATATAATGGTGCTTTTCTACTATAGCCTGACCCTCACTGCTGAGCGCAAAGTCAATAAAGTCTTTTACAAGTCCTGTTGGCTTGTCCTTTGTCAAGAATAGAAACGGCCTTTGTAGTTTGTACTTGCCGTTTTTGACATTTTCTTCTGTTGCCTCAACACCCTCAATACTTACAGCCTTGACAGTTGAGTCAACAACTCCCATCGAAATAAATCCAATTGCATTTGGATCTTGTGAAATTGACTGCTTTACAGCACCAGTTGATGGCTGTACAACTGCAGAGTCTGTTATGCTTTCACCTTTCATAACAAGCTCTTCGAATGCACCACGTGTACCTGAACCTTCTTCACGTGTTACAACAACAATTTGAGCATCTTTCCCGCCAACTTCCTTCCAATTTTTGATTTTGCCTGTATAAATATTTCTTATCTGCTGCAAGGTAAGATTTTTGATTGGGTTTGAAGGATGGACAACAACTGCTATTCCATCGACTGCAATCTTAAATTCATTCAAACCTTTTTCTTCAGGTTTTAGTTCACGAGAAGACATTCCGATGTCAGCAACACCGTCTCTTGCAGATTTTATTCCAACCGCAGACCCACCACCCTGAACTTCAATCTTTGTCTCAGGATGCTCTTGCATAAACGCTTTTG
Source organism: Caldicellulosiruptor sp. DIB 104C (assembly GCF_028198085.1). Lineage (NCBI taxonomy): Bacteria > Bacillati > Bacillota > Caldicellulosiruptorales > Caldicellulosiruptoraceae > Caldicellulosiruptor > Caldicellulosiruptor sp. DIB 104C. The sequence goes on along the minus strand of NZ_CP116337.1, from coordinate 753,403 downwards.
CCAAATCGTCTGCCAAAGGTTGAACAGAAGTAGAACCCGCAACTGTAATTGACTTTTTAGTAGATGGACCCTGAACATTTGCGCTTTTACAACCAAACAAGATAACACTTAACATACTTACTATCAAAAACAGAACAGCAATTTTTTTGTTCATCTTTTCACTCCTCAATAAAAATTTTGTTTACAAAATATTTTTACCCTTTGTATCGATTCTTATATTTTTAATTTTATAGTACCAATGTTAAATCAATTTAAAATGAACGTTAAATCTATGTTAAAAACACCTCACAGCCCTTTAATATCAATAATCACCTCTTTTTCATCAGCCAAAATTCTTATTGTATCTGGGTCTTCATATTCGTTTATGATCTTTATTGCATCTAAATTGTACATTTCTTTCAGACGCTCAATATTTCTTTTCTTCTGCCCTACGAGTCTTGAAAAGTTTTTTGGATGCACAAAAATCTCAAAATATTCTAAGTTTTTTTGTAACAACGCATTTTTTATTCTTCTAAATATTATTTCTGAATCAACAAGTTCACCAAATGAAGGATGAAATGGACCTGCAATCACCTTAGCGTTATAATTTATCTCTTCTGTTGGCTGAAGGCCTACTCTTATGACCTTCACACTATTGTCTATAAAAATTTCTTTTATTTGACTACTAATTAAAACTGCATCCTCCAAAGACAAAGGTTGATACTCACCTTTTCTATACATCTCAGCAAGATATGTGTCTTCTATAACCAAGGTAGGGTAGATTCTTGCAATGTTGGGTTGATAACTGCATAAAATTTCTGCACTTTTTATATCTTTCTTAGGGGTTGAGTTTGGAAGCCCTACCATAAGCTGCACACCTAACAAAAAATCAAATGATTTTATAAGTTCTATTGCCTTAACTGAATCTTTTGCAGTGTGCCCCCTCTTTGAGGCTTCTAAAACATCATCAAACATGCTCTGTATACCAAGCTCTATTGTTTTTACATTGTAATCTTTCAAAAATCCCAAAATTTCTTTATCTATACAATCTGGTCTTGTGGAAATTCGAATACTTTTTATATTTTCAAAGCTTTTTGCAAGCTCAAGAAGTTTTTGCTGCATTTTGATATCAATAGCCGTAAAATTCCCTCCATAATATGCAAGTTCTACATCTTCACCTTTATTTTTACTAAGTCCTTCTTCAATCTGACGTTTTATTCTCTGCACAGTCACATCCTCTTTTTCACCTGAGATTATCTTCTGGTTGCAGAATATACACTTAAAAGGGCAGCCGTATTGAGGAATAAAAATAGGAAGAATCCTGCTCTTCAATCTTCTATCACTCCCAGCTTTTTAAGTGCATTTAAAGCTGCCTCCTGCTGCGCTTCCTTCTTGCTATTTCCATACCCTTCTGAAATTTTATTTTTTCCAATGTAGAGCTCTGACTTAAACCTTGATAAATTATTTTCAAGGTTTTCATAATCTATATACTTAATCTCAATGTTTTTCTCTCTCTGAATAAATTCTTGAAGCTTTGTTTTGTAATCATAAAAGAGTTTTCCCTCAGCAGCCTTTTTAATAAACGGTTCTAAAAGATTTATGACTATTTTTTCAGCCATCTTGTATCCTGATTCCAGAAAAATACCACCAAATATTGCCTCAAGCACATCTGACCAAATTGATTTGTTATTCTCAAAACCTTCTTCTTTTTCATTCTTTCCAAATACAATATATCTTTTTAGATTCAGCGTTTCAGCAACCTTTGAGAGTGTCTCACTGCATACAATTGTTGCGCGAAGATTTGTAAGCTCACCTTCTGAAAGTTGCGGAAAATGCTCAAAAAGATATTTGCTCACAACAAGCTCTAATACAGCATCTCCTAAAAATTCAAGTCTTTCATAGCAATTTTTGTCATCATGGGTTGCTGATTTGTGAGTAAGTGCAAGCTTTAATAAATTCGGATTTTTAAATCTATAACCAAGTTTTTTCTCTATGTGTGTCATTTCTGTACTTCTCATTGTCGTATTTCTCCTACCTCATACAAAATATTCAAAATACTCAATAAATATAAAATGCCCCAACCACTAACACACTCAATTGGGGCATTTTAAATATCAACCTTCATATCTTTTTAAAACAAGAACTGCGTTGTGCCCACCAAATCCAAATGAATTTGTCATTGCATACTTGATACTTCTCTCTTTCCCTTGGTTTACTGTATAATCTAAATCACATTCCTCATCTTTTGTAGCATAGTTTATAGTTGGCGGAACAAACTGGTCATATACTGCTAAAGCTGTAATCAAAGTCTCAACAGCTCCTGCTGCACCAAGCCAGTGCCCTGTCATTGACTTTGTTGAGCTAATTGAAAGTTTATATGCATGATCTCCAAACACCTTTTTGATCGCTAGTGTTTCGAATTTGTCGTTGTATGGTGTGGATGTACCATGTGCGTTTATATAATCAATCTCCTGAGGTTCAATTCCCGCATCCCTTATTGCTTTTTGCATTGCAAGCATAGGCCCTTCGCCCTCTGGATCAGGTGCTGTTATATGATATGCATCATCTGATGCACCATATCCAACAACCTCAGCATAAATCTTAGCACCGCGCTTTTTGGCATGCTCAAGCTCTTCCAAAATCAGTATCGCTGAACCTTCGCCCATTACAAACCCATCTCTATCCTTGTCAAAAGGCCTGCAGGCAGTCTGCGGGTCAGGGTTTGTTGACATTGCCTTCATAGCACAAAATCCTGCAAACGAAAGCGGAGTTATTGCTGCTTCAGCTCCCCCTGTGATGATAATATCAGCATCTTCGCGCTGAATCATCTTAAACGCCTCACCAATTGCATGAGCAGATGATGCACATGCTGTGACAATTGTTTCATTAATTCCTTTTAAACCATAAGTTATGGCAATGTGCCCTGCTGCAATGTTTGCTATCATCATTGGAACAAAAAATGGACTTACCCTTGATGGTCCTTTTTCTCTCAATATGTTGGCCTGCTCTTCTAATGTTTCAATTCCACCAATTCCACTTCCAATCACAACCCCAACTTTTGTCTTGTCGATATCTTCCAAGTTCAATTTGCTATCCTCAATAGCAAGCTTTGTTGCTGCCAAAGCAAAGTGTGTGAATCTGTCCATTCTCCTTGCTTCTTTTTTATCTATGTAATTTGTTGGGTCAAAGTCAACAATCTCTGCTGCAACCTTTGTTGGGTAGTTTGAAACGTCAAACTTTTCCACAACTTTGATACCATTTTTCCCAGACTTTATCGCACTCCAGAAGGTATCTATATCAAACCCTAAGGAGGATATAACACCAAGGCCAGTTATAACAATTCTTCTTTTCAATGTAAGCAACCTCCTAAGTTTTAAAGTTGAATACTTTACCCCTGCTTTTTTAGGTATCTAAAGCAGGGGTAAGTACTTTCTTATTGATGCTCTTCAATATATTTCACTGCATCGGCAACTGTTCTAATCTTTTCTGCATCTTCATCTGGAATTTCAATGTTGAATTCCTCTTCAAGCTCCATGATAAGTTCAACAATGTCCAATGAGTCTGCTCCAAGGTCGTCTAAAAATGATGATTCAGGTGTGATTTTGTCCTCTTCAATGTCAAGTTTGTCAGCTATAATCTTCTTTACCTTTTCAAAGATTTCACTGTTCACAAAAAACACCTCCAAAAATTTTGGATTTTAAAATAATGCTCACTATAAGAATATTATTACATAACCATCCCACCGTCAACAACAATAACCTGCCCGGTAATATATGACGACAAACTTGATGCCAAAAACAGGGCTACATTTGCAACCTCCTCAGCCTCACCAAACCGACCAAGTGGGATGGAAGAAAGCATCATTTCTTTTACCTTGTCACTTAAAACCTCCGTCATGTCAGTTTTTATAAACCCTGGTGCAATAGCATTCACTCTGATATTTCGAGAAGCAAGCTCTTTTGCAAGCGACTTTGTAAGACCTATTATACCAGCTTTTGACGCAGCATAATTTGTTTGCCCTACATTTCCTATAATCCCAACAACAGATGAAATATTTATAATATTACCTTCTCTTTGCTTTACCATTATCTTTGATGCTGCTTTTGCGCACAAAAAGGCACCTTTTAGATTAATAGCAATCACCTTGTCAAAATCTTCCTTATTCATTCTAAGAATTAATCCATCCTTAGTAATCCCAGCATTGTTCACAAGAATGTCAAGTCTTCCGAACTCTTTTTCTATTTGTGAAAACATAGCATTTACTTCCTCTGAGTTTGAAACATCACACTTAATTGTAAGTGCTTTTACTCCCAATTTTTCTATTTCCTCTTTTAGAGTTTGGGCCTGAAACTCACTGGAAGAGTAGTTGATAACTACATTTGCACCATTTTGACCAAACTTTAAAGCTATTGCTCTTCCAATACCCCTTGAAGCGCCTGTTATCAGTGCTACTTTGTCTTTTAAAAGCTGCATATTCTAATTTCCTCCTATTTTAAAATCTACTTATCGCTATTACAGATTTTTAATATCTTCCACCTTATTTATATTGACAATCTTCAAATCTTTCTTTATTTTCTTAACAAGTCCGCTCAAAACATTTCCTGGACCTATTTCAACAAATGTGTCAAATCCCTCTTCAATCAGCTTATTTACACATCCTAAGAAATTAACTGTTGTATAAACCTGTTTTTCAAGAAGGTCTACAATAGTGTCTTTTGATAGATACTCTGCTGTAACATTTGACAGCACAGGAATTTGAGGCTCTTTAATATAAATCTCCAAAAGATGCTTTTTCAATTTTTCTCCTGCTCCTTTAATTAAGCTGCAATGAAACGGAGCTGAGACATTGAGCTCGACACACCTTTTTGCTCCCTTTTGTTTTGCTATCTCCATTGCAAAATGTACAGCTTCTTTGTGCCCAGAGATGACAGTCTGGTCAGGTGAGTTTATATTTGAAATCTCAACAGTGCCTTTGCTACTTGCTTCTTGGCAAACCTCTTTTACAGCATCTATTGAGAGCCCAATCACTGCCGCCATTGTGCCAATGCCCTCTGGTACTTCATTTTGCATGTACTCACCTCTTTTTGAAACAAGCAATACTGCACTTTTAAACTCAATGCTTCCTGCAGCAACCAATGCTGAATATTCGCCCAAGCTCTGACCAAAAGCAGCATCTGGTTTTATTTTGTCTTTCACAGCTTCATATATTGCAATTGAAGTTGTCAAAATTGCTGGCTGCGTTAACTTTGTAAGTTTTAGTTCTTCCTCTGGTCCATTAAATATGATGTGCTTCAAATCAAAGCCAAGCGCTTCATTTGCCAAATCAAAAATCCTCTTTGACTCGTCAAAGTTCTGGTAAAAGTCAAGGCCCATTCCAACAAACTGCGCACCTTGCCCAGGAAACATTACCGCAACCTTTCCCATTTGCCTTTTACACCTTTCCTTTCTATACCCATTTAATAACAGTGGATGCCCATGTCAAACCACCGCCAAATCCAACCAAAACAACCTTGTCTCCTTTTTTAATCTTTCCTTCTTCGACTGCTTCGTCAAGAGCAATAGGAATCGACGCAGCAGAAGTATTGCCATACTTGTGAAGGTTTACAAAAACCTTCTCCATAGGTATTTTTAATCTCTTTGCAGCACTTTCTATTATTCTTATATTTGCCTGATGAGGAATAAAAACATCTATATCAGATGAAGAAAGTCCCACCTTTTCTAAAACCTTTTCCACTGCATATGGCATAATCTTGACTGCAAATTTATAAACCTCATTACCCTCCATATAGATTTTTCTGAAGTTTGGATTTTCTTTTACCTGTGAATAAGTTACATCACTCAGTCCAAATGCATGACAGTAAAGCAAAAGCCCGTTTTCTCCATCCGAACCCAGCTCAAATCCCAAAATACCTTGCTCATCACCGCTACTCAAAATTGCTGCACCAGCTCCATCGCCAAACAAAACACATGTTGACCTGTCAGACCAGTTTGTTATTCTGGAGAGCGCCTCTGCTCCTATTACAAGTGCGTTTTTACAAAACCCGTTTTGAATAAAGTGGGTTGCAATTGCCATCGCATAGATAAAACCAGAACACGCAGCTGAAATGTCAAAAGCAAATGCATTTTTTAGTTTTAGCTCTTTTTGAACAAGGCAAGCTGTTGAAGGAAAAAACATCTCCGGTGTAACCGTTGCAACAATCACAAGGTCAATGTCATCTGGTAAAATACCTGCTTTGTCCATTGCATTTTTGGCAGCTCTCACTGCCAAATCAGTTGTGGAAGTTGTGCCATCAACAATCCTTCGCTCTTTTATACCTGTTCTTTGAGTTATCCATTCATCTGAAGTGTCAACCATCTTCTCTAAATCATAATTCGTAAGGACTCTGTCTGGAACATATCTTCCAGTTGAAAGAATCTTGACATTTTGAGCCATTTTTAGACCTCGCTTTCGGCTGTGATTTCTTCCTTAAGTAACTCTAATACATTATTTTCATAAAAAGTTTTAGCTTGATTTATGCCATTGAAAATGGCTTGGCCGTCAGAAGAACCATGGCATTTAATTATAATTCCATCTATACCTAAAAGAGGAGCTCCTCCTACTTCCTTGTAATCATACTTGCCTTTTAAGTTTTTTAAGTATGGTTTTAACAAAAGTGCACCTATTTTAGCTTTAACGCTCTGTTTTGCTATATCCTTTAATATATCAAAAAAGAGAAGTCCAAAACCTTCTGTGAGTTTCAAAACAATGTTTCCTACAAATCCATCACAAACAACTATATCAGGTGGTGAAAATGGCAAATCTCGTGCCTCCACATTCCCAACAAAGTTTATATTCTTTGCATTTTTCAGAATTTCATAAGACTGTTTAGAAAGGTCATTTCCTTTCGTTTCTTCTGTGCCTATATTCAAAAGTCCTACTGTAGGGTTGTTTTTACCAAGGACTTTGCTGGCATACACAGTTGCCATCTGGGCAAATTGCAGAATGTTAATAGGTCTGCAATCTGTGTTAGAACCCACATCAATTAAAAGATACTGGCCACTTTTGTAAGGAAGTTTTGTGGTAAGTGCAGGCCTGTCAATCCCCTTAATTCTTCCAACTATTAAAAGTCCGCCTGCCATTAGCGCGCCTGTGCTGCCAGCTGACACAAATGCGTCTATTTGCCTTTCTTTTAAGTATTTCAGACCAACAACAATTGATGAGTCTTTTTTTTGCCTTATAGCTTTTACTGGTTCATCGTCAAATTCTATCTTTTCTTTACAGTCAACTATCTCAACTCTTGAAAGGTCTTTTATCCTATCTACACACTCTTTCTCAATCACACTTTTATTCCCGAAAAGAACAACGTTGTCTTGAGTATTTTGAGTAAGATATATCGCAACTCCTTCAATAACCGAAGATGGTGCATTATCTCCACCCATTGCATCAATACCGATCTTCATAAGTCTTACACTCCTGTCTGGCCTGTTTCTTTGTTTTCATCATCTATTGCAACAAGAATAAACTTGCCTCTAAAGACCTCTTCATTGTTTCTTTTGATAAACACCCACACTATATACTTGTTATTTCTCTTTTTCTTAAGCTCAGCCCTGGCAACAAGCCTGTCATTTGCAAAGACAGGCGTTTTGTATTTGATATTCGCAATACCGATGAGTGCTGCTTTCGCGTCAATCACAGACATTGCAATGGACTCTGCAAACGCATAGATATGCTGCCCTTTTACCATCTGAGAATTTGAAAAGGTCATCCAAAGCTCTGGTTCAAAGGTAGCAATAGCATAGTTGCCAAGCTCTATGTCAATTATCTCACCAACAACATCCCGCGGTGAGATAGTTTTGAGTTTTCCAAGACTTTCTTTTGCCATCTCTTTTATTCTTTCTCTTACCTCTTTGATGTCCAATATAGCCCTGTCAAGCCTAATTGTCTGGACAGAACAACCAAACTCCTCTGCAAGTTCCTCATCTGTTATAAACGGATTTTCTTTTATTTTCTGCAGTAGCAACCTGTGTCTTTCCTTTCTGGATAACTTTGCCATATTTTTATCACCATGATTTAATATTTGATATTAATATCAGGTATTAAATTTTTATGCCAATATTATATAAAAATATGACTTAATTTTCAATAACAAAAAAGCCACTTTTTGAAAGTGGCCAGGAAAAAGGTCTTAAATCTTTTCTAATTGACTTAATTTTTCTTTATAATCTTTAGCATTTACAATTGTGACAAGATAGTTATAAAAATCTTTTCCGATATCTTCTCTTGAAAGTGCAATTTCAACTGTTGCCTGCAAGAACCCAAGTTTGTTTCCAACATCATATCTTTTTCCTTCAAACTCATAAGCGTACATAGCCTCTTTCTTTGAAAGCTCTCTTAAGGCATCAGTTAGTTGAATCTCTCCTCCAATTCCTTCTTTTGTGTGTTCCAATATGTTTAAAATCTCTGGTGTGATTATGTACCTTCCCAAAACAGCAATATTTGAAGGTGATTCTTCCTTCTTTGGCTTCTCAACAAGGTCTTTTACCTTGTAAATTCTATCTTCAATCTGCTTTCCTGCAACAATTCCGTATTTGCTAACATCTTCTTCTGGTACCTTTTGAACACCCAAAATTGTTGTCCTGTACTCTTCGTACACCTCAATTAGCTGTTTTAAACAAGGCTTGTCCGATATAATTATGTCATCACCTAAAAGTACAGCAAAAGGTTCATTGTCAATAAAAAGCCTTGCACAGTAAACAGCATCACCCAAACCCCTTGGCTCTTTTTGACGGATATAATGCACATTGTAGTCAGCAATCTTTCTTATCATCTGAAGGTTATCAAAGTCCTTTTTGTTCTCAAGAGCAACCTCAAGCTCAAACGACTTGTCAAAATGGTCTTCTATAGCTCTTTTGCCGCGTCCTGTGACTATTAAAATGCTCTCTATTCCCGATTCTAACGCCTCTTCAACTATATACTGTATTGTAGGCTTGTCAACAATAGGAAGCATCTCTTTGGGCTGGGCCTTTGTTGCAGGCAAAAATCTTGTCCCAAGTCCTGCTGCAGGAATGATTGCCTTTTTTATAAGCCTTTTCATTCTACTTGCCACCCTCTTCAAATTTTTTGTCAAGAATAAAATTTAACTTTATAGTTATTATTATACCATATTTTACAACAAAAAAATAAAGCACGACCATAAAAATTGGTCGTGCTTTATTTTCTCAATTATTCTTCGTCTTCTTCATCATACATGTCAAAGTCTTCATCATCAAAGCGGGACTGGAAAATTTCAAATACGTTTTCAAGCTCCTCCTCATCTTCTACACCAACATAGACCTCTTCTCCGTCTCTATCTTCAATTCGCAGTATGATGACCTCTGCCTCTTCGTCTTCCTTTTCAATCTCTTCTAAAGGAAGAAGGACTATATAGTCATTACCATTGTAATTGACCTTATCAAGCATTTCAAATGATATCTCTCTTCCTTCCTCGTCTACTAATGTTACAACATTGTCTGCAAACATATCCATATAATTTCACCTCTTTTCTAAATATAGATTATTGTAATACAAAAAATGGCACATGTCAACATGAAATTCATTTACAATATATTATCCCCACCAAATTTCATCATAACCATCATCCTCATCCTTTGGCCCTTCGTAAAAGTCTACAAAGCAGGTCTTACCAGTAGCCGTGTCAATCAATTTTAACCTGAACATAAAATCTGGATGTTCTATCTTATTAACTGCATCGTAATCATAGCTATTTTCTTTGGCAACCTCAAATCCGTACATTTTTAGGTCAGATATAACCTCTTCAATCTCCCTCTCAAAGTCAATGTCAACCTCAGGAATATTGCCTTCTTTCAAAAGCTTTGCAATCTCTTCAATCTCACCTGTTTGATATCTAAAGCCTCTTTTTATCATCTCAAAACTACCCCTTTTCTAAAGATGGTTTTGTTTTTATAACAATATAATGATACCCATATTCATCCTTTGCTAAACAGTTCTATTTTTAAAATATTCAATGGTTTTTGTAAGCCCTTCTTTTAACGAATATTTTGGACTCCACGAAAGCAGACTTTTTAGTAAACTGTTGTCAAGCGTGCTGTGTTGAATATCCCCTGGTCTTTTTTGCGTATATACAGCACTTTTTTGATATCCTGTCAAGCCTGAAATTATTTCAAATAGCTCATTTATAGAAACTCTTGTATTTGTACTCAAATTAAATGTACCTTTTATCGGATTTTGAAGTGCAAGATAATTTGCTTCAGCAACATCTTCTACAAATATAAAATCTCGAGTTTGATTGCCATCACCAAAAATCATAACATCTTTGCCATTTTGCATTCTCTCACAAAATATTGAAACAACTCCACCTTCTCCAAATGGATCTTGTCTTGGTCCATAGACATTTGAATATCTGAAGATAACGTACTCAAAGCCATAACTTTGTGCAAATCTCTCTATATACTTTTCTGCCGTGAGCTTAGATATCCCGTAAAATGACATCGGATTTTTTGGGTGACTTTCATCTATAGGAAGATACTGAGGCTCTCCATAGACTGCAGCTGATGAAGCATAGATAAACTTTTTTATCTCGTACTTTGCGCAAAAACTCAATAAATTCAGCGTACCAAAAATATTTACGCTACAGTCCAAAATTGGGTCTTCCATTGACTTTGTCACACTTACCTGTGCTGCCTGATGAATACAATATTCAATTTTGTTCTCCTTAAATATATCTTCTAAGTTATCTCGAATGTCAAGTTTATAAAATTTGGCTTTTGGATTTATATTTTTGAGATTCCCTGAACTCAGGTTATCGACAACACACACATCATAGTTCTTCTCAATCAGCCTGTCTACAATATGTGAGCCAATAAAGCCTGCACCACCTGTCACAAGTACAGCCAAAAACTTACACTCCTTTTTAAAAAAATCATAAAAAAAGTATATCTCTAATTTAACTTAATTGCAAACTCTGATATAATATTAGAGATGAGAAATTTCAAAGGAGGCTTTGTTAATAAATAAAATGAATACAAAAAAGGTCATTCTCTACGGTTTACATATTCTTAAAAACCATTTTTTAACAACAATCATCTTTATCGCATTTATGTACTTATATTTCTCGCTTTTTAGAGGAACTATTTCCCAATTAATTAGCGGAATTGTTATTTCTATATTGTATCTGTATGGAAACTTTTCAAGCGGAAGATATCATGCAAAGAAAAGAGATGCTCTGCCTTTAAGTGCTGCTACACTGTCAATTATCATCTCTACTATTCCAAGTATAGTTTTTGCTTACCTTGCCTCTAAAAATGTGTCTTTAAATGACAAAGGTCTTCTTAAAACACACTGGCTGAATGTAGTATACAGGCTCTGGAACTCACCATTTATTGGAATTTTCTCATATGCAGATGAGGTTGCCAAAAATATGCATTCAATATTTCCAATTGTGATTTCATACTGGATAGTAGCGGCTTTTTTGCCGGTAGCCTCATTCTTAGGCTATGTCATTGGAATCCTCGAGACAAAGGGAATAGTTAAACTTCCTGAATACTCTCTATTTCCCAAAAAGAAAGGCCAGAATAAAAAGCAAGGCAAAACCGGGAAATCCTATTAATGTACCAACTGCAAGGTTTACAATGTTAAACCCAATGTGAAGTCCGTATGGTTCAAATAAGAAATTAAAAAGCACAATAAAACAGCAAGTGAACAAAAATCTAATTAGAAAATCCAATATTTTCATCTTGCAATTTAATATCTTCCTTAAGAAATAGTTTCTTTAATCTATTTTATGTAAAACCAAAAATAAAAAGAACCCTCTTTTTTACTGAGGGTTCTTTTTTAGTAGTTTATACAAGTAGTTTAGCCACTTTTCAGCAAGTATCTGTTGATAGATGGCAATCTCAATCAAATCTTGGTCTGAAGAGTAGTTAAAAAGAGTATTTGCGCCTTCTAAAAGTCCTTTTACGTATCTGAGTAAGTACTCATAATCCTTTTCTTTTTGGTTTTTAATCTGCAAAAGCAACTCTACATCAGATACTTGGTTTGAGATAATGCTTAAAACTTCCATATTCATCTTTATAAACTGCCTAAAAAATATTTCTTTTATATATTATGCACCAATATTTGCTTTGATATAACACTAAATCTCTTTTCTTCCTTCAATTGCTTTGAGAATTGTTACCTCATCTGCGTATTCAATATCACCGCCAACCGGAATACCACGGGCAATTCTTGTCACTTTAATACCCATTGGCTTTATAAGTCTTGCCAAGTATGACGCTGTTGCCTCACCATCCACATCCGGGTTTGTAGCAATTATTACTTCTTTTACATTAGTATCAGCAAGTCTTTTTAGAAGAACATCAATTGTCAGCTGTTCAGGATATTTACCTTTGAGCGGTGATATTGCACCATGCAGTACATGGTAAAGTCCCTTGTATTCTTTTACCTTTTCAAGGGCTACAACATCCTGAGGCTCCTCAACAACACAAATTATGCTTCTGTCTCTTTTATCGTCACTGCATATATGACAAATATCACCTTCTGTAAAGTTGCAACATATTTTGCACAATTTTGTGCTATTTTTGGCACTTAAGATTGCCTCTGCCAATGCTTTTACATCTTCATTTTTCATATTAATTATATAAAAAGCAAGCCTCTGTGCAGTTTTTTGGCCTATGCCAGGCAGTTTTTCAAGCTGCTGGATAAGTTTTGAGATAGCATTTTCTTTTGCTTGCATATTATATCAACCTCATCTCAAAAAAGACCTGTAAACCCAAAACCTGCTACCTTTTGCATTTCTTCTTCTATCATTTTTTCAACCTTTCTAATTGCCTCATTTACACATGCAACTATCAGATCCTGAAGTGTTTCAATGTCATCTGGATCAACAACCTCTGGGGAAATCTCAATACTTTTAATCTCCTTTTTACCATTTATAACAACCTTTACAGCACCGCCACCTGCAGTAGCTTCAATTTCTCTTTGGTTTAACTCTTCTTGTAGCTTTTCTATCTCCTCTTGTATTTTTTTTGCCTGTTTTTGAAGCTGATTTATGTTAAAACCGCCACCAAGTCCTGGAAACCTGTTTTTTGCCATATTCTTGTTTACCTCCTCATTTTTAGCTTCAATATTTAAAAAATACTCATATATTATACAACAAAAATTTTAGACCCTTCTATATCTTTTTTTACAATTATCTTCTGGTCAAACGCATCCATCAAATCCTCAATATGGGTTATTACAAGTATTGTATCAAATTGGTCCTTGATTTGATTTAAACACTCTATTATGTGGTCTTTCCCTTCTTCATCCTGTGACCCAAAACCCTCGTCCAAGATTAACATTCTAATCGAAGCACCTGCTCTCTTTAAAAGTACCTTTGCAAGAGCTATCCGAATAGCAAAATTAATCCTGAAAAGTTCGCCCCCTGAAAAAAGTTCGTAGTTTCTTGTACCATTTTTATCTGAAATCTCTATTTGGAGTGTTTCTATTGTCTTACCAGAAGCCATTTCCTTTTGTGTTTTAAAATCAATTGAAAAAGCTCCATTTGTCAAAAGTTTTAAAAGCCGGTTTGCCTCATCCCTGACAAGTGGCAGGGTGTTTGCAATTATTTCATTTTTAATACCATCAGGACCAGTTATGTCAATGATGATATCATAAATTTCTATCTCTTTTTTTATTTCTTCTATCTCTTTTTCAAGTACAAGCAGTTTCTTTTTAGCTTCTTTGATTTGGCTGAGTTTCTGCTCAAAAATCCCTATTTCTTTTAAGATAGAGTTTAAATCTTCTTGAAGACGACTGATTTTTATCTCATAACTATTTATATCTGATTTAATCTTCGAAAGTTTTTCGGCTGATGATTGAGAAAGCATATCAGACAACTCTCTGTCTATCTCTTGAATCTTTTTTGAAAGTTCATCCTCTTCCTTTTGGTACTCAAGAATATGATTTCTCAGGTTCTCTGCCTTTACCTTGTTTATTTCTATTGTTTTCAGTAAGTTTTGATATACCTCAAGCTCTTTTACCTTTTGTAGAAGAATATTGTAATTTTCCTCATCAAAGTTTAACTTATTAAAATCATCCTTTAAATCTTTTAATCTCAGCTCAAGCTTTATTACTTCCTGCTCACAGGCCTTTATATTTTGTTCGTCGTTAAAAATTGAGTCTTGTAAGTTTTTAATATTTTGCTTTTTTTGCTCAACCTTTGCCTTTAAATTTTCGTATGCACCATGAAGCTTCTTCTCTTTGGTGCGCAAAACCTCTTCTTGTTTTACCTTTTCTTCAAGTTCTTGATATTGTTTTTTAAGGCTTGATAGCTTTAAATTTAACTTTTCCTTTTTTTCCTTGTACTCCCTCCCTTGAGATGCTATCTCTCTTTTAATATGCTCCTTTTCCTCATCGCCATCTATTCTCCGCAAACATACAGGACATTTCCCTTTATTTGACTCAATTAACTTATAGTTTGTTGCAAGTTCTTTAAGCTTACTATCAACTACTTCTAAAAACTTCTCAATTTTTGTAATCTCATCCCTTTTTTCTTCCAACTCTTGCTTCAGTCCCTTAATTTTCTCAAGCTCTTTCTCAACGTTGGAAATCTCAATTTCTGACTTTTTTAGCTCTTCTTCATACTTAGAAAGCTCTGAGTTTTCTCTGCTAAGCTTTTCAGTAGTCTCTTTCATAGATTTTTCAAATATTTTTTTCTGTTCTATCTTCCCACTTATCTCTTTTTCAATAAGTGCTATGTCATTTTTAAGCTTCACAAAAGTATTATAGTCTTTTTCAAGAGCTTCTAAATTGTTTTTAAGAATCTCATATTCCCTTGCTTTTAAAGTTATTTCAGACTCACTTTTTAGCTCATCTTCTATCTTTGTAAGCTCTTTTTTGCTATCTTCAATCTTCTGTTTTATACTTTCATGTTTTCTTCTAATTTCCTCCTTTTCTCTTTTTTTCTCTTCAATGGTTTTAAGATTCTGCTCTATTTCATACTTTTGAAATACAAGATTATTTAGCTCATTCTTAAGTGTATCTAATTCGCCTGTAATCTTTTTGGATTTCTCTTCAAGCTCTAAAATAGATGTTTTAATACTCTCTTCTTCTGAAGTAAGTTTTAACTTCTCTTCACTTTCCTTGATTTTGAGATCAAGCATCATCTTTTTTTCTTTTTTCTTTTCCTTTGCAAGCTCATTTATTCTGTCATATACGCCGAGGTTTAAAATCTTAGCTAAAATCTCACGCCTTTCCTCTGGTGATGATAACAAAAAGTCTTCTGTTCGTTTCTGAGAAAGGTATGCCGAGTGTAAAAACACATTAAAGTCTATCCCTAAAATCCTTTCCAGCCTGTTTTGTGTCTGGGTATAGTTTGCTTCACTAATTGGAATCAGCACATCATTTTTTTTGATAAAAAGAGAAAGATATTTTTTCCCTCTTCTATCAAGCCTTCTCACAACCCTGTACACAAACTTATCTATCTCAAACTCAAACTCAACCTGCATGTAATCTTTATGTGAGTTTATATATTCTGTTTCAGAGATTTTGCCACGCCTGCCAGTCTGAAGTCTCTCAAATTCACCAAAAAGTGCCCATGTAATTGCCTCTGCAATAGAAGATTTCCCATTTCCATTCTTACCTACAATACACGCAACCTTGATATTTTTAAAGTCAATCTCATTGAAATTTTCATCATAAGATTTAAAGTTTTCAATCTTTAAGTAAAGTGGTCTCAAAAATTGACCCCCCAACTTTTTTTAGTCACTTTGTACTTCTTCAAACAAGGATTTAAATGTCGCAACTACCTCATTTTTGTTTTTTATATCTTTATATTTTGGGCTTGCAGACAAAAACCTTTCAAATGCAAAAATAGGATCTGACTTTTCATCAACCTCGATAATCCTAAAATCTTTCTTGGCATCTGTGACCTCTATCTCAATCGGGGCTAAAATGAAACACATGTCTTTTAAATACTCTTCTACCTTGGTTAAATTAAGCCTTTCCTTTAGCAAACTTTGTGTCCTTATTATAAGCTTTATAACTGATGCTTTCACGTTTGCAGATGAGTTTTCTTCTAAGTTCTTTATTTTTCTGTCTATCTCTGAAATAAGTATTTTCTCTACATCACTATCTGCTTCATACAAATCAATTTCAAGTTGATAGAAAGGCCTGACAACAACAGGTTTAAACTCAAACCAAAAATTTTCTCTCTCTATTTCAAATACTACAAAACCTTTTTGGTCTTGTGCTTCTGAAAAGTCTATTCTGTCAGGCGAGCCACAGTACACAATTGCCGGGTCTTTGGAATTTAAAATCTGTGGTTTGTGGATATGGCCAAGGGCAACAAACCTAAGTTTTGGATGTAAAAGTACAGAAATTGGTACCTTTACATCTTTTCCTATCATAATCATTCTTTCACTGCCAACTTCAGCTTCATTGACTGTAAAGTGGCCTGCTAAGATGGTCGGTATATCATCTTCACATGAGTCTAAAATTTCTGCCAATCTTTCTTCAAAAAAATTTGCAATGTTTTGCTCAATCTGCTCAATCTTCTCAGGAATTGTTTTATCTATAAACCTTTCAAGGTAAAGATATGGTACAGCTATAACTCTGAGTCTTTCACCTTTTATATCAAACACTTTCGTTTCAAAAAGCTTATCCATTACAACAATATTTTCTTGTTCAAATATTTCAAAAACCTTGACTGAATGATGTTTTGCTTCAAATGGGTGCATGTCATGATTCCCAGGAACTATTACAACTAATACGCCTTCTTTTGCAATCTCAACAACCCTTTTGTAGAACATATTTCGCAAGGTAGAGTTTGGCTCTCTGTCTTTAAATATATCACCAGTGACGAGCAAAAGGTCTATATGGTTTTGTCTTATATACTCTAATATTCTATCAAATGTCCTGAAAAAATCATGAACACGCGATCCCAGTCCATCTGGAGTTTCTTTGCTGTATGTTGTCACACCAAAATGAAGATCTGCTGTGTGAACACCTCGTATTGACATTTATGTTCCACCCTTTATTAAAAAGAATTTCTAATACTCCATATCTTTCAGAAACTCTTCTGAGGCTTCAAGTACCTTCCGGTAATTGTCTTCAACATCAGTCTTTGGACTGAAAATCGAAACAAAATCGTAAAAGCTCTGGTCATACCCTCTTGTTTTTATTGCAATTGGCATTGGAACAGCATGGCCAATAACAAGCGCTTGCTGCTTTGAATCAAGAGACTCAATAATAGCTCTCAGTTGTTTACTATTTTTCATGCCAGCAAGTGCACTTGCAATGTCCGCTTCATCAGAAAGTGCTAAAATCACCCTTGTGCCTATTTGTGAAGCAATCTCACTGTCTATTTGTGAAGGACGCTGGTCTATGCACATAAGGCTTACCTTTGCTTTTCTCATCTCTCTTGCTATTGTGCCAAATATTGTCTGTTTTGCAACATCCGGTGATAAAAATCTGTGGGCTTCCTCTATTGCAATCACGAGCGGTCTTGGTGCTGGGTATTTTTTTCTGTTTGATATGTGTTTTTCATACATCTCCATGTATTTATTGTAAATTCGTCTTGATAACACGTTTGTGACAAATAAGTAGTGTAGGAGTTTGTCTCCTTTGCCAAAGGTTATGTCAACACTAATCCCTCTTTGAAGATAATCCAAGATTATATCAATAGAATTTGTTCCAGGACTTCTGTCGTACTTAAGATAAGGAAGCTCTTTTAACACAGAAAGTTTTCTTATAAGCGCTAAAAGTGAACTTCTGTTGACAATAGCCTCACTGTCTTTAAACTCCTCAGCAAGTTCCTCACCATTTACCAAGACTTCATGAAGCCAATGTCTTCCTTGTGCCTCTAACTTGTTTTTGAGAGCAATCATCACTTGTTCAGCTGTTTCATTTAAGTTTAGCTCTTCAGAGATTGACAAGATGTCCTCAACCTCAACATCTCTCACATCAATCTCAATTGGAAGCACTCCTGCTCTGTTTACTGAACTGCTTTCAATTGTCATTATCTGAACTTTGTTTCCAAAAAGACTTTTTAAACCTTTTACATGATAGTTTTCCTCATCAATGCTATCTGGACCGTGGTCTGAATGCGCATCAAATATCAGCAAAGAAGCTTTGTCAGAAAGAATAATCCCTGCCATTATAAGTCTTGCAATAAATGACTTCCCTGTACCTGTTCGACCGTAAATACCACTGCTTCTTTCAATGAACCTGTCTATGTCAATGCACACCTGGGTACTTTCATCCATGTCAAGAACGCTTCCGATTGGGAAAAAACGTTTGGGGTCTTTTTCAAAGCTTCCAAATACATCTTGGATATCATCATATGTTGCCCTTCTGACACTTGAAGCATGAAGAGGAATGTTTCTTATTGGCTGGTTTTTCCCCTCTTGCAGATCAAATGCAAGAACAGGCTGGGCCTTAAATATTGTGTAAATTGAAGTTCCTCTTGTAATTCTATTTAAAAGAGAAAACTCAGTGCCTCTTGGAAGCTCAGTTAAAGATTGCTTGTTCATGCCTTCTATGACCATATCAGTGAGCATGCAATAGTATTTTTTCTTCTCTGTTTGGCTAACTAAGATGCTACCTATTCTTGTATCTTCAATGATAGAATCATCTTCAACCTTTATTGCAAGCCCTTCTAAAAATGAGCCGCCTATGACCTTGCCAATCCTTTGACCAGTATAAAACTTTTCCGGCATCTTTTACTCACCCTTTTTTTTATAAGTGAGAAATCAAATTTTCCAGTCTTTCAATAATAGGTGTAAGAAGATTTAAGTCATATTTAAGATATGCGTTTAGCTCTTTCCCCATATGCTCTATGTACTCATAATCCTTTTTTCTTGCAACATAGGCAAAGTAGAGCATCCACGGAATTACCTCAACAACGTCAACATCCTTTGCTTTTATAACAGAGTTTAGAAACAAACTGCTTTGTGTTGCCAAAAGGATATCGTTTTTGTCTGCCAACTCAACCATTGTGTGAAGCCTTATACTTCTGTCCGGAAGGCAGTTTATGAACTTGCCATTTGATATAAAGCCAAGGATTATACACTTAAAATAACCTTTTAAAATCTGCTCAAGCTGTGGATAAAACCTTTTTAGCTCCTCTGGGGTTTTCCACAGGGCCCGCGGATATCCTTCTTGTGATATACTTCCTACGTCATACCTTGTAACACACCCCAAGACTTTGTAGTTATCAAGCTCAAATCTTATAAACTGACCGGCTGTAGGGATATTGTCAAGATCTTTTGCTTCACATGTAATTTGAGTAAAAGAAATATCAATTATCTCACCAACTGCCATCACCAGCACAACTCCTTTTTTATACTATCCTTTTGACCTTATTATTCTTCTTTGCAGAATATGGCAAAATCTCATCTCCAACCCCCAAAAGGATATTTTCTATGGCTGCTTTGTCCTGATGTGAGATAGTAGAAAACTCGTGAGCATGTGTGAGCGATATAGGATAACCAAATCCAACCTGGCACTGGTGATATATTGCACCGATACATTTTTTGAGCCACTTTTCATCTTTTGCAACATAAACAGGAATTTCTATTCGTGCAATCTCGTAGCCAGTTGCAAGATAAACAAAGGTAATATCTGTGTCTTCAAACTCGTCAAATGCTCTTCCTAAGGTGTAAAATACATTAGAGTGCTGTCCACTTTTTAGGTCCGAAAACAAAAATACATCTTTTATTCTCTCTATCTTTTCACAATTTCTCTTTTCTTCTCTGCTGCATTCTTTACAGTCAATCCGCATCTTTTCACAGTTATATATCCTATAAAGATTAGAGATAATAGAGTTCTTTGGCATTGAAATAAAACCACAAACTGCTACGTTTTTTTGTTTTGCCACATTAAAAATCTTTTCAAGCTCAAGATTTGCTCTTCTGCCAAAGCGTAAACCCTGCCTGTCTTGTGTCCAATCAATGAGATTTCCATCATAAAGAACAAGTCTCAGATCACTTTTTGGTAAACAGTTTTCAACATACTCTAAAATAGCCATGTACTCTTTTGTTTGTCTTTCTCTTGATATTTCAGATGAGCTTTTGATTGCCTGAGCTTCTTTTTTTGAATAAAGCTCTTCGTCAAGGTAAATGTAAGGATATGTTTGGTAATTAAAATTGCTGTTTTCATTGTTATAAGTAATTTCTACACAGGCAATGTTCAAAAGGTAGTAAGGCTGTGAGATATGCCTGTCAATCTCAGTATTGCTACCATCAACTGCAAATACTTCATAACTTGTCTGAACCTCACAGGGAAAACCCGTCATAAATTTATTAAAGTTACTATAATATGGAAGACAAAATAAGATTTCGTTTTTCTCATCTTTTCTTGGAATTTTAGAAAGCACCTTTTCTACCTTTTGCTCATCTAAAAAGCTTAAAAAATTAAAAACCTCTTGAATATTTTCTTCTATCTCTTTTTCTTTTTGCAATATCATATTTCTCTTTTCACTTATTTGCTGAGCTAAATTGTGTAAATCTAACATTCTCTCACATCCACTATATTTAATGTAATCGATCACTATCAATCACTTAAGATTATACCATTATAAATAAAATTTATCAAACATTTATTCGTGTAATAGAACAATAGCGTAAGCTGAAACTCCTTCTTCTCTTCCTTCAAATCCCAAACCTTCTGTCGTTTTCCCTTTTATGTTTACCTGAGTTTTTTCAATATCTAAAGCCTTTGCAATGTTTGTCTTCATCTCATCTGTATATGGAGAAATCTTTGGTTTTTGTGCAACTATTGTTGTATCTATGTTAATTATACTCATACCTTTATTTTTCAAAAGTTTCGAAACTTCCCTTAAAAGGACTATACTTGAGATATCCTTGTATTTCATATCAGTGTCAGGGAAGAGCTTTCCAATATCATTTTCGCCCATAGCACCAAGGATGGCATCAATTATTGCATGAATTAAAACATCTGCGTCAGAATGACCTAAAAGCCCTTTTTCAAATGGAATCTCAACACCACCTAAGATTAGTTTTCTTTTTTCGACAAATCTGTGAGCATCATATCCAATTCCCACTTTAAACATTTGCTTTAAACTCCCCTTTCAAATATTACAATTCCTTCTTTTAAGATTTTATTTTTGAATGTTTCGTTTTCTAATTTCTCAAGTTCAACTAAGTCAACCTTATAAAGCCCTGCAGCTTCATCCAAATCTAATTTAAAACCAGCTGTTGTTTCACCATCTACCACTATTGCAATGTCAATATCCGAATTTATTTTATAATCACCTCTTGCTCTTGAACCAAATAATATAGCCTTTTTTATTGTCCTTTCACTTCTGATGAGCTCCATAATTTTCTCAAATATGACATCTTCAATCCCAAATTTCATTTAATCAACTCCTCGATTTTTTTCTCAAGTTCCTCAAACAAAGGTAAGTAATCACTTTTTATTCTCTCAAATATTATTTTGGCAACACATTCATCATAGGTGTGGACAGTCAAGTTCCTATCTTCAATCATCCTTAGCCATTTTTCCTGATTTTCAATCAAACCCACTGAAAATGCTTCTTTGAAAACTGCTCTGGGTGAAGAAATACTTACTATGCCTTGATATTCCAAATACGCCTTCAATAATTTCCAGGCAAGCTCATATGTAAATTCAAATCTTTGAATAGCACCATCATACAAAAGAGGATTATCGCTCCTTTCTTCTATAGCTTCTTTCAATCTCAAAAGTGCTTTCTGAAAATTAGCAAACCTTTCTTTAATTTTTTCCAAATTATCCATCCTCCATTTTTAATTTTGTTTTTTTACGCGTTGGTATTTAAATTATATCACATGAAAATAAATTTTAGCTTTTCAAAAAGATTTGACATACAAAGAATTTTAATGGTATTATTAAATAAACACCACAAGTGAATAGCTCATAATATATTAATAGATAGAGGTCGCGTCTTTTAAGAGTAGGCAGGTGGATGTGAAAGAAGACACAGATGAAGCCTGCTGAAAGGAAAAGACGCCGAAGGGAGTTTCTTTCTTCTTGGAAACTTCCCTGGGTGCATGGAGAATATCCATGCAACTGTCACCAATTGAAAAATTGGTGGAGCGCTATCTGTTAATATATTGTATAATCCTTGTTATACAATATATTAACAGAAGCTGGCTGAAGACCAGCTTTTTTTAGTTTTATTTGATTTTGTATGCAGAAATAAAGTAAAATATTTTTAGAGGAGGCTAATTCAAAAATGGCAAGGAAAATCAAAATGG
The DNA here is from genome assembly GCF_028198085.1 of Caldicellulosiruptor sp. DIB 104C. Lineage (NCBI taxonomy): Bacteria > Bacillati > Bacillota > Caldicellulosiruptorales > Caldicellulosiruptoraceae > Caldicellulosiruptor > Caldicellulosiruptor sp. DIB 104C. The sequence continues at coordinate 731,191 of NZ_CP116337.1, read as the reverse complement.
CAATAGTTGGCGCAACTGGTATGGTTGGTAGAACATTTTTGAAAGTGTTAGAAGAGAGAAATCTTCCTGTTGAAGAATATTACCTATTTGCATCAAGCAGATCAGCTGGTACAAAGGTTGAGTTTATGGGAAAGGAATACATTGTAGAAGAGCTAAAAGAAGATTCATTTGACAGAGGGATAGACATTGCACTTTTCTCAGCTGGTGCATCTACCTCTCTCCACTTTGCACCAATCGCAGCCTCCAAAGGTTGCATTGTAATTGACAACTCAAGCGCATGGCGTATGGAAAAAGACGTTCCTTTAGTTGTACCAGAGGTAAATCCAGAGGATATCAAGTGGCATAAGGGAATTATCGCAAATCCAAACTGCTCAACAATTCAGGCAGTTGTTGTTCTAAAGCCTTTGCATGATAAATACAAAATAAAGAGAATTGTGTACTCGACATATCAGGCTGTCTCAGGTGCTGGGTATCAAGGATATTTAGATTTGGAAGAAGGTTTAAAAGGTGCACCACCAAAGAAATTTCCATATCCAATTGCAGGAAATGTAATTCCTCATATTGACGTTTTCTTAGAAAATGGATATACAAAAGAAGAGATGAAGATGATAAATGAAACAAGGAAGATTTTGCATGATGACTCTATCAAAATTACAGCAACAACCGTAAGGGTACCTGTTTTCAATGGTCATAGTGAGTCCATTAACGTTGAATTTGAAAAACAATTTGATTTAGAAGAATTAAAAGAAACTTTAAGACAGGCACCAGGTGTTGTTGTTCAAGACGACCCAGAAAATCTTTTGTACCCAATGCCAATCTATGTATCTGGTAAGGATGAAGTGTATGTTGGAAGAATCAGAAGAGATGAATCTGTTGAAAGTGGTGTAAATCTTTGGGTTGTTGCTGACAATATCAGAAAAGGTGCTGCTACAAATGCTGTTCAGATAGCTGAGAAGGTAATTGAGTATTTCTTTAGTTAATATTTTCAGTTTGACCATAATTTAATGTTTTGAATAAATGGGAGGTTTTATTGCTATGCCAATTTTTAAAGGCTCAGGTGTTGCCTTGATAACACCTTTTAAGGACGAGGAAAGTGTGGACTTTGAAGTTCTTGGGAGGCTTGTTGATTTTCATCTTGAACACAAAACAGATGCTATCATCGTATGCGGTACAACCGGCGAGCCTTCGACAATGCCAGACGATGAACATTTAGAGGTAATTAGATTTGTCATTGATAGGGTAGCTGGCAGAAAACCTGTCATTGCGGGTGTTGGCAGCAACCATACAAAACATGCAGTATATCTTTCCAAAAAAGCCCAGGAGCTTGGTGCAGATGGTCTTTTGCATGTAACACCTTACTACAACAAGACAACCCAAAAAGGTCTGATTGAACACTTTAAAGAAATAAACGATGCTGTGTCAATCCCTATAATTGTCTACAATGTTCCATCAAGAACAGGGCTAAATATACTGCCCGAGACAATGAAGGAGCTCTCAAAACTTCCTAACATAAGAGCTATCAAAGAAGCAAGCGGAAATATCACACAGGTTGCAGAAATTGCTATGCTCTGCCCTGACATTGACATCTACTCTGGAAATGACGACCAGATTGTACCAGTACTCTCTGTTGGTGGAATTGGTGTGATCTCAGTTCTTGCTAACATTTTGCCTGATGAGACACATGATATTGTTGAGTACTTCTTAAACGGCCAAGTTGAAAAGGCAAAAGAGCTGCAGCTAAAGCTACTTCCAATTATCAAAGCATTATTTATTGAGGTAAATCCAATACCTGTAAAAGAAGCTATGAATATGATGGGATTCAATGTCGGAAGGCCAAGACTGCCGCTTACTACAATGACTGAGAAAAATAGAGAGATACTAAAAAAGGCTCTTATTGACTATGGAATAAACATAAAAGAGTAAAAAATACGTTTTTAAACATCTCTAAAAAACTAAGCATAGATGGATGTGATGCACAAATGCTAAAAGTTTTACTTAACGGTTGCAATGGCAAGATGGGTCAGGTTGTTAGCAAGGTTGCAAAAACATATGAAGATGTTACAATTGTTGCAGGTGTTGATTTGAACACTACAAGAAATTTTGACTATCCTGTTTACAGTAATCCTTCTCAAATTCAAGAAGAGTTTGATGTAATAATTGATTTTTCTCTGCCAGAGGCTACACTTGCAATTTTAGAATTTGCAAAGGCAAAGAAAAAACCAGTTGTAATTGCCACAACAGGCTTTACAAGTGAACAGAAAGAAAAGATTGTTGAGTCTTCAAAAGAGATACCAATTTTTTGGTCTGCCAACATGTCACTTGGTGTTAACCTTGTTGCAGATCTTGTACAAAAAGCATACAAGACGCTGGGAAGTAAGTTTGATATTGAAATTGTTGAAAAACATCACAACCAGAAGATTGACGCACCTTCTGGCACAGCTCTTATGCTTGCAGATGCTATCAACGAGGTTGCAAACAATGCGTATGAGTACATCTATGACAGGCACACAAGAAGAAAGAAAAGGGCTCAAAATGAGATAGGAATTTTTTCAGTGCGCGGAGGTACAATTGTTGGAGAGCACAGTGTTATCTTTGCTGGTCCAGATGAGATTATAGAGATAAAACACACAGCCCTTTCAAAAGAGGTTTTTGCAAACGGTAGTATCAGGGCTGCAATGTTTATAAAAGACAAAAAGCCGGGTATATATAACATGAGTGATCTGATTAATTCAATGTGAGGTGTTTTGAATTTGAAGCCTGTGACAAATTTAAATGTCACTCAAAACGTTGCCATGATAACATTGGATAATGTCCCAAACAAAATAGACCTGATTGCCTCAATCTTCAATGAAGTAGCAAGTCACGGAATAAACATTGACATGATTAGCCAGACAGCCCCGTACAAAGGAAATATAAATCTATCATTTAGTCTTGATGAAGAAAATGTACCAAAGGCAATTTCAGCGCTGAGCAAGTTCAAAAAAGAGATTCCACATTTAAGAATTGACATAATTTCTAACCTGACAAAGCTGAGTATCTACGGTGAAGCTATGAGAGATTTGCCGGGCGTTGCAGCATCCCTTTTCACCACTTTGGCAGAAGCAGGTGTTGAGCTTAAGATGGTGACAACAAGCGAGGTTGACATCTCATACTTGATTGATCAGAAAGATGAGGAAAAGGCCGTTGAGATTATAAAACAGAGATTTGAATTAGAGTAAACTTTGAAAAGCTGCCCCGATAGGAAAATTTTAAAGCGGGCAGCTTTTTTTAATATTGAATTTTTCCAAAACCCTTAGTATATTTGAAAATTAGAAAAACTAAAAGCCCTCAAAAAAGAATAAGGGGGAATTTTGCTTGGCAACAGGAGCAAAATATTATCATTCATGCATAAACTGTGGTGGTATTAACTCAGATACAAGAAATCAAAAAGGACTTCCATGTGAAAAGTGTCTACCATTTGAAAATAATATGAATATCCTTGAAAGCTTGAAAGAACATAATAGCCTAAAAGATTATGCCTACTTTTGGAATTTCAAAAATGAATATAAAGAGTTTGAAAAGTTTTTTGTATCAAAAGTTGGAAAACCGATGACAGGATATCAACGGCTCTGGGCAAGGCGACTTTTACTCTCAAAAAGTTTCACTTTAATTGCTCCCACAGGCCTTGGTAAGACAACATTTGGACTTGTTGCAACACTGTGGATGGCAAAAAATGGCAAGAAGGTAGCTTTAATCTTTCCTACTGTATCGCTGGTTGAACAAGCGCATCAGAGACTTCTTGAGTTTGCCAATAAAGAGCCAAAAGAAAGTGTTAAAATTCTATCTTATAAGTCATCAATGAAAAGAACCGAAAAGGACGAGTTTGAGAAAAACTTTGAAAACGGTGAATTTGACATCTTGATTGTTTCATCGCAATTTATATCAAAGCGAAAAGATGACCTAGCAAAAAAGGTATTCTCATTAGTGTTTATAGATGATGTTGATGCAATTTTGAAATCTTCAAAAAACATTGACACTCTTTTGCAGATGATTGGAATTGACCAAAAGACAATTGACCAGACATTTGAAAACCTCAAAAAAGGTATTAAGTATCCTGAACAAAAACAAAACGGCACATCTTCTACTTTATCTAAAGGCATTCTCATTGTATCTTCTGCTACTGCAAAGCCACAAGGACTAAAACCTCTTTTGTTTAGAGAGCTACTTGGTTTCGAAATAGGTAGATTCACATTCAGCATAAGAAATATTACAAATATTAGAATTGCTAAAAAATCGAAAGAAAAGCTGCTTGAGACAATCAAAATCCTCAATGATGGCATCCTCTTATTTGTTGAAAATGAAGAAGAAGGCAAAGATGTGATAAACTTTTTAGAAAACGAAGGAATATCTGTCGGTAAAACATGGGAAGATTTTGAAAAAAGTTTTGAGGAATTCAAAGATGGAAAGCTCAAAATTCTATGTGGCATATACTCATACTATGGAAAGCTTGTGAGAGGCATAGACCTACCCTTGAGAATAAAGTATTCAATATTTTGGGGCACGCCCTCGTTTAGGTTTTCAACAGATATTGAAAAGGCGCCCCGGTTTGTCTTAGAAAGGGTGTTTTCTGACTATCTTGAAGAACATCCCAAGCTAAAAAGCTTTTTTAAAGGCATAGATAGATATCGGGTCGAAAGGTTAAGAGAGATAGTAAAAAAGTATATTCCTCAAGATAAGTGGACTGTTTTTGTTAAAAAGTCCTTTTCAAACTTGAAAATCTCAGATGAGAGTCAGATATTCTTCCCTGATGTTTTCACATATATCCAAGGTTCTGGTAGGACATCACGAATGTTGGGTAGCTCTTTGACAAAAGGAGTTTCAATCTTATTTGAAGATGATGACCTACTTTTCGAAAGTCTCAGGTCAAGACTCATGTTTTTGCTTGATGAAGAATGGAAAACCGAAGATGAGGTATGTTTTGAGGATTTAATCAAAGAGGTTGAAATGAGCAGAAATGAGGCTTCAATAACCGAGAGGTCTTCAGATTTGAAGTCAAGGTTTATGATTGTAGAATCGCCCACAAAAGCAGAGACAATTTCAAGATTTTTAGAAAAAGCATCAACAAGAAGGTATGGAAGGCTCTCTGTATACGAATCAGTAACTCCAGATGGAATTTTGCTCATAACTGCCTCAAAAGGACATGTGTATGACCTTGATACAAAAACAGGAGTGCATGGGGTAGAAATATCAAACGGCAATTTTATCCCGTACTATAACTCTATCAAACGCTGTACAAGCTGTGGTACACAGTTTACTGATGAGTATCCTTCATGTCCTAAATGTGGCTCTGATAAGATTGATGACAAAAAGGAGATATTAAAGGTGCTTCGTGAGATAGCAGCTGAAGTAGACGAAGTTTTAGTTGCAACAGACCCTGATGTTGAGGGCGAGAAGATTTCATGGGATATATCCCAGTATCTAAAACCTGTCAATCCGAACTTAAGACGAATTGAAATGCACGAAATAACAAAATTTGGTTTTGAAAGTGCCATAAAAAACCAGCGCGATTTTAATGCAAACCTTGTAAAATCTCAGATTGTACGTAGAATTGAAGACAGGTGGGTTGGTTTTGAACTGAGCTCAAAGCTCCAGAAAAATTTTCAAAGCTATAATTTATCTGCAGGAAGAGTGCAATCTACTGTCCTTGGCTGGATTATAGAAAGAGAAAAGGAATATGCAAAGAGTCAAAAAGAATTTACATTTGTGAGATTTGAAAATGGGTTTGGATTTGAGGCAGAAGGCAAAATAGATGGCGACAAGGTATTAGTAGAGGTAGTAGAAGAAAATGAAAAAGAGCTTGAGACTATTTTGCCATTTAATACACCCACACTTTTGTCTTATGCATCACAAAAATTAAACCTCAGCGTACAGGAAATTATGGAAATTTTACAGTTTTTGTTTGAACATGGTTTTATAACATATCACAGAACTGACTCAAACAGAATATCACTTACAGGTCAAAATGTGGCAAGATTATACTTAGAAAAGATAGGCAAAAGGGACTTGTTTGTAGGCCGAAGTTTCGGGTCGGAGGGTGCGCACGAGGCAATAAGACCTGTTAAGCCAATTTCGCCTTTGGAGTTAAAAGAGTTGTCAAGTGAAAGACTTGCTCAGGGTTTGACAGCTAATCATATTAAGGTGTACGAACTTATATTCAATAGATTTTTCACAAGCCAGATGAAAAACCCTCTTGTAAAATATCAAAAATTAATTTTCAGGTTTGATAAACAAGAAATAGAAAAAGAAATGCCTATTGGGGTGATAGAAGAAGGCTGGCTTTTGTTCAGTCCAATTCAGATTTTTTCAAAATTTGAAAGTGGAGAATACCAAATAACAGAAAAGAAAAGTTACAAGAAGCACACAACCCCTCTTTTCACCCAAGCAATGCTTATTGATGAGATGAAACAAAAGAATATAGGAAGACCATCCACATATGCTAAAATGGTTGAGACCCTTTTCAAAAGAGGATATGTATTCGAGGACCAATATAGAAGGATTCGTTCAACTGCACTTGGAAGAAAAGTGTATTCTTACCTTGCACAACATTACCAAGATTATATAAATGAAGAGACAACAAGGGATCTTGAAAGACTTATGGAAATCGTTGAAATGGGTGAAAAGGATTATCAAAGTGTGTTAAATAGCTTATATGAAGAGCTTACAAAAATTATGCAAAGGTGAAACAGAACTTTTTTGATTTAAACGACTTTTGTAATACAAAAAAGAAATTAATAGAAAAGGGACTGGAAAATAAACAGTCCCTTTCTATTTTTTTTCTATAAATTCACCTCTGATTTGAAATCAAGGTCATCTTTGTACTTTTCCAATATAGGTTTTACATATTCCTCATAGTATTCTTTTACCTGAGACGGTGCTCTTCCTACAAACTTTTTAGGGTCTAAAATAGCTTCAATTTCTTCTTTTGAAAGTCTAAAGCTTGGGTCGTTCGATATGAGTTCAATCAGGTTATTTTCCTTCCCAAATTCTTTGACATTTTGAGCAGCTTGCATGGAATACCTTCTAATTTTTTCATGTAAATCCTGCCTATCACCGCCACGCTTTACCGCTTCCATCAGTATATTCTCGGTTGCCATAAACGGAAGCTCTTGTTCAATGTGTCTTTTTATCATGTTCTCATACACAACAAGCCCACTTGCAACATTGTGATAAAGGTTTAAAATACTATCTGTTGCTAAAAACGCCTCAGGGATCGCAATTCGCCTGTTTGCAGAATCGTCCAAAGTACGCTCCAGCCATTGGACGGATGCTGTAAACAGTGGATTTTGAATGTTGACCATTATATACCTTGCCAAGGCACAGATTCTCTCACATCTCATAGGGTTTCTTTTATATGCCATTGCTGATGAACCAACCTGCGTTTTTTCAAACGGTTCTTCTATCTCTTTTAAGTGCTGCAAAAGCCTTATATCGTTTGCAAATTTATAAGCGCTTTGCGCAATTGATGCAAGCACTGATAAAACTAAATAATCAAATTTTCTCGGATACGTCTGGGATGTAAGTGGGAAGCTCTTTTCAAAACCCATCTTTTGACAAACAAGCTGGTCAAGCTTTTTTACCTTTTCTTCATTACCATCAAAAAGAGCCATGAAACTTGCTTGTGTACCAGTTGTTCCCTTCACGCCTCTTAGGTAAGTGTGGTCCATTACATACTCTAAAAATTGTAGGTCCATCACCAGGTCCTGAACCCACAGCATTGCTCTTTTGCCGACTGTTGTTAGCTGAGCAGGCTGAAAGTGTGTAAAACCCAATGTCGGCATGTCTTTGTACTTTAAAGCAAATTCAGACAACACCTTTATGCAGCTGACAAGCTTTTTTCTAATAAGCTTCATTGCCTCATACATTATGATGATATCTGCATTGTCTGTCACAAAGCAGCTTGTTGCGCCAAGGTGGATAATTGGTCTTGCCTTTTTTGCCTGCTCACCAAACGCATGAATGTGAGCCATTACATCATGACGAAGCTCTTTTTCTTTTTGCTTTGCTACATCATAGTTTATGTCATCTGAATACTTTTTCATCTCTTCTATCTGTTCATCAGAGATGTCAAGCCCCAGTTCTTTTTGTGCTTCTGCCAAAGCAATCCAAAGCTTCCGCCAAAGCTTAAACTTTGTGTCATCAGAAAAAAGTCTTTTCATCTCATCGCTTGCATAACGTGAGTTAAGTGGTGTCTCATAAATGTGGTGCAACTTTCTTCACTTCCCCTATTTTTTCTGTATTTTCTATAATTTTAATTATACCTTATTTGAGCTTTTCAACAAACCTCTTTATTCTGGCCAAGCCCTCTTTGATATTCTGCACAGATGTAGCATATGAAAGCCTCATATGATTTTCCATACCAAAGCCTTCGCTTGGAACAACTGCAACTTTTTCATTTTCTAAAAGAAGCTTTGCAAAGGTATTTGCACTGTCTATAACTTTCCCGTTAAAACTTTTCCCAATAACACCTGATAAGTCGACCCAAATATAAAATGCGCCTTGGGGTTTTACGCTACTTAAACCCTCAATCTCATTTACAAGCTCATATATCAAATCTCTTCTTTTTGCAAACTCTTCTACCATCTTCTTAAGACTTTCTTGAGGACCGCTCAGAGCCTCATATGCAGCATACTGGGCAATTGAATTGGGGTTTGATGTTGTATGGCTTTGAAGGTTTGTCATAATCTTGGCAAGTTCTCTATTTGAAAGAGTATACCCTATTCTCCAACCGGTCATTGCATAAGATTTCGAAACACCATTTACTATTATGGTAAGTTCTTTTGCTTTCTCACCAAAAGAGGCTGGTGATATGTGCTTTTGTCCATCATATATAAGTTTGTCATAAATCTCATCTGAAATAATGAATATTTCATTCTGTATACAAAGTTCAACAATCTCTTTCAGCTCTTCATATGTATAGACCATACCAGTTGGATTTGACGGAGAATTTAAAACAAGGGTTTTTGTCTTAGATGTGATATACTTTTGTAAATCTCTGCCACTTACCTTGTAATTCGACTCTTTTTGTGTCGGTACAACTACAACCTTGCCACCTGCAAGTTTTATAAGCTCTGGATATGTAACCCAATATGGAGATGGAAGAAGTACCTCATCACCTTCATTCAAGAGAGCAAAAAAAACATTCATCAGAGAATGCTTTGCACCATTTGAAATGACTATTTCATCTGCAGAATAAGAAATTCCATAATTTTCATTATAATACTTTGCAACCGCCTCTTTTAAACAGGCAATCCCCGCAACCGGTGTGTACTTTGTGTATCCTTTAACAATGGCAGCAATTGCTGCATATTTTATGTTTTCAGGTGTGTCAAAATCAGGCTCACCCGCACCAAAACCAATTACATTTTCACCAGATTCTTTTAATTTTTTTGCTAAAGCGTCTATTGCTAAGGTTGGTGACGCTGAAATACTTAGCGCTCTTTGTGAATACTTCATCCTTTCTCCCTTCGCCCTTTCAACTTGTTTTTGCAATACTATATCATATTTATATGCATTTTTCAATATCAATGTTACGAAAAAATAGGATTTAAGATTGTAAAAACGCAAGTTTTAAATAAAAAAATTTCATTTTAGAAACCTGCAGGTAAAGTTCAAAAGATTGTTGTAGCAAATGTCAAAAATCTCATCTCTGCTAAATCCAAAACTTTCTAACACGCGCTTTATCTTTGGAAAATCCTCAACACCATTTATACCTTGGGCAAAATTGTCTGCTCCGTCAAAGTCAGAACCTAAACACACATGCTTATGGCCAATTAACTGTGAGACATGTGCTATATGTTTTGCAATGTCTTCGAGCTTTGCAGACCTTTCACTTAAAAAAGGCGAATAAAAGCTTATCCCAATCAAACCATTAAAACTTCCTACAATCTTTATCTGATCATCCGTGAGATTTCGTGGGTGTTTGCACAACGCATAACAGTTTGAATGGCTTACAATAAACGGACTATTAATAATCTTTACAACATCATAAAATGTTCTCTGCGGTGCATGGGCAAGGTCAACAATAAAGTTCATCTCCAAAAGTCTTTTTAAAATTTCTTTTCCAAAACTGCTTAGAGCTTCATCTTCATAAGCTCCGCCACAAATCTTGTTTTTGTGATTCCACGAAAGCGTAGCACCTTTTACACCTTTTTCTTTCAATATTTCAACATCAAAAATATCATTGATAAATGAAATGTCTTCAACAATTACCAAAATATTTAGTTTATTCTCATCAATAATTTTTGAGATACCAACATTGTTTACATCATATTTATTTAGCAAATCCAGAATTGTAAAGATGTCCTCCATAAAATCGATATCTTTGCGCCTTGTATCCTGCCATATTGCCATGTACTGAAGTTTTAAATCAACTTGTTTTGCTCTTTTAAAGTCAAACTGTAATGAATTTTCAAAAAGTCCTTCATTTTTGAAAAATGCTGCTGTCAATGTGTCATTGTGAGCATCAGCAAACACTGCTACAGCTCCTATTATCTTCTTGGGGTTCTATTAAAATTCTATTACCTTTTCTTTTGTTGCAAGAACTACATTATCAAAAATCTCTTTTGCAGAGGCTAAATGCTTTTGCTCATCACACTCTGGCTTTAGGTGTGTCAAGACTAAAAGCTTGACTCCAGCTTCTTTTGCCACCTTTGCTGCCTGTTTTGGACTCATATGGTACCTTTTTGGCTCCTCAATCTTTCCAACCTCTTCATCAGTATATGCAGCATTCAGCAAGAGCAAATCTGCACCGCTGCAAAACGCTGCAAAATCCTCTTTGTATCCTGTATCACCAGAGAACACAAAGGCTTTCCCTCCCTCTTCAATCCTAACAGCAAAACTCCTGTATGGGTGTTGACCTTCAAAAAAGGAAAGTTTAACACTACCTATTTGGGTTTGCAAGTTTTCTTCAATATTTCTAACATTGTAAACGCCCTTTTTAATTAGGTTATATTCCTCTTGTGGCTCAGATGGAATAAAAAGGTCTATCTCTTTGCCACGGGACGCAAAGTAGTACCTCAAAACCCCTAAATCACTTGTGTGGTCAGCGTGAAGATGCGAGCATATTATAAAAGAAATATCGTCAAAAGCAATATAGTTCAAAAGCTTTGACAAAACACCACTTCCACAGTCAATCAGAATGTTCGCACTTTTCGTTTTTAGCAGATAACCGGACGTTGCCTCATCTTTGGCAGGGTATGGGCCTCTTGCACCCAAGATTGTCAAAATCATTTTATCATCTCCTTGTTATATAGTAATTCTAAAAACTCAGTAATTATATCCCTGTACTTTTCTTCTTCAACCAAAAAAGAGTCATGCCCATAATCCGATTCAATCTCTTTGTAAATCAAATCAACACCGGCTTCTTTTAGTTTATCTCTCATATATCTCATTTGGCTTATTGGGAAAAGGATATCAGAGGTTATGGCTACGAGCAAAAATTTTGCCTTAATCCTTCTTAGTGCCTCATCCTCACTTCCATATGTTCTTCCAAGGTCGTATAGGTCCATTGCACGTGTAAGATATAAATATGTGTTTGCATCAAATCTCTGAACAAGTTTCATTCCTTGATAGTGTAGATAACTTTCCACCTCAAATTCTGTGTTAAAAGACTCAAAAAAGCTCTCAACAGGGTCTTTCATCCTTCGGTTAAACTTCCTATCCATTAGTTTGTCTGACTGGTAAGTTATCATTCCGAGCATCCTTGCAATAGAAAGACCTTGAGCAGGACCTGTCTTGTCATAATAATCACCATTGTTCCAGTTAGGGTCTGCCATAATAGCCCTTCTCATAACCTCATTGAAGGCAATTGACTGCGCATTGAGCTTAAGTGGCGATGCAATGTTTATAACACCGTCCATAAAATCCGGGTAGCTCACAGCCCACTCTAAAGCTTGCATACCACCCATGGAACCGCCAACAACGCATAAAATATGCTCTATTTTCAGTACTTCCAAAAGTTTTCTTTGAACATTGACCATGTCTTTGATAGTTATAATAGGAAACCTTGCACCATAAGGCTTTCCTGTTTCAGGGTCAATAGAAGAAGGGCCTGTTGTCCCCTGACAGCCACCGAGAACATTTGAACAGATAATAAAATACTTGTTTGTGTCAAACATCTTTCCGGGGCCGACAAACTTGTCCCACCAGCCGGGTTTTGGATCATCTTCTGAGTGTTTCGCAACGTGTGAATCGCCTGTCAGGGCATGAGTTATCAAAATAATGTTGTTCTTTTCTTTATTAATCTCTCCATAAGTCTCATAAGCAACTGTAATGGGTCCGAATTTCTTGCCACTTTCTAATACAAAGTCCTTGTTGTGTGCAAATTTTACAAACTTTTTGAAACCCTCTTCCCAGAACTCAAATTTTTCCAACTTTTCTTTACCCCCACCAAAAAAGATTAATTAAAATGAAAGATTGCCCCATCTTTTTAATGAAAACCTCAGTTTTTTGGAGCAATCTTTCATTGCTACTTCAATCAACAACTTAGAAACTATTTTACACTTTATTCAGTGCACTCTCAATATCATATATCAAATCTTCAATATCTTCAATGCCAACAGAGAGTCTTATCATCTCTGGCAAAACTCCAGCTTGCCTTTGCTCTTCTTCTGTTAACTGCTGATGGGTTGTTGATGCAGGATGAATAATGAGCGATTTTGCATCGCCAACATTTGCTAAGTGCGAGAACAGCTTAACACTATTAATTATCTTCTTTGCTGCCTCGTATCCACCCCTTGGTCCAAATGTAAAGATAGCACCAGGTCCTTTGGACATGTATTTTTTGTATAGGTCATAGTATTTGTTACCTTCTAAAGCTGGGTAATTGACCCATTCCACTTTTGGATGTTCATTTAAATATTTTGCCAATTTCATTGCGTTGTCGACATGCTTTTGCATTCTGAGCGAAAGTGTTTCAACGCCAAGTAAAATCAGGAACGAATTAAACGGTGATATACAAGCACCTATGTCTCTAAGAAGCGTAAGTCTTAGCTTTGCTATATATGCAGCATTTCCAAACTCTTTTGTATAAACAAGACCGTGATAACTTGGGTCAGGCTGAATTAAATCTGGGAATTTTTCATTCCACTCGAATCTCCCAGAGTCAACTACAATCCCTGCAATTGATGTCCCATGTCCGCCCAAAAACTTTGTCATTGAATACACAACAATGTCCGCCCCGTGTTCAATTGGCCTGAACAAATAAGGTGTTGCAAATGTGTTGTCCACAATAAAAGGAATTCCATGCTTGTGAGCAATCTCTGCTATAGCTCCAAAATCAGGAATGTTTATATTAGGGTTGCCAAGCGTCTCGACAAATATAGCCTTTGTCTTATCTGTAATTGCTGCTTCAAATTCTTCTGGATAGTCAGGATTGACAAATTTTACGGCGATACCAAGTTTTCTTAATGTGTGAGCAAATAGTGTATATGTTCCGCCGTACAAGGTTGAAGCAGCGACAACTTCGTCTCCGCTTCTTGCGATATTTAAAATCGCATAAGTGATAGCAGCTTGCCCTGAGGATGTTGCAACAGCTCCAACCCCACCATCCAGTGCTGCAATTCTTTTTTCTAAAACATCTGTTGTCGGATTTCCTATTCTTGTATAGATATTTCCTGCTTTTTTGAGTGCAAAAAGGTCTGCAGCCTCTTCGGGTGTGTCAAAGATGTATGAAGTTGTCTGGTAAATTGGAACAGCTCTTGACTTTGTCTCTTTGTCAACAAACTGTCCTGCATGAATCTGTAATGTGTCAAATCCAAACTTTCTTTCCATCTTTTATTTTCTCCTTTCATTAAATTTTTGTTGTGCTTTTTAAAAGATAAAAAAATAGCCTTCCTGCAGATAAGCTACAAGAAGACTTCTTCCTAAATCTTCTTACTTCTTATCTGCCAGGTATTTTAAAAATACCTGCTGGAATTGGCACCAAGAAAAAGGGCACCCATACCTTTTTCCGGTTGCCGGGCTTCATTGGGCCAGTCCCTCCACCACTCTTGATAAGAAGTAATTTTCTAATATTCAATTTTGTTGCTTTGATTATACCATTTAAAAATACATTGGTCAATACTCTACTTTTTAAATCTGAATTCTTGGATTTTCTTCAGACATTCTGTAAATTACAATCTTCCTTCCTATCACCTGCACAGGCTCTGCGTTTAGTTTTTCGCATATATAAGCTATCGCTTCTTTCGGCTCTATCTCACAGTTCTTCTCAAGGGCAATTTTTATAAGCTCTCTTGCAGTGAGTGCTTCATCTATTTGTTTGAGCACTCTTTCTGTAATCCCTTCCTTTCCAATTCGAATAATTGCATCCATTGTGTTTGCCATGCCCCTGAGTTTTGCTCTTTGTTTGGATGTTAGCAAGATATTTTTCACCTCTTTTTGAATTTAATTTTTGATAAAATACTTCTTTTTCGCTATTTATAAACTAAAACGGCAGAAAGGATTTTGCCTTTCTGCCGGCATTTTTTTATTTTTAGACCTCTACTTCTTTTCGAGACCTGCGCCGCTGCTTCTCGTATTCTGGATCCCCCTTTTTCCAACCGCTTCTTACCTTCTCAACCACCTTTTGTTTTGATACATCCACCACAAACCCGTTTTCCTTAAAACAAAAATATGTGGTATTACCTACCTTGCAGTTCCCACAATTGATGCACTCCATATCAGAAAAGATAACCTCCAAACCTTTTAAGAATTTCTTTTTGCTTGTCAATTATTTTAACCCATTTTTACTGTTTTGTCTATATCCATTTTTATGATAAATCTAAAACTTATTCATAATATTCAAACTCAACATCAAGTATCCTCACAATGTCACCATCCTGGATTCCCATCTCTCTTAGCTTGTCAAAGACCCCAAGCTTGTTTAAGAAATTTTGAAAATACCTGAATGAGTCATGGTCATTTAAAACTATGTTTCTTGCTACCTTCTCTACAACTGTTCCTTCTACAACATATACACCGTTTTCTTTTCTGACAGTAAGCGGTTTTACATCCTTTTTCTTGTAGTATACAAACGTCCGTGGCTTTGCATCCTCTTCGACATTTTCAGCTGCCTTTTGCTTTTTCAAAAGTTCATAAGCTCTTTTTAAAACCTCTCTTATCCCCATGCCAGTTGCAGCAGAGATGGGATACACTTCATACCCCATCTTTTCAATCTCTTCTTTGAAAAGTTCAAAATACGCCTGAGCATCAGGAAGGTCCATCTTGTTTGCTGCGACAATTTGAGGCTTTTGGGCAAGTTCAGGGCTGTATTTTTTTAGCTCCTCATTGATTTTTATAAAATCCTCAACAGGCTCTCTTCCTTCACTTCCCGACACATCAACAATATGAATCAAAACCTTTGTCCTTTCAACATGTCGCAAAAATTGATGCCCAAGACCTGCACCTTCACTTGCACCTTCAATAAGCCCTGGTATGTCTGCTAAGACAAAGCTTTCACCCTCGCTAATATATACAATCCCAAGGTTGGGATACTTTGTTGTAAATGGATAGTTTGCTATCTCAGGTCTTGCGTTTGTTGCAACAGACAAGAATGTTGACTTACCAACGTTTGGATAGCCAATCAGTCCAACATCTGCTAAGACTTTTAGCTCCAAAATTACCCAAAGCTCGTCCCCTTTCTCCCCAACCTCAGCAAACCTTGGAACTTGCCTTGTGGCTGTTGCAAAATGGGCATTTCCTCTGCCACCTCTACCACCGTGGGCAACAATTGCTCTGTCGCCTTCTCTCGACAGGTCAGCAATTATCTCACCAGTTTCAGCATCTTTTATTACAGTTCCAACAGGAACCTTTATTATCAAATCTTCGCCGTCTTTGCCATGCATATTGTTAGGTCCGCCACGCTCACCATTTTGTGCCTTGTAATGTCTTTTGTATTTAAAATCAAGCAGGGTGTTCAGCTCCCTATCAGCAACAAATATCACATCTCCGCCTTTTCCACCATCTCCTCCTGCAGGACCTCCTGCTGGAACGTACTTCTCCCGCCTGAACGCAACTATACCATCTCCGCCATCCCCTGCTTTGACATAAATCTTTGCAATGTCCACAAACATGAATATCTCACCTCTTTTAAGAACAACTAAAAGATACAAAAAAAGAGACAAACCTCTTTTGTCAGTTTGCCTCTTTTTGAAAAGCGTTAAACCATAATAGATTTTTATTGAGCAGCAACCATCTCTTCAGCTGGAATAACAGACACAACTTTTCTTCCTCTCTTGTTTTCAAACTTTACATACCCTGTAACTAAAGCAAAAAGTGTGTCATCTCCACCACGACCGACATTCTTGCCTGGGTGGAATTTAGTTCCCCTCTGTCTTACCAAGATGTTTCCTGCCAAAACAAACTGACCGTCTGACCTTTTAACACCAAGTCTTTTTGACTCGCTGTCTCTTCCGTTTCTTGTTGAACCACCAGCTTTCTTGTGTGCAAACAGCTGAATGTCAAATATTAACTTCATCCTCTTTCACCTCCACTTTAACATATTTTGGATACTGAGATTCTAACTCTTTTAACGCTAAATATGCTGTTTGAAGAAGAAGCGAACAGCCCTTTGTTACTTCTTCATTGTTATTTAGCACTTCAAATTCTAAATAGCCTTCTTTTTGTTCTAACGAATGCTCAGCTTTCAATATCTCAATACAGCCATTTACATTTGCAAGTACTATTGAAGAGACTGCACTGCAAACAATATCTTTACCTTTCGGAGCAAAATGGCTGTGCCCTTTGACAACTATTTTATAATACCCTTTCTTTTGTGATTTTAAAAAAGTAGCTTCAATCATGGTTGACAATTTAACCTACTTACTTTGCTATTTTTGTTATCTGAATCTTTGTATACCACTGGCGATGTCCAAGTTTTCTGTGGTAACCTGTTTTTGATTTGTAAGTAAATACTATGATTTTCTTATCCTTTGCATGTTCTAAAACCTTTGCTTCAACATATGCGCCATCTACATATGGCTTTCCAACAACAAACCCATCGTCAGACGAAATTGCCAACACCTTATCAATCTTTACCACAGAGTCAACATCAGCTTTTAATTTTTCAACCTTTAAAACGTCGCCTTCCTGCACCTTATATTGCTTTCCACCTGTTTCAATTATTGCATACATCCTCTTTTCCATACCTCCTGCTTTTAAGAAATTTTTCAAATTCTGCCTGCACGCCGCTACGGGAGCATTTTACCCTTTGCGAGCGCAATAACATTCAATATTATAGCATTTGGGCTTCTCAATTACAATAGAAAAATTTTTCTTTGACCATTTTCATTTAGCATTTTGCTACTTTGCTACTCTTTATTAGTTATTTTTTGATTCTTTGTAAAACCTCTCTTTTTCGCTATAGATACAACCGCAATATTTCTGAAGATATAGTCCAAGTTCTCTTGCTTTTTGTCTTCCTTCTCTAAAGCCTTCTCTGAAGTCTCTGTAATAAAACTCTATTCCATAACGTCCTGCAATATCCTCACCAAGTTTTTTTATCAAATCGTGCTTTTGGTATGGACTTACTAAAAGTGAGGTTGTAAAAGCGTCAAATCCGCTTCTTTTTGCAACTGAAGCAGTCTTTTCAAGTCTTGTACTGTAGCAGTAAATACATCTTGAATTTTCTCTAAATGCGCAGTTTCGCAAAAATTCCTCAAGTGGATAATCTTCCAATACAATAAGCTTATTACCTCTTATCTCATAAAACTTTTTTGCAGCATCTAATCTATTCTTGAACTCTGTGTATGGGTGAATATTAGGATTGTAAAAAAGCCCATAGACTTCATGTCCTTCCTCTGTAAGCTTGTCAAGAGGATAGATACTGCAAGGCCCACAGCATGTATGCATTAAAATCTTCATCTCTTATCACCGCCAAACTTTGACTTTGCAATATGAGTTATTGCTTTTTGGGTTGCAACTCTGCCACGTGCAGTCTTTACCAAAAATCCTTCTTGAATTAGATATGGCTCGTAAATATCTTCAATTGTGCCTTCATCTTCTCCAATTGCGGCCGCAATTGTTGAAAGTCCAACAGGTCCCCCGCCAAATTTGTATATTATAGCTTCTAAGATGTTCCTGTCAACAATGTCAAGCCCAAGTTCATCAACTTCAAACATCTCAAGCCCTTCAACTGCAACTTCACACGTAATAATCCCATCGTACTTTACCATTGCAAAATCTCTAATCCTTTTGAGTAGCCTGTTTGCAACTCTTGGTGTTCCTCTTGAACGCTTTGCTATCTCAACGCAAGCTCTATCATCTATATCACATTTTAAAATAGAAGCAGATCGTTTTATTATTTGACTTAGCTCCTCTATTGTATAATAATCAAGCCTTTCAATTATACCAAACCTGTTTCTCAAAGGTGATGATAAAAGCCCTGCTCTTGTTGTTGCACCAATCAAGGTAAACGGCGGGATTGAAAGCCTAATTGTTTTAGCAGAGGGTCCTTTGCCAATTACTATATCCACTTTCAGGTCTTCCATTGCAGGATATAAGACCTCTTCAATGGTTCTGTTTAGCCTGTGAATCTCGTCTATAAAGAGAATATTGTTCTCACCAATATTGGTAAGTATGGCAACCAAATCACCTGCTTTTTCAATTGCAGGTCCGGAGGTTACTTTAATATCAACTCCCATCTCATGTGCTATAACATTTGCTAAAGTTGTCTTGCCAAGCCCCGGTGGTCCATACAAAAGCACATGGTCAAGCGGCTCTTTCCTTTTTTTTGCAGCTTCAATGAAAATTCTTATTTTTTCTTTTACCTTTTGCTGCCCAATATATTCATCCAATGTCCTTGGTCTTAGTGACTCTTCATTTAAATCTTCTATGTTAAGTTTTGCATCCAATAATCTTTCCATGTTATTTCATTCCTTTAAACAAAAAATTTATATTTAAAGTCTTGAGAGGCGTCTTAATGCCTCTTTTATCCCATCTTCAATAGAAAGACTTGAAAAATCCTCTGATGATAAAGCCTCATTTATCTCATCCATTTCATATCCTAACGACAAAAGAGCAAGCGAAATCTCTTCAAGCTTTGAATCCTCTTTTTTGATTGCTTGGCTGCTTTCTATTTTAAACTCCTTTTTCAGTGTCTCTTTGAGCTCTAAAATTATCCTACTTGCAGTCTTCTTGCCAATGCCCTTTACCTTTTCGAGCCTTGAACTATTTCCTTTTGCAATCTCTATAATAAGTTCTTCATACGGTATTGTTGAGATTATCTGCAAGGCAAGCTTTGCACCAATGCCACTGACTCTTTGGAGCTTCAAAAAAAGCTCTCTTTCCTCTTTTGTTAAAAATCCATAGCACTCAAGCTCAGACAAATTTTCGTTGAATTTTATATGTATGTAAATTCTCTTTTCTTGGCCAATTAAATCAAGAAACTGGGATGTAATGCAAAAAATCTTTAAAATAACGTTTTTGTAATTTAACAGTATAAAATTGTTCTGAATCTCTTCAATAACTCCAACAATCGAATCTATCATATCCCTTCCTCCTGAGTTACATAAGAACAGCTCCAAAGAGCATGACAAATAGCAACAGCTAACGCATCTGCAACATCGTCAGGTTTTGGAATGTCCGGTAAATTAAGTAACATCTTTATCATTTTTTGAATCTGGGTTTTGTCTGCTTTGCCATATCCTGTTATTGCTTGCTTTACTTGAAGAGGTGTGTATTCATAAACATTCAGACTATTTTTAACGCATGTTAGAATAATTACACCTCTTGCCTCTCCTACCGAAATTGCAGTTTTAGAATTTTTATTAAAAAAAAGCTCTTCAATTGCAACAACATCTGGCTGGTAAAGTGTAATAATTGAAGTAAGCTCATTGTGCAGATGAAAAAGCCGCAGTGACTTTCTCATTTCACTTGATGTTTCAATCTTGCCAAAATCAATTACCCTGAATGATGAATTTCCCTTAAATTCAACTAATCCATATCCAGTTAGTGCAATTCCTGGGTCTATTCCTAAAATTCTCAACTTCCTATCAAGCCCTTTCTATTCCTTATGATTTTTTCTTAAGAACACTGATTCTTTATTCATTTTAGCACATTTTTTTAATTTTATCCACAGATATATACTTGCATTTTTATTCTTTTTAATTTATAATTATGCAAAGAGGGGGCAGTATATAATGGAGTTTGTAGTACGAAGGGCAACTTATGATGATATAAAAGCAATAAAGGAAATAACAAAAGAAGCATTCACAAAGTATTGCGAGCTTGCAGGAATCGACCCTGCTAAAAACGCAGCTGTGAACGAAACTGAAGAGGATATAAAAAGGGATATAGACACAAAAGAGGTCTATGTTGCTTTTATGGATGGAATAATTGTTGGCACAATCAGAGTTGAAATCTTTCCTGACAAAACAGCATATATTAGCCGTTTTGGAGTAAGGCTCAACTATCAAAACAATGGTGTTGGCAAGGCACTTATGAAAGTTGTTGATGAGAGACTCAAAGAGCTTGGAGTCAAAAAGGTTTATCTTCACACTGCATCTAAGGTGAGAGATTTGGTTCGATTCTACTATGCAAGGGGTTTTTATATTGTGTCAACATCAAATGAAAATGGGTACATCAGAGCACTTTTGTGTAAAGAGTATGATGAAGAAAATTAAAGGGCTTTGCACAGTTCATTATAATGTGGAAATTTTTAACTTCTTATGTGCAAAGCCCCTTTGGGCCTTTTAATTTCTATTGTTAATCAAAATTACCTATAAAACTTCTCTGGCAACCATTCTTTTTCTGCTTCAAACATCTCATCTACCATCTTGCGTATTTCATCCAAATCTAAAACAGCACTTGTGAGAGGGTCCACCATAATAGCATGATAAACTGCTTCTCTTTCACCTGTCAAAGCAGCAATCACAGCAAGCTCCTGCACGTTTATATTAGTCCTATTCAAAGCTGCAAGCTGTGGTGGAAGATCTCCCACATGAGTTGGCTGGATACCATTTTTGTCAACCAAACATGGTACTTCAACGCAGCATCCTTCAGGCAGATTTGTAATCAAACCTTTATTTTCAACATTACCATTTATCACACTTGGAGTATTTGTCTCTATAGAATGGATGATAGTTGCACAGTATTCGTTACTTCTTTTCAGATCAATATAGTCTGCCTCTGCCATTTTTCTTAGGTCATCAAGCAAAGTTTTTGCAGCATCTAAGCAGCAGTGTAAATACATACCATTGTAATGTTCTTTGTGCCATGAATGGGTTCTATGGATTTTATTTATCCAATCGTCACTCTTTCTAAAATAGGGAACATATTCAGACATGTGAAAACTTGACTCTGAAACATAATATCCAAAATGTTTTAGTATCTCGAACTTGGTAACATCCTGGGTATAGATTTCTGGGTCATTTGCTTTTTCTCTTATAAGAGGATATGCATCTTTCCCATTCCACTCAAATTTTAAAAACCATGCCATGTGGTTTATACCTGCGCATAAGTATGAAACCTCTTCCATTTTTGCGCCAATAATCTTTGCTAAAAATTCAGCAGTTCCTTGAACACTATGACAAAGTCCTACATTTTTTATATTAGTAGCCTTATTTAACGCCCAGCAATTCATGGCCATTGGATTTACATAGTTAAGTAAAAGTGCGTCAGGACACAGCTCTTCCATGTCCTTTGCAATGTCAAGTAAAACCGGTATTGTTCTAAGAGCCCTGAAAACTCCACCTGGACCTATTGTATCACCAACTGCCTGTTTTACACCATATTTTAGAGGAATGTAAATGTCATACTCGAAAGGTTTTAAACCTCCAACCTGTATTGTGACAATAACATATTTTGCACCTTTTAAAGCCTCTTTTCTATCGGTTGTGGCTTCAAGTTTGGTAGGATACTTTTCCTGGTCAATGAGTTTTTGCAGAGTTTTTCTCATAAATTCAAGCCTTACACTGTCAATGTCCATAAGCGTTATTGTAGAGTCTCTTAGCTCTGGATATGATAAAATGTCTCTTACCAAGTTCCTCGTAAAAACTCCACTTCCTGCCCCTATTATGGCTATTTTGAGCATACCTTCATCTCCTTCCATTAATGAATTTATTCTTTATTCTAACTTTTCGGTTACTGGATTTGAATCTAATAATTTTGAAATTTCTATTAGATTTTATAAAGCAAACAAGACAGCTTCTTAAATTTTATACTTTTTTAGAAGCTGTCTTGCCTCCTTAAGCGAAATAGTTAATTTTCTCTTTTCTTTAATCTAATTACATTCCATGAGAATTTGGGCAATATGGATGTTAAAACATTACCTTCTATCTTTGAATTTCCACCTTTGTGGGGCACGACATTGTCAGGCTTATCTTGAGTGTTTCCTTTGTAAATATCATCACTTTCATATACAATGTGCTCCACAACCTCAAATCCTTCAAAACCATCAAGCTTAAATTCAACTTGCATCTCCTCTTCTAAATCTCTGTTGACGGCAAAGACTGTTATTTCATTCTTTTCCTCATTGTATGTTGCAACTGTTTCAATGTATGGAACATCAGTAAAGTCTTTTGAATCATATTTAGGGGAATTTACCTTAGGAAGTAATGCAACCCCATGACCATAGTTTGCAGCATGCATGAAAGGATAGTATATTACCTGTCTGTAAGCAATTCCACCTTTTACAGTGGTAATTGGGGCAATGACATTTACAAGCTGGGCCATGCACGCTATCTTGACCCTGTCACAATGCTTTAAGAGTGCAATCAGCATACAACCCACTAAAATTGCATCTTCGAACACATAATCTTCTTCAGCAATTGCACGAATTTGTGCCCAGGGCTGTGCTTTTTCGTCTTTCCCCTCAAGATGAGCATGATACCATACATTCCATTCATCAAATGAGATATTGACAACCTTTTTACTTCTCTTTTTAGCCTTTACATAATCAATTGTGGAAATTACTGTCTTTATAAACTCTTCCATTTCAAGTGATTTTGCAACAAAGTTCTTTGTGTCTTTCTCAGGATTTCCATAGTACACATGTAGAGAAACATAATCTACAAGGTCATATGTGTGGTCCAAAACAATTGCTTCCCACTCAGGAAATGTGGGCATTTTTGGCCCTGAGCTTCCAGCTGCAACAAGCTCTATAGTGGGATCTATCCACTTCATAACCTTTGCTGTCTCTCTTGCAATTCTGCCATACTCATGGGCTGTTTTATGACCTATCTGCCAGTCACCATCCATCTCGTTCCCAAGACACCATACTTTTATGTTGTGCGGCTGTTCATAACCATGATGACGTCTCAAATCACTGTAGTATGTGCCGCCTGGGAAGTTGCAATATTCAACTAAGTTTCTTGCAGCGTCAATTCCACGTGTGCCAAGGTTTACTGTCATCATAACAGAGGTGTTTGCTCTTTTTGCCCATTCAACAAATTCGTTTACACCAACCTCATTTGTCTCGATGGCTCTCCACGCAAGCTCAAGTCTTCTTGGTCTTTTTTCTTTTGGACCAATACCGTCTTCCCAGTTATACCCCGACACAAAATTGCCGCCAGGATATCTTACAATAGGAACATTCAGCTGCCGAACAATTTCTAAAACATCCTTTCTAAACCCCATTTCATCAGCCTGCGGATGGTCTGGTTCATAGATTCCTGTGTATATTGCTCTTCCCATGTGTTCCAAAAATGAACCGTAGATTCTCTTGTCTACTTGCCCGATTACGAACTCCTTATCGTAGATGACTTTTGCTTTTTTCATGTATTTCCTCCTTTCTTATTTTCTAATATCATTTGAGTATACTTTCAAAGTATGTATTTAGTTTAATTCCAATTAAAATATTTTAATTAAATTATACAAGCCATATTTGAGATAATCAAGTTTACTGTTAAAACTTTTTATAAAAAACTTGTATATATACAAGTTTCTCAGCTTTGATTTACAAGCCTTGCTTGTTTCTTGCAAATTATTTTAAAACCAGCTAAAATAAAAATGTTTAAATCTATAAAAAAGGGTGAAACAAAACTTATGAAACAAATAGATAATCTTAAAGAAGCGCAAGTTTTGTTTGAAGCCTTAGCGTCTGATGTAAGAATAGAAATTATAAACCTTTTGAGCAAATACCGAGAAATGAATATGAATGAAATTGCGCAAAAACTTGGGCTTACAAATGGTGCTGTCACTCAGCACATGAAAAAGTTAATTGCTGCTGGGATTGTTACAATCAGTGCAGCTTCAGGAAAACATGGCAATCAAAAGATTTGCCGTCTTGTTGAAGACAAGATAATTATTAACATTGTTACAAAGCATCCTCAAAAATTATATGAGTGCGAAATCAAAGTCGGTAATTATTCTATCTTTGAGGTTTATCCAACCTGCGGACTTGCAACAAAAGACAAGATTATTGGGGAATTTGATGACCCAAAATATTTTGCTCATCCTGAACATGTTAATTGTGATATTATTTGGTTTATGAAAGGTTATGTAGAGTATATGATTCCCAATTTTCTAAAACCAAATCAAATAGTTACTGAGATTCAAATTTCATTTGAAATTTCTTCTGAGGCACCTGGAGTAAGAGAAAATTGGCCCTCAGATATCTACTTTTATATCAATGGAGTCGAATTGGGATTCTGGACATGCCCAGGAGATTTTGGTGAAACCAGAAGAGGAATTTTTACACCTTCTTGGTGGCCTACTGGAGTAAATCAATATGGTTTACTTAAAGTCCTTACAATATCTAAAGATGGAACTTATATAGATGGTTCCAAAATTTCAAATATTACATTAAAAGATATCGACATAGAATCTAAAAACGAAATAAGATTTAGAGTCGCTGTTCCTGACCATGCAAAAAATATTGGAGGAGTTACTTTATTTGGAAGACACTTTGGAAACTATGACCAAGATATTAAATTTCGCATATTTTATGAAGAAGTATAAAACAAAAGAGGGGAATGTTCCCCTCTTTTCAGCTCTCGAGATTTCAATTTAATTTTTATGTAAACTATGAAGCTCTTACAACTTTTTTCAAAAACCGAATATCAATCTCATGCTCAACTGTCATGTCACGCAAATACTCAAACCCTTCTTTTAATCTTCCTGTCTGCTGCTCTAAATTGTCAAACCTCTTGTACACTTCATCTCTGAACATAATCATCTCTGTTCTAAATTCTGTCAAGAATGCAACCTGATCATATACAGCATTCATTCTTCTTGTCAGTTCCTTGTTACCTTCTTTCAATATAACAATATCTTGTTTAATAATTTGAACATCTTCCTCAAGCTTCGCAACCCTTTGCTCAACCATGTCGAGTCTTTGCTCAACCATGTCGAGTCTTTGCTCAACCATGTCGAGTCTTTGCTCAACCATGTCGAGTCTTTGCTCAACCATGTCGAGTCTTTGCTCAACCATGTCGAGTCTTTGCTCAACCATATCAAGCCTTTGCTCAATCTTATCTAATCTTTTCTCAATAGTATCAAGTCGCTCATTAATCTTTTCAAGATTTGCAACTATAGCTTGCAAAATATCATTTTCTGGCATTTTTGCCTCCTGGATTTTCAAGTTTTATGGTAATATTATATCATATCTTCTGTCAATTTTCATTATATTTTATTCCATATCTTTCATAATCTGGATTTGGTCCCTTGCAAGTTCAAGAATGTGAGGATTGTTTCGAGCTTCTTTGCTTGATATAAGCCTTGAAAACCACTTTTTCGCCTCTTCAATTTCACCTACTCGTCTCGAAAGTTCACCTATCAAGTACATAACAGTTGCCAAATCTATTTCATCGGTTGATCCTTCCTCATGTTCAAAAGCATCCTTATATGTTTGAAGAGCAAGTTTTTGAAACTCAAGTTCTTTTTCTTTATTTTGACTTAGTCTGTACAGCCATGAAATCCGAAGCAGAATTCCTGCAATCTCATATTTGTTGACTTTCCTTTTAGACGTTGCTGTAATTAAAGCTAACTTGTACAATGTAATGGCATCATCTACTGTTCTTTCAAACGGGATCTCTCTTTTTACCCACTTTTGTTGCACCTTTTCTTTTAACGACTCTATATCCCATTTGGTGAGCTTTCCAAAGTTTTTGTGCAAAGCTGCATAACCACATTCCCCGCAAACAACCACATCATACAAAAGAGGATTTACGCCTTTGTAGTAGACACACAGGTCTGTGTCTCTCTTCTCTACGTAAATTGCTGAACTTTTAACAAATGGCGCTTTAATAGTGCTCTGGCAGACAGGACAAGTCAGTAGTTTTTCGTAAATATCCATAAAAAAGCCCCCTCTTAGTTGTAGACAGAAGAATTTACAGTGGTATTCTCTTTTGTACCTACCAATATTATAGCATTTACCGGCTTGTAATAATCAATGGATAAAAGTTTTTTTTCTTTTAACTTGCCATTTTCATAAATTAGCATATAAGTTTTGACCTTCAGTCCATTTTGAGGCTTATTAGATAACTTTTGTACTCCCTTTGGCAACATAGGGTCGTTTTTGTATACCTTCTTATAAGGCACTTTTTCTAAAACTTCTGATTCAAATTTAACCACTTCGCCTTTATGAGTATTTTCACCGTAGAGGTTAATAGTGACAGTATTTTGAGATGTATAGCTTTCAAGGTAGATTGGTGCGTTGGTTGTATTTTTAAATTTAAAATCAATTGAACCTGAAGCAATTGTAGCATCACGTCCTGGCGGCACATAAGAAATCAAAGCTGAGTGTGGAACTCTTTCAACTACTTTGAGCTGAGCCATTAATACTGCATTGTACATAGTGGTTGCTATCTGGCAAAGCCCCCCACCAACACCATCAACAAATTCATTATTTACAATCACTTTTGCAATCTTAAAACCATTTTCAACTGTAACAGGTCCTATTACTTTTGATAGTGAAAACACTTCGCCTGGCATTATTAAGCTTCCATTTATTTTCCTTGCAGCAATTCTAATATTCTCACTTCTTGCTCTGTTGGATGCGTCAAACTTTGTTGTAAATGAACCAATCACCTCTTTAATCTTAGAAAGCTCATTTTTTGTTATTCTCGGAACGATCTGGACAAACCTTGCTCTGACTTTTCCTTCTTTCTTGTTTTTAATCATATCTTTCAATTTATTTATAAGATCATTATAATCAAGTTTTCTTCCCAGCTTTTCAGGTGTGATAACAAATTGATTTCCTACCTTTCTAATGCTCGCATTTACAGGAGATTCATAATACTTCTCAAAGAGTTCATCCACAAACTCTTTAAGCTTTCCTTCATTGTATTCAAATTTAAGCCTTATCACAACAGGATGATCATAGACTCTCTTGATTTCTCTGAACCGTCTTGAGATATTCCCTTTTCTTCCTATGGAATAAGCTTGTTCAATTGCCTCACCTATGTTCATTCTAATATCAAGAGATGCATAGTCCAGTTTGTACTCATTTCCATCAACTTCAACCTCAATCTTTTTGCTTCTCAAAGGCTCAAGATAAGTACTTTCTAAAAGCTCATACGCCTCTGCCCTTGTCAAGCCTCCAACAGGTGTGTTTTCAATGTAAATACCTTTATAGATTTTATCTGTGTTCAAGACCTGCTTTACATTGCTATAAAGTGTATAACCCAAAATTCCTGCTAAAACCAAAAGCACTACTACAATCCCAATTAAAATATATCTTCTCACTTCATACTTACCCGTCTTGAGATACATTCAAACCCTTCTTCTAAAGCTCTACAATTTAAGTTATAAATTTGCTCAGTTTTTGAAAACTCTTTTAATACTTCTTTTGCTTCGGAGGTAGAAAACATTTCTTTCAACCTCAAGTACGCCCCAAGCATTACAATATTTGCAACCCGGACACTTCCAAGCTTTGATGCAATCTCTGTTGCAGCTATATAGTAAGTTTTTATATCCTCTCTTTTTGCTTTAATGTCAACAAGAGAGCTATTTATGAGCATAAACCCATCTTTTTTGACCGAAGGTTCAAATTTTTCCAGTGATGGTCTGTTCAAAACAAATAATGTATCAGGATTGAACACAACAGGTGAGCCTATCATCTCATTTGATATTATCACACTGCAGTTTGCAGTGCCACCTCTCATTTCAGGTCCATAAGATGGAAGCCATGAGACATTGTACCCTTTTTTCATTCCAATGTGTGCAAAGATTTGTCCTAAAAACAACACTCCTTGCCCACCAAAACCAGCAATCAAAATCTCCTCTGTCATTTTTAAATTCCCCTACCTTTGTCCTTAAAGATTCCCAAATTATAATATTTCAAAACCTCATTTT
>NZ_CP116337.1:681934-702843 GCF_028198085.1 Caldicellulosiruptor sp. DIB 104C | reverse complement strand
ACTTTTCCTTCTTTCTTGTTTTTAATCATATCTTTCAATTTATTTATAAGATCATTATAATCAAGTTTTCTTCCCAGCTTTTCAGGTGTGATAACAAATTGATTTCCTACCTTTCTAATGCTCGCATTTACAGGAGATTCATAATACTTCTCAAAGAGTTCATCCACAAACTCTTTAAGCTTTCCTTCATTGTATTCAAATTTAAGCCTTATCACAACAGGATGATCATAGACTCTCTTGATTTCTCTGAACCGTCTTGAGATATTCCCTTTTCTTCCTATGGAATAAGCTTGTTCAATTGCCTCACCTATGTTCATTCTAATATCAAGAGATGCATAGTCCAGTTTGTACTCATTTCCATCAACTTCAACCTCAATCTTTTTGCTTCTCAAAGGCTCAAGATAAGTACTTTCTAAAAGCTCATACGCCTCTGCCCTTGTCAAGCCTCCAACAGGTGTGTTTTCAATGTAAATACCTTTATAGATTTTATCTGTGTTCAAGACCTGCTTTACATTGCTATAAAGTGTATAACCCAAAATTCCTGCTAAAACCAAAAGCACTACTACAATCCCAATTAAAATATATCTTCTCACTTCATACTTACCCCCGTCTTGAGATACATTCAAACCCTTCTTCTAAAGCTCTACAATTTAAGTTATAAATTTGCTCAGTTTTTGAAAACTCTTTTAATACTTCTTTTGCTTCGGAGGTAGAAAACATTTCTTTCAACCTCAAGTACGCCCCAAGCATTACAATATTTGCAACCCGGACACTTCCAAGCTTTGATGCAATCTCTGTTGCAGCTATATAGTAAGTTTTTATATCCTCTCTTTTTGCTTTAATGTCAACAAGAGAGCTATTTATGAGCATAAACCCATCTTTTTTGACCGAAGGTTCAAATTTTTCCAGTGATGGTCTGTTCAAAACAAATAATGTATCAGGATTGAACACAACAGGTGAGCCTATCATCTCATTTGATATTATCACACTGCAGTTTGCAGTGCCACCTCTCATTTCAGGTCCATAAGATGGAAGCCATGAGACATTGTACCCTTTTTTCATTCCAATGTGTGCAAAGATTTGTCCTAAAAACAACACTCCTTGCCCACCAAAACCAGCAATCAAAATCTCCTCTGTCATTTTTAAATTCCCCTACCTTTGTCCTTAAAGATTCCCAAATTATAATATTTCAAAACCTCATTTTCAATCCTCTTCATACTCTCAGCAGGTGTCATACCCCAATTTGTTGGACAGTTTGATAAGACCTCTATGATTGAAAATCCTTCCTTGTTCATCTGTACCTCAAATGCCCTTTTTATTGCTTTTTTGGTAAACTCAATGTTCTTAAGATTATGAATAGATGTCCTTGCAACAAAGGCAACACCGTCTAAAGGTATGAGCATCTCACACAGCTTAATATGATAACCTTGTACTTTTGGGTCACGACCATATGGAGATGATACAGTTACCTGACCAGGAATTGTGGTTGGCGCCATCTGTCCACCTGTCATGGCATACACGCCATTGTTGACAAATATGGCTGTAAAATTTTCACCTCGAGCTGCTGCATGCACAACCTCAGATGTACCAATTGCCGCTATATCGCCATCCCCTTGATATGAAAAAACAAGCGCATCAGGAATACACCTTTTTACGCCTGTTGCAGCAGCAGTTGCTCTTCCATGAGCTGCCGCAACAAAGTCAAAGTTAAAATAGTCATAAATAAAAACAGCACACCCAACCGGTGCTACACCGACTATTTTATGGTCTTTATAATCTTCGTCAATGACCTCAGCAATGAGCCTATGAATAATCCCATGTCCACAACCAGGACAATAATGCATGCTTTCCCCTGTCAAACATTCTGGCCTTTTATATTTCATACTTCATCTTCCTCTCAATCCAATGTGTGCACTTTTTACTTTTTAAGAGAGAAGTAATAACCTACAATCTCAGCTATTGTCGGAATCATACCACCTGTTCTGCCATAAAAATGGACATCTTTTTTGCCCGCAACTGAGAGTTTTACATCCTCAAGCATTTGCCCTAAATTCATTTCCACGTCTATGAAAAATTTGATATTGTTAGAGTTTGCATACTTTTCTATACACTTTGTTGGAAAAGGATACAACGTGATTGGTCTTATAAGTCCTACTTTTTCACCAGACTGTCTTAGTTTATTTACAGCACTTTTCACTATTCTTGCACACATGCCAAACGAAACAAAGATGACCTGCGCATCGTCTGTCATGTACTCTTCTACCATAACCTCATTTTCTTCAATCTTTTTATATTTTTCTTTCAGTTTAAAATTGTGCTTTTCAAGCTCTTCTGGAACTATATAAAGAGAGTTTGTCACCCTTTTTGGTCTATTTCTTTCACCTGTCACTGCCCATGGCTTTTCTGTTCTTGGTCTTTCATAGTTTTCATCAAACTCAACAACCTCCATCATCTGCCCCAACATTCCATCGCCTAAAATCATCACAGGGTTTCTATACCTGTCTGCAAGGTCAAATGCCTTTATAGTAAGGTCAACAGCTTCTTGGACAGAAGATGGGGCAAGAACAATCACCTTGTAATCTCCATGCCCACCACCTTTTGTCGCCTGAAGATAATCCGACTGGGCAGCATTGATATTGCCAAGTCCAGGTCCACCTCTCATAATATTTACAATAACACAAGGAAGCTCAGCCCCTGCCAAATATGATATACCCTCTTGCTTAAGACTAATACCTGGACCTGAGGATGATGTCATAACCCTTTTACCACAGCTTGCTGCTCCATATGCCATGTTAATTGCTCCAACTTCGCTCTCTGCCTGAATAAAAACTCCACCGCTCTTTAGAAGTTTTTTGGCCATATACTGCAAAAGCTCTGTCTGAGGAGTGATAGGATATCCAAAAAAGCACTCACAACCAGCTCTTAGTGCCGCCTCGGCAATAGCTTCATTCCCTTTCATCAAAACCTTCAAAATCTATTCACCTACCTCAAACACTATATCTGGACAAATCTTATAACAGCTTCCACACTCAATACAGGCATTTACATCTTTTGCGTCAACAGGGTTATATCCTTTCTTGTTTATTCTGCTTCTGTCAATATATAGTATCTTCTTGGGACAGACTTCAACACAAAGTCCACAGCTTTTGCACTTATCATACTCTATCCTTAGCTTCACTGCTCAGACCTCCAAAAAGCATTCCTTATCTTATTATATACCTTTTTATGGCATATACAAGAGAATATTTTTTTATCTCCTCCAAAAGGTCTTGCTCAAATAGCTTTTCTTCTACAACAGTCAGGACATACGGGATATCTCTTGCATTTGCTACATCTTGTACAACCTCAAGGCTCTTTAAAATATCCTCAGGCTTTGTTTCAGAAAGTAGATGTGAATTATTTATAATTGCAGTAATGTTCATTCCCAAAATGTTTTCAATTTCCTTCATATTCTCCAAAATTTCTTCTTTTGTTGAGTTAAATGGTCTATAAATGTTAACAACATAAAATAGATTGTATCCCTTTTTTGAAAACAGCTCTCTAAACTGTCCTATAACAGCACTGCCTATTTCATCTCCACCAACATCCACTATATTCACTGCATTTTGCTGATTCAAAGCTTCATATACTTTACCAGACAAAATTGGTAAATCGATACTCTTCCCCTCAAAATGAGTTGAGATAAAGTTTATATTTTTTTTCTCTATAAGTTCTTTCACACTTCGCAAATTATAGTATAAATTTATGACATCAGCGTCAATTAAATTCACATTGAAAAATTCTCCAAGCTCTAAAGAAACGTTTAATGCAATCTCGCTCTTGCCACTTCCTGCTGTCCCAACAAAGATATTTGTCTTCCTGTTGACAAAGCTCAAAGGCACTGTCATACACATAATTTCCACCTTCATCTCCGTCACAGATTTTCGGTTTAAAACTTAGCAGATTCTTGGCAGCATGTCATAGTAAAGCATATCCAAAATCCTTGTCCCACCAAAACTTGTCCTCAGATACACTCTATTTTCTTCTGTATCTTCAATCCACCCAATCTCACACGCCTCTTTGTTATACTTCCTCAAAATTTCCAACGCTCTTTGTTCATTCTTCCTGTTTACAATCGCAACAAATCTTCCCTCACATGCAAGATAATACCAATCAAGCCCTAATATATCACAAAGCGCTTTTACTTCATTTGACACTGGAACCTTGTCTTCCTCAACATATATCGCTACATTCGCCTTTTGTGCTATCTCATTTAGAGCTGTTGCAAGCCCGCCGCGCGTCAGGTCCTTCATATAACAAATATCAATATTTTCCAAAAGTTCACTTATCACTCTATTTAATGGTGCACAATCTGACTCTATCTTCTCTTCAAATCCAAGCTCACTATTGTGCGAATATATGCACGCACCATGTCTTCCTATATCTCCGCTTACCAAAATCACTTGTCCACCTTTTATTTTCTCTATTGAAGGAAGCTTTTCCTCTTTTTCACATACACCAAATCCTGTTGTGTTTATAAAAATCCCATCACAAGAACCCTTTTCAACCACCTTTGTATCCCCTGCTACAATTTCAACACCAGCAATGTCAGCATATTCTTTCATTGACCTCACAATCTTTTGCAAATCCTCAATCGGAAATCCTTCTTCTATTATGAAAGATGCAGTGATGTATTTTGGAACAAGGCCTGAAACTGCCAAATCGTTCACAGTTCCGCAAACTGAGAGCTTCCCTATATCTCCACCTTTGAAAAAGTAAGGTTTTACCACAAATGAATCTGTTGTCACTCCAATCTTTTTTGAAGCTAAATCAAATATAGACGAATCATCACCTCTTTTTAAAATCTCAGAGTCAAATATTGGCTTGAAAAGTTCATTTATAAGCTCATACGTTTGTTTCCCACCATTGCCATGCTCCTTCTGGATAAACTTCATCTTCCTTTCCACTTCCCGTACCTAAAATATGCATTACACGACCCTTCCTGAGATACCATACACGCACCTTTAGGAGAAATTGGTGTACATACCTTCTCAAAAAGAGGACACTCAAATGGCTTTATTTTCCCTGTTAAGACATCTGCACACCTGCAGAGACTATCTTTTTGTTTTGTGTGGTCATATGATATATCAATTGAATATTCGCTAAACTCATCTTTTATCTTCAAACCTCCGCCAGGTATCAATCCCAAACCCCTAAAAAATGCTGACGTTCTCTCAAAATACTTTTCAATATAACCTTTTGCAATCACATTGCCTTCCTTTTTGACCACCCTTTTATATTCATTCTTTACTGTAAAATCTTCACTCAATATGTCCTGGGTAATACTTAAAAGTGAAAGAAGTATATCATAACCTTCAAACCCCGAAATTACAGAGGCAACCTTAAACCTTTCAACAAACTTAAAACCATCTACTCCAATAACTGTCGCAACATGTCCAGGTAAAATTATGCCATCAACCCGTATATGGTTTTGAAGTAAGCTTTTAAGAGGTTCATCAATTGTCTTAAGTTCGTATGCAAACTTAACATTTTTGAGTCCCTTTTCAATCACCTTTTCAAGGCTCAGGGCAAATGCAGGTGCTGTTGTCTCAAACCCGACTGCAGCAAAAATAACTTTTTCGTTATTTTCAAGATGTTCCACTGCATCCACAGGTGAGTACATAACCTTTATTTTTCCACCATTTGCCCGTGCTTGTGAAAGCGATTTTGAGCTTCCTGGCACTTTCAGCAAATCACCAAAGGTATAGATTGTCCACTCTGAGGAAAGTTCTACAAGTCTATCAATATAACCCTCATGCGTAACACAAACAGGGCAGCCCGGCCCTGAAATAAAGTCGATGTATCCTTCAAATAAGGTGTGAAATCCATTTTTGTAGATTGAAACTGTATGTGTTCCACAAACTTCAATGACTTTTAGACTCCGTCCAATTTTTTCGATATTGTTTTTTATCTCCCAAATGAGCTCAGCTGTTTGCATCTTGTACCTCACCAAAGAGTTTTTCTATTTCCTCTGCTTCTTTTTGGTCTATCTTCTCTATTGCAATCCCAGAATGTATCAAGATATAATCACCAACACTTACATTTTTCAAAAGAGCAATGTTTACCATCTTTTTAACACCTAAATACTCAAGCAAAGCTTTTTTGTCTTCAAATATCTCAATTACCTTTGCTGGATATCCTAAACACATAATTTTAAAACTCCTTTAACAGTTTTTTAACAATTGAAGAGTATAATATACTTGTCCAGCCGAAATTCCCCCGTCGTTAATCGGAAAGACAGTGTTAAAGAAAACTTTAAATCCTTCTTCCTCTAACAATGAGACTGTTTTGGAAAGTAATAACTTGTTTTGGAACACTCCTCCAGAAAGTACTACAATGTCTTTATTATAATTTTCTCTCAACACCTTTGCTACTTCAACAACTATTTTTGCAACTGTGTTGTGAAATTTAGCAGAAATTATTCTCCGGTTTATATTTCTTTTTATATCATGTATGATTTGTTGTAGTATATCCACAATATTTATCTCTATTTCATGTCTAAAATTCATAAGAAAAATATAAAACCCACTTTCATTGCTGTCAGCTATGCTTTCTAAAACCATAGGAATTTGAGCTTCAAAGCTATTTTTCTCTCCACAGCCTAAGAGTACTCCAACAATATCAAACAGCCTTCCCATGCTTGAGGTAAGAGGATAATTGAAAGTTTGTGCAGTCTTGAAAATTTGGTGCAAAAATTCGTTCTCACCGAAAAATCTTTCTGCAAACTCAGGGCTAATTATTTTGGAAAAATAGTATGCAAGACGGACCGGCTCTTTTATTGCCTTTTGGCCACCAACAAGAGGATAGTATTGTAAATGGAATACTCTTTTTGCCTCAAGTCCGTCAATCACAAACCCTTCAGAGCCCCAGATTTTGCCGTCAAGCCCTAAGCCTGTACCATCAAATGCAAATCCAATACAGCTTTGAAGATTTTTTTCAAGCATACAAGAGTAAATATGAGCCAAATGATGCTGGACGAATACAACCTCTTTGTTTTGATCTTTTGCTATTTTTTGGGCAAGAGAGGTGGTATAGTAGTCTTTATGATAATCACATGCTATATAATCAAAGTCAAAATCGTAAAGTGAAATCAAATCTATAAGACTGCCTTCGTAAAAATCAATGTACTCTTTTGTGTCAAGGTCACCAAGATACTGGCTCAAAATCACTTCATCTTCTTTTTTAAGTGCAATTGTTGTCTTCTCATGACCTCCAAGCGCAAGGATATTTTTGTCTACAGCCTTTTCTTTCAGTTTAAACGTAATGGGAGCAAAACCACGGCCTGACCTTATCAGCACAAATTTGTCTTTTAAAACAAAACCTACAGAATCATCGCAGCGTCTTACTATTTTTCTGTTGTGATACAAAACAAAGTCGGCAATGTCGCAAAGCTTTTCAAGTGCCTCATCTTCATCAATAATCATTGGAATTCCTGAAAGATTTGCTGAGGTTGCAATTAATAAATCTCTGTTTGTCTTTGTCAAAATGTAATCCAAAATAGGGGTATATGTTCTCATTATACCAAGTGTATGAAGACCAGCGTTTACATGCAGAAAATGGTCTGTCTTTCTTTCAAAAAGTATTATGGGACATCTTGGCGATTTAAAAATTTCTTCTTCAGCTTCACTAACATTACAATACTTTTTAACAGTTTCAATGCTCTTGCACACAAGCGCTAATGGCTTTCCTTCTCGCTTTTTGCTTTGAAAAAGCCTTTCTACTACTTCTTTATTATAAGGGTCAACAACTAAATGAAATCCTCCAATTCCTTTTATCGCAATAATCTTCCCCTTCTCAATCTCATAACATACTCTGTCCAAAAGCTCTAAATTGCTACCGTCTATATGCTTTTTTTCTACAAATGAGTACAGAAAAAGGCGTGGACCACATACAGGGCATGTTGTTGACTGTGCGTTAAATCTTCTGTTATCTGGCGTATAATACTCTTTTTTGCAATCACAACAAAATTCAAACTCTTTCATTGACGTCCTGTCTCTGTCATATGGCAAAGATTCTATTATGGTATATCTTGGTCCGCAATTGATACAGCTTATAAACGGGTTCATAAAATGTCTGTGGCCTTTGTCATAAAATTCTCTTTTGCACTCTTCACAAAGACCCAAATCATAAGGCACTATTGTTGAGATTTTGCCTTTGCTACTGTCTAAGATATAAAAATCACTTTCATCAAAATTTGGTTCTATTTCATACTTCTCAATTGACTCAATTTTAGCATTCCTGGGCAATTTCTTTTCAATGTACTCATCAATCGCAGCAGTACTTTTAAGCTCACCTTGAAACTCTGCCAAAACGCCCTCGCCTATGTTTTTGACAAATCCAACAAGTCCCAAATCTTTTGCCAGGTTATAAATAAAGGGTCGGAAACCGACCCCTTGTACAAGCCCTCTGAAAATGTATCTATACCTTTTCATACTCATTTATCCCCTATTTTCGATTAAAGTATGAATTGAAGAGTTCTGAAAAATAGCTCTCAAGCTCAGTCAAACCCTCTAAAGTTTTAAATGAAACACCAAATAGTTTCAAATTATCACCTTTGATAGCTTTTAATCCTTTTATATACTTTTCCATGTCAAACCCGATAATCTCTACAACATCCATCTTCGACAAGACAACAACATCGCTACTTTCGAACATAATAGGATATTTATAAGGCTTATCATCACCCTCAGCAGCAGATGATACAACAACTCTCATGTTC
The DNA here is from genome assembly GCF_028198085.1 of Caldicellulosiruptor sp. DIB 104C. Taxonomy (NCBI): domain Bacteria; kingdom Bacillati; phylum Bacillota; order Caldicellulosiruptorales; family Caldicellulosiruptoraceae; genus Caldicellulosiruptor; species Caldicellulosiruptor sp. DIB 104C. Next base: position 694,085 of record NZ_CP116337.1, on the reverse strand, counting down.
TCGCCCAAGTCAAATGAAGATGGGCAAATCAGGTTGCCAATGTTTTCTATAAAAACAACAGTAGATTTTTTTAGATTCAAATTTAAAAGAGCTTCATTTATACTATCTGCAACCAAGTGACAAGCTCCGCCTGTGTTTATCTGTAGCACTTCAACTCCAAGTTTTGAAATCTCCTCAGCATCGATTGTTGAAGCAACATCACCTTCAATCACAGCTATATTGAATTTATCTTTGAATGTATTTATCATAGTTTTAATAAATGAGGTTTTGCCAGCACCTGGTGAACCCATCACATTTATCAAAAACCACTTATTTTCCTTTGCAAGCTTTCTGATATTGTCAGCTGAAAACTCATTTCTTTGTAAAATGTCTTTTATAACCTTAATTTCCATCTCCATCATCTACCTCTATAGATTCGATATAAAATTCTCTGCCATGCTCAGTGAGCTTACCTAAACTCTTGCATTTTGGACACAGAAAATCCTTTGTCCTCTCAAAAAGGCTTTGGCAAGAGTTGCAAAACAGTAAAGCCTTCTTTTGAACAATCTCCAGCTTGCTTCCCTCCAAAATGGTCCCCTTTGTCAAAATATCAAAGTAAAACTTTAATGACTCATCAATAATTCCGCTAAGTTCTCCAACAACAACTGTGATAGACAAAACCTTTTTAGGCTTTACTTCTTTTAGCTCGTCCTCAGCAATCTTAATTAGCTGCTGTGTGACAAAATATTCATGCATTTTTTAAGACCCTTCCTTTATTGGTTCCCAGCACCTGCAACCTTTGCCTCTTTTTCTTGTTCAAGCTGCTGTTCCTGCTGTTTTTGAATATAAAACTCCTTATAAGTCGTAGGTAGATTGAACTGCTCTTTTGAAATTAAGCATTTTTTGGGACAAGACTCAACACATACATTGCAAAGTACACATTTGTACTGGTTTAGCTGCCACATCTTTGCGTTTCTGTCAACTGTAATGGCATTTGCAGGGCACTTTCTCTGGCAAATACCACAAAAAATGCACTTGTCTATTTCAATCTCAAGACTTCCTCTTGTTCCTTTGAAAAATGGTCTTTTTTCCTTAGGATAAAGTCGTGTTGCAGGTTTTGAAAAAAGATTGTTTAATACATTTTGAAGCATCCCAAACATCTTTCCATCCATCCCTCTTTTTAGCTTTTTACCTTTCTGTACATGAAATACACGGGTCAATTGTCAAAACAAGCATTGGAACCTCTGCAAAATCAATACCTTGTAGCATTTTAACAAGTGCTGGAATGTTAGCAAAAGTTGGTGTTCTTATTCTGAGCCTCTCTAAATTTTTTGTTCCGTTTGCTTTGATATAGTAAACATCCTCGCCTCTTGGCTGCTCAACCCTTGATATTATCTCACCGTTTGGAAAACCTTTCACAGGTGTTGATATCTCACCTTCTGGCATCTTTGAGATTGCCTGCCTTATAAGGTCTATTGACTGATAACACTCTCTGAGCCTTACTTTTAGTCTTGCGTAGCAATCTCCATCATACTCAACAACAGGTTCAAAATCAAGCGCGCCATATGCAGCATATCCTGTTGTTCTCAGATCCATATTGATTCCGCTTGCCCTTGCCATTGGTCCAACACAGCCAAGTTCATACGCTTCTTCTTTTGAAAGCACACCCACTCCCACAAGTCTTTTCTTGACCGTGTAATCATTCAAAAACGCACCTTCAATTCTCTTGAGCTCTTCTTCTAATTTTGCAAGGTTGTCTAAGATGAATTTTTGCTTTTCTTCGTCTATATCACGCCTTACACCGCCAATGATGTTTGTTGAGATTATAACCCTTGACCCTGCAGTTGCCTCCATCAGGTCCATTACAAGCTCTCTATTTCGCCAGCACTGCATAAACAGGCTTTCAAATCCGAACGCATCTGCCAAAAGTCCAAGCCACAAATGATGGCTGTGAAGCCTATGAAGCTCCGCCCAAATTACACGTAAATATTTAGCTCTTTCTGGAACTTCAACCCCCATCAACTCTTCAATCCCTTGGCAGTACGCAAGTGCCTGCTGGAAAGAACAAATTCCACAAACCCTTTCAACCACGTATATGTTCTGATTAATATCCTTTTCTTCAGCAAGCTTTTCAAGTCCTCTATGAACATACCCAATTGCAGGGATTGCCTCTACAACCTTTTCATCTTCTAACACAAGCCTCAGCTGAAGCGGTTCTGGCAATACAGGATGCTGTGGTCCAAACGGCACTATTGTCCTTTTACCCAAAGCTTTCTTACTCCCCTTTCTTGACCTTCACAACTGGCTTTTTACGCATAGGACTGTCAAGCTCATCTGTTATCATGAACTTTCCTTCATAGTCAATGAGAAGATTTTCAAAGTCTATGCCAAACAAATCCTTGATTTCATTTTCAACAAATACTGCAGCAAAATAGATATCTGAAATAGACGGCATCTTCTCGTCATTTTCTATTGTGACTCTCAAGTTTTTAAGTTCATAGTCCTTGTCAAAGTGATATATTATATCAAACCTGCCATCTCCCAAATCAACACAAGTTGCTGTGACAAACCTGTGCCCGCTTGATTTTAGTTCAAATACCTCTTTTCTCAAATCCTCTTTTTGTATCTCTTTAAGATTTTGCAGCATTCAAAATCTCACCCTTTTTCATATTCTTTTTCTTTTCCTCTAATATCTCAGCAGCTTTTAAAATCCCTTCCATAATAGCTTCAGGCCGGGGTGCACAACCTGGAACATACACATCAACTGGAATGACTGTGTCCGCTCCGCCCAAAGTGTTGTAGCATTCCTTGAAAATTCCACCTGAACACGCACAAGCTCCAATTGCCACAACTGCTTTCGGGTGTGGCATCTGATCGTATATATTTTTTAAAACCCTTGCATTTCTGTGGTTCACAGAACCAGACACAACAAGTATATCTGCATGTTTTGGATTTCCTACATTTATAATTCCAAACCTCTCAACATCGTATACTGGAGTAAGTGTTGATAAAATCTCTATATCACAGCCGTTACAGCTGTTACAATCATAGTGAATAATCCATGGCGATTTTTTCAACGCTTTCCTGAAAATCACTCTTTACCCCACCTTTATTTTTTTATAATACCCTGTATTTTATGTATACCCAAATTAGATTGACCAAAGCAAGCCCCAAAGCCATCGACCATGTAAGTCTTAGCATTATCTTCCATGTAAGTCTTGCTGAGATATTGTCAATCAAAATCTCTAAAAAGTAGCCCAAAAGCATTGCAATGATTGCAACTACTATGTTTTTTGCAAAGAACAAGCCTATGAAAAGAAGCAAAAGTACAAGTTCATACCAGTGGCCAAGTTCAATCAGGCCCAAAATAGGTCCTGCAAACTCTGTTGTGATACCTTTTACAATCTCCTGATGCGCATGGTGCGATGTTGACAAATCAAATGGAGATTTTCTAAGCTTTATTGTCAGTACATAGGTAAATGCAATGAATATAAATGGAAGCTCAAATATCAAAAAGTTGTTATGCTTTATCACATCATCTATTTTAAAGCTGCCTGTAACAAAATAAATTCCAATTATCATAGCAATTAAAACTGGCTCATATGCAAGCACAGAAATTAACTCTCTGTGAGCACCAATTCGTGAATAAGGAGAGTTTGTTGACATTGCTCCCAAAATTAGTGCTGTGACAGCAAACGCAAGTACAAATAAAATCAAAAGCAAATCCATCTTTAAAACAAACATAACAAGCGCAACCATGTTAAAGACTAAGAACAAAAATGCATAGAGAATCTGTGTACTTGAAACAACTATAGTCTCTTTTGAAAACAGCTTGAACAAATCATAAAATGGCTGCAAAATTGGTGGTCCAAACCTGTTTTGCATACGCGCAGTAATTTTTCTATCAATACCTGTCAAAATTCCACCAATGATTGGTGCTATTATTATTGTGAGTAAAACCAGAGCAATTTCCTTCACTTTAATATCACCCCAAACATTATAGCAATTAATGCGACTGAGATAATATTTGAAATTAATGTGATGTTGCTTTCTTTTATTAATGTCTCAAAGTAATAGTTTTTAAATTCAAGCTCTACAGACTCATCTTTTTCTGCTCTAAAGCTAAAGTTGTCATCATTCTCACACGACATATAAACATTGACATATCTTTTTGGCCTTAAAAGTGTGTAGAGTATTACTCCAACTACAACTGCCAAAGCAAGTATCCCAAAGAAAACAAAGGGGTTGAATCCAAAGAAATCTTTTATATACAAATCTTTAAGAGCTCTGCTACTAACTCCCGAATACCTCGCAAAAGACGACTTGAAAAATGGCACAACAAACGCGTTTGTAAACTGTGTCATAAACACACTCACAAGTATTACAAGTATTGATATAGTAATCAATGGAAGGTGTCTCAAACCTTCAAAAATTTCAATCCTTTTTGTATCTTTCCCATCTGAGAGAATCTTTCCAATAAACTTTGTCCAGAACACAACTGTAAATGCACTTCCAAGTATTATCTCAAGCATGGCAACAATGTTCTGGGTTGAAACTTCTATTGCAATCCACTTTGTAATCAAAACACCAAAGGGCGGAAGTAGCATAGACACACTTCCCAAAAGGGTAAGAAAAGCTACTATCGGCATTTTATATTTAATACCATCCATATCTTCTACATTACGTGAGCCAATGCCCTGTTCAATTGAACCAACACATAAGAACAAGAGCGCCTTTGACACACCATGTAGTACAATTAAAAGTGCTGCTGCATAGATTGAATATACATTTGCAACAGATGACAGTGCAATTATAAGCCCTAAATTTGAAATTGTTGAGTATGCCAAAATCCTCTTTGCATTTGTCTGAAATATTGCCAAAAGTGCTGCCGCGACAAATGTAAACGCACCTAAAATGGCAACTATATTTGACAGCCACGAATCAATGTAAACAGGCGATAATCTCAAAATCAGATAAACTCCTGCTTTTACCATTGTGCTTGAATGCAAAAGCGCAGACACTGGTGTTGGTGCTACCATCGCGCCCAAAAGCCAGCTTTGGAACGGAAACTGTGCTGACTTTGTAAAACCTGCCAATGCTAAAAACGCAATTGGTATCATCAATATACTGCTATCTTGAGACCTTATAATTTCACTCAAAGCAATAGCCTCAGATTTATAGTACATAAATATTATACCTACTACAAAAGAAAGCCCGCCAAGGGAGTTTAACAAAAGCGCCCTTGTTGCATTCTTGATACTTTGTTCATTCCCATCATGTGAGATTAGCAAGAAAGAGCAAAGTGTTGTAATCTCCCAGAAAAAGTACACCCACAAGATGTTGTTTGACAAAACAAGCCCGTTCATAGCACCTAAAAAGAGCATTATTACTGCAAAAAATATGTTTTGCTTACTTTTCTCAAGGTGCAGATGTTTTTCATGCTCCTCCATATATGAAAGGGCAAATATACTAATCAATGGGCCTATTACATTTATCAGCATAAGCATTATAAATGTCAGGTGGTCAACATAAAAGACATTTTCAACCTCTAATTTTCCTGCCCTAAATTCAAATACAAACATCAGAACAAATTGCAGAGCTGCAAGAAGGCTTATGAGGTTATTTTTTAGCTTTAGACCTATCAAGAATATTACAGCAAGTAAGAAATAATCAGCAAATGTTATTAAATACTCCAAAGCAAAATTTAATGCATGAGAAAGTTTTACTTCTTTGTCACCCTGTAAAATGGCAAATACCATCAGCACAACCAGTACAGCAGACATTAAAAAAACAATAGCCTTTCTAAACGTGCTATTGTTAAATAGGTAAATCAAACCTGCAACTATGATTGGTATAAATATTAGCGATAAATAGATGTACTCCATATGTCCAATATTGCCCCTTTCTCTTTGTGATGATAAACTATTGCTATTAAGATTATAACACATTCTCGTGGTCTTGTATACAGTATGCAAAAGTTAATTTGTTAACAAAGTTCAGAATAGAAGAAAGCTTCTATCTCTTTTTTGTTCAACATTTCTGGTAAGAAGGTGATAAGGTTGATAAAATTGGCTGCAATCGACATAGACGGAACTCTTTTAGACGATAGTGGCAATATCCCTGAAAATAATATTAAAGCCTTGAAAAAAGCCTCAATGGAATACAGCGTTGAGATAGTTTTATGTACAGGAAGAGGGGCTTCTGCATTTGATATTGCTAAAAAGCTTGAAATTCCTTGCCATTTAATATCAGCAAATGGAGTCTATGTCTTTGATGATATGTTTTCTGAGCCCATTATAAAAAACTATCTAAAAGAGAATGCAAAGATAGAAATTTTGAGCTTTTTAGAGCAAAATCACCTTGATGTCGATTACTATATAGTTTTAGGATTTGAAGAGGATTTTCATATGATATACAAACTGAGAGAGTCTTATGATACATATTTTTTAAACTTTGTAAAAGGAAGAGAGCTTTTCAAACCAACATATCCCAAAAAGAATCTTCTTGATTTTGTAAAATTTCCAATTAGTCACATTGGGATTGTTGGAAGGTATGAAAAGTTGAAACACTTAGCAAATATTTTGAAAAATCTCAGTAGCAGCATAAATATTATTTTGTATTATGCCTCTGACAACAAGAACTATGGGTTTTTAGAAATCCTTGATATTAACTCCTCTAAAGAAAAAGCACTTTCAAAATTTTTAGAAACAAAAATGATAACTCCATCAAACATTCTAGCAATTGGCGACAATTTTAATGACATTGGAATGTTTCAGCTCGCACAAATAAGCGTTGCAGTTGCAAACGCTCCTGATGAGGTAAAAAGATTTGCAAAATTTGTAACATATGCTACAAACAATCAGGGTGCAGTTGCAGAAGCTTTTGAAAGATTTATATTTGGCCAAAAGTAGCCTTAAAACAAAAAGGCTGGCATTTTGCGTACCAGTCTTTTACGGACCAGCCTTTTTGCTTTTATTTTCTATAGTTTGTATTTATAAACTCCACAGCACCAGCTATAGCCTTTGCAACTGCATCTTTGAAAGAATCACTCAAAAGAAGATTTAAATCATCTTGATTTGTACCAAATGCAACCTCAACTAAAACTGCTGGCATATTTGATGTCTTTAAAACAACCAGATTTGGCCTTTCTACAATTCCTTTGTTTTGCGTTCCCACTTCTTTAATTATATAATCCAACACAATCTGTGCAAATTGCTTGTCTGAGATAAAACTATTTAAATTCTTTTCCTTGTACAAGACCATTGTGCCACGGGTTTGAGGATTGTCTACTGCATTGTTGTGAATGGATATAAATAGGTCAACATTTAAGCTATTTGCCACCTTTGTTCTGTCATAAAGGTCAACAAATTTGTCTGTCTCTCGCGACATGTAAACCTCATACCCAAGGCTCTTGAGCTTCTCTTTAAGCTTTAATGCTATATCCAAGTTAAAATCCTTTTCGTGGTATGTTACCTTCTTGCCATTTACAATTTTTGTATAAATGGCTCCTGGGTCAGACCCGCCATGCCCGGGGTCGATAAAGATTTTAAGTTTATTTTTAGGCTTTGGTTTTTGTGAAAAACCAATTATGATATTTTTATCACCTTTAGTAACTGAAGCTATGTAGTCAGGATTGACTACAATAGTTATTATACACCCATCATCTTGATAAACTGAATATACACTTGTTACAATTGTACCTTTTAGGCTATAGACATCATCTGAGATTGTAATTGGACTTCTGCTTCCTATCTTTATTACATTGGTGGTACTGTCATATGTATAGCTTATATCAGATACAAAAGGAGAGCTTATAACAAGTCCATTTCTCTGATAAAGTTTCATATTACCATATTGATTTGCAAAGACAACTTCCAACTTGTTACCAAGTTTATTTAGGATAAATATCTTTGCTTTTGTAGAAAATATAACCTGTGCACTGTTCTGGTCAACATTTGTCAGAACATAGTAATCTAATATTCCATCATTTACCTGGAAAAGGCTTCCATTGTCAAGATTAAACTGAGCACCTTTTAGGCTAAGGACTACAAAAGACTCATCTGCCCTGTAAATTTCACTTACAACTGTTGGGAGGATATCCATCTCTGCCACAGTAAATTCATCAGAGCTTGTAATATTAACCTTCTGAATCCTATATGGATTGTAAGACTCTTGAGCTGGAGCTGTGCCAATTTCTTGGCTATTGTTACCTGGACTATTTATACTACTGCTACTGTCTATATTCGTCTTATTTTCGACAGTTTTTGGCAAATCAATCTCGAGTTTTATTTGACTATCAACTTTACTAACCTTATAGCTTTTGATCAGACCTGCGTCATAGTCAATAACAACCCTTGAAAATGGCTCCCCGGTTGAGGTTTTATTAAGAGCATGTCTTATTCTTAAAATTCCACCTTTGCCAACCTGAATTACATTGTTCTCTAAATTATCAACTGTATTTAAAATATCAATTACTATTCTGTCTGGATTTGATAACTTGTAATCTTTGTAGATAGCAGGTTTTGAAGTACTTATTAGCAAAGTAAATTTACTGCTTTCAATTGAATACTTCAAATCAGAAAGATAAATAGTTTCTGCTCCAGTTTTTCGAACATCCCCACGCGATGCCAAAGTTTTTGACGAAGAAGCGTTTTTCTGGGTATTACTGGTTAAAGTTCTTTTTGACGTTAATTTAATGACCTTTTTTGTCTTATCTTCCTGATAGGAATACTTGAAAATTGAAGCTATGTCTTTTCCTAATATGTATGACTTCCCACTTTTAATAAAAGTCTTTCCTAAAAGAGTTTTCTTTGTTTTATTGTAATAGTAGTAGGTTTTGTCAATGTAAAACTCGTATGTATCCTTAGATTTTTTAGCGGTAACCTTTTTGGCTTTCGAGTCATAGGAGACAGCAAACCCTTTATACCTGAAAAAGTCTGCCAAAGCAAGGTAGACAGTTTTGTTATACTCCAAAATCTTGACAGAACCTACCTGCTTGCCATCTACAAAGAGCTTATAAGATGTGGCTGCAAAAACTGAGATAAGAAGTAATGAGAAAACTACAACGGTTGCTACTATTCTCTTTATTTTTTTCACTACAACCTACCCCGCAAAAAATGTCATTTATAGTTATATAATATCCTACCTTGTCGAATAAATCAATTTAAATATTTGGTAGAATACTATTGTATTTTTATACACACTGATGTATAATTATTTGTATAGCTAAAGTCACATTTTGAGGAGATGAACAAAGTTGATAAAGGCATCAATCATTGGAGCATCAGGGTATGTTGGAATCGAGCTAATAAGGCTTTTACTAAAACATCCAGAGGTAGAAATCTCATCGATTATTTCGTCAAGTAATAAAGATATTTCCATTGAAAATACAAATCCACAGTTCAAAAAGATTTTGAATCTGACATTTAAAGAGTTTGATATTGATTTGGTCAAAGAAGCAGATGTAGTTTTCTGCGCTTTGCCACATGGTGTGTCACAAGAATACGTAAAAGTGGCATATGACCTTGGAAAGGTTGTAATTGACCTGAGTAGCGATTTTAGATACAAGGACCTTACTCGATACTCAAAAGACTATGGCAATCATAAATACCCAGAACTTTTAAATGAAAGTAGCTATGGGCTTTGTGAGATATTCAGGGAAGAGATTAAATCTTCAAAGATAGTTGGAAACCCGGGTTGCTATCCTACCAGCGCTATTTTAGGCTTGGCTCCACTTTTGAAAAATAAGCTTATCCAAAAAGACAGTATCATAATTGACTCAAAATCAGGTGTTTCTGGTGCTGGGAAAAAGGCAGACTTTGCTTATAGCTTTTGTGAAGTTGATGAGAATTTTAAAGCATATGGGGTTGCCAAACACAGACATACAAGTGAGATAGAAGAAAAATGCAGTTTTCTTTTTGGTGAAGATCTGAATCTCTCATTTACGCCTCATCTTTTGCCTGTAAAAAGAGGAATTTTGTCAACCATATATGCAACCTTCACAAAGAGTTTGAATAAAAATGAACTGATTGAGATTTACAAGGAGTTTTACAGGGATGAATTTTTCATAAGGATATATGAAGATAGCCTGCCAGAGTTAAAGTATGTCACAGGGACAAACTTTGTTGACATTGGTCTTGAGGTTGATAAAAAAACAAATAGAGTAATTGTAATCTCCTGTATTGACAATTTAATTAAAGGTGCCGCTGGCCAGGCAATACAGAACATGAATATTAAATTTTCCTTAAATGAAAAAACAGGACTTGTGATAGTTGGAGAGTATTTTTAAAAAAACTTTGTTAGTGGAGGATTGCTAAGTATGTATGAAGAGATGGACAAATTAATTGAAAAAGCAAGTATTTTGATAGAGGCTCTTCCATATATTCAAAAGCTCTATGGCAAGACAGTTGTAATAAAGTATGGCGGAAATGCAATGATAAATGATAAGCTCAAAAACTGGGTTATGGAAGATATCACACTTTTAAAATACATCGGTGTTAACCCAATTGTTGTCCACGGTGGCGGACCTGAGATAAATTCTGTGTTAAAAAAGCTAAATGTTGAAAGCCAATTTGTAAATGGTCTTAGAGTTACAGATATGCAGACAATGGAAGTTGCTCAGATGGTTTTGGTTGGAAAGACAAACAAAGAACTTGTCTCAATGCTTAATCAAAAAGGCGGAAAAGCAATAGGTATCTGTGGTATTGATGGAAATCTGATTCAGGCAAGAAAGCACTATGAGATTGTAAATGGAGAAAAAGTAGATTTAGGGTATGTTGGTGAGGTTGTGTCAATCAATGCAAAGGTTTTGGAAATGCTTGCAAAAGATGAGTACATACCAGTTGTTGCACCAATTGGCGTTGGTGAGGATGGCACAAGTTATAATATAAATGCGGATACTGTTGCTGCTGAGATTGCAAAGGCAATAAAAGCCGAAAAGCTCATGTTCATGACAGATGTTGAAGGGCTAAAATATGACAAAAACAGTTCAGAGATAATCTCAGCAATTAGTGCTGATGAGGTTTTAAAAATGATTGATGAAGGAAAGATTGACGGCGGAATGATTCCAAAGGTTTTGGGCTGTATTGACGCTCTAAAGCATGGGGTCAATCGTACTCATATTCTTGATGGAAGAATTCCACATTGCATCTTGCTTGAGATATTTACCGACAAGGGAATTGGGACAATGATACATTTGTAATAAATTATTTTAACTTGCTGACAAAATAGTTTAGGCTGCTTTAAAATGAGCAGCCTACTTTACTTATGGTATTTTATTCCTTTAATAATTGTAAATCCTCTATATATCTGTTCATACACAAGAATCCTAAAAAGCTGATGAGGGAAAGTAAGCTTGGAAAATGAAATTAGTAAATTTGCCCTCTTTTTTATAGCATCTGCAAGGCCATTTGAGCCTCCTATTACAAATACTATTTCCTCTCCTTTTGAGACTTTTTTATCTAACAATTCTGCAAATTCTTCAGAGCTTAGCTGAGTCCCATTTATATCAAACACTACTACATACTGGCCTTCTTTTATGTGTTTTAGTATCTTTTCAGCCTCTTTTTTAAAAAGCATCTCAACGTTTCGGTATTTGTTCTCATCTTCTTCTTTTATTTCAATTTCCTCAATTTTTGTCCATCTTGAAAGTCGTTTTTTATACTCCTCTGCGGCCTCTTTAAAATACCTTTCTTTTATTGTCCCAACGCAGATTACCTTTATCATATGTCATCCACTTTCGACAAGAGTTTGTCAATCAGGTCATTTAGTTCATCTCTGCACTTTCTGTACTTGTCATCGTCTCCACCGTAAGGGTCAACTACATCAAGATTTTCTTTGCTATCTAATACATACTCTTTTAGAGTAAAGACTTTGTCCATTACACCAGGATACATATTGATTATTGCTTCTTTATGATATTTTTCCATTGTCAAAATTAAATTGCTTTCCTTTATCATATCTTCATTAATCAGCCTTGATACATGAGAAGAAATGTCAATCCCAAGCTCGTTCATAACCAATACAGCGTTCTTTGATGCTTTTTGTGGAAAAAAAGCAGACAAGCCCGCCGATTCAACCTCAATATCATCTATGTTCATTTTTTTCAGTTTATCTTTCAAAAGATATTCAGCCATGGGACTCCTACACGTATTGCCTGTGCACACAAAAAGTA
>NZ_CP116337.1:680161-681834 GCF_028198085.1 Caldicellulosiruptor sp. DIB 104C | reverse complement strand
CTAAAATATGACAAAAACAGTTCAGAGATAATCTCAGCAATTAGTGCTGATGAGGTTTTAAAAATGATTGATGAAGGAAAGATTGACGGCGGAATGATTCCAAAGGTTTTGGGCTGTATTGACGCTCTAAAGCATGGGGTCAATCGTACTCATATTCTTGATGGAAGAATTCCACATTGCATCTTGCTTGAGATATTTACCGACAAGGGAATTGGGACAATGATACATTTGTAATAAATTATTTTAACTTGCTGACAAAATAGTTTAGGCTGCTTTAAAATGAGCAGCCTACTTTACTTATGGTATTTTATTCCTTTAATAATTGTAAATCCTCTATATATCTGTTCATACACAAGAATCCTAAAAAGCTGATGAGGGAAAGTAAGCTTGGAAAATGAAATTAGTAAATTTGCCCTCTTTTTTATAGCATCTGCAAGGCCATTTGAGCCTCCTATTACAAATACTATTTCCTCTCCTTTTGAGACTTTTTTATCTAACAATTCTGCAAATTCTTCAGAGCTTAGCTGAGTCCCATTTATATCAAACACTACTACATACTGGCCTTCTTTTATGTGTTTTAGTATCTTTTCAGCCTCTTTTTTAAAAAGCATCTCAACGTTTCGGTATTTGTTCTCATCTTCTTCTTTTATTTCAATTTCCTCAATTTTTGTCCATCTTGAAAGTCGTTTTTTATACTCCTCTGCGGCCTCTTTAAAATACCTTTCTTTTATTGTCCCAACGCAGATTACCTTTATCATATGTCATCCACTTTCGACAAGAGTTTGTCAATCAGGTCATTTAGTTCATCTCTGCACTTTCTGTACTTGTCATCGTCTCCACCGTAAGGGTCAACTACATCAAGATTTTCTTTGCTATCTAATACATACTCTTTTAGAGTAAAGACTTTGTCCATTACACCAGGATACATATTGATTATTGCTTCTTTATGATATTTTTCCATTGTCAAAATTAAATTGCTTTCCTTTATCATATCTTCATTAATCAGCCTTGATACATGAGAAGAAATGTCAATCCCAAGCTCGTTCATAACCAATACAGCGTTCTTTGATGCTTTGTGGAAAAAAAGCAGACAAGCCCGCCGATTCAACCTCAATATCATCTATGTTCATTTTTTTCAGTTTATCTTTCAAAAGATATTCAGCCATGGGACTCCTACACGTATTGCCTGTGCACACAAAAAGTATCTTTTTCTTGCTCATCACAACACCTCAATCACATTGTTTGCTGATGCTTTAAAAAGCCTATTTTCAAGCGCAAGATATTCTATTCCAAATTCTCCCCATTCGCAGATGATATAATCAACACCAAGGTGGTTAAACCTTCTTAAGGCAGAAAATAAGTTTTTTCCACATTCTTTATAGTCAAACATACTACCTAATACGATTTTGTATTGAGATTCAAAATTGTGAGACGTCTCATAAAAGCAAAGTATACCAACTTTGTATCCTTTTATTTCTAAATCCTTTTTTATCTCATTTATCTTATCTATTCTTTTGTGAATTTTTCCCTTGACAACTATCATCTTTGCGTCTGGTGCATAGTGCTTGTACTTCATACCTGGTGCCTTAGGCACAGATAGAATATTTCCAGCTAAAATTGAAGGGTCATATTCAATATCCTCCAAAATTTCTTTCAAAATCGAAAAAGGCACT
>NZ_CP116337.1:671319-680061 GCF_028198085.1 Caldicellulosiruptor sp. DIB 104C | reverse complement strand
CCTCTCCTTTTGAGACTTTTTTATCTAACAATTCTGCAAATTCTTCAGAGCTTAGCTGAGTCCCATTTATATCAAACACTACTACATACTGGCCTTCTTTTATGTGTTTTAGTATCTTTTCAGCCTCTTTTTTAAAAAGCATCTCAACGTTTCGGTATTTGTTCTCATCTTCTTCTTTTATTTCAATTTCCTCAATTTTTGTCCATCTTGAAAGTCGTTTTTTATACTCCTCTGCGGCCTCTTTAAAATACCTTTCTTTTATTGTCCCAACGCAGATTACCTTTATCATATGTCATCCACTTTCGACAAGAGTTTGTCAATCAGGTCATTTAGTTCATCTCTGCACTTTCTGTACTTGTCATCGTCTCCACCGTAAGGGTCAACTACATCAAGATTTTCTTTGCTATCTAATACATACTCTTTTAGAGTAAAGACTTTGTCCATTACACCAGGATACATATTGATTATTGCTTCTTTATGATATTTTTCCATTGTCAAAATTAAATTGCTTTCCTTTATCATATCTTCATTAATCAGCCTTGATACATGAGAAGAAATGTCAATCCCAAGCTCGTTCATAACCAATACAGCGTTCTTTGATGCTTTTTGTGGAAAAAAAGCAGACAAGCCCGCCGATTCAACCTCAATATCATCTATGTTCATTTTTTTCAGTTTATCTTTCAAAAGATATTCAGCCATGGGACTCCTACACGTATTGCCTGTGCACACAAAAAGTATCTTTTTCTTGCTCATCACAACACCTCAATCACATTGTTTGCTGATGCTTTAAAAAGCCTATTTTCAAGCGCAAGATATTCTATTCCAAATTCTCCCCATTCGCAGATGATATAATCAACACCAAGGTGGTTAAACCTTCTTAAGGCAGAAAATAAGTTTTTTCCACATTCTTTATAGTCAAACATACTACCTAATACGATTTTGTATTGAGATTCAAAATTGTGAGACGTCTCATAAAAGCAAAGTATACCAACTTTGTATCCTTTTATTTCTAAATCCTTTTTTATCTCATTTATCTTATCTATTCTTTTGTGAATTTTTCCCTTGACAACTATCATCTTTGCGTCTGGTGCATAGTGCTTGTACTTCATACCTGGTGCCTTAGGCACAGATAGAATATTTCCAGCTAAAATTGAAGGGTCATATTCAATATCCTCCAAAATTTCTTTCAAAATCGAAAAAGGCACTGCACCTGGACGCAATATATATGGCTTTGAGCTACTCAAATCGATCACTGTTGACTCAAGCCCAAAAGAGCACTTACCACCGTCAATAATCACATCAACCTTGCCAAAAAGATCTTCTATCACATGCTGAGCTTCTGTTGGACTTGGCTTTCCTGATACATTTGCAGACGGTGCCGCAACTGGCACACCCGCTAACTCAATCAGCTCAAGTGCAATTTTATTGTTCGGCATCCGGATACCAACAGTGTTAAGGCCTGCTGTTACATTGTCCGGTATACATTCTTTCTTAGGAAGAACAATTGTAAGAGGTCCTGGCCAAAATTTCTCTATTAGCTTGTAAACTCTTTCATCAGTAACCTTTGCACACATATCCAACATTTTTTTTGATGATATGTGTACAATTAAAGGATTATCTTGCGGCCTTCCTTTTGCAACAAAAATCTTGTCAACCGCTTCTTTTAAAAGTGCATTTGCGCCAAGCCCATAAACAGTCTCGGTGGGAAATGCAACCAGACCACCTTCTTTTAAAATTTGAGCCGCCTTTGAAAGCTTATTGTAATCTATCTTTCCTTTAGCATCAATTATCATAGTCACAGCTCTAACCACTCCAATAACAGTAGTGCAAAGACTATTCCAATCATATTAGAAACTGCACAAATTTTAAAATCCTCTTTTCGACTATACTCTGGTATCATCTCGCTCATGACAACATAGAGCATTGCGCCTGCAGCTGCCATAAGACAGCCTGCCATCAAAAGCCTGGTAATAGAACTTAATAAGCTTCCTATCAAGCAACCAATCCCTGTAGGAACTCCAGATAAAAAGGCAATTTTAAGTATGTCAATACTTCTCTTTTTTGCAATCTTAAATGGCACAGCAAGCGCAAAACCCTCAGGTATATCGTGAATAATTATCATAATCCCAACTAAAATTCCAAATCTATGGTTGAAGGTAAAGCTGCTGCCTATTGCTAAGCCTTCTGGAAAGTTATGAAGAGCAATCCCAATCGAAATTAAAAACCCGCTCTTTATATATCGATTTTCTGCAAAAATTGGACTTGTATTCAAATATCTTTCAATTACTCCAATTGCTATATATGAAATAATTAAAACTGCTATGCTAGGCAGCAAGCTTGAAAGACTTATTGCCTCAGGAATAAGTCCAAAACTAATAAGACCTAACATTAGTCCTGATGTAAAGCCTATCAAAATGTCAATTACCTTTTCATTCTCAAGGGGCAAAAATAAAGTAAAAACTGCACCAATACATGCGCCCAATATTCCACATAAAAAAGCAAACAGGTTGAAAGTTATATAACTCATTACATTTTTAGAGTGATGAATGTTCATTTAAATATTATGACAAAGTTCAAATCTTTATAAACAAAAAATACAAAATATTTACCTTGCCGGCTCTGCTTTGCTGTAAACAGTTCTTAAAATCACAATGGTAACTCTTCTGTTAAGAGCTCTTCCCTGAGGTGTTTTGTTTGATGCAATTGGCCTATATTCACCATATCCTACAACAGAAAATCTTTCTGGTTTTACTTTCGAAACTCTTAGAATTTCTTGTAAAACAGTAGTCGCTCTTGCAGTTGAAAGCTCCCAGTTTGAATAAAAGTACTTGTTATGAATGGGAACATTGTCTGTGTGCCCCTCAATTCTTATATCATTATTGGGAACTTTTTCTAAAATTTTGGCGATTTCATGCACAACTTCTTTTGCCTGAGGCGTCAGCTGCGCAGAGCCACTGTTAAAGAGAACATCTTTAAGTAATATTGACAGTCCTCTTTCTTCCTGTATCACAAGCACTTTGCCTTCAATACCATGTTCCTTAATAAGGCTCAAAACCTGCTTTTGGATATCATTTATAATCTCTTCTTCAGTCATTTGTCTATTTTTGGTTGTTCCACCAATGTCAGTATTTGTCCCTTTTACATTCTTTCCTGAAAGTCCTTCCAAAATAGAGGGACCAGAATTTTCAAAGATATAAGCAGTACCTTTTAATACAGATGTCAGCGATTCTGTAAAGTTTTTGTATTTATCTATATCAATTTTGCTCATTGAATAAAGGACCACAAAATAAATTAGCAAAAGTGTAATCAAGTCTGAATAAGTAATAAGCCATCGTTCATGATTTTCTTTTTCTGGTTCCTCAACTCTTCTCCTTCCCATCTATATCAACCCCCAATTGTAGCGCTTGCAGCCTCTCCAGCTTGCCTTTCTTGCTGCTTGCCTTCTGGGAGAATTCCACCTATTTTCTCTCTCAGTATTCTGGGATTTTCCCCTGCTTGGATTGATAAAAGTCCTTCCACAATAATTTCATTTAACATCTTTTCTTGTTTTGCTTTTGTCTTAATCTTTTTACCAAAGTTAAGCCATACAAGATTTGCAAAGGAAACTCCGTATAAAGTAGCAACAAAAGCAACAGCTATTGCTGGTGCAACTTCGTCAGGATTTGATATGTTGCTCAAAACCGAAATTAGCCCCATTACAGTACCAATAATACCCATTGTAGGCGAATAACCACCTGCTGCTTCAAAAACCTCTGCTGCAGCTCTTAGCTCATTTTCTGCAAGATATACCTCTCTATCTAAAATGTCCCTTATGACCTCACCTTCAATTCCATCAACAACCAACCCCAAACCCTTTTTCAAAAGAGGATTTTGGATATTGGGAATTTCTTGCTCAAGAGCTAAAAGCCCTTCTTTTCGTGCCCTGTCAGATAGCTGCACGAGCTGTTCCACAATCCCCGAAAAGTCTATCTTCTTGTCCATAAACACCATTTTCAGATGCTTTATTGCAAGCTTTATCTCAGACATTGGAAATGAAACCAACACAGCTGCAATTGTCCCTCCAAACACGATCATCGCAGCAGAAATCTGCAAAAGCTTTGCTGGATTACCTTTTTCAATTATAAATGCAGTCAAAAGTGAACCAAAGCCCAAAATAAGCCCGCCAATTGACAATATATCCATCTTTCTTCATCATCCCTTTTTTTGAAATTTTGCACATACTATCATATTTATTATCGGCACCTTAGCCAACCTCTTTTAATCTCTCTGTCTGAAAATGTGTTATGAGTGCATCAATTATCTCGTCAAGGTCACCGTCTAAAACTTGCTCAAGCTTATAAAGTGTTAGCCCTATCCTATGATCTGTCACACGACCTTGAGGAAAGTTGTAAGTGCGGATTCGTTCGCTTCTATCACCTGTTCCAACCTGGCTTCGCCTCTGTGACTCTATCTCCTTTTGCTGCAAGGACTGATAATAGTCATAAAGCCTCGCTCTTAAAATTTTCATAGCTCTGTCCCTGTTTGCATGCTGCGATCTCTCATCTTGACAGGATACAACAATTCCTGTAGGTTTGTGAGTTATTCTTACAGCAGATTCTGTTTTGTTTACATGCTGACCACCTGCACCACCTGCTCTAAATGTCTCAATCTCAAGGTCCTCTTCTCTTATCTCAACCTCAACATCCTCAACTTCAGGAAGTACTGCCACAGTTGCTGTGGATGTATGGATTCTTCCACCTGACTCTGTAACTGGCACTCTTTGGACTCTGTGAACACCACTTTCGTATTTTAGCCTACTGTATGCGCCTTTGCCACTTATCATAAATATGACTTCTTTAAAACCGTCAAGATCACTTTCACTTGTTGACATCACTTCAACCTTCCAATTCTTCCTCTCAGCATACCTTGAATACATCCTAAAAAGCTCTGCAGCAAAAAGTGCTGCTTCCTCGCCACCTGCCCCTGCCCTTATCTCCATTATAACATTTTTTTCGTCGTTTGGGTCCTTGGGCAAAAGTAAAATTTTAAGCTCTCTTTCTACTATCTCCTTTTGCTCTTTTGCTTGATTTAACTCTTCTTTTACAAGCTTTTCAAAATCTTCATCAAGATTTGTATCTAAAAGCTCTTCAGCTTCTTCAATTGTCTTTATTATCCTTTTGTACTCTCTGAACTTTTCAACAATTGGTTGTAAGTTGCTGTGCTCTTTCATAAGCTTTTGCCACTCTTGATTGTTATTGATTATCTCAGGATCTGAGATCTTCTTTTCAAGCTCTAAATATTTTTCCTCAATTACCTGAAGTTTTTCTATCATCAAATCACCCCTACTGTTATATTTTTACCCCAAAGCTGCATATACACATCTTTCTATATTATTCAAATCATTCTTCGATTTTATATCAACATACCCTAAATCCTTCAAAATCTTTTTCACATGCTGGGATTGCCTATACCCTACCTCAAAAATAATATACCCGCCTTTTTTCAAATATTGCCTGGCATTTTTAGCAATCTCTTGAAAGTAGTACAGCCCATTTTCTTTTGAGAATAAGGCTTGTTTTGGTTCCTTTAAAACTCTTTTATCAAGCATTGAAATCTCATTCTCAGATATATAAGGTGGATTACTAAAGATTGCATCAAACTTGAGCGAAGGTGGAATGTTTTCAAATAAATTGCTTTTTACAAAATGAATTTTATCAAAAACACCATTTAATTTGGCATTCTTTTCAGCAACCCTTAAAGCATTTTCTGAGATATCCACTGCAATGACCTTGCAATCTAAAAATTTACAAAGAGCAATTGCAATACAGCCACTCCCAGTCCCTACATCTAAAAAATTAAGGTTTTCTTTTCTGTTAAAAAGCTCAATTGCAACTTCTATCAATGTTTCTGTGTCAAAACGAGGAATTAAAACATCCTCGTCAACATAAAATTCAAGTCCCATAAAATATGCTTTGTTTGTACAATACTGAAGAGGAAAATCCATCGTGTATTTTTTTGCTGCAGAAATTATTCTTTGATAATCCTCTTCTTCAATTGTCAAATTCTTTTCTAATATAGCCTGACTTTTGTCAATGTTTAGTATCTGAGAAACCAGCAAGATAGCAATCCGTTTGTAATCCTCGCCGTTTTCAGCGCAGTAATCCTTTAAAATATTTATTACCTCTTCTAAAACACTACCCAATTTTTTGTCTTTGCTACCATTCATCTAAGCTTTTATCCTCCGGAATGACCTCTTTTAATGCTTCAATTGCAACCTCTATCTGCTTTTCATCAGGCTCTCTTGTTGTTATGTTCTGAAGCCAAAGCCCAGGATATGAGACTATCTTGGCAAGAAAGCTTTCGCTCTTTCCCGCCCATCTTATTATCTCATATGAAATACCAACAATAATAGGTAGTAGCAAAAGTCTTAAAGTTGTTCTTATCAGCACAGACTGCCAACCTGATAATGTAAATACAATAATACTAATGATTATCACAATAAACAAGAAACTTGTGCCGCAGCGAGGATGATGTGTAGAAAACTTTTTTATATTTTGTACAGTTAATTCTGATCCATTTTCATATGCAAATATTGTTTTGTGTTCAGCACCATGGTATTCAAACACCCTCTTTATTTCTTTCATCTGTGATGCAAAAAATAAATAGAGAATAAAGACTATTACTCTTACTATTCCTTCTATCATATTTTTGCCAAAGTTGTTTATATCAAACTTTTTAAAAATCTCAACAGACCACGTTGGGATATAAAAAAACAAGAGTATTCCTAATATGACTGATAATATAACTGAAAAGTAGATAGCAATATCACTAATCCCAATTTTCTGAAAAAATTTCTTTTCAAAAAGTCTGTCAAAAAAGTCCTTTTGTTTTTCTCTTTCCTCTTGCGGCAAATCTTGCATGGCAATGTCAGCTGATTTCACCAGAGCTCTTGTGCCCAAGAACATTTGTTCAAATAGGATAAAAACTCCTCTTATAAAAGGGATTTTCTTAAATTTGTTTGTGTCATCGATAGACAAATCCTTTACTTCTTTGTAAAGCTCTCCGTTCGGCTTTCTTATTACAATTGAAATCTTTTTTGGCCCTTTCATCATAATACCCTCAATCAAGGCCATACCACCAATTGTAGTTTTTTTCATACTCATCTTCCTATCTTTTAAGAATTTATAAAACAAAAAGGATTAGCACAGGCTAATCCTTTTTTATGTGCGCCTCTTAAACTCTATTTCTGGTCAAGACCATATTTCTTCATAAACCTCTCCACTCTTCCTGTTGTATCAACAAATTTCTGCTTTCCTGTAAAAAATGGATGGCATTTTGAACAAATTTCAACATGGATTTCCTTCTTTGTTGAACCAGTTATAAATGTCTCACCACATGCACATCTTACAACCGCATCATGATAATATGTTGGATGGATTCCTTCCTTCATTTTATTCACCTCCTGCTAAAATTTATGTTAAATTCTGTTATTTTTTCGAACCCACAGCTTTCTCACACCCATAAAGGCGCAAAAATATTTTACAACAGTTATGTATCTTTTACAAGAGCTTTTTAGAAGAATTAAAAAAACAATTTACAATAACTTCCTTAAAACTCTTTTAACTTTGGCTCTACCAAAGCAATCTGAGAAAAATCTTTATCGTTGTGAAGAAGCAGTAAACCATTTTCAATTGCTATTTGAGCAATTATCACGTCAATTGTACTTCTTATACTGATTCCTTTTTTCTTGCATTTAAAATATAACTCTGCAGCCTTTTCATACGACTCTTTACCGTTTTTCAAATCATAGAATCTCTGGCTACTTAAATATTCCTTGAGCAGTTTGAATTCTTTCTCATCCTTCGCACCTTGCAAAATCTCCTGATACACTATATTACAAATACCAAATGGTATATTGTTAGAAATTACATAATGTAACTTCTCAACTTTTCATTTGCGTTTCCTTTAAAGTAATCTATCAATACTGAAGTATCAACTAAAATCATGAATTCAGCCTCATTTCTTTATAATCATAATCTTCTGCAAATGAAATTTTACCTCTCAGTTCTGACAATTTCTTCCGACTGTGATTCTCAACAAACTCTTTTAAAGCAATCTCAACAGCTTCCTTCTTAGTTTTAACCCCTGCTATCTCCATCGCTTTTTTTAAAAGTTCATCGTTCAAAATTATATTTGTTCTCATCTTTATACACCTCCTAATGTGTATTCTAATACACACTAATTCTCCTGTCAATCAAACTGAATCCTTATTCCTCTTTTACCTTAAAACAGAGTATAAAAAATCCTAACACCATGCAGCAAAAAGAAATCACAAAAAGAATATTTTTGCCAAGTGCATCAATAATTCCTCCAGCTATAATAGAGTTGAATGCAAAAAAAGGTCCCATCAAAAAATTTCTAAGTCCTATATAAGCTGGCTGTTTTAATGGGTCTTTACAAAGTTTTGCAGCTAAATTGCTCTCATTTACATTTCTTGCACTCTGTGCAATACCAAATAGCCCCACTGAAAGATAGTAAATATTTATATTGCTCATCAAATATGTAAAATAAATTGCAGGCAAGAATATGAGAGCAGAAATTACAAGTGTACTTTTAAACCCATACTTTGAACCTATAATTCCCCACATCATATATCCAACTGTTTGAGAAAACAACAATATAGTTGTTGCAACCGCAACATGCTCAGTAGTTATACCAAGGCTATTTTTTGCAAATATAGTTTGAAAGCCAAATGGCATCTTA
>NZ_CP116337.1:664954-671219 GCF_028198085.1 Caldicellulosiruptor sp. DIB 104C | reverse complement strand
ACAAGAGCTTTTTAGAAGAATTAAAAAAACAATTTACAATAACTTCCTTAAAACTCTTTTAACTTTGGCTCTACCAAAGCAATCTGAGAAAAATCTTTATCGTTGTGAAGAAGCAGTAAACCATTTTCAATTGCTATTTGAGCAATTATCACGTCAATTGTACTTCTTATACTGATTCCTTTTTTCTTGCATTTAAAATATAACTCTGCAGCCTTTTCATACGACTCTTTACCGTTTTTCAAATCATAGAATCTCTGGCTACTTAAATATTCCTTGAGCAGTTTGAATTCTTTCTCATCCTTCGCACCTTGCAAAATCTCCTGATACACTATATTACAAATACCAAATGGTATATTGTTAGAAATTACATAATGTAACTTCTCAACTTTTTCATTTGCGTTTCCTTTAAAGTAATCTATCAATACTGAAGTATCAACTAAAATCATGAATTCAGCCTCATTTCTTTATAATCATAATCTTCTGCAAATGAAATTTTACCTCTCAGTTCTGACAATTTCTTCCGACTGTGATTCTCAACAAACTCTTTTAAAGCAATCTCAACAGCTTCCTTCTTAGTTTTAACCCCTGCTATCTCCATCGCTTTTTTTAAAAGTTCATCGTTCAAAATTATATTTGTTCTCATCTTTATACACCTCCTAATGTGTATTCTAATACACACTAATTCTCCTGTCAATCAAACTGAATCCTTATTCCTCTTTTACCTTAAAACAGAGTATAAAAAATCCTAACACCATGCAGCAAAAAGAAATCACAAAAAGAATATTTTTGCCAAGTGCATCAATAATTCCTCCAGCTATAATAGAGTTGAATGCAAAAAAAGGTCCCATCAAAAAATTTCTAAGTCCTATATAAGCTGGCTGTTTTAATGGGTCTTTACAAAGTTTTGCAGCTAAATTGCTCTCATTTACATTTCTTGCACTCTGTGCAATACCAAATAGCCCCACTGAAAGATAGTAAATATTTATATTGCTCATCAAATATGTAAAATAAATTGCAGGCAAGAATATGAGAGCAGAAATTACAAGTGTACTTTTAAACCCATACTTTGAACCTATAATTCCCCACATCATATATCCAACTGTTTGAGAAAACAACAATATAGTTGTTGCAACCGCAACATGCTCAGTAGTTATACCAAGGCTATTTTTTGCAAATATAGTTTGAAAGCCAAATGGCATCTTACCAAGTGCACCAATAAATAAAACTGAAAACAGGTAATATGTAAAGTTCTTATCCTCTTTTAAGATCAAAAACATGTTTTTAAAATAGTGTTTATTGTTAATCTCCTTTTTTGGCTTTTTTTGTGGAATTTCTTTCATAAGTGAAAAGAGATAAAGTGAGATCATCATTATTAAAAAGGCAATGAAAAACAAAAGAGCATAGTTATAAGGATATCTTAAAAGTCTCAAAATTTTACCCATCAAAAAAGCACCAAGCGTTTCGCAAAGTCCCCCAATTGACGACCTGATGCCAAAAAATTTGCTCCGCTGTCTCTCAGGTATTAGTTTTAAAATCAGATTAAACCATGTAATATTTGCAAATGAAGCAAAAAATCCTTGAAGACTGAAAATTAAGTAAAACAGTATAACAAACAGAAGTTCATTTCTTTCAGCAAACAAAAACACGTCAATGGCCAAAAGAAGCCACATAAGCCGCATTATTAAAGCCACTTTTATGAAATACTCTTTGTAAGTCTCAAGCATCTCAAGCTTTTTAGCAACAAGTATCTGGGGAGAGTTTGACAAAAGCACATTCAGTGTTGTCAAAAGACCAATCAAAGTATTTGACTTTACATAGTGTGAAATAAAGTAAACTATAACAGTTGAGACTGATAGCATTCCGCTTGCAATGGCAAAGATTGCACCATCTGTGATTGACACAATTGAATTTTTTTTCAAGTTTCTATATGCAAAAGCTTCAATTTTTTTCAGCTCACGTTCTTGTTCCTCAGCTGTCACTTTAAATTCATCTCCTCACAAATTTTAAAAATATAGTCTTGAAATCTCCTGACTTCTTTTGATTAGCCTCAAACAGTAGATAAAAAGCAAAAGCTCATATATTCCAACAATTGCTAAAGCACCATAGACATTTAGCATCAATACAAAATCATAAAATCCATGTAGAAGCATTGGCAAAATTAGCGATACTTTAAAGTACCAATAGCTTCTATCAGCTGGCGCAAATCTTGCGAAACCCAAATAGTACCCCATTACAACCCCGAACATGGCATGAGCAGGCACTGCCATGATACCTCTTAAAACAATTACTGTGATAGCTTCTTGATATGATGTTTGAAATGATTGTAGTACATATCCCACATTTTCAATTGCCGCAAACCCTACAGCAGAAAAAACACAATAAACAATCCCGTCAAAAGGCTGATTAAAATATGGTGTGTCGTATGCAATTCTTAAAACAACCAGTCTTTTAAAATACTCTTCTGTTAGACCTGCTACAATAAAGGCTTCAAATACAATAAAAGAAATTCTGCTTGAAGCAGAAATACTCCCATATGCCATCAAAAAGTATTCAACTGGAACTACAACAGCGCTTATAAGCACTCCCCATACAAAAGTCTTTAAAAGAAGGTGCAGCGGCTCCTTTTCAAATTTGTCTCTTACATATATATAAAGTGCAATAAACAAAGATGGTGCAATGCTAAGGATTATCAGCTTATAAGGAATCATACTAAGCATCCTCCACTATTTTGTATTTTTCTTCTATTTTTTGTGGTTATTTCTTATATAGTGAAATAGAAAAAGCTGAGCATAGCCTGCTAAATCTCCAAAAGAGTTTATAAAGTCTCTTATTTGGTCTTTTGTTTTAAATCCATAATACTCTTTGAGCACTCTTTTTACCCACACATCAATTGGAAACACATTGTATTTTTGTAGAGAATACAGCAAAATACAGTCGGCAACCTTATCACCAATTCCTTTTATAGTCTTTAAAACCTGCTTTGCTTTTTGTACCTCCAAATCAGTCAGCTTATCAAAATTAATAAGTCCATTTTTTACTTTTTCAACAGCATCTTTTATATACTCTGCTCTGTAGCCAAGACCAAGAAGTTTTAAATCATCTATTGAACTACTCCAGAGACTCTCGAGTGTGGGAAATGACCAAGAAACAAAACCTTTATATGTTATTTTCTTGCCAAAGGCTTGACAAAGTCTTTCTATCAAAAGCTGAATTCTCTTTATGTTGTTATTCTGAGAAATAATGAATGAAATCATACATTCAAATGGTTCTTGGTTCAAAAGTCTCATGCCCCTATATTTTTCAACTGCTTCTTTCAAAATGCTATCGTGACCAGATAACTTTTCTAAAATTTCATCATAGTCCTTGTCTAAATCAAAATACCAGTAAAAAGATTTTTTAAATTCATCAGGTGAACAATTGTAAATATCAAAGGTATCCTCATCCTGAGGCTTTATGAATATTATCTTTTCATCAACAACACCTATGTAAAAATCATCCATTTTCTTCCATCTAAAACACTGACCACTGAAGAATGTTGCATCAAAATCAATATGCACACCGCTTATCCGAATAAAATCAGTGTACCATTTTATGTTCAACAGCTTCATCCCTTTCGGCAAAAAAATTTAAAAACAAAAAGAGCCAAGTACGTTTTTTGGCTCTATTTTTTAATTATTAGAATACAGTATTTTTTAAGGTTTATCAATATTTTTTTGATAGCCTGCTACTCCATTTGCAATTGCCATTGCCATCTTGATCTGAAAGTCATCATTTCTCAGCATTGCTTCTTCATTTGGACTGCTGAGAAAACCGCATTCAACTAAAATTGCAGGCATTTTTGTTTCCCTTAGCACATAAAAGTTTGCAAATTTTATTCCACGATTCACAAGCTTTAACATTTGAGTAATGCTTTTTTGCACCTCAAAAGCCAACAAAAATCCTTTTTTGCTATATTTGTAATAATATGTTTCAGCTCCTTCTGCAGAATCTCTCGTACTGCTGTTACAATGAATACTGATGAAGATATCTACCATGTTTTCGTTTGCAATCTTGCATCGTGCTTTAAGGTCTTCTTGAACACTTCTTTGTCCCCAAGGAAGTTTATCAGAGTCTCTTGTGAGTATAACCTGTGCTTTTACACCATCTTCCAAGATGTATTTTAGCTTCTTTGCAATAGCAAGAGTAATATCCTTTTCTTTTGTTCCATTTTTCCCAATTGCGCCAGGGTCCCTGCCACCATGGCCAGGGTCAATGCATACTTTCATTTTTTTCACCTCCTAAAAATCAGTTTATTTCAAAAGGCCTTTTTTGTTAAATCCAGAAAAACTGTCAGAATAAAAAAAGTAGCTGCTTTTTGTAATAAAAAAGCAGCTACTTTGCTTCAAATCTCAATTAGTTTGTTTCAAATCTCAGAAATTTTTAAAATTTTTTATTATTCATTACTTGTTAACTCAAATTTTATGGTAAATTCTTTAATATTGTCTTTATAAACTCCTCATTTGACTTCGTTCTTGCTAAACTATTGATAATCCTCTCTGTTGTCTCAGCAGTACCAAGGTTAGAAAGTGCTCTTCGAATAGCATCAACTGCAGCCTTTTCTTCTTCAGACAGTAAAAGCTCTTCCCTTCGTGTTCCAGACTTGTTAATATCAATTGCTGGGAATATTCTCTTCTCAGAAAGTTTTCTATCAAGGTGAAGCTCCATATTGCCTGTCCCTTTGAACTCTTCATAAATTACATCGTCCATTCTTGAGCCTGTCTCAATTAGGGCTGTTGCGAGAATTGTAAGGCTCCCACCTTCTTTGAGGTTTCGTGCAGCACCAAAGAACTTCTTTGGTTTGTGAAGAGCGTTAGGGTCAAGACCTCCAGAAAGTGTTCTTCCAGAAGGTGGTTCAACCAAGTTATATGCACGTGCAAGCCTTGTGAGGCTATCAAGAAGTATAACAACATCCCTCTTGCATTCAACAAGTCGCATAGCCCTCTCCAGTACCATCTCAGCAACCTTGATATGGTGTTCAGGCGTCTCATCAAATGTAGAATAATGGATTTCTGCTTTTATGGAATCTTGCATGTCTGTGACCTCTTCAGGTCTTTCGTCAATCAGAAGAACAATTAAATGCAAATCATCATAGTTTGTCAAAATACTATTTGCTATTTTCTTTAAAAGTGTTGTTTTACCAGCTTTTGGTGGAGCTACAATAAGACCTCTCTGGCCTCTTCCAATTGGAGCAATCAAGTCAATTAGTCTTACTGCCAAATCGTTCGGCTCTTTTTTGTTTTCCAAAACAATTCTTCTATTTGGGAAAATTGGAGTCAAGTCTTCAAAAGGTGTGCGTTTTGCAACCTCTTCAGGTTTCATGTCATTGACGCTTTGGACGTACAAAAGCCCTGCAAATTTTTCATTTTCCTTGGGTAGTCTAATTGGACCTCTTATCTTGTCACCTGTTTTGAGATTGAATTTTCTGATTTGAGATGGTGAGACATAGATATCGTTTGGTCCTGGCATAAATGAGTCGTCTCTTAGAAAACCGTAGCCACCACCGCCACCTGGCTCATATATAATCTCCAAAACTCCTTCACCTATGCCACCTATCTCAACTTTACCTTCAAGTTCTTTTAATTCTGGTGGAATTTCAATAACCATTTTATCCTCTTTTTTCTTCTTTTTTTTCCTTCAGCTCTATGATTTTCTTTTCCTCTTCTCTTTTTTCCTCTGCCTCAGCAACTTCTTTAGGTTCTTGTTCCTCTTTGGGTGCCTTCCTTTCTCCCTCTTGCCCTTGTTCTTGCACCTGTGTTTCTATTTCAGACGGCACTGCTTCGACTTTGTTAGATTCTTCTTTACTTTCTATTTCTTCAATTAACTGTTTATTTTGAGCATCAAGCGCTACAGTTTCCTGTTGCTGAAGCATTTCACTTTTTTTCTTTCTTCCTCTTCTGCCTTTTTCTTTTTTCTCTATACCTTCTAATATTTGTGCATCTTGTGGTGTTGTACCAATAAACTCTTTAATTGCTTCTATAAGCTGATTCTTTTTGAGCAAAGAATATTTTTGAATACCAAGACTTTTAGCAATCTCTCGAAGTTCAATGATCGACTTTCCTTTTAAAAACTCATCAACCGAATTAGGCACTCTTTTCCCTCCTTCTAATAATATTAGAATTTTTTCTTGCATTTATACACTATTAACTTCTGTCTGGGGAAGTTAATCTCAAGAGATGAAGGCCAATCTGACATATTTTATTTTAAAAGTATAACATTATATTGTCAA
>NZ_CP116337.1:338744-664854 GCF_028198085.1 Caldicellulosiruptor sp. DIB 104C | reverse complement strand
GCTTTTATGGAATCTTGCATGTCTGTGACCTCTTCAGGTCTTTCGTCAATCAGAAGAACAATTAAATGCAAATCATCATAGTTTGTCAAAATACTATTTGCTATTTTCTTTAAAAGTGTTGTTTTACCAGCTTTTGGTGGAGCTACAATAAGACCTCTCTGGCCTCTTCCAATTGGAGCAATCAAGTCAATTAGTCTTACTGCCAAATCGTTCGGCTCTTTTTTGTTTTCCAAAACAATTCTTCTATTTGGGAAAATTGGAGTCAAGTCTTCAAAAGGTGTGCGTTTTGCAACCTCTTCAGGTTTCATGTCATTGACGCTTTGGACGTACAAAAGCCCTGCAAATTTTTCATTTTCCTTGGGTAGTCTAATTGGACCTCTTATCTTGTCACCTGTTTTGAGATTGAATTTTCTGATTTGAGATGGTGAGACATAGATATCGTTTGGTCCTGGCATAAATGAGTCGTCTCTTAGAAAACCGTAGCCACCACCGCCACCTGGCTCATATATAATCTCCAAAACTCCTTCACCTATGCCACCTATCTCAACTTTACCTTCAAGTTCTTTTAATTCTGGTGGAATTTCAATAACCATTTTATCCTCTTTTTTTTCTTCTTTTTTTTCCTTCAGCTCTATGATTTTCTTTTCCTCTTCTCTTTTTTCCTCTGCCTCAGCAACTTCTTTAGGTTCTTGTTCCTCTTTGGGTGCCTTCCTTTCTCCCTCTTGCCCTTGTTCTTGCACCTGTGTTTCTATTTCAGACGGCACTGCTTCGACTTTGTTAGATTCTTCTTTACTTTCTATTTCTTCAATTAACTGTTTATTTTGAGCATCAAGCGCTACAGTTTCCTGTTGCTGAAGCATTTCACTTTTTTTCTTTCTTCCTCTTCTGCCTTTTTCTTTTTTCTCTATACCTTCTAATATTTGTGCATCTTGTGGTGTTGTACCAATAAACTCTTTAATTGCTTCTATAAGCTGATTCTTTTTGAGCAAAGAATATTTTTGAATACCAAGACTTTTAGCAATCTCTCGAAGTTCAATGATCGACTTTCCTTTTAAAAACTCATCAACCGAATTAGGCACTCTTTTCCCTCCTTCTAATAATATTAGAATTTTTTCTTGCATTTATACACTATTAACTTCTGTCTGGGGAAGTTAATCTCAAGAGATGAAGGCCAATCTGACATATTTTATTTTAAAAGTATAACATTATATTGTCAATAGCAGATTTTTAAATTTGAATTAAAATTAATACAAAAACAAAAAACCCCGAACGCTCTATAAGTTGCATTCGGGCAAGTACTTGAATTTTATACGCTTATTTTTCATCATAGCCGTTTGGATGTGTCGAGTGCCATTTCCATGCAGTTGAAATTATAACCTCTAAGCTATTGTACTTTTGCTCCCAGCCAAGCACTTCCTGTGCTTTTTTGGATGATGCAACTAAAATTGAAGGGTCTCCTGGTCTTCTCTGTCCAATCTCATATGGAATCTTTTTCCCAACAACCTCATTTGCTTTTTCAATTACCTCCATTACAGAAAAGCCCAATCCGTTTCCAAGATTAAATATATCGCTTTTATTATATTTTTCCAGATATTCTAATGCTTTTAGGTGCGCATCACACAAATCAAGAACATGTATATAATCTCTTATACATGTGCCATCTTTTGTGTTATAGTCATTGCCGTACACAGTGACCTTTTCGCGCATACCAAGTGCTACTTGAAGAACTATTGGTATCAAATGAGTTTCAGGGTTGTGGTCCTCACCAATAATTCCATCTGGATGAGCACCGGCTACATTGAAGTATCTGAGTGACACAAATTTTAAACCATATGCTGTGTCCATCCATTTTAACATTTTCTCAATTGCAAGTTTTGTCTCACCGTAAGGGTTTGTTGGCTCAGTTTTGTCTGTCTCAAGTATAGGAATGTTTTCTGGCTCTCCATATACTGCTGCTGTTGATGAGAATACAAGTTTTTTAACATTGTGCTTTATCATTGTATCTACAAGATTGAGTGTGCCATAGACATTGTTATAGTAATACTTTATTGGATTTTGTACACTTTCACCAACTAAGGAAGATGCTGCAAAATGAATTACTGCTGAAATTTCATTTTCAGAAAAGACTTTATCTAAAAACTCCTTGTCTTTCAAATCACCCTTGTAGAACTTTCCACCAAGTACCGCTTTCGAATGACCCTTTTCGAGATTGTCAATTACAACAACGTCATACCCTCTTTCAAGCAAAAGCCAAACCATATGGCTTCCTATATATCCTGCTCCACCCGTAACAAGAATCATCTTAGTCCCAACCTTTCCTTTATTATTTTAAATTTCTATCTCTCTTGCTCCATCGTCAATGTCAAAGATGTAAAAGTCAGGCTTTAAAGAAGTTTTTTGATAATAATTCTCTCCAACCTTTTTTATAAACTCATCAATAGCATCCTTGTGAACAATTGAAACTGTACAGCCGCCAAAACCAGCACCTGTCATGCGACTGCCAATCACCCCGTCTATCTCGAGAGCTTCTTCAAAAAGTGTGTCAAGCTCAAACCCGGTCACTTCATAGTCATCACGTAAAGATATATGAGAGTCTATCATGAGCTTTCCAAAACTGACAAGGTCGCCTTTTTCTAACACCTCTACTGACTTTAATACCCTGTCATTTTCATAAACAACATGTCTTACCCTTTTCAAGATGGTTTCATTTTCAATTAAGTTTTTATACTTTTCAAATGTGTCTCTATCCAGCTCGCCAAGGCAGGAAATTGTAAGCTTTTTTTGCAACATTTTAAGTCCTTTTTCACACTCTTCTCTTCTTTCATTGTATTTTGAGCTGGCAAGACTTCTTTTCTTATTTGTATTACTAACAACAATCTTGTAATCACCAAGCTTTAAAGGTACATACTTGTACTCCATAGTCCTTGTGTTTAAGAAAATTGCATGGTCTTTTTTACCAAGGCTTGATGCAAACTGGTCCATAATTCCACAGTTTACACCAACAAATCTATTTTCAGCTCGTTGGCAAATAAAACTTAAAGCTACCTTATCAATGGGTTTTTCATTAAAAATCGAATAGATTGCAATACCAGTTGCACACTCAATTGCTGCAGAAGAAGAAAGCCCAGCACCGTGTGGAACTGTGTCATGAAAGAGCATATCAGCACCACCAACATTATAGCCTGAGTTCATAAGCTCTTTTATAACACCAAGTTGATAATTCCCCCACTTGATAGACTTGTAGCTATCTATATTCTCAATATCAGCTTCAACAAGCTCTTTTAAATCTGTTGCATAAAGTCTTATTTTGCTGTCATCTCTTTTTCTAATCAAAATGGTTGTGCCCACATTGAGCGCTGCAGGGAAAACATACCCACCATTGTAGTCTGTGTGCTCGCCAATCAGGTTTACTCTTCCGCTTGAAAAAAAGCACCTTATCTTTTCATCCGTCTTACCATAAACCTCTTCGAACACCTTCAAAAGATCTTTGATTTCCATTTTTATTTGCCTCCTTGCATCTTGTCCAAAAATCTCTTGTACGCCTGTCTTAACTCTTCTGCCTTTTCTTCGGGCGATGTTGTATTGCACGGCGCCCATGCGCCTGTCTCGCTTGATGCATTGAACTTTTGTTTGTCTTTTGAACGCATCGGCGGATAAAATTCAACGTGAAAATGATAGAAGCTTGAATAGTCCTTGTCAACATTTACAGGTAGCTGATGAAAACACATCATATACGGAAATTGATAGTCAAACAAGCTGTCAAGTGTGCCTGTAGTTTCTTTCAAAATCTTTGCAAAACTGTTCTTTTCGTCATCTGTAAATTCTGATATTGTTCTAACATGGCGTTTTGGTGAGATAAACACACCGTATGGATACTCTGTAAAGAAAGGAAGGTATGTCACAAAGTGATCATTTTCGATTATTACTCTTTTCTTAAATTCCATCTCCTCTTTGTCAATTCTACAAATTAGGCACTCATTGTAAGAATTGTAGTGCAACTCAGCACTCTCAAGTTCGCGCAAAATCTTTAGTGGAATCCACGAATAGCCGTATATCTGCCCGTGTGGATGTGGCATTGTAACACCCACAACCTCGCCTCTGTTTTCAAAGATGAATATAAACTTTATATTTGGATCTTTTTTCAAGGCTTCAAACCTTTCAACCCACAAGTCTACAAGCTTTCGAATATGCTGAACGCTCAGCTCAGGTAATGTTATTGTATGATTTGGTGAGTACAAAATGACCTCACACTTTCCATAAGCAGGAGCCACTTTATAAAAATTGGTTGCCACAGGATCAGGTTCTGGTGGATTTTGCATTAGTGCCGGAAAATCATTGTCATACTCTAAAACGTCGTAAGTTTCTGGTACTCTGCCAGAACCAGGACAAAAAGGACACCAATCTTTCGGCATTTGAGGTCTTTCTTGCCTGTGTGATGCAATCATCACCCAGTCGCGTAAAAGTGGGTTCCATCTTAGTTCTGCCATCTTTTCTCCCCCCATGTTTTTAAATTATTTTTTAGCTTTTCTTCTATTTTCATTCTAAAAAAAAAGAAGTGCAATTTAAATGCACTTCTTTTTTATGTATTAGCATTTTTTTTAGATATATCGTAAATATATTTATCCTTTTTGTAATTCAACGGCGACACTCCAAATTTTTTCTTAAAAAGTCTGCTAAAATAATTCTGATCTTCTATCCCAACCATTTTTGAAATCTCTCCAATTGGAAGGTCTGTTGTCTCAATGAGTTCTTTTGATTTCTTCAGTCTTATGTTAATAAGATACTCCTTAAATGTTATCCCAAGCTGTTTTTTAAAAAGATAACTCAAGTATGTCGGTGACAGATACACCATCTTTGCCAAATCATCTAATGTTATATCTTCCATATAGTGGTTTTTGATGTATTCGATTATCTTTTCAATTGACGACAGTGAAGATATTCTGATCATCTCAGAGTCTAAGATGTACTTTGCAACAATGTGCATCATGTCGAGTACACTTTGTAGCTTTTCATGGTCTATATGAGTAAGGTTAAAAAAACTTCTTCTTGCAGCTTCAATATCAAGTGGCTGGTCTTTTATTTTTTCAAAAACTTCCTGCCACTTCTCTTCAGTTGGGGGCTCTAACAAAATCTGTCCTATAAAAAGTGCACCTATATAGCTATTGTTGAAAAAAAGAGGTATTACAGCTTCAACAAGTCCCATGTGACACCTGTAAACATGTACACCTTTTTTCTTCTGGGCAGTCTGTGCACCGGCTAAATCAGAATTTCGGCATGCTTCACCATTTTGGTAATACTGCTTCATTAACATACAAAATCCACATGTGCCCTTTTTCTTATTCTCAACCCATTGATTGTCTGCTGTTAAGAAATTTGCCGATATTCCTGTGATATAAGAAAAGTTGTCCAAAACCGAAATCAAATCGTCATATTTGATAATCTCTTTGAAATCCATGCCAATTTAACACCCTTTATTATTTTTAGTCAATACAAACAATCTTAATACCATTCTCTGCCAAAACCCTTGCAGCAATTCCTGTACCGTCTACAAGCCTTCTTGAAAAGCTACCATCATACACCTTGCCAAAGCCACAAGAAGGACTTTTGGACTTTAAAAATGCAATGTCAGCGCCAAAAAACCTTGCCACTTTTAATGTTTCTATAGCTCCTTTATAAAAATTATCGGTAAAATCTCGGCCTTCTATATCAAGCACCTTACCATCTTTAATTTCACAAGGGTTTCTTGGGGTTGGAAGACCACCAAGCTGCTCAGGACAAACAGGTATCAAAATATACTCTTTTTTGAGTCTCTTTACTATCTCACTTCTCAAGTTATTTGTTCCATCATATTTCGTATTAAGCCCTATAAGGCAGCTACTTATAAGTGCAAACCTCATCTTTTCCCCTTCTCTTTTAAAATTGCTTCTTCCATAAATTTAACTATACTGTACTGAATCTGCTTTGCACCTATGCCTGTTTTTGCAGAGAATTGATAGAATAGATCCTTTTCAATTCCAAGTTCTTTCGAAATAAGCTCTGTGTTTTTTGTAAGTTCATTATTAGAAAGTTTATCGCATTTTGTCAAGACAATCATAATAGGAATCTCTTTCTTATCAAAAAAGCCAAGCATAATTTTGTCATCTTCTGTTGGAAGATGCCTTGAGTCAAGCAGCAAAACCGCAAGTTTTAGCTCTTCCCTTTCCAAAAGGTACTCTTCTATCATATCCTTCCATCTTTTCTTCTCCTCTTTTGAAACCTGAGCGTAACCATAGCCGGGAAGGTCGACAACTCTGAACTTGTTATCAATATTGAAAAAGTTTATTGTTCGTGTCTTGCCTGGTGTTGAGCCAACTTTTGCCAATTTGTCTTTAAAAATAGTATTTATAAACGAAGATTTTCCAACATTCGACCTTCCACAGATACACATCTCAGGCATCTTTATAGGTGGATAGTCATCCTTTTTGACAGCAATTTTCTCAAGCTTTGCATTTGACAGGTTTATCTTCAAATTCTCTTTTAACCCCCCTTTACTTCTTTATTGCAATTTTAAACACCTCATCTATTGCCTTGACAAAAACGAAGTTCATGTCCTTTTTAACATAGTCTTCTAGCTCGTCTACATCCTTTTTATTCTCATAGGGTAAAATCACATTTTTAATTCCAACTCTTTTTGCAGCCAAGATTTTCTCCTTCACACCACCAATTGGCAAAACTCTTCCACTTAAAGTAATCTCTCCTGTCATTGCAACGTCATGTCTTACAGGTTTTTTAGAAAGAGCTGAGACCATTGCGGTCGCCATAGTAACCCCAGCAGACGGTCCATCTTTTGGTATAGCACCTTCTGGCACATGAATATGAATATCACATTCTTTATAAAAATTCTCATCTATTCCGAGCTCTTTTGCACGTGCACGGATGATACTAACTGCTGCTTTTGCCGACTCCTTCATCACATCACCAAGTTGGCCGGTAAGCTCAAGTTTACCGTTTCCTGGCATAACCAGCGCTTCAACAAAAAGTGTCTCACCGCCAAAAGGTGTCCATGCAAGGCCTGTTACAATTCCTATTCTGTCTTCTTCAATTAGTTCATCTCTTCTGTATTTCCTTACACCCAGATATTTCTCCAAGTTCTTTGTGGTAACCCTAACCATTTTTTTGTTCTCTTCCAAAATTTCTTTTGCAACACGCCTGCAAAGCCTTGCAATCTCTCTTTCTAAGTTTCTAACACCTGACTCTCTTGTATAGAAGGATATTACATCACGAATCACAGCTTCATCATATCTAATTTGAGACTTCTTAAGTCCATTTTGCTCTATCTGCTTAGGGAACAAATATCTTTTTGCAATCTCCACCTTCTCTTCTTCAGTATAACCTGTAATTTCAATGACTTCAAGCCTGTCAAGAAGAGGCCTTGGAATTGTCTCAAGTGTGTTTGCTGTTGCAATAAACATCACTTCTGACAAATCAAATGGAATTTCAATATAATGGTCACGGAATGCATAGTTTTGCTCACTGTCAAGTACTTCTAAAAGGGCTGATGCAGGGTCACCTCTAAAATCATGCGACATCTTGTCAATCTCATCTAAAAGTATCAGCGGATTTTTTGTCTTTGCCTGCCGAAGAGCATAGATAATTCTCCCTGGCATAGCACCAACATATGTCTTTCTGTGTCCACGAATTTCTGCCTCATCCCTAAGACCACCAAGAGAGATTCGTACATAGTTTCTATTTAAGGCTCTTGCAATTGATTTTGCAATAGATGTTTTACCAACACCGGGCGGTCCAACTAAGCATAAAATAGGACCTTTTAGGTTATTTTTTAATTTCCTCACTGCGATATATTCAAGAATCCTCTCCTTGACCTTTACCAAACCATAGTGGTCCTCATCTAACACCTTCTTTACCACATTTATGTCAATTTTCTCTTCACTTTTTACATTCCACGGAAGTTCAACAATCCAATCCAAATATGTTCGGATAACTCCAACCTCAGGTGAGTTTGGTGGAAGCTTCTCAAGTCTATCTATCTCCTTGTAAACCTTTTGCAGGTTTTCGTTACTCAGGCCTAATTTTTGTACCTGTTCTCTGTACTCTTGTGCTTCTGAAAAGAGACTATCTTTTTCGCCAAGCTCGCTCTGGATTGCTTTGAGCTGCTCTCTCAAGTAATATTCTTTTTGCATCTTGTCAATCTGTTTTTTAACCTTGAGGGTAATCTTTCTCTCTATTTCGATTATCTCTTTTTCTCTTAACATGAGCTCATATAGCTTTGTGAGCCTTTCTTTTAGGTCTACTTGTTCTAAAAGTAGTTGCTTGTCTTCAAGCTTGACAATTACATTCGCTGCAATAACATCAGCAAGCTGTCCAGGATTTTGAATTGTGGTAACAGATAAAATAGCATCAGGTGGAATTCTACTTGTTAGCCTTGCATACTCCTCAAATGCAGAAACTACGTTTCTTATAAGTGCTTCTAATTCAGGGTCGTCTAAATTACCACCGTTTTCTTTGTATTCTTCAACCTCTACCAAAAAGTATGGATCAACAGAAACATAGCCTATGACTTTTGCCCTGCTAAATCCTTCTACCAAAATTCTTGAAGTTTCGCTCGGAAGTTTTAACATTTGCTTAATCTTTGCAACTGTTCCATATTGATATAAATCTTCTGGGCTTGGCTCTTCCTGTTTTGGGTCTTTTTGAGCCAAAAGCAAAACCTGCTGGTCGCTGTTCATAGCTTCTTCTAAAGCTTTTAGCGAGATCTGCCTTCCAACATCAAAGTGAAGCATCATATATGGAAATACCACAAGTCCACGCAACGGTATAACTGGTATAGTTCTTTTGGTTACAGCAATCATCAACGCCTATCTGCCTCCGTTTTTAATTTTTGAATTTGAGGTGTATAATTATATTAAAAACCCAAAAAGGAGCTAAATTACAATGGAAAATCTATTAGATGAACTCATTCAAAATCCTATTATACCAGCTGTAAGAGATAAAGCAATACTTGAATCTGCATTAAATTCTAACTGTAAGGTCATTTTTCTTCTTCACTCTACTATTTTAACCATTAGGGATGAAATTAGTATGATAAAACAAAAAAATAAACTTGTCTTTGTCCACATTGACCTCATAGAAGGGGTGGGAAAAGACGAAAAAGGGATTGAATTTCTCAAAAGCATTGGTGCTGATGGTATTATATCAACAAGGCAAAACCTAATCAACCATGCTTTTTCACTTTCTCTTCCTTCTGTACAAAGAATATTTCTTATAGACTCACAATCAATATCTTCAGGACTTAAAATGATAGA
Organism: Caldicellulosiruptor sp. DIB 104C; assembly: GCF_028198085.1. Classification (NCBI taxonomy): domain Bacteria; kingdom Bacillati; phylum Bacillota; order Caldicellulosiruptorales; family Caldicellulosiruptoraceae; genus Caldicellulosiruptor; species Caldicellulosiruptor sp. DIB 104C. The sequence goes on along the minus strand of NZ_CP116337.1, from coordinate 655,552 downwards.
AAACTCAAAACCAACATTTGTTGAAGTGCTGCCAGGTATTATACCAAAAGCGATTTATAAGCTTTCACAAAATACTCAAATTCCAATTATTGCGGGTGGAATGATTGAATCAAAAGAAGAAATATTGGAGGCATTGGGCGCTGGAGCTGTTGCAATATCAACAAGCAACAGTAATCTTTTTTCTCTTCTTTAAAAAGAACTTTTTTTTCTCACTTTTCTTGTTGCTATTACATCAGCACCAGTATCTAAAATATTCTTTACAACAACACTACCAACCTCAACTGGTGCTGTAACCTCTACTTTTCTTAAAATTACCATAGCCTCAAAAAGAAGTTTCTTCGGTATTGGCTTATTTGTTCTAACAGGCAAAAACTCAAACTCTCCATCTTTCACATGAATGGTTGTTGTGAGAATTCTTTTGGGCTGGGTAAACTCATCTTTTGCATACTCAAGCCCACGGCTACATCCATAACCTATATATTTTATTTCATTCCCTTCTTCTTTTTTCTCAATACTGCAGCCTTTTGGGCACAAAATACACGTAATTTTCTCCATCCACCCTCACATCTCCCTTTTTTTAGCTATTTATCATCTTCAAGCTTCAAGATTATATCCCCAGAAAAATCTATCTGGGATAATATTTTTTCTGACAAGGCGATGCTTTCCATCTCACCAGGTGAAAGGTACTGCTTTTTTATTTTCAAAAGTTCTTTGCCTGAATTTATAAGTAGAATTACTTTGTCGTGGTAAACATTGTTAACTCTAAATCTTAAAATTGTAGGTTCCAAAAAGTTCCTGTTCAAGTGCTGTGGTACAACATATCTGATACCATCTGATGCTATAATATTTGTTAGCTTTCCTTTTTGAAAAAGTTCTGGATTTTGGCAATAAAGTGCAGCGTACTTACCAGCAGTTTCAGCCTCTAAAGTTACATTATCAACAAGGTCGTGAATATGAAGAACATTCCCACATGCAAATATGCCGTGGGCAGTAGTAGAAAATGTGTTATCTACAAATGGTCCACCTGTTCTTTCATCTATCACTACCCCTGCTTTTTTGCTAAGCTCGTTTTCAGGAATCAGTCCGACAGAAAAAAGTACTGTGTCGCATTCAATAAACCTTTCAGTAGCCGGAATTTCTTTAAAATCTTTGTCAACAGCTGAGATAGTAACACCTTCAACCCTTTCCTTGCCGTGGATTTTTACTACTTTATGAGAAAGAAGAAGAGGAATACCAAAGTCTTCTAAACACTGGACAATGTTTCTTCTGAGCCCTGTTGAGTATGGCATTATCTCAACAACTGCTTTTACCTCAATTCCCTCTAATGTAAGCCTTCTTGCGATAATAAGGCCAATGTCCCCAGAGCCAACTATCACAGCTTTTTTGCCTATTTTATACCCTTCGATATTTATAAACCTCTGAGCCTGTCCTGCAGTAAAGATTCCTGCCGGGCGTGTACCTGGTATCTGCACTGCACCTCTTGTTCTTTCTCTTGCTCCCATTGCAAGCACAATTGCCCTTGCTTTGAACTTTTTAAGACCACGTTTGTTCACAATTATAACTTCTTTCTCAGGAGTTATATCTATTACATGTGTGTCTGTCAAGTACTCAATGCCGTTTTTCTCAACCAATTCAATAAACCTTTGAGCATATTCAGGTCCTGTTAATTCTTCTTTGAAATAGTGAAGACCAAAACCGGGGTGGATACACTGATTTAAAATCCCACCTAAAAAACTATCTCTTTCTATTATCAAAACCCTTTTATCATCTAAGTTTTCAAAACTCTTTAAGGCTGCTGCAAGCCCTGCAGGCCCACCACCTATGACTATTACACTATACTCATGCATATTAATTTCCCCACCTTTTCTCAATCAAAATATATGAATTTTTCCCAAATTTAGTTATCTGGGTTTTATCAACGTTAAGTTCTCTTGATAGAATATCAATTATGCGTGGTGTGCAAAATCCGCCCTGACACCTTCCCATACCTGCTCTTGTTCTTCTTTTGATGCCATCTATGGTCCTTGCACCTCTTTTTATTGCCTCAACTATCTCATATTCTGATACAAACTCACACCTGCAAACAATATTCCCAAAACTCGGAAATTTTTTAATCATCTCATTTCTTTCTTCCTCAGTAAGCTCTGAAAACCTTTTTATATCTTCTCTATAGGGGTTAAAATTGGATTTTTGTTTTGCATTTAATTTTTCTGCTATCATGCCGGCAACATACTTTCCTATTGCAACTGATGATGTCAGGCCAGGAGATTCAATCCCCGCAACATTTATGAAGTTTTTAACTCTCTCGTCCTCCTCGATTATAAAATCATGAGTATCAGGTGTTGCTCTGATACCTGAAAAGATTGTAATTACATCCTTTTTAGTTAAAGTCGGGACAACTCTTTTTGCCTTTTCAAAAACCTCATCAAGTCCTTCTTGAGTTGTTGATGTGTCGTCTTTGCACTCTATATACTCTGAATTTGGACCAAGAAGGACATTTCCATCTACAGTTGGTGTAACTAATACACCTTTGCCTTTTTCTGTTGGCACTTGGAATATAACTCTTTTGACAATTTCCTTCTCAGGCTTATCTAATATAAAGTACTGTCCTCGACGCGGGTAAATTGTAAACTTTCTTGCACCTGCCATCTTGCTTATTTCATCTGCATGTACACCTGCACAGTTTACAAGAATTCGAGTCTTTAGCAGCCTCTTGTCTTGGAAATAGATAATAAAATATCCATTTTGTGTATCTACTCTGCACACCTTAAAGCCAAAATAGACCTTGGCACCGTTTTGGATGGCATTTTCATAAAGTGCAATTGTGAGCTTATATGGATTTGTAATTCCCGAATATGGCGCAAAAAGGGCAGCTCTAATCTCTCTGTTCAAATTTGGCTCATTTTCTAAAACCCATGATTTTCCCTTTATCTCAAGCCCTTTCACACCATTTCGTTTGCCTCTTTGCAAAAGCTCTTCTAAGATATTTATCTCTTTTTCATCAAATGCAACAACCAATGACCCAATCATCTTATACTCAACATCAAGCTGCTTGCAGACCTCTTCAAACATTCTATTTCCTTCAACATTGAACTTTGCCTTGTTTGTACCTTCAATAGGGTCATATCCGGCATGCACAATACCAGAGTTTGCTTTTGATGCACCTTCTGCAACATCTTCCATTGCTTCAACACAGGCAATTTTCAAATCGTAAAATGAAAGCTCTCTTAAAATTGACATACCAACAACTCCAGCTCCAATGACAATAACATCATAGATTTTATCCATTTTTCAGCCACCCTTTTTAAAATTTAGTAAATAAAAAAGCCTGCCAACAGCCCCTTTCTCAAAAGAAGCTGTTCACAGGCTTCTCCACATCTCTTGCCAATACTATTTTAAGACAGTTGAACTAAAAAATCAACAGAAATTTTCAAAAGCCCATTACAAACTCTATGTCTGGTCCATGCTTGTCAGGACATTATCAAAATAATTTATACTGCACTTTTTTCCGTCCCAATGAATGCAAACATCACAGCTCATATCACCTTTGTGAGAGTAACCACCATCGTTAAACTCTGGACACAATTTTGCAACTGCTCTTTGCTGTTCCTTGCTTGCCATGTTTTTTATCACCCCTGGCTTGGTCTTAAAATACTTTCTATAATAAATAACTTTTCCTGTGAAGATGGTCTTTTATACGTCTTTAACACAAAATATGTGCTATAATTTATCTTAAAGCACAAATAGTATCTTACCGTGAAGGAGGCCTTGAAAATGAGCAAATTTTTCATGCCAACAAAGGTCATATTTGAAAAAGATGGTGTTTTGAAAAATAAAGATCTTTTCAGGCTCGGTAAAAAAGCTTTCATCGTGACATCTCCATCTTCTCTGATGAACGGCTCTTTAGAAGATGTAACAACTGTATTAAAGGAACTTTCAATTGAATATTCAATATACAGCAAAATTGCTCAGAACCCAAGCGTAGAACAGATAGATGAAGTTTCAAAATTGGCAAGAGAGTTTTCCCCAGACTTTATAATTGGAATTGGTGGAGGTTCTCCTCTTGACTCATCAAAGGCAGTGGCAGTGCTGTGTGCTGAAAAAAATCTAAAAGCTCAGGACCTTTTTGACTCAAAATTTGAAAAGTGCTTACCTATAGTTGCAATACCAACAACATGTGGTACAGGAAGCGAGGTTACTCCATATTCTATTTTGACTTTGAAAACCATTGAAAATAAAAAGAGTTTTGCATCAGAATTAATATTCCCTAAAATCGCTATAGTCGATTATAAATATCTCACCACTCTCCCTCACAACGTCATTGTAAACACCCTCTTTGATGCTCTTTCTCATGTAATAGAAGGTTACCTTTCAAAATCCTCAAACCATATAATTGAAGCTTACGCTAAAAAAGCCTTGAGCCTGTTTGCAAGTTCAAAAGGTAATCTAAAAGAGAACGCTCTAAAAGAAACTGACCTTGAAAAGTTTGCATGGATATCATTGATTGGGGGAATAATTATTGCACAGACAGGTACTTTAATTGTTCATCCTTTAGGTTACAACCTTACTTATTACCATGACATCCCACACGGAAGAGCCAATGCAATCTTACTTTCAAGCTTTTTGAGGCTTGAGAGCAAATATTTAAAAGAAGAAGTAAGCTTTGTTTTAAACAACATGGGCTTTGAAAGCATAGATGAATTTTCTGAGTTTGTAAGATTTTTTGTTAAAGACTCTATTCCAAAATTACCAGGTGACAGAATAGAATATTATGCAAAAAGAGCACTTGAGTCTAAAAATGTAGCAAATTTAAGACATGCAGTCTCGCTTGATGAAATGGTAGATGTTTTGAAATCTTCGGTTGAGTAGTCAAAAATAAATTCATAGTTATACAATCGATTTACAGGGGTATAATATAATCAAGAAAATTATTCTTGTAAAGGAGATGTTCGAATGGCAAAGCTACTGTATATAAAGGCTAATCCAAAGAGCGACCAAAGTTCAAGAACATTTATAATCTCGGAACATTTTATAAAGGTATACAAAGAATTTCATCCAAATGACCAGATTATCACTTTAGACCTTTACAAAGAAGGAATTCATTTTCTTACTCAAGAGGACATCAACGATATCTTCGCTCCAAAGACTGAGGCATCAAAGCATCACCCTATTTTGAAGTATGCCTATCAGTTTGCCAATGCTGACAAGTACGTATTTGCAGCACCTATGTGGAATTTGGGCATTCCTGCAATCCTCAAGGCATATATAGACTATATCACAGTCTCTGGAATAACCTTTAAATACACAGAACAAGGGGCTGTGGGGCTTCTTCGTGGCAAAAAAGCAGTTCATATCATGGCAACAGGCGGAGAGTACAAAACACCTCCATTTTCGGACTTTGAGATGGCAAACAGGTACCTGAAAACAATTTTGGGTTTTATGGGAGTTGAGGATTTTCAGACAATAACAGCTCAGCGGCTTGACATCGTAGGTGAGGATGTAGAAAAGATTATCTCAAATGCGTTGAAAGAGGCTGAGGAGATAGCAAAAAGATTTTAAAAAGAAAATTTTGGGGACAGATTAAAACAGGGGCTGTCAAAAAAATAATTTGATAGCCCCTTTCTTGCAATACAAAGTGTTCGTTTATTTCATACTTTGATACAGTAATTAGATTTAACATTATTTTTATTTCCCATATGAAACTGTCATCCCTGTTACAAAAGTATTCTTTTTTTCAAATATTTTTCGCACCTTTTTCTCTCTTAAATCATACTCAAAAACAGCACTTGGATAAGCTTCAATCCCTTCACCAAACATCATTCTCTTTACATCTTTAGGAATACCGATAAACCAGAGTTTTTTCCCATCATTACTTAAATAACCTGCTATCGGAGAGGAAAACTCCTCAACAGATGTATCTTTTATTTTTTTTAGCATACTTTCAGTTAGTATTGGTACTATTACTTTTGACTTCAGATCTAACTTGTATATGCCCGTTTCTCCCTTTTTTCTGGTAGAGTTTAGATAAATATTGGTTGCACTAAAAGTAATAATATTACTCTTTGGTACAAAACCTAAAGCTCCAATTGATCCTGCTTTGAGTTCAGTAATTTTCGTATATTTTTGATTTTTTAAATCAATGATGTAAAAAGTATGTTTTATTGAATCAACAGAGGAATTATCCTCATACATCTTTTTCTCATCCTTATATGAATAAGCAACAGTCAAAATGTGATTACTATCAATCACCTCAATTTCGTCAAATGCCATATCAGAATTTATAGGTTTTACCATTTGAGCTTTTTTCTTTTCAACATCAAAAATCCATATTCTTGGTATTGGAGAACTCAATCCAACTCTTGATACACATATTTTCAAAGGTTTTTCACTGAGAATTTCAATATCTATTTCTCCAGCTTGATCATTATTAGTAACTTGAAATACTTTTCGATTTTTCAAATTCTTCACAAACAACTCCCAAGGCCCAGTTCCAATTGCATCATCATACGCAAGCCATTCCTCATTTGTAGAAATATCTCCAAAGGTCATAACTTCCCTGTTTTTAAGAATTAGTTCTTCCTTTCTCTTTTTAGGTATAATCTTCCACATATGAGTCTTTCCATCTTTATCATATACTGAGATAAGTAACTTTTCCACTACCTCTTCTTTGCTGGCTCCCCCTTTATTATAAATTCCTAAAGATAAGGATAGTAGCAATAAAATTGCTACTATCCTTATTACATCTATTTTTAACTTTGAATAGGCCATTCTATTTTTCCCCTAAAAATTCCTTTACTTGGATTATGAATTTTTGAAAATGCTGTTTTTACCATATCCAATATTCTACCTTGCATATATGGACCTCTATCTAATATTTTTACTGTTGTGCTTTTGCCATTTTCAAGACTGGTTACCTTTACCCTTGTCCAAAATTTAATTGTCTTATGTGCAGCACTTTCGCTATCCAATATAACTCCTGCTGCTCCTTTTTTTCCTTCACCATTATACCATGAAATATAACCTGTTTCTGTATTCAACTTTATAGCACCCTGTTGCAAAATGTTATTACTATTTTCATCATCGTTTGCTTTATTTTCTATTTTTTCTGATTTACTATCATTAGTTTTGATTTCATCTAATTTCACTTCTTTTAAATCAATTTTCAAAGGTTCTTCTTGCCCCTGATGAATAACAACTGGTGCACCTAATGCGTCATATACAACTATCATTCCAGGCTCTACTTCAGGTAAATCCTCTTCAGGTAGCGGTTTACAATTTTCTGCTATTTTTTTGTCTTCTTTTGATAAAGAAACTAGATTATCACTGCCTTCAGACAAAATAATTAATTTTCCATTTTCATCAAATGTAATAATCGTGCCTGGTTTCATATAAGAGGGTATTTTATTATGGCTTTTATCTATTTCGTTACTATTCAAAGCCGTTGCAGCTAAAGAATTCCAACTACTTAACACTAAAAGCAAAACTGAACAAAAAGCAATGATTTTGTCAAAGTTCATTCTAAACATTTTTTTGGTAAACATTTACTATCCACCTCCCATTTTATTTTGCATCCCTTCATGAGCGCTCATGAAAAGGTGAACGCCGTTGGACTAAAATAAAAACTTCATTTTGAAATAACATCATAACTTACAATACCGCCCTTTACCTGAAATAATAGCTCAACCTTTTTATTTTTTAGCCTATAAATATTAGTATCAAAAATTTTATTAGGTACAAATGACTGATAGTTTCTGTCAATAAAATAAATTGCTTTATCATTTCCATATATCGGCCAATAGACATTAATGTCTTTTGGCACATCATTCACAATTTCCAATTTTCCAGTATTAAGGTCAAGAATAACCGGCTTTGACTTAAACGGATCATTTATAGTAGAATAATCTCCAAATCCTCTATATTCTGGCTCACCCTGTGTAAATAAATATTTATCTTCTGATACAAAACATCCCGGTGAGTTGCTCAAACCTGTGTTTTCAGTAAATTCTTTTTTCGTACCACTTTTTAAATCAATTGCAGAAATCCATACATATGGTGGTTCAGCAGGAGTCCTTGATTGTAATACAATCCATTTATTGATTCTGTTTATTGCTGTAAAATATATTATTCTATATACTTCTTTCACAGAAAAATTGCCAATCTTCTCAGATAAAAGTTTTTTCTTTGTTTTGTTCAACAAATCAAACATAACAAGAGATACAGCCAACTCATTTTCTTTATTATCATACTCACCACACACTATATATCTACTATCAGAGGAAATAGAGGGACAGCAAAATTTACCTTCTGCTATACGTGTTAATAAAAATTCATTGTTATCTTCATCTCTTACTTTATTTTTATTCCTCAAAAGATACAACGCTTTACTTGTCGCTATTACAAATTCTTCTTTTTCTTTATTTACGCTGATATATTCTATTCTTTCATTTAATTTTTGCCGATACACCTCTTTTCTGGTTTTATAATTAACAACAATTATTTCTTTCAGGTCGTTTGTGTAAGCTATATGATTTTTTCCCCATGCAAAAAATCGACGTGGAAAAAGCGTAAAATTTTTATCAATCTCACTATCTGCTGTTTTAAATTTGAATAACAAATTGTCATTTCCACGGCTATCAATTACTCTTCCTTCCAATGTTCTTCCATAAATTTCATTGATGTTTTCATTTCCTAATATTCTTACATATCCAATTTTTACAATATTTTGACGGCTGTAAATTATTAAAAATCCAACTAAAAGTATCCCAGCAAAACAAGCTATTACAGCAAATAGTTTGGGCACAAGCAATTTTTTTTTTAACTTCATTCTTTTTTGCTCCTTTCATTTTTTTAATAAAAATTCTCTGATACAAACACTTATTATAACTGTCTTGCTGACAATTGAACCTATGTCTTTTTGTCTATAATAAAATCCCCCTTGTGGCAAATTTTTGATAAAGCCACAAGGAGGTATTTTGATTTGATAACATACATATTAACTACGGACACTGATACGCACCATATGAACCTTCTACCTCAGACTTGCTTCGTGCACGATGGATAACTCGATCATAACCTCCAGTTGTACTTTCATATACTATATAGTTGCCAGAAGCATCCTTTTGATAAAACAGCATAACATGACCACTGTTACATAAAGCATCTCCTTGTTGCAAGGCACTAAAACTGATACTTTTACAGTATCTCATTATATCATAAGTACTCCATTTATAAGGCAACATCCAGCATTTACTAACAAAACCCGAGCAATCGACCCCAGTTGTTCCTCCTACATAACCACTACTACTTGTATAAACATTTCCTGCAGCATAACCCTCATTAATTTTTTGCCCAAACTCTGATAAAGAATCTCCTCCACCCCAACAATATGGAACCTGATAATAGTAAGTATTATATGAGGTTATAAAACATGGTCTTTTCCACAAATTAGGATTTGCTACTTTTGAACCATCAAAATTCTGTTTTGAACAATACCATTTGTAATTATTGTACTGGTAAGCAATAGACATAATTTGGTTTCTATTTAGACTTGAGGTACTTATATATTTAGTTTGCTCATTAACTGAATATCACTGTTTTTGTTCTCAATTAAGTTTTTTTCACTTCCCAATGATTCTTTATATTTGATATACTGATCATTTGTCATCCACGAATCAACTTCTAATACATAAACATTCTTTTCACAGGGCACCAATACAAAGACGTCATTCCCTTCAAGTACTGCATCACGTATCGGGAAATAATATTTACCATCTGGAATCTTAACAAGTCCTTCAATATTCTGTGTTTTTGAATTTAACTTGACTATCCATTCACCGTAATCGTTAGTTATCTTCCAAAACTGAATAAAACCTCTTCTACCAATATATTCATAAGCACAATTTTCATTAACAAACCATCTTGGAAATTCAAAAGCATCACCTGTATCTATGCTTGCTTTACAAGCAGAAGCGTTTACTTTGCTTACACTTCCATCAGAAGAAAATACTCCTTCTCTTTCTTCTGCTACATATAATTTGTTTTTGTTGATATCCTTAGCTAAAAAACACGTTTTCATTTTATCACCAGAAAGCACAACAAATGGACCGTTATCATTTACATCAAACTTGTAAAACGGCTCTAATCTCAGCTCTTTATTTGTTGAGATATCAACTACTCCATTATTTATTGTAATTAAAGTATTTGTACCAGCATTAAACAAATATATTTTTCCTTCTTTATCTACTGCCATACCGTGAATCCATTGTTCATTTGGTATATTAATTCTTCTAATCAAATTACCATTTTCTTTGCTGTATACGAGTACTCTGTGATGAACATTATCCAGAACATAAACTTTATCACCTTTTACATCAAAAGCATTAGGACCTTCATGTGAACCATATCCTATAATGCCAGTATATTCAATGCCATCTACCGAAACAGGAATATTTACTATCGTTTTGAAGTTTGGAAAATCAGTTTTTTGAACAGCAGAAACTGAAATTGCAGCAGTTTTATGAGTTGAAAAATAGAAAATGCTTACTATCATTAAAGTAAGTGTAATTAAAAATGATAAAATCTTTTTGTGGTTTTTCATATTCCCATTCCTCCTACCTATTTTATTTTGCATCCCTTCATGGGCGCCCATGAGAGGTTGATGCCATTGTAAACTATAACCTCTCAAGAAATAATTTTAATCATATACAGGTCTAATACCAAATAGCAAATCAACCTGGTGGTATATAAACTATATTATTTTGATAAGACATTGTATAAATTGTTATATCTATTAATATCCACCTTACTATCTTTGCCTAAATTCTACATTGGTAATTTTATTTTGTCAAACGCGTTTTTTACTTTTTTTAATCAATTTTTTAGCATTTTTCAGCTGTAAGCTCTCTCTTTTTTCAAATATCTTTAAATCCCTTGAATTTTCTTACATTTCCATGTAAATAAAAAGCTGCCACCTTTCCGGTAGCAGCTTTCTAATTATCTTTAGGTCACTTTTAAACTATATCCCTTTTTACCCTCATCAAACTATTGAACAAAAACGGCAAAAGGAAAAATGCAAGCAGAACAAGACCTATCACAACACAGATTGAAACCTGCATTAATGTCAAAATCCCAGATGGCAGCATTGCCGCAAATGTGCCGGCTAAAATTATCACCGCGGATGTTACAACATGACCAATGTTTGCTGAGGTAAGTCTCAGTGCTTTGTTTATCTCCAAGTCTTTATATTCATAAAATCTTATCAGCAAGAACACACTGCAGTTTATTCTAAAGTATACTTTTCCTTTCCTTCTCTATCCATTTATCCTTAAATACAATCATATTATGACATAGAGCCTAATTTTTGTTCCTTTACGTATCTATACATTTTATCAAATTTACCCATAAAATTATATTACAAAAAAAGAAAAAATCGCCTTTATTTTTACAAAGGGACTTTTGTAGATTGCTGAAATAAAAATAACCTGCAAATCTTTGAAAATAAAGGATTGCAGGCTATTTAAGCTTAAGAAAAATTCTATAGCGAAAAAATACTCTGCTCACTTTCCCTGAGATTTTTGTTTTTTATTCAAAATTGTTCTATCGCCTTTTTACAGGTTCTTTTCTCCAATCAAAAGAGTCTTTAAAAATGTCTAATCTGTGACCATTAATTATAACTACATCATTATTTATCCATTTAACATCAGCTCTATCTTCCGGGTAATCCCAGTATATGTTTCTAATTTTTAAGCCACTTTTATAACACAGCTCTCCTCTAACTCCATATGCTGTTGTTGCACCACCATTGATTAAGTAAAATTTAATTTTATATTTTCCATCAGGGGATAAAGATTCACTTAAAAATTCGCCATGCGGAAGCATGTTCATATCAAAAAATCGCCAGCAGACAAATAAAGTAAATAATAATATGAGCATTAATATTGTCATCAATAATTTGATTAATATTCTTTTAAAAGAACCTTTGTTTACTTCAGCTGAACCATTAGATTTATAAACCTTGCTCATACCATGATATCCCTTTCCTAATTGCTTCTTGATCATTCGGATCATCAAAATAGCTATTACACCATGAAATTCTAAAATTGCCAGTTAATATTTAAACAAGTTTTTTAAATTCTTATTACTTATTTTATTTTGCATCCCTATCATGAGCACCCATGAGAGGTTGATGCCATTGTAAACTATAACCTCTCAAGAAATAATTTTAATCATATACAGGTCTAATACCAAATAGCAAATCAACCTGGTGGTATATAAACTATATTATTTTGATAAGACATTGTATAAATTGTTATATCTATTAATATCCACCTTACTATCTTTGCCTAAATTCTACATTGGTAATTTTATTTTGTCAAACGCGTTTTTTACTTTTTTTAATCAATTTTTTAGCATTTTTCAGCTGTAAGCTCTCTCTTTTTTCAAATATCTTTAAATCCCTTGAATTTTCTTACATTTCCATGTAAATAAAAAGCTGCCACCTTTCCGGTAGCAGCTTTCTAATTATCTTTAGGTCACTTTTAAACTATATCCCTTTTTACCCTCATCAAACTATTGAACAAAAACGGCAAAAGGAAAAATGCAAGCAGAACAAGACCTATCACAACACAGATTGAAACCTGCATTAATGTCAAAATCCCAGATGGCAGCATTGCCGCAAATGTGCCGGCTAAAATTATAGCAGCTGAGGTTACAACATGCCCTATATTTGCCGAGGTAAGCCTGAGCGCCTCGTTTATCTCTAAGTCTTTATATTCATAAAACCTTATCAGCAAAAATACACTGTACTCTATACCCAAAGCTAAGAACACAACAAAGTGAAAAATGGCACTGCCCAGTTGAGTGCTTCGTATTTGAAAATACCATAGAAGACTCTCATCTTTTATATAATTTATCAAGTAATTATATAAAACCTCATATACTTTCATTATATGACATTATATTCCTAAAATAAAATTTAATTGAAATCAATTTGATAAATTTTATTAAAATATCTCAATAAGTCCCTTTCATGAGTAACCATAATAATAGTAGTGTTTGGATCTTCTAGTAAACTGGAAATAACTTTTTTCCCCTCTTCATCTAAATTTGCAGTTACTTCATCAAACAAATAAAATTGCCTCCCTTTGAGCATTGCTCTTCTAAGAGAAATTCGTTGTTTTTGCCCACCTGATAAATAAATTCCATTATCACCCGCACGTTTGTCTTTTATTTCTTCCAACATTAGTTTTTTCATAACGCTCTCTAAAGTATTTATTTCTTTGTTGAATTTCACCATCTTGATATTATCTTCCACTGAAAAGTTAAATATAAATGGCTGTTGAGAACAATACCCAATACTTTCTCTTAAACTCTCTAAATTTATTTCCTTGAGTTCAATCCCATTAATGTAAATTTCACCTTCATAGTCCTCATAGAAACCCAAAAGAATTTTTAAAAAAGTAGTCTTTCCAGACCCATTTTCACCTATTATTACTACTTTATCTCCTTTTTTTATGTCAAGAGAAATATTCTTGAAAATATAATCTTTATCAAACCTATATCCTATATTTTTTATCTCTACAATTTCTATATCCTTTGTTAGTACTTTTCCTCCATATCTTTCTGGAGAGTTTATTAAATCTAATATCCTCTTTGAGAATATTTTAAGTTTATAAAACTGGTTAATCGTATTAATGATGTAATTTATCATTCCCTTTATCAAAATTGAATATCCAGCTATTTTTATAAAATCTCCCAAGGAAATTTTATTTCTTAACATAAAATAACTGCCCAAAATATACATAAATAGCATTGAAATCTGAGAGAAAGTATCATCCATTGTCTTTAAAATAACTGAAGTTTTGATCTTCTCTTTTACATACTTTTCAATAAAGTCTTGGTAGCACTTTTTTATCATTTCCTCTATTTCCTTTTCTAATGAATGAACTTTGATATACATAAAACTTTGAACAACTTGATTTTCTAATTCTCTTAATTCATCTTTCCTCTCCTGACCATATTTTGTAATTCTCTGGTTTTGTTTTTTTGTGATTAGAGGAACTATTATAGGAAGTAAAACTAATATAAAAGATAATATTGAATAAAAAATTTCTATTTTTATCATTACATATAGTACGTAAAGTATGAATATACAAGAAAATAAAATTTCAACAACATCCAAAATTGCAAATCTAAATAATCTTATATCATCATTAAATCTTGTCAGCACTTCACCATCTGTCAATTTACTTAATTTCAAAAGCTTTTGACACAAAAATTTTTTGTAGATATTAGTATCGTGTAGGACTACTACCTTCCCAAACAATAAAGCTCTATATATAGAAGATATGCACGGCAAAACAAAAATAACAATACACAGAATAAATAGAAGATTAATTATGTTGTTTTTCAATAAATAAAAATCTCTTTTTAATGCTGCATCCATATAAACTCCTAATTTTGTTGATACCAAATATATGTCTACAATATTTTGTAGAGAGAAAATAATTATATCACACAACAATACATACCAATATTTAACCAAAAAATCTTTAACTAATTTATTTTTTTCTTTAATCACCATAAAATACTACCTCACTGTTAATAAATTTCAGCAATTTCGTTTACTGATTGGTTTTCGATTCTCCAAATTTTATTTACACAACTTGCCAATTCAATATTATGTGAAACAATTATTATTGTTTTTTCACTTTTACAAAGAATATCTTTCAAAATTTCTATACTTTTAGTATCAAGATAATTAGTCGGTTCATCAATTATTAAGATTGAAGACTTTTTCAACAACCCTCTTATTATTGATATTTTCTGTTTTTGCCCATCTGAAAGTTGATTAATTTTTTTTGATAAAATATCATCCAAACCAAACAAGTGCAGTAAACTTCTTTTTCTATCTTCCAAATTGTCTTGAATCACCATATTAAGGTTATTATCTATATTTTGTGTAAAGAAAGTAAAATTTTAGGGAATAAATGAAATGTGTTTACTGAAACTCTTAAAATCTACTTTTGAAAGTGGTACACCATTAATAAGAATATCACCTTTAAAAGATTCATAAAGTCCCATTATAAGCTTCAAAAGAGTAGTTTTTCCACTTCCATTAGAACCCATAATCAATATTTTATCTCCTTTGTTGATACGAAAATTTATTTTGTTGAAGATACTCTTAGAATTTTCATAGGAAAACGAAACATTTTTAAACACAATATTTTCAATTTCATTTATTTGTATCATATTCCCATATTGATTTTCTATATCAAAATTTAATATTTCACTAATTCTTTCAAAAGAACTTTTTTCAACCCTCAAATTTTGAAAACCTTTTGCTGCTACTTTAAAATTATCAATTACAATAGGAAAAAGTGATATAAACACTACAACCAAATCAGGAGTTATTAATTTTTTATATAAAAATAAACCTAACATGATATATGTACTAAATTTTGCTATATTGTTGCATAAGTTGTAAAGTATATCTTCAATTGTTCCTACTTTTTCCATTTCATTTGCACATTTTTTGCTGACTTCTTCCAAGGAAAGAAATCTTAAAGAGGCCCATTCATAAAGATTATATGCTTTTATTACTTCAATTCCTTCAAAAGACTGTTTAATAAAACCTGTTAACTCATCATCTGCACGATGACTTTCCTCAACTATTTTATTCATATATTTTATTGTAAAAAACAGTGGAAATATAGGTAAAATCCAAAGACCAAAAAAAATAACTGAAAGAGAAAAATTTTTTAGACCCAAAAAAATAAAATAACCTGCTAAACATATTAAGGCTGAAAAAACTGAAGAATAATGAACATAAAAACACTTTACTATATCATTAAAGTCCTGCTCTAATCTATTTAAAATCTCACCTTGTCCATATTTTTCTATTAATGAATATTTGTTATTCAAAAACAACATAAATAACTTTTTCTTTAGTTCAATAATTCTATTCTCTTTAAAAAATTCAATTAACAATGAAAAAAATAATTTGCCAGAAATAATAATAAGATAAATTAAAAGAAAGGTAACTACATTACATATAAAAACCTCCATATCTTTTTGGATAGCTAATGAAAATAATTTAGCAAAGGTATTAGAAATATATATGTTTATGATACCCTCAATTAAATTTATAAAAACAATGAAAATAGTAGGTAATAACAATACTATTCTTACATAGTATTTAAAATTCATCCTTTTGCACCCTTTCCCAATAAATATAAGCTTATTCAATAATTCTACTCTGTATTGTTATATAAATTATCTAATAACCAATTACATGTTACTTTTGAATCAATCACCTTTTCTTCTAAATCCCAATCTGGCAAAAGTAATCTGTAATAGGTGCATTTATTGATTTATAACAAGTAATTGAGGTAGTATTGTTTTGATCTAAAAATACTTTTAAATATAGATTTTTATAATTATATACTAAGCAAGAAAGAATTAACTCCTTTTCTTTTTGCATTATTATTCTAAATTTATTGTTTTCGAAATGATATAGTTCCGGTATATATGCAACATTCAAAGTTTTATTGTAATTCTTTAATTTTGAAACGAATTAATTGTAATTATTTTGTATTTTAAAATTTGTTTTTATATCTATTAAGAAAGTTCTCACATTATTTTGCATTACATCTTTATAGTTTTGTAAATTTATCAAAGTCTATTAATTGAATTAACATAATCACACCTTACAATTAAATCTACCACTGGCAATTCATATCGTTTAATGACAATTTGATCATAATTTTCTCTCATAAGACAAGTAGCTATTGTCACATTTTTAAAGTTCAACTCTTTTAAGGACTTTAAAGCATTTATTGCTTTTTCAAAAAATCCATCACCTCTAATCTTATTATGAATTTCTTTAGGACCATCAATACTAATTTGAAATACAGAAAAATCTATATTTTGTATTTCCTTTTAATATATCCTTTGTGAGTAAAAAACCATTAGTACTGATTAATATTTCCATATTTTGTAGTATGCATATTGTAATATCTCTACTATATCTTCTCTTGCAAACGGTTCTCCACCTGTGAAAAAGATTTTCTTTACCAAAATTCATCACTATAAACATCTATTAGCTTTTTAATTTTCCCGAGTAGTCAACTCATTATAAAATGGTTCGCCTGAGTTGCCATAGCAGTGTTTGCATAATGCATTGCATCGTTTAGTCACCCTTATTGAAGCTGCAAGTATAGGTATATCACCTAATAACTCTTTAATTCCAATAGTCCCATATTTCAATAGTTGTTTTTTTTAAAGCAATCCTATTACTAAATAAATATCCATTTTAAACACTCTGTAGTCCATATTTATTTGCTTATAAATAGGCATCTAAACATTCCCCATCTTAATCTACATTTCTATATATTCTTTCAAAAAATAACAAAACAAAAACTGCTAAACCCGAAATTAAAATAAATGCAGCACTTACAAACAAGCCATATGAAATACCTAAAACCTTTATAAAGTAACCAATTCCAATACCTGCTAAAATTTCGCCACTAGCCTCTGCAAATTGAAAAAATGATAATGCAGTAGCCCTTATTTCAGAATTTATATATCTATTTAGATAACTTTGAAGATAAGGCCTAAGAAGAACTTCTAGTATAAAAAAAAGTATTAAACATAAATATGAAATAATATTTAACTTTACAAAGACAGCAATAGTTACTATCATAAACATTGAAATTTTTAGACAACCAATTATTAACAACTCATTCTTTTTAGGACTATCCAATTTGTTTTGTAAAAGCATAAACATAAGACTAAAAATAGCACTGATTATATATATATTACTTATCAAGAAAATATTAAATTTTTTAAATTTAAGAAATGTTTGATAAAATCTTTCTATGCCATCTAATCCTATTGCGAATAAAAATACTGCTAATGACAATAAAAATAAACTTTTAGTTGAAATAATATAACAAATAGATAATTTAATCTTATTTATCATTGACTCGTTGCTATTTGAATTATAAGATTCTTGTAACGATTCAGGTACAAAAAAATAAGTTATCAAAGCTGCAATAATATATAATATTGCCGATACTATAAATGGTAGGATGGCATTTATTTTGTACATAAAGGTTATAAAAACTGCTCCAATAATACTTCCTGTAATAAAAACAATGTACATTTTTCTAATCTCAATCTCAAATTTATCGCTTTTCCCTTTCAGAATTAAATAATCAGCTAACCATGCTTCTAATGCTCCAGATTCAAAGGAATCTGCTAATCCCATTATTAATACAGAAAATAGGAACATACAAAATGTATTTCCTAATGAAAATAAGAAAAAAGCAATAAAATTTAAAAGAGCTGATAAAAACAATGAAACTTTTCTACCATATCTATCTGCAAATGCCCCAAAAGGAATTTCTGTAACAAACCTAATTGTTTCTAAGACACTACCCAGTATTCCGATAGCAAATAATGAAACTTTTAAATTTGACATATGTAAAATCCAAATAGGAAAAAATAAACCTTTTGCAGTCCCTTTAATTAAAACAGTAATAAAATAAGCTAACATAAAAATTCCCCACCTTTTTTGTAGTTAGTAAGTCACTAAATAGTGACTTGCCACTAAATATCTAAACTTTGTGACCACCCATTACTACTGAACCTCTAACGACTCCTTGATTTAGTTTCCTCAGTCACAATTTATCTAAAATCAACAAGTCCACATTGACGTATTTTTTTAGTTTCTGCTGATATGAATTACCTGCTCTTGAAATGTATAAATCTTTAAGCATCCTATTTACTTTTGTAACCAGTACCCTATAGACCAATGACACAGCTTTTAATTCTAACGCTATTGCAAGATGAGTCTTTCCTGTTCCAGGTAGCCCTATTGATGCCCACATTCTCTTCTATTCAATATCTTTGATTACTTTCCTCACAGTTTTTCTATCAATGCCCAACATTCTGGCTATCTGGCTTTTGTTGCATTCCTGTTTGTATAATGTATGAATTGTAATATGCATTGCTATTGTCAGCATCCCTTCGTTTTCTTCTTCTGTAGTTTTTATATACCCTATTCTACACTACAGAAGGTATTTTTGGAATTGCCAGGTGGAGAATTTTTTGTGTCATTTCTGATGATTTTATTTTATCATTAGCACTTTTACTCCAAATATCTTCAAATTTCTTCAATTTTTTTCGCTTTCTCACAATAAAAAAGCTACCTCATTTTTGGAAGCAGATACTTGCTATTATCGGATTTATTAGCTTCTTCCAAACGTTTGAATTAACTTGTTATTATCTTTTCTACATTTATCCTTTTAAGTATCACTAAACCAACAATAAATACACCCCAACATAACAATATAAGTCCAGCTTTTAAAACTTGAATTGATATATTACTCGAAAATGCCAATTTAGGAATATATGAAAATAAGAAAACAAGTGAAAATTTTACTCCACTTATCAATACGCTGTTTTTCGTAGTGAGACTGACCGAATAAATTATGAATATACATCCTAATGAAAACACAAAAACAGTGAGAATAACAAAAAGAAATAAATAAATGTTATTCAAATGACTTTTTAATAAAATAAAGGTAACCCATATGAAAACAATTATTGAGCTTGTAATTAAAACTGGAATAACTTTTGATAAAAATATCAATGTATTACTTAAAGGTGATGTAAAATATCTATGATAAACATAACTACTCTTGTCCTTATCGAAATTAATGGTTGTTATAAATACAATTGAATATGAAATAGTTATTACAACACACAATGTATAAAATAAGCTTATCGAAGGTTTATCTTTTAAATAATTTAAAAATTGTTCAAAATTCTTAAGCGCATACCACACCGCAATGTTTAAAATTAGTAATAATATAATTGCATTTTTAATGTAATTTTTGACTTCTAATTTTATTATTTTAAAAAACATTTTAACTAACCCTCCCTTCTATAAATTTTACATATAAATCTTCTAATTTTTCTATCATCTGATAATTCTTTGGTTTAATCTTTAGAAACATTTTCTCATCAAAAACATATAATTTGCTATTTTTCACTCTATAGGTTTGAAATTCAGGATAATCTCCTTCTACCAAATAAAACTTTTCTGAAACAGGTATTTCGAAAATCGTTTCACCGCTTTTTATAAATCCAATTCTATCACTAATTTCCTGTACCTCATATAAATTGTGAGAAACAAAAAGTACAGTTTTACCTCTCTTTTTTAAATCAAGCAACAGCTTTTTAAAAACTACTTGAATTTCCGGATCTAACCCAGATGTAGGTTCATCCAGAATAAGTATTTTAGGATCATGCATTAAAGCACCAATTAAAGAAATTTTTCTCTTTGTTCCTTTTGAAAGTTGCTTGAATTTTTTACGAAAATCTTCCCTTTTTAAGTCTAATATTTCAACATAATCATATATTCTATGTTCATCTACTCCAAACAAATAACACATATGCTTCAAATTATCTATAACGGACCACTCTAAATTATAAGTTTCTATTTCAAACATAACCCCTATTTCTTTAAAATGTTTTTTCGAAAGTTCTTCACCAAAAATTTTTATCTCTCCATCATCCTTTTTAAGTAGCCCTAACAAAGTATAAATTGTAGTAGTTTTACCAGCTCCATTTGGCCCCAATAAACTATAAATTTCTCCTTCATAAATGTTTAGGTTTATTTCTTTGAGAATCAACTTACCATTGATGCTCTTTTTTAATTTTTTAATCTCTATTGCTTTCATTTTAAATTTTGTTACCCCCCCAATTTCTTATTTTTTCTTTATTTTTGCTATTATTTTGTTTATTGTTGCAATATATGCAAATTATATTATCTTCCATAAAACATAATAAGTTGCAAAATATAAACCTATTATTACTATTGTACCACCTTCTATCCCATTCATCTCGATCACAGCAGATAAAAGCCAGATAGAAAATATTATATAGGAATTTGCCACATAGTTAGAAAGCTTTCTCAAAATAAAATTATTAGGATTTCTTATGAAAAGAGATTTTAAACCTCTTATTATTAACACTAAACCATATAACATACCTATTGTTAACAGATATTTATTAAAATTTTTATGAGCTATATAAGTAAAAGATATTAACAGTGCTGAAACCCCTATTATTATATCAACAATCCATAACTTATCTCTGTTTGAATCTGTGTAATAAAAAGTTTTTTTTATGATGCTTTTTCCTCTCAAAATCATGTAAGCAAATCTTAAATAACCATAAAAACCTAAAATAAAGTATATGTATATATAATATTTCATCATTTTCATCTTCCCTTTCGATATACATTTTTGTATAATTTCTCAATCCATCTAAATTTTGCTATTGAAATAAACAATTTCGTTTCTGTTACTGTTATTATTGATTGTAATCATTCAAAAAAAATTAAAAAATGTTACTATCATTAGTACTATACCAGGCACATTTCACTTTATCTATAAAACCTTTCTCAAAAAGCTTTCTAACACGCAATGGACAAGGAATACAAAAATTTAGAAAGCTGCATTCATTGCAAATCTCTTTTTGAGCACTATTAAGATTTGCCCACTTGCTTAATTTTTCTTTCCAAAATTCAAAAAATAATAAGGGTGAATATGGTTCTATTTTACCATAATATCTTTTTAGGATCAGCCATTACACATGGATGCACGTAAAATTGAGGATCTATAACAATATATTTCCAACCTGCTCCACAATTTCTATTAATATATTCTCTATTAAATTCCTTAAGTTGAATATATGGAATAATATGTCCATATTTTTCTTTAACATATTTATCTTCTTCAGAAAGTCTTACTATATCTTCATATTGCCAAATATAATCACATGCTTTTCCAAAAGGAAGTATTGGACTATATGAAAATGCGTTAACCCCAATTTTCGGACACAAAGAGGTTGATGCTGTATATTAGCATACATAATAGTTAATTGGCATATATTTTTATAAACTGGTAATATATCCTAATTAGCTTGTTCAATTTCTTTTCTTTAATTGTAATTATTATTAATTCGTAAATAAATTGCTATATTGCTTATTTGTAATATTTTGCTTGAATTTTATTACAATATTTTCATTATGTCAAACCCGTTTTTTTAGCTTATTATCAGCCATTTTTACCTATAAAACCATCTCTTTCTTCATATATCTTTAAATTTCTCTAATTTTCTTTCATTGCCTCACAATAAAAAAAGCTGCCCCCTTTCTTGGAAGCAGCTTCCTAATTTTTTCAAAGATGCTTCTTAGATTACATCCCTTTTTATCCTCATCAAACTATTATACAAAAACGGCAGAAGGAAAAACGCAAGCAGAACAAGGCCTATCACAACACAGATGGAAACCTGCATTAATGTCAAAATCCCAGATGGCAGCATTGCCGCAAATGTGCCTGCTAAAATTATCACCGCTGATGTTACAACATGACCAATGTTTGCTGAGGTAAGCTTTAATGCCTCTGAAAGTTCTAAATTTCTATATTCGTAAAACCTTATCAGTAAAAATACACTGTAGTCTATACCCAGAGCTAAGAACACAACAAAGGTGAAAAATGGCACTGCCCAGTTGAGTGCTTCGTACTTGAATATTCCTTTGAAAATCATCTCTGCTATTGAAAGATAAACATAATACTTAGCAAAAACTATTACCAGAAATACTTCAATAACGAAAATTAATTTTGAAAATATTTAATTATTTTCTTCATTTAGATGAAAACTTTTCACTTTTGATAAATAAAAATTGAACAGTAAACATAAAGATTAAATAACTCAAAAGTATAAAAAATGATACTAACAGCGAATTATATGCTTGATTCTCAGGAACTATTATTATGCTTCCATATTTTAAATTTTTAAAAAATCCATTTAAGAAACCGTATATATTAAATATAACCAAAAATTTTATACAAAAGACTTTAATGGAAAATTTATGAATTGCTGGCTCAAAAAATATCAGAAATAAGGGTATACTTAACGAATAAACAAAATTCTTAGTTAACAGATGTAACGTATATGATAAATTTCCCACCAAATATAAACAAAAAACAACACTAATTAATTGTATAATTAGTTTGTACCATGGTAAAGTAATAGCAATTATAATTGCATCAAAAACCACACCCAAAAGTATAGAAATCAAACTGAAAAGTAAAGAATACCAAAATATTGTAAATTGCTTAAGTAAAAAAAAGTATTTTCTTTTCAGAATTGTAGAATAAATAAAGAGTAAATTTGCTTGGTATTCTCTATCACATATTAGAGCAGAAATAATTGTTATCGCTATACCGCCAATTAAATTACAATATAACAACAAACCTGATGCATAAGGAGAAAAAATACTATTTGAAGTTATGTTTCTATTTGTGTTTCTATATATCATAATCATTAGTATTACATAGAAAAAATATATTAAAAGAATAAGTTTAGATTTAAACAGTTTTTTTATCTCAGATTCTAATGTTTTGAAGCTAATCACTATATCACCTACCACTCTCTCAATATACCTCTCTCAATATACCTTTGATTTTCTCAAAATATCTCGCGATTTCTTTAAAATTCGCTATCGAAACAAATAATTTTGTTCTTGATATTGTTATTATTGCTTTATTCTACCATACCCAGCTTAGACTCAGCCTCTCTATTGTATTTATCTTGTTGCTCTACCATATTACGGCGGGTATCTATCCACAACAACCATGGTGTTTACCCTCTCATGTCTCTCAGGGTCTTTTCTCACTTGCCCTCAATTCCCTCGTCCCATCTACCATGGCGTGGACGTCAGTTATGCTCGTATGCAGGGTCTTCGCCCGTATGGAGGATGTACTCTGACCACCCGCTCACATTTTTCAATCTACTTTCTATAAAAAATCATTTAATCCTTTCTCCTTCATTTCTTAACCATCAATACATTTTCTAAGATGTGAACTATTATTAAAAGGGGCACTTTGCTACTCGACATGACTTAATCTCCTCGCAAAGCTAAGAATTTCTTTACCCCCTCAAGATGTGAATCACTCAAACTATTTCTCCTGCTTTAAATTAAGAATGTTCAAGCAATTTTTCTCACTTCACTTCACGCTGTCCTTGCTAAAGCCTCTCTCTTTATATCGCTCAACATCTTGTTCCCATCATACTTTACGCCTTTTTTCAAAATCGCATAAAATACCCTTATCAATTTACAACACAGTGCTATTAATGATTGCTTCTTCTTCAAGGGATTGTTCTCTCGCGTGGTGTAATACCTGTGCAGCTGCTTAAATTCTTCATTCTTTGCTACTATTGTAATCATGGCCTTGAACAAGCTACTTCTGAGCCTCCCTCGCCCTCTTTTACTTATACACGTCTGACCCTTGTACTTGCCAGAACTATTCTCAACTATATTGAGTCCCGCCAATTTCTGTATCTGTCTCGCATCCTCATACCTCTTTATATCTCCAACCTCAGAAATAAAGCCAACTGCCGTTTTTACACCAACACCTTTTATTTTAAGCAGTTCCTCTCCATTCGGCACCTCTCTCAAAAGCTCTGCCATCTCGGCTTCTATCTCTTCTATCTGCTTCTTTAAAAGCTCATATTGACTCAGCAAATATTTTATCTCTTGTCTTGCCAGCTTTCTCCCTTCTTTTTTACCTATACTCCTTTTGGCAGTCTCTACTAAATCCATCGCCCTCCTGCGACTAATCGCTCGCCTATCTAATTTGTCACGCCAGTACCCTATAATCCCTTCCACTTCATTTTCCACTACATCACAAGGCAATGGCACCTCCTTTAATGTTTCTATTGCCGTCTTGCCTTCCCAATCAGAAAATACTTCTAAAAATTCTGGAAAATACATATCGAGCCAGTTGATTATTTGATTTTTTAAAACGTTCAGCTGTTTTTGAAGCCTTTCATATATGTTCATCGCTACTCTCATCTCAGCATATATACCCTCGGGTATATTTGGCTCTGTATATCTTCCATCCTTCACAAGCTATCGCTATCGTCTTCGGATCCTTTATATCGCTCTTAGTTTGCGTACTATCATCAAGCTCCTTGCTCCTCTTCACGTGAAAAGGATTCACTAAAACCACTTTTATGCCATTCTCTCTCAGATACTGCTCAAAGCACAGCCAGTAATGCCCTGTAGGCTCTATCCCTACTATCATGTTGTCTTTGCCATTTGCTTTCATTATCTTATTTGCCCAATCCAAAAATTTCTCCATACCTTCTTTCCTATTCTCAAACTCTATTCTCTTGCCAAGCTCCACTCCTCTAAAATCAAATGCTCTGCCTACATGCCTTTCCTTTGCTATGTCTACTCCTACAACTAAAGTTCTCTCTGTTACTTGTAATATCTTTTCATTTTGTGTATACTTCAAAGAGGATACCTCCTTTGTTGTGTTTTGTCGTAAGTTGTACAACTTACATTCTGTATTTTACCAGGAGGTACCTTATCTCTTCAAATCTCATTTCTCTTCATTTTCACTCATTTTCGTTCATTACAGGAATGCTCGTATCATATAATTATCAAATCAATTAAAACTTCATATCTCAATTGGTACATTTAATTATCAGTACCAATTGATTACTGGAAATTTACTTTGATAATGCACCTTTCTTAAAACACTCACTTCTCAAAAATTGAATATTAAAATTGACTGCTACAGTTTAAATTTGCCCTTTATCTTTGGTAAACTAAAATCAGAAAAAGTTTAAGCCTGATTTAGTTTATTTGGATATTTTTGATCACCTCCTGCTGGACGTGCTTTGACATCTACACGCCACAGCTTGATAAAGACTTCAGCCCCAAAGGATTACATGAGTAATGTTTACTCGAAGGCTTAAGCACTGACAGTTTACCACATCTGATTTGAGCATGTCAGATGTGTGCACCCTGTAAACTGCTCAAGTAGCTCTAATATCGGCGAGGCTGCTATTGTCATGTAATCCCCAGGGATAAAGGGCTTAATACTTTTTCTTACCACTACTTGCAAAAAGGAGGTCTTCAAATTGCCAAATACTTTAATCGTGGGCATTGATATCAGTAGTCAGTCAAACTCTATCTTCTTCATCGATGATGCCGGTAATCACTTGATTAAAAAACCTTTTTCCTTGCCTAACGATCAAGAAGGCGCTAACGAATTAATCAAAAGAGTTATTGATTGCCTCAGCCAGTATAATCTATCCTGTATTAAGTTTGGCATGGAAGCAACTTCACATTACGCTTGGCATCTGCACTTGTATCTTGCTTCTTCATCTGAACTGCTGCCATATAAACCAACCTTTTATGTCCTCAACCCAAGCATTGTCAAAGGCTTCAAAAAAATCTACACTTTCTTGCCTAAAACAGATAGCATCGATGCAATTATCATCGCTGAATGCGTTAGGTTCAGTAAGCTAAATCCAACACCTTTACCTGATTTTAAATATGCTGCGCTACAACGCCTTACCAGAATGCGCTATCATCTTGTTCACAATTTGACACGTGAAAAAAACAGAGCTCTAAATCTCATTTATCTTAAATTCTCTACTTACACCCAGGATTGCCCTTTTTCCAATATCTTCGGTAAGGCCTCTTGCGCTATCATCGAAAACTTTACACCTGACGACATTGCCTCCATGCCTTTAGAAGATTTAATTAAATTCGTATCCGATAACGGCAACAATAGACTCTCAGATGTTAATAAAATCGCTGAAATACTTAAAACTGCTGCTAATCGTTCCTTTAGATTACATCCTCTGCTGGCTGAGTCAAATAGCTTAGCTTTGTCTATGACTCTTGAAAACATTAGATTCATGCAAAAACAACTTAAAAAACTTGATAAAGAAATCTCAAAACTTCTTAAAGCTTTCTCTCAAACATTAACAACCCTCCCTGGCATAGGTGACGTTCTTGCAGCTGCTATCTACGCTGAAATCGGTGATATTAAACGCTTCAAAAATGAAGCTGCTTTGGCAAAGTATTCTGGCTTGGTTTGGACTCAGTACCAATCAGGCAACTTCAATGCCCAGGAAACCTCATTAGCTAAGTGTGGTAACCAATATTCTCAGAATACTATCTTGTTGAAGCTGCTAACTGTGTGATGTAGCACACATTCCGTTATAAAGCTTTCTACAACAAGAAGTTCTCAGAGGTGGACCTGTCATCAGCATAAACGTGCCCTCGTCCTCACCGCAAGACACTTAATTCCTCTGATCTTTGCAATGCTCTAGCCTTAGTCAAATATATCAAGAAAGAGGTGATGTTTACAATACTTAGTTAGTCCCAATTTTTTAATTTAATAATCTTCCTCAGATAAGCTGCCAGTTAAATTTTTCCATGCTGAGCGGCTGGGTATTTTATTGCCTTTTTCACCCTAATTATCTAAAAAAATTTTTTAAAAACCCCCTTGACATTATACCGTTTGTCTTAGTAATACAATACTTTACTCTATTTTTATATACCCTTCTCCTACACCTTTATGAAAAGCAAGAATAACCTCATACTCTCCATTTTTCAAGTTACTGATCTCTAACTTTTCATCTTTTTCATCCCCAATGTCTTTTTTGTAAATTAACCTGCCTCTTCTGTCTTTTATTTTAATTGTTACCTTATTAGTACATTTTATGTGTTGACAATTAAGCACCAATGAATCCTTGTTTACATAAATCAAAAAAGATTTTTCTTGTCCATATGTAACATTGTAGTTAAATTTTATTTCTGTTGTATATTCTTTTGTGCCAATCCTATTAATAGAAGTATTATAACTTATTTTATCACTACTTAACTGCCGAAAATTTACTAAATTAAAAAACAACAACACACCTAAAAATAGAAAACAAACCAAAATAACTTTTAGTAAAAATTTGGCTCTCATTTGCTCAACCACCACCTGTACACACTAATTATCTGAAACAAAAAAGCCAATTAGTAATATAATTACCAAAAACACTATAAGATAACTAATAGAAACTAATAACAATAGATTGAAACTATTTAAAATGCTCTTATCAATCAATTTTATTGTTACATAATTTTCTGAAGAGGCTATATTAGAAAAAACTTGAGATATTAACATAGAATTAACTGTAGTAAACCAATATTTATTTAAATATTTAAATACATTAGAGATGTTACATAAAATATTTATCAAAAACGGTAACAATACTGCAACAGAAATCGCAACATATATTTTTCTTATAACGATTGCTAATATATATGAAAAAAGACTTAATTCAAATGAAATCAGTAGTATAACTAACGATTGTCCGATTAATCTTTTAAAATTAAATCTAAATTCAATATCAGAAATTCGAAAAACACAGAATACGTTTGTGATTATAAATGTAATTAACAAAATTCCAACCAATAAAATAAGTAGTGTAAATATTTTGAGAACATGTTGTTTTATTCTACCTTCAAATATATGAGAAAAACAAAAAGTGTTACTATGAAACTCATATCCTCCTACGTACCCTCCAAGTACAGCTCCTAAAAACAGAACATGCATTATATAAAAGAAAATCAATGAGAATGAATTTAGCTTTTCTAATTCAATCTTATATAAATAAACTCCTGAAGTTTTATTAAAAAACCTATTAACTAAAGCTATCACAAAAATTAAAATGTAAATAATCATTGAAATTAAAAATAATTTGGATTTTAAAACTTTCTTTAATTCGCCTGCAAGAATATTATAAATCATTTTCAACACCTACTCCTTTGTCACTGCCTTAAATACACTTTTTATTGTTTCCCTATATGTTTCAAACCTCTGTAACTCAATACCATTTTTTACTACTTGTTCAAGAAAATTTATTTTTTCATTTTCTTCAACTATAAATTCAGTATTAGCAACTCTCGTGTAATTCAACTTTAATAAATCTACAAGTTTAGTAAATTTTTCTGTATCTTTATTGCTAACTTTTACAAATTTTTTATTTTTAATTTCTAAATCACAAACATCGCTTTTTTTCTTTATTTCTCCTTTGTGAATTATGATAAACTCATCTATTACATTTTCAAGCTCCTCGAAAGCGTGTGTTGAAATAATTATAGTCTTATCTTTTTTTTCTTTCATTTCTTTAATCTTTTCTTTAAACCAAAACACACCTTCAATATCAAGTCCATTAGTTGGTTCGTCTAAAATAAACAATTTTTTATCACCAATGCAAAATGCAAAAGCAAGTTGAAGTCTCCTCTTCATCCCAAGCGAAAAATCTTTAACTTTTTTCGATGCTACTTCTTTCAAGTTAACAGACTCAAGAATTTTAAAAATTTCTTCCTTTCGTAATTTTATTCCCTGCATTTTAGCTATTATGTCAATATTATCATACGCATTTAAGTCAAAATATCCTGCTAAATTTTCGGAAAGATAACTAACTTCTTTTAAGCCGCCATCTCGTGGATTTTTACCAAAAACAGAAACACTTCCTTGTGTAGGAAACAAAAGTCCTAATATAATTTTTAACAATGTGGATTTTCCTGCACCATTTTTGCCAAACAAACCATAGACTTTACCTTCTTCAAACACAATATTTATTCCTTTTAAAACTTCCTTGTTGCCAAAGCACTTGAAGATATTATTAACACATACTGTTGTCAATTTTTTCACTCCTTTAAACGCTTAATGTTCCATAAAGTGTTATCAATGGGGCAATTTCTTAACGAAATTGCCCCGTACTTCTTAAATACTTAAGGCAATGCTGTAGCCTGAACAAACACATCTCGTGTTTGTATTGGTAAACCCAAAAATAAATATTGTGTTTGAACACCAACACCTAAGGTAAATCTAGCATATGCCTCACAAATACCTTTAGTGGAGGTTTGAGAAATCCATGACGAGCTAGCATTACTATATTGCCAAAGCGATAAAGTGTTTATCCATGGGAGACTATAAGTAGTAGAATAATTCACAATTTTAGAACCATCTGAAGAATAATGTCCCTTTACACCCAGTCCAAATACAGGAACACCACACCACGAATAATATTGTACCGAATTTTGCGCTGTTTTTAAAGTTGTTCCACCCAACGTAGCGGTAATATTATTTAATATAAAAAAGATAAAAACAAATACAAAAACCGCAATAAATTTTAGTAACTTTTGCTTTTTGAACATCTTACTTCTTACCCTCCCTACTTTTTATTTTTGCATCCCTTCATGAGCGCTCATGAAAAGGTAGATGCCTCTGTAAATCAAAATTTTTTATGCAATGTAAGCAAATTCCAATATCTTTTGTATTCCCTGGTATACCAACCTATTTGCATATAAATTATCTCATTCACAAGAGACAATATGCAAATTGCTATATTTATTAATATTCTCCTTGGAATTTTCACCTCAATTTTACTTTATTAATTTCCATTCTGTCAAACTCGTTTTTTTTTTTTTTTTTTTTTTTAGTTAATTTTATGCAATTTTTAGCTATCAGCTCTCTCTTTCTTTAAATATCTCTAAATTTCTTAAATTTTTTCATGTTTTTTCACAAACAAAAAGCTGCCCCCTTTCTTGGAAGCAGCTATACTTAAATTGTTTTTAAAAAGCATTTTTAAACTATATCCCTTTTTATCCTCATCAAACCATTGAACAAGAACGGCAAAAGGAAAAATGCAAGCAGAACAAGGCCTATCACAACGCAGATTGAAACCTGCATTAATGTCAAAATCCCAGATGGCAGCATTGCCGCAAATGTGCCGGCTAAAATTATCACCGCTGATGTTACAACATGACCAATGTTTGCTGAGGTAAGCTTTAGTGCTTCTGAAAGTTCTAAATTTCTATATTCGTAAAACCTTATCAGCAAAAATACACTGTAGTCTATACCCAGAGCTAAGAATACAACAAAGGTGAAAAATGGCACTGCCCAGTTGAGTGCTTCGTATTTGAATATTCCTTTGAAAATCATCTCTGTGATAGACAGTGCAAGGTAGTAGTCGACAAAAACTATTATTACCATTATTGCAGCATTAAAGATTGACCTTGAAATTAGGAACATGAGAATAAAGATGCTTATTATCATTATTAGTCTCAAAGTCTTAAAATCTTTAAAATAAATGCTCTTCAAATCATGGTTTGAAGATGATATCCCACCAACTCCTACCGACATAAACTTTGTGTTTATAAACTCTAAAGAGTTATTTAAAACCTTTTCCACATTATCAACAATATCAATTGCCTTGTTTGTATACGGATTTGTGTCAAGAATCAAGATTATCTTTGTTATTGTTCTATCTTTGTTCATATATGAATCTAAAGCCTTTTTGAAGCTACTGCTTTTTATAGCCTCTGGTGGGACGTAAAAGATGTTTGTTGTTTTGTATCCTTCAAAATAACCCTTCATACTCTGCATAGAATTTGCCATCTTGTTAAGTGCATCAGAAATCTGTAAAAGAGCTGATTTTAAGCTTGTAAACCCTGTCTGAAGTTCATCAACTTTTTTTAGAATCTGTTCTTTTTGTTTGTCAAATTCCTGAAGTTTTGAATACATAAGGTTTACACCTGAGATTATTTGCTTTTGACCTTTGTCAATTTGATAGTAGCCACTTAGAACCTTCCCTTGAGCATCAGCAAGCTGTTTTGAAGCTGAAGTTATGCTATTAATAGAATTTGAAATAAGCTTCAGAGCTTTGTCAGCTTCATTTATCTGGGCTGAAATCTTTTCATATTCAGAAGAAAACTCTTTTAGCTTTGGAGCAAACTTATTTGCTTCAGTTTCAATTTTTGATAAAATCTCAGATGCCATAATATAATTGATATCCCTTGAGATTTCCGGATACTTATTTGAAAGTGCTTTTAAATTGTTATTAGCAGTATTAATACCTGTCAATAAAAGTTCAATTTGATTTACATCAAATCCCTGTAATTCACTTTTTACCTTATTTATTGACCTTGTATACTCAAAATAGAATTCTTTAAAGCCTTCAGACAGCTTGCTGCTTCCAATTGAAAGCTTATTAAGACCATCATATATCTTCTTAGAACCATTTAACCCCTGTTCAAATCCACTGTTTAGTTTTTCTAAAGAAATTTTCAATTCATATACACCATTCTCAAGCTGTGAAATGCCAGTTACAAGTTTTTGAACATCAAATTCTTTTGTTGACATATTTAAATTTTTATTTATAGTCTCAATTGCATTGTTAACTTTCAAAAGACCATCTCTCAAACTATCAATACCTTTTATAACAGTATCTGCTTGGTTTGACAAAGTAAATTGTTTTATAATCTCCCCTTCAGGTCTTGTGACTGAATACACATCTTTTATACCTTTTTGCTTACTCAATATCTCAGTTATTTTTTCAATGTCAGACAGAGCATCTGAAGTTGCCAAGTTCTTATTAGATTTTAAATAAATTGTAACAGGAAATGTTTTCCCACTGCTAAAGTTTTTTGAAATTATGTTAAATCCTTTTACGGATTTGTACTTTTCAGAAAGCTCGTTTAGTGTGTTGAATGACAAATCGCCTCTGACTGATAAGAGAAAAGGTATTAAGATTAATATCACTGTTGTCAACACCACATAAGGATATTTAGTCGAAAGTCTTGCAGCAGTTTCCCAGAGTTTGCTGTGGGTGTGGTGTATTTCTTTATTAAATGGCCAGAGAAGATTTTTACCAAAAATTTTAAGCACAGTTGGAACCAAGGTTAAAAGCACAAGCAAGAGCACCAGCACGCTTATTGCAATTGCTGTCATTGCCCTGAAAAAGTTAAAAGATGCTGCTGCAAAAGCTGAAAAGCCTGCAAACACTGTAAGACAGCTAAATATAACCGTTTTCCCTGCTGTTTTGTAAGTTGTCAAAATTGCATCATCAACATTTTTACCATTTGCAAGCTCTTCTCTGAACCTTGAAATTATCAACAGGTTGTAGTCAGTTCCTATGCCAAACAGTGACACAACTATAAATGTTCTTGTAAAAGTATTGATTGGAAAATTAAACTTATCTGCCAAATGTCCAACTATGCTAAGTGAAATTAAAAACGAAACACCAACTGTTAAAAGTGAAACAATTGGTGTGACAGGAGAGCGGAAAACAAGAACTAACACAATTATAATAAATATAATTGTGATTACATCGGTCTTTTTAACACCATCTTCTGAAGCTTTTACAAAGTCTTGAGTAATTAAATCTCCACCTGTAAGATACACCTCTAAATTCTTTGGTTTTTGAACAGATTCTATAAACTTATAAATATCATTTCTTATTTCAATAATTTCTCTTCTTGACTTGTCTGCTTGAATGCTTGCAAGGACAACCTTGTTGTTGCTTGATACGTAGTAGTTCTTTAACTCTGGATTCTTAAAATGAGTTGAAATATTTTCAATGTTGTATCTTTCTTTGCTATTGTCAAGTCCATAAATTATTTTCTTGATTGCTTCAATGTCTTTATTCGAAAGACCATTTTTGTCATAAAATACAATTGCTACTGTTGAAAGCTTTTTATCCTTTGGCACTCCCTGATACTCTTTTTCTAACGCTGCTGCAACTTGAGATGGATATTCCTGACTAATTTTAGGTTCACCTTTGAGTCGAACTATTTTATTTATATCTGGCATAGTAACTACAAATATAACTGTTAAAATTGCCCATATAATAGTGCCTAGCCACGGACGTTTTAAAATTACTCTCACACACCTCACCTCTTTTAAAATATTACACAGCCTATTTTAACATATGCACTGACCAAACGTCAATGACTAAAAGTCAATTTAAAAATTAAAAAATTAGCTTTTGCAAAGGAATATACCCTTTACAAAAGCTTTATCTTCACAAATTTGAGTTTTCCAACTTGCAAGACATCTCCATTTTGAAGTTCAATGTTAATAAAAACCCTATCATCGCTCTGTTAACTAAAATTAGTACAACCTAATCTTAGGTTATGAAAATTTGGAATAACTTTTGATATCATTATACTACATTCTTATCAGTATTACAATTGACTATTATAAAATCCTTTATATAACAGCCCAAACTTCTGCTTTTTCAAAAACTTTCTTATTTTGTCTCAACACCACAATTGAATAAAGCAAAAGTTTTTAATTAATAAAAGGGCCTGCAAATTTTGCCGTAAGCCCTTTTCAAATTGTTGTTATACATTACTTATTCTGGTATACCTGCCTCTTTGGCAGATTCCTCAAGTTGTTTTCTGACTTCCTCTCTTGTGTATTCTTTCACCTCTTCATACCTCTTCTGCCATTGTTCAATGACTTTTTCGGTTATTCCACCTTGCTCTGCTAACTCCTTACCTTCTTCTGTCTTTAAATATGTTATCTTTTTAACTTCTAGATCATAATCAAAATTTCTTACCTTAGCATAATATTCAATAGCATAGTCTTTATATCTCTTCCATACACTCTTCCAATTCTGTGGATTTCTTTTAAGTTCATCCATTAAACTTTCATAATAAGCCATTGCCTCTTTATCAAGTTCTTTTTTCTTCTTCCTGATTGAATAAAATTCATCATCTCTGTCTTCTGCTAAAGAAGATTTTTGCATATAATTACTATCTATATTGTTTGTGTCTTGATACCTATCAGCTATAACTGAATGATTAATTAAAATTAAATCAAAAACTTTTCTTGCAATTGGATCATTTATTTCAGTTGCAAGATTAGTATAAACAGCATCGCATGTGGTCTGACTCTGGTTGCTATCTTCCTGCTTTCCACTTACCACTTCTTCAGTATTTTCTGCTCTATTATTTAGCTCAGATGCCAAAACTACCTTCTCCCCTGCTTTGACTGTGTCCCCCTTCGATTCTGTCTTTCCTCCATAAAAAAACCAACACAACAATCCACAGCCTGTCAAGATAAACATGCATATTATACCAATTATTATAATTCTCCTTCTCATTTCCATAGCTCCTTTCTCATTACATTTAACACCTGTCGTTTATACATACAATAATTAGCAGCTGATGCCACCAGAGTTTGAGAAGGACTGTATAGAAACATACTGTAACTTATATTTTGATTCACATTTATATAATATATTCCAAGCTTGTACCATATGCTCTGTTAGTTTTAGTATACCAAAATATTATCAAAAAAACAATTGAAAATACTATTAAACCTAAAAAATACTTTAAAAACTTTATTTGCCAATAAATGTTGCCATTATTTTTTGGCAATTTAATTTGATATTAGTACAGTTAAAATTTTTACTGATATAATTCTGATATAAAATCAAGCTTTACATAATAATATTACTTCTTAAATAATTTATTTGCTTTTTATCTGGCACAACAACAGACAACCTACTAAACTCAAATTCCTGCGTTTGTAAAATCGTAATGTTTCTTAATATGAAAATCAAAAAAGCTTTTGCGAAGATTTTTCCTTCACAAAAGCTTTAGTTTTACCAATTTTATCTTTTAGCTGTATGGCATCAAAGCTTTTAAATGTCAATTTCAAAACTTACACTCCATAACAAATCATATATTTATTCTCCTCTTTTGCTTTTTTAATCTTCTTCAAAAGTTCCTTAAGACTTTGGTCTTCTTTTGTCCTCGGGTCACTTTCTACTACTTTCTCTAATTCAGGAAGAGACTCGGGCGGTATCAATGTGACTCCATTTACGTCTATACCATAAAACTCTTTATCAAAACCTCCTCCAACATAGGTTTTTACTCTCCTCAGCCCCATCTCCCACCAGTCCAATACAATATCACTATCCACATATATACAATCATACTTTTCAGGCTCATACTCACCATAATATTTGTTTCTATCTATCTCGTCAATAATACCAAATTCACACATTGTACCTTTGTACATTTATAAAAACACCTCCATAATGTAATAAATTAACACAACTTTATTATTTACCAAAACTAATTAAATCCCCGGTTGGAACTAAGTTCACGCATACTGCATCTAAATAATACCCATTGTATCTGAATCTGTACACATTAGGAGTTTTACCATCAACAAGTTTTTGTGGCGTTAATTTCAATTCAATAACTCTTTTCCTAAATTCATCAGCCTTTCTTACATACTCACATATATTTGATGCTGCTACTTCTTTACCGTGTGTTTTGAAATGATAATTTAAACACTCAGCTCTTGAACCAAAACTTCCTGGTCCCCATAGATTAAGTAAACTCTGGGGAATTTGACGACTTCCTGTTGATGTGGCACTTCCAAAAGTTTCTCCCCCATCTTTAGCATACCATGTTATTTTAATTCTTTCTTCACAAGTTAAAAGCGGAACTCCACTTACAGTGTATTTGTTCTTCCCAATCCCAACATTAGAAAATTGAAAGCTTTTCTTCATGTTCCCAGTATCTATAGTACCATATACCAAGTCTACTGAATCTATTCCTAAATTTGTTATATCGAAAATAATTGAATCTTCAGTTGCAACCCAATTTAATATAACATAATTTGGTAATGTGTTTCCTAATATTTTCTCTTCGCCTTTATTAGTTTGAATTTCTCTAATTTCAGAACTGCTATCTGAACTACCTAAAATTTCATTGCCATAGTTCTGGGTAATATTAGTAACTTGTTGTGCTCTTAAATCATCTGCTACATTTGCTAAAGTTCCTGTACAAAAAACTCCTATTAATACAAGTATTACAACTATCATACTTGTAAGTCTTAAGATGCCTTTTCTCATATCCCCAAATCTCCTTTCTATTTTTTACATTATAATTTCTTCTCTACCTACCTAACCAATAACAAAATCCTTATAACTTCTATAGGCTACAAAGGGCAAAAATAATAATTTTAATTACCACAGGCAACACTTTTTCTTTAGTTCAAATTAAAACTTTTTATAACAATGTCACCTCTTTAACTATTTATTTACTTTTACTATATCACAACAACAATAACAATAACAATATGTAAACTGTCTAAATTTTTATTTAGAGTGCTTGTAATATTGCAACAAAAATACAACCATTGTTTTATGCAAAATAAAAAAGCTTTTGCAAAGGAAAAACCTTTACAAAAGCTTTACTTTTACAAATTTTAGCTTGCCTACCTGCAAAACATCGCCGTTTTGAAGTTCAATGTCAAGTTCATTTACCTTATCACCGTTGAGTTTAACAGCACCGCTTTTTATAAGCCTCATTCCCTCGCTTGTAGAGGAGCAAAGTTTATTTTCTACCATAAACCTTGGCAGGTAAACCTTGGGACTCACAAGCTCAACCTCTGGAATGTTATCTGGTATGTCTTTTTTCTGGAACACTTTTATAAATTCTTCTTCAGCCTTCTTTGCAGCCTCTTCGCCATGGTATAGCTTTACTATCTCTCTTGCAAGTCTCATCTTTGCATCTCTTGGATGCAAAGTCCCTTCTTCAAGCTTTCTTTTCATCTCTTCAATCTCTTCAGGCTCTAAATCGCTTGTTAGTTCATAGTACGAAATCATAATCTCATCAGGGATTGACATTACCTTTCCATACATTATATTTGGCGGTTCATTTATTCCAATATAGTTTCCAAGGCTCTTGCTCATCTTGTTAACACCATCTGTGCCAACCAAAATTGGCATCAAAAGAGCAACCTGGATTGTTTTGCATCCATACTCCTTTTGCAGCGTCCTTCCCATAAGAATATTAAATTTCTGTTCTGTTGCGCCAAGCTCAACGTCAGCTTCAATCACAACAGAGTCATACCCCTGCATAAGTGGGTAAAAGAACTCATGTATAGAAAGTGGCAAGTTCTTCTCCATTCGCTGGCGGAAAGTTTCTCGCTCAAGCATTCTTGCAACTGTGTACTTTGATGCCAGGTTTATAACATCTAAAAAATTCATAGGCTCAAGCCATTCGCTGTTGTATCTAATTGTAGTCTTTTGCGGGTCAAGAATCTTTAAAACCTGCTGCTTGAATGGCTCTGCATTTTTTTGGACCTCTTCTTTTGTAAGCTGTTTCCTCGTCTCAGATTTCCCTGTCGGGTCACCAATCATTGCTGTAAAATCACCAATTATCAAGATTATGTTGTGCCCCAAATCCTGAAGCTGTTTTAGTTTCCTTAAAACAACAGCATGCCCAAGATGCACATCTGGCACGTTTGGGTCAAGGCCAAGTTTTATGTTTAAGGGTCTGTCCTGCTTTAGCTTTTCAATGAGCTCTTCTTCAGTAATTATCTCAGCTGCGCCTTTTTTGAAAACTTTAAGCTGGTGTTCTATGTCCATCTGCCACATCTTCTCCTTTCTATGTTTTTATATTCCAAGTCTTTCCTTTACCATCTTCACAAGCCAGTTTGCTTCTTCAACTTTAAAAAGATAAATCAATCCTGCATAAATTGCCATACCAAGTACAATAGCTATTAAAGTGTAAAGAGAAAAAGGAGCAAAGTGCATATTTAAGTTTATAAACCTTTGCTTAAAAAGATATACAAAAATGCCCATTATTAAGCTTGCAATGAGCGATTTTACAAGCACACTTGCGATCCTCTTCCAACCAATTGACCCAAGCTTTTTGCGAAGAGAGATAAACAAAAGCACTGTTGCTATATAGTTTGCAGACGCAAAGGCCATTGCCGCACCTGTGTGCTTGAATTTATGTATAAAAATTATGTCAAGAATGATATTACAAACTATTGCAATAACACCATTTTTTACTGCTGTTTTTGAATCTTTTAGAACATACAATGTTCTGTTCAAAATATCTCTCAAACCTAAACCCACAAACCCCAAAGAGTAAAACATGAGTGGTGATGCTGTGAGCATAGTAGAATAAACTGTAAAATTTCCTCTCTGGTAAATTAGCCTTGTTATCTCTTTTGAGAGTATCATGCCACCTACTGCAAATGGCATCATAAGAAGAATAATTGAGTTTACTGAAGATACAAAAAATTTTCTGAAATTTTCTTTATCACCCTTTGCTTGAAGGTTTGAAAGTGTTGAAAATGCTAAAACCGAGATAGATGAAGAGAAAAACACCAACTACCATGTCATTGAGCTTCCCAGCATATGCAACCGCAGCAACAGCACCACTACTCGTCCCTGTCAAAAGATACCTATCAATAAACGTGTAAACCTGTGCCATGCTGCTGCTTATAAAAACAGGAAAAGAGAATTTTATCATGTTTATAATATTTCTATCCTTCAATCCAACCACAGGATAGAATTTAAATCCATATTTTTTGGCATTGTATAGCTGATAGACAAGGCTCAAAAAATACCCAAAGACAAAACCAACTGCAACAATGTATATATCTATCTTCTTAAAATATCCAAAATATGATAAAAATATAGCAACAAAAATTGCAAGATTAAACGGAATGCTTGACAAAACTGGTTTTATAAAATTGCCATTTGCCTGAAGAAATCCTTGCAAAATGTTTGCAGAACTTGTAAACAGTATCATGAATATGGTTATTTTAAGTAACCTTGAAGCATAAAATATCTGCTCACTTTTACTTGCATGTACTTGAAGTAAAATGAGCTGTTTTGAAAAGATAAAACCTAAAATTGCTACAACGCTCGATGCAAGAAGTAACGTATTTATTACGCTGTTTGTAAACCTTACTCCTTCATCTCCACCTTTTTTCTCTCTAATCTCAGTGTAAAAAGGAATAAAAGAAGTTGAAAATGCAGCAAATACAGAAGCAAAGAGTATATTCGGAAGCTGCAAGGCCAAAGGAAAAGCATCTGCTTTTATACTGGTGCCAAACCTTGCACCAAACGCTACCTCTCTAATAAATCCTATTAGCTTTGTAAAGACTGTTACAGCAAAAAGTTGCAACGCTATTTTTGTTGCTTTCTTGAACTGCAATTTATGTTCCTTCCTTTCATATTCAAAAAGGTTTTACTCTATGCTTTCTTCTAAAATCTTCTCAATACTCTTAATCTCTTTAATTAACGCCTCTTCGTCAATTGTCAAAAGTCTCCCATCCATGTATAAAATTTCACCATCAACAATTGTAGCATAAACATTTGAAGGATTGCTACTATAAACAATGTTTGAAATAGTATTGTAGCAAGGAAGCATATTTAAATCATTTGCTTTTATCAATACAATATCAGCACTAAAACCCTTTTTTAGTCTGCCTGTGTTGTGAATATCTGCTGCCATCGCAGCATTTACAGTTGCCATTTTCAAAACCTCTTGTGCTTTCAATATTTCAGGAAGCCTGTACATTCCCTTTTCCAAAAGTGCTGCAATGTGAATCTCTTCTAAGATGTTGAGGTTGTTGTTGCTTGCTGCAGAATCTGTGCCAATTGCAACATTAACACCTGATTTAATCAAATTAAAAACTGGAGCAAATCCATTGCCAAGCTTTAGATTGCTAGTTGGATTGTAAACAGCTGTGACACCATTTTCAGCTAAAATCTCAATGTCCTCGTCATCAACATACACACAGTGTGCTGCAATACATGGTCTTGTAAAAAGCCCAGCTTTTTGGCATAGCTTCACAGGCGACATATCGTATTTTTCATAACACTGGTTTACCTCATCTTCAGATTCGCTTAAGTGTATCATTATCCCAGTGTTAAATTCTTCTGATAGCTCAGCAACTTTTTCAAGCAGCTCATATGAGCAGGTATACACAGAATGAGGTCCAAAGAAAACCTTTATCTTGTCGCTTGAATAATTATAAATCAATTCTTTTGTCTCATCAAGTCGCTGCTGCTGTCTTTCATCTGTTTGAAGTCCTCTTGACAAAACAGCCTTGATTCCAGTTTCAAGAGCTGCTTTTGCTGTCATATCTTCATGAAAGTACATGTCAAAAAACATTGTTGTTCCACATTTTAGCATCTCAGCAATACCAAGCAAAGAGGAATAGTAAACTATCTCTTTTGTTAATTTCTCCTCAGCAGGAAAAATCTTTTCAAAAAGCCACTCATAAAGAGGAAGGTCGTCTGCATACGACCTCAAAATGGTTTGACCACAGTGAGTATGTGCATTTATAAATCCAGGCAGAGCAATGAGATTTTCTGCATTTATAACCTTGGTAGCAAACATCTTCTCTTTTGATAGTTCTATACTTTGTGAAATCTCTGAAATCTTGCCATTCTCAATCAAGATATCTCCTTTTAAAACTTCATTCTCTCCATCAAGAGTTATTATAGTTGCACCTTTTATTAATAAGTCCATTATCTACACTTCCCAACTATTAAGATATTTTTTCTGCTCATTTGTGAGCCTATCTATTTCAATTCCAAGCGATTTAAGTTTAGCCATCGCTACATAAGAATCTATTTCGCTTGGCACCTGATAGACTTTTTTATCCAAATTCTTGTAATTTTGCGCAACATAAATGGTACAAAGTGCCTGAATGGCAAATGACATATCCATAATCTCTATTGGATGGCCATCTGCTGCTGCAAGGTTGACAAGCCTGCCTTCTGCAAGTACAAATACATCTTTGCCATTTTCAAGCTTGTAACCTGTGATATTCTTCCTTGCTTCATAAATTTTTATAGCTTTTTTCTCAAGCGTTTCTATGTCAATTTCAACGTTAAAATGCCCGCTATTACACAAAATTGCTCCATCTTTCATCTCCAAAATGTGTTCATATCTTACAACATCTTTGCACCCCGTTGCGGTGACAAATATATCACCTATCTTAGCAGCATCTTCCATCTTCATTACCTCAAACCCGTCCATATATGCCTCTAAAGCCTTTATAGGGTCAACCTCTGTCACTATTACCTTCGCACCAAGACCTTGAGCTCTTTTTGCAATGCCCTTGCCACAAAAACCATAGCCTGCAACAACAACATGCTTCCCCGCAACTGTGATATTGGTTGTCCTCATTATTCCATCCCATGTTGACTGACCTGTACCGTACCTGTTGTCAAAAAGGTGTTTGCAGTATGCATTATTGACTGCAATCATAGGGAATTTAAGCTTTCCATCCTTTTCTAATGCTTTTAATCTTATTATACCTGTTGTAGTTTCCTCACATCCGCCCATTATCTTATCAGAGAGGTTTTCAAGTTTTGTGTGAAGAAGGTATGTCAAATCACCACCGTCGTCTATTATCAGCCTAATATCATTTTCAAGCGTCTTTTCAAGATGGTAAAAGTATTCTTCTTCAGTTGCGCCTCTTATTGCAAAGACTTCAATATCCTCATGTACAAGCGCTGCTGCAATATCGTCTTGTGTTGACAAAGGGTTTGAGCCTGTCACATACACATTTGCTCCAAGGTCTTTCAAAAGCAGTGCCAAATTTGCCGTCTTTGCCTCAAGATGAACCGAGATTGCCACATTTATACCGTTTAAAGGTTTTTCATTAATATAATCTTTTCTTATCTGTTCGAGTATAGGCATAAACCTCTTTGCCCACAGAATCTTCCTCAGCCCTTCTTCCCATAGACAATAGTCTTTTATGATTGCCAACAACACCACATCCTTTTTTGGTTTATTTATACTCTGTTTTTCTCTAAGTCCTTGAACTTTGTATGCTTGTCCAAGAACAAAAGCTCAATTGTTCCAGTCGGACCATTTCTGTGCTTTGCAATTATAAGTTCTGCTATGTGTTTTTTGTCAGTGTCAGGATTGTAATACTCGTCCCTGTACAAAAACGCAACAATATCCGCATCTTGCTCAATTGCACCACTTTCACGAAGGTCAGAGAGTATCGGTCTG
This sequence comes from Caldicellulosiruptor sp. DIB 104C, assembly GCF_028198085.1. Classification (NCBI taxonomy): domain Bacteria; kingdom Bacillati; phylum Bacillota; order Caldicellulosiruptorales; family Caldicellulosiruptoraceae; genus Caldicellulosiruptor; species Caldicellulosiruptor sp. DIB 104C. The sequence continues at coordinate 613,029 of NZ_CP116337.1, read as the reverse complement.
TGGTCAGCCCTTGTTTCAGGTGCACGGGATAGCTGTGAAAGAGCAAGCACAGGGACATTTAGCTCTCTTGCCAAAGCTTTTAATGACCTTGAAATCTCAGCAATTTCTTGTTGTTTGCTTTCAAATCTGCCACGAGCTGTCATAAGCTGCAAATAGTCAACCATCACAAGACCAAGACCTTTTTCTTTGAGTTTGAGCCTTCTACACTTTGCCCTCATCTCAGAAACTGTTATGGCAGGTGTGTCGTCAATATAAATTGGAGCATTTGACAAAAGTGCCAAAGCCTTTGCAAACTTTTTCCACTCTTCATCTTCCAAATTACCAGTGCGAAGCTTGTGGCTGTCTATCATTGCCTCTGAACAAATCATTCTTGTGACAAGCTGTTCTTTCGACATCTCAAGCGAAAATATAGCAACAGGAACACCTGCCCTTAAGGCTGCATGCTGGACAATGTTAAGTGCAAAGCTTGTCTTGCCCATTGCAGGCCTTGCAGCAATCAAAATCAGATCTGATGGCTGAAGCCCTGCTGTCATTCTGTCAAATTCAGCAAATCCTGTTGGCACACCTATGATATGTGATTTTCTGAGATACAGTTCCTCTATCTTATTGTATGTTTCAATTAATATTTCTTTTAAATGAGAAAAATCTCTTGAGCTTTTGTGAGAAATCACATTGAAGATAGTCTTTTCAGCAAAATCAACTATATCTTCAACTCTTTCTGTCTGGCTTTTACACTTTTCTATTATCTTCATTGATGAGTTTATAAGCTTTCTAAGTAGCGACTTTTCCTCAACAATCCTTGCATAATATGTAGCATTTGCAGATGTTGGCGTGTTTATAACAAGATTTGTCAAATATTCACTTCCACCAACCGCCTCAAAACTTCCTCTTTCTCTTAGACGTTCTGAAACTGTTATAACATCTATGGGCTTGCCCTCTTCAAAAAGGTCCATGATAGCTGCAAAAACTTCTTTTAGCTGTGGGGTTGCAAAATCATCTTCTGTCAAAATCTCTGTGATGTCAGAAATTACCTCTTTGTCAAGAAGCATCGCCCCAACAACAGCCTCTTCTGCCTCGCGGCTTTCTGGCATTTCACTGTGGCTTTGGAGAATATCAGGTTCCATGGTCAAATCACTTCCTCTTTAGCTTGAGGTCACATGGACTTTCAGTTTTGCCACAATACCTTGATAAAGTCTAATTGAAACCTCATAACTTCCAATTTGCTTTATTGGGTCTTCAAGCTCAATCTTTTTCTTGTCCATGTCAATTCCAAGCTGTCTTTTTATCTCATCAGCTATTTCTTTGTTTGTAATAGACCCAAAGAGTTTTCCGTTTTCACCTGCTTTCGCTTTTATTATTACCTGACTTTTCTCAAGCTTGTCTGCAAGGTCTTTGGCAAGCATAAGCTCTTTTTCTTTTTTCTTCTGCTCAGCCTCTTTCTTTTCTTTAATGTGCTTTTCTAACCCCTCTGTTAAAGGTGCTGCGAGCTTTCTTGGAATTAAATAATTTCTTGCATACCCATCATTTACTTCAACAATTGAGTCTTTTTTACCCAAGCCCTTGACATCCTGAAGAAGCACAACTTTCATAGCAAAACCTACTCCCCTTTTTTATTTTTAAGTTTTTTGATTTTCCACAATGTATTCATCAATTGCTTTGAAAAGTATATCTTTTGCCTCATCCAAGGTTACATTTTCAAGCTTGCTACCTGCTGTCTCCAAGTGTCCGCCACCGCCTATTTTTTCTAAAATTAGCTGGACATTTATCTTGCCGTTTGACCGGGCACTAATTAATACTGTGTTGTCTATTTTGCAGACTACAAAAGATGCATCAATCCCTTTTATATTCAAAAGCTCATCTGCTACCTTTGCTATTATAACATTATTCCTGCAAGTTTGTGAATAATCAATAACAACTGCAATATTTCCATAAAGTACCTGTGCATTTGATATAAGCTGGTGCTTTAAAATGTAATCTTCCAAGTCCTCTTTTAGATATTCTTTTATACTCTCAGGCAATGCTTCATTTTCTCTAAGGTATGTTGCAACCTCAAATGTTCTAACACCTACATTTTTGGTAAACCCTCGCGTGTCAATCATAATACCAGCAAGCATAATTTCTGCTTCAACTTTTTTGAGCTTTATTCCTTCATAACTCAAAAGCTCGGCAACGAGCTCTGATACAGACGATGCGTATGTCTCTGAATAGCAAATGAGAGCTTGTTCAATCCAGTCAGCTGCTCTTCTGTGATGGTCAATTACAATTATCTTCTCAAAACTCAGAATCATATTTGGCATATCAACGTAACTTGTCCTCTGCGTATCAACAACAAACAAAAGTGAATTTTTTGTCTTTAGCTTGAGCGCCTTTTGCTCGTCAATTATCATGTTTTCATATTGAGAATCTGATTTTAGCATTTCAACGAAATCCTTTATAGTTGGGTTAAAAGAATTTATAACAATATATGTCTCCTTGTTTAAATTTAAGCAAAGTTTCGCAAGACCAACTGAGGCACCTAAACAGTCCAAGTCAAAATACTGATGGCCCATGATAAAAACCTTGTCAGAGTGCTTTATAATTTCTTTTATAGTCTGTGCCATGACACGTGAGCGGACTTTTGAGCGTTTTTCATGCTCTTTTGTCTTCCCGCCATAAAATTCAAACTTTCCATTGTAGAAAACCACAAGCTGGTCGCCACCACGTGAAAGTGCCATGTCCAGCGCTGTTTTCGCATCTTTTTGAGCTTGGAATATAGAGTCATCTCTTATTCCAATACCACAGCTGATTGTAGGAATTATTCGATTATACAAGTTTACCTCTTTTATCTGATCAAGTATATTAAATCTTCTTTCTTGCATTTTGTAAAACGCTTCTGTATTACAGATGAAAAGGTACTTGTCTCTTTCATATTTCATCAAAAACACATCAGACCTTATCTGGTTATAAAACCAGTCCATGACCCGCCTTTCAATCTCAGATGCAATGTTTGACTTTGAAACCTCCGGTGCAGAATTTAAAACATCATCGTAGTTGTCAATCATAAGATAACCAAAAACCACATTTTGAAGTTCAAACGTCTTCTGAAGAGTAACATAATCTGTTATGTCGATAAAGTAAAAAAGCCTCAAATACCTTTTGTCGTTTTTCTCTTTCTCTACCTCAACAAGAGTAATAAAGACATTGAAAAAATAGCTCTGATACTCAAAACTATCCAGCCTTGGCTTGTTATCTAAAATTGCCTGATAAAGCTCTGGAAGTTCATCTTTTAGATTTTTGCCAATAAGTCTCTTGTCTTTGGATATTTCTAAAAACTTCTGGTTATACCATATAATATCTCCGTTGTACTCTGTGATTAGTATAGGTAAAGGAAATTTTAAAAGTGTATCTTTTGATGCAGTGTCAATGTTGAGGGTAAGTGTTTCTATAAATTCTAAAAGTTGTTTATTCTTCTTTCTATTTATTCTTATGTTATAAGCTGCAAGTAAGATTATGAGTGAAAAGCAAATTATACCAATCCTAAGGTTATAGTACAAAATTATTAAATTAAAAACAAAAGAAAGTGCAAATCCTGCTTGAGATACAGAAAAGTCAAATTTAAAATGTACCTTTTTATCTTTCACAATTTCACCTTCTTTGGTCCTCTTTTCTTAAAATCAAATACCAAATCTAAAAAGCCGATTAAAAACATTATCGGTAAAATTTGAAAACTAAAAGTTATAATAACAATCATCATCCAGCCTCTAAAAAATAGTGAAGAAATCTTCTCAGTAATAATTGCATATATTAAAGAAAGGGATTGAATAAAAAGAAGCCATAAGAGAATTATTATCATGTTGCTGACAACAATGTACAAAAGGTTCACTTGTGTCAGAAAAAAAGAAAGTATAAAGAAGACAACAACCCCTACTGTCACTTCTTTTGGCATAAATAGCTTTTCAAAATTTAGAAAATCCTTTTCAATTTTTAACCTCTTTGCAGTCCATTTAAAAAAATAGTAGGCAACAGTCCCAAATGTAATTGATTCTATTATAACAAAACTGGGTACCATCAGTTTCATAAATTCGGCAAACTTATCAAGTAAAACATCTTCGTTTAAGGCTTTAAAATATTCCTCAAGCATATTCTTTAAGAACAAAATTAATCCATTTATAATGTCAATTTTATATAGACTTTTGATTGCCTTTATCATAAAAACTTGGTATGCCAAAAAAGCTACTATTAAAGCCGAAAAGTCTAAAATATAGTTTTTTGCGTATTTCAAAGTGATATAAATTGTAACTGGAACAATGTATACAATCAAAAGATAAACAAATACTATTGGAGTTTTATCCATAAACATAAGTCCAATACTTGCAAAGACATATGAGATTATAATTCTTGGAATAAAATTTTCTTTGGAAATTAAAGTATATAAAGGAACAAACAAGAGTACTAATAGAGGATTAAACTGTGACAAAAACAAAACAAATTGAAGTAAAGCAAAAATCCCAATAAGCAAAGACTCTTTTGCCAACTTTTTCATACTCTTCTCATCCATCCTCACTTTTTATTTCACTCTCTCATTACCGAATAAGACCCAAGAAGCTTATAAAATGCAGACTTTCTCTGCACAACTTTTAGAGCATCACTCACATCCTCTTCATCTATAAACCCATCAATATCAACAAAAAAAACATACTCGCCAAGACTTGTCTTTGCCGGTCTTGATTCTATCTTAGTTAAATTTAAATCATATAGATTAAATATGGCTAAAATCTTATATAAACTTCCCGGTTTGTCATATGTTGAGAATATTATTGATGTCTTGTTCTTTTCTCCTCTTTCAAAATTAGGAATCTTATTCAAAACAAAAAACCTTGTAAAGTTATTGTCTTGATTTATTGGCCCATCTATTATCTGCAGGTTATTTTGCTTTGCTGCAAAGAGCGAACAGATGGCAGCATCAACTTTGCCTTCTTTGCACATCCTTGCCGCATACGATGTACTGTTTACCTGTATTAGCTCTGCGCCCTTGTAATTTTGTCTTAGATAGTCATGACATTGTGAAAATGCTTGCGGATGTGAAGCAATCGAGTTTATCTTCTTTGTATTCTCTCTGCTACAGAGGTAATGCTCAACCTTTAAAACTATTTCTCTTATGATATAAACATCTGCTTTCAGAAGATTGTCAAGTGTAGTTGACACACTTCCTTCAATAGAATTTTCAACAGGGACAATTCCGTGCACTTTTTCATCCTCAGTAACCATCTCAAATACATCATCTATTGTATCACAAGGTAGGAGGTCTATATTTTCATCTTTTATTATAAATCTTTTTGCAGCTTCATAAGAATACGAACCAATGGGACCTAAATAGGCAATCTTCACCTTTTCACCTCAAATCTGCTTTTTATATATTTTAACATTGATTTTATAAGTATTAAAGGCTCAAAATAAAGTTTAAACAAAAAAGGTCCTTTGACCAGTAAACTTGCGGCCAAAGAACCCTTTTGGAAAGCCCATTTTTATTATAAAAACTTTACTTTTCACCACAAAGCTCTAAAAGTCTCTCCCATCTTCTATCAACTTCCTGCTGAATCTGCTCAATTAAATGTTCATTCCCTTTCTTGAATAGGTGTCTGAATCTCCCCTGTGTCTTTAAAAACTCAACAACAGGAAGCTTTTCTTTTGGCTTGTATGTGAGTCTGTACTGACCGTTTACAACCTCGTAAAGAGGCCAGAAGCATGTATCAACTGCAAGTTTTGAAATTTCAATTAGCTTTGATGTTTCATATCTCCAACCTCTTGGACACGGAGCCAAAACATTCAAAAATGCAGGACCGTTGGTATAAAGTGCTTTTTCTGCCTTTTCAATTAAGTCTTTCAAGTTTGGTGTTATGAATGCTGTCTGTGCAACATATGGTATACCATGTGCAACCATTATCTCGGTCAAATCTTTTCTCCATTGCATCTTACCAGGTAAAACTTTTCCTTGTGGTGATGTTGTTGTATCAGCATAAAGTGGTGTTGCAGAAGATCGCTGGATACCCGTGTTCATATAAGCACCGTTGTCGTAGCAAACATATACCATGTTATGACCTCTTTCCATTGCACCAGACAGTGACTGCAAACCTATATCGTATGTTCCACCGTCTCCTCCAAATGCGATGAATTTAAATTCACCTTGAACTTTTCCTTTTTTCTTCAAAACCCTGTACGCTGCCTCAGCACCTGCAATTGTTGCAGCAGCGTTTTCAAATGCACTGTGGATAAATGAATCCTTCCATGCTGTGTACGGATAAATACAGCTTGAAACCTCCAAACAACCTGTTGCAACACCAACAACTGCTCTGTCTTCTGGCTTTAAAGCTCTTAAAATTGCTCTTACAGCAACGGGCGCACCGCAGCCTGCGCACATTCTGTGCCCGCCTGTAAATCTTTCAGGTCTTGCAGCAAGCTCTTTTATATTGTATGCCATTTTAAAGCGCACCTCCTTATTCTCTCACGCCAATGTAGTTGTAGACTTCTCCGATATTGCCTGTCTTGACAATGTCAAGAAGTCTGTCAAAAACTTTTGCAATATCATCAATCTTTACGTCTCTTCCACCAAGGCCATAGATGTAGTTGATAATCTTGATACCATCAGCTCTTCCGTACAGAGCACTTGTAATCTCAGTAAACAGAGGACCACCTGCAGCATTAAAGCTGTCTGTCTTATCCATTACAGCAATTGCTTTAAGGTGCTTAAGTGCCCCTACAATCTCTTCAACTGGGAATGGTCTGAAAAGCCTTGGCTTAAGCAAACCTACCTTGTATCCTTTGCTTCTGTACTCGTCAACAACAGCTTTAGCAGTTCCTGCTGTTGAGTTCATAACAACAATTGCAACCTCTGCATCATCAAGCTTATAGGTTTCAAAAAGTCCATACTTTCTTCCACTTATCTTCGCAAACTCTTCGGCTACCTCTAAAACTACCTTCTTTGCATTTCTCATAGCTTCTGCCTGTTGCCTTTTGTGTTCAAAATAGTATGGTGGCAAGTCCAACGGACCCATTGAAATTGGATTTTCTTCATTCAAAAGGTAATATTCAGGATTGTACTCACCAATGAAGTTTCTTACAACCTCATCTTCTAAAAGCTCTATATTCTCAACAGCGTGGCTTGTGATAAACCCATCGTAACATACCATAACAGGAAGTCTAACATCTTTGTGCTCTGCAATTCTTATTGCTTGAATTAAAGAATCATATGCTTCTTGATTGTTTTCACAATAAATCTGAATCCATCCACTGTCTCTTGCACCCATTGAGTCTGAGTGGTCATTGTGAATATTGATAGGACCAGAAAGTGCCCTGTTTATAACTGCCATTACTATTGGAAGTCTCATTGAAGCAGCAATATATAGCATCTCCCACATCAGAGCTAAACCTTGTGAGGATGTAGCTGTCATTGTTCGAGCACCAGCTGCTGAAGCACCAATGCAGGCACTCATTGCACTGTGTTCAGATTCAACAGCAATAAACTCTGTGTCAACCTCACCATTTGCAACAAATTGAGAAAAATACTGTGGTACCTCAGTTGAAGGTGTTATTGGAAACGCGGCAACAACATCAGGATTTATCTGTCTCATAGCATACGCTATTGCCTCGTTACCGCTAAGTCTATCACGAATTGCCATTATTCTATTCCCTCCTCTGTAAAATTCTTACTTCTGTTCTTCTACAAAGTCAAAAGCCTTAAATGGGCAAACTTCTGTGCAAACACCACAACCTTTGCAATGGTCATAATCAACGCCAACCATCTTTCCATTTTCAACCTTTATAGATGAATCTGGACATACGTAGAAGCAAAACAGGCATTGTTTGCATTTATCTTCATGCCAAACAGGTCTCATTGTTCTCCAGTCGCCTGTTTTGAAATCCTCTGCATTCCCTGGGTCTATTATTATACCAGCGGGTGTCAATTCCTTCCATGTTGATTCCTCTGTTACTCTCATCTTTCTCATTATCCTTGCACCTCCTGCATTCCTCTAACAAACGCCTTCAAGTTACCCTCTATCACATCTGGCTTTGTCGCAAATTTGTGCTTGAGTGACTCCTCCATGTCCTTAATAGCTTCATTTTCAGGAATAATGCCTGTTACCTTAATTACAGCACCCAACACTGGAACATTGGGGAAATACTTACCCAAGCACTCCATAGAAATCTTTCTTGCGTCAATTGTATAAACCTTGCCATCAAAATCGCCTAAAAGCTTCTTGATTTCATCTGGAGATTTTGAAGTGTTTACAATGATTGCTCCGCCTTTCTTGAGTCCTTTTGTAACATCGACACTGCCAATGAGTGTCTCATCAACAACCACAACATAGTCTGGTTCATAGATGTTGCTATGGATTGTAATTCTCTCATCGCTTATTCTGTTGTAAGCTGTGATTGGGGCACCCATTCGCTCAGGACCATACTCAGGAAAACCTTGAACGTATTTGCCTGTGTTGAAAGCAGCTTCAGCTAAAAGAAGTGAAGCTGTCTTTGCACCCTGGCCACCTCTTCCGTGCCATCTTATCTCAATCATCTTGCCCATGTTCGTACCTCCTTTTTTAAAAACGTTACAGTCTTTTATTTGAACTACTAAAGAGAATCAATATTAACACTACCTTTTTATTATATATTTTGAATGTTAAAAAATCAACATATTTTTGAATACACCATAATTGTAATTATTTGTTATATGGCTTGATTTGTTTTTGTATTTAGGGTATAGTTATTTTCGATGAAAAATTTTTAAAAGAAACTTGTGGAGGGAGAAAGTGAAGGGCAAAAATGCTAAAATTGTGTTAAACATTATTGCAATATTACTTTTTTTAATTGCAATTGCCTTAGTTGGAGCAAAGTATTCAAAACAAATAATAGCACTCACATCAAGCCCAAGCAAATTCAGAGATTGGGTACTTTCTTATGGAAAGTGGGGCGTACTGGTTTTTATACTTTTCCAGGTTCTACAAGTTGTAGTGTCAGTTATTCCAGGTGAAGCTGTTCAGGTCTCTGGTGGATACATCTATGGAACTTTCGCGGGCACTTTTTACTCACTCACTGGGATAATGCTCGGTTCAGTAATAGTCTTTTGTCTTTCCCGACTTTTAGGATATAACTTAATCAAAAAAATTGTATCAGAGAAAAGTTTAGAAAAATTTTACTTTGTAATAAACTCGCCAAAAATTGAGGCAGTGATATTTCTTCTATTTTTAATTCCTGGAATACCAAAAGATATACTGGTGTACATTGCTGGACTTTCTCCAATTAAACCTATTAATTTCTTCATAATAACAGCCATTGCAAGATTCCCTGGAATTTTCTTTTCATCTTATTTTGGCAGCAATTTAGAAAAGAAAAATTATGAAGTTGCAATCGCAGTTGCAGTTGTGGCAATTGTTCTTTTCATAATCGGTCTTGTTTACCATGAAAAAATTATAAAAAAGATATCTTCTCTTGTTCATAAAAAAAGGTAGCAGCCTTTTTAAAAGGCTGCTACCTTTTCTGTTTTTTTACTTTATAATGTCTGTGCCCATATACTTTCTTAAAACCTCAGGCACCACTACACTCCCGTCCTTTTGCTGGAAGTTTTCAAGTATTGCTGCAACAGTTCTGCCCACTGCAAGACCTGAGCCATTTAATGTGTGGACAAAGTCGAGCTTTCCATCTTTTCTTCTAAACCTGATATTTGCTCTTCTTGCTTGATAGCTTTCAAAATTAGAACAAGATGAAATTTCAACATACCTTCCGTAACTTGGCATCCAAACTTCAATGTCGTACGTCTTTGCAGACGAAAAACCTAAATCACCTGAACAAAGCAAAACAACCCTGTATGGTAATCCTAAGTGCTTTAGCACATCCTCAGCATCGGCTGTAAGCTTCTCAAGCTCATCATAAGAATCTTCTGGTTTTGCAAACTTTACAAGCTCAACCTTGTTAAACTGATGCTGGCGAATAAGCCCTCTTGTGTCTTTGCCGGCAGCCCCTGCTTCTGCTCTAAAACATGCAGAGTAGGCAACATATTTTATCGGGAGGTCTTCTTCTTTTAATATCTCTTCTCTGTGGTAGTTTGTAACAGGCACTTCTGCAGTTGGTATCAAAAAGTAGTCATCTGTTGTTTTAAAAGCGTCTTCTTCAAACTTTGGAAGCTGCCCTGTGCCAATCATAGATTTTCTGGCAACCAAAAATGGTGGGAAAAGTTCTATATATCCGTGTTTTTCTATGTGAAGGTCAAGCATAAAGTTAATTAAGGCTCTCTCAAGCCTTGCACCAAGCCCTTTGTAAAATGTAAAGCGGCTACCTGAAACTTTTGAGGCTCTTTCAAAATCTAAAATCCCTAATTTTTCTCCTATTTCCCAGTGAGGCTTTATCTCAAAATCAGGGACCCTTGGCTCTCCCCATCTGCGCACCTCAACGTTCTCTGTATCGTCCTTGCCAACCGGCACAGACTCATGAGGAATATTGGGAATGGTTAGCAAAATCTTTTCTATCTCATCCTCGACTTCTTTAACCTGGCTATCTAACTCTTTAATTTTATCAGACAACTCTTTTAGCTCATTCATAAGCTCTGTTGTGTCTTTTCCTTCTTTTTTAAGCTTTGGAATCTCTTTTGACTTTTGATTTTGAGTAGCTTTCATTCTTTCAACTTCTGCAAGAAGTTTCCTTCTCTTTTCATCAAGTTCTAAAATAGGTGCAATTGAAATATCCTTATTTCTTTTATTGAGGCCTTCTTGGACTTTTTCTGGGTTTGATCTTATAAACTTTAAATCAAGCATTTTATGGTCTCTCCTTCTATAGTTAAGTTGTTTTTCTAAGGTTGATTATAAAGTTATTCTGTAGTTTAAATCTTATCAGTGTTTTCAGAGCTTGTAAATATTTTATCACAAAAAGCTGCTACTTTACAAACCCTAAGAAATGTTGTATTATATTATTTGCAAAATCCAAATAGATGCGCCCGTAGCTCAGCAGGATAGAGCAATGGTTTCCTAAACCATGTGCCGGAGGTTCGAGTCCTCTCGGGCGCACCATTTTAAAAAGGAAAATCAACAACCAATAACAGAAAAAGAATAAAAAACTTGTGCTGCGAAAGTAGAAAAAGCTTAATTTAAGCACAGGTTTTTTTGTTTTTTTAACATTTCTGGCAAAAGACCTTCAAAAATTTGACTTTATATATTAAGCAGATATCCATTCTTCTTAAGCCACTCTTCATGCTTTTTATAGTCAGGCATAAGCATCTTTACCTTTGTCCAAAAAGCCTTGCCATGATTTTTCTCTTCAAGATGCACAAGCTCATGAACAATCACATAGTCTATTACAGACAGCGGTGCCATAATAAGTCTCCAAGAAAAGTTTAAGTTACCTTTTGCAGAACAAGAACCCCATCTTCTCTGTGCATTTGTTATATTTACTTTGTTGTATTTAAAATCTCTTTTTTGAGCCCACCAGTTTACTCTCTCAAGAATCTTCTCATAGGCAGCTTTTTTATACCAATCTATGAATACATTCTTTGCTTCTGGCAAAGCACTTCTTGAGAGATAAAACCCATTTTCGAATTTGAGCGGGACATCTTGGTTTTCCACTATGTGCAGTTTATAATACCTGCCAAGGTATAAAAATCCCTCTCCGCTGACAAATTCTTTTGGCAAGACTTTGGGATCTCTCGCTTCTATCTCTTTCTTTCTCTTGTCAATCCACTTTCTATGTTTTTGAATAACATCCCATATTGTTTTTTCATCCACATTGATCGGAGCTTTGACTATGAGTGTGCTATTTTCTGTTATTTGCAAAGCTATGGTTTTTCTATTTGAGCGTATGATTTTTTCAATTTTAATGTCTAGCATAATATCACTTCCTAAAATGATGATAAGCAAGTTCTAAAAGTCTTTGAGCTATTTCATTTCTCTTGTTGAATATATTTTGACCGGAAGAATTAGAGATATATACTGCAGTTTCAGTTTTAACTCCATCATGGTTGTTTTCATACATAGCAGGTGATATTTTTTCAAGCAAATGCGAAATTATAAAGAATTTCAACTTTCTTTGTTTTGTTGCACTTTCCCAAAAATCAACCGCTTGAACCTCTCTGCTTATTAATTCTACCAAATCTCTTGTTGTGCTAACAAGAAAATCTATTTCGCTCTCAGAAAGTTCACTTACAGGTTTTTTCCCAAATATTTGGTCTTTTAGCAACCCAAAAAACGGCATTTCTTTCTTAGGGTCAAGCCCATAAGTCTGTTCTGCTTCTCTCCCTTTTTTCAACTCTTCTCTTAATTTTTCTAATTCAATACATTGAGCATCCCAATTTTCTTTGTATTCTTGAAGTAACCTCTTTAGTCTATCTGAAAACCTCTCATAAAGTTCTGGATCTTCTTCCCAATGCTCATCAATATACTCAATTATCGCATGCTGTAACTCTTGAGCTTTTGCCTTGCTTGATTTTTTGTGAAGTTTTTCTAGGAATTTGTCTTCAAAAAGTGGAGTAGGTGGTACTTTGGGATCTATTCCCTGAGAGATCAGGTATTCTTCCACAATTTCTCTTATCTTATTGCTTGCATCTTTTATACTCAGCTTGTCATCTCTGTATCTATTTCGAGCGGATTCTTTTATGAAAGCAAGAATTTTCAAGTCAGTAAGGTATCTTAGTGCTGCAGGGTCAGGAAAAACCTCGTCCATACAACGGTTAAACCATCTCACAAGAGCTATAAATTCATTTCTGACCTGCTCATCAACAAGAATGTCAATACATTCATCTACATTCTGGCGCCAGTTTCTAATGCCATATTTTTCAAAAAACTCTTCAATAAGATTGTGAACATACTTTAGCTCATCAATGCTCTTTGCTTTGTTCTTTACAACCTCTGAAATTTCCTCAATATCTTCATCTGCGTAAATAGCCAGGGCCTCTTTTAAATGTTTTAAAACACCTACATAATCTACAACAAAACCACATGACTTATTTTTATAAACTCTGTTTACTCTTGCAATAGCTTGTAGCAAGTTATGTCCTTTTATCACATTATCAAGATACATAACCTGCTCAACAGGTGCATCAAAACCAGTTATTAGCATATTTTGAACAACCAAAATACCAACATTGCCGCTGATACCATTTTCATCCACTTTGTCAAATGGAAGTTTAAAACTTTTGATTATCCTTTCGTGCTCATTTGGGTCAGTATAAGGACGATACTCAGGTGGGTCATTCTGAGCTCCTGAAATAACCACACCAACCTCTAACTTTTTCAATGTTTCTAAATCTATTTTTGAATTATTTTCTTTTTCCAATTCAGAAATCTTTTCTTTGAGAGCCTCTTCAAGTGCTTTTTTATATCTTATTGCAGCAAGACGTGACACTGTAACAACTTGAGCTTTAAATCCATTTGGGAATATATGAGTTATATAGTGCTCTATCATATCTCTGGCTTTGTCGCGGATTACCTCTTCAGCTTCAAGATATGCTCTCCATGTGAATCTTCCCATTATCATTCTTTTTGTATCTTTATCAGCGTCTTTGAAAACATCTTCAAACTTTGCATTTGCTGCCTCTTCGTCTGAAAGCTCTGCGCTATGGACTCTTCCTTCATATACAATCTCAACAGTCACACCATCTTCAACTGCCTGCTTTATGCTGTACTTGTCTATGTAATCGCCAAATGTCATCTCGGTCTTTTCTATAGGTGTACCTGTAAATGCTATTTTTGTTGCATTTGGAAGAGCTTTTCTTAAATTTGCACCCAGCAGTTTGTATTGTGTTCTGTGTGCTTCATCTATCATTATTAGAATATTAGGTGATGTATTGAGGACAGGAAATTCTCCTTTTAATTCCCTCTCTTGAAATTTATGAACCATAGCCATGACAAGTTCGGGTGTGTCAGTTTTTAAAAGTTCTTTAAGTTCCTGAATGCTTCTTGCTAACTTAACAGTAAATCCAACACTTCTTGATGTTTCATTTAACTGCTTTTCAAGATCTCTTCTATCTGTGACAAAAACAATTTTATAGTTTCCAAATTCAGGATTGTGATAAAGCTCTCGAACCATAAACATCATTGTCAAAGATTTACCGGAGCCTTGTGTATGCCAAACAATTCCTCCTCTTTCGGTTGGTGTTTTGCCTTCTTTTATCCTTTTTATCATCTTCTTTACTGCTCTAAATTGCTGATATCTTGCAACAACCTTTATCATTTTGCTCTTTGGATCTTCTTTAAAGATGGTGAATGTGTGAAGCAGATCAAGAAGGTTTTCTTTTGAAAGCATACCATGAATCAAAACCTGTTGACTTGTTACATTTCCATCTGGATTTACGTCTGACAGTGAAAAAGGATAAGGGTCTTTCCACTCAACAAAGTGCTCATACTCTGAAGTTATTGTGCCATATTTTGCGACCTGATTGGATGTAGCTACCACAAATAGGTTGTACCAGAAAAGCTTTTCATTTCCCTCAATTACGCCACGTCTGTTACAATAGCGCATAAGCTGAGTAATTGCTTCAGAAATTGGGTCAGCAACTGCTGGAGATTTGCATTCAACCACCACAAGAGGCAAACCATTTACAAAAAGAACTATATCGGGAATAATATGTTTTTCAGTCCCCGTTATATTCACTTTAAACTGTGATATAGCAATGAATGAATTATTGTCCGGATTTTTAAAATCAATAAACTTAACAGTTGGGCTTTTTTCTCCTGTTTTTCTATTTTCAGAAACTGAGGTGTTCTCTAAAAGCAAGTCGTGGATTTCTTTATTTGCCTCTAAAAGAGAGTTTGACTGTGGTGTTGTAATTCTTCGAACAACTTCACTTATTTGGTCATCTTCTATCCATGGGTTTATTCTCTTTAAAGACTCCCTTAAAACTCCCTCAAGGATTACTTCTTTAAAGCTTTCTCTAAATTTCTGGCTTTCACCATATTCAGCTTCTAATGAAGAAGTGAACGATATTATTTCTTTTGTATCCTCAGGGTTATCTTTGTTCTGCCTATAAATCTTCCATCCAAGCCTTTGAAGCTGAAAGAGGAATGGATTTTCAACATAATGTTCTTCGTCAAGTTTGTAAAACATTTTTAACTCTCCTCTTCAAGAAGGAATTTTACTGCCTTTTCTAGTTCCGGCAGCTTCTTTTTGATAACCTCCCAGATTATTTCAGCATCTATTTTCCGAAATACTCATGAATAAGAATATCTCTTAAACCAGCGATTTTCTTCCATTCTATTGGATAAAGTTCTCTTTTATCATCCGGAATCTGCTTAACAGCTTCACCAATATTTTCAAGAGCTTTTAAAACTGCATAAAAAACCAGTTCATTTTCAACAAAATTGTTGTATTTTTCAATCCCTTGTGTAAACTTTTTAATGCGGTCAATCTCTTCAATGATGTCTTCAAGAATTACTTTTAGTATACGCTTTTTAGACATATACTGCTTCCTCCATTATGAAAGGTTTTAGACGTGGATTTATAGCTGATTTAATCACAAGGTCAACCTTTTTACCAAAAAGTTCTTCAAGGTAGAATTTCAAATTCATATAATTATCGAATGTTTTGTAACCCTCTTTAAAATCAACAATGATATCTACATCACTATCTTTTCTTTGTTCGCCTCTTGCATAGGAGCCAAAGATAGCAATTTCAATTACTCCGAACTTTTCCACTAAATAATTTTTTCGTTCTTGTAGAATTACTTGTATATCATTGTTCATTTTTCTTCCTCCTCAATAAGGTGGTTTACCCTGACTTTGCCTGTTAGCAAATCTTCCATTAAGCCTTTTTTGATTCTTTCAAGTTTTTCCTTATAGGCTTGCTCTTTTTCTATGGCTTCATCTATTTGAGATAGAATTGAAGCTATGCGTTGTTGTTCACGAGGGAGTGGTAGGGGAATTTCAAAATTAAAAATTTGAGATCTAGCAATTGCTTGAAAGGTTGAACCTTCCCCTATTGCTTCAACATTAGATTTTTGAAACGTCATTAGATAATATAAGAAAAGAGCTTTAATACCTTTTTTTGCACTTAATGAAGCTAACCCTCTTCCGATACAGTAAGTCTTATCTGCAATATTAACATCACCTACTGGAGCTCTAACTGAAATCAATATAGAATTCTCAAAGGCTATTTTTAAAGGTTTAGTGGTATATTTAACCTCTACAGGATGCTTACTTTCAAATTCTTGTTTGCCTTGCAAAAAAGGCATTCCTTTTCCTTCTATATTGTATGATTCACTTGGTGGAGACTGTCCCATGGTTATTTCTACAACTTCCCCCAACCTCACCACTTCCCACTCCTCTGGAATCCTCCCAAGCGGTGAGTCCTTGAATTTATCAATATTCTCATCTCTCAACCTCCACCTCTCGCTTTCACCTTCACCCTCACTTACCACTCCTTTAGTAAGCAAATCTTGCATCAAACCTTGCTTTATGCGTTTGTATTTTTCTATAATGGCGTCAGTCTTCTCAATTGCACTGTCAATTGTCTCAAGTATTTCAGCGATTTTGCGTTGTTCGGGGAGAGGAGGCCTTGGTACTAAAAAATTTTTAATAAAAGTTGACGATAAACCGGGTTGAGCAGATCCTGTTATTCTATCTGTTATTTGTTTTTGACCAAAACGTGAAAAAAGCCAGTAAAATAAATATTGTTGAACGAATAATTTTTTGCTCCTGATAATAAAAAGGTGTTCATTAATAGCTATATCCTTATAAAACTTCTTTTTTAACATTGCAACTTTTCCAGTGTTGGCACCATCCTTATTTATAAGTATATCATTTTCCTCTGTTTTTCCCTTTGTCATAATTTTAAAAAATTTCTCAGGGATATATTTGGCATTTACATCTGAAAAATTTATCCTACCATCTAAAGTTATATGTTCTCCCCCTAAACTTGGTATTCCTTCATCTGAAGCACCACCTTTTGGCCTTAGACCCGATATTAAAACACAATCTCTTTCAAGAGACACTATTGTCCATTCTTTTGGAAACTCTGCATTATTAGCCACTTTCACATTACCTCCATTTGACCCCTTTATGACCCCATTGTGACCCATTTGACCCCTTTAGAGATCTTTTAATGAATAGTAAGTTCCCTTTCCTGTTATTCCTACTTTTTTAAGTAAATCTTTTTTAACAAGTTCTTCAAAATCTCTACTTGCAGTCTTTTTTGAAACTTTGTTGATCTCTTGATATTCCTTATTCGTGATTCTTCCTTTCTCCTTTACATACATAACTGCCTTTATCTGCCTTTCATTTAACCCAAGCTTGGCTAAATACTCTTCTGTGTATATGTCTTTATAAAATTCGACCACAAAACCGCCTTCTTCTTTAAACTCAGGTTCTGGCAGTCCTGCTTCCCTGCAAAGTTCAACCATTCTTTTTGTACCGCTTCCCCATTTTTCAATTAATCCTGCAAGGAAAAATACATAAGCAATATGCCTGTTGCGTGGTATTGATCCATGATCTTGTTTTAGCATCTCAATTGTTATTTCTTCTGGCAGTTTACCCGGATTGAAAAACCAAATTTTATTATCATAAATCTTTATTTGAATGTCCGCAAGGCTTAAATAATCCCTATGAATTAATGCATTTATTACTGCCTCTCTTATAGCTTCAAGAGGATAATCCCATATATCTTCTCTTTCTATCCCTTTTATTTCAAATCGAACATTCAAATGTTTTTTAATAGCTTCCATTAATCCATCAAGCTGTTTGAAAAGATTTCCACTAACATCAATGGTATCAAGTATGATGGTTGGAGTTTTAAATCTTCCAACACGGGCACCTGCACCGTGGATATACTTTTTGAGGTTTTTTACCAAAAAGCAACAATCCTGCATTTGTAAGTTTATCCTCTTTTACAAGTTCAAGGTTTTTGAGAATCTTTTCGATGGAATCTTCTTCGGATATTTCGGGCAATCTTTTCTTTGCCATCCTTTTAAACCTTTCTATTGTTTCGATGTCTACTTCGTCAACGCCTGCCTCAGAAGGTAATGAATCCCACGAAATTCGTTGTTTTTTTAACATAAATCTCACAAGTTCATTTCCGCTAAGTTGCTGAATGGTCGAACCTGTCCGAATGTAAAACTTGCCATCATATGAGATCGGCACTTCTGACTTTTCCACTTTTATTTTTATTACCTCCTGCCCTTTTACCATTTCAACATCAACATCTGCAATAACTCCAAGTTTGCTTAAAATTTTATTTGGTATGTCTTCAAGGAGTTTATCTATATTGGTTATTCCAATAGGATTGCCTTTGTCATCTACACCTATGTATATTATTCCACCTTCTGAATTAGCAAATGCACAGATTGTTTTAAGATGCTCGTCGTTCCACTGTGCTTTAAATTCCACTTGTTTAGACTCTCTCATAGTATCCAAGTTCCTCCAAAAATTTATTTAACCTACTGACCTCCTGCTCTCGTTCCTTTAAAAGATGTTCAAGAGACACATGATATTTATCCCAAAGCTTTTCAAAAATCTTTATCAGTTCTTTTTTCTCTGCATTTAAGTACTTTTCAAGTTGATTGCTAATTAATTCAAAGAACTTTTCAAGCAAAAGCTCTTTTGTTTCTTCTTCAGTAATAGATTCAATCTTTTCATCTATCTTATTTTCAATTTCCTTTTGCTTTCTACTTATCTCACTTCTTACCTTTTTAATTTCCTTTTCTTTTTGAGCAATATTTTCCAACAAATCTTCCCATTTTTTTGCTTCTCTTTTTGAAGCCTCGCTGTCTTTTGATCTTAAATCATTAACCAAGTCCTTCAAAAACTCTTTGACCTTGCTTGCAGTTTTATCACCCTGTTGCTCTTCATCCCAATCTTCAACTTCTTCTAAAAGTTCACTTAAATCTGCTTCAGTTGAAATGGTTAATAAGGTCAATAAGCTGCTGATCTTTGAGTCGGGTTTTTCCTTTTACTGCGTTAAAATCTATGTGTTTCAAAACTCCATCAAGCTCTGAATTTGCTTCCTCTAAAGCGCTCAGAGCTTTATTTAGCTGATTCCCAACATCTTCTTTTAATTTCAAAATATTTTCCCATCTTGCCTTTTCAGGGACAAAAAAGGCATCACCATAAGAGCTTGGATCTTCTAATAGTTCACGTATTTGTTTTTCAGAAAATCCCATAGCTATAAATCTGTCTTTCAACTCCTGCCTTTTTTCTTCAAAAACATCTGAGGTGTATTTTAGAAAAAGCATACCAAAAATATATTCTTTATACTCAGAGGCATCCATCTTACCTCTGAGTATATCAGCTGCCTTGAAAAGATGGGTTTCAAGCTGTCTTAAGGTTATTTTGTCACCAGCCAAATCAACCCCTCCGATTAAACTTTATTGACACAATAAATATTATACTATAGTCATTTTATTCTTTGTTATCTATTTTACCAATTACTAAATTATTTCTCAATCAATTCAATCTGTGAAAATTCCCAATCTATATCACTTTGAATTTGGCATACCCAGAAATCACTTTACCCTCTTTAGCCTCTTATTTTCTGTCACTCCAGGAATTCTTCCTCTTTTTGCAACAGGTTTGCCGTCAACCTCTTTTATATCCATTGTCATGTCAATTGGAGGTGCAGAAGAAATATAGCTTCCAACACCAAAAGCATCAGCCCCTGCTTCAGATAAAGCTTTTATCTTCTCAGGGTAAAGCCCGCCTGAGACAAATATTTTCACATGTGAAAAACCCTCTAAATCAAGCCTTTTTCTTACCTCGTAGACAAGCTCGGGTGTAACGCCGCCTCTTTCACCCGGGGTGTCAAGTCTTATGCCATGCAACCTTTCTTTCAATGTCCTTGCAACATCCAGCGCCTCTTGAGCTTCGTCCTTGAACGTGTCAACAAGTATGATGCGAGGTGAGTCTTCTGGAATCACCTTATCATAGGCCACTGCAACATCTTCTGTTGACCCAGCAATCAGTATTGCAGCATGTGGAATTGTTCCCGATGGAGAAATTCCCAATATTTTGGCTGCCAATATGCAGCTTACCCCATCAGCGCCACCCACTTTTGCAGCCCTTTCCATCACAGGCGCAACTGAAGGATGGATGTGTCGCGCACCAAAGCACAAAACAGGTTTTCCATCTGCTGCCTGCTTGCACTCATGCGCAGCTGTTGCCCACGCAGATGAACTTGCAAGAATGCCAAGAATTGGTGTTTCAAATATACCAAACTCTGTGTACTTGCCCTCTATTCTCATCACAACTTCTTTTGCTGAAAAACTTTCTCCCTCTTCTAAGGAGTACACTTTACAATCTATATCTTTTAAAAGATTCAAAACTTCAGGAAGTCCACAAAAAATTCCATCTCTTCTTGCAAAAATTTCAGCCTTCACCACTGCATCTTCTTTTTTAAGATACCTTAATACTTCCAGTGTTTTTATAAAATAAATGTCAGTAGTTAATCCCATCTTTATTTCATCATGCTGTGCTGAGAAAAAAAGTCTGTCTTTATCTGTTTTGAGCTTTTCAACATCTTCAAGTTTGTTTATTCTCATGGACCTGCCTCACTTCCTTTAGGATATTTTTTGAAAATCTCAAATTCCTCGTCTATTACATTTGCTTCTATTAAAAGTTCTTTGTCCTTCAATATTTCCTCTGTCTTTCCAATTTTTAGAATCTTATGATCAGGTGACATAACAATCATAAAATCAGCAAGTAGTAAAAGCACATCAAAATGGTGGGTTGAAAGAATGATTGTCTTTCCAGCATTTTTCAGCTCGCTTAAAACTTTCGCAATGAACCTTATACTCTTTGGATCAAGATCGTTTGTTGGCTCATCTAAAATAAGAATATCAGGATTGTTTACAAGGATTGATGCAAGTGCTACCTTTTTCTTTTCACCACCGCTTAAAACAAGTATATCACTTTGTAATAAATTCTCAATCCCAAAAAGTTTTGCGATCTCCAAAACCCTCTTTTCTATTTCTTTCTCATCGGCTATGTACTGCCTTGGTCCAAATGCAATTTCATCAAACACATTAAGATTAAAAAGCTGTAGGTCAGTATCTTGAAACAAATAGCCAACCTTCTTGTAAAATCCTTCTTTGAACAGCTTTTCAAAAGTGGATTTGTCAAGCTTTTTGTCAAAAAAATAAAGTTCACCTTCAAAGTTAAGTTCTACTCCTGCAAGAATCTTCATAAGCGTGGTCTTGCCACTGCCGTTGCAGCCAATGAGTGCGTATGACTTTCCTTTTTCTATTTCAAAATTCAGATTATCGAGAATAATCTTATTGTTAATTTTATATGTCAAATTCTTTGCCGAATAAACGTTCATACTAACATCCTCTCCAAGACTGTCAATATTAGTGCCGTTAAAAGTGTGAGAATTTCACCTATTCCCATTCTGAATTTATAAGTTGTAGAAGCACTTTTATTTTTGGGACTATATCCGCGAGTTTTCATCGCAATAAGTGTATTTTCTGAGAGATACAAACTCTTTGCCATTACAACCTTGAGCATTTGTTTTACAAATACCATCTTGTTAGGAGTCTTCCCTACTGTCCTTGTCTTTTTTGCTAAAAGAATGTGCGTGATTGTTGTAATGAGAATAAAAATATTTCTCAGTGTAAGTTCCACAAGCCACATAAATTCTCTCAATCCCTTAAAAAAAGAAAAAGGCTTAAATAGCCTATCGATTTTTGAGTTGTAGATTATAACCTCACCTATCATAATTATAATACCCACTTTTAAGCTCTGTAAAACAGTGGTAATGAAATTTTTAGTCAACACCGTATAAGGAATACCTATTGCAAACGTCAAAAGCGGTACAAAAACCCACGAAGAAATTAACAATGCTTTTAAATCTGCTTTTGAAATAAGAGCAATAATAATAATTAATGCAAATGACAATGCTATAAAATATAAACTTTGTGATGTCGCAACTAAAAAACTAAACCAAATCAAGAATATAAGCTTTGCCCATTCATCAATTTTTGAAAAAACACTTTTATTTGTTTTAAAGAACCACTGCGAAAGCTTTAAATACTCAGAAATAGATTTTTGTACGTAGCTTTCTTTTTCAACACTTATTGCAAAGGTATCTTCGCTCTTTAAAAACTCTGGTAACACTTTATAACTACTTCCTTTCAGCCATTACGAATTTCAAGATATAAAATAGTGCAAATATAACCACAATTCCAATTACTGCAGACAAGATATATCCTATATAATCATTGTGAATAAACTTTACTGTGTAACCGTCAAACAAATCAAATTTGTATATATCAGCATACTTTTTTATTCCTTCTGGCACAAACCCTAGCATCTTTTTTATCTCCTCTTGAGTCCACTCTCCAAAAGTAGGGTTTTGAGTCAAAAGCCCAATGGGAGTCAAAAAAGCAAGCGCCAAGAGGATTATAAAAATCTTATTTATATTGTTTATATATTTCTTTTCTTTCATTTTAACTCACTCACCTCTTTTTTCTTCAGCTTTAATTGTAGCAAAATTTTTTAAAGGTGAATAGAGCAGAACTGTCAGTGCTGCCTCAATTACTGCTACAACCAAAAGGTGGGGTATCATCATTGCAGGAATGGTGGTCTTTAAATCATACATGAAATACAAAGGCTTTCCTGCTTTTGTAAATAAAAGTGGTTGAAGGCCAAGCTCAATGGCTGTCAAAAGCGCTGCAATGTTCATTGAGAAATAAGACGAGATAAATATCCGAACCTTTTCATTTTTGAGACCTAATTTTTCCAAAAGTTTGCTTATAAGAACCGCAGTTAAAGGTATTGCCACTGCCATGTTAAATATATTTGTCCCAAGCGCCAAAATTCCACCGTCTCTAAAAAGTAGTGCTTGAATAATCAAAACAACGCTTGAGGCAACTGTTGAAGCCATTGGTCCAAACAAAAATGTTATAAGCGGTATTCCGGTTATGTGAGCAGAGCTTCCACCGACAACAGGAAAGTTAAACATCATGACTATAAATGTAAAAGCTGATGCAACAGATAACTGAATGTAGGTCTTTTCATCTGCCTGTTTTCTAAATCTGTTAAAAGCATAGCCAACTGCAACTGCTGATACTGCATAAAATGTTGCACACGTCTGAGGACTTAAATAACCATCTGGAATATGCAAATTCAATCAACCTCCTTTAAACTTGAATTTAATTTAATAAATTCAAAGATTAGCCTGCAGAAAATAATAAAAACCCACTTCAGGTTTTTCAACCCTTCGTGGGTTTATTCTTATTACTTTTGCTACTCTTTAATTTTTATAGTTTTTGGTTTTTATTTTACATTTCCCTGCTTTCGTAGCAGTGAAACTTCAACTTTAATTTTATCAAGATATTTTAAAAAAGTAAAGGCAAATAACATCATAAAATTTCCTTCTCTTAAACTCAAATCCCCCTATATGCACTTTATAACAACCTCTGCAATCTTTAGACCTTCTGCTAAAACTCTAACTCTAATCTCTCCTTTCTCTCTAATGCTTTTTACAACTGCAAGTGCACGTCCTTTATACAGCTTTCTTTGAGAGCTAACAAAAAGCTCGGTTGACAATGGGTCAGCCGTTCCTAATGCCATAAACCTACCTGCACCTTCAACTTCTACAGTTACTGTGTTATCTGCATATGGTACTTCTCTTTCATTCTTATCTACTGCAATAATTTTTATATAGCACAAATCACCACAAGAAGAAATGACATTTCTGTCAGGCAGCAGTTTTAAAGCAACTGGCCTGTCAGTTGTTTCTATCTTATCTCTGCCAATTTCTTTGCCATTTTTATATACCACAGCTTCAATTACACCTGGTTCATAAACTGTGTTATAAACTGCTTTAAATTGGCTATTTATTCCACATACTTTTCTTCCTAAGCTTCGACCATTTACAAAAACTTCTACCTCGTCTGCATCTGCATAAACATGAACTGCTATAGGCATCCCTTCATAACCTGGAAATGTATAGCTGCGCTCAACTGGTTCCCACGCCCAGGGTCTAAAGTACAATTTTTTCCCAAAAAGTTGTGGTGGAAGGACTACAATATAGGGCTCTTTTCTCAATCCCCAAACTATATCTCTGTAATACGATTGAGGACGTTTATCTCCACAAATATCAATATCTCCACAATTTGCATAAAACCATGGAAATTCTCCACCAAACATCTTAGCCTCATTTTCGTCTGTGCAAACTCTACCTATCCCAGCTTCACCTAAATAGTCAATAGCAGTCCATACAAAATCTCCAATAACATTTGGATTCTTTACAGTTTCAGTCCAGTTTTTGAATAAAGTATATGGATATGTCTCCGTTCCGCATATGATACGATTAGGATATTTTTCTAAATCATATGAATATCTATCGACCTTGTAGTTATAACCTGCAACGTCTAAAAACTTAAAGAATTTTTCTGTAACTTTCCCCCATTTATCGTTACCAGCTACTGCTTCTTGTTTTAACATTCTTATTACATTACTTCCATCTTCAATTGTTGTGAGCAAACTCTCATAATCAGCTGGAATAGCACAAAACGCAGCGGTAACCAATCTTGTTGAATCCAATTCTTTTACTTTTTGTGCCAAGCGCTTGCACCAGGTATATATACTTGAATATCCTTCTTCATCATCTACATCAATTCCAACACCCCATGTAATTTCATTACCAATAGACCACATTATAATAGACGGATGATTATAATCTCTCATAATGGTGGCTTTTAAATCTTCTTCCCAATATTTATCAAAGAATAGATGGTAATCATAACTCACTTTGCCTGCTGTCCAGACATCAAAAAATTCTTCAATTACAAGCATACCTAATCTATCACAGGCATCTAAAAACGCGGGAGCAAACGGATTATGGGCAAGTCTTACTGCATTGAATCCTGAGGCTTTCAAAAGCTCAACTTTTCTCTCTTCTGCTCTGTCATAGCTGGCACTCCCAAGAGGTCCGTTGTCGTGATGGATACATCCACCTTTTAATTTTATGGGCTTACCATTTAGCTTTAAACCTTCCTTTGGACTTACCGAAATTGTCCGTATTCCAAAAAACGCAGAACTGCTATCTTCAATGTCTTCATCTATTTTAATTGTTGCAAGGATTTTATAAAGGTAAGGATTTTCTATATCCCAATATTTAAATGGTGATAATGTTATGATTTTACTAACTGTCTTTTCCTCATTTTCACTGAGGATAAGTTGTTCCTGACTGCTTGTTATAAGCTCACCATCGTTAGAAAAGATACTAAACTCCATAACTCCTTGAACACTTTCATTTGTACTATTTGCTACAGCTGCTCTAACTTCTAATATTGCTGTTTCATTTTCAATAGCCTTGGTTTCAACATGCAAATGCCACGGTTTTATGTAAACTTTGCCACCTACATGAAGCCATACATGCCTGTATATGCCACAGCCTGCATACCACCGTGAACTTGGTTTGTGAGTATTTTCCACATGCACAACAATAGTGTTCTTATCATCAAACTTAACATGTTTTGTTATGTCCACAAAGAAACTTGTATAGCCATTGAAATGCTTAGCAACAAGCCTTCCATTTACAAAAACCTCAGAGATTCCCATAATTCCCTCAAATTCAAGAATTAAGTTTTTGCCCTTCCACTCTTCTTCTAACATTAACTCTTTTTTGTAATATAAACTACACCCTGGAGTATATCCTTCTGAGGCACCTGAAGGATTATTTTCGCATCTTGGTCTTTCAATCACAGCATCATGTGGCAAATCTACAGGTTTCCACTCACACTCTAAGTTGGCTACATTCAATACGCTGTATAGGGAACTTTCAGCATATTCCCATGATTTGTCTATATTGACTTTCTTCATAACTAAAGTACAAATCGTCTGAACGGCACACATATATATCACCGTTCAGACGGCTGGGGTATTTATTTTTCCGCCCTGTAAAAGAAGTTGTTCCAGCCCCAGCAGGCGGTTTTTGGAACAACCTCGCACACTTTTTTATTAGCCTTGATATTTTGACATCTTTTCAATAGCTTCCCATAGACCATTTAGATATGCAATGCCAAGGGCTCTGTCATAAAGCCCATAGCCAGGTCTTCCCTTTTCACCCCAAATCATCCTTCCATGGTCAGGTCGCAAATACCCTTCAAATCCTATATCGTATATCGCTTTCATTATCTCAAACATATCAAATGAGCCATCTGTCGACAGGTGCGATGTTTCATAAAAAGACCTCTCACCTGTAAATTTGATATTTCTCACATGCATAAAGTGAATCCTGCCCATCTTACCAAAATACCTTATCAGCTCTGGGATATTGTTTTCCCTGTTTGCTCCAAGTGAACCTGTACAGAGCGTAAGACCATTATATGGGCTGTCAACAGCTTTTAAAAATCTTTCTATGTTCTCTTTATTTGTTACAACCCTTGGCAGTCCAAATAACGACCATGGTGGGTCGTCAGGATGAATTGCCATCTTAACATCGCACTCTTCACAAACAGGGATTATGTTCTCTAAAAAGTATATTAGATTTTGAAGAAGCTTTTCTTCATCAACATCTTTGTACAGATCAAAAAGATTTTGCAGCTGTTTTAGCCTGTAGCTCTCCCAGCCAGGAAGCGAAAATCCTTTTGAGCCACTTTCCATACTCTTTACCAACTCATCTGGCGTGAGATTCTTTAGCATCTCATGGTTGTATTCCATAACCTCTGAACCATCAGGTAGCTTTTTAGCAAGGTCTGTCCTCAGCCAATCAAATACAGGCATAAAGTTGTAACATATTACCTTTACACCTGCTTTTGCTAAGTTCCTTATGGTCTGCTTGTAGTTTTCTATATACCTATCTCTTGTTGGAAGTCCAAGCTTTATATCTTCATGAACATTTACACTTTCTATCACCTCAAATTTGAGCCCTGCATCCTCCACCATCTTTTTTAGCTCAAATATCTTCTCTTCTGGCCATACCTCACCAACCGGAATGTCAAAAAGAGCAGTCACAACTCCATATATTCCTGGAATCTGACGAATATACTCAAGTGGAATGTTGTCATCCTTTGGACCAAACCATCTAAATGTCATCTTAAAACCCATTTTTTCTCTGTCTCCTTTCTATTTTTGTTTAATTGCAGCCGACATACTTCTCAAGTGTCTTTCGCACAGCTCCAACACCTTCTGTCATCTCTTTAAAATAATCTATAACCTTGTTTGCAAGGCCTATCTCAAAAAGATTTACTCTAAAGAGCATCTCGTTTGACAATATTGGCTTTAGCTTTTCATCTAAGTTTTCTACCTTCTTGCCAAGCTCAATCCAATTCATGTGTTTTTTAAGCTCCTCTAAAAGCGGGTCAGGACTTGGCTCAAAGGGCTTGCCACTGTCATCTACACACATCAAGTATCTTAACCATCCTGCTATCACAAGCGGTATGAATTTTAAACTTTTTACATCCAAATTAGGACTTTCGCTGTACGCCTTTATTGTCTCACCAAATCTAATTGGCATCTTCTGTGATGTGTCTGTCGCTATTCTTTGTGGTGCATCTGGTATATATGGGTTTGGAAACCTTTCTTCAATTACCTCCTTAAGATATTCTTTTGGGTCAATTATCTTTGGGTCAACCACAACTGGCAAGCCCTCTTCATACCCTATCTTCTCTATAAGCTTCTTTAAACACCCGTCTTTTACCTCTTCATAGATTGTCTTGTAACCCAGCAGACATCCAAAGATAGCTAAGGCGGTGTGAAGCGGATTGAGACAAGTCTGAACCTTCATCCGCTCTGAGTTCTCGACTGTCTGCCTGTTTGTAAAATAAACTCCTGCCTTCTCAAGAGGTGGTCTGCCATTTGGAAAGTTGTCTTCAATCACAAGATATTGAGATTTTTCTGTATTGACAAAAGGTGCTATATATGTGTTTTTGGAAGTGCAAATTATCTCTATTTTCTCTAACCCGTCTTTTTCAAGTAACTCCTTTATGCTCTCAGAAGGTCTTGGAACAATCTTGTCTATCATGCTCCATGGAAAGCTAACTGATGAAGAATTGCTAAGATACTCAACAAAACCTTCTTCTACTAATTTGTTTTTTACCCACTCTTTTGCTATTTGAATGATTGAATTATAAAGCCTTTCACCGTTTTTTGAGCAATTATCAAGGCTCACAACTGCAACTGGGTGCTTGCCATTTTTGTACCTCACATACAAAAGTGAGGCAACCTTCCCCATACTACTTTTTGGTTTTTCTGGTCCGTTTTCTATATCTTCTTTTACTTGTGGCAGATATTCACCATTTAAATCAACAATATTGTACCCTTTTTCTGTAATAGTAAATGTCACCATCTGCAAAGATGCACTTTTAAAAATCTCACAAAGCCTTGCCCAGTCATCTTTAAAATCAGGGTCGCACTTTAGCGCCTCAGTAATACTTGCAATTATTCTTTTTTGTAGATTTCCTTTTGCATCTGCTGTAACAACTAAGGAAAGATTGTCATATGGTTTGTAGATTCTATCAATTATTTCATAGTCAAATAGCTCTGCTGCAATAACCCCTGTCTGAACCTCGCCTCTTTCTAACAAATCCTGCTCAAGTGCTGCAATATACCCTCTAAAAATATTTCCTGCTCCAAAGTGAATCCATGTGGGATTTTCATATGTGTTTTTTATAACATCCTCTATATCAAATTGAGGCATCTCAATTTGAATCTTTTGCCACAAATCTTTATGTGCAAGGCTTTCTCTATTTAACTTTAGCATTTTTGGCACCTCGTCCTTTCTACAAAAACTCAAGTTTCTATTTTACGGATATATGAGTCTTCCTTTTTCATCAGGAATTCCTGTTTTTCTGTAAAAGTATGTATTGATCACATCTCGCCACTCAATTGCATGTTCTTTTTGCATCTTTAGCCGCTCAGAAACTCTATTGAAGATATCTTCATCTATCTTTCCTCTTAGCTCTTCCCACTTTTGGATAAGAACATCTACCTCTTCAGCACCTTCAAAGTGCGAATCATACATGAACTGAATGAGCGTTTTGCCTGATTTTAATCTGTGAGTGTATGGCACTCTGTGGAAAAATAGTAAAAGGTTTTCTGGACATTTTTCTATATCGTCAAAGATTTTTTGCCAATGCGGATGATACTGCAAAGTATATCCTGTACCCTTTGATGTCCTGTCAACCCCAATTGCTTTTGTATCTGCTCTGTGGTAGGTCCCCCACTTTGAATACTCATACCCTTCTGGATTAGGACCATAGTGGTGACCCGGATTTACCATCCACCCCAAACCAAGAGGTGTTGTATACTTCTCATAGATTCTATGCGAATTTAAAAGTATCCAAAGAATATTTTCTACAACCTTTTTATCATCCCCAAATGTAAGCAAAATCCATTCTTTAGCAATACCTTCAACTGACCCATCTGGATTCCAAGCAAGTTTCCCAAACGTCCAAAGATTTGCCTGGGCTAAATCGTGTCCTGTCCAGTTTATGCTACTACCTATGTTTGACACACCAGCAAATCCACAATACTTCCATCCAAATAGACTTCCATCTACTATTCTTTTGACATATGAACCTTTGCCTTTGCAGTAGGTGTCAAACTCTAAAATCTCTTTCCACAAGGTACCTAAATAGCAAAGATGAATCTGCTGGCCTGTATATTCCTGAGTTATTTGTAATTCTATCATTTGATTTGTCTTTTCCATACCACCAAAAAGTGGTGATACAGGCTCCCTTACCTGAAAGTCCATTGGACCATATTTTAC
This sequence comes from Caldicellulosiruptor sp. DIB 104C, assembly GCF_028198085.1. Taxonomy (NCBI): domain Bacteria; kingdom Bacillati; phylum Bacillota; order Caldicellulosiruptorales; family Caldicellulosiruptoraceae; genus Caldicellulosiruptor; species Caldicellulosiruptor sp. DIB 104C. Next base: position 583,374 of record NZ_CP116337.1, on the reverse strand, counting down.
CTGAAGTACAACATTATCAAGAAACTCTCCATCAAGAGGTTTGAAGTTTTCATACGCAGCCTTTGCTCTGTCAGTCTTTGTGTCTCTCCAGTCCTGAAGGCAGTTGTAGACAAACGCGCGCCAGATGACAACTCCACCATATGGCAAAAGAGCTTTTGCAAGCATGTTTGCTCCATCCGCATGACTCCTGCCATATACATATGGGCCAGGATTGAACTCAGAATCAGCTTTTACTAAAAAACCACCAAAGTCAGGTATATAGCTATAAATTGTCTTGACCGTCTCTTGCCACCATTTAAATACATCAGGGTCAAGAGGGTCTGCAGTTGAAAGTCCTCCGATATAAATTGGACTTGCAAAATTTATGCTAATATACAATTTTATACCATACAATCTGAAAGTCTCAGCAATTTCAGAAAGCTCAGGCAAATACTTTGGAGTTATCAGCCAAATTGCCTTTCCTCTGACATTGACATTGTTAATTACCACCCCATTTATACCAATTGACGCAAGTAGCCTTGCATAGTCTCTTACACGTTTTAAAGACCTTTTTACCCTGTTGTTTGAAAAAAAAATGGAACTTCCTGCATAACCTCTTTCAATGCTTCCATCCATATTATCCCAGTGGTTGATCACCCTCAAAGGTGCTTTTGGATTTTCTATGATATATAAACTACTTAAATTGCTTTTTACCCTCAGCCTATTGATAAGTTCGAATGTACCATAAATTATTCCACTCTCAGTTTTAGCAACAAGTAGAATAATGTTTTGCGTTTTAGTTGCAACAACCTTTATCAAAAAGCCTTCATTGCCAATTTGCTCTTTTTCTTCTTTTTCAAGAAACTTTTCTATTACTTCATTTCCCAACTTTCCTATTAATGTACCATGATGAAAGTCAAGATAAGAAGTAGTTTGTATATTGGGTTCTACTCCAAAAATGTTTTTGATAGCCTCTTTTAGCTCAAGGGCAGCATTTCGAAAATAGTAATTGTTATCCAATATAAAAATGTTTGAAATGAAAGGTATAACCTTTTTCAAATACTCTTCATCTTCGCACCTTTTGTAATCAAGCCAACACATAGTATATTGATTTTGTGGCACTCCTTTTTGTTTGACGTGTTCCATAAGTCTACACTCCTTCTTAAATGAAAATCATTATTCTATCTGAAACCGATTTCTATTTAACTTAGTTTTTTACATTTAATAATTAGTTTCACCTATCATTGAACTCCTATATTTAGATGGGCTTTTACCTACATACTCTTCAAATTTTAACGCAAAATAATCAGTGTCATTATAACCCACTTCTTTTGCAATTTCATAAATTTTTTTATCGGTCTTGAGTAAAAGTTTTTTAGCCTGTTCGATTCTTAATATGTGCAAATACTTATTAAATGGCATGTTAAAGTGCTTTTTAAACATCCTGCCCAAGTAAATTGGATTGATATAAAACTGCTGAGCAATGCTTTTTATAGTGATATCTTTATTGTAGTTTTCCTTTATGAACAGCTCAATCTTCTTCATAAAGCTTGAACTGTTGAACTTTGTAGCTTCAGTAACGTACTCTGCTATTTGAAGTAATATCTCCATTACCTTTTCAATAAATTTGCTCTTTTGGAGATTGCTCCTATAGATAAACTTAAGACTGTCTGCCTCAAAAAGTTGATACACTTCAAAATAATCTATAACCTCGAGTAACGTAAGAAGTATGAAGCCTTTAATTATCTCAGGAGAAATCTTTTTGTTGTGGCACTCATCAAAAAATTGAGAAAGTTTGTATCTAATTTCTTCGCATTTTCGCTCTTCAATCAATTTAATAAGTTCACTGCCCAACTTCTTATCCTCAATGTACATTTCAAAATCCTCTATTTGAGCAGCTTCAATCACTCCAGTTTTCTCATAAAATTGGGCAAAGCTGAGTTTTTTAAGAAGCTGTTTGTAAAAACTATGTATATTCTTGTAATTTTTGATTTCATCAAACACTATGGATTGCAAGTTCAATCTTCTTGTTATGTATTCATAAACTTGTCTTATCACCTGACCCCTTCTACTCTTCTGCTCAGCCTCAATGATAAGTATTATGTTAAAAAAGCTGTCCCAGTAACATCTAAAGTCAATCCCTTTGTTTGCAAACTTTGCGTTAACTTCTCTTTCAATCTCTAACAAACTCTCACAAATAGTCAAGTCATCTTCATATTGCAGAGCTTCTTTTTTGCCAATTCCCATCCATGTTGCGGTACCGTCCATGCCAAGTTGTTCTATAGTGGACACCTCATTAAATTCTACTACCCTCATGAACTTTGAGTTTCTTTTCAGGTATTCAAATAGGTTTTTTCGTCTGTGATACTCTCTTTCGTTGAGGATTCTTGTTTTAATTCTTTCCAATGTCTGAATGAGCTCTGCCTCATCTATAGGTTTTAATAAATAGTCATTGACACCATATCTTATAGCTGCTTTTGCAAACTCAAATTCATTGTACCCACTGATAATAACCACAGCCGGACGGTTTTCAAATTCCTCTGAAATTCTTCTTATCAGCTCAATTCCGTCCATAACGGGCATCTTTATATCTGTAATCACCACATCAATATGCTCTTTTTTCAAAATCTCAAGCGCTTCTTGACCATTACTAGCTTCCCTATATATCACAAATCCACGTCCATTCCAGTCTACAAGCTTTATAATACCCTTTCTCATATAGACTTCATCTTCAACCAAAAGAACTTTAAGCATTTTTAACACCCTCAATTTTTTAGATTTTATATACAAATGCAGGAAGTTCTAACGGGATTTTGATAACAACCCTTGTACCCTGTTTAAAATTGCTATGTATTTTAAAATCAACGGCATTGTTGTAATAGAGCATAAGCCTTTTGTAAACATTCTTAAGACCAATATTTTTTTCGTATGTATTATTGCTCAGGTTTTCATAAAGCTGAGAAAGTTTCTCTTCATCCATACCAATACCATTGTCTTCAACCTTTATGATAAGATAAGCCTCTTCTTTTTTAACCTCTATTATAATCTCCCCATTTCCTTCTATCTCTTCAATACCATGAATGCACGCATTTTCAACCAGCGGTTGGATGGTCATCTTTGGTATTAAACAATTTCTCGCTACTTCATCCACATAAATACGATATGCAAGTTTTTCTCCCAGCCTGTACTTTTGAATCTTTAAAAAGTCCTCTACAAAACCAATCTCTTCTTCTACGGTGGTGATGTCATTACCCCAGTAAATAAGTCTTCTGAGTGTTCTCGTGAGATACTTAATAATCTCAGCTGTCTCAAGCTCGTTTTTAAGTACTGACCTCATTCTTATCGAATCCAATGTGTTAAAAAGAAAATGAGGATTTATTTGACTCTGCAAAGCGTTTAACTCTGCCTGTTTCTTTTCAATTTCTAAAGTCTTTCTTTGTATTTCAGAGAGCATCTCTTTTTCAATGAGTTCTTTTAACTTTATTGTCATATTGTTAAACTCTTTTATTACATTGCCAATCTCATCATTTCCTTCTTTGCAATTGAGAATCTCAAAATTCTGCTTTTTGATTTTCTTAATGTGCCTTGTCAAAAGTTCCAATCTTGCTGACAATGACGAGGTAATCATCCTAATTAAAAGAGTTGCAAAAAGTAGACTCAAGACTGAAATAAAGAGTATATACTCAATTGCCCTATAGATTTCTCCAAGCATGTATGATTTTGAAAATACACCTACTAATTTCCAGCAAGATAGTAAATTGTAATCCAATCTTTCTTCAAATATATAGGAATCCTTAGAAACAAACTTTCTCTTGTCAAATTTTATAAAAGGCTTTGCAAATATAACACTGTTGTTACTACGTGCAGCAATAATCCTATTTGACTTGTCAAGAAGGTAAATCTCGCCACCAAATATTTCAAAATTTATAGAATTGAAAAAGCTTGCTAAGTACATGTCGATTTTAGCTATTTTTAGATACTTACTGTTATTTCCTCTTGATGTGCTTCTCCTTTCAAACTGGTTTAAATTTCTAAACAGCGACACATATCCCTCTTCTCCATTCACACCTTCATCCACAGTAGGAATCACTATGATCCCCTGCTGATTATCCATAACTAAACTGAACCATTCTTTTGCTTCTCCCTCATTTAATTTTCTGTAACCATCGCTATCTACAATAGTTGGATTGTTAGTATAAATGGTAACACGTGCTATATTGGAATATACATTTCTGCCCTGATAAATCCTATTCCTTAAATATCCTTCATAATTGGAATAAAAATCTTCTAATCCTTTGTATTCTATATCAAGCATATCATTTAACAACTCATCTGTATACAATGTATTGGAGTAAAGAATTGCTTCTTCAAGCACTTTTTTAATATTTGCATTCAAAATATTAAAGACACCTTGTATCTGATCAATCTTTTGTTGTTGAAGATTTTTCACAATAAACAATGTAAAAATAAAATGAGTAACAATTGTTGGAATTAACACGCACAGTATATAAACTAACAGTAATTTCTTTCTAACTGAGAGATTGTCAAGTCCTGCCAACAATCTTTCTCTCAATTTAGCTGAGAATTTACAAATCACCTTTGTCACCAAGTTCATCTTGGATATCCTTTGATTTTAATTATAGCATATCTATTAACATAGGTGAATTAAAAAGTGGGCTTTTTAACACCCACTTTTATTTATTTCTATGAAGTTAAACAATATAATTTGCCAAAAAATTCGACAAACTCCGCTCTCCCTCTATTCTCCTTTAACACTCCCAAGAGTTAGCCCCTTGACAAAATATTTTTGTAAAAATGGATATACAATTATAATTGGTACTGTCGCAACAATTGTCATACTTGCTCTTACTGAAGTAGGCGTTACTTGCTGGGTTTCTGCCAATGCGCCCATCTGGTAGTCAGGGTTTCTTCCAACCTGCATACTTACAGATGCTAAAATCTTTTGTAGCTCATACTGCAAAGTACTGAGGTCAGGTCTCTGGGAGTTAAAAATATACACGTCAAACCATGAATTCCAGTGCCCAACACCTATAAAAAGTGCGATTGTTGCCACTGCTGGTAGTGTAAGAGGGAAGATTATCTGCCACAGTATCCTAAATTCGCTTGCACCATCAATTTTGGCTGACTCTATAAGACTTGTAGGGAGAGATTCAATGTAACTTCTCACAACTACCACGTTGAACATTCCTAAAAGAGCAGGAATAATATACACCCAGAATGTATTTAAAAGATGTAAACTTCTATATAGTAAATATTGTGGTATTAATCCTGCTCCAAAGTACATTGTTAAAACCATAATTGCAGAAAATGGTCGTCTTAGCACAAAATCTTTTCTAGAAAGAGGATATGCAACAAACATTGTGCATATGATTCCAAGAACAGTTCCTAAGACTGTTCTTGCTACTGATACAAGAGTTGCATTATATATCTGTGGATTGCTTATTATAATCTCATAATTTTTTAAGGTCCATTTTCTAGGCCAAATATATATCCCGCCTCTTACTGTATCAAGAGCATCATTAAAGGATACTGCAAGAACATTTATAAAGGGATACAACGTTACAATACCAACAAATATCAAACTTATATGAACTACTAAGTCAACTATAATGTCTTCGGCTGTCTTTTTTCTAAGCATTTAACATATACCCCCTATTTTATCCTCTAATAGATATTTTACATAACAGTTGAAGCATTTAATTTTTGAGCAATCTTATTAGCAAATAATACAAGGAAGATGCTTACAACACTTTTGAACATACCAGCAGCTGTTGCATACGAATATCTGTACATGGTAATACCGTAATCAAGAACATATGTGTCAAGAATTTGGGCATAGTCTTGAACAAGAGGATTTCTTAACAAAAGTACCTGTTCAAATCCTGCGTTCAAAAGCCAACCAACATTTAATATTAAAAGCATACTAATTGTTGGTGCAATCCCTGGCAAAGTTACATATCTTATTTTTTGAAGCCTTCCACAACCATCAACACTTGCAGCATCATAAAGTTCAGGGTCAATACTCGTTATTGCAGCTAAATATACAATAGCATTCCATCCTGTTTCTTTCCACACACTGGATAGTGCTAATATCCACCAAAAATAATGCCCTTCACCCATCCATACAATTGGTTGTTTGATAATTTTTAGAGACATCAAAATCTGGTTAACAATACCCGACTCTGGTGCAAGCGCACTTATAACAATACTTGCAGCAACAACCCACGACACAAAGTGGGGAAGATAGGAAATGGTCTGAATAGTTCGCTTAAATAACATATTCTTTACTTCATTTAACATCAATGCAAGTAAAATTGCCGCAGCAAAAGAGGTCACAAGTTTTAAAAAACTTATAACAATTGTGTTTCTCATAGCAAGCCAAAATCCTGAGTCACTAAACAAATCTTTAAACTGTTGAAAGCCAACCCACTCAGATCCCCATACACCTTCATAAGGTCTATATTCTTTAAAAGCAATTATCCACCACCATAGTGGAATATAGTGAAAAAGAATAACGTACAATACAAAAGGAAATATCATAAAAACTAACTCTTTTTGCTCTTTTACTCTTTGCCAAAAAGTTTTTTTAGAAGAGTAATAAATTGCTGATTCCAATGTCACTGACCTCCTTTTTAAACATTCAACAACTATACTACTGTATATTTTCAGAAATTCTTAAAAAGTTTTTAAAGAAGGAAAGAGGATGTTTTGCCTCTCCCCTCCTTAATTATCTATTCTTATCCGCTATTTAATCTTAATTCCGTACCAATCTTCCATACGTTTTCTTAGTTCTAGTGTATAGAAATCTGCTATAACTTTGCTATTTATTTTTTGCCTTACTTCGGTTTTATACTTATTCCATACTTCATCATATTTGCCCTTTGGTGCCATAATAAGCAGTGGAATGTACTTTCTTGCTAAATCATTAGCAATATTTAAAGGAACCTGGATTTCTTTTTGTTTTTCTGGTGGAACATTAATCTCCCAAGCATAACCCCACTTTGGAGATTCAGGTTCATCTGCAAATGGTGGTTCTACAAATGTCTTTGCTTTATAAGCATCAAGTACTTGTTTTTGTGCAGGTGCCCATTGCATGTATGCAATATCTGGATCAAGATCAGGTTTTACATAGTTGCCATCTGGAAGTTTTAATTGCCATCTTGGATAAATATTCCAGTAACCAAGACCTTCTTGTTTCTGATATACAGGATCTCTTGCCTTGTCTATCATAGCTTGAGTTCTGTACATCTTGCCTTTCTTGTCAACAAGGTAGTCTCTCCCCTTGATTCCCCAGAACATGAGTTTTTGAACATCAGGATTTAATAATGAGTCTAAAAACTTAAATGCTGTAACTGGGTCTTTACACTTTTTAGTTATACTTACTCCATCACGCGTGCCAATTGACTGTAACATAACATACGTTGACTTTTTAACACCTTTGAAAACTATCCCAAATGGAACCAATATTCTATCGTCTTCTCCATTCTTTCTCAGTGTATTAAATGCATTAGTGAAATGCCATGACCTTCCCCATGAAGTTACTACTCTACCCTGAGCTATCTTTGCTTGCCATTGGTCATATGTTTGGACAAATGCTTCTTTATCAAACAATCCTTCATTCCACAGCTGATTCAATGCTCTGTATGCTTTGTACATCCCCATACCTGCCGGGTCATAAGATGCCGTATAAGTTTTTGGATCAAACTGAACAGTGTCTGCAATCAGTCCATTTAACCCTGTCGCTGGGTCTTGAATGACGTAAAATCTTGAACCTTCTGTAATTGCAGACATCCCTATAACAGGCATACCTTTGTATTTTGGATACTTCTTAACATAAGCTCTGAGCATTGGAACCAAATCTTCCCAATATCTAAGCCTTGGCCACTTATTTTTCTTTAGCATATCAATCATTACATATAAACCTTCGCCCATTGAGCTTGGAGATACTTCTCCTCTTGAGTAGCTCAAGAAATAAATATGACCGTCCGCCTGACGCAGTTTCTTTAAGTCAGCCTCTGAATATGCCTTCTTTGTCCATGTTCCATATTTCTGAATATATCCTTCTAATGGTACTAAGACTTTGTTCTGAATAAACTGCTTGTGCTCACCACTACCATACACAAGATCTGGCAAGTCACCCGATGCAAGCATAAGCGATACCTTTGTTGCCTGGTCCATACCAACAAAGTGTTCAATTTTGAGTCTTACACCCGTCTTTTTAGTAATCTCCTGTCCTATTGCGGTGCTGAAAATATCCGGATGGTATTGCACTGTTGCATCAGCACTAAACATTGTGAAAGTTACAACTTTTTTAGATGCAGCTTCTGCATTTTTTGTTCCAACAGGAACAAAGCTGCCAGCAACTGTCGCAAAGATGAAGATTAAAGCTATTATCAAAGCACTTTTCTTTTTAAAGCTCACTTTAAGAATACCTCCTTCTTTTAATTTTCTGAGGATTATTTTTTACATCCTCTATTGTTCATTTTACATAGTATTTGTTTAAAAACAACCCTTAAAATCTAACATATTTACCCCATAAAATTGATATATAGAAGTTTATAATCTGCCATATTCTTGCACAGCCCACATATAAATTCTAATATTTTCTAAAGGTGTACCAGAAGCAATAGAACCAGCAGGAGTTTCAACAAAATTGCCATCTGCTTTTAACACATCCATATCTCCTTTTACAATTTCAATTATCTCCTCTTTTGTACCATTTCTAAGAACAAAAGGTGGCATTTGACCATAGATTCGTGCATTTGGCATAAGTTTTCTTATAGTAGCAGGATGTATTTCTGGCCCAAAGTTCACTGCATTTACTCCCAAATCATTCAAAATAGGAATTATATGCTGCATGTTGCTGTCTGAGTGCTGATATCTTGTGTCAGTTTTGTTTGGAGCAAATTCTTTAAATAAGCTCTCCATTATAGGCGCACAATATCTTTCATAAAGCTTTGGTGAAAACAAAAAGCAGTTGTCATCATTAATTGATATTCCGTTGTATTCAATATCACAATAACTTCTTAAAAGCCTTATGTACTCAACAAGTTTTGTTCCCAAAATTTTAAAAAACTCATCCATAAGCTCAGGTTCATCCATCAGCAAAATGCAAAGGTTAGTTGTACCCAATAAACTTGTGGCAATTGTTGCTGGTCCTCTTGTCATAGAGCCCAACTTCAATTTTTTGCCAGTTTGGAGTTCATAGCTATTTTTAGCATCTATAAGCTCAGCAGTTACCACATTTTTTATTTCAACCTTTTCAAGCTTTCTAATTAAGTCCTTTACCTCATCCACAGAGTCAATTGCAGGTTCAAGCCAAGGTGTACCTCCTTCAGAGATAACAACCTTTGAGCCCATAATAACCTCAAATCTTGCCGGCTCAGGTGGATCTAATTCTTCTTCTGAATAGAACCTTCTTCCAAGCTCTTTTTCTAATATATCATTTGCCTTTTTGTGAATCTCCAATCTAACAGCTTTGTCGGTGTAGTACTTGACAGTAGAAAATGGACCAACAAGCTCAAATAAGAAGTGGTCATCAAGCCAAAAATGAATAGGAATGCGCGTTTTTTTGTCAAAGTTTTGTTTGCAGTACTCATTTTCCTCCCAGAATGCCTTTAAATCAATTTTTATTTCATTCATCAGCTTCAACACTTCCTTTCTCAAAAAAAATCAATTATCTTTCATTATTAAAAATTATAGGGAAGACCCTAAAAGGCCTTCCCTATAAATATATCACTTTTAAATCTTTAATTCCAATTCTTTACTCTCCACTGAATCATCTCAGTCTTAAATTTCTCATATACCTTATAGTTTGTCTTCTCAAAAGCTTTAACATACTCTTTCCATATTCTCTCAAAATCACTATCACTCTTTGCCATTACAAGTTGTGGAAGATACTTTCTCTGTACCTCGCTCATCTTTTGAGTTGCTATAGTTACATCTGTTCTATCAGCAGGAATGTTAATCTCCCATGCAAAACCATATGGTGTTTCAAGTGGTGTGTCTGTAAATGGCGGCTGCATGAAGGTCTTTGCTTTATAAGCATCAAGTACTTTCTTCTCAGCTGGTGAGAAATTCTTGTATACATAGTCTGGGTCAAATCCTGGCTCTCTGTAGTTTCCATCTTGCAGTTTCAAATATGCATGTGGGAATACCCACCAGTAACCAATACCCTCTTTTTTACGATATACGGGATCTTCTCTTTGTTTCTTCTGTTTGTCTGTTAAATACATTTTTCCATTCTTATCTACACTATAATCAACACCTTTGATTCCCCAATACATTAGCTTTTGTGCTTCTAAAGAACATAGCGTGTCCAGGAACTTAAATGCTGTAAGTGGATCTTTACATTTCTTGGTAATACTGATTCCATCTCGAGCTCCTATTGGTTGAATCATAAGATATCTTGCTCTTTGCACACCTTTGTAAACAACAGGGAATGAAATGTGCATTCTGTTGTATTTCTTTGCATTTTTGAGTGATGCTTCTGCATCATATCCAAATTGCCACCATTGATCATAAAATCCTACTACTCTACCTTGAGCAATCTTTGAAAGATATGTGTCATAGTTCTGAACAAATACTTCTTTGTCAATTAACCCTTCTTTCCATAACTTGTTCAAATCCTTGTAATATCGCTTTGAACCTTCCATAGTTGCATATACCTTTGCTTGGTAAGTTTTTGGATCAACAATGACATCGCCATCGTTTTGATAACCCATTAGATATGATGGTGGATTTGTAAGAGTAAAGAATCTCCAGCTTTCCGTTATAAATGTAAATCCAATTGTAGGTTTGCCTTCAATTTTTGGATTTTTCTTTACATAATCTCTTATAAGCTGTAGATAATCTTCCCAATATCTTACTTTTGGCCACTTTGCCTTTTCAAGCAAGTCAATTGGGAGCCAAAAACCATCTGGTTTTAAATCTGGTGTAATTTCATTTCTGTAGGGAGACAAGAAATAGATGTGTCCGTCTTTTTGTCTGAGTCTTTTGAGGTCTTTTGCGCTATAGATTTGTTTGCAATATTTTCCGTACTTTTGAATGTAGTTGTCCAAAGGAACCAAAACACCTGCTTCAATTAACTTTCCATGCTCTTGATGTCCATGAATTAAATCAGGCAAATCGCCTGATGCAAGCATAAGTCCTATTTTTGTCGCCTCATCCTGTCCTGCTAAGTACTCAATTTTAAGTCTTACACCAGTAAGCTTTGTCAACTCCTTACCTATTGGTGTGCTAAACAAATCGGGATGTGGGTCTGCATTAGAGTCGCCATAGAAAAATGTCAATACTTTTACTTTCTGACTGCTTGAAGCCGCTTTCACAGTATTAGATGTAGAAGTACCAACCAAAAGTACATTTGAAAGAATAAATACCATACAAATAAGCGTTGCAACAACCTTCAATCTTTTTGTCATTCAAACTCCTCCCCTTTATAGATTTTTTTGATACATACCACACCAGCACTAAAAGAAAATCCTCTAATCATTACATGTAAATTATAACTATAAAATTAAAACTTGTGACCCTAAAAAATTTAATAATTTTACCCCATAAACTTGACTTGTTTTTAAACTATAATCTCAGTATTTTTATAGCTCATTGCTAAAGCAATTTAAACTAATTAAATTCTACATCTTTCACTTTCTACTCTCTTCTCTTGACAACCCCAAAGGTTGATAATAAAATTAATGAAAATAACTTTAACAAAAGGGGATGTGGTAGATTGTTCAGAGAGGTCATACGTACTATTTCGCCATATATCCCTGGAAAACCAATCTCTGAAGTAAAAAGAGAACTGGGACTTGAAAAGGTTATAAAGCTTGCCTCAAATGAAAATCCATTAGGACCTTCTGAAAATGTCAAAAAAGCAATAAAAGAAAGTTTGGACGACTTAAGCTTATACCCTGACGGAAACTGTACAGAGCTAAAGCTAAAGCTTGCAAAAAAGCTAAATGTAAAGCCTACTCAGATAATATTTGGTGCTGGTTCTGACGAAATTACTCAGCTTATAGCCAGCATATTTATTAATCCCGGCGATAATTCAATAATGGCAAGACCTTCTTTCCCAAGATACGAAACTGTGACCAAAGTGATGGGCGGTATTCCCATTGAGATTCCTCTAAAAAACTATACTCATGACCTTGAGGAATTTTCCAAACATATAAATGAAAGGACAAGAGTAATATGGATTTGCAACCCCAACAATCCAACAGGTACAATTGTCAAAAAAGATGAGCTTTACAACTTCATCAAATCTGTACCATCTGAAATTGCAGTTGTTGTTGACCAAGCTTACAAAGAATACATCGACGACCCAGAATATCCAGATGCTATCCACTGGCTTGATGAGTTTAAAAACTTGATTGTACTTCAGACATTCTCAAAGATTTATGGTCTTGCATCACTCAGAATTGGTTATGCTATAGCTTCAGAAGAAATAATTGAAAAGCTAAACAGGGTAAGACCACCTTTTAACGTCAATCATGTAGCTCAGATTGCTGCAATTGCTGCACTCGATGACCAAGAACATATAGAGAAGGCTAAGGAGCTTAACAAAAAGTCACTCGAATTTTTCTACAAAAGTTTTGAGGAAATGAAACTTCCATATATTAAGTCTTACGGCAACTTTGTAATGGTAGATGTAACAAAAGATGCTGTTGAGGTGTTTAAAAAGCTCCTTTTAAAAGGTATAATTGTAAGACCAGGGGATATTTTTGACATGCCCACATATATTAGAGTAACAACAGGACTGGAGAGTGATAACATGGAATTTATAAAGGCTTTGAAAGAAGTTCTGTAAAAAGCAAAGGTTTGCAGAACGGTAGAATGGAGATAAAGGATAATGAATTACATTGTAGGATGGGGGTATGTAACGTGATTATTGTTATGAAAAAAGATTGCAAAGAATCAGAAATTGAAGAGGTTGTAAAGCTAATCACATCACTTGGGCTTCGCCCACACATCTCTCAAGGTATTGAAAGAACTGTAATTGGTGTTATTGGTGATGAGAGAATACTTTCAGATGTACCAGTTGAACTTCTTCCTGGAGTTGATAGGATAATACCAATCTTAGAGAGCTACAAACTCGCAAGCAGGACATTCAAGAGCGAGCCAACAGTTATAAAAATTAAAGATATTGAAATTGGTGGAAATGCGTTAACACTTATTGGCGGTCCTTGTGCAATTGAAAGCTATGAGCAGATGTTCGAAGTTGCTGAAAAGATTAAAAAAAGCGGAGCAAAAATACTAAGAGGTGGAGCTTACAAGCCCAGAACATCTCCATATTCGTTCCAGGGTCTTGAAGAAGAAGGTTTGAAGATATTAAAGGAGGCAGCAACAAGATATGACCTTTTGGTTATAACAGAAGTTATAAGTGAAAATGCTGTTGACAAAGCATACGATTATGTAGACATCTTTCAGATTGGTGCAAGAAATATGCAAAATTTTAATTTACTAAAATATGTAGGAAGACAAGATAAACCTGTGCTTTTAAAGCGTGGTCTTGCTGCAACAATTGAAGAGTGGTTAAATGCTGCTGAGTACATTTTGAGCGAAGGAAATCCTAATGTCATACTTTGCGAAAGAGGAATTAGAACTTTTGAAACAGCGACAAGAAATACGCTTGACATATCTGCAATACCAGTTGTGAAGGAAAAGAGCCACTTGCCAATTATTGTGGACCCGAGCCATGCAGCTGGAAAAGCAAAGTATGTTCCAGCACTCTCAAAAGCAGCAATTGCAGCAGGTGCTGATGGGCTTATGATTGAAGTGCATCCAAATCCAAAGCAGGCTCTATCTGATGGTCCACAGTCGATTACACCTGATGAATTCGATAAACTTGTAAAAGAAATATCTCAAATTGCTAAATCAATCGGAAAGAGTGTATGAGAAGATGAGAAATAAGATTTTGGTGGTTGGGCTTGGCTTGATTGGTGGTTCACTTGCCAAGGCATTTAACAAATGCGGATTTGAAGTCCACGCACATGATATAAATCAAAATTCAATTGAAAAGGCAATAAAAGAAGGTATTGTAAAAGAGAAAATAGAGGATTTAGAAGATGTAGAAGATGAATATGCCTTTAGTTTCATATGTGTGCCTGTATTGGAAAGTATTGGTGTTTTAGAAAAACTATCGTCAAAGATAAAAAAAGGAATTATCACAGATGTTGGCAGCACAAAAGCTCAGATTTGTGAGTTTGCTTTGAAAAATAGAATTTCTAACTTTATTGGCGGTCATCCAATGGCTGGTACAGAAAAAATAGGATATGAGTACTCTTTTGAGACTCTCTTTAAAGGTGCTTACTATTTTATAACACCGCTTGATATAAATGAAAAAACCAATGTTCAGAAATTAAAAGATCTTTTGAACATAATCGGGTGCAGAGTTGAGGAAATTGACTATAGCCTTCATGATACAATAACAGGAGTAATTTCTCACCTTCCTCACATTGTGTCTGCTGCGCTTGTGAATATGTTAAATGAAAATAGCATCTTTTGCAAATTTGCTGGAGGGGGTTTTAAAGACATCACCCGTATCTCCTCCTCCAGCCCTAAGATGTGGGCAGATATATCCTTTTCAAACAAAAAGGTTTTGCTTGAACTGATAGATAAGTATATAGACTTATTGATAAACTTTAAATCAAATCTTGAAAGTGACAACTACAACGATATTTACTCATACTTTGAACAAGCAAAATCAATAAGAGATAAGATTGTGAGTGATAGTAAATGAATGTAAAAATTGAAGGCAGAAGAAAGATAAGAGCAAAAGTCGCTATACCATCTGACAAATCTATTTCACATAGAAGTATAATGATTGGAAGCTTAGCAAGAGGAACAACCGAGATAGAAAACTTTTTGTTTGCTGAGGACTGTTTAAGCACAATAAACTGCTTCAAAAAACTTGGCGCTGAGATAGAAATAAAAAATGACAAAGTTATTGTAAAAGGAAAAAATTATAGTTTATACGTCCCTCAACAGGTATTAGATTGCGGTAATTCTGGAACAACTACAAGATTGCTACTTGGGATTTTGTCAACTCAAGAGTTTGAGGCAGTTTTAGATGGCGACAGTTCTCTTCGAAAAAGACCTATGAAAAGAGTAACACAGCCCTTGAGCCAGATGGGTGCAAGCTTTGAATTTTTAGAAAAAGAGGATTGTCTTCCAATAAAGGTAAAAGGCAAAAAGAATTTAAAACCCATTGATTACACATTGCCAGTTTCAAGTGCACAGGTAAAATCAGCACTTATTTTTGCAGCTTTGAAAGCAGAAGGGAAAAGCGTTATAAAAGAGCTACCTATGTCAAGAGACCACACAGAACTTATGTTAAAATCTGCCGGAGCAGATATTGCTACTTGTTTTGAAAATGGTTTTTACAAGATAGAGGTTATGCCAAGCAATTTAGAGGCGCTTAAGATAAAAGTTCCTTCGGATATATCTTCTGCTGCATTTTTTATTGTGCTTGCTCTTATATGTGAAGATAGTGAAGTAATAATCGAGAATTGCATTTTAAACCCTACGCGGACAGGTATAATTGATATTCTAAAACAAATGGGTGCTGACATTGAAATTGGGAACGTTGAGATTCAAAACGGTGAGCTTGTTGGAACAATTGTTGCAAGAAGTAGCAATTTAAAAGGGGTTGTGGTTGACAAAAATGATATTCCCCGGATTATAGATGAGATACCAATCTTGGCTGTTGCTGCAGCTTTTGCTGATGGAAAGACCATTATAGACAATGCTTCAGAGCTCAGGGTCAAGGAAAGTGATAGGATAAAAACAACTCTTGAAATGTTAAGAAATTTTGGAGCTGAATGTTATGAGCTTGAAAATGGATTAGAAATTGTTGGTTCAAGAGATAATCTAAAAGCTGGCATTGTTAATTCATACAACGACCACAGAATTGCCATGGCAGCATCTATTTTGGCATGTGCAGTTGAGGGAGAAAGCACAATTTTAAATGCAGAGTGTGCATCAATATCCTTCCCCAACTTTTATGAGATTCTTCTTGGGCACAGCAAAAAGGTATAAAATGTTCTTTGCCTTTTCACTGTGCCCTTTTTCATTTTATTTATTTATTTTATTTAACAAGGCTTTTATTTTGTTTATAAACCCTAAAAACACAACGCCTGGCTCTTCAAGCTCAGAGAACCATCTTTTTACCCATTCCAGCGAAATATACCCTGTATAATTATCCTTGATTAACAAATTAATAGCTTTATCGATTGGAACATTACCTTCTCCAATCATCTTAAACACAAGTTTACCATTTTCTATTTTTGAATCTTTTACATGAACATGTTTTATATACTCCTTTAAATTACTATATGTGTACCCTACATCTTCATTAAAAAATCTATACGGATGATGAATATCCCAAACAACTCCAACATTCTGATATGGCACCTTTTCAAGCAAAGCTGCAAGCTTTTGAGAATTTGCCCAAATGCCATTTGTTTCAATCAAAACATCAACATCATAACTTTTTGCTATCTCACACAGCATGCATAGCATCTCTTTTACAAATTCCTCATCTACATTTTCCCCTGGTGTTATCCACTCATCTCCCAAGACTCTTATGTATTTGCAGCCAAGCTCTTTTGCTAACCTCATATGTTTTTCCGCTGCCTCAATCGTGGCATCTTTGGCTTTTTTGTCAAAGAGATAACAAGATGTTGATATACAAGAAATCTCCAGATTTAGGTCATCTAATCTCTTTTTTGTCAACCTCAAATTATCACCAGTAAAAGGAGATGCTCTATAAACCTCAAGCTCATCACATATCCCTCTAAGTTCAATTCCATCATATCCAAAGTCTTTAGCAGTTGCAATTATCTCATCCCAGGTAAAATTTGGGCACCCAACAGTTGAAAAACTAATCTTCATTTAAAGTTTAATCCTCCCCAAAAAAGTGCTGTTTTTAATATTCTACACTATTGTTATTGACATGAAAAGTAAAGCTAATTTTTCTTATTGACATTTGAATTTGAAGAAATTTATAATTAAACTAAAGTCATTTTTTAGGAGTGAAATATATTGAAGGACATCTTCATAGACGATTTCCAATATGTGGTAGATGAATTGCTAATAAGAAACAAAAGTATACTTGATAGCCTCACAAAATTTGCCGAATCCGCAGCGAGGGTCAACAGGAGTATAGTCAAGTCTGTCACAAACTGTGGATGTATAAGAATAAATGCTAAAAAACAAGAGATTCCAATAGATGTGAGCTTGAAAGAGGCAAAAAAGTATTTAAAGACTCATGTAGAAGGTCAGCTTTGTGAAAATTGCAGAGACTTGATTGAAAAAGAGATTGGAAGTACACTATTTTATTTAGCTTCCATTTGTAACACCTTGGATTTGAACTTATATGACATTGTATTAAAAGAAATCGAAAGAATGAAAACACTTGGTGAGTTCAATCTAAGATAACTTCGAGAAAAATTTCAGAAAAATACAAAAGCCGCCGTATTTTTTGTACAAAAATATGGCGGCTTTAAAAGTAAAAGGAGTGAAATAAAGAATGTCTGATGAGTACAATGAAATACACACCCTTGCCCAAAACAAGCTCATCATCCTATTTTTCCTAAATAAAATTAGCATTCCTATTTCAACTCAGCAGCTTGATGAGTTCATTCTCTCAACAAAGTACATGAACTTTTTTGAATACCAGCAATACCTTAAAGAACTGGAGGCTCAAAAGCTTATACATAGATACGATGATGAGCTCAGAACATACATTGAAATCTCACAAAGTGGTAAGGATGTATTAGAGATATTGTTAAACTTAATTCCAAAGCTTACACTTGAAGAAATAGAAGAATACATAAAGAAAAACTATAGGAAAATAAAACTAAATACTGAAATTTATTCAGACTACAAGATACTTAACCAAAACGAATACTTAGTTGTGTGCTCTTTGCGTGAAGGAAATAGTATACTATTTGAGGTAAAAGTAAATGTCCCTCATGTAGAAATCGCCAAGAGAATTTGCCGAAACTGGAACAAAAACGCTGAAACGGTTTATAGACTTCTTTTTGAGAATTTAGCTAAAAACCATGAAGAACCTTCCCAATAATACACAAAAAATAAAAGCGAGTCTTCTCTGACTCGCTTATTATTTTTGAAATTGGTGGGCCCTTAGGGATTCGAACCCCAGACCAACCGGTTATGAGCCGGCCGCTCTACCAGCTGAGCTAAAGGCCCTTAAAAAATTGGCTCCCCGGGTAGGATTCGAACCTACGACCCTCCGGTTAACAGCCGGATGCTCCACCGCTGAGCTACCGAGGAACCTCTTATTCATTTATTCTTCTTGTTTTCGGCACCTTTTCTCTTGCGCCGTCGACATTATTTATTATACCTATAAAAGATTTTTTGTCAATAGCCTTTTTAAAAAATTTTTTATTGGTATTATTTGGATTTTAACCTTACCTTTTAAAATCTTTGTTCACCTTTTTTAACTTCTTTGAAAGAAGTATAATTAAAATAACACATAGCAAAAATGTAAATACGGAAAGATATCTTGAACATAAAGGTGAAACTGCATGATAAGATGTGCAAAATTTTCTGACCTTCCGCAGATTGCCGAGATTTTCAGAGAAGCGTTCAGTGACAGCATAGAGTTTTATTTCAACAACAGAATTAAAAACTCTGCTATAGAGGACATATTCAAAGTGGTCCTTCTTGCCGAACCTCATGGTTTTTTAGTGTACGAAGACAAAGAAAATAAAAAGATTGCAGGATATATCTGTGTGGTAAAAGACATCAAAAAGGTGTGGTTAGCGGCTGTAGCGTCATTATCCATCTTCAAATGGGTTGTCAAGTGGATATTAGGCCTTTATGGATTTGGTATAAAACCAATCTGGAAGATTCTTTCTAACAAGCTTGACTTTTTTAAATTCCATACAAAACATGGAAGTGGAATATGCGCTCAAATTTTATCAATTGCTACACGCAAGTCATATAGAGGGAAAAACATTGGAACAAAGCTTGTTGAAGCAGGACTAAATTTTCTGAAATCAAAAGGAGTAAAACAAGTCAAGTTAGAGGTAAGACCAGATAACTTACCCGCTATAAAGCTTTATAAGAAATTTGGATTTTACCAGATAGGAATGTCACGAGATCCGCAAGGAAAATGGATTGTTATGAAAAAAGACTTTTAGAAACCAGCAAGGGGCCGCCGTTAAAATCTTTTCGGTCAGCCCCTTATCAGGTGTTAGATTCTTTTACATTGAAACCATCTGAACATTATTTTGAATTGTCTGAATATCTCTTTGTGCTTTTGTTATATCATCCTGTTTTGCCATCTCAACAGGATACCAACCTTTCTGAGATAAAAAATCAAATATTTGCTTTTGATGATCAAACATTCTGTTTAAGATTGACATAGTTTCTTTTCTAAGTGCATTGTTGGAACTTTCCAAAATCAAGTTTGTAAGTGCCATTGCCTGAAGCTTCATAGCATTCAAAAGTGAAAAAGCAATGTCTCTATCTGACAAGGTCTTCATACTAATTTCACTCCTTTCTCTGTTATTGAATGCTTGGATTTTCAATAAACCTTGACAAAATAGCTATGTCACTTTTGCAGTGGGTTACACACTGCTGGCAAAGGTTTTTGAGTGAGATGTCTGTAATTTGGTCAGAAACACCTGCGATGAAATTGATTGAATTTTGCATCATCTTAATATTGTCTTCTAAAAACATAAGCTCTTTTGAACTGATATTGGCCACGTATTCCTACCTCCTTTCTTTAATGAGAAGAATTTAAATTTTTATTAAGCTACATAATTTATTTTTGTTATAACGAGATTTTTTTATTCAAACAAGAAAAATCCCATTTTTTTTAATAAGTAAGGAGTTATCTTATTTGTCATTGGTAACCCATTTTTCTTTTGAAAAAGATTTATAGCTGCTTCCATTGCAAGACCATACTTTCCGTCAACTTCACCATGATAAAAGCCAAGTTCTTTAAGCCGCCTTTGGACAGCCATCACATCTTCGCCTGTGTCTCCTGGAAAAATTGTTCTAAAACCATTTCTAAATTCACCATATGCACCTTCTGAGATAATAACAGTAGTGCCAATAGGTATGTACGAAAATAATTCCTTTATATCATTATTTCGCATCCTCACACAACCATGGCTCACATGCGCACCAATATAGTTTTCGTATATAGTTCCATGAATACCATATTTTCCGTATCTAACATTCAAACCCATCCATCTTCCACCAAAACCGTCGCCCCAGTATGCTTTTGAGATTATTCTAAATGTGCCCACAGGAGTTGGTGTAGAAGGCTTTCCGGGAGAAATTGGATATGATTTATAGAGAATTCCATTTTTGAATACATATAGCTTACTATCATCAATTGAGACAAAGATTAAGTATGGATTTGAAAAATGCTGAGAAAATACTGAAATCAGGATAAAACAAATTGATATTACTATTATTGAAAGTATTACCATTAATTTTTTATTTACTATTTTTCTTTTCATCCTGCCTGCAAAAAACTTTATCATTTCAGTAAATATAGTATATGCTTATTGCCGTTATAATATTAAAAGGTGGAGCACAAAACTTCCTTGATTTTTTTTGCTTGTGCTCCACCTTTAAAATCTTTTGTTTTAGCACAGACACTCTGAGTGTTCTTCTTTGTTTGAAAGTTTTACAATCTTATTATTGTCATCTACAAATACAATCTTTGGCATGTGAGTTTTGTATTCCTCCATTGTAAGCAAACAATAAGCCATTATAATCACTTTGTCTCCAACCTGCACAAGACGAGCAGCTGCCCCATTTAAGCAAATTGTTCCACTTCCCCTCTCGCCTTTGATGACATATGTCTCAAACCTCTCACCATTGTTTATATTTACAACCTGAACTTTCTCATTTTCCAATATTCCAGCTGCTTCCATAAGTTCTTCATCAATTGTGATACTTCCAACATAATTTAAATTGGCCTCTGTAACAGTTGCTCTGTGTATCTTTGATTTTAAAACCTCAATCAGCATCCTTTCTATCATACCTCCATAACTATATTATCGATAAGTCTGGTTGTTCCAACAAACACTGCCAAGGTTATTAATACTTTACCTTCAACCTTTGAAATTGGTTCAAATGTATCATAATTGACAAATTCAATATAATCAATCCTTGTATACTTTTCCCTTAAAATCAAATCTTCCATTGCCTTTTTTAGCTTTGAAACATCCCTTTCGCCTTTTTCGATCAAATCTTTTGCTAAACTCAATGCTCTATATAAAACTGTTGCTGATTTTCTCTCATCATCAGAAAGATATGTGTTTCGTGAACTCATTGCAAGTCCATCCTCTTCACGCACAATTGGGCATGGAACAATCTCAACATCCAAATTCAGGTCCTTTACCATCTGCTTTATAACAGCAAGCTGCTGTGCATCCTTTTGCCCAAAATATGCTCTATCAGGATTTATAATGTTAAAAAGCTTTAGGACAACAGTTGCAACACCATCAAAATGCCCTGGTCTTGACTTGCCACACATAATATCTGTTATCTTCTTGACGGATACAACTGTTTTAAAGTCATCTGGATACATTTCTTTTACTGAGGGATAGAAGACATAATCTACCCCTTCTTTCTCAGCCAAATTTTTGTCTCTCTCAAAATCACGAGGATACCTGTCATAGTCCTCATTTGGTCCAAATTGAATTTGATTTACAAAAATGCTTATAATTGTTATGTCATTTTGGCTTTTTGATTTTCTAACCAAGCTCAAATGTCCTTCATGCAAATATCCCATTGTTGGAACAAATCCTATTGTCTTCCCTTCCTTTTTAAGTTTTTTGACAATATCTTTCATTTCTTGAATTTTCTCAACCACAACCATCAGTAGCTATGCTCCTTTCCTGGGAATTCTCCTCTTTTAACCTCATTAATATACTTAGAAACAGCATCCTTAATTATACTGCCAACTTCAGCATACCTTTTCACAAATTTAGGTTTGAAGTCTTCATACATTCCAAGCATGTCATAGCATACAAGCACCTGCCCATCGCAATAAGGGCCTGCACCAATGCCAATTATTGGTGCTTTCACACTTTCTTGAACCTGTTTTGCAACCATTGCAGGAACCTTTTCAAGCACAATTGCAAAAACACCCACCTCTTCAAGCTTTTTTGCATCTTCTATTAACTTTTTTGCTTCTTCTTCCTCTTTTGCACGAAGTTCATACCCACCAAATACATTTACAGACTGAGGAGTAAGTCCCAAGTGCCCCATAACAGGAATCTGAGCTTTAATAACAGCTTCTATCTTGTCAATAACGTCATCGCACCCTTCCATCTTAACTGCATATGCACCTGCTCTAATTAATCTTCCAGCGTTTTTTACAGCTTCCTCAGGTGTTGTATGATAGGACAAAAATGGCATATCTGCAACAACCATTGCGTACTTTGTTCCTCTTGCAACAGCCCTTACATGGTGTTCCACATCCTCCATAGTAACTGGAATTGTCGAATCATATCCAAGTATTACCATACCAAGTGAATCGCCAACAAGCAAGATGTCAACCATACAGCTGTCAAATAACTTTGCAAAGGTGTAGTCATAGGCTGTGAGCATGGTGATCTTTTCGCCCTTTTGTTTTTTTTCGAATAGTGTCTTTGTTGTAACCTTGTTCATAACTAATTCCCACCTTTCGATTTAATAAAATCTTGCAATTTCTCGCAAGTATCAAATTGACCTCTTTCTCTTATGAGTTCCAACGTCAGTTTCAACAGTTCCAAAAATGTACTCTTTTGGCTATCTGGAAGTACCATATAATGTTTTTCCAAAGTTGAGATATCTCCTCTTGAAGCAGGGCCAGTTAAAGAATTCAATCTATCTTTCAAAAAGTTTTCTAATGAGGCCTTTGCAAGAGGACCTATCATTGAGAATATAATGTCGTCAGATAGTTTTAGATCTTTATAAATGCTGTATGAAAAATTTAAAAGTCCAATTAAATAGTTCGAAGCAATCGTTGCGGCAAGATGATATTTTACTTTATCTTCTTTTTTAAGCTCTATATATTTATTCCCCATTTTTTGAAGTATTATCTTACCAACTTCTTTCCCTTTTTCATCACCTTCCAAAGAAAACATTGCATTGCTTAACTTTTGAACATCTTCTATCTGACCCCTTAATGTCTGCACCGGGTGCAGAGAAAATTTTCCTCTGCAAGACACTTTTATTGCACTCGACAACAGCGCCCCAGAAAGATGAGCAAAAACTTTGTTTTTAGAAAGTTCTTGAGGAAGATTTTTAGAAACTTCTTCAATAGCAGAGTCAGATATGCTAAGAAAAATTACATCACATGATTCAATCAATTCTTCTACAGTTTGAAAAACCCTTGTATTTGTCAAATTGGCAGCTTCTTTTGCTTTTTCATATGTGCGATTGTAAAATCCTGTAACCTCAATGCCCTTGCTCATAAGATAAAAACACATAGAAACTCCTGCTCTTGATGCTCCATAAAAACCGATTTTCATAAAAATTACCTCCTAAAAAATTAAAAAAGGCAGAACAGAGTCTGCCTTTCTTTGCAAAATGTTATTAAAACGTAGAACAAAGCCCTTTAGCAGTCCCTGTTCTTTTAAAAATCAGGGCAGCTTTCTATTTAATTTTTTAAACAGAAGATAACCTAAATGGATATAGTATGGCTCGACATTCTTGTCGATGCCACCTTATATTAATTATACCACAATATCCGAAAAAAAATAGTGTTAGTTTTTTTGTTTAGAGGGTAAGAATAACTATGAAAAAATATTTAAAAAAGAGGTGTAATTGTTCGATGAAAAATCAAAAGATAATCGACATGTTAAATGAACAGCTGAACAAAGAATTGTTTTCTGCTTATTTTTACACAGCCATGGAAGCTTATTTTTCTTCTCAGAATTTAGATGGTTTTGCTCACTTTTTCATGGTTCAAACAAAAGAGGAATTAGACCATGCAAGACTGATTTTTAACTATATTAACAAAATTGGTGGAAGGGTTATTCTAAAGGAATTAAAACAGCCAAAAATAGATTACACATCACCTACAGAAGTATTTGAACTGGCACTTGCTCACGAACAGTTCATAACATCTTCTATTCATGAAATAGCAAAAACTGCTCTTGAAGAAAAGGACCTCACAACTCACAGCTTCTTGCAATGGTTTATAAATGAACAGGCAGAAGAAGAGGAGACAATGGACAAGATCTTGAGAAAACTAAAATTTATCAAAGAAGACCCAAGCGGACTTTTGTTTTTGGACAAAGAGCTTTCAACAAGAGTTTACGCACCACCTTCGATAATGCAAGCAGAGTAATAAATTAGTATTTGAATTTGTATTATTTTCTGCTATACTATTTGAGTAGAAAAATAATAACCTACACGAAGGTGACCTGTGATGCTTTACACATATATCTGCAATAGCTGTGAAGAAGTCTTTGAAGTTAAAGCATCTATATCAGAGATTTCAAATGGTCTTAAAGTAAGCTGTCCAAAATGTGCATCAGAGGATGTAAGAAGAGATTACTCTCGAATAAACTTTGGAACATCAGCAGGAAATGGTTCAAAAGGTGAGAGTTGTAGTACCTGTTCAGGTAATAGAGGCTGTTGCGGGAGTTAAAATTCAAAAAAGGTTATTGACAAAGTTGAGAGAGCTTTTTATAATATATATTGCAACGTGAGTGAGGTGCCGAGATGGTGGAATTGGCAGACACGCTACTTTGAGGGGGTAGTGGGCGTCAAGCCCGTGCGAGTTCGAGTCTCGCTCTCGGCACCAATTAAAAAAGCAAATAAGGCCCTGGGAAAAAGGGCTTTATTTTTTATGCAAAAATAAAAATGATAAAAATTGCGCGCCCATAGCTCAATTGGATAGAGCATCAGACTACGGATCTGAGGGTTGGGGGTTCGAGTCCTCCTGGGCGCGCCATATGCTTTCAAGGATTTTGAGAGAGAGGAAAATTTGCAAATACCATTTATTATAGACTCTGTCGTCAGTTGTCGCATATTCAAAAACTGTACAATTATGGTCAAAGCAAGTAACAACACAATCCTCATCGAAAATTTTACATTTATTTTGAAAGTTTGAGCTACAATTCTGTTGCTCTTTCTTACTTTTACTATGTAGAAGCAAATTTTCTTTATTTACTTTTCTACAGAATTAAGAAAAAAATCTCATCTTTTAGAGTCACTCCATTCTATAAAATGAAAGGCGGTATTCACTACAGCTGAAAACAAAAGCATTAGCGGATGTTTGGCTACATTGAATAATCTTCTCAAGATAGGGGAAGTGGAATAGAATTTTCTGCGAAGCCAATCATGACCTGCCTGAAGCTCTTCAGGTGTCATACGTGCTGGTTGATATGTCACATGCTCTCCATCATATAGTTCCCAGTCATATGTAAGTATTCGCCCAGCCTGTTCCATTTCTTTGAAAAATTCTGTTCCAGGATATGGTGTGAGAATTTTAAAACTGACAAGATCCACTCCTATGTCCCTCAACATTTCAAATGTTTGAGGAAAAATAGAGGTATCTTCGTTATCAAATCCTGTTACCATTCCTGCTTCTACCAGAATCCCATGTTTATGAAAAGTAGAGATAACCCCTCGGTAACGTGCAACCTGATTTTGATATTTATTAGCTTCTTGAAGACTTGACTGAGATACAGACTCTATCCCAACAAACACCCCTTTGCACCCACTTTGTTGGGCAAGGCCAAGAAGCTCAGAATCATAAGCCATATTAATACTTGCCTATGCAATCCACCATTTTTTCAAGGGAATCATTGCTCGGAAGAGTTCTTGGGCGTACTCAGGATTACCGACTACATTGTCATCAGTGAAAAATATAATTTAGTTGGTGCATTCTTAATATCGGCAATTACTTCTTCTATAGGTTTGTGTCTCACCCCTCGGCCGTACATGTAACGTACCATACAGAAATTGCAAGCAAATGGACAGCCTCGTGATGTTTCCACAGCAGTTATTAGAAGGTACCTTTTGCCTTTAAGTAAATCTAAGCGAGGTGGAGGAAGATGCTCAAGAGAAGGTTTTGCTGGTGCTTGGTACACTCTCTTGAGTTGACCACGTCTGGCATCTTCAATTATCTGTCCAAAGATTTCTTCACATTCGCCTATGGCTACAGCATCTACATGCTGAAGAGTTTCTTTGGACATTAAGGTAGCATGAGACCTACCATGATAACAGGTATGCCTCGTCGTCAGAATTCAGTAGCAATCTCATAAGCTCTTGGTGCATGAGGTGTCTCTCCGGTAAGTCCTACAAGATCTACTGGTTCATCATAGGAAATATCCTCTATTTGGTCATCCACAATCTTGACTTCTATATTAGGTGGACACAATGCAGCCAGTCGAGGTAAGGTAAGAGCAAAGTTGAGAGTGGAAAAGTTAAGTATCCCTTTTTTCATCTGGCGCAACGCACGTCCTGCAGGAGCAATAAGAAGTAATCGCATTTTTCTTCATTTCCTTAAAATCTGGATATGAGTTAATAACCTTTAATCTTCTTTTTGGTTCTAAAAAGTTCAATTTTATTTTATCACAAATTTAAAAATGGGGTATTCAAAACTTGTCTGATTTAAATGTTGATTGAAAGGTCAAAATTATAAAGAATATTAGGAAATTTTACAACATTGCTAAAGATACTAATATGCAGCTAAACAAACAACGAACTTGTAATTTTGTTTCATTACTTAATAGATTACTCTGCGAAATGTTGAAAAAGTAAATAGCTTTTTCGTAAGTAATTCACAATAACTGACAATAAAAAGAAGAAATGCAGCTTTGAGACAAGTTTTCATAATAACAAAAAATGATAAAACTACATCATCAAGCTAAAGTTATGAAAATAAATGGTGGGGATAATAGGACTCGAACCTATGACCTCTTGCATGTGAAGCAAGCGCTCTAACCAACTGAGCTATATCCCCACCACTTAAGGTAACTATATTCCTTTTTTATTTTATTATACCACATGTCTTATAAGATGCAACACCAAGTGAAGATGAGGATAGTGTCAAGAATTTATAGGAAAATTTTTTATATAATGTATTTTCTTGAGGAATATAGAAAAAATGGAGTACATATTCTTAAAAAATGTAGTTACAATATATTACAGCTCTACAATATACGCTATGAAATGGAATCACAAAAATCTTGACAGGTCTCCTGCAAGCTTAAAAATTCTTTCACTTCTAAAAGTTTACTTTTCTACAGTACCTTGCTCTGGTTTTGTTACACACAGCTTGTCCTGTTGGTTCAAAATACTTTTCAAATGTACTCAAATCACTATTCATTTTAGTTGTGGTTCCTCGCTTTATTCTGCTGTGAAATAGTACTTGCATTTCTGCCTAATTTTCTTGCTATTTCTCTTATGCCCAGACTAACCTCTATCAGTTTTTCTATCGCTCCTCTTTCGAATCTACTTGTGTGTTTAAATTTCCTTCTCCTTTTGGTATTATTATCAATAGGGCATAATTTCAAATCTCCTGTTTATGTGTTTGGAATTTTCAACTAATATCATACGCAGTTTGAAGCTATGGCTTCAATATTTTTTTCACCTGTTGCATTTAATTTTACAACAAACAAATGGTTAGAGGAAAGAATAAAAGAAACTTTTTTTAAGAAATAAAAAAACAAAATTATTACTCTATATCACCATTCTAATTTTCTTTTTTCAGCCTCTTCATCTTCCCGTCTGGCTTCAAGCTCATAACTCTCCGCAATTCTTTTTAATATAGATGCCGTTTTCGGAAAAGCAGTATTCTGTTTTTCTGCATATTTCCTATATTGTTCTGCCAACGCACGTTCTTGAGTTCCTCCCTCAAATAGAGATTTAGTAATAATCCCCCTTTGATTATATATTCCGATTTTAAAACCACTTTCTAATTCTTTACTTCGTATCTCATCAATTATTCTGCACACTGCTTCTGGAGGCCAGTTACCATCTTCATCTGGCACTGCATATGCTAACACTTGACCAATATGTTTATCACAAGATTCCAATCTATTCAGCTTCATACATATATCCCGTGTTTTATCCACCCACGACTTTAGCTTTTTATAGTCTATCCTGCCGCTACTATCACTCCCAGGTACAGTTTTCCAGGTATTAAGCAATTGCCAAGCAAGATGTGCTCGCTGTTTTTTTAACTCTTGTGGTAATTCTTCTCTTTCTTCATCTATGCTTTCGTTTTTTGGTTTATATACGAACCTAATTACTTCTGCAAAAAATTCAGGATTGTTTGATAACTCTTGATGTAGCATTTTAGGAGGTCTTCCACTTCCCACCCTTGCAAGAATGGGTAAGTATAACCACTCTAACTCCGCGATTTTATCTTTCCCTATTTCTCTAGACAGATCGAGCGTTTCAAATAGTTCTTCAATATCCCAAGGATCAACAATACGAAAATCATCAATACTCTTTTCTAAAGCAGCTTTTTTAAGTAAGTCGGCTATCATCTTTGGAGGAATTTCTTTTGCAAACATAGCAGCAGTATCTAAAGCGGTGAAGTACCTTTTTACACTTATCAACTTTTCCAATGCATAAATTTTGTCCTCCATAGGTAGATCAAAAAACCTTGGCGGAATTTTCACCCAGTATTCTTGTTGTATTTGTGGATTAAATTTTTCCAATAAATTCCAGATACTTCTATTTTGTGGTAATGATAGAAAAAATTTGATTATCTTCTCAGAAGACTTTTGCCTTGACAATACTGTATTTATAACTTTTTTTAACCCATATATTTCCATATTTAAGCGATTTTTGCCGTACGTAACCTTGGACAAATGTAACTTGTTTATCCTCAGCATCGAGCAATGAAAGTAAGAATTCTTCCTCATTGTCTGTCAAAGGCAATTCTGCAGCTATAGTGCCTACAATTTGCGGATTTTTGCTCTGTTCAGCAAGTCTAATTAAGCCTTCAAGACCTAACTTAGCTTTAATATCTTGAATTGCTTTGATTCTCTTCTGAGTGACAATTTTTTTAAATTGTTCATAGTCACTCATTTTTTCTCCTTCTGGAAGATTAGGCCAGTAATCGTCAAAAAGCCAAACATAGCGCTGTATTATGTCATAAGGCTCAAGTTTATTATAAATCTTTTCAATTTTCTTTAATTCTTCTTCGGGCAGTGCCCATTCAGCTTCAGGAAATGATCGATGATGAGATAGTATTTCTCTAAGCTTATTCCAGAGATCAATCTGACCATCTTCAATTGGATCAATACAATTGGATAATTTCTTGAGAACCTTTTCTCTTTCCTGAGGTGGCAAAGAGGAGTAGTGTTCCATAATTTCTATCCATTTTTTACTACTTTTATCAACATTTGAAAGTATTCTATCTACTATCCCACTAATACTTTCTGCATACTCCTTAATTGTAATTTTGTTATCTGTTTTTTCTGAGAACTGACGCCATCGAGGCTTATTTGTAGGAATACAAAAATCATGATTTCGTGGCATTAAGCTAATTAATAATTTCCAGCCAATTTCTGGTTCTCGTTCAATCAGCACATCTAAAGCTTTTAATCTCTGCTCTAAAGTTGCAAAAGTGTGAGGGAGCCACAGAAGAAAAATAGTGCGCAAACTATCAATGGGTCTATTGGCTAGCTTCCCTCCTGGGTCCAACATTGCGAGTTTTCCTAGTATAATAGTTACTCTTCCAAGTAATTTAGGGTCCCATGCTAAACCTTCTAACGCCCAAAGTAAACTTGGATGAGCACTATGTGAAATTAAAGTATCGCCAGTTTCGGAAAATATACCCATGATTGGAGACAATTCCTGTGAAAGTGAATCTTCAACAGCATCGAGAAATGATGAAGGAGAAGCCTCGGCAATAAGAGGCAATACATCAGATAAAGAGTGCCAGAGTTTCCAATCAGCATTATCTAATAGTTCACGAATTACACAATCCACCCAAGTTTGTGGAGGGTAAGAATAAGGAAGGTCTAATTCTTTTACATAATCACCAAAAACAGCAATTAAGACAAGTGTTTGAGCAATTCCTTCTCTTAATGTTTTTGAATACTTGGCTTCTTTTCCATACACCGGAGCCATCCATCTTTTTTCAGGATCAAGGTCAAGTGAGGGATCTATTTCTCGCAGAACTTTAAGAGAAACTTCCTTCAACTTCTCAAAATCACCGCTTATCAGAAAAGGAGACAAGGCAAAAAACGCATCTAACGGAGAAGTAAGACGCCATATTTTACCGATTTTTAATATAGGAGGGTCTGGTTGATAAAGCCACTTTTTGAGATTACCAATAAACTCATTGTATGGAAGCCCTGCAATCTCATTTATTATCTCTTTATCTCCTGGTTTGCTTTCATCCCATTTTCCAACTAATAGAGCTGGAAGAATTTCTCTGGCTTTCTCTCGTTGTGCCCATTCAGGTTGGCTAATGACGGAACCTAAGCGTCTTCTGAGAACTGTTAAGCTTCTTGCTGTATCTCTTGAAAGCTTTTCAGCGTCTTCTTCACCTATTCCCATTTTTTTTAAGGCAGAAACAAATTCATCTCTTTCAAGCCTTGGAAGTACAATTTTATCTCTTGTGACAGTATTATCAGGATTTAATGGAACAAAAATATAATGATTGGGTTGGGAAGTTACATTTTCTATTCCTTCTTCAAATTTAGGTACTAATAATAATCCGTTTTTGCAAGTAGTCGTTATATGTCTAAAGGCTTCTATATCGGAAACAACAATGGCTTTAGATAAAAAGTACTCTCTTTCCTCTTCTGGTAATGTTAAAATAACTGCTGATAAGAATGCTAAAGCCTCATCTTTTGTAGAGGCCTGTACTTTTAAAAGTGAAGATTCAGAATTTAGCCAATTCTTGACTCTCTCTATCTGTTCTTTCCTACCTGCAAGCACTAATTCTGGGGTAAGAGGTGGGCGTGTTACTTGACTCCATTCATTCCACCAGCCCTCGAGTGATTGAACATTTTGTTGGGGATATTTACCTATATGCTTGGATAGCCAAATTCCAACTGCAGGGGCTTGTTCAAGCCATTCTTCTAAATCTCTTGCATCATAAACCCTTACATCATTCCAGAACTTTTCTTTCTTCCTTTCTTCTACCTATTCATCCTTTTTTGTCCATATCCTTGGAGTAACAAAAATAAATGTTGCCTCAGACGGATTTGGTATTAAAGGGTTTTCTTTTCGAGTCTGATAAACTCTCTTTGCTTTTTCCCCAATACTCTTTTCTGTGCTGAGCTCCCATAAAGATAAACCCCTTGGTATGTATTCTGTCTCCTCCTTGGATTCTAATATGCCATCCCACCCTGGATAGACGATGCTGTCTCCTGCAGGAAAAGAGATAGATTTAATTTGGTTTACTGTAGCCCGGATTAGCCGTCGAATAACCAACGGTAGATACTCTTCAGAATCTCGCCTTGAGGCCCAGTTTTTTAAATCTGTAGAGTTAATCCACTTCATAGTAACCTCCCTCTCTAATTACACAAATTGAAGTAACTTCAAGGATTGTTATTTTAAAAAAAACTTTTCCTCATAAGTAGTTTAACTCTTTCTTGTCCGCCAAAGATTATCAGAGTTTAACACTGTATGATTAATATTAAGCAAAACAAAGCAAAAAGTCAAGTAAGCTAAGAAAAGGGATAGTGTTAAGAGTTTTTAGGGAAATTTTTTTATTAAAATACCACTGCATTTAGGAAATCTCCAGAACTTGTGCTTCTCAATACTCTAAACAACAAATCAACTTTTCCTCTCTCCAGAATTGGTATATTACTCCTTGTCTCCTCAACCTGTTTCTTTACCCTCTAAATACTTTTTTTCATAATCTCTTTCACACTTTCGTTTCTCTTTTCTGCTTTCCGACAAATCTCATTTAAATATGCCTCTCTTAAGTTTATACCATTATACTTCAAGCTCAATAACTTTACCATTACCTCTGCTCCTTCTTTGCTCCATCCTCCTTGCCTTGAACCCATCCTATCAGTTAATACATGGGTTACATGCCCTTCAGTACTACATCCTTTTGTAATTCTATTATCTAACTCTAATACTATATTATCCTAGTGATTGGCTATATAGGAAGTTAAAATAAAATTGTGTCCACTGTATAATTAGTGTTGAAATAATCACCAAAGGGAGCTCACAATAATGGAGAAAAATGAAATTTTTGAAACCGCTAAAAATATGGCTATTGGACAAGTGTTAAACATGTATTGTTCAAAAGACAATCCTACTCGTCCAGCCTTAAAACAGCTCTTAGAAAATTTGCTCGAATCCTTAATGTTGTCAGAAAGAAATATTTACCTTGCTAAAAACTAAAATGACAAAGGTAATGAATTTTATGATAGTCTTTAGCCCCAAATGGTTACTCGGAAATCCTACTTCTTCAAACTTTGAAAACCATGAATCTACTTTGTTCTGAAAATGAAATCTTAAAAATCAAAGAGGACCTTAAAAACGAACTTCAGTTATTTAAACAAAGAAAACTACCTACAAGCACTTTTGCACTTATCATCGATGGCTATCATTGCGAAGTTAAAAGACAATTCTAAAGTTAAACAAACTACTTGCTATGCCGTGCTTGGTATCGATTTGGAGCTAAAAAAGACATCTTTGGAGTTTACACCATTTTCAGTAAAGAAAATAAAACCGATTGTATAAAAGTATTTGAAGACTTAATTTACAACAGGTCTTAAAGAAGTTTTAATTGTTGAAAGCGATGACTTTCCTGGTATTACAGAAGCTATAAAACTTGCTTACCTGCTTGCTGATCATAAGCTTTTCTTTGTTCACCTCCAACGTAATGTCAGAAAACATACGGCAAAAGAAGATGCTTCAGCTTTTAATAAAAGTTTGGACAAAATCAGAAAAGGAATATTTGAAAAAGCAGAGTTTTATCTTGCCCACATGAAATATCCTAAAGATTTGAGAAAACATGTCTATACTACAAATGCAGTTGAAAATGTCAATAGTATGATTGATAAAATCAGAATAAACTCTAGTGGATATTTTCAGTCTGTAGATGTTTTAGAAATAAAATACTTACTTACAATGTGAGAACCTGTGTCGTACAAAATGGAAAAAAATGAGTACCTGGCATTAAAAAATGTTACTTTGCAATATAATACAGCTCTACAACTTGCGTTATAAATTGAAAACATAAAATTCTTGACAGGTCTCCCTGTCGTTTTTGTTTGCCGCTCTCATCTCTTCCTATGGTGGTTTGACCGCACCAAAGCCCATCTTTTATTCTGTATATGCTGCCTTCATTATTTCCTCTCTTTTTTGGTCTTGGCAGGCATTTTATAGTACCTCTTTGATTTGTGCAAAGTCTATTATAAGGTCTTCAAAGATACCAACTTTGACTTTATCATTGAATGTGTAAATTACTGGCGGCAAGTAATCTTCTTTGTCCTTGAGTCAATATATCAAAATTATTTGGTTGTTGGGATTGACAATCCAATACTCCTTGACTTTATACTGATTATACAGGTTTAGTTTTCTAACATAGTCGTGAGATGGATTATATTCTGACACAATCTCAATTATCATCTCAGGAGCTCCAACGCAGCCTCTTTCAGTGAGTTTTTTCTTATTGCATATGACTGATATGTCGGGCTGGACAACGTTTATTGCTTTGCTTTCATCCTGTCCTTCCTTTACAAGAACAACATCAAATGAGGCTGCGTAAAGTTCACAAGGTTTTTATTTTGTTTAATATAACTTCCAAAAATCAAAAAGTCAATTCCAAAGATAATCTTCTGGTGTACCCTTGAAGGTGCAGGGTTCATATCATAAATGACACCATCAATAAGTCCTACTCTTGCGTCTTCTGGAAACCCAAGATAGTCTGCATATGTGTAAACCTTAGGTATTCTTTCTTCCATCTAAATCACCTTCTTTGTTGTATTATGTGGGGTTCTGTAATAAACTTGACAAGCCATAAATGAATTCCGGTTAATGTTAATAATGTTTCCTTTTCGCATATTATACATTAAATAAATTTATTAAATAAGTATAAGCAAAACTCTTTTTTGATTTCTCAGATTTGAAGAGCTATTAATTTAGAATTTCAAATTCAAATATAGTACAACAATAAAGGGGCTCGTTATGAGACACCTAACAAGCCCCTGATGGTTATTTTTGAAATTGTTGTAATCCTTACAAACCTAAATATGCCAAATACTTTTTAGTGTTATTTATCATCTCATCAAAAAGCTGCTCAGCTTTGTTCTGTGGTAGTCTTTCAACTGCAGGGTCATTTAAGAATACTCTTTTTGCAAGGTTCAAATCCTTTTCTAAAGCAGCTTTAACTATAAGCTCTTGATTGCTGATATGCCTTGTCATTATGCTTGCCAAATCTGAAGGCAGCTTTCCTGCATAAACAGGTCTGACGTCATCATGAGTAAACACTGCATTTGTCTCAACTATAGCTCCTATTGGAAGATTCGGTATTTGACCCATATTTGGCAAATTCACGTTTGTCACCAACGTATCCAAACCTAAAATAGCTTTCACCTGCATAACTCCTTCTTCTCCAGAAGGATTCAATGGGACATCTTTTTGGCCGGTTGCATATTCTTTGCTAAGTCTAATCAACTCTTCTCTATGTTTAATTCTCCATTCGACAGGTGTTAAGTTGAATTTCCATTTATAAACTGTCTCTTTGTCTCTAAGATAAATGTAGGGGACAAATTCAGCCAAGTGTCTATCACCTGCTGCAGCAATAAGTCCAAAGCGTTTAAACAAATCAAACTTTACTCTGTTTGCAGAAGCAAAATAATCTTTTTCCCACAATCCTTTTGTTTTTTCATACCCTTCTTCATAATATTTGTTCACAAATTCTTTGTAAAGAGGGAATAAATCATAAGTTTTGTATGATGCTTTGTCAAACCACGTAAAATGATTTATACCAAGAACATTTACCTTGATTTCTCTTCTTGAGATTTCTTTTTCTTCTCCTAAAAATTCTCTTACAACCTCCGTCAAAAGCTTTTGTGTACCAAAAACTTCATGACAGCAGCCAAAAGCCTTTATTTTAGGAAATACCTCATATAGTGCTTTCAGACATATGGCCATTGGATTCGTGTAATTGATAACCCAAGCATCTGGACAATTTCTCTTTATAGTTTCTGCAAATTCAACATACATAGGAACAGTTCTAAGCCCTCTGATAAGACCACCTGGCCCTGTTGTGTCACCTACAGACTGGTATATACCATATTTCTCAGGAGCATGGACATCCGAATACATCTCTTCAAATGTCCCAGGCAAAATCGAAATGATAACAAAATCTGCACCATATAAAGCTTCATCTAAGCTCTTTACAGCAACATATTTCCACTTCCCTACTACCTCAGGCTTGCTTGAAAGCTTATTACCTATTACTTCATTTGTCTTGGCAGCTTCAAAATCAATGTCGTAAAGTCTCACAGTACCACTCAAGTCCTTCTCTAAAGCTAAATCAGTCATCAACCTCCATGCCCAGCCGCGTGAACCCCCACCAATGTATGCTATATTGATTTGTTTCTGTTGTTCTGATGTGGTATTCAACATTACTCCCTCCTATAATAATTGCAAATTTCAAATAAATTATATCATAAAATTCACTCAAAACCAAACCATTAATATCCTGTATTTTTATTTTATTCTATTGATGTTTGAAACATCATTAGAAATTTAAAATTTCTCTATGTCCTTAAGCTAAAAAAGATATTGACAACCTTATAGTTGGTGCCTTATAATAAAAGAGGTGTAGGGGCGTAGCTCAATTGGTAGAGTA
Source organism: Caldicellulosiruptor sp. DIB 104C (assembly GCF_028198085.1). Lineage (NCBI taxonomy): Bacteria > Bacillati > Bacillota > Caldicellulosiruptorales > Caldicellulosiruptoraceae > Caldicellulosiruptor > Caldicellulosiruptor sp. DIB 104C. Next base: position 547,595 of record NZ_CP116337.1, on the reverse strand, counting down.
GCGGTCTCCAAAACCGTTGGCTGGGGGTTCGAGTCCCTCCGCCCCTGCCATTAAAGGTTAATATCGAAATTAGGACATGAAATAAATGAACGGGGAACGAAATATTTTATTAAAACCAAAATACAAAAGGGGCTGTAACTTATTGTCTATTAGTTAACAGCCCCTTTAGTTTTTGTTTAAAAAATTGAACTATCTCAATTTTATTCTTCCAAAATTCTCTCTGCCTCCTCTCTGTACGCATCCATTACGTATGGAATACCTGATATCTTAGCAGCATCTTCTGTGAGTGCAATCAAATCCTTTCTTGAGATTGTAGAGATTCTGAAGTTCCTTGACCCTGCCATAAGCTGCTGCAAACCTGTTTTGAATTTCTGTACAAATGTGTAAATACCAATTGCACCAAGAGGAATATTCTTTATTTCATCACCATACTTTTCTTTAAGCTCTTCATATGTGATAAATATCTCTTCTGGTGTTGTACCATACTTGGAAACTGTCTTTGGCAAATTACCTTCTTTGAGCCACTTTTCAATGTTTTTGCCTACCATTCCTGGTATCATTAGTGCTCTTCCCATACAAACAGCTTTTACATATGGTGCACCCATTGCAATTGCCTTGAATACACCATCTTCGGTTGAAAATCCGCCTGCAATTGCAAGGTCAGGAACTCTGAAACCTCTTTTAGTAAGCTTCTCTGCAAACTGATATGCCAATGCTTCTAAGTAAAATGTTGGAATTCCCCATTCATTCATCATTGGCCACGGGCTCATGCCTGTGCCACCTGGTGCACCATCAATTGTTATCAAATCAAGTTTTGCCTCAGCACCAAACCTCAGTGCCATTGCAAGTTCAACAGCTGAATATGCCCCAGTTTTTAAAGTAATTCTTTTAAATCCAAGACTTCTAAGTCTTTCTATCTCTTTCAAAAAGCTTTCTTTCTCAACAAAACCAAGTCTTGAATGTCTTTCAAATTCTCTTAGGACACCTTTCTTGAACGCCTCTTGCACTTCTTTCAAAGTTGGGTCAGGAAGAACTACATAACCTCTTTTTTTCAGTTCAAGAGCTCTTTCAAGGCTTTTTACCTTAATCTCACCACCAATACATTTTGCGCCTTGGCCCCATTTGAGCTCGATTGTGTCAAGCCCATGCTTTTCAATGACATACTCTGCAACACCAAGACGTGTATCTTCAACATTCATCTGAACAAGTATCTCACCCCAGCCCTCGTAAAACCTCTTGTATGTAGTAATTCTCCTGTCCATTTCAGGAGATTTCTTGACCTTGCCATCTGAAGTAAGTTCAAGCTCTGGATCAACACCACAGACATTTTCACCACAGACAAGAGTAATGCCTGAAATAGCGGCACCAATCGCAAAATGTTCCCAGTTTTTGCGTGCAATCTCTGTTGACCCCAGCGCACCTGTGAATATTGGAACCTTCATTTTTACCTTCTTTTCCCAACCGTATTCAGTTGTTGTGTCAACGTTTGAGAAGATTGCTGTGTCAGGATTTGCCTCAACCCCTTCAGGAAGGCCCTTTGCACCAACTGCATAACCTTGGATGTTTAAATGTGAATAGTCGACAGGATAATTTTTGTTAGCTCCTGCTGTCACTTCACCAAATGGCCCAGGATATAGAACCTCTCTTCCTCTAAATGATGCTAAAAAGATTTCACAGCCTCCTTGGCAGCCATCAACACACCTTGTACAAAGTCCCGACATAGGAACAACATCTCTTGAACGGTTAAACGTACCTGTTGCCTCGTTCGCATTTGGCCTTCTTAGGTTCACTTTAACCATCCTCCCTTCCTGCATTGTTGAGTTAGATAACATTAATAAGTAGTTGTATTAAATCATAGATCTATACTAAGTAAAGCTAACATTGTTGCGCCAATTTTTACCAACGGTAAAAGTGTTCTCATAATGGGATTTTGTATTCTCTGATTGTATATCTTATTTTGCCTGAGGGTCCAGTTGGAATCTCATTTACATAATCAACCTTTATGGAAATGTCGCCAAACTTATTTTTTATACTCTTTACAAATTGTTCTACTTCTCTTTCATCAAATCTTTTTCCTTTTACAATCTTAAGTGTCATATTATCTAAATCATGCTGAATGAGCTGATACTGTAGCACTCCTTCCATCTCTCTTGCTAATATGTTAAAGAAATGACTATCATAAATTTCACCGCTTTTTGCCACAAAAATCTCGTCTATCCTACCATCTATTTCCTTGATAGTAGGAAAACCTATCCCACAGTCGCACATCTCGTCATCCAAAGTTACAACATCTCCAAGCCGATACCTCAGCCTTGGCATTACATAATTGTGAAGGTCTGTAACTAAAATAGCTTTTTTGTTTTTATCTTCCACACCTTCAATGTCGACAAACTCATAATAGCCTGTTAGAGTCATCAAATGCATCTTACCTTTTCTGCATTGATAGGCAATAATACCTCCATCTCTTGCACCATATTCATTTATCACAGGACATCTGAAAACCTCTTCTATCAAATTTTTCTGGTATTCATATAAATTCTCGGCTGTTGTAACAACACCTTTTAGTTTTAATTTGAGCTCTATCTTATTCTCCTTAATAAGGCTTGCAAGTTTATAAGCAGCCGAAGGATAAGCGTATATAAAGGAAGGTTTGTATTTTTGAATCTTCTTTGCTATATTCTTTATATTTCTTTCATTTATCTCCCAGGATGAGATTATCAGTCTATTTTTCAACACAAGCTCTTTAAATTTGTCTTTCAAACTCTTTGTATTTTCAATATCATTTAAGGACGCCCAAAGCATAAGACACCTGTCGCCAATATTAATCCCCCACCATGAAAGTCCCAAATATCTTGCTGCCTCGTACCACTCAACTGTCTCCCTGTCTATGTAAAACTTCACAGGCTCACCTGTAGAACCACCTGTTTTGTTGAGAATACAGTGTGATAAATTTGCTTTGTCAGACAAATACAAATCTCTATTTTGGTTGAACTCTTTTTTCTCTAAGATAGGAAATTCAAGCAAAGCGTTTTCTGGTTCGGTCATAATCTTTTCTCTCAAATATTCAAACTTTTTGTACGCTGGAACATGCTCCAAACAAAAAAGAAGTAGTTTTTTTAACTCTTCCTTCTGGATGTTTTTTATCTCCAATTTATTTTTTGATTGATTGTTTTTCAAAATATTCAATTTTCTTCTAATTCTATTTCCTTTGAATAATTCCATTAAAGGAAAGAATACATTTCTAATTAGTATTGCAAATATATCCATGGTACAACTCCCAACTTGAGTGTTTTTTACTATTCAAATTATATCATATTGTTTCAAAGACTAACAATAGATTAAAAACTTTTAATCTAAATTTTATTCAAAGTAGACAAAAAAGCCTCTTAACCATTTGTCAAAAATAGTTAAGAGGCCCCATCTTTATTTACATTTTTTCTGGAGCATCAACACCCAAAAGTGTCAGCACATTTTTAGTTACAATCCTTACACATTCGACAAGTGAAAGTCTTGTATGCATTAGCTCTTCGTTTTCATTTTTTACCCTACATGCATTGTAAAAAGCATGAAAAATTGAGGCCAAATCTAAAAGGTACTTTGTAACCCTGCTAACATCTAAATTGCGTGCTGCAATCTCTATCTCTTCTGGAAGCTCCAAAAGTTTTTTGAGAAGCTCAAGCTCTTCCTCTTGCTGCAAGAGCTCAAGTTTTATTTTATCTCTATTTAATACAATCTCCTCTTCAGAAAGAGCCCTTAATATTCCACAAGTTCTCGCATGAGCATACTGCACATAGAATACAGGATTGTCAAGGGTTTGCTGTGTTACAAGGTCTAAATCTATTTCAATGTGCGTGTCAGCTGACTTTGTGTTGAACATAAACCTTGCAGCATCCTTGCCAATTTCTTCTATTAATTCAATAAGTGTAATAGCTTTACCTGTCCTTTTTGACATTCTCACTACTTCTTTGCCACGAACAAGCCGTACAAGCTGCATAAGGATTATAACAAGTCTTTCAGGGTCAATTCCAAGCGCTTTCATTGCAGCCTTCATCCTTGGGACATGTCCGTGATGGTCTGCTCCCCAAATATCAATTACAATGTCAAACCCTCGTTTCTCAAACTTGTTCCTGTGGTAAGCAATGTCAGCTGCAAAATACGTGGGTATTCCATTTGTTCTTATCAAAACCTCATCTTTTAAATTTTCATCCAACTTTGATGCAGCAAACCAAACAGCTCCGTCTTTTTCATAAGTAAAACCTCTTCTTTTCAAATCCTCAACTGTCTCGTAAACCTCACCACTTTCGTAAAGACTGCTTTCATGAAACCAAACATCATATTCAATACCATATTTTTGCAGGTGTTCCTTCATAAGAGCAATATTTCTTTTTAACGCAAACTCCACAAGTTTTCTTCTTCTCTCTTCAGATGGCAAACCTTCCAAGTCATCTCTATTTTCATTTAAATACTCCTTTACTCTTTCGATTATATCATCACCATGATAACAGTCCTCTGGAAGCTCAATATTTTCACCTTTTAGCTGTCTATATCTTATCTCAAGGCTCTGTCCAAATTTTTCTATCTGGTTGCCCGCATCGTTTACATAAAACTCTTTTGTAACTTTATACCCTGCCCATTTTAAAAGGTTTGCAAGACAGTCGCCAAGCGCACCACCTCGCGCATTTCCCATGTGCATAGGTCCTGTTGGATTTGCCGAAACAAACTCGACCATTACCTTTTTGCCATTTCCAATATCTACCCTACCGTAACCATCACCTTCAGAAAGTATAACATCTACAACTTTGTAAAGCCATTCTTTTTTGAAAAAGAAATTGATAAAGCCTGGCCCTGCAATTTCTACTTTTTCAATCAAAGTGTTTGTCAGGTCAATATTATCTACAATGTTCTGAGCTATTTCACGTGGGTTTTTTTTGAGTTTTCTCGTAAGCTCCATTGCAATGTTGGTTGCAAAATCGCCATGAACTTTTTCTTTTGGTTTTTCGATCATTATTGGAGGAACAACATCGTTTAGCTGAAATATGCCCTTTTCAACGCAAGTATTTATAGCCTTTTCAATGGTGTCTTTTATCTGGTCTTTTGCAAGTTTTACTAAATTCAATTTTTTACACCTGCCTCTTTTATTTTGAGTAAAAAGTCGTTCTCAGACATCATATGCGAATCTAAATCTATGGCATACTCAACAAAAACTTCTCCACCATTCTCTGTTAAATCAACTTTCATCTTTTTTGTGTACACACCTATCATTATCACACCGTCTTCAGTGATATATGTTGATATATGCCTTTTACCCGGCTCAAAAATAAGGGTTGACGTAACATCACCATAGCGAATTAATGTTATATGGTTTGGCTGAATCTTAAATGTAGTAGTTGTACCTTCAAGCCCAGTAAGCTCGCTTTCTTTATATGTCACATAAAAGCTTTCACCTTTTTTATAAAACGTGCCTTCTGTGAAAAACTCTATGCTATTCTCAAGGCTATTTATGGGGTATTCTTGGGTGCCCTTGACAAAAATCAAAACGTCTTTTTTCATACTTTCACCCCAAAAACATTGGTTTTAATATTTTTCTATATCAATCTTTTCTTCACATTTTATCTTTTCATTTAAGAATATTGAAGCAACTGCTTCGAACTTTTTCAAATTGTCACTTGCATAAAAATAATAAGTTGGCTCCTCCTCTGAGGTATTTAACATATTATTTTTTTTTAGAACCTCATATGTTTGTTTTGCTGTCTCAAGTGCAGGGTTTATCAAACTCACTTCTGGTAAAATTTTCTTTATGACATTTTGTAAAAATGGATAGTGTGTACACCCTAAAACAAGGGTATCTATTCCTTTTTCTTTAAACTCTTCTAAATATTCTTTTGCAACAAGGTATGTTACCTCTTTATCAATCCATCCTTCCTCAACAAGCGGCACAAACAGAGGACAGGGCTTTGAAAACACCTTTATATCAGGGTCGAACTCTAAAATCTTTTTCTCAAAAGAACCGCTTGCAATTGTCCCCTCTGTTCCAATTACACCGACCTTTTTATTCTTCGTTGCCAAAGCTGCAGCTCTTGCCCCTGGTTCAATAACAGCAATTATAGGAATATCAAATTGGCCTTTCAAAAACTCATATGCATAGGCAGAGGCTGTATTACAAGCCACAACTACAATCTTGATATTTTTTGAAAGTAAAAACCTTGTATTTTGCATTGCAAACTTCGTCACTGTCTCTTTGGACTTAGATCCATATGGGATTCTCGCTGTATCACCAAAATATACAATGCTCTCATTTGGCATGAGATTTACAATCTCTTTGAATACTGTAAGCCCGCCAAGGCCTGAGTCAAATATCCCAATTGGTCTTGTATCCATAGGCTTTAACCCTCTTTGCTATATTTTATGCTTTGTTTTTGTTGGTTCTTTTCAATTGCAAGTTGTATGAGTTTGTCAAGAAGCTGAGGATATGGTATACCGCTGTACTCCATCAGTTTTGGATACATAGAAATACTTGTAAAGCCAGGAATTGTATTTACTTCATTGAAATACACCTTGTTAGTTTCTTTGTCAACAAAAAAGTCTATTCTTGCCATACCACTACACTCAAAAAGCTTGTAAATCTTAACAGCAAGCTCCTTAATCTCATCCTCTACCTGCTTTTCAAGTTTCGCAGGAATGATCAATTCTGATGAACCATCTATATACTTTGCTTCATATGAATAAAACTCTCGCGACGGTACTATCTCACCCAGGGCCGATACGAGAATTTCGCTATTGCCAAGCACTGCACACTCAATCTCACGTGCATTTATAGCCTGTTCGATCAAAATCTTGGTATCATACAAAAATGCCTCGTGGATTGCCAAAATCAGCTCGTCTTTGTCTTTTGCCTTTGAAATTCCAACTGAGGAGCCCGAATTTGCAGGCTTTACAAATACAGGATACGAAAACTCGCTTTCAATCCGTCTGATGAAATATTCCTTTTTGGAAAGATACTCATCTTTGTAAATCACTAAAAAATGGCCCTGTGGAATCCCCTCTAAAAGAGCAAGTTTTTTAGCAAAAGCTTTGTCCATGCATAGCGCTGATGACAACACTCCACATCCAACATATGGAATACCAGAGAGTTCTAAAAGGCCTTGTACAGTACCATCCTCACCATTTAATCCATGCAATACAGGAAATACAACGTCAATGTCAATAAAGGTAGCTTCACTATCTTTTATCTTCACAAGCGCTTTTTTAGTCCTGTCTGGTGAGATAAAACATTCAATTGAATACATTGTCCATTTGCTGTCTAAATCTTCTATCTTGCCTGTGTACAAAAGCCATTTTCCTTCTTTTGTAATACCAATTGGTATTATTTCGTATTTTTCCTTGTCAAGGTTTTGCATAACCGATTTTGCAGAGATTATCGAAACTTCATGCTCTGTGGAAACTCCACCGAACAAAACTGCAACCTTTAATTTGGTCATCTACGAATTACCTCCACAAATGTGCTTTTTGCAAATTTATAATATTCATATTCATAGATTCTTCAATTTTATTACACTTAAGCAATAAGCAATCCTGTATAAAAAACTACAAACCCAGATATTCTTTTACCTCAGAAAGTATATTTTCAAGAGTCTTTGCATCCTTGCTTTCTGCATATATTCTAATCAAATCCTCTGTACCAGAGGCTCTTACCAGAAACCATGACTCGTCCTCTAAAATAACCTTTAGTCCATCTCTTGTCCTGTACTCTAAACATTTAAGTCCGGCTATACTGTCTTTTCCAAAATTTTTTACTCTTTCCAATGCTTCTTGTTTTTTGCTATGTGTGGTTCTAACATCAATTCTTTTATTATATAGCTTTCCATACTCAGATTCAATTCTATCTAAAATCTCTCTTGGAGATTTTTGAAGTTTTGCAACCGCCTCTGCCACCAAAAGGTCAGCTAAAATCCCATCCTTTTCTGGTACATGCCCTTTTATAGAAAGTCCACCTGATTCCTCACCACCAATTAAAGCATCCTCTTTCATTAGACACTCTGCAATGTACTTAAACCCAACTGGTGTTTCAATACATCTCATACCATGTTTTTGAGCAATCTTGTCAATCATAGATGTTGTTGCAACAGTTCTGGCAACAGACGAAGCCTTGCCTCTTGTGTTAATTAAATAATCTGTTAACATAAATATCACTTCATTTGCTGATATAAACTGGCCATCAGGATTTACAACACCGAATCTATCTGCATCGCCATCTGTTGCAAGTCCTAAATCAAATTCTTCTGTCTTTATAATCTCAAGCAAATCTTTCATGTTTTCTAAGTTTGGTTCAGGTAAATGACCGCCAAAAAGTGGGTCACGCCAGTTGTTTATTACTTTTACGTCACATCCAAGCCTTCTTAGCGCCTCGTCAATATATCCTATCCCACAACCATACATAGGATTTACAAGCACTTTTAGTTTTTTGTCCTCAAACGCTTTTTTGTCTATCAGACTTAATATGTCTTTCAAATACTCTTCCTTGTAGTCAAAATACTCAATGAGATCTTTGTCAGGATTTATATCTTTCAGCCCTTCTTTTTGGATTCTCTCAACATTTTTTATTATCTTGTCAGTAATTTGTGTATTTGCTGGACCACCATAATGAGGTATGAACTTTATTCCATTGTAATAATACGGGTTGTGACTTGCAGTTATCATAATTGCACCGCTTGCTCCTTTTTTCACAACTGCATGTGCAACAGCAGGTGTTGGAATTGGATTATTTGAAAAAAGTACATGGATAGCATTTGCACTCAAAATATCAGCACAAATCTTTGCAACGTTCTCTGAATGGAATCTATAGTCATAACCAATGATTATTTTCGGATTTTCGTAAGTTTCCAGGACATAATCTGAAATAGCTTGAGCAACAATTTTTACGTTGTCAAATGTAAAGTCGTCTGCAATAACCCCACGCCAACCATCTGTTCCAAAGGTTATTTTTTTCATTTTCATTTTGGCCCCCTTTTTAAAAAAATTGGACAACTATATTATAATATAGTTTAAAATTTTTACAACAAACAAAAAAGATGGCCTGCGCAAGCCTATCTCCCAACTTTGCTGCAGCCATCTTCCTAAAACTCTCCTTTTGTCCTTTTCAAAGTTTACATCTCTTATTCAGAAGTATTTAAATACTTTTCAATCTTCTTTTTTACACGTTGAAGAGCATTGTCAATTGATTTCACATCTTTGTGAATCATCTCGGCAATTTCTTGATAGCTCCTTCCTTCAAGGTATAGGTTTAGAACCTTGTACTCAAATGGACTTAGACACCCTGTGATGACATTTAAGGCGTTTTCAAACTCCTCCTTTGTAATCATAACCTCTTCCGGATCAGAGATAAAAGAGTTAGCAATTGTGTCAAGCAAAGTCCTCTCGTCATTCTCTTCATAAACGGGTTTGTTTAGTGATATGTACGTGTTAAGAGGTATATGCTTTTGCCTACTTGCTGTCTTTATTGCAGTTATCACCTGCCTTGTTATACAGAGCTCTGCAAATAACTTAAAGGCAGGATACTTGGTCTCATCAAAATCACGTACAGCTTTAAAAAGCCCTATCATGCCTTCTTGATAAATGTCATCCTTTTCAGCACCAATTAAAAAGTACATTCTACACTTTGCCTTTACAAGGTTTTGATACCTATTTAAAAGCTCTTCTGTAGCCTCTTTGATACCCTCGCGCGAATACTTTACAAGTTCTTCATCTGTACACTCTTTGAAATTTAAAAGTTGTTTTTGTGATGTCAAGGCAAAATGCCTCCTTAATTTTTTAAGCCTTTTTTGTCATATGTTCACACGCAAGATATCTTCCCACATCATAATTATATATTATCACTAAAGGTGTATCAAGCTTGGTCTAATCTTTTTTTGAATTTCTCTAACTTTTCAAGAATGCTACTATCAAGCGTATCTTCAAGTCTGTCTTTTCTCATTATCTTTTCATTCGTCTTCTTCTCAAGCTCCTTTTTGTAATTCTCAATCTCATATATAAGCTCTCTTGGAGGCATTCTAACAGCTCCATTCCCTAAAATCATAAGCTGTTCTAAGTAATCAGATGTCACAACTGCTATTGATTCATACTTTGCATTTTCATAGACATACTTTTCTATGTAGTTATCAGCTGTTTCACCTTCTTTAGTAAATACCACTTCTATGTCATTTATAACTTCTTTTCTCCGCTGAGCACCTCTTACCAAATGTGAGTCAAAAACAACTGTTATTCTATACCCTTTATACCCCGAAAAGTCAGCCAAAATATCTATAAGTTTTTTTCGTGCTACTTCTAAATCATCTTTAGCAATCTCTTTTAACTTGCTCCAAGCGTTTATAAAGTTGTAGCCGTCAACCATCAAGTGCACCTTTTCTTTCTCCTTCTTCGATTCTTTGTTTTAAAACCTCAAAGAATATAATCCCTGCTGCAACAGAAGCATTGTAAGAATTGACTTTGCCTTTCTGAGGAATTTTAACTAAAAAATCAGCTCCTTCTTTTACAAGCCTCGAAACTCCTTTACCTTCAGAGCCAATCACAATACACATTGGAATCTTAAAATCACAATCATACAAAAGCTTTGTGGCATTGTTGTCTGCTGCGTACACCCAAATACCCTTTTGCTTAAGCTCATCTATTGTTCTTCTTAAGTTAACAACTCTTGCTACTTTAATGTGTTCAATTGCACCAGCTGAAGCTTTTTCAACAGTAGGGGTGATCGGACATGAATTCCTTGCCTCAATAATAATACCATGTGCACCACATAAATGTGCAGACCTTATAATTGAACCAAAATTATGTGGGTCAGTAATCTCGTCTAATAACACTAAAAAAGGCTTTTCGCCTTTATTTGCTGCTTCAAGCAAAAGGTCATCTATATCCCAGTACTTATATTCCTGAGCAATAGCAATTACCCCCTGTGGATTTTTCGTCTTTGACATCCTGTCAATCTTGCTTTTATCAACAAACTTCACAACAATGCCTTTTTGTTTGCAAAGGTTTATAATCTCAGAGATGTTCTTGTCCTTTGCAGTGTTTGATATATATACTTCTGTTATTTGAGTGCTGCTATTTAGTGCCTCTTTTACTGGATTTTTGCCTTCAATTGTCCTCATCTTTTTCCCTCTTTCCAAGGTATTTTTGTCTGACCTTATCATACTCCCCACAAGAAAACTTGCCTTCTGGACAATAGCCGAGCTTTATACATTTGGGACCTGCAAATTTGAATAAATTTGGCGCAATACCTTTTACTATCTCCAAAATTTTATCAGCAACACTTCTTATCTCCCACTGAGCTCTGTTGCAACATCGCTCATTAAAAAAATGTAAAAGTTCTCTTGCGTTCATTGTCATGATTATCTTTGTCTCACACGCATTGGGAAGAACATACCTTGCATCTTCTATTGCCATCTTCTCTGCTTTCTTCAAAGCCTCTTTTTCACTTAAACCCTTGCTAACAAGAACTTTTTTGTGTTTTTCCTGCAACTTTTCTGTCAAAAGTCTATAGGTTTTTGCAATCTCATTCATTGTGTCTATGAATATATTTTTAAGCTCTTGGTCTTCTTCTATACTTGGCGGGATTACATAGTCAAACCCATCAAGCCTTACATACCTTTGGGACTGCTGAGAATATGAAGCAATCCTGTGCCTGACAAGCTGGTGTGTAAAGCTCCTGCTAACACCCTCAATCCCAAACGTAAAGCTCACATGCTCAAGCGGAGATTCATGACCAACATCAATCAAGAGATTTAAAAAGTTTTTAACTGCTTCGCTATCGAGCTTATCATAAATATTTTCAACTGATGTATTTGAGTAACAAAGCTTTGCAGCTGTTGCTACAACCTTTTCAGGGTCGGGTGTATGCGACAAAAGAACAACCTTAAAGCTCATTTTTATCCTCCATCTTCTTTTATTGACTTTTATTGGTATAAAAATAAAGATGATTTTGTGATAAAATTATTTTATCACAAAAAGGGGGCATTTTTATATATGCTAAAGGTCTTTATTCAACAAAAGGTTCAAAATTTTGTTGTAATCACTTATGACTTTATTAAAAACCATATGCCTTTTTCTGACGGGGAGTTCGTAAAGGTATACATATACTTAAAGTTCTTGCTTCAAAACAAAGTGGAAACTATTGAGATAAACAAGATAGCACATGACCTAAACCTTCTTGAGAGTGATGTAATCAAAGCTCTTGAATTTTGGTCAGAAAGAAGACTGATAAAGCTTACAAAAGACGCAGATGGAAATATAACAATTGATTTTTTGGACGAAAAGCTTGAGTTTGAAAAGCCTGAAAATGCACCTACACCCCCTGTGTACACAACTGAAGACTTATCAAGGTTTTACGAAACAGACGAAAAATTCAGGGGACTTCTTGAATTTGCTCAAAAGCAATACTGCAGGACTTTCAATAAAAACGATATAGACGTACTTCTTGAGATTTATGATTGGTTAAAGCTCCCTATTGAGGTAATATATCTTCTCATCAACTATGTGACAATTAATAAGAATAATAAGAATCTTAAATACCTTGAACAAATGGCAATTAAGTGGAAAGAGCTGAATATAGATAGTATCGAAAAAGCTGAGGAGTACATAAGGTCACAAGAGGACACAAGTAGAATAAAGAGGCTTGTACTTCAAAACCTTGGAATATATCACAGAGCTCCAACTAAGGTCGAAGATGAGATTATGAACGTTTGGATAAATGATTGGAAGATGCCTGAAGAGGTCATAATGTATGCTCTAACTCTTACAAAAAATGTAAACAACCCAACTGTAAACTATGTAAATGGTATAATAAAGCGATGGTATGAAGCAGGACTAAGAAGTTTAGAGTCAATCAAAAAGTTTGAGCTTGAAAATGCACAAAAGAGGGAGAAGAACAAAAAACAGTCAAGTTCTAAGAAAGCTTTATACGAGGAAAGAGATCCATCTACATATACAGCTCTTGAAGAACTTTATAAAAAAGCATTGAGAGGGAATAGAGATGACGATGATGACGAATAAAAAGAAGATAATTGAGATGATAAACAGGATATATCAGCAACGTCGTCAAAATGCAGAAATTGCAAGAGAAAGAAAGATTGCTCAGCTTTCTTCCAAGTCAAAAGATTTTGCTATATTAAGTGAAAAGATAACAAAGGCAGGCCTAAAACTTTCACAAGCCTCTCTTTCTCAAAACCAAGCTGAGATAGAAAAGTACTCAAAGATACTTGATAGCTTACTTCAGAAGCGGACAAAACTTTTGATTGAGCTTGGACTTGGAAGTAATTATTTAGAGCCTGAGTACTCATGCCAAGCATGCCATGACACTGGTTTTATTGTAAGTGAAAACGGGATTGAAGTTTGCAGATGTAGAACACAGCTTTTTATAGAGATTTTGTATGAACAAAGCAAATTAAAAGATATTTTAAAAGAGCATAACTTTAAAAATTTTAACTTAGAATATTATTCAAAAGAGATAGACCCACAGGAAGGTATATCCCCCTATGAAAATATGTTAAACATCATAAAAGAAGTAAAAAAATTTGTAAAAAACTTTGACAAACCCTCTCAAAAAGGACTACTTTTTTACGGTAGTACTGGGCTTGGAAAGACCTTTTTAGCCCACTGTATTGCCAAAGAGATTATTGACAAGAAAAAAACTGTAATATTTCTTGACAGCATTGCATTTTTCGAGATTTTAAAAGAAAAATATTCCAAAATGGTAAGGTTATACGATGAGGTAGATGATGAAGAGTACAAAAGTCTTGAAGAGGTAGACCTTTTGATTATAGACGACCTTGGGAATGAGGGAAAAAGCCCAGACTTTTGTCATGGTGTATTCCAAAGCCTTTTGGATAAACGCTACATGACAAATAAAAAGACGGTTATTACAACAAACTATAATATTGACGGTTTGCTAAAGCTCTATTCAGACAAAACAATGGGAAGACTTCATGAGTATTTCATGTTTTTGCACTTTTTTGGTGACGATATAAGAGTGTTAAAAGCAAAAAGCCAATTAGAAAGGAGAGCTACTTAATTGCAAACAGTAGCTCTCCTTCGCAAACAACTTCACCTTCAACATAAGCAGTTGCCTTTGCTTTCCCAATATACCCTTTTAGAGAAATCAGCTCTGTTTCAATCAAAAGCACATCTCCCGGTCTTACAACTTTTTTAAATCTCACCTTATCAACTCCTGCAAAAAATGGTGTTTTGCCCTTAAACTCTTCCTTTGAGAGTATAGCAACAGCCCCAACCTGTGCCATTGCCTCAACAATTAAAACACCTGGCATAACAGGGTTTCCCGGAAAGTGTCCTTGGAAAAATGGCTCATTTATTGTCACATTTTTAATGCCTTTTGCCTTTTTTCCCTCTTCTACCTCAATTATTCTGTCAACAAGCAAAAATGGGTACCTGTGTGGTAAAATCTGCAATATACCGGTAACATCGTACATTAGCCACATCTTCCCTTCATAAGTTTTTAAAATTTTTTACAGTTTAATTATAAACACCAAAACAAAATATACAGCCATCAAAACCAAACCTATCGGAACTCCAATCCTTGCCCACTCTTTACTTTTAATCTTGAACTTTCCTGCAGAGATTATATTTGGTATATTTCCGGGAATTAACATTCCTCCACTTATAATCATTCCAAGAATAATTGCTCGGACCTGTTCATCTGTCATTTCTCTTGAAATCTCTGCAGCTGCCAGGGTAGCATTATCCACTATTGCAGAAATCATGTTTACCCAGTAAAGAATTTGGGCATCTAACTTTATAATGTACAAATCTATCAAGGGTTTAAAAGCAGTCCCTAACAGTTCAAGTGCAAATACGAATACAAAAACCTTAAAAGCTCTTAAAAAAACATCTTTAATGCTCTCTGCACTTTCTGTAAATTCATCTTTATCTACTTTACTTGCCTTTTTAACAACAAGAGCTGCTAAAAAAGCCATTAACAGTATTGTGATAAAAATTTCTAACCCAACTGCTCTTGCTAAATAGAAAAAGTCTGCTTTAAGCTTTGAAATAGTAATTGTTGCTAATGGTTCACCAACTGGTGTCAATGCCGCTCCAAATCCAATTGCAAAGCACGCCAATACAATAGCCTTTACCTTGGTGTTTCTGTCAAGTGGCATGTGATGCATTATTTCGGTTAATAAAAGTGACGCAATTATGGCAGTAATAAAACTTGAACTTAATCCCAAAATAACAATTACAACAAATACAAAAAATTGAATTGAAATTCTATGAGTTAGTAATTCTATCATTGTGTTTATCCTATTTCTAAAGAAGAAAAACAACATCCCTGCTATCAAAACAGCAAAAGTTATATAATAAAGCAAATGATTTTTAAGAATATGTTCAAATAAATCTAAGCTCATTTGCTTTGAAATAATAACGCCTATAATACCCATTATAAACAAAAAATACTCTAAATTATGTTCTACTGCCTTAACAAAAAAAGGCAAAAATAAAATAATCAAAAGAAGAACTATTAACCCGCCGATCATTTTTTATCAACTCCTCCAAGACTAATAGCAAAATTAGTTATTCTCCCCTATTTGTTGCTCTTGTGTTATTATTTCATATACTTGAGAAAGAATATACTCTAATCTTTCAGTATTGTTTTCTAAATACAAATAACCAATCAATGTTTCAAGTGCCGTAGCATATTTATAATCACTTAACTTTGCATTCTTAGGAACAGTTTTACTCTTTGCGTTTCTACCTCTTTTCACAATTCTCTTTTCATTTTCATCAAGCATTTCATACAACTTTTTT
The DNA here is from genome assembly GCF_028198085.1 of Caldicellulosiruptor sp. DIB 104C. Lineage (NCBI taxonomy): Bacteria > Bacillati > Bacillota > Caldicellulosiruptorales > Caldicellulosiruptoraceae > Caldicellulosiruptor > Caldicellulosiruptor sp. DIB 104C. Next base: position 531,788 of record NZ_CP116337.1, on the reverse strand, counting down.
ATGGCTATTGCTTGACTTGAAGCTCTTACATACTTAGTAGTTTTCAAATAATAATGATAAGGAGTCAAATCAGGATTTTCGGATATCACTTTATTTCTTACATATAATTCATACACTGCATCACCGATATAAGCATATACTAAAGGACTAAGCAATTTATCAACACTCTCTCTTGAATGAGTTTTAAAAGTCACTTACTCACATGACTTTTCTCAATCAGCGGTACCTAAAACTCTAATTGTATTGACATACGGGTCAGCAGTACCTTGAAGCTGACAGTCCTCTTCTTTCAGGAGTTTAATATAGTCAACAAGGTCTTTTGTTATTCTCTCACCAGGCAAAATAAGTGGTATTCCAGGTGGATACGCCATGACCATCTCGCCAGAAATCTCACCGACTGCATTGTCAAGCTCAACAACCTTCTTTGAGCTATAAAAAGCATCACGTGGCGAAACAATAACCTGTGGTGAGTGAAGCACTATTGTTGGAGTCTTTACATCTTTTACACCAAGCTTCTTTGCCATATCTCTAAGTGCTTCAATTAGCTTTTCTACACTTTCTTGTGTGTCACCCAACGAGATTATTGCCAAAATATTGTAAAGGTCAGACATCTCTATCTGGATGTTGTACTCATCTCTCAGGATTCTCTCTGCTTCATAACCAGTGATACCAAGCCTTCGAACGTTGATTCCAAGTTTTGTTTCGTCAAAATCATATACGCCAGGTGTTCCAATCAGCTCTTTTCCAAATGCATAAAGTCCTTCAATCTTGTTTATCTCTTCCCTTGCCATTCTGGCAAGTCTCAAAGTCTCTTCTAACATCTCTTCACCATACATAGCAAGCTGTTTTCGTGCAACGTCAATTGAACACATCAAGATATAGGATGAACTTGTTGTCATAGTAAGGTTCAAAACCTGTTTTACTGTCTCTGGTTGAATCCTGTGACCTCGCAAAAGAAGTACAGAACTTTGAGTAAGTGACCCACCTGTCTTGTGTGTTGACACAGCACTCATATCAGCACCAACTTCCATGGCAGTCAGTGGAAAATCGTTGTGAAAGCCCATATGAGCACCATGTGCCTCATCAACTAAAACTGCCATGCCAAATTTGTGTGCAGTTCGAGTTATAGACTTTAAATCACTCGCTATACCATAGTATGTTGGATTAATAACAAATACAGCTTTTGCATGAGGATGTTTTAATATAGCTTTTTTCACATTCTCAATTGTCACGCCCATTGTAATCCCAAGCTCTTCATTTACCTCTGGCTGTACATACACTGGAATTGCCCCGCTCAAGATTATTCCGCCAAACGCGCTCTTGTGCGCATTTCGAGGCAGTATTATCTCATCCCCAGGTTCGCATGCTGACATTATCATTGTCTGGACACCAGATGTTGTACCGTTTACTAAAAAGTATGCATATTGAGCACCAAATGCACTTGCAAAAAGCTTTTCAGCCTCGTAGATAACTCCAATCGGGTTGTTTGCATTGTCCAAATCTTCCATACCATTTAGGTCCATTAGCATGACATTCTGCCCGACAAAATCAGTAAACTCCTTCAAGCCTCTACCATACTTGTGACCTGGCACATGAAATGGGATGATGTTTTTCTCAATGTGTCTTTTTACAGCATCAAAAAGGGGTGTTCTGCTCTGGTCCTCCTTTGTCACCTTATTCTGCCCTGCCTCCATCCATTATATTTTTTAATTTTCTGAATGATAATTATACCACACTACAATTTTTTTAAAAGTATTTTTTATTCAAAAGTTACGCGGCTCACACCTTCAACCAAATATAAATCCGTAATAAGCTGGTTTATATTGCTATCTGGTAGAACTAAAGCTTTATAAAACACTTTTTCAGACTCTTCATGCATAAATTTAATATCCTTTATAGTTACTGAGTGTGAAGTCAAAATTGAATCTATCTTTTGAATAGAACTTCTTAGATTGTGACCCTCAACAATAATTGTCCTCAAAATTCCTTTTGAAACAAATCTTACTTCAAACTTTTTTAATAGAATCAAAGTAAGATACACTGCTGCAGTTGCCAAAAAAGCTCCTTTGTAATACCCGATTCCAATTGCAAGACCAATACATGCAACAGCCCACAAAGTTGCAGCAGTTGTCAAACCCTTTACAGTCGCACCATCTTTTATAATTGTCCCTGCACCCAAAAAACCAATACCCGAGATAACTTGAGCACCAAGCCTCGCAACATCTATGTTTGCGTGGCCCTTGTAGTATACATTGAAAATATACTGTGATGTCATCATCACAAGAGTAGAGCCCACACAGACTAAAATATGAGTTCTAAAACCTGCCGGTCTGTGAACATTTTCTCTCTCAATACCAATAAGCCCACCTGCTAAGATCGCAAAGATAATTTTTAGTACATCCTCTAACATTCTCAAATCCCTCAATTTAAGAAGAGAATATTAATTATTTTATACTACAAATTATGACAAAATAAAAGGGCTGCCCCATCTTCAGACAGCCCCTTTCACAATCCACAATTTTTAAAATAACATCAATTTAATTATTTTGTCCACAGTTCAATATTTTGCTTGATTCTCTTTGTGTAATACTCTTCAACCTTGCTATTGCCAAGTTTCTCAAACCCAGCCAGAAAATCGTTCCATACCTTATCAAAATCCTTTTCTTTTGCCATAACAACCTTTGGAATTGTTGATAGTGTATAATTCCAAATCTTATCGTTAATAGTCTTGATATTCGGATCGTCAATGGATATCATCCATAAATAACCCCATGTCTTTTCAGGATACTCATTAGCTTTTGGGAACAAATCTTTCCAAATTTCTGCCTTATATGCTGACAATACTTTCTTCTCAACATCACTATAGTTCTTTCTTATATCTTCTTTTCTTGTGTCAGGCGCAATTGGATTGCCTGTCGAATCAATATACGTATTGGGCAGTCTTGGGAATGGATAAACATATGCACCTATACCAGTCTTCTTAGAAAATGTTGGATCTGTTTTTCTCATCTGGTCAATCTTTGGCAAAAATACCCTCTTGCCCTTTACATATGTGTGATGAACACCTTCAATACCCCACTGTCTTAAGATATTAGCATCTTCTGTGCACATCCAGTCAAGGAATTTAATTGCTCTTACCTTATCTTTGCACTTTACTGTTATAGCAACACCCCAACCACCTGTATATCCAACTTTTACATCAGGTGGACATTGTTTTATTTTTTCATTAACTGTAACAGGATAATAACCATATGTGTATTCGTACTTACCTGCCTTCTTGAGAGCAGTAATTGGTTCACCTACCGCCCAACCCGCGTCAATTAAAGCAAGAACTCTTCCAGAAGCAATTTTTGCTTTATACTGGTCGTCTTTCTGGACAAATGTCTCTCTATCAAGGATTCCTGCGTTCCACAAGTGATTTAACCATTTGAAATATTCTTTTTCAATTGGACGTTTATAATGTCTTATTACTTTCAAAGTTTTTGGATCAACATAAAACTCTCCATCATCTGGTGCGCCTGTTGCCTGAAAAGCTGGATTTGTAACCGATATAACAGTTCGCCAGTCATCAGCAGAAAGTGTGAGCGGAATTGTTGGAAGTCCATCTGTAGTAGGATGTTTCTTCCAGTACTTGACTATTGCATTTTCAAAGTCTTTGATTGTTCTTATTCTTGGGTACTTTTGTTCAATTACTACTCTGTGCTGAATCATAAAACCGCCATTAACATCCAAAGTTGCGTCATTGTCTGTTGTAATTCCCAAACAGTAAATATGTGGGTCCTGTGGACTCCATCTGAGTCTTTTAAGGTTTTTGCCATATGCTTTTTTGATATTAGGACCGTACTTTTCAATTAAACTGTCTAACTGTACAATACCACCAGCATTCTTAAGAAGTTGCAAGTCTCCTTTTGCATATACCAGGTCTGGATAATCACCACTTGCAGCCATGAGTTGAAGTTTCTGTTGACCAGCACCCTGAGCTATTGCATACTCAATCTTTAATGTAACGCCTGTAAGTTCTTTTATCTTCTGTGCAACTGGTGACTTAAAACCATCATCATTTGGGTTTGTTTCAGCACTATACATAGTGAGTGTAATTGGCTTTTTCGCCTCGGGTGTTGGCTTGAGAGGCTTTACAAGTTTTGAACTCCCAGCATTACCAACTAAACAAATACCTAAGACAAAGCTAATTATAACAACTACCGAAATAACTGCAAAAAATCTTTTTGAGATTCTCATAGTTTTTCAAAACCTCCCCTTTTTTATGTTTTTAGTTTATTTTAAGCTGGAGTAACCAGCTTAAAACCAAAATTCTAACAACTTTTTTGACATTTAGCTTTTTACTGCACCAATTGTCATACCATGTATAAAATATCTCTGAATAAATGGATACACAAGCAATATGGGAAGTGTTACAATTATTGTCATTGCCATTCTCAATGAATGTGGTGTGACTTTCATGGTCCTGTTAGGATCAAGATTACTATAATAATCTACTTGAGAAGATGCGGTTGCGTTAGACAAAATCTTTTGAAGTTCATATTGTAAGGTGGTAAGCTTTGGTTCACTTGAGCAATACAGATATGTATCAAACCAAGAGTTCCAATGTCCAACTGCAATAAACAAACTAATTGTTGCAATAACAGGAGCGCAAAGCGGTAAAATTATTTTCCAAAATATCAAAAAATCATTTGCACCATCTATCATTGCCGATTCTTCCAAATCCGGTGGAATCCCTTCCATATATGATTTTATAACAATAACGTTAAAAGGACTTATAAGACCGGGAAGTATATACACCAAAAAGTTATTCATAAGTCCAAGTCCTCTTATTAGCATGTAATCAGGAATCAAGCCTCCACCAACATACATAGTAATAATAAACATTATTGCAACTGGTTTTCGTGCAATAAAATCCTTCCTGTTTATAACATAAGCAACCATAGCAGTTGACAAAACACCAACAAAAGTTCCAATAACTGTTCTCAGCACAGTTATCAATACTGCCCACGGAATTTGGGGATAGTTTAATGTTTCTATATAATTTATCAACGTAAACTTTCGTGGAAATATAGTAATTCCACCCTTTACTGTATCATAAGGGTCATTAAGTGATACAGCTAAAACGTGTAAAAAAGGATAGAGAGTGACCACTGCCAAAATTATCATTAGTAGGTAATTAAATACTTCAAAGACCAAATCTCCTGCTGTTTTCTTTTTCACTTTAAAATGCCCCCTTGAGTCAAGTTTTTTTTACATCATGCGATAGCCAGTTGTCTTTTTAGAAAACCAGTTAGCAAAAACAAGTAGTACCAAACTTACAACTGATTTGAAAACACCTGCAGCTGTTCCAAAAGAGTATCTGCCTGTTCCAATACCATATGTAAGTATGTAAAGGTCGATGACATCAGCAACATCTCTTGTTGCCGCTGTTCTTAAAAGAAATTGTTTTTCAAAACCTATGTTTATTATGTTTCCAATACTTAAAATTAAAAGAACTATAACTGTGGGCATTATTCCTGGAAGGGTTATGCTTATCATCTTTCTGAATCTTCCCGCACCATCAACTGTTGCAGCTTCATACAGTTCAGGATTTATTGATGTGATTGCTGCCAAGAATATAATTGTGTTCCATCCAAGTTCTTTCCAAATATCAGAAAATGTAACTATCCACCAGAAGTAACGTGGCTCTGCCATAAACATAATTGGGTAATTTGTGAGATGAAGCTTTTGTAAAATTTGATTTATCACACCGCTTGGTGATAGAATTTCGCTTACTAAGCTTGCCACAACAACCCATGAAACAAAGTGTGGAAGATATGAAATTGTCTGGACCGTTCTTTTAAATGCTATATTTTTTATTTCATTTAAAAGCAAAGCTAAGATTATCGGTAGTGGAAAGCCAAAGATCAAACCCATAAAACTCATTATTAATGTATTTCTCATAGCTTTGTAAAAGTCAGGGTCCTGAAACATCTCAACAAACCACTTAAATCCAACCCATTCTTGATTCCAAATAGGTTTACCAGGTTTATAATCTTGAAAAGCCATAATCCAACCCCATAGTGGGACATACCTAAAAATAATAAGCCATATGATAAAAGGAAAAATCATTAAAATTAGATATCTTTGCCGCCACAGTTTTTTGGAAAGTTTTGCTCTATTCATTTTAAAGCCTCCAAAAATATATTTCACCTTGTTGCCTATTGTTCAGACATAAACAATTTTAAAGAGAAAAATAAAATTACAATACCCTATTTTTTTGACATCTTATACCCTACAGTTTAGACATTTAAAAAACAAAAAAAGAAGCCATTTTTTGTAGCTTCTTTTCTGATATATTTATCAATTTTTTAATTTCTCTTTATACTCCTTTGGTGAAAGTCCTACATATTTTTTGAATTTTGAACAAAAATAATCAACATCTTCAAAACCAACTTTTTTGCATGTCTCAGATACCTTACATCCTTCTTTTAAAAAGACTTTAGCCTTCTCTACCCGTATTCTATCTAAATACACTGTGAAGTTCTCTCCAAATATCTTTTTAAAGAGCTTACTAAAATAAGAGCTATTGTATCCAAAAGCATTGGCAATTGTATCTAATTTTATATCTGCAAAATAGTTTCTCTCTATAAAGTCTGCAATCTTCTGTTTTAGGCTATCAGGACTTAATTTATTAATCTCATCTGCAAGAGATACAAAGTAGAATTTTATCAAACCTTTTAATTCTGTTAAGGTAGGCTGAATGTAAAAACTCTTTAAAATCTCTTGGCTAAGATATTTTTCAACAAGAGGTTTATAAAGCTCATTTTGCGACAATTTATATAAAGTCTCAATATAAAAGTTTGAGAAATTTATCTTTATATCCTCTTCAGACATTCTACTGTATAAAAGTTGTTCACTCTTTTCTTCAACTATCCGATTAATGCTCTCAAACCCATTTAGTGCAATAGCCATTGCTAATTTTTCAGTACACTCTTTATTATCAAAGTTGATTTTTTTACCTTCAATATTTTCCACATACTCACCTATGTAAACAATTCCTTTATATCCTAATAGAAATCGCTTTTCAAGCAATTCTATTGCTTCTTTAAACGACTCTTTGATAAGAGTGTAATCATCTACTTCACTACCAATTGAAATTACCACTTGGTTGCCAACTATTTTTATTAGGTTTTCCTTTAATATGTTAATACTTTTGCTATTGAAGGGATACCAAAAATCTTTGAAGAGAATACATATATTATGATTAATAATTGTTGAATATCCACAACAATTTCTTTTTAAAAACAAATCTACCTCTCTTTTTAATTGAAATATCTTTTCTTCTATAACCTTTTGATTATTCTTGCTACAAAACGTTACTATAGCAACCTGATATTTATTCCATGGAAGCAAGAGCCCATAAAAACTACTGATATAATTTATTTCATGCTCATCAAATGCCCCCAGCAAAAGTTTTTCTATTACTTTTTCCAAACCGATTTCTTGAGTGGTCCGCACTACTTTTTGCAGTTCAATTTCTTGACTGATCTTTTGTTTCACTTTCTCTAACTTCTGCTCAAGCATATGCGGGTCAACAGGCTTTAGCAAATAACTTTCAACACCAAGCTCAATTGCTTCTTTTGCATACTCAAACTCAGAATACCCTGAAAGGATTATAACTTTGGTATTCACACCTTCCTCTTTTAACTTTTTTATAAGCAGAAGCCCATCTATTCCAGGTATTCTGATATCAACTAAAGCAACTTCAGGTTTAAATTTCTTTATCTTTTCTAATCCTTCTATTCCATCTTGAGCGGTGGCAATAATCTCAAATCCCAATGCTTTCCAATCAATAATTTTTTGAAGACCCTCTAATATTATAGGCTCATCGTCAATCAAAATTGCTTTTAGCAAAACCTCTTCACCTCTTTGGAATTTGAATTTCAATACTTGTGCCTTTGCCAAGTTCACTATTTATAAAAATCTTTGCCTCTTCCCCATAAAATAGTTTTAGTCTATGATAAACATTTTTCAGTCCCACATGGCTTTTGTCTTTGCTATCTAACGACTGTAAGACCTCCTCAAACTTTTCCTTAGGCATTCCAGCACCATTGTCTGTAACAATTATCTTTATTGTTCCATCTTTTTCAAATACCTTAATTTCAATGGTTCCTTTTCCTATCATTGGTTCAATACCATGCCTAATTGAATTTTCCACAAGTGGCTGGATAATAAACGGAAGTACTTTTGATGAAAGAAGGTCATCTTGAACTTCAATTTTGTAATCTATTTTATCTCCAAATCGGAACTTTTGAATTTCTAAAAATTCTTTAACAATCTCAACTTCTTTTTCCAAAGTTATCAAATCTATTGTCATCTCTATACTTTTCCTGAGCAAATTACTCAGCAAATAAACAACTTGAGCTATTTCATACTGACCGGTGCAAAAAGCCTTCATCCTGATAGCTTCAAGAGTATTGAATAAAAAATGAGGATTTATTTGACTACAAAGCATCTCAAACTGGATTTCTCTTTGTTTAGCAATTATTTGTTGTTTTTGTACCTCTGCCAAATACACCTGGTCAATCAGGTTTTTGATATTTTTAGCCATTGTTTTTATATTCTCTGTGAGCTGTCCAATCTCATCGTTGCCTAAAATATTTATCTGTGCATCTAAATTGCCATGCGAAATTTCATTCACTTTTTTGTTCAAGATTGCAATTCTGTCAGTTATCAGTTTAGAGAATAAGAGCATAAGAAGAAGTGATACTAAAGAATTAACAAGTATAAGCACAAACGTTATAAAAGTTATTTTGTTGACCCTTTTAAATATCTCTTTCTTCGAGAAAAAGGAAATGACTTTGAGAAAGCTACTTCCGCTTTCACTTGCACTAATTGTACCTAAAATTGCCATTGTTCTTTGACCATCAATATTGACGTTTTCAATAAGTTTGCCATCCTGAGAGGAAAAATTAAAATTCAGTTTCTTACCAACAAGATCTTTGTCTTTTGCAGCAACAATTATTCCTTTGTTGGTAATAACTAATGTGTTTAAGTGCAATGACAATACTTCCTCAAGCTTTTCTTTCTTTATGTAAATTACCATTACACCTATTCTTTCACCATAAGAGTTTTTTATAAGCCTTATCAAGCTAAAATAATACTGTGGTCGAAATGGATTATTGTCAAACACAAGCTCCCATAAAATCTTCCCATCGCCCTCTATGGCTTCTTTAAACCATTCCTGATTTTTCGTATAATCGTCAACCTTTACAATTTCACCTGTATCAAGTAAAGTGGGATTAAAGGCATAAATTTTTATTGCATGAATATTTTTGTTGTAAATAGACATGAGATTGGAAAGCTCTGTATATGAAATATAATCATCGTATATTTTGGATACATCTTTGTACTCTGTTGAAAGTATATTCAGAAGTTTTTTATCAAGATATAATTTATTAGAAATATCAACAGCATTCTGTACAATATCCATAAGTTTGATTTTTACATCCTCAACATTTTTCCTTGTGTCTTTGATAGCATTTTCCAAAGCAATTGCTCTGAGGTTTAAAAAAAGAATAATCCCCAAAATAGTTTGGGGAATTAAAGCAGAAATCACAAAAGCTAATATGAATTTTTTCTTTATTTTTAAATTTGTAAAAAAAAGTTTCATTTTTTTCTCACCCATTAGATTTCTTTAATTCTAATTATAACTCTGTTTTTTCAACACTCAACAGTGCTTTTTTACTTGCTGATTCTAAAACTACTTCACATCCATCTTCTTTTTTACTAACTAAAGCATTAAATTGAGATCTTAAGTTAAGTCCATGGAAAATAAGCTTCCAAGGCTTTTGAGTATCCTTTAATACATTTATTGATATATTATCTTTCTCTCTTATTACTTCTAACTCAAGTTCTGTCTCGCCATTTGTATTCTTTACAGCTACAGAAACAGTATTCCCATCCTCCAATTCATATACATTCAATGTTACATTTTGAGCATAGTCATAATCAGGCTTTGTGTCACAACTTCCTATTGGAATTATAGAATTTGGCCTTGCCAAAAGCGGCAAGCTAAAATAATCATGTTTTTCCTTTCTCCACCTGCCACCAACAATCTTTTCACCTGTCAATATGTTTGTCCACACGCCTTCTGGAACATAATACTGAACCTCGCCATCTGGTGAGAAGATTGGAGCAACTAAGAGGCTACTTCCTAACATATACTGTCTATCAAGGTACTCGCATGCTGGGTCATCTGGAAACTCTAATACCATGGGTCTCAAAACTGGAATTCCTTTCTCTACTGCCTCTACAGCCGCTGAAAAGATGTATGGCATAAGTTTGCATTTTAATTTCGTAAAGAATCTAAGTACATCAACTGCTTCCTCGTCATAAAGCCAAGGAACTTTATATGCAGAATTCCCATGAAGTCTGCTGTGTGAAGAAAGTAGCCCAAATGCTACCCATCTCTTGTAAAGATCTGGTGTTGCTGTACTCTCAAACCCCCCTATGTCATGACTCCAAAAACCAAACCCGCAAAGTGAAAGTGAAAGGCCACCCCTGAGTGTCTCTGCCATAGACTCATATGAAGCTAAACAGTCTCCGCCCCAGTGCACAGGAAATTTCTGGCTTCCTGCTGTCGCTGACCTTGCAAACACAACTGCATTTCCCTTGCCAAACGTTTCTTGAAGCGTTTCATATACTGTCTTGTTGTAAAGATAGGTGTAGTAATTGTGCATCTTTTGAGGGTCTGAACCATCAAAATAAACAACATCTGTTGGAATTCTTTCACCAAAATCTGTCTTAAAACAGTCAACTCCCATTTTAATTAGCTCTTTGAGCTTTTCTGAATACCACCTGCACGCCTCAGGGTTTGTAAAATCAACAATTGCCATGCCGGGCTGCCAATCATCTGTCTGCCATACATCACCATTTGGCTTTTTCAAAAAATACCCTTTTTCTTTTCCCTCATCAAAAAGTTTTGAAAACTGAGACACGTAAGGATTTATCCAAACACATATTTTTACTCCCTTTTCTTTTAGACGCTTTAGCATCTGTGATGGTTCAGGAAAAACCCTTCTGTCCCATTCAAAGTCAACCCAGTGCATATCCTTCATCCAGAAACAGTCAAAATGAAATACATGAAGTGGAATATCTTTTTGAATCATTCCATCTATAAAGTTTGTAACTGTTTTTTCATCATAGTTTGTAGTAAATGAGGTTGTAAGCCAAAGTCCAAAAGACCATGCAGGAGGAAGCTGCGGTCTTCCTGTCAGCTTTGTGTAATTTTCTAAAACATTTTTCATGCTGCTGCCACCAATTATGAAATACTCTAAATATTCACCTTCCACAGAAAACTGGACTCTTTCCACATTCTCAGTGGCAACTTCAAATGATACACGCCCTGGATCATTCACAAAAACACCATAATCACGGTTTGTGATGTAAAAAGGAATGTTTTTGTAAGCAAGCTCAGAGATTGTACCACCATCTTCGTTCCACATATCAACCACTTGTCCGTTTTTAACAAAAGGGGTAAACCTCTCACCCAGCCCATAAACACATTCGCCAACACTCAAAGAAAGCTGTTCTCTCATGTAAGTATTATTATCAGCCATGATTGCATAACCAAGATATTTATAACCGTTTTTTGTGAGATATTTATCTTCATAGTAATATTCTACTTTCCATTCATCTTTTTTATTAATAACAGCTCTGAGCTTTCCACTTGTTATTACAATATTATCTGAAAAATCTTCTATGCAAGGACAATATCCTTCTTCTTTATAAAATTCAAAATAAGGCTTTTTGCTTTTTTGACCCTTGTAGTGCCAAATTTGTACTCTTATAACATCTTTAAAAGGTGACGAAAAGCGTATAGTGAAAACAGGACCCTGCAGAGTTTGTCCTCTGTTTGTAATGAAGTGAGCTGGGGCAAAAACTATAACTGAATCTTTCGAAATTTCGTAGTCATATACATGGGCTGGATGATACAACTTAACTCCATCTTTTACACGCCAAAGGCCCTCTGTAAATTTCATTTTGTAAATTTCCTCCCTTACTTGGTTTGAAACGATTATTTATTTATAAAAGAGGTCCAAAACAATCAAGTTTTATTATACAAAACCCCTTTTTTTACTTCTCATACTTTTTTGCAAAAAAGTATAAATACTTTGCTCTAATCAATATAAAAAATTTGAACTTCGATACTCAAAAAACTAATCCAATAAAAATGATTGCTTTTATAAAAGAAATGCAACTATTGGTAGGAAAAGTGAAATGAAAATTATATTAACACAAGATATTTTTTTTGTATCTGAATGGAGTAACACCCACATACTCTTTAAATACTTTTATAAAATAGCTCACATTATTAAAACCTACTTCAAATGCAATTTCAGAAATACTCATGTTTGTGTTTTTAATAAGCTCAATTGCTTTTTCAACCCTGAACTTATTTATGTAATCAACTGGTGTAAGATGAGTAATCTCCTTAAAAAGACGACAAAAATAGAATTTGCTCAGGTTTGCAAGCTTTGCGAGTAGGTCAATATCTATATCAGATGAATAGTTGGAATTGATGAAATCAAGCGCGGACTTTATTTTTTCAAGTTTTAAATCAAGCTCTCTGTCAGTAGAATTTGCTGTCACATATCTTTTATTAAAAAGATAATAAAATATAACAAATAAATAGCCTTTAACCAAAAGCTCATAACCTTTTGGCTTTTCTTTCCACACTGTGATTATGTTCGAAATTAGTTCTCTTGTATGTTCATCCTCAAAACTATTTTGAACAAGTAGTTTTCTTTCTGAAACAGACTGCAAATACTTACTTTTGCATATATCCGGACCTTCGGAAAATAGCATGCTCAAATTAAATACAATTGCATAAGGTTCGGGATTATCCTCTGCTTTTCCACCATGAATTGACCCACAGTTGACAAATAAAAACTGTTTTGGTCCTAAAAAATATTCTTTGCCATCAACTCTAAAACTTGCCGTTCCCTTTTCAAGATAGACTATCTCAAATTCATCATGCCAGTGAGGTAGAAGAGTATTGTTTTCGTGAACAAATATTTTTTCATATACATTTATAGGAAACACCGCACTGCCATGCTGAACCTTTTCTTTGAGTCTCAACCTCTCATCCATTGCAATTTCCCCACTTTTTTGTATGTTTTCAACAAATGCAATGTATTTATCTCTAATAAATTTTACCACAAGCTCAACAAAATAAAAAGCTGCCGCAGACCAAAATTTGCGGCAGCATTTCACCTATTGAATAATATTTTATCTTTTCATCTTCATAACCTCTTTTGCTTTATTTACAATCTCCTCTGCTGTAAGCTTGTAGTATTTCAAAACATCCTCAGGCTTTCCTGACCTTCCAAACTCATCATTTACTCCAACCATCTTAACAGGTATAGGATAATTTTGAATTAAAACCTCAGACACAGCACTTCCAAAACCACCCAAGATATTGTGCTCTTCTGCTGTGACAATACAGCCAGTCATTTTTGCAACATCTAAAATCAAATCAATATCAATTGGCTTTATGCATGGCATATCAACAAGATATACCGAAATTCCCTCATCCTGGAGCATCTTTGCAGCTTTTATAGCTTCATGGACCATCAGCCCTGTTGCCAAAATTCCAACGTCAGTGCCTTTTTGCAGAACAATACCTTTACCAAGAGAAAGATTCAACTCTCCTTTTTTGTAAATCTCTTCAACACCAAGCCTGCCAAGTCTAATATAAACAGGGCCTTCATGTTCGATTGCAAGCCTTACACATTCATACGTGGATACTGCATCAGAAGGAGAGAGCACTACCATACCAGGAATTACTCTCATCAATGCTATATCTTCAAGCATTTGGTGAGATGCACCGTCCTCGCCAATTGACACACCAGCATGTGATGCTCCAATCTTGACATTAAGATGTGGATAGCCAATGGAGTTTCTCACCTGGTCATACGCTCTTCCTGCTGCAAAGACAGCAAATGTGCTTGCAAAAGGAATCTTGCCACATGTTGCAAGTCCCGCTGCTGTTGCCATAAGGTCTTGCTCTGCTATTCCTATATTGAAAAATCTATCAGGAAACTTCTTTTTGAAAATCTCTGTCCTTGTGGATTTTGAAAGGTCTGCATCAAGTACAACAATGTCTTTGTACACTTCACCAAACTCAGCCAGTGCTTGACCATATGCTTCCCTTGTTGCTATTTTTGCCATCTTATCCTTGCACCTCCAAAGCTTCATACTGCTTTTGTAATTCCTCTAAAGCTTTTTGAGCTTGCTCTTTATTAGGAGCTGTACCATGCCAGCCTACTTCATTTTCCATAAATGATACACCCTTGCCTTTTACTGTTTCAGCAATAATGATTGTGGGTTTCCCTTTTATTGTCTTTGCTTCGTTTACAGCCTTTTCAATCTGGTTAAAATCATGCCCATCAATTTTTATAACATGCCAGCCAAATGCCCTGAATTTCTCATCAACAGGCTCGGGTGACATGACCTCTGTGATTTTACCATCTATCTGAAGCCCATTGTGGTCTAAAAATGCTGTGAGATTGTCAAGTTTGTAATGTGCAGCTGTCATTGCAGCTTCCCAAATCTGACCCTCCTGAATCTCACCATCACCAAGCAGAACATAAACTCTGTAGTTTTTCCCATCCAGTTTTCCAGCAAGTGCCATACCATTTGCAACAGAAAGCCCTTGACCTAATGACCCTGTTGACATTTCCACCCCGGGCACTTTCTTCATATCAGGATGCCCTTGGAGATTTGAATAGATCTGCCTAAAACCTTTTAGCTCCTCCTTGCTTATGAAACCCTTTTCAGCCAAAACTGCGTACAAAAGCGGGGATGCATGACCTTTGGAAAGAACAAACCTGTCTCTATTCGGGTCTTTTGGATTTTTCGGGTCAATGTTCATTTCAACAAAGTAAAGATATGTCAAAATTTCAACGCCAGAAAGTGAACCGCCAGGGTGACCAGAACCAGCTTCAGCTGTTTGAATAATTATGCTCTTTCTTATTTCAGTTGCTATCTTTTTGAGCTCAAGCTCCTTTGCCTTGTCCATCTTGTACCTTGAACCTCCCTTACGAAATTTGGATTCTCATTTACCAATTAACTGATGGTTTACTTCTTTTTTCTTTATATTATACCATTAAATCATTTTTAACTCAAACAGAAAAACCTTCACCTAAAACCTCACGAACATCTGTTAAAATGACAAAAGCTTTCTGATCAATGCTCTTGACGAGGTTCTTTACACGGCTTACCTCATGTCTTTTCACAACACAAAGCAGTACGTTTTTTTCTGTCTTTGTCCACATGCCAATGCCATGAAGACCTGTCACACCTCTGTCAAGCTCTTTTAGAATCTTCTCTGCGATTATGTCTGATTTGTCAGAGATTATTATAAGTGCTTTTGCAAAGTTGACACCTTCTAAGATAGCATCCATTACTTTTGAACATGCAAAAAGGGTCAAAACTGCCCAAAGTCCAAGTTCATAGTTTTTAAATACTATTGAAGCCATTGCAATTACAGCAACATCAAGCCCTAAAAGAATCTGTCCAACTGAGATAAAGGAGATAAACCTATGAATTATTCTTGCAAGCATCTCAGTTCCACCAGTTGTTGCCCCGTACAAAAGCACAATAGCAAGTCCCAGCCCCATTAGTGCTCCACCAAAAACTGAAGCTAATAGCTTATCATATGTAATACAGGGCAAGAAAGCTGTCAGGTCTGTCAAAACTGAAAGGGCTATTGTACCGTACACACTCTTGACTCCAAAATCTACTCCAATTGTCTTCACGCCCCAAATAAAAGCAGGAATGTTCAAAGCAAGCATTGTCATACCAACAGGAAGTTTAAAACGAGAGACATAATACACAACGGTTGCAATACCAGAAAATCCACCTGCTGCAATCTTGTTTGGAACAAGAAAGAGGTTTAAAGACAGTGCAACCAAAAGTGAACCAAATGTTATAGCAGCATATTCGTATATAACTCTGAAAATCTTTTTTAGCATCTATCTTCCCCCAAATAGTTTAGTTTTCAAAACAACAAATATAAACTTGGGCAATGCAAGCATTCTTTTAAATCTCCAAGGCTGGGTAATAAGCCTATAAAACCACTCAAGTCCAAGCTTTTGGAAAATCTTTGGCGCTCTTTTGACCTCACCTGAGAGTACATCCAAACTTCCACCAACTCCCATGATGAGTTTGCAATTTAGCTTCTTTTTATTTTTGTAAATCCACTCTTCTTGCTTTTTCATGCCCATTGCAACAAAGACTACGTCTGCTTTTGAAGAGTTTATAAGCTCTATCACCTTTTCGTTTTCTTCTTGTGAAAAATAACCATGGTGTGTACCACAGATACTTAAGTTTTTAAAAATCTTTAAAAGATTTTCTTTTGCCTTTTCAGCAACTGAAGGCTTTGCACCAAGTAAAAACACCCTTTTTTGATGTCTTTCAAGCTCTGGCATCAATTCCATCATCAGGTCAAAGCCAGTAACCCTCTCATACAGTTTTTCACCAAAATATTTTGATGCCCATACAACCCCAATTCCATCTGGAACATTTAAATCGCTTGAGTTTAGAATCTTTTTAAACTTTTCATCCTTTTGTGCAAGCATAATCATTTCTACATTTGGAGTAAAAACAATATGGGGTGATGAGGAATTTAAAAACTCAAGACACTTTTCTTTTGCCTTTTTAAAGTTCACACAGTCAATCCTCACACCTAAGATGTTTATGCTATCTTTCTTCTTAATATTATTCAAAGCCTCTCTTAATATTTCAAAAGCCTTTTCAGCTTTCTGGGTCATGTTCTTTGTAATCTCATCAATTTTCTTTGTTACTTTCCCATCAGATAGCATATATTGAACGCTAATTAGCACATTATTTTCATCGAAACTGTCTACATACCCTGCAGGTTTAAACCCATATATCTTTAGAAAACTGTCAATCTTTGGGTCATAGGAAATACCAATGAATTTAACACCCATCTTTGCTGCAAACACAAGAGCGTGAAGCCTCATCCCAACTACTAAATCCAATTTCTTAAAAATCCCTAAAAGCTCATGAGCAGATAATTTTTCACTTAGCACATACGGCCTATTTTTCATCTTTGAGACAATCTCATTTATCTTGATTATGTCCCACTTGCCCTGAAAAGGGATAAATATAACATTGTACCCTTCATTTTCTATAAGAATGTCAGCAATCTCTGCAATTTTGTCAGTCATATTCTTTTCTTTTTTCCATTTCCTTACCACAATGCCCACTGTTTTTTTGCTAAAATCAATATCATACTCTTCTAAAAGTTTTTGAATTTTTTGATCACAACACGGATTCAGTAAAAAGGCAGGGTCTGCTGAAAGTTCAACCTCTTTATTTATCTTTAGCTTATGCAAAAAATCAAATGAGTCATAGTCTCTTACTGTAATATAATCTGCAAGTTTTATTACATGTTTGAAAAGAAGTATATTATACCATCTTTTAATGGGTCCAATTCCCTGAGAAAAAATAAAAACCTTTTTGCCAAAAAGCTTTGCAACGAGTATCTGAAAAAGGTAATAATAAAGGCTTCTGTTACTCGTCTCATTTTGAAAAAGACTTCCCCCGCCAGAAATAAAAATATCACATCTTTTAATTGCCTTTATAACAGAAGGAATCTTTTTCCTGTTGACAGATTCCACATTATAAAGCCTTGCTGTCAGTTCTGGTCTTGAAGATAATACAACTATATTTAAGCTACTGTTGCTCTCTCTTTCATATTCTTTCAGTCTGTCAACTAAAACCCTCAGAATTGCCTCATCACCAGTATTTAATTGTCCGTAATATCCCGATATAACAATATTTTTCATTTGCTTTTCTCACCCAAAATTAAAAATATTGGTTTTGAATAAAGTTCAAATTATTTGCAGAGAATAACCTATGGAAAACTTAAAAATCACATCAATATTGGAGGTATATAAGATGCCAGATAGAATCACCTGTAATGTCTCTGATTGCATGTACTGGGACAACAAAAGATGTACAGCTCCATCAATTGAAGTCTCAGTTGATGGTGGTGGTTCAACAGCTCACGGCACAAAAGAAAAAACAAATTGTCACACATACACTTTAAGAAGATAAAATTCCTATCTTTTGACCTCATTTCCGTAAGGACAGACCCTCATGCATATACCACAAACCTGGCCACGCCCTATATACTTAAACTTTTCCTTCATGTAAGTGCTACATGCATGGGGGTCTATCATCTCATTTCTATCAATGCCAAAGTACCATGTACTTCCACGAAGTGCCTGTGCTGGGCAGCTTATAATACAGAGATTGCACTGTCCACATTGAGGCTCTATTATATGGTTTTCTATTTTTTCTTCTGGTTCATATGTTGTAAGTATTGTTCCAAGCCTTACTCTCGGACCAAATCTATTGTGAACAAAAAGGTTGTTTTTCCCTATAAACCCCATGCCAGACAAAACTGCTCCTATCTTGTGAGATAAAACTCCTGAAAAACCGTTGTCTTTGCCATGGACACTCTGTGATGCTGCAACGCTCATTGCAAAATATCCTTTTGATTCTAAAAATAATACTCCTTTTAAAGTCAAAAGGTCAATGAGGTTATTTACTGCCTTGTAATGGTGGTAATATGTAAATGTGGGTGAATCCACAATTTCATTTACGATAGCGTCAGAAAGTCTTACAGCTACAGTTATGCAGGTTTTAAACATTTTTAGTTCAGCTGGAAGGTATTCATGTATATTTGAAATACCAACGTCACTTGCGCCTTCTTTAATTAGCATTTCTTTTAATTCTTTTAAGATCATATTGAAAATCACTCTCTTTTTTAGAATATAAAATCAAATACTTCTTCTATATTTGACATTGCATATATCTTCATTCCAAAATCTGAAGACAAATTTTCTGAATTCCTCTTTGGAATTATTGCCCTTTCAAAGCCCAGTTTTTTAGCCTCATTTAGCCTTTTTTCAATGCTATTTACTGCTCTAATCTCGCCGGTTAAACCCACTTCACCTATTAATACATTATCTCCAATCGGCACGCCCTTATAACTTGAGGCAATTGCACACACAATTGCAAGGTCTGCCGCAGGTTCTGTAACCTTAAATCCACCTGCAACATTTACATATATATCCTGAACATTCAAAGGAAGACCAACCTTTTTTTCAAGTACTGCACAAAGCATTACACATCTGTTATAGTCAATTCCGGTCACAGTCCTTCGTGGAGTACCAAAAGAAGTTGGGGTAGTCAGTGCCTGGATCTCCAATAAAATAGCGCGTGTTCCTTCAATCGCAGAGTAAATAGCAACTCCCTCTACATTGTAGCTACTCTCTAAAAAGAGACTTGAAGGATTTTTTACCTCAACAAGCCCGCTATCGGTCATCTCAAATATCCCAAGCTGGTTTGTTGGTCCAAATCGATTCTTGTAAGCTCTTATAATTCTAAATGTATTAAATCGCTCACCTTCAAAATATAAAACACAGTCAACCATATGCTCTAAAACCCTTGGCCCGGCAATAAGTCCGTCTTTTGTAACATGTCCAACAATTACAATTGTAATTTTTAAGCTTTTTGCCAGTTTCAAAAGTTTCATTGTCACATCTCTAACCTGTGTAACACTTCCCGGAGCTGATTGATTATCCGGAAGATACATTGTTTGAATTGAATCTATTATGATAAACTCTGGTTTTAGTTCCAAAATCAGTTTTTCAACAAGGTCAAAGTTTGTCTCACATAAAATATCAATATCACCATCTATTTTTAGCCTCTGGGCTCGTAGTTTTAACTGGTTTGCCCCTTCTTCACCTGAGACATACAATACCTTCATCCTCTTGCTCAATATACTTCCAACCTGCAAAAGCAAAGTTGACTTCCCTATCCCTGGCTCACCGCCAAGCAAAATCAGCTCACCTTTGACAAAACCTCCACCAAGGACACTGTCAAGCTCATCAATTCCACATAAAAACCTCTCTTCTTCTGTTGCGACATCTGAGAGCTTTAAAGGTCTCAAATTACTCTGTTGAGGTTTTGTAATCTCTTTTTTCTTATCCTCTACGTATTCTCCCACAAACGTGTCCCAACTTGAGCAATTTGGACATCTTCCAAGCCACTTTGAAGTCTTGTAGCCACATTCTTGACAGACATAAACCATTTTCAATTCAAATCACCTTTTCTTCAAATCCATACGATATATTTTTATCATATTTTCACCTATTAATAAAGAGTTATGATATAATCTAATTGATGGGTATGGTAAAAATGAGGAGGTTTGTTTTTAGAAAATGAAGGTCTTGCATTTAATAAGCGGTGGGGATACTGGGGGCGCAAAAACACATATTATAAATCTCTGTTCAAAATTGAAAAATCTGGTTAAACTAAAAATAATTTGCTTTATGTATGGACCGTTTTATGATGAGGTAAAAAACGCCTCAATTGACATAGATGTTATACCGCAGCGTTCACGATTTGATTTGAGTGTTGTTGACAAGCTTTATCATCTTATAGAAGAGGAAGGATATGATATAATTCACTGCCATGGGGCGAGGGCAAACTTTATCGGAATGTTTCTCAAAAGGAAGGTCAAAAACATACCTTTTATAACAACAATACATAGTGACTTTGACTTGGATTTTCAGGACGTGTTTTATAAAAGGATTATTTTTTCGTACTTGAACAAGGTCTCACTAAAAAGGTTTGACTATTTTATTTCTGTTGGATCTGCCTTAATCAGCAAGATTAAAAGTTTAGGAATAGATGAAGAAAGAATCTTTCTTTTATATAACGGATTTGACTTTGCCAAAGAGATAAGTTTTGAAGAAAAAGATACGTTTTTGACAAGATACATCGACAAATCCCTGTATCAATCTAAAACAATTGTGGGAAACTTAAGTAGGTTATACAAAGTAAAGGGATTGGACGTTTTTATCAAAGCTGCACACTTGGTAGTAAAAAACAATCCTGATGTAATATTCTTAATTGGCGGTAGCGGACCTCAAAAAGAGTTTCTTGAAGATATGATAAATAAGTTTAAATTAAACAACAAGGTTTTTTTGCTTGGGAATATAAAAAATCCATATGATTTTTTCAATGCAATAGATATAAATGTAATTAGTTCATATTCAGAGACATTCCCATACTCAATCTTAGAGGCAACAGCTCTCGAAAAATGCTGTATCTCAAGTAGAGTAGGTTCTGTCCCTGACTTGATTGAAGATGGTGAAAATGGCTTTTTGTTCGAGGTAGGAGATTATAAAGAACTTTCTAAAAAAATAGAAACTCTTTTAAATAACAAAGAACTTATTACAACTTTTGGCAAAAGACTTTCTCAAAAAGCAAAAGAAAAGTTTTCTGCTGAGAACATGGCAAAAACGCAATTTGAGATTTACAAAAAGATTATACAAAAAATTTAAAGGGCTACCTTTGCAAAAAAATTTTTTATCAGAGAGGTAGCCCTTTTGATTTTTGGTGTTTTTAAAAACCTCTAAATCCTTACATTTCTTTCTTTGCTGCTAATTCTGATAACCTCACTTACCTCTGAGACAAATATCTTACCATCACCTGGGTTGCCAGTTGAGCAGCACTCCAGAATAATGTCAATAACCTTTTCAAACTTCTCATCGCTTACAACAATCATCACAAGAACTTTCGGAAGAAGATCAACGGTATAGCTTCCAGCTCTCCACTGCAGGGTAATACCACGCTGTATACCTCTTCCTTTTACTCTCATAACTGTCATGCCATAGATTCCTTCTTTTTCTAAGCACTCCTTGAGGTCATTGAGTTTTTCTTCCCTGATAATAGCTTCAATCTTTTTCATTTCAAAACACCCCCAAAATTAAATTCCGCCATAAGCTTCTTCGCCATGCTGGGATATGTCAAGACCAACTGTCTCCTCTTCATATGTCACAGCAAGCCCAACTGTCTTGTCAAGAATTTTCGCTATTATAAATGTAATTACAAATGAAAAAGCCCACACAACAGCTACAGAAAGTATCTGTACCACAAATAACTGAAAGTTTCCAAATATCAAACCATCATTTCCGCCAGGGTTTACCGCCTTGCTTGCAAATATGCCTGTCGCAAGCGCCCCCCAAGTTCCACCCATGCCATGGCATGCCCATACATCCAAAGTCTCATCAAGCTTTAATCTTTCGCGAAGTCTTATAAAGTAGAATGAGATTACAGATGCAACTGCACCTATTACAATTGCTGAAAGAGCATTTACATAACCTGATGCAGGTGTTATTGCAACAAGTCCAACAATCGCACCTGTTGCAATTCCAATTGCACTTGGTTTTTTGTAAAGCCAGCTTATAATCATCCAGGAAACTGCTGCAGAAGCAGCAGCTACATTTGTTACAACAAATGCATTGACACCAATCTCGTTTGCAGCAAGGCTGCTACCACCATTGAACCCAAACCATCCAAACCAGAGCAAAAACGCCCCAAGTAATGTAAGTGGCACATTATTTGGTTCCATCTGAACTTTACCAAAATCTTTCCTGGGTCTTAGTACAAGTGATAGTCCTAAAGCTGACACACCAGCAGTAATATGCACAACAGTGCCGCCTGCAAAATCCAAAGCGCCCAAGTTTTTGAGCCATCCACCTTTTGCCCACACCCAGTGTGCAACAGGGTTGTAGACAAACAGAGCCCATAGTAATGTAAAGAGTATATAGCTGCTAAATTTGATTCTTTCTACATATGCTCCCACAATCAGGGCTGGAGTAATAACAGCAAACATCATTTGAAATGCCATAAACAAAAGGTGTGGGATTGTGGCCGCATAGTCAGGATTTGGTTTATACCCCACATTCCTCAGCCCTGCCCAATCTAAGGTGCCAATCAAACCAAACCTGTCAGGGCCAAACGCCATGCTGTAGCCAACCAGTACCCATTCAATGCTAATTATCCCCAAAGTCAACGCTGACATGGTAATTGTTGAAAGAAGGTTTTTTCTTCTGACCATACCACCGTAAAAAAGACCTACCGCTGGTGTCATCAGCATAACCAGAGCTGTTGAAATGAGTACCCATACAATATCAGCATAATTCATCCAAAACACCCCCAAATTTTATTTTGAAAGTCTATATCCGCCTAAAATGCAAAATGGGGACATACCATTTCTGGTATGCCCCCATTGGCAACTACAATTTTATTATATCCAGCTTTTGAGATGATGTCAATAGGTGAAATTTTAAATTGGTGAAATTGCAAAAATAAAAGCTCCTTTTTGGAAAAGGAGCTGCAAAAACTTTTTATCTTTTTGAAAACTGGGGTGCTCTTCTTGCTTTCTTGAGACCGTATTTCTTCCTCTCCACCATACGTGGGTCTCTTGTGAGAAATCCTGCTTTTTTCAAAACAGGTCTTAGGGTTGGGTCTGCAAGCACTAAAGCTCTTGCAATACCATGCCTTACAGCACCTGCTTGACCAGAAAGACCGCCACCTTTAACCTTTGCAATTACATCATATTTGTTGAGTGTTTCAGTAAGTGTCAATGGCTGCTTTACAATAATTCTCAATGTCTCAAGAGGAAAATACTCTTCCATGTTCTTATCGTTCACAATAATCTTACCATTTCCAGGTGAAAGCCAAACCTTAGCAACAGAAGTTTTCCTTCTACCAGTTGCATAGTATTTTATCTGTGCCACTTTCATATCCTCCCCTTAAAACTAAATTTCCAGCACTTCTGGCTTTTGTGCAGCATGTGGATGATTTGGTCCTCTGTAAACTTTGAGCTTTCTCATAAACCTATCTCTCAGCCTATTTTTAGGAAGCATTCCGCGCACTGCAATCTCAATTGCCTTTTCTGGATGCTTTTCAAGAAGTCTGCGATATGGTATGAATTTAAGTCCACCTGGATACTTTGTATGATATCTGTATCCATCCTTGTCAAGCTTTTTACCTGTTAAAACAACCTTCTCAGCATTTACCACAATTACATAGTCTCCAGTGTCAACATTAGGTGTAAACTGGGGTTTATGTTTTCCTCTCAAAATCACAGCAATTTTAGCTGCAAGCCTTCCAAGCGGTTTTCCTGTTGCATCTATCACATACCACTTCTTTGGAACTTCATTTGGCTTTGCAAGGTATGTCTTCATCGCTCTCGTTTTCACTCCTTTTGAAATTTTGTTTTCTGAAAATCTATGTTATCAACTCATACTCGGGGCCTTATTTTAAAACATTAAATATTCTAATACATTATATTGTTAATGTCAATTGCTTGGATAACGATTTTAATAAGCATAAGTAAATACTTTTATTTTAAAAATGCAAGGTATTTGACAAGAATTTTGGTAAAATATAAATGTAAACTTCGCATTGGTAAGATTGACAAGAAAGGAGGAAATGTTATTGAAATATTTGGTTGCACCGGATAAATATAAAGGGTCGTTTGACGCTTCAGTTGCATCTGAGATAATAAAAGAAGCTATTATTGAGGTTGACAAAAGCGCAGAAGTTTTCCAGCTTCCGCTTGCCGACGGTGGAGAAGGAACTCTGACAGCTCTGTCTAAAATCTTCGGTGCCAAAATAGAAGAGGTTGAGGTAAGTGACCCTCTTTTTAGGAAGATAAAAAGCAGGATAGGATTTTTTGAAGACAAAGCAATTATTGAAATGGCAGAATGTTCAGGACTTCTTCTTTTAAAAGATGTAGAAAGAAATCCCTTTTACACAACAACATACGGTGTTGGTGAGCTCATTAAATACGCAATTTCAAAGAAAGTGAAAGAAATCATCATTGGCATTGGTGGGTCTGCAACAAATGATGCAGGAGTTGGGATGCTAAATAGCCTTGGTATGAAATTTCTGGACGAAAATGGAGAAGAGTTAAAACCAATTGGGCAAAACTTGGTAAAAATAAAAAAGATTGATGATTCAGAATTTTTGAAAGATGCTCTCAAGATAAAATTCACAGTTTTGTGTGATGTGACAAATCCGCTTTATGGAGAAAACGGTGCAGCGTATGTGTTTGCACCTCAAAAAGGGGCAGACGAAAATGCTGTAAAGCTTCTTGATATGGGACTTAGGAATTTTGCAAATGTTGCCAAAGAGTATCTCGGAAAAGATTTATCGCTTTCAAGCGGAGCTGGTGCTGCAGGGGGATTAGGATTTGCACTTTTGGCTTTTTTGAACGCTCAATACGTATCAGGAATAGATTATATACTCAGCGCTTCAAATGCAGAAGAACATGTCAAATGGGCAGACATTATTATCACAGGTGAAGGAAGATTTGACAGGCAAAGCTTATCTGGAAAATCTACAATTGGAATTGCAAGACTTGGGGCAAAGTTCAGCAAGATGGTAATTGTTATTTCAGGGTCTATTGATTGTCCTTTTGAAGAATATTCAAAAGAAGGCATAACTTCAATTTTCTCTATCGTTGATATGGCATCATCGCTTGACAGATGTCTCAAAGAAGCACCACGGCTTTTGAAAGAAACTACAAAGAGTATTGTGAATTTGATTTTAAGATCAAAAAATCTTTAAAAAGCAGATAAAACCATCAGGGCTATTCCGCCTTTTTTTGGAATAGCCCTGAAAAAGGAAAGTTTTTACTTTATGCAAAAACAGTGTGGATACCCTGTGCTGCAGTACTTTTCTGGCAATTTGATTATCAGTGCGTTATCGAGCTGTTCAAATTCAAGCTTATCTTCAAAACCCAAAAGTTTTACCTCTTTGACAGAGATACCGCTTGACAGTCCCAAACTTTTGATGATTGCTCTGTTATCTTCTGGCCATTTCATTTGAAAAGCAAAAATTTTCCCTTCTTTTTGTGTAAATCTAAAATCTTCTTTTGTCCACTCGAGTTTTTTCTCCTGGAAAGCTCCACCTTGACCTTTTGTCGGACCTTCTCCATATCTTATCCATGGACGTGTTGCATATATGGCTTCTGCATTTACTTTCATCCATTTTGCAATCTCATCAAGAATATAAAGACACTCATCATCCAATGTGCCATCTGGTTTTTGTGGAATGTTTAAAAGAAGGTTTCCACCTTTGCTGACAATATCAACAAGCATTTCAATTACCTGTTGCGGGGTTTTATATACAGCTCTTACATCATAAAACCAACCACCTACACATGTATCTGTTTGCCATGGATGAGGTAGAATATCTTCGGCTGCTCCACGTTCAATGTCCAAAACACCAATTTTATACACATCCGGATTTGTGTCTTTTTGAGTGTACACTGCTTGATTTATACCACTGTGATTCTTGGCACTTGTATTGTAAAGATGCGCAACTATACTCAACCCAATCTCACCAAATGGAACACCACCATCTGAATACAAAAAGTCTGGTTCATACTGGTCGATTAAATCTTTTATTCTTAAAAACCATTTCATATGCCACTGTGCACTTTGCGAGTACCAATTGACAATCTTTCCATGCTGTTTTTCTAACTCATACTCGTCCCTATTTGGGTGATAAAAATCCTCATAGGCAGGGTCATTTCCATCATATGGAACACCCTTATATGGTCCTCTTGAATCACATCCTTTGCTTGGTGCAAACCATGAAAAGCTTGCTGCTAAATGTTCTGATACACCAAACGGAAGACCTCTTTCCCTTGCAGCCTTTGCCCACATCCCAACAATATCTTTTTTGGGACCCATATTTACTGCATTCCACCTATGGTATCGGGAATTCCAGTTATCAAAGTTATCGTGGTGAACAGCCTGAGCAACAAAATATTTTGCCCCTGCTTTTATATACAGATCAATTAATTCCTCTGGATTAAACTTTTCGGCCTTCCACATCTGAACAATGTCTTTGTAACCAACCTTTGAAGGATGCCCATACTTTCGCCAATGGTAGTAATACTGTGGCTCTCCTTCTCTATAAATATTGCGTGCATACCAGTCACCATACATAGGAACCGATTGAGGCCCCCAGTGCGCCCAAATACCAAACTTGGCATCTAAAAACCATTGAGGACATTTGAACTGCCTTAAAGATTCCCATGTTGGTGAGAATGGACCTTGTTGGATGGTTTTTAAATACTCCTCCATGTATAAGACCTCCTTGTGTACAAATTATTTCTTATAAAGTGGCCCAAAATTTTTGCATGCTCTAAAATCTGCACCTTCTAAGTCATCTGTTCCAAACGCACTCCAAGCACTTGGTCTGAAGATTCTCTCTTCTTCTACATTATGCATGCACACTGGAATCCTTAACATAGATGCCAATGTGATAAACAAATCACCTACATGTCCATAGGTTATTGCACAGTGATTTGCTCCCCAGTTTTCCATCACAGAGTATACGCTCTTAAACGCTCCCTTGCCAGTTAGTTTTGGAACAAACCATGTGGTTGGCCATGTTGGGTCTGTTCTTCTATCAAGGATCTCATGAACATTTGCAGGAAGTTCTACTGTCCAGCCTTCTGCAATCTGAAGAACAGGTCCCAACCCTTTAATAATATTTAATCTTGAGATTGTAACAGGCATACCACCCCTTGTCACAAATTTTGTTGAAAATCCGCCACCTCTAAAATAGCCCAAATTTGCATAACAGAATCTTGTTGCTTCTAAACACTTTCTAACTTCTTCTTCAGTGATTTCCCAGAAAGGTTTTATAGCAGGCTTGCCGTCAATCTCTTGCTGACCTGTTCCGTCCAGTGCTGCTGAACCTGAATTTATAAGATGAATAACCCCATTTTGAGCAAGTCCTTCTGGTTTCCATCCAGTGACTCTATAAATAGCACCTTCGCTCCAATATGTTCGAACGTCTGCAAAAATTTGAGCCGTATTTGTAAGAAGATGCCCAAATAACATACATACACCATTTAAGCTATCATTTTCAGTTGCAAGTATGTAGGGCTGTCTTAGTCCATTCCAGTCAAATGAGGAGTTGAGAATTGTTTCCATAAAGTCACCGTTTGGGAAATGATCTGTCCACTGCCGCTGTCCTTGAAATCCTGCTAAAATTGCATTATGTCCAAGTGCTTCTTCGGGATAACCTAATGCTTCAAGCTTTTTGTTACCAATCATTAAATCTCTTGTTATTATAGCCATCTTGACCACAAATTCCCATACCTCATCCTTCTTTTTTCTGTCAACTCTTTTCTCTGGTGGATTAGGATCTTCTCCTTCCTTACAATTATTCCTCACCCACTGTATTGCCCTTTCAAATTCTTCTTGGTCGTATATTTTTTCTTCTATTCGCCTTATTATCTCTGACATGTCAACATACTCAACTCTCATCCCAAGATAATCCTCAAAAAAGTCAGGGTCAACAATAGAACCTGCGATTCCCATCGATACGTTTCCAATTGAAAGATAGGACTTATTTTTCATTATAGAAACTGCTAAAGCACTTTTTACAAACTTTAAAATCTTTTCTTGGACATCTTGAGGAATTGAAAAATCATCTTTGTCTTGAACATCCTTTCCATATATCTTAAAGACAGGTAACCCTTTTTGATTGTGAGCGGCCGACACTGCAGCAAGATATACAGCACCCGGTCTTTCTGTACCATTAAATCCCCATACAGCTTTTGGAATATCCAGTGTCATCTCCATTGTTTCTGAACCATAACACCAGCAAGGCGTGACTGTTATAGAAAGGCCAACTCCCTCTTTTTTGAAAAGTTCATCTGCCATTCTTGCCTCAACAACACCACCAATACACCGAGGAGGGAGTACACACTTTACCTTCTCGCCATTTGGCAAATAAACATTCTTTTCAATAAATTCTGCTACCGATTTTGCTAATCTCCATGTCTGCTCTTCTAAAGACTCTCTTACTCCACCATATCTTCCATCTATAGTTGGTCTTATACCCACCTTGGGGTAATCTTCAACAAATCTTTTTTCACCTATGAAAACATTCAATCTTTCATTTGACATTTTTGCTATTTCTCCTTTCTTTCAGTTTTTGAGATGCAAAACTACATTGGTGAAATGGAATGAAAGTATGTGAAACGTTTAGCTTTTGTTTTACAAAAATAATTATAACGCCATTTATTCTGTTTCTAGTATACACTCTTTTTCACAACTTGTCAATATATTTGCCTAATTTTTTCGCTATAAACTTTTACATAATTGTCCTTTAGTCACAATTGTATATCACATTTTTCTATTTACTCTAAAAATAGAGAGTCAATCATCATTAAAACTCTCTCACCATATGCTAAACGTTTCACATCGCACGACAAAATAAAAATTCTATTTTTGATTTTATTATATTCTTTGATACATTCCTTGTCAATAACAAATAATTTAAATAAAAAATAAGCTAAAAAACTTTAAATCATCTCAAAACCAATAAAATCAACATTTAATCTCTCTTATAGACTTTTTTATCAAAAGTTGTGCATCCAACTTTTTAAAGAGAGGGAAATCGCTTTTATCACCTTTTAGTCTCTTTAAAATAAGTTCAGCCGCAGCTTTGCCAATTTCCTCTGTTGGTTGTAGCACTAAAGATAGAGGTGGTTTTACCATTCTTGCTATTTCAATGCTGTCAAATCCAATAACAGAAAGTTCATCGGGAATTTTAACATCCTTTTCATTCATAGCAATTACACTTCCAACAGTCATATCGTAATTTGTAATAAATACTGCAGTGGGAGGGTTATCTTTCTCTAAAAGTTCCATCATCCTCTTAAATCCTGATTCCATACTGTGATAATCACTAAATTTTATATATCCTTCGTCTATTTCCACGTTATAATTCTTGTGTGCTTCAATGTAACCTCTCAGCCTTTCCTTTGCTGTATAAATATTTTGCGGGCCGCATATTATGCCAATTTTTCTATGTCCCATGGTGATAAGTTTTTCCACCGCTTTGTATGAAATTTCAAAATTGTTTACAACAATTGTATCACACTCATAATCTGGAATTGGCCTATCAATTGCTATTATTGGAATATCTCTTTTTACAATTTTTCTTATATCACAGCCCCTCAAAGAAGTGGGAACAACTACAAGAGCATCTACTCTTTTTTTATAAAGAAAATCAAATCTCTCCTTTTCCAATTTTTCGTCATCTTTATAGTCGCACACAACAACGCTATAGCCTGTTTCAAGCAAGATTGTTTCTAAGCTTGAAATAATAGTGCTGAAGAATTGCTCAAATACAGGGATAAGCACACCCACAGTCATAGTCTTGTTTGTCCTCAAGCCTCTTGCAATCTCATTCACTTCAAAATCCAAGGCTTTTATGGCTTCTTCAATCAATATTCTATTTTTTTCAAGCACATTTCCTCCATTTAAGTATTTTGAAATTGTTGCAATTGACAAGCCTGTGTAGCGAGCAATGTCTTTGATGGTGGCTGGAATTTTTATCACCCTCTTTTGGGTAACTATTTTGCTATTATTTTATCACTATAAAGTTTTTTAAATCAACAATTTTACAACATGTATAATAGTGTCAAGCAGAATGCTAAAAATAAATTTTGCTTTTTGAAAAACTATGCGAAAAACTTTTTGAGTAGCTTATTGATGTTTTAAATACAAAATTTATGTTACAAAAAGGTAGTTTATAATTTAGAAAACTGCACACAAAGCAAAAAGCCTCTATGCCATGTCTCAGGCATAGAGGCTTGTAGTATTTATTCAACTATAAACGGCAAAAGTGCCAAGATTCTTGCTCTTTTAATTGCCCTTGTTAGCTGTCTTTGATGTCTTGCACAGTTTCCTGTTGTTCTTCTTGGCATAATCTTGCCTCTTTCAGTGAGGAACTTTTTCAATCTATTTACATCCTTGTAGTCTATGTCATATATTCTTTCAACACAAAAAGAGCAAACTCTTTTCTTTTTCTTCTGTCTTGAGCTTACCTTTTCTACAGTCTGAGTAGTCTGGGTTTGGCTCTGATTTTGATTTGTCAACCAACTTCCCTCCTTTTTCAGTTTTTTACTTTTATTTAAAACGGCAAATCATCTTCTGGATTTTCGTCAAGATCCAGTTTCGAAGAGGTACCTATATCCTCCTCAAAGAAGTTTTCAAGTTCACTGTCAAGTATCTCTTCGTCTAAGTCTGGCAGGATATCTTCCTCTTTTACATCTGCCTCAGCCTCTGCTGGAACATCTTTGGGCTTTGGTTCTGCAAAGTATATCTCCTCTGCAATTACCTCTGTAATATAATGTCGACGATTTGATTCATCATCCCATGTTCTAAGCTGCAGTCTTCCTATTACAACTACCTGCCTACCTTTTTTCAAGTAATTCTTTGAAAACTCAGCAAGCCTGCTCCATGCAACAATAGGAATAAAATCTGCATCTTGGTCGTTTTCTCTTTTGAACCTTCTGCTGACTGCTAATGTAAAATTAGCAACGGGGGTATTGTTTGCGGTTAATCTAAATTCGGGGTCGCGTGTCAAGCGCCCCATTAAAATAACTTTATTCAAAAAAGCCGCCCCCTCTTACTTTTCGAGCTTTACAATCAAAAACCTGATAACCCCATCTGTAATTCTGTAAACCCTCTCAAGCTCGCGAGGGAAGTCAGGCTTGCTTATAAACTGCATAAGCACATAATATCCTTCTGCATGCTTGTTAATCTTGTATGCAAGCCTTCTTTTTCCCCACTCTTCTACTGTAAGAAGCTGCCCATTGCTTGAGATAAGGTTCTTGAACTTTTCGACAAGAGCTGCTCTTGCCTCATCGTCAAGTGTGGGGCTTATTATAAACACTGTTTCATACTTTCTTTCAACCACAAGCTTTCACCTCCCTTTTAGACTTAAAGGCCCCCAAATCACTTTTTGGGAGCAAGGGAAGAGGTAATTTTTCTTCCCACAACATGCAGTATTTTATCACAAAATGCACTTTAAAGTAAATAATCTATTTCTACTTTGAAAAATAAGCTGCAACTTCTTTCAAAAGCTTTCTAATTGGCAGATTTTGTGGACATTTTGTTTCACATACGCCACATTCTATGCAGTTTTCAGCTCTCTCTTTTTCCTTCTTTAAATAGTCATTCTTCATCTCTTCAAACATGTTATACATGCCAGCCTGATTGTAAATGCTAAAATTCCAAGGAATATCAACACCCTGTGGACATGGCATACAGTATTTGCACTCTGTACAGTTGACTTTTCTTAGATCATTGTACCTTTGCGCAACCTTTTCCACAAGCTCAAGTTCTTCGGCTGTAAGACACCCTATATCATATTTGCTTGCATATTCGATATTTTGCTTTACCTGTTCCAATGTGCTCATACCACTTAAAACAACTGATACTTCCTTCTGATTCCAAAGCCATGCCAAAGCCCACTCAACAGGTGTTCTTTTAACAGCTGCCTTATCCCAAAGCTTTTTAATCTCTTCCGGCGGCTCTTTTGCAAGCCTTCCACCCAAAAGAGGCTCCATAATGACAACTGCTAACCCCTTTGACGCAGCATACTTTAATCCTTCTTCACCCGCTTGATAGTTTCTGTTTAGAATATTATACTGAATCTGGCAGAATGTCCAGTTGTAGCTATCTACTATTTCTTTGAATGTGTTCAAATCATCATGGAATGAAAATCCTATATACTTTATCTTCCCTTCAGAGATCACTTTTTCAACCCATTTAAATATGTTAATACCTTTTAACTTTTTCCAATGGTCCTTGTTAAGAGCATGTAAAAGGTAAAAGTCAATGTAAGTTGTATCAAGTCTTTTTAGCTGCTCATCTAAAATCCTATCAGCATCATCAAAATTATTTACCTGCCAAACAGGAAGCTTTGTTGCAATCTTGACCTTTTCTCTATATCCCCCTTTCAAAGCTTTACCAACCACAACTTCACTGTTTCCTCCATGATACACATATGCTGTGTCAATGTAATTGATTCCATGGTCAATTGCATATTGTAGCATCTCAATTGCCTTTTCCTCATCAATCTTTGAATAGTCACTGTCTAAAATAGGAAGTCGCATTGCGCCAAAACCAAGAGCTGATACTTTGAAATCGGTCCTTCCAAAGGGCCTATAATTCATTTAAAAACCCCTCCCCAGTAACCGTTTATTTAGAGTGTGTGATGTTTATATTTTACCTTACCTTTTTGAAAATATAAATACAAAAAAGCTGCAGAAAATTTTCTGCAGCTTTTAGATATTTTCACATATGATTTTTCCCATCTGCTTTGTTCCAACAAGCTTACAATTTTCTGTGTAGACATCCTTTGTCCGATACCCTTCTTTGAGAGCAATCTTCACAGCATTCTCTATAGCCTTTGCAGCATCTTCCATGTCAAAGCTGTAACGCAGCATCATTGCAGCAGACAAAATTGTTGCGATTGGGTTTGCTAAATCTTGCCCTGCAATGTCTGGGGCAGTGCCATGAATTGGCTCGTAAAGTCCCACACTGCCCTCGCCAAGTGAAGCTGAGGCAAGCATCCCAATTGAACCTACAATCATTGATGCTTCATCTGACAAGATATCTCCAAACATATTAGAAGTAAGTATCACATCAAATTGTGATGGGTCTTTCACAAGCTGCATTGACGCATTGTCAACATACATGTGAGAAAGCTCCACATCCGGATAATCTTTTGCAACCTCTTCAACAGTTTCTCTCCAGAGCCTTGAAGACTCCAGGATGTTTGCCTTGTCAACAGAGGTTACTTTTTTCTTTCTCTTTCTGGCAGCTTCGAACGCAACCTTTGCAATTCTTCTAACTTCACTTTTTGAATACACCTCTGTGTCATAAGCTACTTCATCGCCATCTTTTACTTCTCTTCCTTTTGGACCAAAGTACATACCACCAATTAACTCTCTGACAACCAGAATATCAATGCCCTTGTCTACAATCTCTTTTTTGAGTGGGGATGAGTCTTTTAGCTCATCATACAGCACAGCAGGCCTCAGGTTTGCATAAACTTTTAGTCCCCCTCTGAGCTTCAAAAGAGCTTGTTCAGGTCTCAAATTTCCGGGAAGACCATCCCACTTTGGTCCACCAACAGCACCCAATAATGTTGCCTCACATTTTTTAACAAGTTCCAAATCTTCCTCTCTAATTGGTACACCATACTTGTCGATTGCACATCCGCCAGCGTCAATAAAAATGTACTCAAATTTAACCCCAAACTTTGAAGACACTTTGTCAAGAACAAGAAGTGCCTGCTCGATGACTTCAGGACCTATTCCATCACCAGGAATTACAGCTATCCCATGCATCTTTTTTCAACTCTCCTTTTACAAACTCTATAAGCCCGCCTGCTTTCATGATATTTTGCATAAACTCAGGAA
The DNA here is from genome assembly GCF_028198085.1 of Caldicellulosiruptor sp. DIB 104C. Lineage (NCBI taxonomy): Bacteria > Bacillati > Bacillota > Caldicellulosiruptorales > Caldicellulosiruptoraceae > Caldicellulosiruptor > Caldicellulosiruptor sp. DIB 104C. The sequence goes on along the minus strand of NZ_CP116337.1, from coordinate 497,593 downwards.
ATGGTTTTGCTTTAAATTCCTTGTTTTTTGTAAGGTTTTTTATAATACCTTTTACAAGGTCAACCTCAACCTCATCTCCAGCTTCTATACCATCTACTGCCTCTTCGCACTCAACAATTGGAAGGCCAATATTTATGGCATTCCTGTAAAATATCCTTGCAAAAGATTTAGCAATAACACATGAAACTCCACACGCTTTTATTGCAATTGGCGCATGCTCTCTTGACGAACCACAGCCAAAGTTTCTACCTGCAACCAAGATATCCCCTTTTTTGACCTTGTTCACAAATTCTTTATCCAAATCTTCCAAACAGTGTTTTGCAAGTTCAGCCGGGTCAGATGTGTTAAGATATCTTGCAGGAATAATAACGTCTGTATCAATGTTATCATAATACTTGTGAGCTTTCCCTTTAAAAATCATCTATTCTTCATCTCCTTTCATTCCAAGCTCTTCAGGTGATCCGATATAGCCAAGTACTGCTGATGCTGCTGCAATTGCAGGTGATGATAGATAAACTTCACTATTGGGGTGACCCATTCTGCCAACAAAGTTCCTGTTTGTTGTAGCTAAAGCTCTCTCGCCTTCTGCCAAAATTCCCATGTGTCCTCCAAGACAAGGCCCACATGTTGGAGTTGAAACAACACAACCTGCATCAATGAAGATTTCAATAAGCCCTTCTTTTAATGCCTGCTTATAGATATTCTGTGTTGCTGGGAAGATGATACAACGTAGACCCTTTTTGACCTTTCTACCTTTTAAAATCTTTGCTGCAATCCTCAAATCTTCAATTCTGCCATTTGTACAGGAGCCAATTACAACCTGGTCAATATAAATCTTTTCTGTTATCTCATCAATTGTCTTTGTGTTCTCAGGAAGATGTGGAAATGCAACTGTTGGCCTTATCTTTGAGATGTCAATCTCGTAAACTTCTGAATACTCTGCATCTTCATCTGCCTTGAAAATTTTATAAGGCTTTGTAGAGTGCTGTTTTACATACTCAATTGTCTTTTCATCAACCTCAAATATACCATTTTTTGCACCTGCTTCAATTGCCATGTTAGCAATTGTAAACCTGTCATCCATAGACAAAGATTTTAATCCCTCACCTGTATACTCCATTGATTTATAAAGTGCACCATCAACACCTATCATACCAATAATGTGAAGGATAATATCTTTGCCTGATGTCCAGCCAGTTTTTTTGCCGTAGAGGACAAACTTGATGGCTTCTGGAACTTTGAACCAGCACTTTCCTGTTGCCATTGCACATGCCATGTCAGTAGAACCAATTCCTGTTGAAAAAGCACCCAATGCCCCATATGTGCATGTATGAGAGTCTGCACCAATTACCAAATCACCCGGCACAACCAGGCCTTTTTCGGGCAAGAGTGCATGTTCAATACCCATCTCGCCAACTTCAAAATAATTTGTAATGTCATATTTTTTAGCAAATTCTCTCACCATTTTGCACTGCTGAGCAGACTTTATATCTTTATTAGGTGTGAAATGATCTGGAACTATTGTAATTTTGTCCTTGTCAAAAACCTTATCAACACCTATCTTTTCAAATTCTTTTATTGCCACAGGTGTTGTGACATCATTTCCTAAAACTAAGTCAACATTTGCAAATATCAAATCGCCTGGCTCAACATATTCTTTGCCTGCATGGTATGCCAAAATCTTTTGGGACATTGTCATCGGCTTTGACATTTATAATTATCACCCCTGCATTTAGTTTTTCTATAATTATAAACATTGCTTAAATCATTTTCATCATAAAAATTTGTTTTCTTTGCGTATTAATTAATGTTTTTTTCAACGTAGTCAAATGTACATTCGATTTGTATATCAATATTTTTCCCCTTTTGCGTATCAATTTTTAGAGTTCCTTTCAACACAGATGCAAAAGGAGTGAGAGAAAGCAAATATAAAAGTAGCTTTTCTTCTATTTTTGTTGGAATCGAAATTATTATAATTAATTTACTATCAATACAGTCAATGCTTATAACGGCAAAGGCATCTAAGTCAAATTGAATTATAACCATCATAATCTCAATTAAGGTAAATAGCAATACACCGTAAAATCCTTCAAAAGTGTATTCTTTGGTCTCATCTTTTACTTCTATTTTGATATTGCTATTTCCCTCAAATCTTTCTTCTATAGTTTTACTTAGATCTCTCACTAACTTCTCTACGTTAAACTTTATTGGATAGATTGGTAGCATCGAAATGTAATTTGAAATAGTTCTCTTCATATTCTCAAGCAAAAAGATAACAATATCTTTCTTTCTGTCCGCTTTTAAAAGCTGAATAATATATGAATCCTGGTAGGAAATAATATCCCTTAAAACGTCAAAGTTTTGCTTTAGCTCCTTAAATTTTTTTTCAGTAGCTCTCAAAACATTGACATACATCTCATTTCTTTTTTCAAGAGTTTTTGTCAGCTGCTCTTTCTCTTCTTGAATTACATAGTACTCTAATGCTTGATTTATGACTATTTTGAGTTCTTCTTCCACATTCCATGGCTTTGTGATAAATCTAAAGATTCCTGCTTGGTTGATAGCAGCCAAAACTTGAGGAAGCTGTGTAAATCCTGATAATACAACTCTAACTATCTTAGGATATTTTTGTTTTACAATTTTGAGTAGAGTAAGCCCATCCATTTCTGGCATTTTCATGTCAGCAACTATAACTTGAACATTTTCCTTTTCTAATATCTTCAATGCTTCATCCCCACTTTTTGCAAAAAGACACCTATATTCCTCATCTATCAAAGCCCTTTTTAAAGCACTCAATATGTTTTCTTCATCATCAACAAATAATACTGTGTATTTCTTCATTTTTCTCAATCTCCTGTTTTCAAATTATTCTTTTTTATAGTGATTATTTAAAAACCATGCTTTAATTTCCTCACAAATATATTCATCAAGATTTAAATATTTGATAGAGTAAAGTGGATACTCTTGCAAACTATGAATTCCTAAAATATCCCATGCGCAATAACATGCAATATTAACCGCACAAACCAACTCTTTGTGAATAATCCTCTCATCATAGGGCTGGTGATGAAAAAGAGCAGCTTCTACTACAGGATATGGTATATCCCACCAATTTAACAATACTGCTCCTAACTCCGGATGGGAAATGCCAAATAATTCAAGTTCAAATTTTTGATGATCAATTGGTCCCTTTTCTTCTTTTATGACAGAAAGATACTCTATGTATTTTTTAGGATATGTTTTAAGCAAAATCAATTGTCCAATTCCATGAAGTAAACCTGCAGAGGCGTAAGAGTCATGTACTCTTTTTTTCATAATATTATCATACAAGTAATAAAATACATTATTTGCGATATTAGCATGTTGCCATAACAATGATTTGGTACTTCCATCTTGTAAACACTCGAAAATAGTTGTATTCAAAATTATATTCCTAACATTTACTAACCCCAAACAGACTACAGCTTGTTTTACAGAGGCAGTTTTTAAATTGTAAAAAGCTGAATTGGCAACCTGTAATATTTTGGAGGAGATTGCAGGGTCTTCTTCAATAGCACTTATAATATTGTCTATACCTAATTCCTCTTCTATCGTCTTTGTAATTTTGAGATATAAGTTCTTCAATGTAGGAATATAATCAATGTTGTTTACTATTTCTAAGCATTTCTTAGCTTTCATTAAATCTTCTAACTCGAATATATTTTTAATTATTTGTTTAAGTCTTTCATTATCCCATGGTTTTAGAATATAAAGCTTTGCTATGTTTGTTTGAAGAGCCCTAAAAACGAGATTTTCGTCAGCATATCCACTTAAAATTATACGAATTGTACCTGGATATCTTTGTTTAACTATTTTTAGCAGTTCAAACCCAGAAACGCTTGGCATCCTCATGTCAGCTACTATTAAATTTATGTAATTTTCTTCCATAATTTTTAATGCTTCTTCAGCGTTCTGTGCAAAAAATAGTTCATAGTCCTCATCCAAAAATGCTCTATTAAGAGCCTTTAATATATTTATCTCATCATCAACGAACAGAATTGATTTTGACATGGCTTATCCCACCACTTTTCAAATTTGATTTTCCAATAATTTTGACCTTATAGGAAGTTTAAACACAAAAGTAGCACCACTCCCCTCTTCACTTTCAGCCCAGATATCTCCTCCATGTTTGTTAACAATAATGTCATATGAAATGCTAAGCCCAAGCCCTGTTCCTTTTCCAACATCCTTTGTGGTAAAGAAGGGTTCAAAAATCTTATTCAAGTATATCCTTTTTATACCAGGTCCATCATCTTTTATAGAGCAATATACAAAGTCTGAATCCTCCCATGTTTTTATCCAGATATGACCTTTTTGTGTTCTATTTGGCTGTGATTTTATAGCCTGAGCAGCATTGATTAAAATATTTAGTATCACCTGACCTATTTCACCGCGGTTACAGTAAATTTGTCTTATTTCCCCATATTCTTTTATAACCTCAATATCATATTTTAGTTCGTTTCTTGCAATTAAAAGAGTTTCCTCTATAATATCATTTAAATCTTCATAGCTTGCCTGACCATCCAAACCACTTCGTGCAAACCTTTTTAAACTCTGAACAATGTGTGAAACTCTCCTCAGTCCATCCATAGTTTCATCCAAAAGTTGGTCTATATCTTTCACCATGAAGTCAAATTTAAGTTGCTTTTTTAATTCACTAATCCTTTTGCAATTCTCAATAACACCCTCCATACCTATCTGATTGTCACTACAAATACTTTTGCTAACTTTATCGTACTCTTCTATTATCTTTTTAAATTTCTCAATATATTTCCCTAATGTTTCAATATTAGTTATTACAAATCCTAATGGATTGTTAATTTCATGTGCAATACCTGCAGCTAATTGACCAATTGCAGACATTTTTTCGTTTTGGATTAAAACATCTTGAGTTTCTTTTAGCTTTTTTGTCAGTTCTATTAATTCCTTATTTTTCTCTTGTAAATCGTTTAGAGCAGATTTGTAGAGATACTGATAGTTTCTGAGTCTGACAGCAGCTCTTAGTCGATAGGTTAGCTCTACCTGATTAATTGGCTTTCTTATAAAATCATTTGCACCCAAGGAAAAGCTTTCTTTTATAACTTCATCATCGTCAAGCGATGTCATAACAATCACATAAACATCCCCATACTCTTTTATTCTCCTTACAAATTTTAAAACATCAAATCCACTTATACCTGGAAGAACAATATCTAAAAATACTATATCAATATCATTTTTATCAATTAATTCAATTGCCTTCTCACCGGTATCAACCGTCCAAATTTCCCAATTCATCTCCATTGAATTTATGATCTCGTTAATTTGTCTGCAAATAAGTGGGGAATCATCAACAATCAATATTCTCATGATATAAAATTCACCACCTATTAATCTATAAAAAAATTAGAGTAAGGATATTATTCCTTACTCTATATATACCCAATTCAAACATCGATTTAATTGTTAATATATTTTCCAATCTCTTCTTCCTCATCCATTGTAAGCACATTCTTCAGGTCAAGTATAATAATCATGTCATCGCCAACTCTTGCGATTGAATCAATAAATTTGCGTTTGATACCTTTTATGCTCTCGTTTGCCTTCTCAATCTTGTCATCTTCAATTTTGAGTATCTCAGAGACATCGTCCACCAAAAATCCAAGCTGGAATTTGGAAAGCTGTACAATAATAATCTTCTGCGTCTCTGCTTTTGATTCAATCTCGAGTCGCTTTGCAAGGTTGTAAACAGGAACAGATGTGCCTCTTACATCAATAATACCTTCTACATATTGTGGTGCACTTGGAAGTTTTACAATCTTTGTAGGTTTTATAATCTCAACAATCTCAAGTATGTCAACCCCAAAGCTGTAATCTCCAACATTGAAAATTACAAATTGCTTCACGCTACTTCCTCCTCATTCCTGAATTTTTTGAGGTAAGCGTTTATAAAAACATCTATCTCACCGTCCATTACTGCCTCAACATTGCCAACTTCCGCATCTGTCCTGTGGTCTTTTACCAAAGTGTATGGGCAAAATACATATGACCGAATTTGGTTACCCCAACCAATCTCTGTCTGCTCACCCTTGAGTTTTTGGATCTTCTCCCTTCGCTCTTTTTCTCTGAGCTCTAAAAGCTTTGCTTTTAAAATTTTAAGGGCGATCTCTCTATTTTTGTGCTGGGAGCGCTCGTTCTGGCAAGTGACAACAATTCCTGTTGGAATATGTTTTATTCTTACAGCTGATTCTGTTTTATTTACATGCTGACCACCTGCTCCAGATGCTCTGAAGGTGTCTATCTCAAGGTCCTCTTCCTTTATCTCAATGTCTGTATCATCCTCAACCTCGGGCAGGACCTCTACCGCTGCAAAAGATGTATGTCTTCTTCCAGCTGCATCAAATGGTGAGATTCTTACAAGCCTGTGAACTCCTTTTTCTGCTTTCAAATACCCATAAGCATTCTCACCAACTATGCGAACTGTGACATTTTTAATACCTGCCTCTTCACCAGGCAGAATATCCAAGGTTTCAACCTTGTAACCTTTTTTTGCTGCCCAGCGCGTATACATCCTAAGTAACATCTCTGCCCAGTCCTGCGCTTCTGTACCACCTGCACCAGCGTGGATTGACAAGATCGCATTGTTCTTGTCATATGGACCGTTTAGAAGTATCTCAAGCTTGAACTCCTCTATCTTTTTTTCTAAATCTATTAGTTCTTTTTCAAGTTCATCAGACATTTCAATATTGCTTTCTTCAATACTCAGCTGTGTCAAAACTTTCAAATCTTCCCATTGAGAATAAAGTTTCTGATACCTTTCAATCTTGTCTTTTAACCTCTTAATTTGCTGCAAAACTTTCTGTGAATTTTCCAAATCTGCCCAAAAATTTGGGTCTGATGTCTTGTTTTCAAGTTCTTTTAGCTCTGTTTCTAACCTACCTATGTCAAAGAGAAACCCTCATTTCTTTTAAATCTTCTTCAACCTTTTCCAACCTTTGTAAAATCTCTTCAAGCAAAAGCATGGTCACAAATCACTCCTTTACCAAAATTTTCGCTGTGTTACCTTTTTACACCGCACCACAACATTTTTTGTACTTTTTGCCACTGCCACAAGGGCATGGGTCATTTCTTCCAACTTTTTGAGTTTTGACAACAGGTTTTCTTACAGGGCTATCGGAAGGAGAGTTTTCATACATCTCTTTTACAACTCTTTCTCTTTGAGGCATATTTTCAACATTTGCATGGAGAATAATTTTTATCGTATCCTCTTGGATTCTCTTTATCATCTGGTCAAACATCTCAAAAGCTTCAAATCTGAACTCAATTATAGGGTCTTTTTGACCAATTGCTCGAAGTGAGATACCTTCTCTCAGCTGGTCAACAGCATCAATATGATCCATCCAATGCATATCAACAACTCTCAAGAGCACAACCCTTTCAAGCTCGCGCATAAGCTCGCCAACTTCTTGTTCTTTCTTCAAATACTTCTCTTTTGCAATTGAGATTAACTTTTCTTTTAGCTCATCCTTTGTCATGTTCTTCGCATCTTGCTCAAAAAGCTCATTGTCCAAGAATATGAACTTGAGGTCCTGTATCAGTCCTTTTATATCCCAATCATCAGGATATGGACTTTCGCCTGTGTACACTTTTATCTTGTAATCAACAAGCTCATCTATCATGTTCAAAATAGAGTCCCTTAAATTCTCGCCCTCTAAGACTTTTCTTCTCTGCGAATATATTATCTCCCTTTGCTTGTTTAAAACATCGTCAAACTGTAAAAGGTGTTTTCGTATTTCAAAGTTTCGGGCCTCTACCCTCTTTTGTGCCTTTTCAATGGCATCAGATAATAGCTTGTGTTCAATTGGCTGGTCATCAGGAAGTCCTAATGACTCAACAAGTCTTTTGATTCTCTCAGAACCAAAAAGTCTCATCAAATCATCTTCTAACGAGACGTAAAACCTTGACTCACCAGGATCACCCTGACGGCCGGCTCTTCCTCGAAGCTGATTGTCTATTCGCCTGCTCTCATGCCTTTCTGTGCCAATCACTTTGAGGCCCCCAAGTTCTGCAACACCTTCACCCAAAACAATGTCAGTACCACGGCCTGCCATATTTGTTGCAATTGTTACAGCACCTTTTTGGCCAGCCTTTGCAATTATCATAGCCTCTTTTTCATGGTGTTTTGCATTTAACACCTCATGCTTAATTCCACGCTTTTTTAGCATTTCGCTTAACATTTCAGATTTTTCTATGGACACTGTACCTACTAAAACAGGTTGACCTTTCTTATGAGTCTCAACAATCTCCTCAACAATTGCCTCGAATTTTGCCTTTTCTGTCTTGTAAACCTTGTCCGGATGGTCAATTCTTATCATTGGTTTGTGAGTTGGTATCTCAATTACATCAAGCTTGTAGATTTCTCTAAACTCTTGTTCTTCTGTCTTTGCAGTACCAGTCATGCCAGCAAGTTTTTTGTATAGTCTAAAATAATTCTGGAATGTAATGGTTGCCAGGGTCCTGCTTTCTCTTTCTATCCTCACACCTTCTTTTGCCTCAATTGCCTGGTGCAATCCTTCAGAGAATCTTCTGCCGTACATCAGTCTTCCTGTAAACTCATCGACAATTATAACCTGACCATCTTTGACAACATAGTCTCTATCTCGTTTCATAAGCCCATGAGCTTTTAAGGCTTGAATTATATGATGGTGCAGTGTTGCATTTTCTGGGTCAGCTAAGTTCGTAACACCAAAATATTTTTCTGCCTTCTTGATTCCTTCTTCTGTTAGAGCAACTGTGTGTCTTTTTTCATTTACTATATAGTCATAGCCAGTCGTATCTGGCATTTGTTTATCATCATCACTGTTGTAGTAAAGAGGTTTTAATCTTCTGACAAAGTTGTCTGCTCTTTTGTAAAGGTCTGTTGACTTTTCGGCCGGCCCTGATATGATAAGAGGCGTTCTTGCCTCATCAATCAAGATTGAGTCAACCTCGTCTATGATTGCATAGTTTAGCTCTCTTTGCACAAGCTCTTCTTTGTAAATTGCCATATTATCACGCAGATAGTCAAAACCAAACTCATTGTTTGTCCCATAGGTAACATCACAATTGTATGCCTTTCTTCTCTCTTCACTTGTCAAACCATGTACTATCACACCAACTGAAAGGCCAAGGAAATTGTAAATAGGGCCCATCCACTCGGCATCTCTTTTTGCCAAGTAGTCATTTACAGTTACTATATGAACACCCTTCCCCTCCAAAGCATTGAGGTATGCTGGAAGGGTTGCAACCAGAGTCTTTCCTTCACCTGTCTTCATCTCGGCAATTCTTCCTTGATGCAAAACTATGCCACCTATCAATTGGACTCTGAAGTGGCGCATCTTCAGGGTTCGCCATGCAGCCTCTCTAACAGCTGCAAATGCCTCTGGCAATATATCATCCAATGTCTCGCCATCTTTTAGTCTTTGTTTGAATATATCTGTTTTTTGCCTCAGCTCTGCATCTGTTAACCTTTCATACTCCGGTGCAAGTGACTCAATTTTGTCTACAATTGGAAGTATCTTTTTTATCTCTCTTTCGCTGTAGCTACCAATTAGCTTTTCGATAATTTTTAGCATCCTTTTTCTCCCTCGATTTTTTGAATTTTTAGATGTTCAAGTTATAATTTTATCACTAATTGAATCTATATTCAAACAAAAATCCGCTCAAGACAATTTTTGTCTTGAGCGGGGGCAGTGATGTCTCATCAATTTTTTCTTTTGTCACTTATTTTTTTAATATTCTGGTTCAATCAGACCATATGCGCCGTCATTTCGCTTGTACACCACATTGACTTTATCAGTGTCCTGATTTAGGAAGACAAAAAAGCTGTGTCCCAAAAGGTTCATCTGCAGAATTGCCTCATCAACGCTCATAGGCTTTATTGGAAACCTCTTTGTCTTTGCAATCTTAAACTCACCATTTTCCTCTTGATTTGTCTCTTGCTGAGCTTCTTCTTCAAACGTCATATATCTTAAAGACTCTGCATCCTTTGCCCTTTTTGCAATCTTTGTTTTAAACTTTCTTATCTGCCTCTCTAAACTGTCAACAACCAAATCTATTGCACTGTACATGTCATTACTCGCTTCTTCAGCTCTTAAAATCATGCCATAAAATGGTATTGTCACCTCAACAATGTGCCTAATCTTCTCAACGCTCAATGTCACATGCACATCACAGTTCATTTTAACATACCTTTCAAGTTTTGAAAGTTTCTTCTCAATCCTATCTTTTAGTGCATCTGTTACCTCTATGTTCTTGCCGCTAATTATAAAGTTCATCATATTGACCATCCTTTCTATGTAGAAAGTTTTGTTTTGTTATTATATATATACCACCCATTTTGAATTTTCTACACAAAAATTTTATCCACAAAAATGTACACAATCCACAACAGCCAAATATCCTTTCTGTTAAAAATATCCTTGTGGATAATGTGGATAACTCTGTGGATAGTATATTTCCCAAAGGATATAACCTGTTGAAAAAGTGACTAAAAACAATAAAAGCGCATACCTTCTTTTTGGCATGCGCATTTTTTACTCTTAAATCTTGCTTTTTATAAACTGGACAATCTCAGTTGATTTCGGCGGGCAGCCTGAAATTGAAATATCAAAATTTTTCGTGCAGCTTCCAATTCCAATTCCATCGATGCCTTTTCCCTTAAAACCTTGGCCTATGCAAAGTTTTTTCTCAATCTTTCTAAGATATCCTTCTTCATCTAATCTCATAAGTGCACTTATCAAGTTTGCATAGCAAACAGAACATGCATCCCTCTCATCAATGTACTTTGCATACTTGCCGACAATAGATGATTTTCTTGAAGCTAAGCGTGGCTTTTTTTCAGGATTTATTTCTATCAGATTATAACCTGTTGTCTTACCAATTCCTAATTTTTCAGCAAGCTTTATGTATTCTATATCATAAGGATTGTATCCCAAATTTTCTGCAGCAAAACTGTCGATGAGAACTGGGTCAAAACCAAGCGCAATAAAATCCTTTTCAACAGGGTTCCCACCTTCTTCAAAGTCAGGGTCTGGCATGAGGCTATCTACAATGATCAAATGTGTTTTTATAGCCTTATTAAGATATGCAATTGGTTTGTGAAGCCCCAACGTGTGAAATCGTCTCTTTTCACTGTCTGGAATCAGTCCTTTTAAGTTCTTGAGCGCACATGTAAGTTTTGTCTGACAATGACCTTTTAAAAGAGGAACATTAATTAAGTAGTCATATTCAAATACACTTTTACACACATTCAATTCATACCCATCAACATTTACCTTTTTAACTTGGTCATCTTTTGTGTCAATTAGCTTTACACCATATTTTTTTGAAATCTCGCTATACCCACATACCTCAAACGCTCTTTTTGTAGATGCTCCAAGCCACGCACCTTCTAAAATTGTAATATTGTCATGTCCATTTTCTTTTAAGTACTCAATTATCCCTTCAACTATCTGAGGATTTGTTGTCGCACCAGAGGTATATGGTTTTGCAACCACTAAGTTCGGTTTTATTGCAATTTTTGAATTTCTTGGAATGTATTTATTTACATCAACGTACTTTAGTAGGTCCTTTGTCATTGACTTTGCATCTTTGCCGTAAATGATATAAATGTTATTGTTCAACCTATTTCCTCTCCTTATTCTTTTATAGTAATCTCTGTATCAGGGAAGATACTTTTGAGCTTGTTCATAATCTCTTCATCAGATTGAGGTTCTTGTTTAGCTTTAGAACTGTTACTATTTACCTCTACTTCAACCTCGCCATCATACCCAACAACCTTTTTTAGAACAGACTTGAAATAATCAAGGTTCCTTTTTAGAAGCTCTGCAAAGACGCTGTCTTCTTCTTTAAAACAGATTTTAAGGCCATTTTCAAACTTAATGCTTGCACTTTGCAAAACCTGCGAAAGTCCAGGCTTTTCTTCCTTTACTGCTTCTTTTACTTCAGCCCATCTTTCTAAAACTTCAGAAACATCTGCATCTGGAAGGAGCATTTTCTCTTTGTTGACTTCAGAGGACCCTGATTTCTCACCCGCTGCTGTGGATAATGAAAGAGTTTTTTCTGTTTTTAAACTTTGAAGTAGACTCGGATTTTCTAAAATCTGTGAAAGTTTTATTTCAAGTTTTTTTACCCTTTCATTTAGTCCTTCAAATGATGTGTCCATCTGCATATCACAAAGCTTAATTGTGTTTATTTCAAGCAAGACCTTTGGAAACCTTGTCCATCTTATCTGGTTTGCAGTGTCAATTAATATCTTTATAACAGACACGATTCTATTTGAATCAAGGAGGTTAGAAAGGTTTGTTACAAAGCTCTTGTCTTCATCCATCATGTCAAGCAAAACGTTCTGGGCACCTAAACGCAAAATCAAAGCATTTCTCAGTATTTTTATGCTCTCTTCTAAAAATGTATTGACATCCATTCCCTCGTCCCAAAGTCTGTTTACCACTCTCAAACCCTTGTTAGAGTCATTCTCGACAATTGCATTCAAATACTCTTTCACAATTTCTGTTGAGGTAACGCCCAGTAAGTTTGCAACAAACTTGTATGATATATGCTCATCAGAGGTGTTCACACATCTCTCTAAAATTGTAAGGGCATCTCTTAATGCTCCCTCTGCTTTTTGAGAAATAAGATATAGTGCTTGGTCGTCAATTGAGATTTTTTCAAGCTCAACAACCTTTTTGAGCCTTTCATATATATCCTTTACAGAGATTCTCTTGAAATCAAATCTCTGGCAGCGAGATAAAATCGTAGCTGGTACCTTTTGTATATCTGTTGTTGCTAAAATGAAAAGAGCATGGGCTGGGGGCTCTTCAAGCGTTTTTAAAAGTGCGTTGAAAGCCCCTGTTGAGAGCATATGAACCTCATCTATTATATACACTCTTCTTTTGCACATTGACGGTGGGTATCTGACCTCATCCCTTATCTGTCTTACATCGTTTACACTTGTGTTGGATGCTGCGTCTATTTCCAAAACATCAAGTGTTTTTTCATTTAGGATGCTCTGGCACACTTCACACTCATTACAAGGATTGCCGTCTTTAGGGTTAAGACAGTTTACTGCCCTTGCCATTATCTTAGCGGTGGTTGTCTTGCCAGTGCCACGCGGCCCTGTAAAGATATATGCATGGGCAACCTTGTCTTGTTTTATTTGATTTTTCAGTGTCTTTGTTATATGCTCCTGGGCAACAACATCCTCAAACACTTTTGGTCTGTATTTTCTATATAGCGCTATATGCATAAGCCTTCACCCTTGTCATAATTGATTTTTCAAAAATTCTTTTCTCAGACAATTGTAAACTCTATCTGCCTCAAAGCTATATTTGCGGAAATTACCCTTACTTTTACCTTGTCTCCTATCTTATATACCTTTTTTGATTTTTCTCCTATTAGCTGATATGTCTTCTCGTTAAAGACATAATAATCATCCTCTAAAGAACTCACTCTTACAAGTCCTTCTATAGTGTTTTCAAGCTCAACAAAAAAGCCAAAAGGTGTGACATTTGAAATAATACCTTCAAAAACCTGACCGATCTTGTCTGTCATAAACTCTACTTTCTTGAGTTCAACTGTTTCTCTTTCTGCCTCTTCAGCTATCTGCTCTCGCTGTGATGTCCACTTTGCTATCTCAGGCATCTTACGGCGAAGTCTTTCTGCTTTCTTTTCTGTCATCTTTCCTTTTAGAACATCTTTCATAATCCTGTGAATTACAAGGTCAGGATACCTTCTAATAGGTGATGTGAAATGGCAGTAATAATCTGTTGAAAGACCAAAGTGTCCAAGATTTTCTTCACAATATCTTGCTTTTTTAAGTGAGCGAAGACAAAGTGTGTGAATCACCCTTTCTTCTGGTGTGCCCCTGCTTTGCTCTAAGATTGCCTGCAGCGCTTTTGGGTGAATCTTGTTGGAAATTCCTTTTAGAACATACCCCATGTTGTATATAAACTCAGCAAACTGGTAAATCTTTTCTATGTCTGGCTCTTCATGAACCCTGTACAAAAATGGAACATTTAGCCAGAAGAAGTGATTTGCAACTGTCTCATTGCAGATAAGCATAAACTCTTCAATTATTTTGTTTGAGATTGTGAGCTCATACCTTCTGATATCAATTGGTCTGCCATTTTTGTCAAGGATTACCTTTGTTTCGTCAAAGTCAAAGTCCAAAGCCCCTCGTTTCATGCGCTTTTCACGCAAAATTAGTGCAAGTTCGCGCATCAGCTCCAAGTCTTCTCTTATGTGTTCATACCTTTTTAGAAGGTCTTTGTCCTCTTCTTTAAGTATCTTTGTAACATTTGTGTATGTCATTCTCTCCTTGCTTCTTATAACACTTTCAAATATATCGTGCTTTACCACATTGCCATTTTTGTCTATTTCCATTAGAACAGAAAAGGTAAGCCTATCCACATTTGGGTTGAGAGAGCAAATCCCGTTTGACAGCTTGAAAGGAAGCATTGGAATTACCCTGTCAACAAGGTAGACGCTTGTACCACGTCTGAAAGCTTCTCTGTCAAGGTGCGTATTTGGCTTTACATAATGACTGACATCTGCAATGTGAACACCTAGTAGATAGTTGCCGTTTGGAAGTTTTTTGATTGACACTGCATCGTCAAAGTCCTTTGCATCCTCACCGTCAATTGTAAAGATTGTCCAGTCTCTTAAATCAACTCTTCCTTCAATTTCCTCTTCTAAGACAACATCTGGGATATTTTCAACCTCTTTCAAGACTTCTTTTGGAAATTCTTCTTCTAATTCGTACTTTTTGATGATTGATAGTATATCTACTCCTTTTGCATTTTCATATCCCAAAATCTCAATGATTCTTCCTTCAGGGTTCCTTCTCTTTTCAGGATATCTTGTAATTTCAACTACAACCTTTTGACCTGTCTTTGCTTTGTTTTTCCCGCTCTTTGGAATATAGATGTCATAAGTTATTCGCTGGTCATCTGGAATAACAAATCCAAAGTTTTTACTATCCTCATACCTTCCAACAACCTTTGTAATTCCTCTTTTTAAAATTCTTTCCACATATCCCTCAATTCTTTTGCCTTCAACAGGTAAAGAAAGTGCTTTGACAAGTACTCTATCGCCATGCATAGCCCCGTTCATGTTCTCTGCTGAGATATAGATGTCAGGGATATTAGGATTGTCAGGAACCAAAAATCCAAACCCGCGCGGATTTACTTCTAATACACCAACAAAAAGGTTCATCTCCTCAGCAAGGCCATATCTTCCGCGCTTTGTCCTGACAATTTTCCCTTCCTGTTCAAGCTCATCAAGAATTCTCTTCAGTAAAAGTTCGTCTTTTTCATTCCAACCTAAGATATCTAAAATTTCAGAAAACGTCATTGGATGATAGCTTTCTTCGCGGATTAAACCCCAAATCTCTTGTTTTTTCTCTTCAAATCTTGCTTTTTTCACAGAACATCTCACATCCTCTTTTTTTAAAAAGTTTATTCTACAGCCCAAGCTCTACACTTATTTTCTGCATGGCATCCAAAGATATTCTTAAAAACTCCTCAAGCTCAAGCCCAAGCTCAGAACATGCCTTCATCTGGCTTCTATTTGCCCCTTTTGCAAAGCTTTTCTCATTAAACCTGTTCATTAAAAATGGTACTGTCACATCAGAGAGCTTTTTTGATGGTAGAATCAACGCACCTGCAACAATAAACCCTGAAGTTGGGTCAACACAGTAAAGCGCTTTATCCATAAGACTTAAACGGGGAAGACCATGTGCGTCGTTGTGAACTTTTACTGCATACACAATGTCTTTGTCAAACCCTAAATCCTCTAATATTTTTGCACCAACTATACTGTGTGAGCTTGGGTCATTTTTTGTCTCCTCATAATCTATGTCATGGACAAGCCCGCATATTCCCCATTTATCCATATCCTCTTCAAAATAGCATGCAAGCCCTCTCATAATAGCCTCACATGCCAAGCAATGTTTAAGCAGGTTTGGTGTTTTAATTCTCTTCTTAACCTCTTCAAGTGCAATATCGCGTGTTATGCTCATAATAAAATTTTCCTGGTCAACCAAACTGTGCAAAATTGCACGAGTTTGGCGGCTGGGGTATTTGTAGTCCGCCTTTCAGGCTTTCCCAGCCCCAGCAGGCGGTATTTGGGAAAGCCATAGCCCCTGTCCCAAGAAACAGGAACTCGCGCCCTTACAGGTCTTCCCCACTTGCCCTGAAATCAAAAGCAATTTCAAGATAGACATATCACGCAGGACTCTGTCAGGGGAGAGTGGCGTTACCACCGCTACCCTGAGAACTCGCCAGGGATTGTGGTTTTTGCCACGACTACCCGCACTTGTTCCATCCAGAGGCACGGATAGCCTCCCTGACTCACTCCCAGAGCTTTGTACCATCCGCATCACATTCTCAATCTCCTTTATCTGCTTCCTCCTCAAAATTACATTCTTCACCATTTTGCTTACATACTCTTTTAATTCTTCTAAACTACTATCGAGCAATCTCAAAAACTCCATATAGTTTGACGGTATCCTCTCATTTAACCCAAGCCCTCTTCTTGCTACTACGTATGCTGCAGCTATATCCTTTGTCACCATAAACTGCGGTGCGTACTTCAAAATCCCTATTACAGAACTGTATGCGGGGTCTACTTCTATAACCTCTATCCCTTCTCTCTTTGCTAAAAGTTTTACCTTCTCCAAAAGTGACCTGTACCCAAAATAATGCCTTATCCGTCTTGATTTTCTGCCTGAAAAGTCTCCTCTTCTTCCCCTGTCTTTCATGTTCAGTCTTTCAATCACAACAGCTTTTCTCTTATTCTTTTGCTATTTTTACAATCTCATGAGCATACTGCCACCTGTAATACTCTCTTTTATCAAAGCTGCCACTTTCAAGCTTCTCAAGTGGTATCCTGCCATATCCCAGAAACTGTCCGTGCTCATCTGTTTCTACCCATGCAACATTCTTTGGATATGCGTTAGTGTCTATCCCTATAACTCCATTCGCTCTCGTTATTGCAGGTTTTGGGAAAACTTCCTCAATAGCAAAGTAGGCATATACTATACCACTTTTAAGTTTCAGCTCAGCAGAATAAGGCTGTCCAGAAATACTTATCGCCTCAAGAAGTTGATTTCTATCAATGTACCTTCCATCTTTTATCTTCCATCCAGGCTGTATTCTCGCATATACATACTCCCTTTCTCCTACGTTGATTCTAAGTCTTGTACAATTTTCATCTGTCTCAATCCTTGTATTGAGATTACCTTCTTGCTCCTGTCTCCTCTTGAATACAGGTTCCCCTTCCTTTTCTCCTGCCACTTAAGTTGAAGTTTCCTATATTGTTCGCCGTTTATATGTCGCTTCCTTAGTTTTTCAAAAAGCTGCCTGCCACCAAAATGACCTTCCTAGGATTTTCGCCTCTTTCTTTGCATGAGGTCAAAATACTTTTTGCTTTCATTATTGCATCATCCACGTATCGGGAATTAAGATTGAAAATCCCCTGCAGCTCTCTTTTGAGTTCATTCCTTTTATGCCCTTCAAGTAACCTCTTGTATGCATACCTCATGCATGATGACCATCTTCTCATAAGGTCCAGGACTTTTTGTTTATCTTCCCTGCTTTCAAAAATTAGCTTGGCCTGAACTGTTATCATGCTTTTTTGCACCTCTGTTACCATAAATCCTTGCTGCAAAAGATGTTACTATCGCTATTAAATCCTCTGCCAGTTCCTTGTTTATGTCTTCTTCGTTTTCTTGACCGTTTAGCACTATGAGTTCTACTCCATAGCTTTCCATAAAAAATTTGAGATATTCAAACCCAAACCTTGCAAGTCTGTCAGGATTCTCCACTACAACTTTTTCAACTTCTCCTCTCTTAATCTTGTTCAAAAGTTTCAACAGTCCCCTTCTGTTCTCGTTCACCCCACTCGCTATCTCAAATATAGTCTCATATTGCCACCCTTGAGAATTGGCATATTCTTCAAGTCTTCTTATCTGATTTTTAAGGTACTCTTCTTGCTTTTTTGTTGATACCCTTGCATACAAAACAACAGTTGGTTTTGGTTTTTCCTCTATCATACCCAGTAGTTTTTCTATGTCTTCTTTTTTATACCTTCTTCTACCCTTTGGGGTTCTAACAGGGGTAATTAACCCCTCTTTCTCCCAGTTTATAAGTGTCCTTCGACTGATTGAGTATATTTCTTTTACTTTTTGCATACTTAATAACATCTATCATCACCTAATTAAAATTATACCCTTTTGCATAACTATTTTCAACTGTTGCTGCCTTCTTTTGTAATTTAATTGTAAAAATATACCACGTATGATGGTTAAAATAAAAACCCAAGGTCGGCTACCAACCTTAGGTTTACTTTATTACTAAGAATAAAAGTATTGATACAACAAAGAAAGCCGCTGCAATTATCCATGTGTATCTTCCAAGCATAGCATCAAGTGTTCTTCCCTTGTACTTTCCAAAAAATGTCTCAGCACCACCTGCAATTGACCCAGAAAGCCCTGCGCTCTTGCCTGACTGCAAAAGCACAACAATTATAAGTGCAATTGCTAAAAGAAGCTCTAAAATGGTTAGAATTATTTTGGCCATCGTGCTTTAAAACCTCCTAAAAAATTTTGTATTGACTTGTAAAAATTACAGGTTAAATTATAAATCCACTTCTCTGCATTTTGTCTCAACAAGTTTAATTTGACCTTCCTTGTCCTCACCTAAAAGCAAGTCGCACATCTCTTTTGCCTTAGCGTTTGTGAGAAAGATATCTTCTACTTTTCTTCCATCTTTGTATTCAATCTTAACATAGAAGACTTTCAATACATTCACCTTCCTTGCAAAAAGCCATAAAAACCATATTAAAATTATACCACAAGATAAGAAAAATTCAATCAAAATGATGAGCTTTTATCTTTTACTCTTTATTCAGCAAAAAGTCATACCTGGCATCAGCGGATTTTAAGAAGTAAATAACCTAAAAATTCTAAATTACCATCGTGTATTGATTTAACATTAGGATCAATTAATATATTTCCTTTCGAGTGAACTACCCATGACTGAAGTTGCAGGCTTCCTGCTTCATCGACCAGACTTGCTACTGGGATTGTATCCCCAGTAGTAAAGGACAGATCTCAGCAGGCATCGCCTTTATCGGCTTGGGTCGTCCCAACCCTACTACATTGCCTATACACTTACTACCATTCCTAACTGGAGTAATCCCTGTTTCAGAATGTTTTTGGCTGCGTTCCCATCCCTATCATGTTTCTGTCCACAACATGGACATTGCCATGTCCTTATTTTTAAGTCCTTTAGCTCTTCATTCCTAGGTTATGAATAGTGTTTAAAGTATTAAAAACTATTTAAAATTTTGCTAAACACTATTTTTCGTCAGGCTACATTCAGCCTAACTGGGTGTAACCCCACACCCTCTATCCCCTTAGCAAATGCTTCGGGGAATACTTTTTTGATTATATTATATGCACTGTTAACATCGGCATTTATTAATATTCCTTTATTGCTTCTAAATAAGCCTCTCTTTATTCTTCGACGTGGATCATAATTTATTTCATTGATTTCTTCTCCATCTAAAAAACTGCAGCCACTTGTGTAACTTTCTTCTGTAATTATTATGTTAATTCCTTCTTCTTCACACTTATACTTAAGCATATTTACAAACTGATTAAATGGTATAGAAGCAAAATTTTGATTATTTACTTTGCCAAGCTCTATCCCCTGCTTCCAGTTTGGATTATATCCAACAACAATAGTGTCTATTTCGTGTTGCTTACACCAGTTGACTATAAAACGGCTTGCTTTGTGCATAAAATCCTTAATCTTGTTGTTCCTCTTTAAAGTCAACTTCTCTATTCTTTTGCTACTTCCTCTATTGCCTACATAACTCATAAGCTGTGCTCTTTTCTTGTTGTAATACTGATTTATTGACTTAATAACTTTGCCATTAATAACAATAGGCTTTATGCCTATGTTATTTACCAGAGTTACAAAGTTATTAAGCCCTAAATCTATACCTGCTATCCTCTTTGGTGGTCTTTGTATCTTTGCTATTTCCTTTTCATAAACTATTTCAACTACATAAATGCTTCCTTTTGGTATTATCCTGACTTCTTTTAATTTGTCTGTTATCCTTGTCTTTAGCTTTAATTCTGTTTTAGGAAATGTCAAATAACCATTTTTAATCTTGCACTGCTGATTTGTAAAAATAGAAATAGCCCTGCCATCTTTTTTCTTATACTTTGGTAATTTAGGTCTGCCCAAAAATTTACTTCTATCTTTGTCCCATTCTTTCATTGCTTTAAAAAATGCTTTCCAGTTCCTCTCAAGAAGTCTTAGCACTTGCTGTAATGTCTGAGCTGGCAAGTTCTTATAACTCTCATGTTCTTTTAACATTTTGTCAAGTTCTCTGTATCTTATCCATCTGCCATTGTGTATAAATATTCCTGTCTTAAAACGTAGTTAGCAAAGTTGTATAAGCTCTTTGCTGCAAAACATATTTCATCACAATAAGACTATAATTCATGGTTCTTGTTTATCTGTATTTGCTCTGTCCTCTTGACTATTATCTTCAAACACCTCACTTTCTAAAAGCTTTCTTATTTTTTGAATTTTTCTTTTGCTGTTAAATTTCATACTGTAACAGTGCAGCAAACTTATAATTTCTTCAATTATTTCCTGAGAATCAAGCTTCTCACTTCCAACTTCCGATAAAACAACTATTTCAGTGTTAAATTTTCTAAATAAGCGTTTAAACAATTCAAATCCCACTCTGCTTAACCTGTCTTTATAGGCTATAACAACCCTTTGTACCTTACCTGCAAGAACATCATCTAACATTTTAAAAAATTCATTTCTTTTTTCAAAGCTAATTCCACTTGCTATGTCAGAAAATACTCCGTGTATTTTATAGCCATTACTAAAGCAAAACTGTTTTAACATTTCTATCTGATTTTCTAAATCTTTTTTCTGTTTTGGAGTTGAAACCCTTGCATAAATATATGTTTTTCTTTCAACACCTTTCATAAAAATTTTGTATACGTCTTCTTGGTTGTAATCATAAAATCCATTTGGCATAACCGTTACTCTTATTTTCCCTTATTTTACATATTTAGTTAGGGTTGGTCTTGATATTTTTAATAATTCCAAAACTTCTTTTGCTTTCATATTTATATCACCCATAAATATTACAGCACAATTTAGAAGCCAGGCAAATATATTTTATTAAAAAAAAATTTCAATATATTTAAAACCGTTCATTAATTTTTGCCACTATATTCTTGCCCTTCTCCTTTTGCTATGCCCTTACTCATATCTGAAGACACAAATGTGCGGGCATTTACTTCATCAATTATATTATTCTCTACTTTGGTTTGTATTTCCTTCTTATTCTCCCTATTTTCTTGATTATTTTATGCTATTTTTTCTTTTTTACCAATAGGGGCGTCTTTTTCCCATCTTAAACTCCACAAAAATTTTACGTCAAGTATAAAAGTATGACTCTATTGTTTAGACTTTCTATATGAAGATGTAAAAATTTATGCAATTTGCCTATTGCGTTTTTTTTTTTTTTTTTTTTTTTTTTTTGATATAAGTATTTATAGCTATTTTATCCATTGAAAGGAGTTGATAACTATCATTATGCTTAACACCTCTTAAATACTTTAATCCTATTTATTTTGTTAGGAGGTTCTAATTTGTTGCACAAACACAAGAAGCTTTTTTTACTGTCAGGTGCTATCTTTGCAATATTATCATCAATACTTGCTGCCAACCTCTACATGAGTAATAATCCTTCTACTCAAAACCCTCAACAAGTCTATAAAAAGCAAATTATTCCATGGAGCTACAAGAAACTTGGTATCACAAAAATATGGAAATTTACAAGAGGCAAAAATGTTAAAATTGCTATTCTGGATTCTGGTATTGACCTGAACCATCCTGATTTAAAACATGCAAATATCATCAAAACTATTAACTTTATAGAACCAAACAAACCTGCCGTGGATGAAACAGGACATGGAACTTTTATCGCTGGTATAATCGCAGCTCAAAATAATAACTTTGGTATTGTTGGCATTGCACCTGAAGCTGAAATCTACATCTTAAAAATCTTAAATAAAAAACTTGAAGGAAAAGTTGATCTCGTTGTACGTGCTCTTGATTTTTGTATAAAAAACAAGATTAACATTGTTAACATGAGTTTTTCCACCTCATCTGATAATCCAAAACTCAGAAAAGCTGTTTTAAAAGCAACAAAACATGGAATAATCATTGTTGCCTCGGCAAGAAATTCATTCGGTTCAAAAGCAGGCTTTCCTGCATCATACCCCGAAGTTATTTCTGTTGCTTCTGTCAACTACAAAAAACAAATATCGCAGTTTTCTTCTCAAGGCAAAATTGATTTTTGCTCTTTTGGTGAAAATATTTTGTCCACAGCTCCAAACAATAGCTACAAACTCTCAAGTGGAAACTCTGTGGCTGCTGCACACCTGACAGCAATTATCGCTCTTATCTTAAGCAAACCAGAAAAGTGGGGCTTGCTACCTAAACACAGCATAAACAAAGATAAAATCTATAATATACTCCTAAAACTTTCTGAAGACCTCGGTGAAAAAGGTAAAGATAATATATTTGGCTTTGGTCTTGTTAAATTTAAATGAAAAATAGTTCGGAGGGGTGTTCAAAATGAAAAGTAAAATGAAAAGAATATTAGCTATCATTGTTTGTATTAGTTTTATATTAACCTTTTTGCCTATCAATTCTGTCAGCTTTGCAAAGCCAAGATATGATGCTTGGAAAGATAAAATAAAGGTCTATGATGTTGACAAAAAAATTAAAGCAGCAGAAGCTGAGTATGAAGGATACAAGTATATTGCTACGCTTGACAAAGATACAAATGAGATAAAATTAAAAGTTAAGCCTATTGATTCTAAAAAGTATGATAAAAGTTTGGATAGCTCAAGCCTAAATGAAGAGAGAAACTTTTCTGTAAAAGTAGAATACTTTGATGGTGAGAATTTAAAAGCAAAATTGATTGATGAGAAAACAAAAGAAGAGTATAATATTGGTGATTCGGACACTGTCTCTGCACAGTTTGCTATAGCTTTGCCTATTGCATTGGGATTAAGTGAGGCATTAATTTCTGCTCTTTTAGCAATCTTACATGCAATAGTAATTGGTGGAATAACATGTGTAATCGTTACAGATATAGTCGAAAAGATTAAAAACAGCAGTTATGACTATTATGAAGCATATATATACAATGGAAACGTGTATATTGGTAGAGCTATAGATTTTTTCACAGCAAAAGAAAGAGTTCAAGCAGCTGATTTTGAAAGAGATGATAATAAGGCTAAATTTAATTACAATGTCTTTTGCAAAAATTATGAACTTGCAGAAAAATTAGCACTAACTGCCACACGTGTGTATGGTATGATAGAACATCATTCAGCTCACAAAGAATCTCCCAATTATTATCCTCATTTTCATACGGTAATTAGCAATCAGTGGATAAAAATACTTGGTTCTGCTCATATATTCCACCCATAGATTAATTAAAACCAACCGAATAGAGGCACCTATTTTTATATTTTAAGCACTACTTAAAATTTTATTTTTTAAAAATAGGTGCCTCTATGCCAATATACTGAATATTATAAGGAGGTTAACCAATTGAAGAAAATTTGCTTATTTGATAGTTTAAAAGAATATTTATCAAATTATAATACTAGAGAATTTTCAAACTTTTGTCTTTACAAAAATAATAAAATTTTTTGTTGGACTTATAAACATCCATTTAAATTATATCAGACGGGAGTATTTTATATTGATACTAAAAAATATAAATCTAAATACTTTAAAGTTTCCAACGATGTTAAAATTTTATATAATGATATGTGCGAAGATATATTTACAATTCATAGCTCTTTTACTTCTTGTCTCAAACTCCATATAAAAAAACTGAACTCTGAGTTAGAAGAAGAGGATATAATAGACATTCCTCTCCTTTTAGAATTGGAAGACTTTGATAACAGCCTTTTTTGTAAAACTAAATATTCAATACATGCAAAATTATTAGATAAAAGATATATCTTTGTGAAATTAATGCCACATTTTGACAAAAAAGGCCAATTAGAGAGGCTTGAACCATTGTTTGTTTTTATTGACATTATAGCAAAAAAATATTATCTATTGTCTTCTCGATTATCAAAAAAAATAAAACATATCGACGTGGTCCAAGTACATTTGTTTGATTCTAAATACTTATTTTTTGAAATTAGCAACCTTGGAAATTCCGAAAAACATGATCTCCTTGTCAATAATAAAGAAGGAAGTGATATTGTTTCAACCGATCATTTTACTCAAAAGCACATAATATATCCTATTGAACAATTAAAAGTTGATATTTTAAAAGATTCAGTAGATTTCGAAAAATACACTTTTACATGTACTCAATTCGATGCTGTTTTACCCTTTTATTTCATTGAGAATGATAACTATTATTATCTTAAAACATATGTTAATGAAAATAAATCTGAATTTTACAAAATTAATCTTCTTGAGAAGAATAATTCTTCACATCTTATTTGTACCACCAGGGAAAAAATATTAGAAAATTCCAGTTATACTAATTACAAAATTATTAAAGTAAAGAAGATCGATAAAAAAGATGCTCTTTACATTGCAAGAGAAATACTTGAAAATCAAGAAATAAGTATTATAGAAGCTCTCTATTTAGGAGAAAAAATAGTTACTAAGAATTACAACACATTTAAGTTTAACAAAAAAGAAAGATGTATAGATATTTGTGAAAGTGATGGCTACCTTGTAACAATGGAATATTTGCAGCCTAATAACACCATTTTTAAGTTTTTTTCGCTTTATGATAAAAGATTACTACTACAAACCGAACCTTGTTCAAATATTTTGTATTTTAATAATCCTCTAAATAATGAGGAAATTTTGGTTGTACCATATTGATATAGAATTTTTAATCATTAATATTTTTTGAACTACAGGCATTTTCCAGTTGCCAAAAGGGTTTGGGACAATAATAAAAATAATGTATGCAAAATAAGCTTGTTACGCCAAAAAGTCAAAAATAGAAATATTAATTGAGGTGTAAAAAGACATATTCATTTGATACTGGTAAGCTTGCGTATGAATTCAGTACAAAATATCCTCTTTTTGAGCCCTTTTCTCTTTTAGTTAAAAAAAGTGAATTCAAAGATAAACTATTTCTTGACTTTGTCAGTTTGAAACTCAAAAAGCTTGGGAGGACTGGGATTGACAAAATATGGACCTCAATTTTGTCACTACATCATTTGCTAATACCAATAAATTCTAAGCCTTCCTCATATGTGATGAAATTTTTCGGCCCCTTTATCTTCATCACATTCAGTATATCTCCAGCTCCTTCTTCTGTCCTTTGCTTTATCAAATATTTCTTCCCTTTTATCTCTATTTCAAAAAAGTTCATTGAATCTATTGCTTCCATTATCCTTTCACTACTTATTCCTTTACCTTTTTTCCTCAAAATATATTCCAATGTCCTCTGTAATAAAAATGCCAAAAAACATATCACAAAATGTCCTTTTATTCTGCTTTCTGTAAAGTGATATATCGGTCGTACTTCTAAACAGCTTTTCATTACTCTGAATGACTGTTCTATCTTCCATAAATCGTGATATGCTCCTAAAACTTCTTCTACATCCATATCCTTTTTACTCGTTTGTATTGCATAGTAACCGTCAAACTTCTCATCTCGTTTTATCGCTTCCTCATCCAATACATATTCTTCTGACTTTGATTTCCTCTTCAAATATTTCCTCGCACCTTTTTTCTCTAAGGCTGTTATACTTCCTTTGTTCTCTAAAAGCTCTTTGGCTTTTGATACCAATCTCTCTCTGTCTTCTTTGTCTTTCTTAGCTCTCTTGCTTGAATACGTTATTATCAGTCTCTCTTCTATTTTAAACTCTTTACCCTCTTCATCCTTGATAACATTTGTTCTTTCCAATACCTTATATTTGAATTCATCCCCATAAATTTCTTCAGCATTCAAACAACTTTTTCCATCAAGCCTTTTATATCCTTCTTGCTCAAATACTTCATCTAAAACTTCTTTACTTGCATTCTTTAATCTGCTTGCTACTATATAATCGTATCCCGCTTCTTTTATCATCTTTAAATTTAATCTGCTGTTGAGCCCTTTGTCTGCTACTATCACTATCTTATCTATACTAAATTTTTCCTTCAGTTTCCTCAGTATCTTTACCATTGTCTTGCTATCTATTGTATTGCCAGGAAAAAGTTCATAACCTATCGGCCTGCCTTCTTTGTCTACCAAAAGCCCTAACACAACCTGTACTTCATTTATCTTGTTGTCTTTGCTAAAACCAAAATTTTTAAGTTCATCGGCTCTACAACTCTCAAAGTATATTGTCGTCACGTCATAAAAAACTACATCAACTACCATCTTAAATAAATCCCTATTTTTCTGATACAGATACGTCTCTAAATCCTCTTTTATACTGTCAAGAAAATCTAAACACCTGTACAACTGATTTAAATCTATATCCTCTTCAAATCCAAAATATTTATTTCTCTGATGATAAGTTCTTAGTTTGCTCATAGGTTCTATCAATCTCTGTATGGTCATTAAAAAACTTACTTTGTCTACATCAAATTTTATCTTTCTCCCTTTTGTTGCTTTCTCTTTTAAAAACTTATCTATTTCAAGTTCTTCCCATAACTTTCTGAATACAATGTATCCCCAATTTTTTATAACTGCATCCGATACATCCTCTTCAGATTCAATAGTAACAGCTTCTGTATTCTCAGTAGTTGTTCTTTCAACAATATCAGATAGTTTTTTTACAATGTTTTTAAAAGCAGGATCACTTTTGAGAAGATCAAGTCTGCCAAAATTAAATAACACTCTTTGTTTTTCCTTGGCATTTTCACGATAGTTTTCGACTAATCTAACATACTGGTAACCGCCAGCATTAGTTATTTTGATAAACATATGGTAAATCCTCGAAGGTATTTTAGGTAATTAAACCACAAAATATTCAAAATGTCAAGTATTTATAGCACATTTCAGACTCTAATTTGCCACTACAATTTTTAAAATTTTTTATTTTTCTATTCTCAAAACCCGCATAAATTAAGACTTTGTTATTTTTTGTTAGCTCAAAAACTCCTCCTAACTGACAAAGTCAAGATAAAAGTTCGGACACATCAAGCCCAGAAGAAAGAAACTTTTCTGTAAAAGTAGAATACTTTGATGGTGAGAATTTAAAAGCAAAACTAATTGATGAAAAAACAAAAAAGGAGTATAATATTGGTGATTCTGATACTGTTTCGGCACAGTTTGCCATTGCCATCCCAATAGCCTTAGGACTTGCAGAAGCTTTAATAGCTTCTCTTTTGCTAAGTGGTAAAGTAATTGAATTATTTGGAGAAAAATACGTAGAGGCAAGTGAAGTAATTGAAAATGTTAAAAACAGAAACTATGATTATTATAAAGCAGCAATAAAAAATGGTATTCTTTATATCGGTCCAGCAATAGATTATTCAGAAGCTTATATGAGAGTATATAATTGGTTAGATGTTTTCTGTAAATATAAAATCAAGGCTAAAAATCTTGCTGATTCAGTAGCAAAAAATTATATCACATTTGGTGGATATGTTTATGGACCAGAAATTCATGGAAGCATGCCTAATTATTTTTATCATTATCATATTTATATGAATAAGGATACTAAAATTCCTGCTCATATTTTTTATCTTTTATATTGAAATTTTTCAAATAGCTTTCTTGAGGGTTGTCATTATTAAATACTTCTGGCAACCCTCATTGCCAAAAATAATTGAAAATTAGGAGGGAATTTTTAAAATAATGTTTGAAATTCCTGTATATGATTTATCAGAAATGTTAAACAATTATCATAAAATTACATATAATCATTATAATTTTTTTGCTAATAAAGACATGTTATCTTTTCATCCTATTTATCAAAGTTGTAATAATATACTGTTTGTTATGGAAAAGAACGATATACTTGGAAGTATTATTGAATCTATTATAGTTTTATCCTTTAAAAATGGCAAGGTCGAACAAACTATTAGTTATAAACTCAAAAATAAAATATCTCAAATAATTTTTTTTGATGAGGAGAAATTTACTCTAACTGGTTACACAATAACCTCAACTAGTACTAAAGTTAGTGAAATTAGAATATTTAGTGTAGATTTAGCAAAAAAAGAGGAGAGCTTGTTGTTCAGTTTTATTATGGAGTTTTCTGAAGAAAATGAAAACAAAGATATGCTTATTCCATCTACAACTCACGTATTGGCATTAAATGAAAGATATATAATGCTCATAAATAATTGTGAAAATTTTAAAGATAAATTTGTTCTGATTATTGACCTATATAATAAATCTGAATTTTATCTTGATGCATTTATAACAGATAACCACTATATTTGCGAAATTTCATTCGCAGAAATAAAAAAATTCAAAAACAGAAATTATCTATTTATTAAAACTGGTAGAATTAGCTCAGATGAAAAAAGATACTATTTTAATTTAGGTGAAGATATAATTAATAAGATTGAAACTTTACTGATTATTCCTTGTGAAGAGTTAATTCAAGATTTAATCAGCGGTGTAATGCCTGCGTTATCTAAATATATAATTGATAAAGTTGAGTATTCTGAAACATTAAGTTTTTTAAACTATGGAAAACCTAATTATGGCTTTTTTTACAGTATAAAAAGTCATTCTCTTTATATCGATTCTCCATTTATACCTTATGTAAAAGAAAATTTTTTGACAAAAAGAACCGACATCTTTACTTACAATCTAGAAACGAAAAAAAGAGCTTTTATAGGGTCCCTACCTTTTCCCTCAGAAAAAATACGTCCAGTATATATAGAAGAGAATAGATACTTTTTATTATATCGTCCTTTCCATACTTATTTACTACCAATTAAAAATTTTTTTATAAAACATTATATAGGAACCAATGAAATTTCCTTCTTCGAACTACCAATTAATATTCCATATAAAGAACAAATTGAAGAGTTTTATCTTTTAAAAAACTGTTCCATTTTTGTCACAGTTAATCCAGAGGAAAAATATACATATATTTATTTAAACGATAATGAGTTAATAAGAAAGATATCATATATGGAAGAATTTTTCTCATTAATTGTAAATTCTGAAACAGAAGAACTAAATGCTATTATAATATATCCAAGATTTTTAATAAAACATGACTCTTGAGTTTATTGTCCTTAATAGTTTTTATAAAAGTTTTAGTTAAAAAAAATATAATTATTAAGTACAAATTACCTAGAAAATAAATTTAAAATATCCCATGCGATAAAATTTAAAACTGTTTGTTACAGAAAATGAATTGAAAGAAAACAAAAGAAAAAAAACAAGACCTTTAGCATTGGAATTTACTTATGCTAATGAGTGTAATATCCAAAAGATAAAACTTTTGCAGAGGATATAGGTCTATGGGGGCTGAGATTTTAATAGTAAATGTATGATATACCAGCCATGGTAAAATATACATTATACAAGTTTTAATATATAACATCAAGCTTTGTATATAAATTACCATGTCATATTTTCTTCCCGTAAGATAACTCTGTAGGGTTGTTGTAATTAAAACTACAACAACCCTATGTCTTATGTTGAAAACAAAATAAGGAATGGAGTGAGCATAGCAATATGTCTAAAATTATCGTATACAATTTAAATGAATTATTTAATATTTTTGGAAACTCTACTAATTTTTATATTTCTTCATTATTAGCAAAAAACATTAATAATGTAAGTGTCATTTATCAGAGTAATAGTTACGTGTTATTTACCATTAGCGATTGTTATGATACCTATAATATACAATCAATTATAATTGTGGCATTAGAAAATAACAATATTAAAGCGACTTTTACTCATATCATAAAAAACGAAATTTCAGAAATAATTTATTTTGATGAAGAAAAATTAAGCTTGCTTGGTTATTCAGTAAAAGCCATCTCATCAAATTTAGTCGAATTGAAAATATTTCAAATTGATTTAATTAAGAATGAAGAAAAAATAGTTTACAGATATACTTTAGATTATTGTGAAGAGAATGCAAATTTAATAAACCACATACCCATCCATGTATGTGCTATAAATAATAGATATATTATGGTAATAATTCCAAATATTGATCATTTTAAAAATAAAATTGCTTTAGTTTTTGACATCATAGGAAAACAACAGATTTTTATCGATCCTTACATTATAGATGAGCACTACATTTATGAATTATTAGACATGTCCGTTGTAAGCATTAATGGCAAAAAAAATATATTAATCAAAACTGGACAAATATGTTCATTTGATAAAAGAGTATTTTTCTATTCAAAAAAGCAATATTTTGTAAACTCAACAGAAACTATTATAATTATACCCTGTGAAGAATTAATTCAGAATTTAGTTAATGGAAAATTTAAGTTTACTAAATACATAGTAGATAAAGCTGAGTGTTGTGAAACATTAGATTTCCCAATTAAAGTACGTATTTATAATCCATATTATGCAAACGACAAATCCTACTCAATCATATACTATAAAGAAAATTTCATAACTAAAAAAACAGATATCATTTTATACAATCTGGAGACTAAAAAGAGCTCTTATATTGGTTCTTTGCCATTCCCGTTAGAAAAAATACCTCCAATATATAAAGAAAAAGATAAACACTTTATTATGTACATTCCTTTTTACCCTCATGCAATTGGAGGAATACCGAGTAAATACTTTATAAAACATTATATTGAATCTAACCAACTTTCTTTTATTGAATTACCAATTTCAATTTCATCAAATGATATTTTAAATGAAGTGGTGTTTTTTAACAATGATACAATTATTGAAACAAAAAACTTTGAGTCAGGACAAAATCTTATATATTCAGTAAATAATGATATGCTTATTGCAAAAATAGGCTTTGGAGAATATTACTTATTTGTTGTAAACCCTAAAACAAATGATCTTAATGCGATTATGGTTTATCCTCGATTTTTAAAAAAAAGTTAAAAAGTTGTCGAATAAAAGATATAACCATTGTAAGTAAAAATATACATTAGGAGAAATAAAAAAATATTCTCCTTATTTAATCTTTTCTATATTACGAAATATCCCGAGTATCAAATGTTTTATTAAAAATATTAAAGGTGTCGAAAAAAAAGAAATTATCTGCAGACTTAAGGAAAGAATTATAAGTGACTCATTTTTTGTAAAGGAAAGAATATTAGATTATGGAAAATCAATTGATAAAAGTTTATTCTATGTTGTAACAGTTAATAGAATGAATCTATATTGTTCTAAAATTTCAATCTTATACATTGGAAAATGGATTAACAAAAAAGATTATTATTTTGAATTTGAAGAAAAAGAAAACGTTATTAAAATAAATATTTTTGAAAACTATATGATTACTTGCAAAATGTGCTTTGATGAAGAAGATATATACACAAATCCCGACAATCTCCATTTAGCTTATAAATGCTATAGTTTCCCTGACAAACAATTTATTTATTCCGTAGATGGTATTCACATGTTATACAAAGAGTTAATTTTTGAAAATCCTTTTGATAAAACTGAAACACTTTTTTACTTTCACTAAAGGAAAGCTGGTAAGCACTTGCAATTAATTTAAAAAAATAGAATTTGCAAAAAATTTGGTCTTCCAAAATTACTAAAGGGTTTTGATGAGGAGTTTACAACAGGTTGGTTTTAATAGCAAAGCTTACAGATTATGAGGAACTTAATATTAAAACTTTGACAACTTTATTCATGCGATTTTTATCTGGTAATCTCGACGCATTTTTATACGCCTAATATCAACATATAAAAAAATCTCCCTTTCTTGGCATTAGCTTTTACTAATAACCTGCATGCAGCCAAGATAAGGGAGCTTTTTTCTTGTAATTTCTAAAAATAATCTTTAATCCAAATACTCCCCAACAAAAACCTCCTCAGCAGAGCCGGTCATGAAGACTGTATCATCATCCTGCCACTGTATCTCAAGAGTTCCAAAATAAAGGTGGACATTTGCTTTTCTTTCTGTAAGTCCATTCAAGTTTGCTGCTATCACAGATGCACAAGATCCAGTGCCGCATGCAAATGTTGCACCTGCTCCTCTTTCCCAGGTTCTCACCTTTATATTATTCTTGTCAATCACCTGAACAAAGTTGACATTTGTCTTTCTTGGAAAAGCATCATGCTTTTCTATTTTTGGTCCTAAAGTATAAATGTCCACCTTTTCAACATCATCAACAAACAAAATAGTGTGCGGAACACCCATCAAAAGAGATGTAATTCTGTATTCATTGCCATCAACTACAATAGATGTATTTATGGCATCACTTTCTGGGTCGCCTTGCATTGGTATATCTTTTCTTTTAAAGCTGGGCTTTCCCATATTCACTTTAACTTTATCAACAAGGCCATATTCGTTTACAAAAAGCTCTGGCTCAATTATGCCTGCCAATGTCTCAACTTTGAATTTAGTGGCTTTCACAATTCCTCTTTCATATACATATTTTGCAAAACACCTGATGCCATTTCCACACATCTCAGCTTCAGACCCATCAGAATTGATAATTCTCATCCTGATGTCAGCAATATCTGAATTTAATACAAGCAGCAGACCATCTGCACCAACTCCAATGTGTCGATGACACATCCTCTTTGCAAGCAAGTTATAATCTATATCCTCTTTACCTCTTGTATCTATCACAATAAAGTCATTTCCAAGCCCGTGCATTTTTGAAAAAAGCATAACATTTGCTACCTCCTTTTAAAAACTTTTAGTTTCTCAGCGAAATTACAGGTGGTGGAACTCTTCCTCCACGTTCAATTAGCCTTTTTGGTGAACTTCTGTTGATACTCATCACCTTTGATCTTCCCAAAAGCCCACCAAAGTTAACCTCATCTCCTTCTTTTTTACCATAGGCAGGAATTACGCGCACAGCAGTTGTTTTGTTGTTGTAAATGCCTATGGCAATCTCATCTGCAATCATTGCAGAGATAACTTCAGCTTCTACATCACCTGGCACAACTATCATATCAAGACCAACAGAGCATACACTTGTCATTGCCTCAAGTTTTTCTAAAGAGAGTGCCCCTGCCTCTACTCCCTTTACCATTCCAGAGTCTTCTGATACAGGAATAAATGCCCCTGAAAGTCCACCTGTGAAACTTGCCGCCATAGCGCCACCTTTTTTCACAGCATCGTTCAAAAGTGCTAAAGCAAATGTTGTGCCATACCCGCCAACCTTTTCAATCCCTATCTCTTCAAGTATCTCTGCAATGCTATCACCAACTTTTGGTGTTGGTGCAAGCGACAAATCTACAATCCCGGCTGGAATTTGGAGCTTTTTGCTTGCATACTGCAAAACAAGCTGACCAGCCCTTGTTATCTTAAATGCCATCTTTTTTATTGTCTCATAGACCTCATCAATTGAAGCATCTTTTTTTCCTTCTAAAGCCCTTTTTACAACACCAGGGCCTGAGATTCCTACATTTATTGCGCTATCTCCCTCGCCAGTCCCATGAAACGCACCTGCCATAAATGGATTGTCATCTGGTGCGTTTGCAAACACAACAAACCTTGCGCAGCCGAAACTGTCTTTGTCCTTTGTTTTTTGTGCAATATCTTTTATTATAAACCCAAGATGGGCAATCACATCAAGGTTAATACCCGACCTTGTTGTGCCAACGTCAACCGAAGAACATAGTCTATCTGTTGAGGCCAATGCATCTGGGATAGAAGATATGAATTTTTTAGTATTTTCATCATAGTTTTTGTGAACAGCCGCAGAGTAACCACCTATCAGATCAACCTCAAGCTCTTTGGCAATCTCATCAATGGCAATCGCAACCTTTAAAAGGTCTTCATATGAATAAGAAAAGGTCA
The DNA here is from genome assembly GCF_028198085.1 of Caldicellulosiruptor sp. DIB 104C. Lineage (NCBI taxonomy): Bacteria > Bacillati > Bacillota > Caldicellulosiruptorales > Caldicellulosiruptoraceae > Caldicellulosiruptor > Caldicellulosiruptor sp. DIB 104C. Next base: position 463,551 of record NZ_CP116337.1, on the reverse strand, counting down.
AAAGAGAAATAGGTGTAAGAGCTACCCTTCTGTTGACAATTGGAAGTCCAAACATATCCTCAATCTCATTTGCCACATTTTTGAGATTCCCCGCATATTTTATAATCTTTTTCTTCATGTTATCAATAAATCTTTGTGGAACATCTGAACAGCAATCAAAAAGACTAATACCTATTGTAATTGTTCTGATATCTAAATTGCTCTGCTTTACCATATTAATAGTTTCAATTATCTCCTGTGATGTGAACATTCTGCTTTCATCTCCTCAAAAAGAAAAATTATTATATTCTGTTTATGCTATTGAAAAGGTCTTCGTGCTGCATATTTACATCAACGCCTATTTCCTCTCCTTTTTTTATGAGAAGATCTTTCAGTTCAGAAAACTTCAATTTGCAATCTTTAAGGTCAACAAGCATTATCATCGTAAAAAATCCTTGCATGATCGTCTGGCTTATATCAAGTATATTTACATTGTTCTGGGCAAGTAAGCTCGAGATTGCCGCAATTATACCAACCTTATCTTTACCAACAACCGTTATTATTGCTCTCATCATTCTTTCCCCCAAAAGTTTTTATAATAAAGTTTTTTGGACTTCAAAGCCTTTCTAAAACCCAACTGTACTCAGGAATTGCGGGAATAGCACCTTTTTTGGTCGCACACAGAGCCCCTGCTATGTTTGCCTTTCTTACAATTTTAACAATTTCATCTTCTGATAAATTTTCAATTGGCAAAGATTTTGAAATTTCATACAAAACCATACCAACAAAACAGTCTCCACAACCAGTTGTGTCAACAACATCAACCTTTATTGTATCAACAAAATATGACTTTCCTTTAAAGAAAACCATGCTACCCTTTTCGCCAAATGTTACAAGAAAAATCTTTACCTTGTCTTTTATTCTATTATAAAAGTTATTTACATCCTTTTCATATAGCAAAACCTCTTCCTCAGACATCTTCAGAATATCAACAAACCCATTTTCAACAGGCTCAATCATGGTATCCAAAGCCTTTTTTTGGCTTTCCCACAGGCTACTTCGGTAATTTGGGTCATATGAGATTGTGCTGCCACTTTGTCTTGCAATCTTTAAAAGCTCAAAGGTGGTTCTTTTGTTTTGTTCATATGTCATTGAAAGCGAGCCAAAGTGAAATATATCAGCTGATTTTATAACATTAACATCAATATCCTCTACCTTTAAGTAAACATCTGCACCATGTTTTCTTGAGAAGGAAAAAGATCTCTCACCACGGCTGTCAAGCTTTACAAACGCAAGAGTTGTAAAATACTCATCTGTCATTTTAATATTTGAAATATCAACACCACAGGTAGAAAGGCTATCTATAATCATTTGCCCAAACATATCATTTCCAACCTGTGAGATTAAACAGGATTCCCCTCCAAACTTTGCAACTGCTGCTGCAACATTTGCAGGAGCACCGCCCGGGTTTGCTTCAAACAGGTTATCTTTTACATTCAAAAAATCTATCAAAACCTCGCCGTAGCAGACAACTTTCAAAAACCAATAGCCCCCTTTTCTTTGAGTATAACATTATTATAGAACATTTAATATTCACAAGTGAATAAGATATAGAGGGATAAATAAACCTTGTGAGAAACCTTTTAATATACTCTTAAGCATACTTTTTAAAAGTTCTTTACAGAAGAAGTGTCAAAATTTTTTATAGCATATTAAAAAATAAGGGGCTCTTCTGCCCCTCTCAAAAGTCCTCAATATCATTAAACACTAATATCATGCACACTCTTAATACTTATATTCTTTACCTTCTCCTTCTCAAACACATCCTTTACCCTCTTTGTAACTATTAAAGATATACCATCAAGCAGGTTAAAATCACTGCCGTCCCAGTCCTCAGGCTCAAAATACCATCCAAACTTCCTTATCTTCTTAGTCCCATCCAGCCTCTCCTCTACTATCTCGCGATATAAATCCCACCTGTTTCTCAATATATTACTCACAACACTTATTCCCCAGTAACCTTCGCTTATTACACCCTTCCTCTCATCCTTTATCACTACCTTAAATTTCCTCCAACCCGTAAGTCCATACCTCTCCAAAATCTCTATCACCCTGATCGACACTATCAGTATGTCACTTCCTGTGGTAAGAACATCTGATAACCTTTTATTCCTTATCCTCCAAAACTCTATCGCCCCTTCTTTTTCCACTATCTCATGCCCTCGTCTTAATATCTCTAAATATTTACCACTTAAATAGTCTTCCTGTCGCAATTCTACTTGCATTGAGCGCCAATCAGATCTAAGATGATAAAAATTATCATAAAAGCTAAAATCTAACCCTTGTGAACCCATATCTATCCGCTATCTCCCTTCCTTTTTCTATCACTTCAATTATATCAATATCCTCTATCCGATCTCCATGTTTTCTCAGCAACTTCCTCATTTCCTCTAACCATTCTCTATTATAATCATACTTTTTCTTCAAATGGTCCTTTGCATCCCACAGCCCCAAAAACCTCACATCGTGGACATTCAACCCCGCTCTTTTAAATATCGATTCATAAAGACCACCTTCCCCAAATAAACTCTGTGGAAATATGTGGTGAACTTGATATGCCTTGTTTGCCAAATCCTTTATGTTATCTATACCCAGATATTTATACAAACAATCTCGATAGTTGGATTCTTTGAAAGCACTCACACCCAGCGACTTTGCCAGCTCATCGCCGCTATTTATAAAATATACTAAATCTTCTTTATTTTTTATCTCTCTTGTATTTTTAAAAATCACAGCCAGTCTTCTTTCGGCATTCTCCAACCCCTCGTGAATGCTCAAATAAACTGCCTCTCTGCCATACTCTTCTGATAATTCCATCAGTTTTTTGTAATGTGAGTCTATATAGATATTTAATCCTTGGGTAAAAAATTCGCCTATCTTATTATACAGTCTTCCTGCCGCTGATATTTCAGAATTCGACAATTTCCTGCAAATTTTTTCGGCAAACTCAGGTGAATATTTCGCAACAGAGTCCCTGAATTCTTTACTTGAATTTTTCTCTATTTCATCCAAATATTTAAGCCACTTTTCAATATCATCTGCTCTTCTTATATCATTAGCATTTAAAGTTAAAAACAGTAACCTTTCAACTTTCTCGATACCTGGAATCTCTTCGCCAGTTATGATGTCTTCGCCTGCTAATATTTCTATGATATCTTTAATACCACAAGGATCTAATAATCCTAAAATAGCTGAAAATAGAGTTTCGCTTGTTGATGCTCCCTCAAATTTTACGATAGGCTCTATGGTTTCTAAAAACCGTGTATGTCTATCTACAATAACCTTAGGATTTACTTGGCGTAAAATTGAGCAATATTTGTGCCCTTCAAATACACAATCATTTATAAATACTATTGTTTTGTGATAATAAGCATGTATTCCAATGCTATTGTTTCTAAATGCACAGGATAAAAATAGAATGTTTTTTGAGCCTCTTTGCAGTGTTCTAAATGCCGGTTCATCTTTGCTGTTATTGCAGTTTTCGAATATACATTCATCAAACCTCAAATTTGCATCCTTGCTGTCAACTATAACAGGGGCACTATAAAATATGCTCTTATTTATCCTGACAGGTTTGATATTTGCGCAAAGCCACAGCCCGGCTGTTGAGCAGCTATGGAATGTGGTATTTGAAATCAAAAGCTGGGAACCCTGCGGAGAACAAACCGGGCTTACATATACACCCATCTTCACATTCTTAAGTGTGCAACCATCTATCTTAACATATCCCTTGTGTCCTATGCTTAAAAAACCCGCAAATGAAGAAAGCTCTATATTCGTAATTTCGCATCTGGGTTGGTTACCACACTCCATTGGGGCTACTACCGCAAAAATGGTCATTCTTGAAGTATATTCTCTAATTGCTTTGAGTGTATTGGACTTTGATGAATTATTTGGATTTCCTATTTTCACATAAGTTTTTTTGTTAGGTCCACCTATTTTTAAAGAGCCGTAAACTTTAAACAATTCAGGGTATTTGCTGTTAACATAAATAGTTGAGCCCTCACAAATTATTAACTCTTCATCCGGTTCAATCAGAAGTTTTTCATCATTTCTTGAGCAAAAAACTATGTTTTTATTCAACATTGTAACTTTGCTTCTTTTTCTGGAATTATTTAAAGTTTGCTGCTTTTTGTAAAGAGAGTATGTTGTTGTTAAGATTACATCCTCAACTGTGTTTCTTTTCACATAAAGCGGAAGCTCTTCTCTTAAATAGAGGAGTGCTTCTTCATAGTCACATCCCCACAAAGTTGTTTCAGTGTTAGGATCAAAAGCTTCATCACCAGGAAATAGATAAAACTCAACACTATCACTCAAACCATCTTCATCGCTATCAACAACAACCGGATTTGTCCCTGCTTCTATTTCCTCAAGATCGCTCAAAAGGTTGCAGTCGGTATCAAAATCGATAGGAGATGTTTTGTATTTAAGTACCTCATCGTAATCTGAAAGTCCATCCTCATCACTATCAACTTTGGTAGGATAGCTTACAAAATCCCAAATTTCTAAATTTTCCAGCAATCCACCCCATGGAAGTTCCAGTGTTATTTTCTGGGAGTTCTTTAGCTCCTCAGAGTCAGCAAGTCCATCTCCATCAGTGTCGGTAACACTGTCGTTTAAATCTGGAGCTTTTTTAAGTTTGATTATATCCAGATTGGACAAAACAATCCAGCTGCCATCATTGACATATTGGTTTGCTAAATCAATTAACTTTTCAAGTGTTGAAGAAAAGTCAGAATAGATGTCTGCAAAAATACCTTTTGTTTGGCTGGAAAAAGCAAAATACAATTCTTCAAACGACGTAGGACTTACAACTGAAACAATAATATTATCACTTTTGAGTCTTTCTATTATCTCATCTGCTGACTTTATTCCAAACCTGTTCTCAAGCTTATAGTTGGCATCTGTTAAAACAACTATGAATTTTGTGCTGTTTTCTCTAAAGCCAAGCAACCTTGCAGTTTCAAGAGCATCAATCAGCGTCTCAGGTGTATCGCCACCACCATCAACTTTTATACTTCCGAGTGCATTTTTGAAGTCATCTGCTGATGAGAAAAATCCATGACCTACTGTTGAATTTAGACCATCACATGTTATATCTTTGTATGTTACAAGCCCTAAATTTACACTAATATCTTTTGTATTTAGCTTATCTACAAAATTGTTAATGTTTCGCTTGACAGCATCTATTTCGTCTGACATTGAACCTGTTGTGTCTATAACAAACACAATATCAGCCTGCCCGGAAGGTGAAACAGTCCCACTTTTTAAGCCAGTTATATCTAAATACTTCTTAAGATTTATAAGATAGTATACACTGAAATGATTTGTTTCAACAGTAATAGTTTTTGAACTCTCATTATATGTTGCCTTTGGTAAGCTAAACTTGCCGCCTTTGGTATCATAGCACACAACCGCAAAATGGCTCAGCTGATCTCCCTCTAAAACAGTGTCATTTAACCTAAATTGAAGCTGGGCTACTTCAAACGGTTCAAAACATTCAATTTTAAAAGGTTCTCCTACTATAAAGCCATTTGCAAAAAATGTGGATGAATTGTAAACTTTTTGGACAACAACACTGTTGACTATTTCACCCTTTGCTTTTATCTTGAGTCCAAAGACAACCTGTTCATTTTGATTAACACTTCTTAGCCTTTCGCCTGACACAACTTGGTAGATACTTTCTTCTCCATCAATCACGCCATTGCCGTCACTGTCTTTGCTAAGTGGATTTAAACCACTATCTACTTCTGTTTTATCAAACAAACCATCTTCGTCAGTATCTACTTTTATTGGATTTGTTTTTGAGATAAATATTTCATCATAATCACTAATTCCATCAAAATCTGTGTCTGCAAAAATTGAAGATGTAAAAGTCTTTTCTTCAGACAAATTATCAAGCTTATCATTGTCAAAATCTTCTTTGGAATCAATAATGCCATCACTGTCAGAATCAGAAATGAGTGGGTCTGTTTTCGAAATTTCAAGTTCAAAATAATCACTCAGTCCGTCATTATCAGAATCCTTAGAAAGTGGATTTGTGCCAAGCTCTGCTTCATAACTATCTTCAAGCCCATCTCGGTCACTATCCTGCACTTTGGGGTTCAAACCCTGCATGCTCTCTTTCTTGTCATTTATGCCATCAAAATCGCTGTCGAGGTTGCGAACATCTACTATTTCTTCGTTTGAATGACTCTCTCCAAAGCTGTTGTAAGCATACACCACGTAATAATATCTGCCATCTTCATAACATGTTGTATCTACAAAACTTGTATTTTTTGTCTTTGCTATTTCCTTGTAATTCTCTTCAGTTTCTGCTTTTCTCTTTACAACATAATATTCAGCATTGCAAACTTCATCCCATTCAAGATAAACATCTCCATAGACACTGTCTGCCATAAGAACAAATGGATACGGATACTTGTCGTGGACAACAATCCTGCAAACATCAAAACTTCCTGTCTCAGGCAGATTTGCCTTAACCCTTGTCTCTCCTACTGAAACTCCTTTTACATTGCCCTGTGAGTCCACCTCAGCAATATCAGGATTTAAGCTAATCCACTCAATCTTGCCTTTATACCCTACAGGTTCAATTATATATTCTATCTTTCTGCTTTTGCCAATCTCCACATCCAAACGAGTCTTTGCAAAAGAAATCTGATAAGGCACACCAGACTCTACAACAGTGACTTTACATACAGCCTTATATCCTCCATCCTTAGTTTGGGCAATTATATTTGTGGTTCCGGCTGCAACTCCTGTTACCATACCTTTTTTGGTCTACTTCGGCAATTGAAGGGTTTTCGCTGCTAAAAATTACTTCTTGATTATCCGCCCACTCTGGAATAACTTTAGCAAATAAATATAAACTCTCACCTATTTCAATTTCCATTTCCTTCGGCTCTAAGCTGATGCCACAAACTTTTTTTGAGAATATCTGTATGTAATTTAAAACTGTTTTTGAATTACCGTGAAAAGATGTGCTGAGTGTAAGGTATTCATCATTTAAAATTACTTTCTTTTTTATCTGCTGAAATTCACCTCTTTTGAGTTTCAAATTTAAACAGAACTCCTGCCCTTCCACAATAACTGTGTTACATGTGTCCTTATTTGCACTCCCCACACTTATTACAACATCATAAGCTCCATTGGGAAGTTTTATCTGCCATTTATTGTTATGTTCTAATATCACGCCGGTACAAACAAGAGGGTCTTTGCAGGCATTATCCCTGAAGGTTTTCGCCTTCTTTTCAAATCCAAAATCAAGCCCGAATTGATTTGAAAAAACTTCACCACTGTCTGGTATAAAACCTTCTGTTAAAATATTATTTTGTCCTTTTATATACGGCTGAAAATTAATGGATATAAGAGAAGAGTTAAAATCTAAATTTACAGCCTCTTTGTAAGCTATAGCCCTTTTTTTTTTCCCGAAATGTTTTTTATCTCCCAAATCACCCTGTCACCAGTAAATAATGTTGAAAAAGCAGTTGCATGTTTCCCCGGTTCGAATCTGTAAATACAGTCATCTTTTTTGATATCCCCAAGCAGTTTAGAGTGCCCTTTCGGAAGTATTATTGTATTCTTATTCGGATTTTCATATCCCCATGTTGCTTTATACTGGTTATTGTCAAGCCTCTCAACTTTTGTCACAAATATTGAGATGTCTTTTAGAACTTTATCTGAATACGAAAAAGCTTGATAGGAAAGCAAAATTGAAATTAAAAAAGACAAAAGCATAACAAAAGATATTACTCTTTTTGGCATCCTCTATCCTCCACTATTTTTTTTTATTTTTATAATATCATATCCAGTTTATTTTTGTAAACATAGCTTGAAACAAATTAAAACTTAAGGTATGATAAAAATATGTAAATATTCGAAAGAGGTGAAAATAAATAATACATGCTTTTTGATGTTTTCTTCCAAAAATATGTTGAGGTTTTATCTGGGAAAAAATATAATAACGGTTTGTTCTATGCTGAGTTTCTTGAAAAAGAAATAGAAAATACTCAGCTGGAAATTTACCAAAAAGTATATTATGGTTCTGTAAATAAAGTTTTAGGATATTACATTCCTGACAAGCAGATAGGTTTTTTAAGAATTAAAATTGAAGCAGTTTTGCAGTTAATGCTTGAAATTTTAAAACTTGTTTACCAAAATGGTTTCACAATAAGTTCAGAAAAAGAACTTGCCCAAGTTGTTTATATTATTTTAAAAACTATTTATTCTCGCTTCGAATTTTACCACTTCTGCGATGTTTTTGCCAGAATAAATAACTGTAGTCGAATATGGCAGAAAGAAGAAGCTTTTGCTATTGCTTATTCTTATAATTTGATTATGGAAGAGAAAAAGAGTATTAAATTTCTGAAAAGAATGAACAAAAATCTTTTTGAATTTTTGATTGACAAGCTGTTCAATTACAGACCTGTAGAAAGCAATTACGACTGGTATGGATATACTAACAAAAATACTTTTGACAGTGCTTTCAGAAATTATATATATAGTGACAATCCGCATGCAAAAACAGTGGCAGTTAATTTATTCTTCCCTGATTCCTTTTATGGTTTATGCGCTGGTATGAGAAGAAAACGAATAGAAATATGGAGCCCTAATGAAGTCTTTTTACTTGCTTGTAAAGAAATTAACAAAGTTTTGAAAGAATCCCCAGTGACCTTTGAAATTTCTTATTTGAATACGTTTTTTAAAGAGTTTGCTCGTTCTTATCTGGGTGAAAATATGTTTAAATGGCAAGATGAAGGATTTATTATTGATAAAAAGAACGGTTATTTAATTATCGACCCTGCTTCGATTGCTCTTTATTTTCAACTTCCAATTGAGATATTTAACAAGGTTAAATATGATAGTTTCTGTTATGCGAGAGCAAGAGTAGACTTAAATAGTGAAGAAGTGAAAGACAGTAAATATCTTTATTTTGTATTTATGTTAATACGAAAAGCTTCCACTTTGCACTATATCAAAGTTTTGTCACACAGTCTTTATGAAGTTGAAAAAAGGAAACATAAAAATTGAGAATAAGAAAATTATTTGCCTTTCGAAGTATTAATATTCTAATGTCCTGAATTTAACTTTTTTGGTAAAATTTAATATTGTTAAAGGCCATTTTGTTTTGGCAATTAGAGGAAATTGACAGGTGTTAATAGTTAAACGAAATTAAAAACTTTGGACAATACCTCTGTTTCTCGAAAAGTAGTTTGCTGTTGATGTCATGTTTTTTTCATTTTCGACACTTTAAGTTTTCAGAATTCCAAGTTTAGTAAATCTAAAAAAATTGGTGCACAGAAAGTCTTATCTGTGCACCGAAAATATTTTTATTTAAGTAAAGGGGGTCTTTCAGTTAAATATTTTTCCCTTTTTGTATTCTTTCATACATCAAAAACCTCAAAATGTAATACAATTTAAACAAGGTATATCCTCCTTATAGAATTCCCAGTTCCACATCCCTTCAAAACTTTAACGAAAACCTATTTATACAATCAACAAAAAGGAGGTATTATTACAGGTTTGCTACCTTGACAGGTTGTTCGAACAAACCTCTTTTTACCTCTGTAGTTGTCATGTGGCTTGCTTTGAGCATCTCTGTGATGTAGTTGCAAGCCTGCCATGGGTCAACTCTCTCACCACATGTGAACACATCTACAGCTGCATACCCAAGTTCTGGCCATGTGTGAATTGTCAGGTGTGACTCAGAAATTACAACAACGCCACTTACACCCTGTGGTGAAAACTTGTGGAATGCTACCTCTCTTACTTCTGCACCTGCTTTGAGTGCTGACTCTACCATTATCTTCTCAATAAGCTCACGGTTGTTGAGTACTTCCTTGTCACAACCGTAAAGTTCTGCTATTATGTGCCTGCCCAATGCGTGCATCTTCTCTACCTCCTTCTTGGAATTTGCTATTTTCAAGTAACAGAATTTATTTTAGCAAAATTTTTTCAAAAGTCAATATATTTTTTAAAAAAATATCATTTTCCTTTAAATTTTTAAATTAGCCCTCGTTTTCTTATTAACTTATAAGATTTTCTTTTTTTTATGCTATTATATGCATGAAATTTTTAAAACTCAACATTGAATACTTTTTCAACAGCATGTGCAAAGCCACTATTGTCACAGCTCAAAGTTATAAAGCTTGCTACCTCTTTTAACTTCTCTGTTGCATTTTCGACTGCAACCCCAATCCCTGCATATTCAATCATTGAAATGTCATTGTCACCATTACCTATTGCCATTATTTCATCTCTTTTGAGGTTATAATATTGCGCTAAAAATTTCAAAGCATTTCCCTTAGAAACATTAATATCAGTGAACTCCAAGAAAAAAGGCTTAGAAAACATAATGTTAAACTTTTTTGAAAACTCAAGAGGTAAGCTCTCTTTTAACTTTTGAAGCCTTTCATGCTCATCAAAAAACAAAACCTTTGTAACAGGTCTGTCTACAAACTCTAAAAAATTGTCCACCTTCACAGGCTCAAGACCCGTCAGGTTTTTGTAATACTCTACCTTCTCATTAAATACCTCAACATACCAGACATTGTCAATGTATATGTGAACATGTATATTCTCTTCTTTGGCAAGCCTTATAAGCTCTTTTGCATCATTTGGCTGAATCTCACATCCATATAACTTTTTATCGTCTTTTGGGTCGTAAACTAAAGCACCTTGATAAGTTATCATGGGATAAAAATTTTCAAGGTCATAGGCAATCTTTTTCACAGAAGGATAAGGCCGACCTGATGCCAATATCAAAATTACATTGTTTTTCTTCAAAAATTCAATAGCCTTTAGATTTTTGGGAGTTATCTTCAGGTCTTTTGAAAGGAGACTATCGTCAAGGTCTGTTGCAACAAGCTTTATCATCTTACAAGCACTTCTCCCTTCCTTATTGTCTCTTGCAAACCTAATAAAAAACGGTTTGGATATCACACCACATCGGGCATCAATATCCAAACCTTCATAATTTCAGTCTTGCCCTAAAATATCACAACCATTTTTAACTTATTTCTGATGTACAAATATTACATTTCCCGTCATAAGCTTTGGATAAAAGTAGGTGGATTTTTGGGGCATTTTTTCGCCACTCAATGACACCTCTTTTAACTCCTCAGCAAGTGTTGGATTTAATATAAATCCGTATTTCGCTCCACCATCTACTATATCAATTAGTTCTTTATCTGACTTTGTGTATTTTAGATTCCTCTGGTTTAGTATGTCCTCATCAGTAATACTTAATATATCACTTAATATGAGTTTTTGCAATACAACAACATCAAGATTCTTATAAGCTCTGCTTCCTTCAATGTCTTTTAAAGATTTTTCAGGGTCTTTTAGTCTTATCAAATAGAAGTTCTTATTATAAGTATAAATCAAAAAGGCATATTTTTTGTAATCTAAAAGTTTTTCTTTTAAAGCTTTATATTCTCCCTCTTCTATATCAAAGTTTATTTTTAACTTTTCAAGAAAAATATCCTCCTCCACATCACTTGAGAGGACAATCCTGTGTGTTGGAAGAATTACTATACCTTCATCTTCTAACGCTGTTAATGTTATCATTATATAGTTATAATCTGCATCCTTATTATAATCCTTTCTTTGCATCATCTCTTTTTTGTACTCCAAAGCAGTCTCATACCTGTGATGACCATCTGCTATGAAAACTTTCTTGTCTGCAAAAAGTTTTTTAATGTTCTCTATTACGCTATTGTCTGATACAACCCACATTCTCTCAAATGTACCAATACCATTATAGTTTACATCTTCTTTCCTTGCCTTTATATCATCCAATATTCTTTTTATATTGAGCTGTTTATCCTCGTAAAGTCCAAATATACTGCTTATATTAGCATGTGTGTGCCGCAAAAGATTCAGCCGCTCTTGCTTTGGTTTTGACAATGTAAACTCATGAGGAATTACAATCCCTTCTTCAAAGTCAACAAGTTCAAGTAAAACTATCAAACCAGTTCTTCTATACTTTCTTCCCTCTATCTCAAACTCTTGCTCAAGCACATATACACTTTCCTTGTCCTCAAATCTCAAGATACCCCTTTGAATCCACTCATCTAAGTACTCTTTTGCACGGGTAAACTTATTATTTTGGGCATTGTCACCTTCAAATTCTTTCCCAAACTCCACTCTTATAATATTGTACTCACTTTTTCTGTAAAGCTCTTCACGTTCGCTATCTGAAATTATATCATAAGGTGGACAAATACAGCTATCTAACTTGACCTCAGGTGAGTATCTCAAACCCCTAAATGCTCTGATATTTGCCATTTCAAGCAAAACCCTCTCTATTTAGTTTTTATAGAAAAGTTTACAGCCTTGCCATTGTAACCCTCAGGATACCATCTACATTTTTGAGCTTTTCAACCGCTTCATCTGGCAAAGCCCCATCAATCTCACATACCATAACAGCTTTTTCACCTTTTTTGTTGCGCGAAACCTGCATTGTAGCAATGTTAATTCCGTACTCCCCAACAATTGTACCAATTTTACCTATCATACCAGGCTTGTCAATATTTTGAATAAGGAGCATGTACTTTTCTGGCTTGAAGTCAACTTTGTATCCAAAGAAATCTATAATTCTTCCTTCATTGTTGTAAACTGTACCAGCAAGTTCTAATACCTTTTCATCTGTTGTAAACCTTGCAGTTATCATATTCTTGAACTTTCCGCCTTCGTGTGTTTTGCTCTCAATTACCTCAATGCCTTGTTCTTGTGCTAAAACTTGAGAATTTACATAATTTACAGTGTCCTGAACAGAAAACTCAAGATAGCCTTTTAAAAGTGCTCGTGTCAACCAAGTTGTCATTTTAGGATCAATCTGGCCACTGTAGATTATTTCAATTTTATTTGCAAAAGCTCTTTCTGCCTGGATAAAGATTTTTCCCATTGCCTCCGCAAGTTCTAAGTATGGCAAAATCTCATCAAGTTTTTCTTTCTCAAATGCAGGAAGATTGACAGCATTTTTTGCAATGCCACCTTTTAGCACTGCTGCAACCTCTTTTGCAACAGATACAGCAACATTTATCTGGGCCTCTTGAGTCGATGCTCCTAAGTGAGGTGTTATCACAACATTGTCAAGCTCCAGCAGTGGATTGTAATAATCTTGCTTCTCAACCTCAAAGTTTGGCTCTTTTTCTAAAACATCTAAGGCTGCTGCAGCCACTATTCCTTCTTTTATAGCATTGTACAAGTCTTTTTCGTTGATAACTCCACCGCGTGCACAGTTGACTATTCTTACTCCTTTTTTCATCTTTTTGAATTCTTTTTCAGAAATTAAATTATATGTCTCCGGTGTCTTAGGTGTGTGAATTGTTATGAGGTCAGATTCTCTCAGAAGTGTTTCAAAGTCAACCCTCTCAACACCAAACTTCTTGAACTTCTCTTCAGACACATATGGGTCGTAAGCTATTACTCTCATGCCACAAGCTTTCAGTCTTTCGGAAACAAGTGCCCCAATCTTGCCAAAACCAATTATTCCAGCTGTTTTTTCGTAAAGCTCAACACCTTTGAACCTATTTCTTCTGAAATCGCCATGTTTGCAAGCCATGTATGCCTGCGGAATATTTCTAAATATACTAAATATAAGACCTATTGTGAGCTCAGCAGCCGCCATAATATTCCCCTCTGGAGCATTTACAACAATGATACCTTGTTTTGTTGCAGCCTCTACATCTACATTGTCAATACCAACGCCTGCTCTTGCAATTACTTTTAAGTTCTTGCCGCACTTTATCATCTGTTCATTGACCTTTGTTGCGCTTCGGACAATTAAAGCATCATAGTCACCTATAATGTCACAAATCTCATCATGTGAAAGACCTATTTTCTCATCAACCTCAATTCCTTCAGCAAGCAAAATCTCTATACCCTCTTTAGCAATTCTCTCTGTTACTAAAACCTTCATTAACTTACACAACCTCCTTAGCAATTTCCTGCAAAATAGCCCTAGTTGGCTCACCAACCTCAAAATTCTTATATCCACACTCTAAAAGTGAAAGCTCAAAGCACTGAATTGTCTTTAGTAAATCAAACTCATCAACATACCCCATATGTCCTATTCTGATTATTTTACCCTTGAGATTTGCCTGCCCACCAGCTACCATTATATCATACTTTTGGTTCATTATCTTTCTTACCTTTTCAATGTCAACGCCCTCAGGTGCCTTAATAGCAGTAATTACAGCAGATGAGTACTCTTTCTTTGGCAGAAGTTCTAAATTGAGTTTATCAACAGCAAGCTGAGTGAGTTTTGCAAGTCTTGTATGTCTCTTGAAGTTATTCTCAAGGCCATAGTCCAATAAAAGTTTCAAACCTACATCAACTGCTCTTATTAATGTAACAGCAGGCGTGAAAGGAGTGTCCTGGCTTTCTTTTAGGAGATTGTCTTGATACCTTTTAAAGTCCCAGTAAAATTTTCTTAATTTAGATGTCTTGTAAAACTCCCATGCCTTGTCAGACACAGAGACAAACGCAAGACCTGGTGGTGACATCAAAGCTTTTTGAGAACCTGTTACAACAACGTCAACGCCCCACTCATCTGTCTTCAAATCAATTGCTCCAAGAGAACTTACAGCGTCAACTATCAAAATTTTGTCTTTGTCTTTCAAATACCTTGCAAGTTTTTCGATTGGATTTGTCACACCAGTAGATGTCTCATTGTGTGTTATAAACACACCTTTTATGTTTGACTTGTCATTTTCAAGGATGTCTATAATCTCATCAATATTAGCAGCCTCGCCGTGAGGATATTTTTTCTCAATTACGTTGAGCCCAAATGTTTTACAGATATTAATAAATCTATCCCCAAATACACCAACTGAAACAACTAAGACAGTATCACCTTCAGAAAAGAAATTAACAGCACTTGCTTCCATTGCACCAGTACCAGATGCAGCAAAGGTAAGTACATTGTTTTTTGTCTGAAATACCTTTTTTAGGTTTTCATTCACTCTTGAAAAGATTTCAGCAAATTCTTTTGTACGATGATGAATAATCTGTTGAGACATGGCAGCAATTACCTCTGGTGGAAGTGGAGTTGGGCCAGGTGTCATTAACAGTTTTGGTTTTCTCATGGCTAATTTTCTACCCCTTTCAACAAAACTGAATGATTATTTAAGTTTGATTATATCCAAACTACTTAGCAATGTCAATAATTTGACAATCTTATTATTATACATTTTCTACACAGCCAAAATACATTCTTTTGTCAATATAAAACAATTGCTCTGCTGTGACAAATAAGATACAAAATAAAAAGCCGGCAATTATATCACCGGCTTTTTTAGATTTCAATATAACTATTTATTCTGGCCGTTTTCTTCACTTTCTTCATCTTTTTCATCATCTTCGTAATCTTGGTCATACTCTTCATGGTCATACTCTTCTTCCAATTCATCAAGATAAATGACTTCGTTGCAATTTGGACATTCAATCTCGTCTTCATTTAAGTACTCGTCTTCTTCTAAGTAGAATGTCACCTTGCAATTTGGGCATGTTATTTCAATCAAGTCTTCATCCTCATCTTCTTCATCATAGTAGTCATCATACTCTTCATCATCATAATCTTCATACACTTCATCTTCTAACTTCTCTAAATCCTCATCAAGAGACTCAACAACATCTTCAAGCTCACAATATCTGGTATCTAACTCATTTATAGCGTCTGCAAACTCGTCCAGCACATCAATAATACTTCTTATAAGCCTTCCTTCCTTAGACTCTTCGCTAACCCCAAGCCCGTCTGCCAGTCCTCTCAAATACGCTACCTTTTCATATAAATTTTCCATTCGATTGTCCTCCTAAAAAACAAGATAACCTCTCTATACTTAATATTTACCCATTAAAAATGGTTTATACACACTAACATACAAAATTACAACATTTAATAAATTACACTCTTGACAAATACTCTTCTGTTGATGTGTCAATCTTTATCTTGTCACCAACGTTTATAAACAATGGCACCTGAATGACAGCACCTGTCTCAACCTTAGCAGGTTTTGTTGCACCTGTTTGAGTATCGCCTTTGAAGCCTGGTTCTGTGTCAATGACTTCAAGCTCAACAAACCTTGGCGGCTCAACTCCAAATACGCTACCATTGTGAGAAAGAATTGTAACTGTCATGTTCTCCTTTACAAACTTTAGTGCATCACCAACCATTTCTTGGTTTAACGCTATCTGTTCATATGTTTGTGTATCCATGAAATAATAAAGTTCCCCGTCATTGTAAAGATACTGCATTTCCCTTCTTTCAATGTGTGCAAGCGGCATTCTCTCATCAGGTCTGAATGTCTTTTCAATTACAGCTCCAGTTTTTATATTTTTTAATTTTGTTCTTACAAACGCTGCACCCTTACCAGGTTTTACATGCAAAAACTCAATAACCTGAAAGATTTGACCATCGTACTCTATTGTCAATCCTCTTCGAAAATCGCCTGCTTCAACCATCGGCTTCCCTCCGCTATAAAATTTTGCTCTTCTATTTTATCAAAAAATTTATACTTTTTTCAACCAAATTAAAACTCCTTCACATCCTCCTTATTCTCTTCACACACCTCTAAAATCTTGCCTTTTGACATAGTACCATATACCTTTTCAACCTTCGCATAAATATATTTACCAATAAGGTCAGAAGCATCGTCAAATTCTATTCTGTTCTGGTTGACATACCCAACTGCATTTTTGGGATTGAATTTATCTTCTTCCTCAACAAATGCCAAAACCTCATCGCCCTCAGAAAGAGCTCCACACAGTGCCATGTAATGGTCTTCATCTTTTACAGGACATATTGTGAACTTGTTAATATGGATATTAGAAGAAGCTTTTAGATATATTTTTTTCTTGTACTTTTCTTGAAGCTCTTTTATTCTATCTACCTCACCCTTCCTTAAAACCTCGCATACCTTGGTATTTATCTCAACAAAGAACTTTTCCTCAACTCTATTTTTAAAATACCATTCAATCTCCTTTAAGACTTTTAAAGCCACTGTCTCGGGTGACAAGATTTTCCCACTACCTTCACAGTAAGGACAGCACGACTGCATGATACAGCTAAGTCGTTGCCTGACCTTTTTTCTTGTCATCTCAACAAGGCCCAAAGGAGTTATACCAACAACAACTGTTTTGGTCTTGTCGCGTTTCAAAGCTTCTTTTAAAGCATCTAATACAAGTTTTTGGTGCTCAGGATTCTTCATATCAATAAAGTCAATTATTATAATTCCACCTATGTCACGGAGCCTAATCTGTCTTGCAATCTCAACTGCCGCTTCAAGATTTGTTTTTAGAATTGTCTCTGAAACATCATTTTTCCCAACAAACTTTCCTGTATTGACATCTATCACAGTCAAAGCCTCTGTCTCATCTATTACTATATACCCGCCGCTCTTCAACCATACACGCTTTGACAAAGCCTTTGACAACTTTTGCTCTATCTGAAAATATTCAAAAATGTTTGTTGCAAGATTAAAATACTCAACCTTGCTTTTAAGACTTGGCGCATAAGTAGATAAAAACTCTATTATTTTGTTATACTTTTTCCTGTCATTTATTACAAACCTGTCCACCTGATTTGTGAACATATCTCTTACAGCTTTAAAGACAAGGTCATAATCCTTGTACAAAAGAACAGGCGCACTTTCTTTGCTCTTTTGCCTTATCTTCTGCCAGAGGTTTTTCAAAAACTCAAGCTCGTTTCTCAAAACCTCTTCGCTCTTGCCTTCTGCTGCAGTTCTGACAATAAGCCCCATTCCATCTGGTTTGATTTTGCACGCAATCTCTTTTAGCCTTGTTCTCTCTTCTTCAAACTCTATTCTTTTTGAAATTCCAATATACTCTGTGTTTGGTAAAAGAACCAAATACCTGCCCGGAAGTGTTATATTGGTTGTTACCCTTGGTCCTTTTTGGTCATATGCCTCTTTTATTACCTGAACAACTATTTCTTGCCCACACCGCAGGGCAAGCGGATTTGTCTTTATCTCATAGTATTCATCTGTATCGCCAAACTCAAGCCTATTTATATCTCCTAAGTACAAAAAAGCATTCTTGTCCTGGCCGATGTTTACAAATGCTGCGTCCATGCCGGGTAGGATGTTTTCAACAACCCCTTTGTAGATATTTCCAACTATGCTCTGCTGGTCATTTCTTTCGATGTAAATCTCAACAAGTTCTTTGTCTTCTAAAACTGCAACTCGGGTCTCACCAAAACTAACATCTACTATAATTTCACTTTGCATTATATCACCCTTTGATAATTTACTTTTTCTCTTTCTATTTTTACAATCTTATATTCAAGATTATATTTCTCTGAAAATGACTTTATTATATCCTCTGGCTTGATATAACTCCCATTTATGACGTTGATATGAAATACAATCTCTATATTATTTTCCTTTTTATTGCATTCGTAGTTTAAAAGATAGTCCCAGACATTTCGGAATATCACTTTTCCCTCTTTTTCACGTCTTATTTTTGGATTTTCTTTCATAAAATCTTCAAAAAGCTTACAAAAATCTTCCTTAGCTTCAATAAAACATTTATAATACATATCGCTTACTTGTATTTTATCAATTGTTTCTTCAATTTTCAACACTTTTAGTCCTTTTGGTAAAATTAAGTTTAGTTTTTCTATTACCTTTTCATCTAACTCCTCTTCAACATCAACCTCAAACATCTCTTCAGGCGAGCAAAGCCCAACTGCCATTGGCAAGATAAAGGTGATTTTCGGATGTGGGTTAAATCCTTCAGTAAATTTAAGTTTAATACCCAGTCTTCTAAATGCTCTTTCAAACAGTCTTACCATGTCAAGATGTGAGATAAAGCAAGAAGGCAGATCCCGTGAAAAGTAAAATCTATACCTTTTTACCAACACAGATTCCTCCTTTAAAAGTAGCTACCCCACATCCAACACATCTTTCAAAACATGAAGGTGTTGGTTTTGCTTCATATGCAAGCTTGCATTCTTTTATCAAAAACTCTTTTGACACACCAGTATCTATCATATCCCATGGCAGAATCTCATTAAAATCCCTTCTTCTGTCTGAATAGAACTTGTAATCAACGTTTTCTTTTTCAAAAGCTAACTGCCATTTTGAAAAGTCGAAAAACTCTCCCCACTCATCAAATTGGCAGCCAAGTTCAAGGGCATTTTTCAAAACAGCTGACAGTCTCCTATCACCTCGTGAGAGTACTGCCTCAAGTTTGCTCAAATAAAAATCATGCCAGTTGTACTCAACGTCTTTTACTTTTGACAACTTCTCTTTTAACATTTTCATCTTTCTTTTCATCTCATCAATGCTGTCCTGTGGCTCCCACTGAAATGGTGTGTGTGGTTTTGGTACAAAAAATGACGTTGAAACTGTAATTCTGATCCTCTTTTTCAATCCCAGGTCCGAATAAATCTGTCTTATATTTCTTGCAATCTCATATATCCCTATAATATCCTCGTCTGTTTCTGTTGGAAGACCTAACATGAAATAAAGTTTTACATTTTGGAATCCTCTTTCAAAAGCAAGTCTGACTGTAGAGTATATGTCTTCTTCTTTAATGTTCTTGTTTATAACATCTCTAAGTCTCTGCGTGCCTGCTTCTGGTGCAAATGTCAATGTAGGTTTTCTAACTTTTTCTATTTGTTTTAAAAGCTCTAAGGATGTTGAGTCAAGCCTGAGAGAAGGAAGAGAAATATTTACCTTTTTGTCCTCTGTAAATTGTAAGATATTCTTTGCTAAGGTTTCTATGTTGGGATAGTCACTTGTGCTCAGAGAAATAAGCGAAAGCTCGTTACACCCTGTACTTTCAATAAGCTCTTTTGAATACTCTATCACCTTCCCCATACTTCTGAACCTGACTGGCCTGTAAATTACACCAGCTTGGCAAAACCTACATCCACGTCCACATCCTCTGAAAACCTCAACAACTGCCCTGTCATGAACAACTTCAATCAAAGGTGTAATCATTTTTGTTGGAAAGTATACACTGTTCATGTCTTTTATAATTCTCTTTTTTACCTTTCCAGGCACTTGACTTGTTGTTGGTAAAATAGCCTTGATAGTACCATCTTGATTGTACTTTACTTCATAAAACGACGGGACATAACATCCTTCGATGTTTGCACACCTTAGCAAAAATTCCTCTTTTGACATTTCAGAAAATTTATACTCTTTAAAAAGGTCAACAAATTCTAAAATAACCTCTTCGCCTTCACCAATTACAAATACATCTATGAACTCCCAGAGTGGTTCAGGATTATACGTACAAGGCCCGCCTGCAATGACAATTGGCATATCTTTGGGTCTGTTTTTGCTCTCAAGAGGAATTCCAGATAACTTTAGCATCTTTAAAACATTTGTGTAGCTCATTTCATATGAAAGCGAAAAACCTATTATGTCGAATTCATCTAAGGTAGTAAAAGTCTCGAGTGTAAACAGTTTTATACCTTCCTTTTGCATCTTTTCTTGCATATCAATCCACGGCATAAAAGCACGCTCGCAATAGACGTCTTCTCTTTTGTTCAAAAGGTGATACAAAATTTTAAGTCCTAAATGTGACATGCCAATCTCATAAATGTCAGGAAAACAAAACGCAAATCTTATATCAACCTTTTTGGGGTCTTTTTCTACCATGTTTATTTCATTTCCAATATACCTTCCTGGCTTCTCGACGCTATACAGCAGCTTGAACACTTTGTCTTTAACAACCACTTTCTTACCACACCCTTTTTCAAAAATAAAATATAATAAGCTACAGGCTATCCTGTAGCTAAAAGTAATATAGAGATTTTATCTTTATTATTCCTCAAAGAATATAAAAGCAACCGTACCAGGTCCAACGTATGTGCCAATTACACTTCCAATCTGTGTTACAATAAGCTCACCCGGTGATAGCTCTTTTTTTATCATCTCTACATATTCTTTTGCCTCATCCAAATTTCCTGCATACGAAAACCCACAAAGCTGCCTTGTCAAATCAAGCCCTTTTTGTTTTATCTCATCAATTATCCGAGGTATAGCCCTTTTCATACCTCTTACCTTGTCAAATGGCTCAACAACTCCATCTACAATGTGTAATATAGGTTTTATATTGAGTACATTCCCAAGTGTTGCTTTTGCAGGTGAGATTCTCCCACCTTTTTTGAGATACTCTAAGGTCTCAACAGCAAAAAGATGTCGGATAGTTTTTTTCTTTTTCTCAATGATATCTGCTATCTCTTTGCCACTTTTCCCTTCATCTGCTAATCTTTTTGCAAGTATTGCTAAAATTCCTGTGCCAATTGAGGCAGTTCTACCATCAATGGGGTAGATTTTTTCACTTCCTATCATCTCCTTAGCAATGCAGGCAGAATTATATGTTCCAGATAGCTTCGATGAAAGATGTATTGACACAACCTCATTTCCTTTTTCAAGCTCTTCTTTGAAAACCTTTAAAAACTGCTCAGGGCTTGGCTGCGAAGTTCTGGGAAGATCAAGGCTGCTTTGTAGTTTTTGGTAAAAGCTAACTGGATCAATGTCCACCCAGTCTTTATACGCTTCGTCTTTAAAATAAACTGTAAGTGGCACCATCTTGATTCCAAACTTTTCATACATCTCAAGACTCAAATCAGCAGTTGAGTCTGTAACAATTGTAACACCCATTAAAAAATCCCCCTTATCTGTTTTCCATCATCACACCAAATTAGGAAACCCAAGCTGTCTTAGTGCTTCATAAAGGACAATTGCTACTGCATTTGAGAGATTCAAAGATCTCACATCGCTTATCATTGGTATTCTATAGGTCTTGTGGATATTCTGTTCAATGAGCCACTGGGGAAGACCTGCTGTCTCTTTTCCAAACATCAAATAGCAATTATCTGTATATGGTGCTTGAGTATAGTACTGCTTGCCTTTGGTTGAAAAGTAAAAAACATTGGCATCACGGTTTTTCTCAAAAAAGTCGTTCAAATCCTTATATATTTTTACATCTAAGTATTGCCAATAGTCAAGCCCTGCTCTTTTTAAATATTTGTCCTCTAAAGAAAATCCAAGCGGTTCTATCAAATGAAGCTTACTTCCCGTACAAGCACATGTTCTCGCAATATTTCCTGTATTGTATGGAATTTCTGGTTCATGAAGTACAATATTGATTGGCATACTAGTCTTTCAAAAGCCTCCTCCCTCTTTTAGTTTTCCATTAATGCCACGTCCATATCAATCTTATCACCATTGTCAAGCAAAAGAGGTACACATATATTTATCATCTTTGTTGTACTTAAAGTCATGTTCTCACCAATAAGTATTGAAGGCGGTGTTATCTCAACCTTAAGGCCTTTTTGTGAAAAAAGCGTCGATGTGTTTCCCATTATCATGTTTGCCATCTCACCAATTGCGCTTTTAGCAAGCTCATCAAACTCATTTACAGGATACCCACCCATCATCAGTGAAGCAATACTTTTTGCAGTACTTAAAGACATGCAAAAGTTAACTTGTCCTTTTATATTCCCTGTCATTCCAATTATAACAACTACCTGGTCCACCCTATAAGTAGGTTCTTTAATATACACTTTACCAAGTTTAAAATCAATGTTCGCAACCTGTTTTAGTACTTGCTGGCTTGCTTGAATAAATGGATTGATATACTCTACATTCACCTTTGCACTCATAACATTCTGTCTTGCCACTGTCATTAAAATTTTTTAAGACAGCAAGCAAGACCTTCCTCCTTTCTCTTATTTTAGTATTTTCTCAAATAAAAATGACCGCTTTATCATAATAGCTTTTGCAGGACAGAGCTCATGACAGCAGTAACACCTAATACACTTTTTTAAATCAACATATGCTTTCCTGCTCTTCATTTCAATTGCTTGTGCAGGACAAGCATTAAAACATTCTGCACAACCAATACAAATTTTCCTGTCAAAAATCGGCTTTGGAGTGAGAAGTCCATTTATCACATTAGCTATAAACGATGGAGCTCTTCCTCTTACAAATGAAATTTCAGGCCGAAGTGGCACTTTAAAATTTTTCACATTTACATCATCAATTTGCTCTCCCACAATCTCAATATCATTAGGGTTCAGAAGTCCTTTGCTCTTTGCTACATTCAAAAGAGGAACGTCTTTTATTTCAAGCCCAATAATTCTGCATGCAACATAATCAAGTGCAATTGCATCCTGAGAAATCAAAAGTAGTCCCAAATTCCGTGGTTTCCCAGCTGACGGTCCTTCCCCTTCCATCCCAACAATTGCATCCATGATATTTAAAATGGGCTTTGTAGCAGAATAGATGTCAAGTAACATCTCCATAAACTTGTCAACTTCTTGAAGCCTAAAATGTAGTTCTGCCTTTTGTCCACCTGGCACAAGACCAAATAGATTTTTTACAGCACCTGTATAGACCGCCATTCTATGAGTTTTTAGTTTAGAAATATTAATCAAGGCGTCTGATTCAAAGTATGGTGATATAAATGAAATCTTCTTTAAAATACTCCTTTCTAACTGAGCCTCCTTAAATGAAACATCGTAATTTAGACTTACCTTTTCATATTTTTCAAGCTCTTTTAGCCCTGATGTTTGATATATTGCCTCTAATCTTCGTTTTGTATACGGTCCACCAGGACTATCTGCTATCACAATTCTATCTACTTTTTCTTGAGCAATTTTTACAGTTGCTTCAACTACAGACGGATGGGTTGTAACAGCCTCATCAGGCCTTTTTTTCATAAGCAGATTTGGTTTTAATAAAACTTTATTTAATCTTGGAAATTCAAAGTCCAACAGATTTATGCCCTTTTCAAGCGCCTCTTTGACATTATCCACATTATATGTATCACATCTTACAATAGCAACCCTATGCATTTACCATTTCCCCCAAAACAAACTTTTCAATAGCTTTTGCAACACCATCGTTTTCATACGAATCTGTTATGTAGTCGGCAATCTCTTTTAGGCTATCTATAGCGTTTTCCATTGCAATTCCTAAGCCGGCAAACCCAATCATCTCTAAGTCATTTTCATTATCACCTATTGCAATCACCTCTTTTTTATCTATTTTAAGATAAGAGCAGACACACTCAAGTGCATTTCTCTTGTTAACCCCTTTTTTCATAATCTCTAAAATGTTGACATCTGATTTTGTAGTTTCAATATTGTAAACATTTTCTTCTATTTGCCTTCTTACATAATCTACCTTTTCGATGTCTTTGTCAATAATTACAAACTTGGTTATTAGATTGTCGCAGTTTCTTATTGTCTCCAATGAATCATCAACAATAATCTCTATTTTTTCATCATCAGGAAGTTCTTTGTTTTTTTCATAATAGAACCTTGATGAATAGTCAAGCCTTTGCGTTATCATGATATCCTTGTAGTAATAGTGATAATAAATATTGTTGGCTTTACATATCTTGGCAATCTCTATGCTACTATCATTGTCAAGACCAATGTAATATACATCCTTATTTGTCTTAAGGTCTCTTACTATTGCACCATTGCAAGCTACAACAACCTCATCGGAAAGCCCTAAAACCTTTGCAAAGTGCATAACACCTTTTAGAATTCGTCCTGAACAAAGCACCACGTGTAATCCTTTTTGTTTTGCAAGCTTGATCGCCACTTGGTTTTTTTGAGAGATTTTCTTTTCACGGTCTAAAAGTGTCATGTCAAGGTCAATTGCAAGGAGTTTATACATCTTCTTCTTTCACCTTTTTTCAAAAAGTTTTTGGTTTATTACTTAAAAATATTATATCAAAAAAAAATAAAGGCTACCATTCACGGTAGCCTTTATTTCAAAAACTCATTTTATTAGTACATATCAGGTGCTGGTGCTGGTGGATTCTTCTCCTTTTCTGGTTTTTCAGCAACAACAGCCTCTGTTGTCAGAAGCATTGCAGCAGCTGAAGCAGCATTTTGAATAGCTGTCCTTGTAACCTTTGTTGGGTCTACAATACCTGCTTCAAACATGTCGACAAATCTTTCATTGAGTGCGTCAAAACCAACACCAGCTGGGCTCTCTTTTACTTTGTTTACAATTACTGAACCATCCAAACCTGCATTTTCTGCAATCTGTCTTAGTGGTTCTTCTAAAGCCTTCTTGACAATCATAGCACCTGTCTTTTCATCACCTGTCAATGTTTCAATTAACTTGTCAAGTGCAGGAATAGCATTGATAAATGCTGTACCACCGCCAGGAACAATACCTTCTTCAACTGCAGCCTTTGTTGCAGCCAACGCATCTTCAATTCTCAATTTCTTCTCTTTGAGCTCTGTCTCAGTTGCAGCACCAACATGGATTACCGCAACACCACCAGCAAGTTTTGCAAGTCTTTCTTGCAATTTTTCTCTATCAAAATCGGATGTTGTCTCTTCAATCTGCTTCTTAATTGACTGGATTCTTGCTTTGATTTCGCTCGGATCACCTGCACCGTCAACGATGATTGTGTTTTCTTTCTGAACTTTTACCTGTCTTGCACGACCAAGCTGGCTAATCTTAACCTCTCTTAAATCAAGACCAAGCTCTTCTGAAATTACCTGACCACCTGTTAAAATTGCAATGTCCTGAAGCATTGCTTTTCTTCTGTCACCAAAGCCAGGTGCTTTTACTGCAACACACTGGAGTGTTCCTCTGAGCTTATTTACAACAAGTGTTGCCAATGCTTCACCTTCAACATCTTCTGCAATTATCAAGAGCTTCTTGCCTTGCTGAACTATTTGTTCAAGAAGTGGCAAGATGTCCTGAATTGTTGAAATCTTCTTGTCTGTAATCAAGATGTATGGGTCGTCAAGTACTGCTTCCATCCTCTCTGTATCTGTTACCATGTAAGCAGAGATATAACCCCTGTCAAATTGCATACCTTCAACTATCTCAAGTGTTGTCTCTGTTGTCTTGGACTCTTCAACTGTGATAACACCATCGTTTGTTACCTTTTCCATTGCATCTGCAACAAGTTTACCAATTTCCTCATCGCCTGCAGAAATTGAGGCAACATATGTTATGTCTTCTTTACCTCTTACTTTTTTGCTCATCTTCTTGATTTCATCAACTACCACATCAACAGCTTTTTGAATACCTCTTCTGAGAATCATTGGATTTGCGCCAGCTGCAATGTTTTTCAAACCCTCTCTGATCATTGCTTGAGCCAACACTGTTGCAGTTGTTGTACCATCACCAGCAATGTCATTTGTCTTTGACGCAACCTCTCTTACAATCTGCGCACCCATGTTTTCGAATGGGTCCTCAAGCTCAATCTCCTTCGCAATTGTAACACCATCATTTACAATCTGAGGAGAGCCGAATTTCTTCTCAAGAACCACGTTTCTTCCCTTTGGTCCTAATGTCACTTTAACAGTGTCTGCTAATTTATTTACACCACGCTCAAGCGCCCTTCTTGCTTCCTCATCGAACAATATCATTTTTGCTGCCATAATCAATCTACCTCCTTTTTTTGTTTTTAGTCTTCAATGATTGCCAAGACATCATCTTGTCTGATTATTGTATATTCTTCACCGTCAATCTTGATTTCTGTTCCTGCGTACTTGCTAACAATTACCTTGTCACCTTTTTTGACAACCATTTCTACCTTTTCGCCATCAACAATTCCACCAGGTCCTACTTCAATAACCTCTGCAATCTGTGGTTTTTCCTTAACAGTATCTGGCAAAACTATCCCGCTCTTTGTTACCTCTTCTCTTTCTTTGAACTTAATCAAAATCCTGTCGCCAATTGGTCTTATTTTCATCTTTTCCCGACCTCCTTTTTTAGTTTTGTTAGCACTCATTGAGAGTGAGTGCTAATCACATTAAATACTATAGTATATTCTTCCTTTTCTAATCAAGTTTGATTTTACCCAAAATAGGCACAAGATATTCAATTTTCGTTGAAAATCTTAAGAAAAGATCAATTTATCTTCAAAAAACTTCACCTTGCGCAAAATTCTTTATTTTGTCATTATCATCCCTTTGAATTGCCAAATGTGAGTTTCCTATAATGAGTTGGAGAACAGCCTGTGTACTTTTTAAAAATGTCATTAAATCTTTGCAACGATGAAAAACCACACATGATTGCTATTTCACTAATCTTCAAATTAGATACAGAAAGGTATTCTTTTGCCTTCTCTATCCTTTTTGAAAGTAAATACTCCTTTGGCAAAATCCCAAACTGGCTTTTAAAAAGGCGAGAGATACTACTTTCTGACATAAAAAGTTTTTTGGCAATATCTCCTATTTTTATATCTTCCATGTAGTTTTGGTCTATATAATCTTTGATAAACTTTGCAATCTTAGAATAATCAAAACCTTTTTTGATTTCCAAATTATTCATTTCACGTGTGATATACACAAAAAGCTCTATGGACTTTATATAAAGAAGCAGTCCTTTTTTATTTTCCTTTGCCTCTTGCAAGATTGATTCTAAACAAAAAAAGACATTGCTTCTTTTTCTGATGTGAATAAAATAAAACGGTGAGGAAATGTTTTCTAAACTCTCTAAAAAACCATATATCTCTCTTAATGCCTCTATCTTAGATTTGCTCTCAGGTTTTAAATAAAAACCCATTACTATAAACTCTGCTCTAAAATTTCCAACAACTTCAAACTTGTGTCTTGTGTGTGGCTTTATTATGAGAAGGTCACCTGCTCTTAGCTCTATCTTTTCATCTTCAACCCAAAAGTCAATATTACCTTTTTTAACAAATATCAATTCGTAGCTATCGTGTACATTATAATCCATCTTCCAAGAGCTATCATGTACACGCTCTAAGGTCTTTACAATCACTGGCATTATATTGTTAAGCATTTCTATCATTTTCAAACCCCACAACTTTGATATTTTCTTCAAAAGTTATCTCAAAATCTACTTACTTTGGTAAATAGTCTCAAAAATTTCTTCATATGTCATGGCTTTTTTAAAAGTAACCTTTTTGCCTATCTTAAGATGTTTTTTATCTGCATTTACAAATTTTAAAAAACTGTCAAATGAGCTTTTGTCTTGTATTACGCCATTTTGATAAAGCACATCGCTCAAATTATCCATGCTGTTTATATAAATGTCCACTTTGTCCTCTAAATTCCCTTTATTTGAATTATAATTTGCAATAAATAAAAAATACATTGAGCAGATTCCTAAAATCCATCCAATACCAATTCCAAATAAAACAAATTTATACCACTTCAGACCTTTTCCCTCCCTACAATCTTCAGTGCAAGTTTTGTCTCACCCTTGCCTATCTGAAGGGTTGAAGCAATCTCTTCAATGCTAAAGCCCTGCCTATATAGCTCAACAGCTCTTCGATAAATCTCCTCCTTTGATTGTTTCTTAGAAATAAGCTCGAGGTTCTCAAGATTCTTCATATCATTTGCATCTCGCGTGCCTTTGATATCTATTTCCTCATTTCCTGACAAACACTCATAACCCTTTTGTGATTCCTTAAAATTTTCATTTTTCTTGTCTCTTCTTATTTGAGAAGTCTCTTCTTCTGCCCATTTTACCTTGTTTTCTATTCTCTCGATTATATACTCACCAAAATTATCGAGCTCTTCAATTGTTTCAATTGCTTCATTTAAAAGCTGAGAAAGCTTTTGAGCAGTCTTTGCAGATTCAATTAGAACCTTTTCACCTTTTTCTATATCTTTCTTTATTGACTTCAAGGAAATAAATACTACAATAAGCCCAAAAAAGATAAAAAGCACAACATAAGCGTCCATCATTTTTCTCCCTCTGTCAAACTCTGATATCTAAACCCTTATTTGGTTTTTTCTCTTTTTTGGGCCTTTGCCCTTCTCTTTCTTGTTTTTGGGTTATTCTTATTTCTGAAACGTTGTCCTTCCCCCTAACTCTTTTTAAATCCTCATCCACCTTTGACTGATTTTTTTGGGCATTTATATGCTTTAGCATATTTTCTTTTTGCTGTTCACCAAACACAATCTGGGAGACCTCTGTAGATTTTGGATACAAAATCTTAACATCAATTGGCCGGATGTTCATAATAAAAATCATCTCCTTTTCCTTAACTATACGGAGCTATCTTTATGTCAGCATCCTCTCTGTAAATCTTACAGTACTTTACAGGCTCTTTTATAAGCTTGGACACATTTCCTATTGTAATCTTCACGCCTGGATAAATCACATCCTGGACCTTTACCATACCTTCATTCCGCTCCTCAAGCCTTTTTTCTATCTCTTCAAACTCAAGTTGAAGTGACCTCAACCTTTCAGCTGATACAATTTTTGAGCGTGTAAACTTTTGGAGCATTTCCCTTTTCTCATCCGTAAGCCCACCAGTTGCTTCAATCTTTCTGAGAACCTCAATTCCCTGTTCACACTTTTTTATATTTTCCTTCAGCTCAGCAATTTCTTTTTTAATATCTCTATATCTTTCAATCATAATCGGGTCAACACCGACCTCAATCTCTGTGGTTGTAGACAGATATGAACCTATAACTTTTGCTTCAACTTCTTTTCCAACTTTACAAGTACCACCTACAATCGAAGCTTTTTTGCCAATTAAAGTTAATTTTCCTCCGCACTTGATGTCGCTG
Source organism: Caldicellulosiruptor sp. DIB 104C (assembly GCF_028198085.1). Lineage (NCBI taxonomy): Bacteria > Bacillati > Bacillota > Caldicellulosiruptorales > Caldicellulosiruptoraceae > Caldicellulosiruptor > Caldicellulosiruptor sp. DIB 104C. Next base: position 433,994 of record NZ_CP116337.1, on the reverse strand, counting down.
TGGACAATTGCCTCAGCTTGGATATCATCTGCAGCTATCACGGTCGCATTTTCAATAAACTTTGCAACTACACTCTTTTGAGAGATTATTCTGCCCTTTCCCATTCCAGTTATACCTTTGTGCAAAATCACATTTCCTTTTGCTTCAATCTCGGCTGCTTCAACAATCCCCTCAACCTCAACATTTCCCTCAGCAACAACCTTAAACCCAGACAGAACACTTCCCTTTATATGGACATTACCAACAAAGTTTATATTTCCTGTGGAATTATCAATATCAGAAGATATCTCCAATGTGTTTAGAACAACAACCTTACCCTCTATGATAGAAACCTGCCCGTCACATGCAGCCCTCAGTGTATGTCCGTCAGCATCAATGTATGTATTTTTCCCTCGCGGAAGATTTACTTTTTTACCCTTCTGTCCTCTGATCACCCCTCCAAAAACATCAATCCCGTTTTCTCCATCAACAGGGTCAATCATTGTAACAAGAACATCGTCTTTTCTGACATTTTGAACAATTCCTAAATCTTTGTAGTCAACTCTACCATCAGGAAGCTCTTTTGGCTTTATTTCACGTTTTATATCAAAATGATATATGAGCTTGCCATCAACAGGCTTCCCAGGCGGTTTTCCTTGCGCAACCACAACTGGTGATCCAAATACAGGAGCTTCAACAAGCTTCTTTACTGCATTTTCATCAATTCCATAACTAATCTTATTTGCTCTCAAGGCATTCATTACATTTTCAAATGTCAAGTCTACACCATTTTGATTGAGCATTAAAATTACGCTTGCTTTTAATTTATCAGATGTTACCATTACCTTGATGTCAACTTTAAGATTTTCTTCAGGCATAAAAAGGCTCTCCTTTCGACACAAGATTTCTTCAGCCAAGATGCTTTTCCAATTTTGCTCGCAGTTTAAGCAACGCTCGTGTGTGAAGCTGACTTACTCTTGACTCAGAAACGCCTAAAATCTTGGCTATCTCTTTTATGCTAAGTTCTTCAAAATAATAAAGAAGAATCACCATTTTTTCGTTTTCAGAAAGATTCTCTATTTCTTGTCTGAGCACCTCTTTTAGCTCCTCATTTTCAATAAATACTTCTGGATGAGAAACAAAGTCCTCAAGCCCGCCTATTTTTATCTCATAGTTTTGTTCAAGAAAACCTTCAAGTGAAAGAATCATCCCGCTACTTATTTTTTCTTTAAGTTTTTGAAACTCTGATAAAGTGAGGCCTGCTCTTTTTGCTACTTCTTCATCTGTTGGTATTTTACCTTCTTTTTCTATTTCAATATACGCCTTTTCTACTTCCTTTGCTTTTTGTCTGATGCTTCTCGGCACCCAATCCTGGCTTCTGACACAGTCAATAATAGCACCCCTTATGCGTGTATATGCATATGTTTCAAATTTAACACCTTTTTGACTGTCGTACTTTTCAATTGCATCTAAAAGGCCAAGTGAGCCGTAACTGACTAAATCATCATACTCAACATTTCCACCAAAATACATTGCCATTCTGCCTGCAATGAGTTTTACAAGTGGCATATATCTGAGTGTAAGCTGTTCTTTTATTTTTGGATCTTTTGTCTTTGAGTACTTTTCCCACAAAAATGCCTCATCCATTGTATAAATTCCCCTTAAAAATTTAGCTGTCATTTTCAATTAATCCTTTTATAAAATGTCCACAAAGATATCCTACTGCAGATACAATAAATATGGAAAAAAATGTATATTCCCCTGACTTTCTTGTCGCAAGACATGCCAAAAAAACAATGCTTCCTCCTATCAATGCCAAAATTTCAGGTAATATTTGCTCCCATTTCAAAGCTTTGTCTTCTCCTTTAGATAGTTTTTGTTCCCTTCCCGATTGTCTTTATTTCTAACCTACCATCTTCAGAGTAGAATATTATTGTCCTACCATAATTACCGCCTGTATCTTCAGCAACAATTGGTATTTTTAGCTCATCCAAAATCTTCTTGGCAGCTTCTACATTGCGCTTTCCTATGTTCATAAACTCGCTTCTTGTCACTTCAAACATTTGCGCACCGCCCGCAAGCTTAGCAACCATGTCTTTCTTTTGAGAGCCAAGATTTTCCATCTTCTCTATCAAGAGTGGAATACCTGTATCAGCAAACTTTGCAGGGTTACTGTTGTTTTTTACACCCCAGCTGTAAGGAAGCATTATATGTATCATACCGATTATCTTGTTTTTACTATCATATATACAAACCCCAACACATGAACCAAGACCAAGTGTTGTAAGAATGTTTGGATACTTGGTTACATTTAAGTCTGCCATTCCTACTTTAATTGTTTCTATCATCTTCTACGCTACTCCCAATGCTTTTAGCATTTTTTGATATGATTCTATTGTTGGTATTAAAAAGAAATCAGCAACAATCCTGCTACTTGACTCAAAAATCTCTGTTTCAATATAAAGAGCAGTATCACCTGTCTCACCAAATTGAATTGCAGGAAAGCTCAATATCGCTCCTGCCATGTCTTCTGCAAGCTGTGGAACAGACTGAATCATCTTAAAACCTGTTAATGAAGCCAAAGCTGTCAGGTATGCCCCAGCTAAGATGTTTCCTATCTCAGTGAGGGCAGATTTTTCAATATCTGTAAATTCGCTATAGCCGTTCAATGATGTGCCAAGGAGCATATTTACTAAAATGTGTGCTGATGCTTGCGACATCACAAGCATAATAAATCCGTCTATATCACCCTCAACATTTAAAAGTATACCAACAACAGGTATCTCCGCCCCACCTAAAATTTCGGGTACTTCTTTCAAATCTACCATTTTAACAACAGGCACCTTCATATCAATGCGCCTTCCAATCATCATGGCAAGGGCAGAGATTGCATTTCCTGTCCCAATGTTCCCAAGTTCTCTTAGGACATCTAAATACATTTCATTTATTTCATTACTTGAAAAATTCATAAAAATTAAACCTCCTCAACCTTTTCAAACAAAACATCTTCCAAATTTATTATGTTTATAAGCACGTTATTATACTTTGCTATTGAAAAAGTAAACTCGTTTCTATCTCTTGTAGCAGAATCAAAATCCTCTTTGGTAAGGTACACAACATCTAAAACCTCATCAATAATTAAACCCACTTTGAACTCATTCTTCCAGTTGACAATTAAAATCCTTGTCTCTTCCCCAAACTCTTCTTTTTTGACTCCTATCTTTTCTCTAAGGTCAATCACAGGTACAATCTCACCACGTAGGTTCACAACACCCTTTATATACTCTTTGGTATTCGGTACACGTGTAATTGGCATCATTTTTTCAATGTTTTCTATAAAGCTCACCAAAAGTCCATAGTATTCATCTGCTAACCTGAAAATAAGATACTGTTCCATACTTACACCTCACCTCTATTTTTCTTTTATACACTGAGCATGTTAGGGTCAAGTATCATGGCAACAGACCCATCCCCAAGTATTGTTGCACCAGAAACAAGCCTAATTCCCTCTAAATATTTCCCAAGTGATTTAATAACTATGTCCTGCTGACCTAAAAGCTTATCCACCACGATTCCAGTCAACTTTTCTCCGCGCTTTACTATAACAACTGTGTACTTTCTTCTTGTGTCCAAATCTGCCTCAAGCCCTACAATCTTGTGGAGATATTTTATAGGAATGACCTGATTTCTGAGCATAATTATCTCTTTGCCCTTTTGGACAACTTTAATATCATCTCTTGCAACATCAATTATCTCTTTTATTGAGGCAATAGGAATTGCATAAATCTCATCTTTAACAGTTACCAAAAGCGCTTGGATTATTGCTAATGTCAAAGGCAATCTTATTACAAACTTTGTACCTTTGCCTTTCTCTGTTTTTACCTCAATCATACCACCAAGCTGTTCAATCTTTGTCTTAACAACATCAAGACCTACACCTCTTCCTGACAGGTTTGTAACCTTGTCTTTCGTTGAAAAACTTGGTAGAAATAGAAAATCTATAATTTCTTGTTCAGATAAATCTAATTGGTCTTCTTTTAAAAGTCCTTTTTCAATTGCCTTTTTCTTAACCTTTTCTATGTCAATTCCCTTACCATCATCTTCAACCTCAATCACAACATTATTACCATCATGATAAGCAGAAAGCTTTATAAGCCCACTTCTTGGCTTTCCATTTTTTACTCTCTCTTCTGGTTCTTCTATGCCATGGTCTGCTGCATTTCTCAAAAGGTGTATAAGCGGGTCTCCAAGCTCATCCACAATAGTCCTGTCAACCTCTGTGTCCTCACCAGACATTACAAGTTCAAACTCTTTTCCAAGCTCTCTTGCCAAATCTCTCATCATTCTTGGAAATCTAGAAAATACCCTCTCAACAGGTACCATTCTTACCTTCATTACAGCATCATGAAGGCTTGTTGTAATCCTTTCTAAGTACTCAATGGACTCTTCGTATTGTCTATCATTGTACTTCTTTGCAAATCCTTCAATTCTGCTCTTGATTATTATAAGCTCGCTTACTAAGTTCATCAAAACATCCAATCTCTCTATATCAACTCTAACAGTTTTACTTGTTCTTTGAAGCCCTTCTTGTTTTTGTTCACGTACAACCTTCACAGCTTCTGTACTTTGAACCTCTTCAGTTCTGCTTACCTCCTGTTGAGTTCCCTCTACCTTGACATCTCCAACCTTTACCTCTATACCTTTTGCCTCTCTTATCTCTGAAATAGACAAAATCCTTTCCCTTATTTTCTCAAGAGGCTCTTTGCTAACAATTGTAATACTAAACTCAAAATCAAATTTTTCATCTTCAATATCCTGAACAGGTGGTTTTGAATTTATTATCTCACCCAGCTCCTCAACCGCCTTGAAAACAAGATACGCCCTTGCAGACTTTAAAAGACAGTTTGGATCAAGTTCAATATCAAATTTATAAACATTAAACCCCTGCGAATAAGCCCTCTCAATTGCTCTTATCACAAACTCATCATACTCTAACTGGGCAGTTGCTTTCTTTGCACTTACAACCATTTCTTCTTGCGGCCTACCCAAAATGCCATTTAAGCTATTTACAAGCTGAAGATTCTGTTCCGACCCTTCTGTACCTGTTGCCACAATGACATCCAAATATTCTTCTAAGGCGTCAACAGTTTTGAAAAGTACATCCATTATATTGCTATTTATTCTGAGTTTGCCATCTCGTGCAGCAGCCAAAACATTTTCCATAGCATGTGTGAGCTTTTGCATATTCACAAAGCCCATTGTGCCAGCCATGCCTTTTAAGGTATGTGCAGACCTGAAAATCTCATTAATAAGCTGCAAATCTTCAGGGTTTTCTTCTAACTTTAACATGTTGTCATTCAAGCTCTGAATATGGTCTTTTGCTTCTTCTATGAACATACCTAAGTATTGAGACATATCCATAACCTTCATCACTCCTTCTTTACCAATAAGGCTTATTTACAAAAGCCCTTTTTGTCTCATTTTTTGCTGCTCTTTGAATATAAACCGGACAATTTTGTCTATCTCATTTTGTTTGGCCTCTATGAATTTAGAACCATACATAAATCTATAAATATGATGGTCTACTCTTTCTTTCCTTAAAATTTGGGCCTTAAGTACAAGCTCTTCACCTTCAATAGGAATTTTCGTCAGTATAATGTCATGTATATTAAACTCTTCTTGAGTTAAAAAACAAACACCTCCACCACTGATGTCCTTTGTCAATGCCTTTACTATTTTTCCCTCTGAAAAACCATTTTGGGGATTTCCATTTACCTCGTCTTTTTGAGGGCTTAACAATTTTACAAATATATCTAAATTTATAGGAAGTCTGAAAAACATACGTCTTTGAATTTTGCGAATGTCAGATATCTGCCTAACTTTTATCATATACTCTGGCTCTTTGAATCTATCTTCAACTACTGCGTCAAATACCCACACACCGTCTGGCATTACTTTATATATTCTCACAATTTCCTCAATGAAGAAAGTTACATATACACCTTCTCTTATGGGTGTAAATACATAAAAATACTCATCTTTTATATCGGCAATTTTGGAAACATACTGCACACCCTTTTCTTCCCATGTACGCCTGTCTATTCTAACAATCTCAATCTTATCTCCTACCTTAAAAATTTTGCGCATAAAAAGCCCCCTCTTTTATTGCTCTTTAAACTTTTTGATGATACTTTCTATGAACCTTGTAAAACCTTTTGGCATATCTTTTTCTGAGACATCTTTATTTTGGACAAGCTTTTTTGCAATGTCTTCAACCTGTTTTGAAACACTACTCTTTTCATATGATATCATAAACGGCACCTGTTTGATAACAGATTTTGAGACAATTCCATTTTCCTCTATATAACCTATATATTCTACTTCTCTTTGCAAAAACCTTTTTATAACTCCACTTAGTCTGTAAAAAATTTCGTCAGCTTCTTTGTTATTTTGTACCCTGTTCACTAAAATGTTTATCTTATGATCAAAATTTCTTGTAATTATAGCCTTGATTATTGCATATGCATCAGTGATTGAGGTTGGTTCAGGCGTTGTGATTACAATTACCTCATCTGACATCATTACAAATTCCATTACATTTTTGGATATACCAGCACCAGTGTCAATCAGCACAATATCAAAGTACTTATTAATAGTTTCTGCACTCTCTATAAGTCTAAAAAGTTTCTCCTCATCCAAGTTTGCAAGGTCAACCATACCAGAGCCACCAGAGATGAACTTTACTCCAAACGGTCCTTCTTCAACTATTGACATTATCTCTTTTTTGCCTTCTAATACATCCTTTACAGTGTACTTTGGCGATGTACCAAGAAGTACCTCAACATTTGAAAGTCCCAAATCAGCATCTATTATTAATACATTAATGCCCAGTTTCTTGAGTGCAATAGCTAAATTTACAGTCAGGTTTGTCTTTCCAACTCCACCCTTTCCACTTGTAATTGTGATAATTTTTGAAGTAATGTCATTAAACTTTTCGCTCTGTCTGTCAAAAATATTTGACTTTTTGACAAGATTCCTCAAGCCTTGAGCCTGGTCTCTCATAAAACCTTACTCCCTATTATGAGTTTTGCAAAATGCTCTGGATTGAACTGTTGTATGTCATCTGGAACATTTTGCCCAGTTGTGACATAGGCAATTGGTTTTTGTGTGTAATGCTTAATATTTAAAATATTTCCATAAGTTGACACTTCATCAACTTTGGTTATTATAACCTTGTAATTGTCAATAAACGAATAAGTATTTACAATTTCTTTAAATACACTCGGTTGAGTAGTAGCACTTAAAAGCAAAAATACCTCATCAGGACTTGCTTTTTCTACAAATGCCCTGAGCTCATCCATATGCTCTTGGTTTTTATGACTCCTTCCTGCTGTGTCTACAAGTACCACGTCAGAGTCGTCAAAACTCTTTATAATCTGGTCATATTCATCTACCTCGTACCACACCTTTGTCTTTATGTTCATAATCTCAGCATATGTCTTTAGTTGCTCAACAGCAGCAATTCTATATGTGTCGGCCGTGATAAAACCCACTTTTTTGCCTTCTTCAAACATTAGCTTTGCAGCAATTTTGGCAATTGTGGTTGTCTTGCCAACACCAGTTGGCCCCACAAAGAATACAACCTGAGGCTGCTTCGAGTCAAGACTTAAAGTAACTGGTGTACCAAGGATGTTTTTTATCTCTTTGTACATATTATTTACCATATTGTTTATAGACCCGTCCCAGTTGACTTTTGCCAAAAGTCCTTCTACAATCTCCTCTTCTACGCCGTTTTTCTTCAGGTTTTCACGCATGACATCTAAAAAGTTCTTTTTAGAGACCTCTTTCACTTCAGGTATTATATTTGTATCCTTTATCACCTCTTTTATGGTCTTTTCTAAAGAGTCTATCTTCTTTTCAAGCTCTTTAATTTGACTAAGTTGAAGACTCAAAGTCAAATTCTCAGGCTTTGGCATCTCTTCTTCTCTTCTTATAACCTTTTCCTCTTCGCACGCAGCTGTCACTTCTATAAGTGGTTTTTTAAAAAAGCCAAATAGCCCCTTTTGCCTAACCTTTTTGGTAGAAAGAATCACAGCATCCTTGCCCAAATCTGCCTTTATCCTAATTAGAGCTTCCTGCATATCATGGGCCAAATACCTTTTTATCTTCATCTTTAGACTTCCACCATCCCAACAGTTTTTATTTGCACATTCGGTAAAATCTCGTTATATGAAAGCACAATAACATCTGGAAAGATATTCTCAATGAGCCTTCTAAAATAAATCCTTACTATTGGGGAACAAACTACAATGGGCTGTGACGATGTGCCCAAAAGCTTTTCAAGTATATTGCTAAGATTGTTAATAAGCCTTTGAATATAATCTGGCGCAAGATTTATAAAACTTCCTTGCTCGGTTTTCTGAATAGAATTCATAATAGCCTCTTCTACCTCAGGAGAAAGTGCCACAGCTTCTAATGTATTACCTGAGACATATTTTTTTGTGATATACCTTGCCATTGCCTGTCTGACATATTCTGTCAGGATGTCTACATCCTTTGTAGTTGGAGCATAGTCAGCGAGCGTCTCTAAAATTGTCACCATGTCCCTTATGCTAATCCGCTCTTTCAAAAGATTTGCTAAAACTTTTTGTACCTCACCTACTGTCATCAGTTTTGGAATTAGTTCATCTACAAGCACCGGGTTTGTCTCTTTGACATTGTCAATGAGTTTTTGCACATCCTGCCTTGTCAAAAGTTCATGAGCATGGCGTCTTAATATTTCTGTAAGATGGGTTGCTATGACAGACGGAAGGTCAACAACTGTATACCCTGCCATCTCAGCCTTTTCCTTCATAGAAGAAGGTATCCAAATACTATCTAATCCAAACGCAGGCTCTTTTGTGGGAATACCCTGAATTTCTTCTGTTACAAATCCTGGGTTTATAGCAAGAAGACTATCGCTCATAAGCTCTGCCCTTGCAACCTCAACACCTTTGATGTTTATTCTGTACTCATATGGCTTTAGTGAGATATTATCTCTGAGTCTAATTGTGGGAACAATTATTCCAAGCTCAAGTGCAAGCTGTCTTCTTATCATCACAACACGCTCTAAAAGGTCTCCACCTTGTTCTTTGTCTGCAAGAGGAATTATACCATACCCAAACTCAACCTCAATAGGGTCAACATATAAAAGGTTCATCACATTTTCAGGTTTTCTTAACTCTTCAACTTCTTTTTGTTCACTCTTTTCTTCTTCTATTGTCTCCACCTTTTTCAAACTGGAATTCATTCTAACCCCCATTGATATCATTGTGCCAGATAAAACAAACAAAGAGAGCTTTGGCATAGTAGGAATAAGTGCCAAGACTGCCAAAATAATTCCAACTGTGTAAAGCACTCTTGGATGATACTCAAAAAGCTGACGGATCAAATTATCAGAAAGCTTGCTCTCATCAGCTGCCTTTGTAACCACAATACCTGTTGCAGTTGATATCAAAAGGGCCGGTATTTGAGCAGCAATTCCATCGCCGACAGAAAGTAGAAGGTACTTTTGTATAGCTTCTGTGACATCCTCTCCTCTCATTGCAACACCAATTATAAGCCCACCAAGTGCGTTTATAAATGTAATCAAAATGGCAGCAATCGCATCACCTTTGACAAACTTGCTTGCACCGTCCATCGCTCCATAAAAATCAGCTTCTTTTTGTATTTTACTTCTTCGAATTTTTGCTTCTTCCTCAGTTATAATTCCTGCATTCAAATCAGCATCAACTGCCATCTGTTTTCCTGGCATCGCATCAAGTGTAAACCTTGCTGCAACCTCTGAAACTCTTTCAGCTCCTCTGGTTATTACAATGAATTGGATAATGATAATTATGAAAAATATAATAACACCAACTACAATGTTACCACCAATGACAAAGTTTCCGAAGGTATAGACAATTCTTACATTTTCACCTTGCCCCGTAAGAATTTGTCGTGTTGTCGAGATATTTAGAGAAAGTCTCAGTAGTGTTGTGAACAATAGAAGGGAAGGAAATACAGAAAAATCTAACGCTTCTTTTATGTTTATGCTGTTCAGGAAAATAACAAGTGCAAGTGCAAGGTTCACAGCTATGAGCACATCCAGCATACTTGGAGGAATAGGAAGTATCATAGCTAAGATTATTACTATTGCAAATATGGAAAGTGTAGCACCTTTAAAATTCATCTCATATTCACCTTCTGATAGTTCTTTAAACTGTAAACATATGCTAATACTTCTGCCACCGCCTGATAAAGCTCAGGCGGAATAAAATCACCAACTTCACACATATTATAAAGGCTTTGTGCAAGTTCTTTGTTTTCCACTATCTCAATCTTGTACTTTTTAGCCTCCTCTTTAATCTTTTGGGCTATGTAATCCTTACCTTTTGCAATAACCCGTGGTGCATCAAACTTTTCTGGTTCATACAAGAGTGCTACTGCATAGTGTGAAGGATTTGTTATAACAACATCTGCTTTGGGAAGCTGCTGGAACATCCTCTGAAGAGAAATTCTCCTTTGTCTCTCCCTTATTCTTGACTTTATCTGGGGATTTCCCTCAGTTTGCTTAAACTCTTCCTTGACCTCTTCCTTAGTCATCATGAGTTTTTTCTCATATTGCTGTCTTTGGAAAATGAAATCAATAACTGCAATACCAAAGAACATAATCGACATCCACAAGATGAGATTTATTGTTGAATCAAAAGAAAACTTCACTATTGAAATTAAGCTCATATCATACATTTCAAGTAGTTTTCCTGCAAATGTCTTTGTGCATAAATAACCTGTGTAGCCTATTATGAGTATCTTAAGGATTGACTTTATTAGCTCAACCACTGAGTTAATTGAAAATATCCTTTTAAACCCCTCAATTGGATTTATCTTTTGAAAGCTTACTTTCAAAGACTCAGACGTAATTAAAAATCCACTTTGGGCCCACTCAACCAAAGCTGTCATAAACATTATGACAATACAAAAAGGAAGAATCAATTTCAATGTAATGGTAATTATTGCTGAAAATAGTCTACTTGCATCAGCTATGTCTTCAATATTATAATTCAAATTGCCAAAAAAGTATTTGCCATAGCTCTGCAAAGGATGGACAAATAGAGAATATCCAAATTTCAAAAAAAGTACACTTATAAGTAAAGCAAAAGCAGAGGTAACTTCTCTGCTCTTTGCTACCATTCCACGCTTTCTTGCTTCTTGTCTTTTACGAGGAGTTGCCTTTTCTGTCTTGGTAGCAGTGTCTGCAAACAGCTGAATATTAAATACTAACCTCACTTAAAGCCCCCTCTCAAGGCATCAAAGGTATAATAACTCAGTTTATCAAGCAAGACAAATATCATCTTGTTCATAATAGGAAGGACTATAACAAGTACTACAAACCCAATTGCAATTTTAATAGGTATCCCCACCATAAATACATTCATCTGAGGCACTGCTCTCGACAATATTCCAAGTATTATGTCAACTATTAGCATACTCATCAAAATTGGCAAGCTTATCTCTATCCCAATTACAAAAAGCTCTATGAAAAATGTTATAAACTTTTGTGATAGTTTAGGTAAAATATTTGAATATCCTAATGGCACTACTTTATAACTATATACAACTGCCCTTATCAACGTGTGGTGAGCATCTGTTGCAAAGAATATCACAAGCATGTACAAATACAGAAAATTCCCTAAAAGAGGCACCTGAATCTCACTCATTGGATCAATTACATTTGCTATACCAAAACCTATTGCATTGTCAATAATCTGACCTGCAAGAAGGATTGTAGAAAATATCATATACGATATAAAACCTATTATAATCCCTACAATAAACTCCTTTGTTACCACAAAAATAAATTCTAAAAGGTTTTGGGGTACAGTATATTCAAAATGGTACAGAAGCACTACAATAATGCTTAAGAAAAATGCTAAACCTATCTTAAAATATGCAGGAATGTTTCTCCTACCAAATATAGGCGATGCAATGAAAATTCCACTCATCCTTGCTAATACTAAAAAAAATATGTATGAACCATTTAAAAAATAGCCAAAAATTCCTTCCATTTTTCTTCCCTTTTACTTTACAAACTGGTTTATATTGGTCAAAAGATATTTTGTGAACTCTACTGCCTTTGTAAGCATCCAGTGACCGAATATTAAAAGCGAAACAGCAATTGCAATAAGTTTTGGAACAAAAGTAAGAGTCTGCTCATTAATCTGTGTTGTTGCCTGCAGAATTGATATAACAATTCCAACAATCATAGACACAATCAAAATTGGTCCCGCAATGTAAAATGCCGTCAAAATAGCCTGCCTTGCAATCTCCAAAGCAACCGCTATATCCATGGCAGTTTTCAACACCTTTTTTCTTATTTGAAACTTTTAATAAGTGACTCAACAACAAGTCCCCAACCATCAACGAGTATAAAAAGCAAAATCTTGAACGGCAGAGAAATCATAACAGGAGGAATCATGAGCATTCCCATAGACATCAAAATACTTGCAACAACCATGTCAATAATCAAAAATGGCACATAAATTATAAACCCCATTTCAAATGCACTTTTGAGCTCACTTATAATAAAGGCCGGAATTACAACTCTTAAAGGTAAATTCCTAACGTTTGTAGTTGGATTTGTATTGCTGAGCTTTATAAAAAGATCTAAATCTTTTTTTCGCGTATTTTTGAGCATGAACTCTTTAATTGGTGCCTCTGCTCTTTTTAGCGCTTCTTGGGACGTAATCTGACCTTTTATGTATGGCAGATAACTCTGTGTATAAATCCTCTCTCCTACAGGTGCCATTATAAAGAATGTCAAAAATAGTGCAAGACCAATTAAAATCTGGTTTGGAGGCATTTGCTGAGTCCCTAACGCATTTCTTACAAACCCCAGCACAATCAATATCCTTGTAAATGACGTCATCATAATGAGAATTGACGGTGCTAAAGTGAGCAGAGTGAGAAATATTATAAGCTGTATGGCTGACGATACATCTTTGGGATTGTTCATATCACCCAAATTCAGGCTAAAACTTGCTGTTGCAAACGCTGTTTCAATTTTGCAAAAAGCTATTATCAAAATAATCAAACCTGTCGATAAAATATAAAGAAACCTCTTTTTCATCTTTTATCTTCATCGCCCTTGTCTTTTATTACATTGTAAAGACTTAAAACTTTGTCTTTTAGTCCAAACGAAGACTCAAATTTCGAATTAAAGACTTTTTTAAAACTTGCTTCCTCAGAAATTTCTTCTGCCTCGGGAAATTCTGACTTTTCTAACTCTTTCAAAAATGTGATGCTCTTTTGGGTCTTACCAAGAAGTATGTACTTTTGCCCAACTTTTATTAATATAAGCATACTATCAGAAGAAAGGGGAAGTACATCAACTATTCTTATAAACTCCCCTTTCTTAAATAGTGTCTTTTTGCTAAAAATCTTCAGAACAAAGTAAGTAAGATATATCAATACACTAATTGCAAACAAAGAAACAATTATTCTCAAAACCAGTTCCATTACTAATTTTTTCTCCTTCAATACCTTAAAGTAAAAAACCGGTACATTAGCCTAGCACCTTCTTGATAGCCTCAACAATTCTTTCTGCCTGGAAGGGTTTTACAATAAAGTCACGCGCACCCGCTTGAATAGATTCTATAACCATTGCTTGCTGACCCATAGCAGAGCACATTATAATCTTTGCCTGTGGGTCAATCTTTTTTATCTCCCTTACTGCTTGTATCCCGTCCATTTCTGGCATTGTAATATCCATCATCACTAAATCTGGTTTAAGTTCTTTGTACAATTCAACAGCCTTAAGTCCGTTCTCAGCTTCGCCTGCTACTTCATATCCATTCTTTGTTATAATGTCTTTGAGCATCATTCTCATAAATGCTGCATCATCAACTATCAAAATCCTTTTCGACATGAATCTCTCTCCTTTTCTAATGTTCTTTAATGTAAAGTTTGGTTTTTGAAAAAAAGGCTTACTTATATTTTATAATCTATTTGACGGGTTGACAATATCAGTTATGCGAACACCAAAACTCTCATCAATGACAACAACTTCACCTTTAGCAATCACCTTACCATTTACAAGAATATCAACTGGCTCGCCAGCAAGTTTATCAAGCTCAATAATGGACCCTGTTGAAAACTCCAAAATCTCCCTTACAAGCTTTTGTGTTCTACCAAGCTCCACAGTAATCTCAAGCGGAACATCTAAAATTAGTTCAATATTCTCTGGGTATCTTCTCTCCTCTTCTTCATCAAAGCTCTCAAATTGAACAGGTGACACATTGTATACTCTTTCGCTTTTCTCCTCTTTTTTGGGCTGAAAACTTTGTAAAGAAGCCCCTGTTTGCTGTTTTTTAGACTGTTCACTTTTTACAGTTTTCTCAATGGTCTTTGTAGATTCTTGCGTAGATGTTTTTGGTTCACTCTTCTCCTGCACAGAAGATGTGCTAAGTGTGCTATTTAACATTGCATTTACAAGCTGCTTTGCAAAGTCAACAGGAATTAACTGCATTATCTGACTGTCAATCAAATCTCCAATTGTCATTCTAAATGCAACTTTGACTATTTCATCAGCACTTTTTAGCTCAGGAATCATCTCCTCAGCGTTCTTTGCAAAGTCTATTACAAACGCCTCTGGTGGACTTATATCAATCTTTAGATTCAACATGGAGGAAAGCGATGTTGAGGCAGAACCTACCATCTGGTTCATTGCTTCTTGTATTGCAGAAAGTTGAAGCTCAGAAAGCTCCTCTGAAAATTCAATACTCCCACTGCCTCCCATCATAAGGTCAGCTATTATCTCAACATCTTCCTTCTTTAAAACAAGCAGGTTAACCCCATCAAGTCCTTCTTTGTACACAACCTTTATAGCAACATACGGTACAGGAAATTCTTTAGGAAGCTCATCCCATTTCAAAACACTAACTATAGGTGTTGTTATACTCACCTTTTGATTTAAAAGAATACTCAAAGTAGTAGCAGCCGTGCCCATTGAAATGTTTCCTATCTCACCCAGCACATCTTTGTCCTGGTCAGAAATAGCCTCATGCAATGATGATTCGCTCATTCCCCGCAAAAGAGCGTCTATTTCATCTTGCGATAGCAAATCGCTCATCTGCTTTCATCCTCCTTTTCTACCCTTGTGACTTTGATTGCAACTCTTCCTTCTTTGCGACCAGGCACACCATAGAATTTTAATTTATCTCCAACAAATACCTCAATCTCCTGATTTTTTCTTCTATCGAGCCTAATTACATCACCTATTTGAAGCTCTAAAAATTCTCTCACTGTAATCTTTGTCCTTCCCAAAATTGCTCTGATTGTAACCTTTGTTTTTTCAATCTTTCTTTGCAAGTACTCTTTTGTCTCTTCTGATGTCTCCTTTGCAGATGTTGAAAACCAGTATTTTGTGCTTAGCCTTGGCATAATAGGCTCTATCACCATGTGTGGAAGACAGATATTCACCATTCCCTCTACCTCTCCAACCTTCATATCAATTGTCACAAGCGCAACAGTTTCATTTGGTGAGACAATTTGTGTAAACTGAGGATTTGTTTCAATTTTTTCAAGTCTTGGGTGCAAATCTACGATATTCTCCCATGCTTCCTGGAAATAGTTTATAAGCTGCTGCAAAAGTCTTTCAATCAGAGCAAGTTCAATCTCTGTAAACGTTCTTATCTTGTCAATACCTTTTCCAAATCCGCCAAGCACTCTATCTATCATTGCAAATGCTATTTCTGGAGACATTTCAAATACAATGCTACCTTTAAGTGGTGCAAAGTTGACAATCCCCATCACAACCGGGTTGGAAAGCGAATTGCTAAACTCGTAATAAGTCAGCTGCTCAACAGAAATTACATCCATCTGGACAACTGTTCTTAAGTATCCAGATAAAAAGGTGGTGACTATTCTTGAATAATTCTCAAAGATTATCTGAAGTGTTCGCAAATGGTCTTTTGCAAACTTGCTGGGTCTTTTAAAATCGTATACCCTGATATTTCTCTCTTGTTTTGGTTTTTGTATCTCTTCAAGCGAAAGCTCACCAGTGGTAAGTGAACGCAAAAGTTCATCTATTTCACTTTGTGAAAGTATATCACCCATTTTGAGTAACTACACCACCTTTTTCTTACTGGATAATAAACTCACCGAAATTAACATTATATACTTTGTTGTCAAATATCTCATTTAACCTATCCTTTATCTCTTTCCTGACCTTTTCTTTTCCATCAGGCTTTAATAGCTCATCCGCTGTTTTACTTCTTAAAACACTGTCAATTATGTCTGCAATGACAATGTTTTTATTCTTCATCTCTTCAGGAAGCTTTTTGTCAGTAACCTCAATCTGAACAGTGACTCTAATTATTCTTCCTGCATTGTTTGGAGTATCTTGGAGATTGCTCATTATTGGCTTTCCATCATTCACATCATATGTATACGTTTTTTCAGGTGTATTTTCAACTGTAGCTGTAGCCTTTCCCGCGGTTGACGTTGGTGATAAGTTTTTCACGACGCTCAAAAAACCAATACCCATTCCAACCACCATGAGAAGTAGAATAACAAGTAAGATTAGAATTATAGAGTTTAACCTTTCACCTTTCATTCCTCATACTCCTTTTGCATAGGTTGTATATTGAATATAACTCCTTCAAAAATTCTCCTTTTATATTCAATAACCTTTTCAATTACCTCATCTACAGACTCTTTAACAACAAGTTTCACTCCATTTGTGAGGGTTATAACAGTGTCCGGTGTAGATTCCACAAACTCTATAAAATCGGCATTTACCACAAACTCTTTGTTGTTTATCCTTCTCAATTTTATCATATATAATCAACCTCTTGAAGATATTGAAATGAAAAAGATACATATTCTTCTTTCAAAGGGAAGGAGAAAAAGACTTTTTGTTGCTTACCTTTTCTCCTTCCCTTACTGGTTACCTATTCTTTTACCTCTTAATATTTACCAAATCCTGTAAAAGCTCATCAGAAACAGTGATTACTCTCGCATTTGCCTGATAGCCCCTTTGTGTGACAATCATGTCAGTAAATTCTTTTGCCAAATCAACATTTGACATCTCTAAGGTACCCTGTGAGATTGTGCCACGTGAGCCTGACCCAGGTGTTCCTATCTCAGGGTCACCTGAGTTTACAGTGTTTATATAAAGATTATCACCTATCCTCTGAAGCCCTGCAGGATTTGCAAACGTGGCAATTGCAATTTGACCAATTAGCTGATTTAAACCGTTTGAATAAATTCCTGTTATCTTGCCTGTTGCATCAATATTAAAACCTTGCAAGCTTCCTGCCGAATATCCTGTCATCTGAGCAACTCTGATTGAACTGTCCATATTACCAAATTGTGTGAGATTTTTTAAGAAGAATGCTATGTTTGTATTATCATTTACATCAAATTGTGAGCTATTCACTTTGAATGTAATCGGGTTAACTGCATTTCCAACAAAGTTAATTGTAAATGTTCCATTTGCACTATCGTATACTCTCCCGCCTGTAATTTGTATTCCCTCAACATTAGGAGTATTCTCATCGTCAAATACCTTTCCTGCTTGACCAAATGTTATAGTCCCTCTTGCTATAAAGGCATCATAATTGTTGTTTGCATCTATCATATCGTCAACGTAAACATATACCTCTTGGGGGGCTTGGGCAGTGCCAATATTCTTCTTTTCACGTGGTGCATCAACAAACCATTCCCATTGATTGTTATCCTTTTTGACAAATGTCAGTTGAAGAGTATGCTCTTTCCCTTGAGAATCATAAACTTTAAAGCTCATCGAATATTTACTCTCGGCTGGAACATTGAGCAAGTCTTCATATTTATCAATTGTCCCATTATAGGCTTTTGTGTCAGCACTCAAATTACCATCAAAACTAATCTTGTCAGTTGCTTTTGGGGGCAAAGTAGGATAAGCTAATATGTTTATCTTTGAAGGACTTTTTGTTGTATCAATCTGATTATTAACAGGGTCATACATCCACCCAAGTACATTCAGCCCATTTGCTGTAACTAAATTCCCCATTTTATCCAAACTAAAGTTTCCTGCTCTTGTAAAACGTGGTGCCCTCCCATCACCACCAACCACAAAAAATCCATCTCCTTCGATTGCCAAATCTGTCGGATTATCTGTTCTCTGTAGGCTTCCTCTTGTCATATTCATATCAACAGAGGCAACAGAAACACCAAGCCCTATTTGCATAGGGTTTGAACCGCCCCTCCCAGAGGTTGTATCAGGTGCAGAAGCCGCTTTTATGACAGATGCAAAAACAGATGCAAATGTCACCCTGCTTGATTTAAAACCTACTGTATTGACATTGGCAATATTATCACCAATAACATCCATTCTAGTCTGGTGCGCACGAAGAGAAGATATTGACGAAAACATCGACCTCATCATCTTAGTAAAATTCCCCCTTTTGTCTTGAAATTAAAATCTTTTATACTTCTGACCTTTCCTCTGTCAGTCAGAAAGGTCTTCTTTCGGGGGACCTCCCATCTTGTGGGTCCATCCCCCTTGCACCTTTGTTTATATCATCAAAACCCCATCTATGTTTGTAAAGATATTATCTTTTAGGCTATTTACATCTTTTACAGTTACAACTACTCTGTTTTTAATATTCACAATGTATGCAATATCACCATTTAGAACTAATACATCGTTCTTAAGACCTTTTTGTTCAGCCTTTTTAATAGCTTCCTCAAGCTTTGTTAAAGTACTTGAATCAATATTGATATTCTGCGTTTGAAGTCTCTCGTTTGCATGCTTGGAGATTTTAAGACTTTGAGAAAGCAAGTCAGTGAAACCTTGAGCATTTTCTTTTCTTTCAATCTTTGTATTGTTTAATCCATTGGAATTTATATTCCCAATCCTATTTATTGTCATTTTGAGCCTTCTCCTTTTTGTAAGGAGTTTAAGATGTTCAGAAGATCATCTTTTGTTGGAACCTTGGTCATTATATCTGACAAAACCTCTTCAGCATATGTGTGATAAATCTGCTTGATATTCTCTGTAGTTACCTCAACTCCATTTACTTTAAGATATATCTTGCTCCCATCTACTCTGATACTGTCAACCCTTCCTTCTACTGCTTTTGAAGTATCAGAGGGGTTTGTAGCAACAACATACCTTCCTATCATATTCTGAGCTTTTATAAGTTCAAACGACTCATTTAGATTTTGCATCTGTTCAAGTGCAGAAAACTGGGCAAGCTGGGCAACAAATTCTTTATCTTCCATTGGTTTTAACGGGTCTTGGTATCTTAGCTGTGTCACCAAAAGGTTTAAAAACTCCTGTTTGCCAAGTGTATTGTTTGATGAAGACTGAGAAGAAGATATTCTTGAGCTTTGTGACAAAACCCCTGTTAAATTATTAATACTTGTATCTGCCATACTTATTTTCACCTCATGCTCTTAAGTTTAACACATTTTCACTAATCTCATATACCAAACTTTCTATAGTATCTACAGCATCATCTGTGTGAACAAACGAATACTGTTTTTGCGAAAATCTTTGCTGATTTTGGAATTGTTGATTGCCACTACTGTTGCCAAGGCTTACATTCAGCTGCGAAATATTTATTCCCTGGTCTTTTAAGATTGTAAGAAGATTCCCAAGTGAACTCTCCACAATCTCTTTAACATGTGGTGAGCTTACAAAAATATTTCCTGTAATATTACCATGCAAATCCTTATTTAACTCAATTACAACATTGCCAAGCCACTCTGGCTTTATAGCTACTGTCAAAGTTGTCAGGTTTTGCTTGTGGATAAACGAAATCTTTTCAGCCATCTGCTCAATTATGGAAAACTTCAAAGCCTTTACAGCATTGTTATTGTTCCTTACATCTATAGTAGAAATGACATTATTGTTATGCTGGAAAGAAGCTCTGTAAAATAACTGGTTAACATCTTGGCCTCGGTCTTTATTTTCAAGTTTGTTGTCTATCTGCAGCCCAACTTTTCCGTTGCTTTGGATGTCTGAGTCTGTGTAGATATTATTTAACAATATCCTCTGCAGGCTTTCACTATTGTCTGCACCTTTAGATACAAGATTTTTAAGCACTTCTTCAGATTTTAAAAGTACATCCTTTAGATTAACTGAATCTTCAGTTGCGTTTATAAACTGCTTAGAACTTTTGATACCTTTAGAAAGAAACTGTATTACATCTTTAATAAAGTCAGAGGCTGAATTCCCACTTGCCACGACAAAATGGTCAAAAGTATTTGTTTTTTCATCAATTTTCTGAAAGATGCTTTTCAAAGTCTCAAAAACACCATTCTTCGCTCCAACTTTGTCACCCAGATTGTCAGCACCTTCAAGTGACAAAGTTAGAGTATTATTGCTTTGAAAAATCAAATGTGCAACAAGATCTTCAATAGCAACATTTTCAGGATTATTATTATCCTTACTTATTCGATTAGTAAGATTAAAAAGCTCATTTAAAACTTTATCCTGACCTACCACTTCTGAATTTAAAGCTTCTAAAAGATTTAAAGCCTTTTTTATGTCTTCAACAGAGGGTAAATCCTTGTGATTGATGCTACCTATAGTCTCTTGCAACAACTTACTTTGTTGGTCTGGTATATTTTGTAATAAGCCCAAGATTAGATTGAGTATTATACTAGAAAGCTGCCCATCTCCTTCTGAGTCTATTTTTTGAGCATCTTGCAAAGTTTCAAATCCATCTTGGTTTTGAACGTTTTCACTTTTCTTATCACCATGAACTATTACTCTGGGCAACCTAAAATTTGACATCGCAACAAATTTCTCACCGTCACTGTTTTCTTCAGTTTTTTGATTATCGTCTTTTACCTTATCAGTCTTTTTTGTTACACTATTGAAAATTTTTCTAAAAGACAATGAGCTATTGTTCTGTAAATTTTGTTCAGTGTTTGCAACCTTCTTACTTGAAGCTGCAAAAAGCAGATTATTTAACTTCATCAAAGTTGTATCCAAGCTTCCTTTTTCCCCCCTTTCGTTTAATAAAGATCAATTTTTTAGATTTTTATTTCAATGCTGAAAGGTCAGCTGTCACCTTTGCAGCATTGTCAGGCTTCATATTGCTAATTATCTGTGAAGATGTTTTCGTGTCAAGGCGTTTTAGAATATTTAATACAAGTCTGTACTTTGTTTTGTCGTTCATCATACTCTCAAAAATAGAGGCTGCAACCCTTGAATCAATGTTTTTATAAATATCAACAAGGCTCGAAATATCTTGAGTTGTTGAAGAACTTGAGGAATTTGAAATCCCTAATAATTTTATCGTCTTCTCAGGCGGAATATTTGATAGTATCTCAGAGGCAGTTTCAGAGGGAATATCTTGCAAAACCAAGGTTGCCATTTCAACATTGGTATCTAAAAGATTTTCCAATATTTTTGCAGCTTTTTTTGAGTCCATGGTTTGCAGATAACTTGAAAAATCTTTTGCCTTATTTGAGGTATCAGTTTGTTTTGCCACAATGTCATTTAGCCTTGTTGTTAGGTCTTGTATCTGCTTTTGCAAACTCAAATTCTCTTTCTGAAGCTGGTTTAGCTTGTTCTGTAAATCCTTGTTCTGTTTTTCAAGCCCAGCTATCTGCTGTTCGTAGATTTTTTCTAAATCTACTGTTTGGGCTTGGTCAGCTTTTTTACCAAAAGGTGTTTTTTTGAGCAAAGTATCAATAGCTGTCTTTGCCCCAAATAGGTTAAAGTACACAGTTGCAAAAGAAGCTCCACCTAATAGCAACAAAACTAATATAATTATTAAAAAACGTTTTCCTCTTTTCTTTTTTTTAATTTCTTGCTTTTTTTCAGCCTTTACCTCTTGAACATTTACTTTATCTGCCACTATTATCACCCAAGCTCTTGTAGATTTTGTATGAAATAATTCCATCCAGTTCCTTGTTTTCAAGCTGTTTCAGCTCATTGACAAGATTTATAAGATGCTTTTCTTTTAGCTTCTCATACTTTTTCTTTTCTATCATGCTATGTATAAGTTCCCTCTTCTTCTCTTCAACCTTCGCTTGCTGATAATATATAAGCTGATTTTGAATATCTATCCTCTTCTTTAGATTTCCCATAAACTGGGAATAGTATCTCACCTCGTTTGGGAAAAATACACCCATGTAAATGCTTTTTAGCTCTTCCTTTGCCTCATTTAACCTCTCCTCAAACTCAAGCTTTTTTTCTATATACCCTTTTAAAATCTCATTCTGGTGCGCAAGTTCGCTCTTCTTTATCTCCTCTAACTGCTGTTTAATCTTTAAAATCTGCTCAAACCTGAATTTTTTCATTTTTAGCCCCAGTCCTTTTTTAGAAATCTACATTTTAAGAAATAATACTTTTTATCATCTCAAGCTCTTGTTCAAATTCAAAGCTCTCGTCAACATCTTGTCTTAAAAATTCATTTATCCGCGGCATCAATTCAATTGCCCTGTCTATCTCGCTATTTGTACCTTTTGAGTAAGCACCAATTGTAATCAAATCCTCAGCTTCTTTATAAGTTGCCAAAATCCGCTTTGTCTCATTTGCTAACTCTTTGTGCTCAGGGCTTACTATGTCATTCATTACCCTGCTGATACTTGCAAGTACATCTATTGCAGGATAGTGATTTTTGTTCGCAATCGACCTCGACAAAACTATATGCCCGTCCAAAATACCCCTTGCTGTATCAGTAATTGGCTCATTAAAATCATCTCCGTCAACAAGTACTGTATAAAGAGCTGTAATAGACCCTTTTTGATTCTTGCCTGCTCGCTCTAAAAGTTTTGGCATTATACTAAAGACAGAGGGAGTATAGCCTCTTGAAACAGGTGGCTCACCGATAGCAAGACCAATCTCCCTTTGTGCCATCGCAAATCGTGTAAGTGAGTCCATCATAAACAGAACATCCATGCCCTGGTCGCGAAAGTACTCGGCAATTGCCATTGCAACATAAGCAGCCTTAACCCTCTTTAGCGCTGACTCATCAGAAGTTGCAACAATCACAACAGATCTCTTTAACCCCTCTTCTTTTAAATCCTTTTCCAAAAACTCCTTGAGCTCTCTTCCTCTCTCACCAATTAGAGCCAAAACATTCACGTCAGCCTTTGCATTTCTTGCAATCATCCCAAGAAGTGTACTCTTGCCAACACCACTTCCTGCAAATATTCCCACTCTTTGGCCTTTGCCAATTGTGATCAGAGCGTCTATCGCCTTTATCCCAAGTGGCATTACTGAATCTATCCTCGGCCTTTCAAGAGGGTTTGGCGCTCTGTTTTCAACAGGATATTTTATTTTAGATTTTATTTCACCTTTGCCGTCAATTGGCTGTCCAAGCCCATCTAAAATTCTGCCCAAAAGCTCCTCTCCTACTTTGACCTCAAAAATACTGTCTTGTGCAATGACTTTGCAGCCTGGAAAGATACCTACAAGGTCAGAATATGGCATCAAAAGCACCTTGTTCTCTTTAAACCCTACAACCTCTGCTAATGTCTCTGACTTTGCTGTTTTTATTTTACAAAGTGTGCCAATACTGACAGCAGGACCTATAGACTCGATTGTCAGCCCTATAACCTGATTCACAAAGCCAGTAAACTGGTAAAAATTCGTACTCTCTATTTTTGTTTTCAACCTTTCAAACATATCAATCACCAATTATTGAAAAGACTATCTCTTGAAGCTTTTCAAGCCTTGTTTTTATCCCTGTCTCGACAAATCCATAAGGTGTTTCAATTACAATATCGCCAAATGAAAGTGCTTTGTCAACTTTTACTTCCACCTTGTCAACACCTTCAACTCCACTTAAAATCTCATCTAAGTTTTTCTTCACATACTCAAAATCTTCTTCACTTGTCCTTATAACTAAACCATATTTTATTGAAAGCTGAGAAATGGCATTTTTGATAAAATCTTTCAAAAATTCCTTATCTCGTGCCTCCTTTTCCACAACCTTTTCTACAATTCTTGGTACAAGAATCATTAATTCATTTTGAGCATCTTTTAGTATTCTTTCACGCTCGGCCAAAACCTGCATTTTCAGTATTTCTATCTCTTGCAGTCTTTTTTGATATTCTGCCTCAGCTGCTGCCAATCCCTGGCTCAAACCATCATTAAACCCTTTTTCAAAAGCCTCTCTTTTAATTTGTTCTGCCTGAGTTTCTGCTTCTTTTATAATCCTCTTTGCTTCTTCTTTTGCCTTTTCTAAGACTCCTTCTGCTTCTTTTCTAAACGCTTCATTCTGCTCTTGCTGCCGTTTGAATTCCTCTTGCTGTTCCCTTAATTTTTGTTCATAGTGTTCAATCTCTGCTTTCGCCTTTATAAGCTTTTCTAAAATTACCTTGTAGTTTGTCTCAACAGGATTTTGGATTAGCACTTGATTACTTCTAATCACATTAGACAATTATCTCATCTCCCCCGCCACGAGATATAACAATCTCGCCAGCATCTTCAAGCTTTCTTATTATATTGACAATCTTTTGCTGCGCCTCTTCAACATCGCGTATTCTAACAGGACCCATGTATTCCATATCTTCTTGAATCATCTCAGCCATACGCTTTGACATATTGCTAAATATGACACGTCTGACCTCTTCAGTTGTGCCTTTGAGAGCAATTGCAAGTGTATTGTTCTCAACCTCACGCAGAACTCTTTGAATGGACCTGTTGTCAAGCTTGACAATGTCTTCAAATACAAACATGCGTTTTCTAATCTCTTCAACAAGTTCAACATCCTCGAGCTCTAAAGCTTCTAATATCCTTTTTTCTGTACCTCTGTCAACTGAATTCAAAATATCAACAATTGCTTGAATACCGCCAACAACAGTATAGTCCTGCATCACAACAGAAGACAGCTTTTTCTCAAGCACCTTTTCAACCTCACGAATGACATCTGGAGAGGTCCTGTCCATAAGTGCAATTCGCCTTGCAACTTCAGCTTGCTTCTCTTGTGGAAGCGATGCTAAAACTTGTGCTGCCTGCTGTGGTTTTAAATAAGATATAACAAGTGCAATTGTCTGCGGATGCTCATTTTGGATAAAGTTGAGAATCTGGGAAGCATCAGCCTTGCGAATAAAATCAAAAGGTCTGACCTGCAAAGACACGGTCAACTTCTCAATAACCTCTCTTGCCTTTTCAGGGCCAAGCGCCTTTTCTAAGACCTCTTTTGCATAGTCAATACCGCCTTCTGCAATATACTCTTGGGCAAGGCAGAGGTTATAAAACTCTTCTAATATAGCCTGTTTTTGTTCAGGCGAAACAGTCCTTATATTTGCTATCTCTAAGGTGAGCTCTTCTATTTCCTCTTCTTTTAAATGTTTAAAGATTCGAGCAGATCGTTCAGGCCCCAATGCTATCAAAAGCATTGCAGCTTTTTGCTTGCCGGAAATCTCCCCCGCTCTTGGCATCTTTTATATCACTCCCAATCTTCATTAAGCCAGTTTCTTAGAAGCTGAGCAACAACCTCCGGCTTTTCGCGAAGAAGCTTATCTATCTGCTTTTCATACTGGCTTACACCAAATTCCTCTATATTTATCTCTTCAATTGGCTGCTCTTCTTTCTTCTTCTGTACCTCTTGTAAAACCTCTTCAACCTTCTCTTGCTCTGAAGGTATACTTACTTCACCCACCCCTGCAAGTTCAACCTGTTTTGCAGGTTTGACCTTGAGAGATTTTATCAAAAGACTAATAGCAAACGCCATCAAAAGTAAAAATGCAAACGCAACATAGATATAATCAAGTGGAATCTGTCTTTGTGTTTTGTCAACAAATGTTGGAATTTCATATCCTTCAACTGTGACATTTTGAATCCCTGTTGCGCTTTTTACAAGGTTTACAATATTCTCAACCTCTTTTTGGTCTGTTAAAAATGACCTTTTGTTGTTCTGGTTTTGAAGCTTAAACTCATCCCAGCTCATTGTTTTCGCCTGATTAGACTTTTCATAGTCTTTCTGTCTGTAAGTAACATATCTATAGAGCACAACTGCAATTGATGACTTGTCATAGTTGATTGTACCAGGTGCTTTAATTGTCTCAATCTTTTTTTCATTATTTTGGTAATTTACTGTCTCATCAGTCTTTGAATATGAAGATTGCTCACCTTGACTGCTAAGTGGGTATTGGGGATTATTTTGAGTGGGGTTTGTATCAGTACCTGGTATACCATTTGCCCCTGCATTTGTACTTTGTGCCTCTTCCTTAGTTGTCTTTCTTGAGACAACTATCCCACCGTCCTCTAAAACAGGGCTATACTTTGTTTCGCTTACCTTTTGCATATCAAAATTCATATCTAAATTTACGGAAACCTTTACATCCTCAGGTGAGCTTACATAGTTTCCAAGAAGTTCTTTTACCTTTTTTTCTATTTCATTCTTGGTTGCAATCTTTATCTGGAGCTGTTTGCTTGAAATTCCTTCGCTGCTATCAAATGAGTTATCAGAAAGGTAATTTCCTTTATTATCAATTATTACCACATTCTCAGGTAAAAGTCCTTCTACCGAGGCAGCAACAAATCTTTGAATGCCTTCTATCTGGTCGCTTGACAAACTTTTTTTGAGTGTGAGTTTCACACTTGCAGTGGGTTTTGTAGTCTCATCCTTTAAGGCAAATGTATAGTCTTCAGGCACACTCAAGTTCACAACTGCATCGTCTATGTAATCAGTCATCTCCTTTAAAGCCCTTTGAATTTCGCTCTCTTTTAGTTTTATAAACGTTCTCCTCTTGTCCGACTCTGTCGCTGTCATTGAGCTTGAAAGCTTCAGAGCATCTTCAAATGTAATCTCACTACTTTTAGGATAACCAGAAAGTGCTGCCACCATTTTAGCTTTATCAATATCAGTATCTTTTACTAAAATAGTTGTACCACCATTCGTCACCTTTGAATCAATCTTTTGTTCAAGAAGAGTTTGTTGGATCTGCGCTGCATCCTTTGGATCAAGGCCTGAAAAAAGAACTACATAATGAGGTCGTGTAGTAACGTAAAGAGCAATTATTACCGATAATATGATTATAGAAGATGATACAATAAGCATTATTTTCTGCGATTTAGAAAGTTTGTCTAACCTCTCTTTTATCCTCTTTAAAAAATCATTTAAAAATTGAGGCAACTACAATACCTCCCCGCAAAGATATGCACACAGCTACACCTGCATGCGCATAATTTCATTGTAAGCATCTAAAATTTTGTTTCGAATCTGTAAAGTAAGCTGCAGTGCCATTGAGGCCTTTTCAGACGCAACAATTGCATCTTGGGGATTTGACGTAAGACCAAGAGTAAAGAGCTGATTTTGATAATCTGCTTCTTTTTGAAGATTATCAACGCCTTCTAACGCTTTGTAAAGAAAGTCTATAAACGATGTAGAAGAGTTTGATTTTTCATTTTTACCTACATCTGAAAATTGCTTTTCAAAAAGTTTTGATATACTATCAAAATTAATACTTCCTATCATTTTAATTAATACCCTCCTTTTAACTAATTATCTAGTCTTTCTATTTTTACTTTCCTATCTCAAATATCCTTGTTATCATAGACTTCGTAATATTCATAGCAGTGACATTTGCTTCATATGCGCGAGAGGCCTCAATCATATTGACCATTTCAGTAACAATGTCAACATTAGGGTAGTTCACATAGCCATTTTGGTCACTATCTGGATGAGTGGGATCATAGACCTTTTTAAACGGGCTTGTATCCTCAATAATTGCTTTTACTCTAACACCAGCATATGTATTACTGCTTGCATTTAATTTCTCATTCAATATATCACCAAAACTTTGTTTTCTTTCTTCAAACACAACAATCTTCCTCCTGTAAGGAGTGCCATCTTCCGTGCGCGTTGTGTTAGCATTTGCAATGTTCTGGGCAATTACATCCATTCTTACTCTTTGGGCATGCAAAGCTGAGGCCGAGATATTTATAGCATCGAACATTCCCATTTTTTAATCTCACCTACCTTCTTTTATAACTGTTTTCCATTTGTTTATCTCTCTGGAAAGCTGAAGGCTTACACCGTCAAAGTACAGAGAGTTTTGCAAAAGTTTTCCCATCTCTTGCTCAATGTCGACTGTATTTTCATCAAGTCTCATCTGAAAGCTACTGTCTAAAATCTCAATTGCACTATCTTTAGTACTGGTACCAGAACTTTGCTCTGCTTTTATATGTCTTTTGTCTGTTGTTATGAGCTCCAAGTTATTTTGGTCATTTAAATATGCTTGCAAAAACGCTTTGAAATTTAAATCCTTAGCTTTATATCCGGGGGTGTCGGCATTGGCAATATTGTTTGAGATAACTTCGTTCCTTTTCCACGCATAATCCAAAGCTTTTTTATAAAAGTCTATCTTGTCAAACATATTAATCATTTTTTTCTTTCTCCTTCTATTTCTCGACAATCTTTTATTCTATTTTACAAAATTTTTGATAAAAATACCATACAAAATTTTTTAAGACAATGTCAGAACAAGATTAAAAAAGACAAGAGGATAGCAGGTTTCTACCCTACTATCCTCTTTAACCCCTTGAAATCTACGGCCTCTGTTAAAATCACTTTACCTTTAGTTTATCCTTATACTTTTCAATCTCACTTCTTACCATGTCATTTAACACCTTAATATAAGTGCCTTTTAGTCCCAAAGACCTTGTTTCGATAAGTCCTGCACTTTCAAACTTTCTGAGGGCATTTACAATTACAGATCTTGTAATTCCTACTCTATCTGCTATCTTACTTGCCACCAAAAGCCCTTCGTTTGTCTTCAGCTCCTCAAATATGTGAATTAGAGCTTCAAGTTCTGAAATTGAAAGTGTGTCAATTGCAGATCTTATCATTTCTCTTTTTTTCTTTTCTTCTTCATCCTCTTCTTTTGTCAAGTTCAAAAGGTCAAACCCAATAATAGTAGCAACATACTCTAAAAGAATTACATCATCTTCTGTAAAATTAGCATAGCTTTTAAGAGAAAATACTGTCCCAAATCGCCTTGTGCCACCTATTATAGGTATTATTGCGCAAATCACATCTTTTATATCAACCTTCGTACTTTCAATCTCGACAACCCTTGCTATTTCAGAAAGTGTTAAATTTACCCTTGTGTCAACAAATGACCACAAAAACTTTTGAATCTCTGGACTTAGCCTTTCATTTTCAGAAAGTTTCAAATCAACATTTACAAATGGCATAAGATATTTGCTAAACACTTTACCATTTGCGTCAATGAAAAATACACTTGAATCTGTGACATCACCTAAAACACAGCAGAGCTTTTGAAAATCCAGAATTTCTTTTTCTTTGCTTTGAACAATCCTGTTTATCTTTCTGACCTTTTCGAGAAGACTTTGCTGCATGAATATTTTTGCTCCCTTCACAAGTTGCTAAAAAGTAAAGAACTTTAGATAATAAATCTATTCAGGTCCTTGTCCTTTATCATGTCTGATACCTTAGAATAAACATAGTCTTTGTCAATCACAACATCAATTGGCTTTTCGACATTCGCATACTCAAACGATATATCCTCCATTATCTTCTCAACAACAGTATGAAGTCTTCGCGCACCAATATTTTCACTTTGCTCATTTATCTTCACAGCAACCTTTGCAATAGCCTCTATTGCATCATCAGTAAACGTGATGTTCACACCTTCTGTCTTCATAAGCTCAATATACTGTTTTGTAATAGCATTTTTTGGCTGTGTCAAAATCTTTTTAAAGTCCTCTTCCGTCAAAGCATGTAGCTCAACAACAACAGGAAACCTTCCCTGCAACTCTGGTATTAAATCCGAGACCTTTGCAACATGAAAAGCTCCTGCTGCAATAAACAAAATATGGTCTGTCTTGACAGGCCCGTACTTTGTCATGACAGTGCTACCCTCAACAATAGGTAAGATGTCTCTTTGTACACCTTCTCTTGACACATCTGGCCCCACACCTGAACCCCTGCCAGCTATCTTGTCAATCTCATCAATAAATATTATTCCATGCTGTTCTGCACGATGAATTGCTTCTTTTATAACCTCATCCATGTCAATCAGTTTATTGTACTCTTCTTGCTCCAAAACCTCTCGCGCTTCTCTTATTGTCATCTTCTTCTTTTTTTTCTTTTTAGGGAACAGAGACCCAAACACATCCTGAAACGATATTCCCATCTCATCAGAGATTGTGCCCATTATCATCTCAAATGGAGGTTTTACAGTGTCCTCTACCTCAACCTCTATTACCTTGTCCTCAAGCTCGCCAGACCTAAGCTTTTCTCTTAAAATTTCTCTTTGTGTTCTGATATAGTCATCTGTTGTCTGATAAGTCTGTTCGGGTTCTTGCGATGGAGCACCAAAAAGCGCCTCAAAAGGATTTTTAAACCCTGCCTTTCTCGCATGAGGTTCAGGGATTAATATCTCCAAAATTCTATCTTCAACAAGTGCCTTTGCTCTTTCCTTCATCTTCTCCATGTACTCGCTCTTGACAAGAGAAATCGCATTTTCCACAAGGTCTCGAACCATTGAATCAACATCTCTTCCAACATATCCAACTTCGGTGAATTTAGTTGCCTCAACCTTTACAAAGGGAGCATTTACAAGCTTTGCAAGCCGTCTTGCAATCTCTGTCTTACCAACACCTGTTGGTCCCACCATCAAAATGTTCTTGGGTGTTATTTCATCTTGAAGCTCTTTTGGGAGCTTTGCACGCCTGTACCTATTTCTCAGGGCAATGGCCACACACCTTTTTGCCCTCTCTTGACCAACTATATACTTGTCAAGTTCTCTTACTATCTCTTGAGGTGTTAATTCATTCATCTCATTATCACCTACAATTCTAAAACTGTAATATTGTTATTTGTGTATATACAAATAGAAGCTGCAATCTCTAAAGCTTTTTTAGCAATTTCAGCTGGCTCAAGGTTAGTGTTCTGAACGAGTGCCCTTGCTGCAGCCAGTGCATACGGCCCGCCAGAGCCAATTGCTGCAATATTGTCATCAGGCTCAACAACCTCGCCACTTCCAGAGACTACAAACAAATGCTCAGAGTTTGCAACAATCATGAGTGCCTCAAGCCGTCGTAGAATTTTGTCCTGCCTCCACTCTTTTGCAAGCTCAACAACGCTCTTTTGCAAATTGCCACTATTTTGTTCAAGCTTTTCTTCAAACTTTTCGCAAAGGGTTATAGCATCTGCAACAGACCCAGCAAAACCAACCAAAACCTTGCCATTGTAAACCTTTCGCACCTTTTTAGCATTCTGTTTCATTATCATGTTCTGTGAAAATGTGACCTGACCATCACCAGCTATAGCAACCTTTTCGCCTTTTTTCACAGCCACAATTGTTGTTGCATGAAACATAGCAAACCTCCATAAATTTCAAATTATTAAAAAATTTGATTAGCTATCTCTCTGCATACACTTAACGATTTTTCAGCAATCAAAAGTTTTCTTTTTTCCTTGTCTTTTATTCTTGCAATCTCCTCATCAATTGATATTATACCATAGTTTGCATTCATGGGCTGAAAATCTTTTTTGGGTGTTGTTATATACTCAATTAGAGCACCAATACAGGTACTCGGAGGAAGAGTAATTTGAGCTCTGCCAAGAACATATCTTGCCGCATTTATCCCTGCCACAATTCCAGTTGCAGCAGACTCTAAATATCCTTCCACACCTGTTATCTGCCCTGCAAAGAAGATATTTGGATATTTCTTAAGCGAAAGAAACTTTGTCAGAACCTGTGGTGAGTTTATATAAGAGTTTTTGTGCATAACACCATACCTTACAAACTCTGCATTTTCCAAGCCTGGAATGAGCCTGAAAACCCTTTTTTGCTCACCCCATTTGAGCCTTGTCTGAAACCCAACCATGTTATAAAGTCTTCCATCTTGAGTGTCTTTTCTAAGCTGCACAACTGCATACGGCATCTTACCGGTTTTTGGATCAATTATACCAACCGGCTTTAGCGGTCCAAATCTGATTGTGTCAATTCCTCTTTTTGCCATTTCTTCAATTGGCATACAGCCTTCAAACAACAAATCTCTTTCAAAGTCTTTTACTTCGATGACTTCAGCATTTACAAGTTCATAGTAAAACCTTTCGTACTCTTCTTTTGTCATAGGACAGTTAATATAGTCATCTGTACCTTTATTATAGCGTGATGCAAAAAAAGCCTTTGAAAAATCAATAGAATCTTTTAATACAATTGGCGCTGCTGCATCAAAAAAATAGAGATTTTTGCTATTGCAAAGCTTTGATATATCCTCAAGAAGACTTTCTGTGGTCAAAGGACCTGTGCTAACAACCACAACCTCGTCTCTTGGGACTTCTGTTACTTCTTCGTGTATAACCTCAATTAGAGGATTTTGTTTTATCTTCTTTGTTATATACTCAGAAAATAAGTACCTATCAACTGCCAAAGCCTGGCCTGCCTCAACTTGGGTATTGTAAGCTGCCTCCATCACAATCGAACCAAAGAGTTTCATCTCCTCTTTCAAAAGCCCTGATGCGTTTGTCAAAAGTTTTGATTTTAGAGAATTGCTACAAACAAGCTCTGCAAACCCTTCTTGCTTGTGTGCAGGTGAAAATTTCTTAGGCTTCATTTCATATAGTCTTACTTTGATGCCAAACTTAGTGATGGCATTTGCAGCTTCGACACCTGCAAGTCCAGCTCCGATTACTGTTATTCTCATATCTTCACTCACCTTTTTCAACTATCTTTTCTTCATACCCGCATGATTCATTTGAACATACAAGTTTTTTGCTTCTCTTTTTGCCTTTTTCAAACATCAGCTGATTGCATTTTGGACAGTTTTTGGCTGGCCTTTCCCATACTATAAAGTTACACTCAGGGTAGCTTTCGCATGTATAATACTTCTTACCCTTTTTTGACTTTTTTTCAATAAGTTTTTTACCACATTTTGGGCATAAAACATCCAAATAGTCAAAATAGGGCTTTGTGTTTTTGCATTCCGGATAGCCTGGGCATGCTAAAAACCTTCCATATCGTCCTTTCTTTATAACCATCTTTCTTCCGCAGTTTTCACAGACAACATCTGTCTCCTCATCGTCAACCTTAATCTGCTGCATGGTATTTCGAGCTGTTTCAAGCTCTTTTTCAAGCGGCAGATAAAATTTTCTTACAATCTCCACCCAATCAGCTTTGCCTTCTTCTATTCTATCAAGATTTTCTTCCAGCTCTGCTGTAAACTCAATGTCTATTATGTCCTTGAAGTACTCTTTTAAAATATTTGTAACAACCTTTCCAAGCTCGGTTGGTTTTAAAAAGCGATCCTCTTTTACAACATAACCTCGCTCTAAGATTGTCTGAATGGTGGGAGCATAGGTGCTTGGTCTTCCTATTCCCTTTTCTTCCAATGCTTTTATAAGCGTTGCTTCTGTGTAGCGCGAAGGCGGCTGTGTAAAGTGCTGCTTTTTCTCAAGCTTGATTGGCTTTAACATCTCGCCTTCAAAAATCTCTGGAAGCTGGTTTTCTTCCTCTTCTTCGTCTGTATCCTTTCCTTCAACATATACTTCCATAAATCCTGCAAACTTTAACTTTGAGCCTGTAAGTTTAAAAACATAACCTTCAACTTCCAGCTCTGCTGACAAAGAGTCGTATATGCTACTTTCCATCTGTGATGCTAAAAATCTGTCATAGATGAGCTTATACAGCCTGTATTGATCAGGTGTCAAAGAGTCTTTTATACTCTCTGGGTCTTTTTCGATATAGGTTGGTCTTATCGCTTCATGCGCATCTTGAGCATCCTTTTTTGTCTTATACACTCTTGGTTTTTCAGGAACATATTCTTTACCAAACCTTTGCAAAATTATTCTTCTTGCAGCCTCTTGTGCCTCTTCAGCAACCCTTGTTGAGTCTGTTCTCATGTACGTAATTAAACCTACGCTTCCCTCACCTTTTATCTCAACACCTTCATACAGCATCTGGGCAATCATCATGGTTTTAGCAGGTGTAAATCTTAACTTTCTTGATGCTTCCTGCTGTAAAGTACTTGTTATAAAAGGCGGGGGCGGGTTTTTCTTTTTCTCGGTAATTTTTAGCTTTGTTACTTTGAATTCTTTGTCCTTAATTTGATTTACAATTTCATCTACCTGGTTTTGATTTTTAAGTTCAATCTTGCCTTTTTTGCTACCATAAAACTTTGCTTTAAACTCCTGATTATCCTTTTTGAATACCGCCTCTAAAGTCCAGTACTCTTCTGGCTTGAAGTTTTCTATTTCCTCTTCGCGTTCAACAACAAGCCGTGTCGCAACAGACTGCACACGTCCTGCAGAAAGCCCGCCTTTTACCTTTTCCCACAAAAAAGGACTGAGCTTGTAGCCGACAAGCCTGTCAAGCACCCTTCTTGCTTGCTGGGCATTTACAAGGTTTTGGTCAATAGGCCTTGCATTTTTCAAGGACTCTTGCACAGCTTTTTTTGTTATTTCATTAAATGTAATTCTCACATTATCGTTCTGGTCAAGACCCAAGATTGTTGCCAAATGCCATGATATTGCCTCACCTTCCCTGTCAGGGTCTGTGGCTAAGTACACCTTTTCTGCTTCTTGTGCGGATTTTTTGAGCCTGTTTATCACATCTGCCTTTCCGCGAATGTTTATATACTTTGGTGCAAAGTTGTTTTCTATATCAACACCCAAATCACTCTTTGGCAGGTCTCTTATGTGTCCCATTGAGGCTTCTACCTTAAATTCTTTGCCAAGAAACTTTGCAATTGTCCTTGCCTTTGCAGGTGACTCAACTATGACAAGCTTTTTCAATGAGTGTTTACCCCCTATATCGTGGAATTTTTTTATATCTTAACAATCACATTTCCTCTTTCTCTTGCAACCTTGCCTTTTATCTCAAGCGAGGTTATCACACTTGCAACCTTCCCTGCTGACCAGTTTGTCAAAGAAATCAAATTCTCAATATGAGCCTCACCTATAGCATCTAAGAGTTTTAAAATAGTATTCTCTTCCTCAGAGAGTTCTTCCTCAGTATCAAATATACTAAGTTGTCTTGGGTAAAGGTTATAAATCTGCTTTAAATCCTCTAAAAAATCCTGATATGAACATACAATCCTTGCACCTTCTTTTATTAGCCTGTTTGTACCACTACTCTTTTGTGAAAAGATATTACCTGGTACAGCAAAAACCTCTTTGCCCATCTCAAGTGCAAAGTCAACAGTGGAAAATGTACCACTCTTTTCTGCTGCCTCAATCACAACCAAGCAGGGAGAAAGCATCGCAACAATCCTGTTTCTTTGCGGAAAATTCATCCTATCTGGTAGCGTCTTTGGCAAGAATTCAGAAATTACACATCCTTTTTCTACAATCTGGTTGTACAGCTTGTAATTTTCCTTAGGATAGACAATGTCAATACCACAGCCTAAAACAGCAATTGTGGTGCCATTTTCTAAAGCTCCCATGTGACAGAATGTATCAATTCCGCGTGCCATACCGCTTACAACAACTATATTCTGCTGTGCAACCAAACTTGCAAGATCTTTTGCAACTCTTTTTCCATAATATGTTGGCTCTCTTGTCCCAACCATGGATATCTTATATTGGGCTTTTAGCACATTCGTATTGCCCTTTGCAAAGAGTACTACAGGTGAGTAGTCAAAATCTTTAAACTCTGTTGGGTAAAATTCATCATCTTCAAGAATTATATTTATACTATTCTTGATACAAAATTCAAGGACTTTTTCTGCCTCTTTTAAATCAGAATCTCTAATTAGCTGTTTGATAGATGAAGAAAAGCCATCTAAATTAAACTCTCTCCTGTTCAAATACGCGTTCTCTAAACTCCCAAACTCTTGTTTTATTTGCCGAAACTTTTTAGGACCTATTCCTTTTATAGTATAAAGCCAAAGCCAGTAAAGCTTTCTCTCATCATTCATCTTCAAAAATCTCATCCCTTTTGTTTTTTTAATCTTTCCCCTTGATAACACCAAGCGGTGTCATCTTAGCAACAGGCACGGCAAGCCTTGAGGTAATAACCGAATTTATAACAGTATCGATGTCCTTATAACTTTGCGGACTTTCATCTAAAAAATCCTTTAGATTCTTTGTATTTATTAGTATCTCATTCTCCTGGCCTTGTCTTAAGGCTTTTGAAAACTCTTCAACCGAAATTGTCTTTTTTGCCTTGTTTCGAGAAAGTACTCTTCCAGCTCCATGGTTGACTGTGTGATAGCTAATTATATTGTCTTCAATTCCTCTCATAAGATACGAACTTGAACCCATGCTTCCCGGCAAAATCACAGGATGCCCTGTTTTTGAAAACTTTGGATTTGGAATTAAATAGTGATTCTGTGGCAAAGCCCTTGTTGCACCCTTTCTTATTACAAGCTTTTCTCTGTTTGCAAATCTTTCCATATACGCTATATTGTGTGCAATATCATATAGTACCCAGCCTTCTATCCCATGTTTGTCCAAAATGGATATTATGAAATTGCTCATATAATGGCGATTGACCTTTGCATAAATTGCTGCTGACTGCATAGCTTTAATATAATCCTTTGCAACTTTGTTGTCAATTGGTAAAAAGGTAAGCTGAGGGTCTGGAGTTGTGATACCTTTTGATTTCATCACATCTTTGAACTTTTTCTGATAGTAATCCCCAATAACTGATCCAAACCTTCTTGAACCTGAGTGGATCATCACAACAAGCTGACCTTCAAAAAGCCCCCACTCTTTCGCAACCACCTCATCTATTACGTGAAGCTTTTGAAACTCAATAAAATGATTACCGCCACCAAGTGTTGCAAACTGCTCTTTGCCAATCTCGTACGCTTCATCAGGTATGGTGTCAAGATCAAACTCATGAATTAAAATCATCTTATCTGATATGTCCTTGTCAATCTCTGTGTTTTGCAAATACTCTTCATACTTTGAGCGTGAAAGAGAAATCTTTTTGTTCTTCTTTCCAACACCTGTTGGAATAAGTTCTTCTATCTCATTCATCATCTTCTTTAAAAGGTTTTTGTCTATATCATCTGCATATGATTTTGTAAGTATAAGTCTCATACCACAGCCTATGTCAACACCTACAATTGTTGGCGAAATCCATGCCTTTGACATATCCCATACAATTATTGTCCCAATTGATGTGCCTTTGCCAATATGCACATCAGGTGTATAGCCCAAAAACTCTACGTTTGGAATCTGGGATGCATTCTTGGCTTGCTGCATAACACCTTCATCCAGCTCTTTTAGTATCTCTTCTGTCATGAAGAAAATTGCATACTCATTGGTGTACACTCCGTCCCTTATCTTTTTCATAAACCAAATCACCACTTTTTGAAAATTTTTCTCTAATGGTTTGAATTATTCAATAAAATGAGTTAAAATTTGTACAAACAATTCATCACAGAGATTATAAATAATGATTATTGTATTTTCTTTTATCTCATTTTTGATTGGAAGTATCCCCTTTTCGTATATTATCACAAAGAAGTTTTTCAATAAAGATATAACAAATGCTCCTGACAAAAATCCAGGCGCAACTAATGCATTTAGAATGGCAGGAGTAAAAGCAGGTGTGCCTTCGCTTATCTTGGATATTTCAAAAGGATATTTTGTGGCTTACATAGCCAAATACGTGCTTTTTTTGAAAGGACCGAAACTTTATCTTGTTGTCTTTATGGTCATATTAGGTCATGCATATTCTGTTTTTCTTCATTTCAAAGGTGGAAAGTCCATCGCTGCAAGCTTAGGAGCGTTATTTCTACTTTATGGCATAGCTCCAATAATATTTTTTTCTCTCGGATCATTTTTAGGGCTTTTGATGTATAAGAAAGACAACCTCGGAACTGTTCCTGGAATATGGTCATTGATGATTTGGGCAAAATGCGTTTACTTGCCAGTTGAAGACTTGGTGTTTTTGGTATTGCTATGTGCATTCTTGACATACAGACAGTTGAGAACCATACCTATTGAAATGGACTTACTGAAGGTAGCAAAAGCTATGCTTAAAATATAATTCAAAAAGGGCAAGCTAACTTTATTCCACAGCTTGCCCTTTCTTGTTATTATCTTCATTAAAACATAGAATTACTTTTTAGTTCTTTACCTCTTCTATCACAGACAAGTCAACCTTGTTCTGAGGAATACCTTGTTTTCTCTGCTCCCACAGCTTATCTGCAACCTTGCCCCATTTCTCTGAGTATTCAAGTAGCTTGTTTGCAAGCTCTTCAGCAGTTTCTGTCTCACCACCAATTTGGGTTGGATGTGCACCTGATTCTTCAACAATCTTTTTGAGTTTGAGCGGGTTGTCAATCATTGGACAAGGCCTCAAATGATTCTCATTAAACGGAATATTCCTTCTGTATGCCATAAACAGTGGTGACTTTAGCGCATCAAGCAGTGAACATTCTTTTATGTTGACATTTGAGAAATGGATAAATGCACAAGGCTCAACATCACCGTTTGCGTTTATATGAAGGTATCTTCTTCCACCTGCAATGCACCCACCAGCAGGCTCTCCATCGTTCCAGAAATCAAGAACAAATATTGGTTTTGACCACCTGATCTCTTCAATCCTCTTGTACATGTAAGCTCTCTGCTCTGGTGTTGCCATGTATGATACATCCGCATCCTTGCCAACAGGAACATATGTGAAGTACCAACCAAATTTTGCACCTTTTTCTATCAAGAAATCTATATACTCATCAGACGATACCTCTTCTACATTGTACCTATGATATGTTGTAGAAAATCCAAATACAACGCCTGCTTCTTTTAGTTTTTCCATTGCTGTGACAACCTTTTTAAATACACCCTGGCCGCGTCTTTCATCTGTTGACTTTTCAAAGCCATCAATACTGATCGCAAATGCTAAGTTACCTACTTTTGCAACCTTTTCAATGAATTCATCATCCATTAGTGTGGCATTTGTGAATGACAAGAACACTGTATCTTCGTACTTTTCGCAAAGCTTGAGTATATCGTCTTTTCTCAGAAGTGGCTCTCCACCTGAGAAGATTATAAAGTATACTCCTATCTCTTGAGCTTCTTTTACTACTCTGTCTAAGATTTCATAATCAAGTTTAGCAGCCTTTTGATATTCTCCTGCCCAGCAGCCTTTGCAGTGCAAGTTGCAAGCAGCTGTCGGATCAATCAAAATAGCGTATGGAATGTTTATATCGTATTTCTTAATGAGCTCTAATTGCTTTGGTACACCAATAAAGCCTGCATTTAAGAAGAAATTGATAAGAATTCTCTCTCTTACCTTTGGATTTGTCTCTTTTATAATTCTCATTGCATAGTGATGCCAAGAACTATTAGGGTCAAGCAAATACTTCTTTGCACTCTGTATATACCACTTATCCCTCTCACGCCTTACTATCTTTTCTGTAAGGTCCAAAATCTTGCCCATATTCTCTTCGGGGTTATTCGAAAGATATCTAATCACCTGTTTTAATACTGCTTCGCCTATCACCCTTTTTGGAAGTTCCATTTCCTCCCACTCCCTCTTTTTTATTCGCTCTTATTATAACTCTTTTTCGTAAGATGTGTCAATATTTATATATGAATATGTGTATATAAGTATGTTTATTTTTGTTCAAAAAACGTGCTATAATTTAATTGTCATAGTCTTTTGTACGAAGGGGAGAGAAAATGACAAGGTTAAATGAAATACTCTACGCATTATCAGACACAACAAGGCTTAGGATATTAAATATATTAGCCCATAGTGAGCAAAATGTAAGTAGTTTAGTAAAGTTAATCCAAGAAAGTCAACCAAAGGTGTCGCGCCACCTTGCATATCTTAAAAATGTGGGGCTTATAGAAGCAAGAAACCAGGCACAAAAAAGAATTTATTCAATTAAAGCAGATGTGTTTGAAAAATACCCATTTTTAAAAGCTCTTATTTGTGACCTTGCTAAGGTTGAAATATTTGCAAATGATTTAAAGTTACTTTATTCTGCAACTTAGTTTTTTATTTATTATTGAAAATTGAGTTTTAAAATTAAAAAGAAAAAGGGACTGTCCAATAAGATGTTGGGTAGTCCCTTCTTTATAATATTTGTTTGAACATAATTAATAATAAGCACTCAAAATATTTTTAGTCAGCCACTTTTATCTAAATATTTTTTTGCCCCAAAATATAGTTAATAAACTTGTCATTTTTCAAATTCGATTTTTTTGTAATTGCTTTTAAAATAACGGTAAACAGTTTCCATAAAACAAAGCCCATAAAAACACCAAAGGTATTTAAAATAATATCATTTATATCACATGTTCTGTACGGGAATTTTATCAAAAAAGAAATAAGCAGTTGAAGTAATTCAACACTTATTGAAAAAGCTATACCTTTCAATAATACCTTTTTTATTGATTTATTTCTTAATAGTGGCAATAAAAAACCAAAAGGAATTGTAAGCAAAATGTTATAATAAAATTGTCTATTTAAAGTAATATTAGCAAATGGTTTTATATTCATTGTTGAGAGAATATCTATCTTTGAAGATATTTCTCTAATGGTTGGTGAAAAGATAGGAATTGGGAATATAGTAAATCTTAATACCTGTAAGATATATATAAAGAACAAAGCATTGAAAAAAACAGAGATGAACTCCTCATTTCTTTTTTTTCTCAAATAAACACAGTACATTATCAACAGGAGTATTCCTAATAGCCATATAGAAATATCAAAGTCTAACATCCTGCACCACCACTTTCACCAACAATAGTTTATTCTGTCTTCAAAATTCCACTACCTTTTATATTGTATCCATCATCTTCTATTTTGTAAAATACAAGATAATATTGTCCTGACTTTTGTTCTCCAAAAGATTTTGAAAACTCGACTTCTGTTCCTTCAGGTAATTGTGGTATAACATCTCCCTTTCCAACATTTTCATCAAGTCCAAAACTTGATTTCCAAACTTCATACTTAATTCTATTCGGAGTTTCACCAAACCAGCTATCTTTAGAATAAATCCATATTTTCCCACTTATACTCATTTTCCCAGCATCCATTTTATGATATATGCCATTTTCAGCTCCATTTACGTATCGATAATCCATTGTAAAACTCCAGCTACTTGTATTTGGAAATGAAAGTAGTAAACATACACAACATACAACCAAAATTATTATAACTGATAAACACCTCTTTTGCACCATATCACCTCTTATTGGATATATTTGCGATATTAGTATTATAAGTTTTTGTTCTTCATTTGTCAAATATGTTTTTAAAACTTTGCTTTCTTTTTCTTAGTCAACTCTTGTTTTTCTTAAAATATTATGTATAATATATTTAGTTGCAAACTATTTGCAAGTAGGTGGAAGGAATGATAAACCAGGACATTAAGTCTATTTTAAATTTACACAATATCAAAGCTACCTGGCAAAGGATTGAAATATACAAGGTTTTAAATAGTTCAAATCAATGTTTATCAGCTGATGAAATACTCAATATGCTAAAAAACAAAAATTTCAAAATTAACCTCGCAACTGTATATAGAAACCTTGAACTTTTTGTTCAAAATGGAATTGTAGTGAAATCTACTATAAATAGAAAACATTTTTTTGAAATAAAGAAAAATGAGCATCACCACTATTTTGTATGTATAAAATGCAATGCAAAAGCCGAAATTGTAGACTGTAAGATAAATCTAATTGAAGAGGAATTAAACAAAATGAACTTTAAAATTCTGGACCACAATTTGGAAGTGTATGGGATATGCGATAAATGTTGTGGGAGGGAAGAACAATGAAGAGGATAAAGCTGCTAACTATACCCCTTCTTATTAGCTTCATGGTTTTCTTAAGTAGCTGCAAAAATGAAGCTTTAACTACCACCAAAGGCACAGTCTACACTACAATCTATCCTTTGTATTCTATTACAAAACTTATAGCAGGACAGAAGATAACAGTTGAAAAGCTTGTAAAGGACGGTGCGGAAATTCACTCATTTGAACCATCTTCACGTGACATTGCCAAGCTCACATCAGCAAAAGCGGTGATATATCTTGGGCTTGTTGATGAGTGGGTTAAAAAACCTCTTGAGGGAACAAAGGTCAAAATCTTTAGAGCATCTGAAGGTATAGAGTTTATAGATAGTGACCCTCATATATGGACATCACCAAGGCTTTTAAAGAAAATAACAAGAAATATTGAAAATGCCTTGACAAGCTTAGATCCAAAAAATAAAAGTTATTACCAACAAAATGCTTCAAAACTGATTGCAAGTCTTGATAGGCTTGATAAGGAATTTTCTTCTGTTGTGAAAAACTCAAAAAGAAAAGAATTTCTAATTGCTCATCCCTCTTTTGGCTACTTAGCAAGAGACTACAGCCTCAAGCAGTATTCAATTACCGGTGTGAACGAAGAAGAAGAGCCATCGGCTCAAAAAATGAAAGAGATTGTTCAGTTTATAAAGGAAAAGAACATAAAGTACATTCTTGTTGACCCAAATGAAAATTCGCCTGCTGTAAAGACTATCGCAAAAGATACTGGCATCAAAATTGTAAATATCTATGGAATGGGAATTGTAAATTCATCTCAAGCAAGAAATGAGACAATACTCAGCCTTATGGAAAAGAACTTAAAAGCATTTGAGATGGTTTTAAAATAAATGTTGCAGGAGAGAAAATCAGAATGATTGAACTTATAGATGTAAACTTTTATATTGACCAGAAAAGAATCCTAAAAGACATAAACCTCAAAATTCAAAAAGGTGAGTTTGTTGCCATAGTCGGACCAAACGGTTCTGGTAAGAGTACACTTTTGAATATTATCTCAGGAATTTACACCCCTACAAGTGGAAAAAGACTTATATTTGGCAAACAGAATCTTACCCCGCAGGATAAGCAGAAAATATCCTTTGTTCCTCAAAAGGTCACAAATTTTAATCAGAGCTTCCCTTTGAGCGTTTTTGAAACTGTACTTTTGGGACTTGTGCCAAAAAAGGGATTGCTTCAGAGATTTTCAAAGCAGGACTTTGAAAAAGCTGAAAGCATTTTAGAAAAGCTTCAAATAAAGCAGCTCAAAAACAGGCTGATAGGTCAGCTTTCTGGCGGACAGCAGCAAAGAGTATTTTTAGCCCGCGCGCTCATATCCGACCCACAAATACTTCTTTTAGATGAGCCAACTGTGGGGATAGACAGTCTCTCTGAGCAGCTTCTTTTTGAAATTCTTGGGGAGAAAAAGAAAGAAGGAACAACAATATTGATGGTAACACACGATGTGTATGCTGTAACTCAGCATGCTGATACCATAATCTGTATGGGGGATGGTATGATTTACACTGCTTGCAGCGCAAAAGAGTTTTCCCCCTCAAAATTTGAAAGTGTGTACAAATATAAGATAAAGAAAATTGAGCACAGGCACTCTTATACCAAAAAAGAACAAAATAACAGGATGTGATATTATGCTTCAATATGAATTTATGCAAAGGGCTTTTTTAGCAGGTGTGCTGGTTAGCATCATGACCTCACTTGCAGGAAACTTTCTTGTTTTAAAGAGATTTTCACAGATGGGAGACTCTCTTTCACATACAGCAATTGTTGGCGTTGCAGCAGCACTGCTATTTAATTTCAGTCCAACTATTGGTGCAATTGTCTCAACCGTTGCATTTGCCTTGGCTATTGAGTATTTCAAATCAAGATTTAAAAGGTTTGAAGAAGTATCTCTTGCCCTTGTTTCAATCACTGCTTTAGGGCTTGCATCAGTTCTGTTTGGAATTTTAAAAAGCAGTAGCAACTTAATGAGCTTCCTTTTTGGAAGCATAGTCGCAATTGGGAATGAAGATGTATGGATTATCTTTGCAGTATGCCTTGTAACAGTCACTTTTATAGCAATGTTCAGAAAAAGACTTATTCTTGCTACATTTGATGAAGTTAGCGCAAAGGTCTCTGGAATAAACACAAAACTACTTGATTATTTGCTGAGTATTGTTTCAGCAACAATAATTGCTGTTTCACTTAAGATTGTGGGCGGTCTTTTAATCTCAAGCATGATTGTTTTCCCAACAGCAATTGCGATGAGATTTTCAAAAAATTTCGGAATGCTTCAAGTAGTTTCACTTTTAGTATCTTTAATTGCAATAATAGCAGGACTTACTTCCTCTTACTATATCGATATCCCACCTGGCGGTGCAACAGTTTTGACATTTTTGGTCATATTTTTTATAGCTGAAATCATCAATATTACAAGAAAAAAACATATTAAAAAAACTTCTAAATAAGTCTTCTTTCCAACAGCCTGTAAGAGATTGCCTCTTGCAGGTGCTCTGCCTTTATCTCTTCGCTTCCTTCCAAATCAGCAATTGTTCTTGCAACCTTCAAAATTTTGGTATATCCTCTTAACGATAGCCCCAAAGTAGTAAACGCTCTTTCAAGCAGCTGCTTTTCTTTTTTTCGAAAGTTTACAAAATTTATTCACAAGTGACCCTTTCATCTGAGAATTATAAAATATGCCAAGCCCTTTAAACCTTTCAAGCTGAATTTGTCTTGCTCTTTCAACCTCTTTTCTCATAGCTGCTGAATCTTTGCAAATTGAGGAATTGAAGTTTTCAAGCTTTACAGACTTTACTTCAACCTGAACATCAATTCTGTCCAAAATAGGTCCAGAAATCCTTCCAAGATACTGCTTAATTTGAGCAGGTGTGCATGTGCACTCCCTCTCATCTGACAAAAAAATAGCCACATTTGCAAGGGTTCATGCTACATACAAGCATAAACCTTGCAGGATATTCAATTGATGCGTTGACCCTCGAAATTGTTACATATC
This sequence comes from Caldicellulosiruptor sp. DIB 104C, assembly GCF_028198085.1. Taxonomy (NCBI): domain Bacteria; kingdom Bacillati; phylum Bacillota; order Caldicellulosiruptorales; family Caldicellulosiruptoraceae; genus Caldicellulosiruptor; species Caldicellulosiruptor sp. DIB 104C. Next base: position 389,307 of record NZ_CP116337.1, on the reverse strand, counting down.
CATCTTCAAGGGGCTGACGAAGAACCTCTATTGTCTTTTTATCAAATTCAGGAAACTCATCCAAAAACAAAACTCCATTGTGTGCAAGTGAAACCTCTCCTGGTTTTGGAACCTTACCACCGCCAATTATAGCAATCGAAGAAGAGGTGTGATGAGGACTTCTAAAAGGTCTTGCGGTGACAAGTGCCTGACCATCTTTCAAAAGTCCTGCACAGCTATAAATTTTTGTCACTTCTAAGCTCTCTTCAAAGGTCATTGGAGGTAAAATTGTGGGAATACGCTGAGCAATCATGGTTTTGCCGCTACCTGGTGGGCCAATCAAAAGTAGGTTGTGCATTCCTGCCACTGCTACCTCAACTGCTCTTTTGACATACTCTTGACCTTTTACCTCTGAAAAATCAACATCATATCTAAAAGCCTCAAGAAGATTCATCTCATCTATTTCAACCTTATAAGGTGTGGCACTCTGAGGGTCATCCAAAATCTCCACAGCTTCTTTTAAAGTTTTCACAGGAAAAACATCAATTCCTCTCACAACGCTACATTCTGCCCTGTTCTCATAAGGAACAATAATCTTTTTGATACCATTTTCCAAAGCTGCAATTGTCATAAGTAAAGCTCCATCCACTCTTTTGACACTTCCATCAAGAGAAAGCTCTCCAATTATTGCAACCTCATATGGGCTGATTTTAGGGTTTATCTGCTCAGACGACTTTAGTACAGAAATAGCCACAGGCAGATCAAAAGATGAACCTTCCTTTCTGGTGCTTGCAGGTGCAAGATTAACAATTATTTTTCTGGTTGGAAATTCAAAACCACTGTTTTTTATTGCCACCCTTATTCTTTCTTTTGCCTCTTTAATAGTTACATCAGGAAGGCCAACTATATCAAAACTCGGCAGGCCATTTGACATGTCTGTTTCAACTGTAACAATATAGCCTTTTATGCCAAGGTAAGAAGATGTCAAAACTTTTGCAAGCATTTTTTATATAGCTTTTCCTTTCCCTTTTTTTATTAAAACTTTATCACAGCAAACTTCATTTTTCAATATAAACAAAAAAGCCCCTTTTTCAAGGGCTTATATTTTTGAAGATGGTGAGCCATCCGCGACTCGAACGCGGGACACCCAGCTTAAAAGGCTGGTGCTCTGCCTACTGAGCTAATGGCCCGTATTTAAGGTGCATTGTTATTATAGCTGATGTCTGCTGACTCTACAATACCAAACTTTTGTTCGAAATATTCGGACAATTAACCTAAATGATTATGTTGTAAAGCATTACAGTGAATATCAATTATTTTGGAGATACTTTTTTATACAACAAATATATTCTTCAAAATCCTTCATATTTTCTTTAATAAACCTATAAACCAAACTATCGTCAACTTCCCAATAAAGATGTACCAGTTTGTTTCTAAACTTTGCCATTTGAGAAAGCCTTGTGCTAAATTCGTCATTAACAATATCTAATTGAGACAATGCCAAAAATATATCTGCATATGTTTCAGGTGTTTTTATGTTTTTGCCTTTTGTTTGTTCTATTGAAATTATTCTAATACCAATGTTAATACATGTCTCAATCGCAACTTTTGACCTCCTCCCAATCCCCTGAAGGGGATAGGATTCCCATGTTCCCAGGGGATCGGGCTTCCCGCTTCTACGTGGTTTGACTTACCAGGATATAGGGGTTGCCCCTGAATATCCTGGCAGCGGTCTCCCACTCCACGGGCTTAACTTCGGACCAGCCCAGCCCTACTTCCTTCAACATGTTTATCGCCGCATTTAAATCCCTATCAATTGACAGTCCACACACCGAACATTTAAAAATTCTGTCAGATAGCAAAACTTCCCGTCGACTGCCGCAATTGCTACATGTCTTCGTCGTTGGTATGTTTCTTTTGACCACCGCAGTAGAAACCCGAAGACTGTCGCTCAGTCTTCTTTTAATTGCTCCTACTGCGCTGTGGTGTACAGACCTGGAAAAAAGTCCGTCTTTCCAGCCCTTTATACTGTCCTCCTGAAAACATATTTTCCTGTACCTGTATAAAAATGAGCAAACTTTGTTTATCACATCGTACTTGATATTTGTTAACCTTTCGTACTCCTTTGCAATCTTTTCTTTTGTCTTGTACCATCTTTTAGAACCTTTTTTCTGCCGTGCAAACTGCTTTTGCAACTTCTTTAGCCGTTTGGTCTCTTTTATCTGCCATTCAAGTTTGAAAGTGTTTGATAGTACCAGCCCGGCAGGTTTAAAATCAATTCCAGCGTCAACATCAAACGTCTGCCATACCCTTGGTTTTATTACACCTTTTCTGTTCTTTCTCTGTTCCCACACTTTTGTGTATTTGTCCCTATCTATGTAGCAGGTTACAAAAAGATAAATACCACTTGGTTTTCTTACAAGTTCTGCTTTTGCTATTTCGCTATTCTCTGAAATCTGATGTCCCCCCAAAACCCTCAAAGGTTTTTTAATCCCCTGTATTTTAACTCTGGTCTTTTGCTGGTTAACAAACTTAAAAGTGTTTCCAAATTGTTTGAGTGGAATTGAATTAACGTAGTGTTTGAAGTGCAGTTTGCCTGTTCTATATCCGTTTTCTTTTTGTACATGGAGTGAGTACAAATTCTGCTCTATTCTTTCTCTTATTGCCTGCTTCATCTGTGAACTGAGATTTTCAATTTTTCTTCTCTCAAAGTTCTCCCCAACCTTTATTTCAACTTCTTTTAGTTTGTCTGCATTGCTATTAAGTCTGTTTTCAATATCGGCAACTATGTAGTTATACAACCATTTCGCTTCTAAAAACAACCTAAAGAGTTTGTTTTTTGTCTCTTTTGAAACAGAGTTAAGATTGATTTTCAGTTGATATACCACAGGTATCTGGCTTTTTCTTCTTTCTTTAGTCTGTTGCAAAGTTTGCGCAATTTCTGTCTTTGTCATTTTTTCAACTCTCCTAATAGTACCGAAAACTTTTTGCCACTTTTATTGTACCCTGTACTTTCAAAATGGTTTCAAGCCATTCATCACAATCCCCTAAAGGAGATGTGCTTTCTGGCTGATTCTTTGTAAATACCTCTGAGCCGCACCCTTTAAGATTTCATTTTTCATATATTCCTCGAAATCAACTTTTGATATGTCTTTTAATAACTCTGTATATTTTTTTAAGAGCTTTAAATGAAATAATATTTTTTCGTCCATATCTTAAAAACAAACTCCTTTCAATAAATCTTTACAAAGATTTCAAAAATTCCCTATAAAATTCTTCCCTATAAGGCTTTATATCAAGATACTTTGATATGACCTCTGTTTGAAAGTCAATCGTTTTTTCAATATTGCTGCAGTACACCATCTTTGCAGTTTTTAATACACCGTATCTCACAGACAAAGGCGCGTGATTAAGAATAACAAGATCAATTTCATCAGTTTTAAGCATTTTCATAAGCCCATCAAGAATTTCATTTTCGAGTTCTTCTACTATTCCTTTGGAAAGTTCCTTGTCAAATAAAATTGCTATGTCTATATCAGAAAGCGGAGTATATGTGCCCAGTGCAAATGAGCCAAAAAGATAAGCAGCAACAACCTTGTTCCCAAACCTGCTGAAAAATGCACCCAAATCTTTAATAACTTTTTTAGCATGATCAATATCAATTTTATTTCTTCTTATCACTTTCAAAGCACCTTCTATTATCAAATTTTTGTTCTACTTAACTTTTTTCACCTTCGTCTTATCCCCAAGTTTAGTTTAGAAAAATTGAATACAACAACTTACTAACTAATCATCAAACGAAAATATACTCTTGCAGATATAATGTGCAACCAACAAAGACAACAAAAAATCCGTTCCATGACTATTAGAATATTGAAATACAAACACAACTATAAATATAAGAAAAAATGAGATAATAAGAACACCCAACAGATAAGAGAGCGCACTTTTTCTGAGTTCCACTTTTTATCAGTTCTCTCCTATAGTGATTCAAAGTATTTTTAGAATTATTTTACTAAAAATTTCTAAGTTGTGCAATAAAAAAAGGATGTCTCTTGAAAGCACATCCTCTTTTTGTTATCTTCATTTTAATATCAAACAAAAAATTTTCTTTCAAACTACAAACATTACAGTTTCAATTTAATTTAAATTCAAATAGCTCAATTTTTAGATACTCCTCTTTCTTATTTTAGAAGTTAAGTTTACAACTACAATAAAAACGGCTGTTATAAACAGCATTAATATTGCTATTAAAATGTTTTCCCTCTTTTTTATTTCATTTGCAGTTTCATACAAAGGCTTGTAACTACTACCACCTAAAGGAACATTTTCTGGATCTTTTTGTATATTTTCTAACAGTTTTAACATTTCTTTAGGTCTATTTTTTAAGCCCTCTTTAATTTCTTTAAAACTCCAGATTTGCTTCCTATACATTTGTGGATTTGAAGAATCTGCAGCATCAGTGCACCACCAGTTGCCATCTTCAGAAACAACATATAATGACTTTTCACGAGCGTCAACAATTTTAACATTTGGTTGTTGTCCTTTGCTTCTTAAAAATTCTTTCATAAATATAATTGCTTCTCCTAGCCCACTGTATCCCATTGTTGATTCTGAAATAATATAATCATTACAACTTTCATCCCAATCAACTAACATGTATCCAACAGGTTTTCCATCGTAATAGATTATTCTTGCCCACATATTATGAACAAATTCTGGATTGAGTGCATCTTCAAATGTTTCTAATTTTAAATTTTCTATTTTATTTTTGAAACCCTCTTTTAAGTATAAAATTCTTGTGTGCCCGTTAGACGCTAATTTCGATTCTAAAGGAAATACAAACAATCTATAGAGTTCATACTCATCACTCAATTTAAACTTCTTAAGATCATAAGAACCTTTGTTGCCAGTAAGTTCATCCAATTTCATTTTAAAAGAACTATCTCTATTTAGAAGTTCAAGCAGAGCGTTCAAATGATGTTCAGCCGCAAGCTGTCTTTTAAGTTTCATAACTTCTTCGTTATGGTTTATAATAGAATTTGAATTAGCAAACACTGATACTGTCATGTTAAGTAAACATACCAATATAAAGACAAATATTTTTAAAAAGATGCTAGACCTTCTCATAATCTCTTCCCTCCTCTCCATCTCCTTATCAAGGCCTATAAACTTTTATGGCCTCTATTAATTCCCAATCAAAATCATTATCTCTCAATTCTGAATCAGGTATAGTTCTTATATAACCAACTGCTGGATCCATTACCAATACAAAATTTTTTAAACTACCATTATCAAAATATTGCCATATTCCACACAATACTGCAAAATGACCAGCACCAACAACAACATTTATTCCTATTGGACTTCTTAAACTGACTATCTGCTCACATATTTGACCGTAGGTTATTGTATTACCGCTTATAGGATACATACGCGAAGAACCAACACCATAATAGCTGAGCGCTCTTTGTATATCAGAGAGCGTTGCGCCTTGATTTACGTAACTTCCATAGATATATTTCACTATATCCCACTGTGTTGCCTCTCTCCCAAAACCTAAATACCTTGAACAATAATACAATATTGACTCACACCCTGCTGCCCAGCACCAATTTGAATATGCTTGCTTCACTTCTTTAACGGGAAGTGCAACATATGTAACTGTATTTTCTGCAAATACATTACTGTAGTTTAGCAAGATCAATGTAAAAAAAACTATAGCACTAATCATAATTCTTTTGTACCTTTCCTTTTTTAGAAATTCTTTCACCACATCTCCTCACCCTTTCGTTTCTTAATTTTACTTTCAGTTTAGAACTTCTAGTTATAGTCTATAATTATGGTTTTTAATTTCAATTAATAATATTGTTTTTTTTTGCAATATTTTGTACTCAAATTTGGATTATTTTGTCTCTGTTAAATGGCAAAAAAATTCACTTCAAATTTAATTGCTGTTGTTTAATTTATTAAGGGAAAGTAGACTATTTTTACATATCTCTCACATTCTAATTATATGCTGCTATAACAGTTATAAATCTAAGGGAAAAGATCAGGTGAAATGCTTGTAATGAATTGACTCAAAGAAAATTTTTTTGAACAACCTAACTTCTTGGATTTTAAACTTCACCTAACCTCTCAAATAACCTAAATTTTCTATATGTTTTCTCTGCACTAATTCAAAAATACCTTATTGGACATAATAAAAAACCACCTCACGCACTCTTTTTGCGTTCGGTGGGTATGATATCATTTTGTAAGTCCTGTTTTCTTTTTTAAATCCTGTTGTTTCAAAGCACTGCAGGACTTAATGATTTTATTTCGCATTTACATTTTTTAGCAATCCTCTGTAACCCTTGAGAATGCTCCATAAAACAAAAATGGCTGGGGTGGGTGGATTCGAACCACCGGAATGCAGGAGTCAAAGTCCTGTGCCTTACCGCTTGGCGACACCCCAACTTATTTTATATATGGGGTGGATAATGGGACTCGAACCCATGACCTCCAGGGCCACAACCTGGCGCTCTAACCAACTGAGCTATATCCACCGCCTCTTTTTTAGCAAGCAGATTATATTATAAAGACAATCATATTGGCAGTCAATAGCGATTATGTGTTCGCAGTTTTGTGGAAAATTTGAGGTAACTTTATATTACATTCATTTTATTTTTTGCTAAATATCTATTGAGAATACCTCTATATCATTCCGCTTTTGGAAACCCATCTTAGACCAAAAATTTTTCCCTTTTTCATTATCTTTCATTACAAAAATATGGCATTTATGTATTCCTTGCTTTTTTAACTCTTGCAGCGCCTTCTCCACCAACTGTCTTCCTATGCCCTGCGATCTAAAATCCTTAGCAACTGCCAAATGATATATAAAGCCACGTCGACCATCATGTCCGCACATAATGGTGGCTACTATTTTGCTGTCAATCTCACATACAAAGCTCATACCTTTATTCCTATTTAGGAATTTTTCCAATCCTTCTATAGTATCACTTCTGCCAAGGCCTATTCCTTCTGTTGTTTGCCACAAGTTCATCATCTCCTGCCAATCTTCCACTTTCATTTCACGTATTATCATTAACATCACCATTCCTAAAATTACTTAGTATAAAATCATTAAACTCTTTATCAGCATTGTAGCAAATGAGCCGGCTGGAAGATGAAATTTCAATTTTAGCTTAAAATATCCGCTATAAAAGTCATCTTCTTCAAAGTTTGAAACCTCAAGGTTTTCTGGAAAGACTATTGCAGGTCTTAAAAATGATTTGTAAAAAGATTTTTTTATCTTTTTGAGGTCAAAGTCTGAAGGTTTAAGCCCTCGTTCATTTAAAACCTCCAAGATTGTATTGTTAACAAAATTGTTTACGTAAGGTATTTTTGATGATACGGTCGGAATTTGAAGATTTTTTAATTCCTCCAAAGCCTTTTCAGAAAGCGTTCTATAAATAAGATATTCCATAATCTTCCCCTTAACAGGTCTTAGCAAATCAGTATAATATGGTAAAACTGTGCTCAAAATCCTGTTCCAAATATAGCTCTGGTAAGCTGAGAAGAACATTGACATCTCTTCTTTTGGAATAAGGTTTACAGCCTCGATTAAATAATGTCTGCTTTTTCCTTTCATTAAAGTTTTTATTATATCCTTTTCAACCTTTGTTTTGCAAAGAGGAAGTACTTTTTCAAACTCCCCCCAAAGTTCAAATATCTTTTTCTTTCTTTCCTTTTCTTCTCTTTTATCCTCAGGATGAATGGTTGTAAAATAGAGTTTTAGTGCACCGTTGTAGTGTTTTTTTGCTATTCTCTCACCGATAAACTCCTGTTCATTCTCAACACTTCCAAAACGCTGGTCATCAAAATAATTTGGAAAGCCAAATCTCTTTATCTCATCAAGCCTCTGAAAAATTCTTTCATCTTTATTTTTTATCTTTCTTATCACTACTTCAAAGTAATTGCCTTTGAGTATCATAGGTGAGACAAAATCATCTGAATATCCGAGAAACTCAAGCTTAACATTTTCTTTATTGAAATTTATGTCATATTCTCTGGGAACAGAAATATACTGATAAGTGAGAGCATGTCTATCTTTTCTCCCTGCACAGCCTATTTTCTCAAATGGGATCTTGTTCTCTTTTGATATAAACTTTAAAGCATCAACTGTGTTCCAGTGCTTTTTTTTCAAAAGATAAATCTTGTATTTCCCGTTTGGTTTTATTTCAATGTCAATTTCCTCTTTGACTATAAAATCTTCAGGAAGTACCTTAATCTTCAAGTTTTTCTCACCCTTTTTAAAGTCTCTTTTTGTAAAGCTCTTATTGACACCTCATTTTATTATGATATTATTATATATTGTTGTCAACAAACTATTAAAAAGCTACATTTAAACTCATGAGGAGGTGGTAGAAGTGGATGAACTAAAGGGTGCAGTTGAATTTGTAAAGAGCAAAACAAAGGTGAACGTAACTCAAAGAGACATCGAAAAGATCTTAGCAGCACTGAACTCTACAAATCACTTTTGGGAAGTGATATTTCTTTCACAAAAGCCGTTTGCTGTTGTGAGGGAAACAATTAATTATCTCATTTCAATAGATTTCGTAAAATCAGATGATAGCGGTAATTTAGAACCCACACAAAAAGGAAAAGAATTTGTTGAAAAGAACAATATTCCTGTGGTAAAGAACTACACATGTCAATGCTGCGAAGGACGTGGCATCGTATTTGACGAAATAAAAGTTGCTTACGAGAAGTTCAAAAAGATAGTAAAGACAAGACCTGATGCTATAGTTGAATATGACCAAGGTTATGTTACTGAAGAAACAGCATTCTCAAGAATTGCTCTTATGATTAAAAAAGGAGACCTTGTCGGAAAGAGACTTATTGTATTTGGCGATGATGATCTGGTATCAATCGCAGCAGCTTTGACAAAACTTCCAAAAGAGGTTTTAGTATTAGAAATCGACAAAAGACTTGTAGACTTTATAAATCAGGCCGCAAAAGAGTACAACCTGGCCTTGAAAGCAATTGAATATGATTTTAGAAACAAGCTCCCTGATGAACTTGTAAAGAGCTTTGACACATTTACAATTGACCCACCAGAGACAATAGAAGCTTTGGATTTGTGCTTTACAAGGACAACATCAAGCTTAAAAGGAGCAGGCTGTGCAGGATATTTTGGTCTTACAAACATTGAGGCATCACTTTCAAAATGGCACGAATTTCAAAAACTTCTTTTGAATAAATTCAATGCAGTTATTACAGATATCATTGAGAACTTCAATCATTACGTAAACTGGAATTATCTCCTTCCTTCATTAGACAGCAAGCTCAATTTTGTAAATGTTCAGCCGAAACTCAATTGGTACACATCCAGCATGTACAGAATTGAGCTTGTAAAGGACATTGAAATTGTAAATGAGTATATCAACTGTGAACTTTATATAGACAATGAGGCAATCTTGTACAAGGAATAAAGTAGCTTGCCTTTTCCCCTTTTTTGTGTTAGAATAGTGCTTGGTTTTTTATCTTGCTTCTTATAAAAGGGAGGGAAATAAGATGGCAATGTGTGAAATTTGTAATAAAAAGGTGTCATTTGGAAACAAGGTAAGCCATTCAAACAAAAAGTCAAGAAGAACGTGGAAACCAAATGTAAAGAAAATTAGAGTAATTATAAACGGTCAAAGGAAAAGGATTTATGTTTGCACAAGTTGTATTAAGGCAGGCAAGGTTGTCCGTGCTTAAAATAAAAAAGTTCAAGATAAGCAAAAGAGGTTTATCTTGAACTTTTTCTTTATTTTTCATCACTGACCTTAAATAGCCTTTTAATTATTCTACTTAAAAACTTTGGCATTTTGAATACCATTATTCTCATTTTTATTTCATCTCCCATCTTTAAAAAATATATAAATTCCAGCGGTAATTAACCCAATAGCAATAATAAGTGCAAAAAGCCATGGCGGTGTTATAATTGAAATTAAAATACCAAAGCCAAGTAATAAAAGAACAAAACCTAATTGTTTTTTGTTCTTATGATGAAAATGCTTGCTCATAAGTTAATATATTCTCTTTGTAGCTGGTTTTATTCTATTATATTCACAACAAACTTGAGATGTGATAAAAAAAATAAAAAGGGCTGGGAATGTTTTTGGGACTCTAAAAGGTCTTAATTTTCCAGCCCTTTTTGGATTTTTAGTCCTTTAAAAATTCAACTGTCTTGTCTAAAACAACCCTCTCCCATTCGTATTTGTTAAACGTGTGATCTGCATCTTCTATTTCAACAAGTGTTGCCCTATCACCTAAAATCTCTTTGTACTTTCTTCCTACTTCAACCGAAACTGCTGTATCGTTTGTACCATGTAAAATTAAAACTTTATTTGGATATTTCTTTATTGCTTCAAAAAAGTCGTACTTTTGTAAATCATAATAAAAATCCTCAGATAAAAGAAGACCTCCTAAATCGATATATCCTTTCTCCTTTATTAGAGGATTACTTTCAACTACATTCTTTGCAATTTCCTTCATATTTCCTGCTGGTGCCCACAACACAACCTTGTGAAGCTTTTCCCTATACTCACCAGCAAGATATGAGGAAATTGCTCCACCAAGAGAGAGTCCTACAATTGACACTTTTTGTTTGTCAACAAAGTCAAGTGAAAATAGATAGTCAAGTATACATCTTGCATCATCAATTTCCCGTGTTACAGTCATGTCATAAAATTCACCATCTGACTCACCAGACCCTGCAAAGTCAAACCTAACACTTGCAATGCCATGGTTTTCAAGTAGCCGCGATAACTTTACAAATATGAAATGTGGTTCCATTTTGTTACCTGTAAAGCCGTGAAAGATTGCAACTGCAGGAATCTTTCCTTCATACTCATTTGGTACATGTAAGTACCCGCGTAATACCTGCCCAATCTTATTCTTGATCTCAACATGCTTTTGCATTAAATATTCCCTCCTCTTTTTTGTTCTATATAGCACTACATGTCTCCCCATCTACAATAGAGTGCTCGACAATGAGCCTCTTGTAAGTTTTGTAAGGTTCTTCCAATTCTTTTATCAGCATCTCAGCTGCATAATAGCCCAAATAAAATATGTTTGTATTAACTGTGGTAAGCCTTGGTGAAGACAGTTTAGAAAAGATGGACTCATTAAACCCAATTACAGACACGTCATAGCCTACTTTCAATTCAAGCTCTTTGCATGCCTTTATTGCTGCATAGGCAACAACCTCGTCAATACAAACAATGGCAGTTGGTCTGTTTTTTAGCATCAGCATTTCCTTTGCCTTTTCATATGAACTTTGCTCGTCAAACTCAGTAAACATTATATACTGGCTCTCAATCGGAAGTTTATATTTGTTCAAAGCGCTTTTGTAACCAGAGAGCCTATCTTGAGTCAAAACAAGATTTTCCATACCACCCAAAAAACCTATTTGAGTGTGTCCAAGCTTTATTAAATACTCTGTCGCGTCAAACCCTGCTCTTTTGTTGTCATTGTCAACCCAGTTTACATAGTCCTTGTCCCTATCAGGTGAGCCTATTAAGACAAAAGGAAATTTTATAGATCGAAGATATTTAATAGCATAGTCATTTATACGAGAAGTCAGCAGGATAAAGCCGTCCACTTTTCTACTTTTTATGAGCCTTTCTAAGCTTTCTTTTTCCTTTTCTGGCGGCACAATAGTCAGTACAATTTCATATTCTGTATTGTTAATATAACTGCAAATTCCAGATACAACTTGGTCAAAAAAGGTGCTTGTAAGTGTTTGTTCAAGTCTTCGTGGCATGAAAAGTCCTATAGAATATGCCTTTTTCATCACCAGGCTTTTGGCACTCGCATTTGGAATGTATCCAAGCCGCTCTATTGCTTCCATTACTCTTTTTGTTGTCTCAGGTGAGATCTTTGCCTTACCTGAAAGTACCCGTGACACTGTTGAAGGTGACACACCTGCTTCTCTCGCTATATCCTTTATGGTTACCATTTCATTCTCATCCTATTCCTTCTTGTCTTGTTCTGAACTTAATATCAATAATACTAAATTTTCTGAAATATTTCAAATATCTTTTGATGCTGAATATCGATTAATTTTTACTTCTCAAAAGACTCAATTATGGGAAGTGACATCTCGATTATAAAGTGATTTCCCCCTAAGGAATAATTTACAGCATATGTACCTTCAGGATAATAAAGAGAAAATCGCTGTTTTAGAATATTGAGTACTTCTTCTGCTTTATTTAAATCCTGTATAGTATTGTTGTAATATAGCCGTAAGCTTAAATGCCCTGACAAGTTGATTATAGAAAGCTGAATGATATTCTTAATAGGCAGCTGCCTTCTAACACAGTCAATAAAAAGCGTTGCAACTGATGTCAAAATCCCATGTAATACAAGTGACTGTTTTAGCTCCTCCTCTTGGATATTTATTACTATCTCGAGGTTATTCATCGCCGAGTATACACATCCTGATAGAATTGTTTGAAAATACATTACCTCATACCATAGTGGAACAAATATACGTCTTGAATATATGCTTTTCTCAATAATGTCTAAAAGAGACTTTGCAAGCCCTTCTATCTCTCTGTCATTTTTGTTTTTAGACATATCATAGATAAGTTTTACATTTCGTATTATCATCTCTTTATACTGTTCAAAAAAGACATCTTCTCTTTGACTCTCAACCTTTAAAATCTTTAATTGATTTTTGAGAACATTTATAGAGTTTTCAAATTCAGCATTGTCCTCTACCATCAAATTAAAATGATTGTCTATCTCCCTTAATACCTCTTGAATCTTATCAACCCGATTACAGACCTCTTGGACATAAGGAAGTATTCCAAACACATACCCCGCTATATTTATCAAAACTGCGCTGCAACATATGAGAACCCAAGCAAGAAAATTATATGTATTAGTCTGAAACTGTACATATGCAACCAGCGCACAAAATAATAAAAGTTCTGTAAATATCACTATGACAAATACTCTATTGAATCTCTCTTTCATTCATCTCACCAACTACCTAATTCCTTTCATGTTTTCTTCTAAATATATACCCATTTTCTTGATAAATATACACATTAAGTTTTTGTAAAGATACATGAAAAATTCTCTACTTCATATCAATTCAATTTTAATATCTTTTCAATGTATTCATCAATACCCTCTTATCTATACAAAAATCACAAAAATTTAAACACAACTTTTATACTCTTCTCACTTCCCTTTGAAGACGCTACCTCTATCGCTTTTTGATAGTCATTTATGTTAAAATAATGAGTGATCAATTTATCATACGGAATTCCAAATTGCTGTATAAGATTTAATGCAAGCTGGTAAGTAGAGATTCTATACTCGTTCATATTCTCTGTACTATAGCAATAAGCTCCTTTTACATTTAGCTCTTTGAACCAAATTGGAGTCAAATCCAAATCCTTCACAACTGAAGCAAGGCCAACTAGAACATAGCTTCCGCGTTGCTTTGTTAGCCACATACCATCTCGAATAGTTTTCTTTGAACCAACGCAGTCAAACACCTTGTCAAACCCGCCAAGCAAGACTTTCTCCCCAATCATTGGCTTGAAAATCTTAGCACCGCACACCTTTGCAAGCTCTTCTAAATAATCTTCTGACGGCCTTACAACCCTGTTTGCGCCAAATTCCATTGCCAAGTCAGCTTGAAACTTATATTTTGCAATTGTAGTGATGTCTGCTTTGCAACCAAGTTTTCTCAGACTCCAGACCACCAAAAGTCCTATTATCCCAGCACCGTATACCAAAACCATATCAGAATCCTTCGGGAAATTTCTCATAACAGGATGAAGGGCAGACGCTAATGGATCTACCAAAATTGCCTCTTCATCTTTAACAGAATCAGGTACCTTTATAACTTGTGACTTGTGAGCAACAAAATACTCTCCCCATGAACCACCTGTTGAACTGCATGCACCCATTATGGTACCAGGCTTGAGCATGCCTTCTGTAATATTTAAACAGGTTGAAAACTCTTCCTCTTGGCATGAAGGACATCTTTGAAGTTCTCTTGCGTCACAGTCCAAAACCGGGTCTACAATCACCCTGTCACCTATCTCAAATTCTGTTACATTCTCCCCCTTTTCAACTATCACTCCAAGGTTTTCATGGCCAATTACAAATGGGAATGAAGCAAATGGCGAGGTTGAAGGCGAGTCATGCAAAAAAATTAGGTTCAGGTCAGAACCACAAATCCCTGCGTACATTGTTTTTATCTTGACATAGTTTTCAGATGGAAGTTTTGGCTCGGGAATATCTTTGAGCTGGATACACGATAGCCTATTGTAGAAAAATTTCTTTGAAATTTTCCCTAAAACTAAGGTTCTTATATATTTTCCTACACTCGCGTCAAAGACAACTGCTTTCATTTCGTAATTCAACTCCTTCCTATAAATAATCAGTGATAAATTTTTAGAGGCTGCAACAATTAAAATTGCAGCCTCTTTGCAACTTAAAAGCATACCTTGATTTATATTATACCGTATTTCTTCCCTAAGTGTTCAAGAACATCTAATGTCCTGTCAAGATGCTCTTTTGTATGCCCTGCTGTAAGTGAAATTCTTATGCGTGACAACCTTCTTGGAACAGCTGGGTAGAATACAGGGTTCACATAGATACCTGCCTCATGAAGTTCTCTACACATCTCTTTCACTTTATAATCATCACCTATTATAATCGGGAATATTGCTGTCTGCTGATTGCCAATATTAAACCCGAGCTTTAATAAGTTTTCTCTGAAGTATCTTATATTATCCCAAAGCCTCTGTCTTAGCTCAGGTTCTTCTTCAATGACATTCAAAGCCTCAATCAGTGAAGCAGTTGCTTGTGGAGTTGGTGCTGTTGAGAACATGTATGCTCTTGAGTAAAAGTGCAGATAATTCACAAGTTCCTTGTTTGTTGCAATAAATCCACCAACTGCACCCAAAGCTTTTGAAAGTGTACCTGCAACTATGTCAACCTTTCCTTCAACATTGCAGTGTTCAGGTGTACCACGCCCATTCTTGCCAATCACACCTGTTGCATGTGCTTCATCTACCATTACAAATGCACCATAAGCGTGAGCAATTTCAACAATCTGGTCAAGTGGTGCAATGTCACCATCCATTGAGTAAACACCATCAACTATTACAAGTTTTGTATTGTATTTGTCTTTTACTTTTTTAAGTACTTTCTCTAATGAGTCCATGTTGTTGTGCCTAAAAAACTCTACATTTGTATTTCTGCATCCGTCAATTATACTTGCATGAACGTACATGTCTAAGATAGCAACATCTTTTTCATGTAAAATTGCAGATATTGTTCCTAAGTTAGAACCATATCCGCTTGTGTATATGAGCGCATCTTCGCATCCTTTGAATTTTGCAATCTTCTTCTCAAGTTCAACATGTATATCAAGTGTTCCACCCAGAAGTGGCACAGACCCAGCACCCGTTCCATACTTTTTGACCGCCTCAATCCCTGCCTTTATAGTCCTTGGATGTTTGGTAAGATTTAGATAGTCATTTGACGCAAGGTTTATCATTTCTCTAATTTCGCCTGTATAGTGGTCAATTATCTTCATAGTTGGCCCAGAACCTGTAATAGAAACTCGTCTGTATTGATAATGCCTCCTTCTCATATAATCCTCTTTGTACTCCCAAAACTCCTTTGCAAGCTCCATTATGTTCTTGTCTTCACTCTTCATAAAATCAGCAAGTGAAAATCTGGTTGTATCAATCATATCAATCTCAACCTCCTTGCTCACAATTTTGTGCACATACATTGTTTAAAAAATTAATATTCACACCCACACCACATTTCCATCTTCATCAATGTCAAGATGAAGTGCAGCATAGTCTTTTGAAAGTCCTGGCATTGTCATTATGTCACCACAGATTACTACAATAAACTGCGCACCATTGTTAATCCTTATCTCATTCACATTCAAAACAAAGTCCTTTGGCCTGCCTAAAAGTTTTGGGTCATCTGACAAGGAATACTGGGTCTTTGCCATGCAAATGGGAAAATGATCAATATTGAGCTTTTTGATTAGTTCTAAACCCAAAAGTGCTGATTTTGAAAACTGCACATCCGCAGCACCATAAATTGCCTTTGCAACCTTTCTTATCTTTTCTTCAACAGGGTCTGAATCCTCATAAACAAAGTTTATTTTCCTTTTTCTACTTGCTACCTCAATAACTTTTTGTGCCAAGTCCAAAGCACCTTCTGAACCAAGCTCATAAGCTTCTGAGACAGCAAACTCAACTCCGCGCTCTTTGCAAAAAGATTCTATCTCGGAAATTTCGGCAGGAGTATCATGAGGAAATCTATTTAAAGTTACAATAGCCTCAAGCCCCAATAGTTTTAAATTCTCTATGTGCTTTTCTAAGTTTTTAAAGCCTTTTCTTAGCGTATCTATATTTTCACTTGTCAAATTCTCTTTTGCCCCCATACTGCCATGGTATTTTAGCGCTTTTGTAGTCACAACCATAACTGCAGCTGATGGGTATATACCACTTTTTCTTGATACTATATTGACAAACTTTTCAGCACCCAAATCAGCTCCAAATCCAGCTTCTACAACAACATAGTCTGAAAGCTTTTGTGCTACCTTAATTGCAATTATGCTGTTTGTGCCGTGTGCAATGTTTGCAAACGGTCCTCCATGGATTATTGCAGCAGTAGCTTCTGATGTCTGAACAAGATTTGGTTTTATAGCGTCTTTTAACAAGAGCGCCATTGCCCCATGAACCTTCAGGTCCTTGGCGTATATAGGCTTTTTGTCATAAGAAAAACCTATTAAGATGTTCCCAAGCCTCTCTTTTAAGTCTTCTAAATCATTTGACAGGCAAAGTATTGCCATCACTTCTGAAGCTACAGAAATGATAAATCCGTCTTCACGCACAGCACCTCTTTGCCCATCTCCAAGTCCAATGACAATATTTCTTAAAGCCCTATCATTCATATCCATTGCTCTTTTTACCATTACAGCTTTTGGATTGATATTTAGTTCATTTCCATGGTAGATGTGATTGTCAATTGCAGCGCAAAGCAGGTTATTTGCACTTGTCACTGCATGAATGTCGCCTGTAAAGTGAAGGTTTATATCAGTGCTCGGCAAAACCTGAGCAACTCCACCCCCTGTTGCTCCACCTTTAATTCCCAAATATGGTCCTAAGGAAGGCTCTCTCAGTGTTACAATTGATTTAAATCCAAGCCTGTTTATAGCCATCGAAAGACCAATTGCTGTTGTTGTCTTGCCCTCACCGTATGGCGTTGGGTTTATTGATGTGACCAAAATTACTTTACCTTCTCTTTGTCGGGGTTTTTGTTTTAGAACATCTAAACTTATCTTTGCCTTGTACTTTCCGTAAAGCTCAATGTCATCTTCGCTCAGACCTACACTTTCTGCTATCTCGGTAATATTTTTTAACTTCATCTCTTGTAGTTTTGATGTGCTTTTCAAACAAGATCACCTTGCCTTTTGATATGTCTTTTGCAAAAATCTCTCCTTATTACAATAAACCTCTCGTGAACACCCTCCTTAAAGTTGGGTAATAAAGTCTCTCATGTATTAGTACTTTATTATGGTGCACAATTTTGTTCACAATATTCACTTTAATAAATATATTACTTCTATTTTGTGGAATTGTCAATTGCAAAATGAAAATCTTTGTCTTGAAAATGAGCAAAAGATAGATTATAATCGATAGTGCAAAAATAAAAAGAGGCGGAGAGATGGCCGAGTGGTCGAAGGCACGCGACTCGAAATCGCGCGTACCGCCAAAAGCGGTACCGTGGGTTCGAATCCCACTCTCTCCGCCATTTTTATTTTGTGTAATAGTTTAAAAATCAAATGTTGATTTATTTTAACACACCTAAGAAAGGCTCGACAAGCAGTATTAATGTGAGAATTATTATAAATACAACTGTTATCCACGCAATTATATTAAATGCCCTCGAATTTACATACTCCCCCATAATCTCTTTGTCATTCGTCAGCTTTAACATATAAATCAAGATTATTGGTAGCAATATACCATTAATTTCTTGAGCAATTATCATAAGTTTTATCAAAGGAATATTTGGAAGTAAAATAACACCTGCTCCTATGACAATGAACAAAAGTATTAAACCATAAAAAACAGGAGCCTCTCTCATCTTCTTGTTCAGTCCATTTTCCAATCCAAAAGCCTCAGTTACAGCGTATGCAGTAGATAAAGGTAAAATATGCGCTCCCAACAGTGATGCCCCAAAAAGTCCAACTGCAAAAAGTGCTGATGCATATTTTCCTGCAAAGGGTTGAAGAGCTTTTGCTGCATCTTCTGCTGTCTCAATCACAATCCCATGTTTGTGTAAGGTTGCTGCTGTTGCTACAATAATGAAAAATGCAATAAAATCTGTCCAGAACGCTCCCAAAAACACATCCCATCTTTGGTATTTGAGGTTTTTTACATCAACACCTTTGTCAACAACAGATGATTGCAGATAAAATTGCATCCAAGGAGTAATTGTGGTTCCTATCATTGCAATAAAAATTAAAATGAAACTTGAATTGAAACTGAAAGAAGGAACAAATGTATTTTTAAATACCTCTTTCCACTCCGGCTTTGCTAAAAAACCTGAAATTATATAGCTTATATATATTACCATGAGAGCAAGAAAAAATTTCTCTGTTTTTTTATATGAACCTTTGTTTATAATATACCATACAAAAATAGCTGTTAAAGGAACAGAGATATATTTTGAGACTCCAAATATCTCAAGACTTGCTGCAATACCTGCAAATTCGCCAATTGTTGTTGTAAGATTAGCAATAAGCAGGGTAATCATCGCAAAAAATGTCATCTTGACACCAAAGTGTTCTCTAATAAGGTCAGATAGACCTTTCCCTGTCACAACACCCATTCGTGCAGCCATTTCTTGGATAACTGCTAAACTTATTGTTATCAAAAATAATCCCCAAAGCATCTTATAGCCAAACATTGCACCAACCATTGCGTATGTCGCAATTCCAGATGCATCATTATCAGCAGTTGCAGTCACAAGTCCCGGTCCAATAACACTTAATATGAAAAGTATCCTTTTAAGACGCTGCTCTTTTGATATCTGTGGCATCTTCTATCACCTCATTTGCCGTCAATAACTTTGACTATACTAATTTTTTTCGTACTTTGAGTAGTTCATAAACTATGTCATTTATTATCACAACACCAATTAGTCTTTTGTCATCATCAACCACAGGGACAGCCAATAAGCTGTATTTTGAAATAATCTCCACAAGAGAGTTTACATTGTCCATATCTTTTACATACACAACATTTCTGCTCATAATCTCATAAAGTGGAGTTTGTGGCTCAGAAATTACCAAGTCGCGCAAAGACACAACACCACAAAGCCTCTCTTCATTGTCAATCACATATAAATAGTAAATCTCATCTGGCTCTGGCTTTAAACGTCTTAGTTCTTCTATTGTTTGCTCAACTGTAAAATGGGTCTTGAATGCAATAAAATCTGTTGTCATAATACTTCCAACAGTGTTCTCGGGGTACTCCATCAGCTCTTTTACTTCCTCTGATGCCTCTTTTTCCATCTCGTTTAAAAGTTCTTCTGCTCTCTCCTCTTTTATCTCATCCAATATATCTGCAACCTCGTCTGCTGGCATCTTTTCAAGCAAATCTGCAGCCTTTTCAACAGGAAGACTCTCGAGGACATTTCGCTGTGCCTCAACATCAAGTTCTTCCAAAACATCTGCTGCCTTTTCCTCGTCCAAAGTTGAAAATACATATGCTTGAGTCTTTTTGTCAAGCTCTTCAATGATATCTGCTAAATCCGACGGATGCAAAGTTGAGAGCTTTGAGTATGTGGTTGAAAGTTTTAAATCCGAGCGCGGTGATGCAAGAGGCTCAACGTCATCCCATAAGATGAGCCGAGATGGGATGCTCTTGCCAAGAGGTTTTAATACCTTTTTGAGAGGTTTTGCAAGTCCAAGCCTCCTCAACAACCCTTCTAATCCAATATCAACTGCAATTACATAAACGCCTGTTGATAAAATTGCAAGTCTTATATCATTCACCCTTACAACCTTTCTGCCGTTCATATCAACTATCTGCTTGTCAAGGATATGCTTTACAAGCATTATCGTATCTTCTTTTTGAACATCAATCGGCTTTAAGTTCCTGGTTTCAATTACATATTGCCCTTTTTCCTTGTAAATTATAAAGAACGAAAAATCTACTATTTGGATATTCTTTCCTCTCTTTACTTTTGCAGCAATTACTTTGGGCCTTATATTCTTTGCATCAACAATTAGATCCTCGAGTTTTCCCAGAACTTTTTTGTCTTCTGAGTATACCTTGTTGCCAATAACTCTGCTGAGGTAAAAACTTGTGACATTAGCCATCTTAGCACCCCTCCTTTTAAATTAGTTTTTCCTTTTGTGGAGGGGTGCTAAATAGGTTTTCAAAATCTATTGCAAAAAGGGACAAAAAGCCCCTCCTTACTTGCTTTCGACTATCAAGTCTGCAAGTTAGCACCCCTCCACTCTTTTGAAAAAAGATCTTTTCACTTTTTCTTTTCCCCAATCCTGTCTACTCACAGGACCAGAATCCATCTGTCCTCTCATCTCCTTTAATCATAAAGTTTTAGAGGCTAGTTTAAATTTTGCATACAAACAAAAAGTGCTTTCACCCAAAGCTTAAAACGAGGTGAAAGCACACTTTACCCTTTTTAGCTACCTCGTACAAGCTTTGGCACTACACGGCATAAAAAGCTGCATTAGGTTATGCCTTGGATTCGGCAAAACCTGTTTACCAGCTCAGATTGTCTCCAATCTTTCGCGGCAGCAGCCTATATCCCTGTAGGAGCCTCGCCTACCGAGATATTTTTGCAATATTCACTTTTTTCAACTTCTATTTTAGCACAAAAAATTCGTTTTTCAACCCTTTTTAGCTTAAATTTTTATATTTTTGTACACTTTTTTTAAACTATCTTCAGTTATCTTTTATTTTCTCTAATATAAAGTCAAACATTTTGTCTTTCTTAATCACATCAGGGTGCAAAACTGCTTTTGACAAAAGCCTCTTTATTCCCTCTGGAATCTCGACCTTTGTTTTTTGGTACAGAACTTCGACTGCTTCAAACGGATCAATATTATTATATTCATCATCAAACAAGGCGTTGAGAACATCCTTGGCAAACTTGTATGGGTTTGCAGTCTGCAAAATTACTGTCTTTGTCACATCAGAAGTTTTATCGTGGTATTTTCTATAAACATCAAATCCGACTGCTGAATGCGTGTCAATAAGATAAGAAAACTCTTTGTAAACTCGTTTTATTGCCTTTTTAGTTTCAATATCTGTTGAAAAATCTCCCCAGAAATCTGATTGTATTGACTTTAAAACATCATTTTCAACTTTAAAATACCCATTCTCTCTCAAATCTAACATGTATTTTTTCACCATCTCAAAGTTGCCTGTGACCAAGTACAAAAGCCTTTCTAAATTGCTGGCAACCAATATATCCATAGATGGTGAGATTGTTTTGTAAAACTCTCTTCGTCTGTCATAAATACCTGTTTTAATAAAATCGGAAACAACAGAGTTTATGTTTGATGCAACAATAAGTCTATTTATTGGAAGGCCCATACGCTTTGCAAAGTACCCAGCCAAGATATTCCCAAAATTCCCTGTTGGCACAACAAAGTTTACCTTTTCGCTTTCCTTTATAAATCCCTTTCTCAAAAGTTCTAAGTAGCTCCAGATATAGTAGACAATCTGAGGCAAAAGTCGTCCAAAGTTTATAGAGTTTGCTGATGTGAAGAAATAACCCATTTTATTGATTGTCTCTACATATCTTGGATTTGTAAAGATCTCTTTTACACCACTTTGAGCATCGTCAAAGTTACCTATTATCCCTGCAACATAAGTGTTCTTGCCTTCCTGAGTTGTCATCTGTCTTTTTTGTACGTCAGACACACCTTCAGAGGGATAAAAGACTACAATCTTGGTCTTCTCGACATCTCTAAAACCCTCCAGGGCAGCCTTTCCTGTATCGCCAGATGTTGCTACCAATATGAGTGCTTTTTTATAGCTATCTGGCATTGACCTTATCAAAAGGTGTGGCAGCACTTGTAGCGCAACATCTTTAAAAGCATAAGTTGGCCCATGCCAAAGTTCAAGTGCAAACAGGTTACCGTCAAGCTTCTTTAGCTCAACTACATCTTTTGTATCAAATTTACCAGTTGCATATGCTTTTTCTATGCAATCATCAATCTCTTCTTTAGAAAAGTCAGTAAGATAAAGTGAAAAGATACACCTTGCAATTTCTTTGTAACTATTTAGCTCTTTTAAATGCTCAAAATCAATTTTTGGTATACTAACTGGGGTAAAAAGCCCTCCATTGTTTGCTATTCCATGGTAAATTGCTTCTTTTGAGAGCACCTTCTGGTCTCCTCGCGTACTCACAAACTCCATGTTTTGCCACCTCAATAGAATTTATTTTTGACTTGCTTCCTGCTTTTCAAGCAGTTTTTCATTTAACTTATACGATAGTACCATCAGGCTGTCTATCAAATGGACATTTTCCACAACAACATCATCTTTTACCTCAATCTCTTTTGTAGTAAAATTCCAGATTCCTTTTATGCCGCCTTCAACCATGAGGTTTGCAACCTCTTGAGCAACCTCTGACGGCACACATAAAACTCCAATGTCAACATCGTTTTTCTTTATAAAATCTTTGAGCTCATCAATATGCTGTATCTTTATATTCCTGATACTTTTTCCAACCTTTTGAGGGTCGACATCAAATAGTCCCACAAGTCTGAAACCCTTTTTATAAAAGTTGGCGTAATTTGCTAAAGCTTGTCCCAAATTGCCTACACCAACAATTACCATCTTGAAGTTTTTATCAAGCCCTAATATTTTAACAAGGTTCTCATAGAGAACCTGAGTGCTATAACCATACCCTTGCTGACCAAACCCGCCAAAATTGTTGAAATCTTGTCTTACCTGAGAAGCTGTATACCCCATCCTTTGGCTTAGCTCTGATGAGGAAATCCTCGTAATTTCATGGTTCAACAAATCTTCTACATACCGCAAATACCTTGGCAGTCTTCTTACAACCGCAAGAGAGACGTTCTTTTTTTTAAACAATTTTTATCCTCCTTATCCTCTTTGATATTTTTTTGACATACCTTCTTAAATTAAAAGCCTGTTTTAAATTCAAAACAGGCTTTTAATTTCTTCTGCCATCAAATCGTCTACTGTACTCACTTAAGTCTCTGGTTGCTGTCTTTGCCTTGCGCTATACTGCCTTTTTTAACCGACACAAAAAAGCCTCCTTTATTGCTTTCTCTTTTTATTCTTGTCAATAAACACAATCTCATCCTTTCCTACAAGCCCAAGTTTCTCTCGTGCAACCTGCTGGATGTATTCTTTTGTCTGGACATACTGGGCAAGTCTTCTTAAATATTCATTTTCTTTTTTCAGTTTTTCAATTTGCTTGATTGTCTCATACTGCTGCGCTTTTACCTGTTGTAAAATCATATGTTGTTTTACAACTGTTGTCACAGAATATATTAAAAAAAGTATTACAAATGCAAGTACAAAAAGCCTTTTTACTACTTTAAAAATCTTTTTCACAGCTTGTCTTCCTTTTGAGTATTCCAAAAAGTGTAGTTATATTTTATCACAAATTATTTCTTGGTAAAAGATAAAACTTTGTTCACGCTTCTTAAAATACTTTTGTAGAAAAAAGATATTGAATTTTTGTAGAGCCAAAAACCACACACGATAGCCAAAAATGTATACCATCTAATAGTATAGTAGTTTATAAAATACAAACATGAAATTACTGCAATAGTGGATAAAGTAGAAGACATAAAAAATAGTAAATCTCTTTTGCGCCTTTTCAAGGTTTTTTTGAAAAAGAAGGTATCGTATATTAATCCAACTACCGCCCCAATAATCAAACAAGAAAGAAAGTCTGAAAGCTGATCAAAAACGCCCTGCATTTTTTCAGCCTCTTTACTTAAAAAGTCTTCCAATCAGTCCTTTTTTGGGCGGCTCACCATATTCAAGTGAATAAACTTGACCTTCTATAAATACCTCTCCTGTCTCTGTATTGATTTTGTTTATCTTCAAATCAAATCCTTTGATGATGAGAAGTTCTTCGTCAACCACCAACATGACGTTATTATCGTCAAAGCTTTCAACATCGTCAACGCCGTTTATTGTAATCTTTTCTCTGTTCTCTATAAGAACATTGTGAAACTTTGACTTTACATTTTTTCTATCATCAGCTACCATTTTGATTTTCCTTTTAAACACATACAAGTTACATAATAAACTATATTCTCTTTACTATCAAAATATGACCCAAATCTACTCAATCACCTCATACATATTGCTCGCAAGATTTTTTTGAACCTTTTCATCCACACTTGTAACCCTGCATTTAAAAATCTTATCACCAAAGCGCACCTCAATAATATCGCCAACCTTTACCTCTGTCGAAGGTTTTGCCACCTTGCCATTTACAAAAACTCTTTCACTATTGCATGCTTCTTGAGCAAGCGTTCTTCTTTTGATAATTCTCGACACTTTTAGATATTTGTCTATCCGCATTCTTGCAAACCCTCACCCTTTTTTGTACACAAAAATTTAGGGCTGCAGCTCTTATTTTCTCATTTTTGCTGCAGCCTTAACACTAAAAATTCACAGCCCCTCTTTAAAAATCTTACTTTGCAACAGCGTCTTTTAACATCTTGCCTGCTTTGAATACAGGAACTTTAGTTGCTGGAATCTTAATCTCTTCCTGTGTCTGTGGGTTTCTTCCAACTCTCTCTGCCCTTTCTCTTACTTCAAATGAACCAAATCCGACAAGCTGAACCTTTTCCCCCTTAGAGAGTGCCTCTGTAACAGCATCTACAAACGCATTGAGTGCCTTTTCTGCGTCCTTTTTGGTAAGCCCACTCTTCTCTGCCATTGCCGATACTAAATCTGTTTTGTTCATTACTTCTTACCTCCTCGCGTATTTTGTAATGTTCTAAATCTTTCTATTCTATATTTATATCAAAAATCCTTCTTTTTTCAAGCCTTTTTTAAATTTTTTTTGCCTCTTCCCAAAATTTGTCCATATCTTTTAACGTCATCTCATTCAATTTTTTACCTTGTTTTTCTGCTTGTTCCTCTACATAAGAGAATCTGGTTATAAACTTTTGTATTGTTTTGGAAAGTGCTTCTTCAGGATCTATGTTAAAAAACCTTGCAACATTTACAACCGCAAAAAGAACATCACCAAGTTCCTCTTCCAACTTGTCATGAGCGCTATTTTTCGACAAACTCTCCTCAAACTCGCCAAGTTCCTCATATACCTTTTTTAAAGCATCTTTGTAATCTTCCCAGTCAAAACCAACTTTCGCTGCCTTCTCTTGAACTTTATAGCTTCGCATAAGAGCAGGAAGGTGTTTTGGAATACTTTGCATTGCCTCACTCACTGTTTTGATTTCTTTCTCTTTACTTTTTATTCTGTCCCAATTTTGCAAAACCTCATCGGCAGTTTTAAAATTATCTTCTCCAAACACATGAGTGTGTCTTTTTTTCATTTTTTGGCATATATCATAGATTACCTCGTAAATATCAAAAGCGCCTCTTTCCTGAGCTATCTTTGCGTGGAAGACAACCTGCAAAAGCAAATCTCCCAACTCTTCTTTAAGTTTACTGTAGTCATTTTCATCTATCGCCTCAATAACCTCATATGTCTCTTCAATCAAGTATCTTTTTAGACTGTTATGCGTCTGCTGTCTATCCCATGGACATTTCTCACGCAAGATATCCATTATTTTGACCAGTTCTTCAAAGTTTGCTCTCATTTTAATTTCTCTCCTCTACATTTAAAAGGTGCTTTGGTATTTATAGACTATATTATACCACTATTTTTTGAGACAATCTGCTCTTTTTTTGCAGAATACTTCTTCTTTGTCGCTTCACCACCCCGAATATGTCTTTCTTGCTTATTTTTCTCAAGAATCGCCCTTACCTGCTTATAAAGCCATTTGTTTATTTTATTAAGACGGTGGGTAAGATCATTGTGAACTGTTGACTTTGACACACCTAAGACCTTAGCAACCTTTCTAACAGTTGAATTGTACCTAATTAAAAGTTCAGCTGCTAAAAGCGCCCTTTTTTCTATATCCTCTTTCAAAACCTTGTCCTCCAAAATTGCTTTCTACTTAGGATTATATGCACCAAAACTTTTTTGTTTGACCCAAAGTTTCTATCCTGTTGGCATTCTGTTGAATCTTTACAGGGTATTTTCAAAGATATCTGTAAATAGCAATGATTAAAAAGGTACCATGAAGCACCGACAACTATTTAAAAACCAAAGAAAGGAAATAAAAAAACGGGTGGCAACCTTGCTTCCAGTTTCCACCCGTTTTTGTGTGTAATTAGTACTTTGTAAGATATGCATCAATCTCCCATTGATGTACCTTTGTTCTGTAGTCGTCCCATTCAAGTTTCTTTGCTTCCAAGTATTTTTCAAATATATGGCCACCCAAAGTTTCTCTCATGAGCTGGCTATTCTCAAACTCTTTAATTGCCTCCTCAAGGCTTCCTGGCAGGCTACCAATGCCACGCTTTGCCCTTTCTTCATCGGTCATAATAAAGATGTTCTCTTCAATTGGCTCTGGTGGCTCAATCTTATTCTTTATTCCATCAAGCCCTGCTGCTAAAACTGCTGCAAATGCAAGGTATGGATTTGCTGATGGATCTGGACATCTCAGCTCAACTCTTGTTGCTTGACCTCTCTTTGCTGGAACTCTTATAAGTGGGCTTCTGTTTCTTGGTGACCATGCAATGTAAACAGGAGCTTCATAACCTGGCACAAGTCTCTTGTATGAATTTACAAGCGGATTTGTAACAAGTGCAAACTCTCTTGCGTGTTTCATAAGACCACCAATGAAATAGTATGCTTCTTTTGAAAGTTGAAGCTTGTCATTTGGGTCCAAGAACGCATTCTTGCCATCAGAAACCCTTGCAAGAGACATATTTGTGTGCATACCAGAACCGTTAATACCAAATATTGGCTTTGGCATGAATGTTGCATGAAGCCCATGTCTTTGTGCAATTGTCTTTACAACAAGTTTAAATGTAACAACGTTGTCAGCTGTGTAGAGTGCGTCATCATATTTGAAGTCAATCTCGTGCTGGCCAGGTGCAACCTCATGGTGAGATGCCTCTATCTCAAATCCCATTTCCTCTAATGTCAAAACCATATCTCTTCTTGCATCCTCGCCTAAATCAACCGGGGCCAAATCAAAGTATCCGCCTTTGTCATGTGTCTGCAAAGTTGGATTGCCATTTTCGTCTGTCAAGAACAAGAAGAACTCAATCTCTGGACCAACATAGAATTTAAAGCCCATTTCCTCTGCTTTTTTGAGCATCTTCTTCAAAACACCACGTGGACAGCCAGGGAATGGTGTACCATCTGGTAGATATACATCACAAATAAGTCTTGCGACCTTGTTTGGTGTTGGTCTCCATGGAAAGATTGTAAATGTATTTAGGTCTGGTCTTAAATACATGTCTGATTCTTGAATTCTTACAAACCCTTCAATTGATGAGCCGTCAAACATAACCTCATTGTTCAGTACAGCTTCCAGCTGCTCAACTGGAACAGCAACGTTCTTTAAAATACCGAAAATGTCTACAAACTGGAGTCTGATAAATTTAACATCCTGCTCTTTGCAGATGCGAATAATGTCTTCCTTGGTGTAGTTCTTCATCCGACCTTCCCCTCCATTTATTAGATTTTTTTGATTCTATAAACAAAAAAGGACAAAGGCATCCCACTCCACTTGAGAACGCCTTTGTCCTCACGTTCATTATTATATTACATTCAGTATAAAATTGCAATATCTATTTTTAAATTTCATACTCACTCTATCCACCTCAAAATATCTTTAAACCTTATACATTACGCAGGCTGTGGCTGTGCATCTTCGAATACAAGCTTTCTGAACTCTTCGCCTGTTAGTTTTTCCTTCTCTAAAAGTGCATTCGCCACCTTGTGTAGTTTGTCAATGTTTTGTTTGAGGATCTCTTCAGCTTTTTTATAAGCCTCTTCAATTATGCTCTTGATTTCTCTGTCTATCTCAGCTGCAACCTCCTCAGAGTAATTTCTTGCAAGTGCAAGGTCTCTGCCTAAAAATACCTCTTCCTGCTCTGTCCCAAATGTCATAGGACCAAGTTTATCAGACATGCCATACTTTGTAACCATATCCCTTGCAATCTTGGTTGCACGCTTTATGTCTGATGATGCTCCAGTTGATACATCCTCCAAAACAAGTTTTTCTGCTACCCTTCCACCAAGAAGAGTAATAATCTCCCTCATCATATCAGACTTTGATGCATAAAACTTATCCTCTTTTGGCAGATACATTGTGTACCCACCAGCATATCCTCGTGGTATAATTGAAACTTCATGAACAGGTTCTGCATCAGGAATCATGGTTCTTACAATCGCATGACCTGCTTCATGGTATGCTGTAAGTTTCTTTTCTTTTTCTGTGTACACTCTGCTTCTCTTTTCAGGACCCATCAAAACCTTTGCAACAGCCTCTTGGACTTCTTCCATGTTGATTTGTTTTTTGCTCTTTCGCGCAGCCAAAAGCGCAGCTTCATTTAAAAGGTTCTCAAGGTCTGCACCTGTAAACCCTGCTGTTATCTTTGCTATTTGAGAAAGGTCAACATCAGACCCGAGTGGTTTGTTTCTCGCGTGGACCTTTAAAATCTCTTCTCTTGCCTTTGCATCTGGAATGTTTACAACAATCTGCCTGTCAAATCTACCAGGTCGCAAAAGCGCAGGGTCTAAGATGTCGGGTCTGTTTGTTGCTGCCATGACAATTATTCCCTCATTTGTTCCAAAACCATCCATCTCAACAAGAAGCTGGTTTAAAGTTTGCTCTCTTTCGTCATGGCCTCCGCCAAGCCCTGCTCCTCTGTGACGACCAACTGCGTCTATCTCATCTATAAATACAACACAAGGTGCATTTCTCTTTGCCTGGTCAAATAAGTCTCTTACCCTTGCAGCACCAACACCAACAAACATCTCAACAAAGTCAGAACCAGATATGCTGAAAAACGGAACACCTGCCTCACCCGCAACAGCCTTTGCTAAAAGCGTCTTACCTGTGCCAGGTGGTCCGACAAGTAAAATACCCTTTGGAATCCTTGCACCAAGCTCTATATACTTCCTCGGATTTTTGAGAAAATCTATAACCTCTTTTAACTCTTCCTTTTCTTCATCAGCACCTGCAACATCAGCAAATGTCACTTTCTTTTTTAAGTCCTGAATGGTCTTTGCTCTTGATTTTGTAAAAGACATTATTTTACTGCCGCCGCCTTGAGTCTGCTGGAGCATGAAGATCCATACAAAAATCATAAGTCCTGCAAAAATCAACATTGGTAAAAACGTTGATAGCCACCATGGAACCTGAGGAGGTTCTTTTGTCACAATCTCTACTTTCTTTGATTCAATTGCTGGCTGTATCTGGTCTAAAAACTTGTCAGGTGACGGCACAAATACATTGTCAAACTTTGTTCCATCCTTATACTGTCCAGAGACATTGTTATAGCTAAGTATTATCCGTGAGACTTTTCCATCATTGATGTCATTTATTAACTCTGAGTAAATGACGTTTCTCTTTTCACTCATATTCCAAAGCTGGTTGTAACTAAGCCCACCACTTAAAATGTCAACCAGCAATAAAATTACCAAAGCAATTAAAATGTAAATTGTTGCTGTTTTGAATAAGTTCCTCAATTGTAGATAGGCACTCCTTTCAATTTATAAAGTTAAACTTTAAGGTTTTCTCACTCTAAAACACCAATATAAGGTAGATTCCTATAAAGACCTGCATAATCCAGACCATACCCTATAACAAACTTGTCTGGTATCTCAAACCCTTTATAATGTATCTCTACATCAACCTTTCTTCTACTTGGTTTGTCAAGCATGGTACAAATCCTGAGACTTCGCGGTCTTCTCCCTTTTAAGTATTCCGTGATGTATTTTAGAGTAAGGCCTGTGTCAACAATGTCCTCAACAAGTAAAACGTCCTTTCCTTCAATGCTCGTGTCAAGGTCTTTGAGTATTCTGACTATACCTGACGAAGAGGTTGAATTACCATAGCTGGAAACAGCCATGAATTCTATCTTAACAGGAATTGTTATTTGCCTCAGCAAATCTGCCATGAACACAACTCCGCCTTTTAATATGCACACCATCAAGAAATCATCACTGTCTTTATAGTCCTCAGATATTTTCTGACCAAGCTCTTTTACTTTTTGACGAATCTGCTCTTCTGTTATCAAAATCTCTTTTACTTTCATTGTTATGTCTTTCACTACCATCAAACTCCTTCCAGTTTTGTGAATTTTATCTTTAAAAATTGCCTTGTTTGTGGTTTTACTTTATATTTTTGATTTATTGTTACTGCATTTGAATATATATCAAATATGACAATTACTTCACTGTCTTTGGTAATAAGTGGAATATTATCTCGCCAACGCTTCGGAATCTTTTTATCAATAAACCATTCTTTTAGTTTTTTCTTACCCACTTTTAGCTGTATAAAATCACCATCTCTTCTTGTTCTGAAAAATAGTTTCCCATCAACTATTTGCTCAGCATCAATATAAATGCTATCTTCTTTTTCCTTTTCATTTGTAACTTTAAATTTGAATTCAAAATTTCTATATCTTATATCATACTCCTCTTTTAATGGAATTTCAAAGCAAAAGGTTTTCTCCTCTGCCTTTTTGTAAAATACAATAGCTTCATTTTGCTTCTCAACAATCAAATCATCAAATACCTTCTTTTTACCAGAAGGAAGTGAAAAGAGCTTTAATACGTCTTCAACTATCTCAACTGAAATTGGCATGTCAAACTCTTTGAGAGTCCTTTTTACAAGTCTTCTCTGTAAAAAAGGTTGTAAGGTGATTACGTGTTTTATGTCAAGGACATAGTAAAAATCTTCTTTCCTGACACACTCATTAAAAGCGTCTTCAACAAGTTCATTTATCTGGATATTTTCATCTCTTATTATATTTATTGTCCTGAAAATAGTATCAATTACTCCGTCTCCAAATTTTTCTTTCACGACTGGTAAAATCTCGTTTCTTACGATATTTCGCTTATACTTTGATGAAAAGTTTGTCTTATCTATGACATACTTTATGCCATTTTCTTTCGCATACTCTTCAATCTCTTCTCTTGACATATATATAAGTGGTCTTGCAACAATATCGCGCACAGGCGGGATTGATGCAAGACCATCAAGTCCGCTTCCTCTGAATAGATTCAAAAAGAAGGTTTCAACAACATCATTTTTATTATGTCCTAATAAAATCTTGCTGAGTCCTAAACTATTTACAAGTTCATAAAAAAAATTGTACCTTGCAAGTCTTCCTGCTTCTTCTTCCGAAAGTTTTCGTTCTTCTTTGATCTTTCTAACATCAATTGACCTTGTTATACATTTAATATTATACCTCTTACAAGTATCAATTACAAATAGTTCATCCTCTATTGCCTCTTGTCTTAGCATATGGTTAAGGTGCGCAACAGTAATATCAAGTTCATACTCATCCTTTAATCTGTATATACAATCCAAAAGCACCATTGAATCAATTCCACCAGAACAGCCAATTAAAACCTTGTCGCCTTTTTTGAGCATATTATGTTTTTCAATTGTCCATCTTACCTTTTCTAAAAAGTCCACTTTCAAAGCACCTCAAACACAAACCTCTAAAAAGATTTTTATATAGAAACGCTCTTTAGGACATTTTCAAACTTCTTTATCTTTGCCTCTTTTTTCCACTTTTCAAGCAAGCTTTGGAAATATTGTTGTTTTTTCTGAGTTTCTATTGTTGATTTTATCTCGTCCTTTACATCGTTCAAAGCAAGCTGTTTTCTATCTGTCACCTTTATAATGTGAAACCCATAGCTTGTCTTGACAATTCCACTTATCTCGCCAATGCCAAGAGAAAATGCTACATCCTCAAATTCTTTTACCATCTCACCTTTTCTAAAATACCCAAGGTCTCCTCCTTTTTGTTTTGTATTCTCATCCTCAGAATACTTTTTAGCAAGTTTTTCAAAGTTCTGCCCATTTTTAATCATCTGCAAAACTTCTTCTGCTTTTTTCTTCTTTGTAGCTTCCTCTTTTGAGTCTGAAACTTTAAATAGAATATGACTTGCCTTTACCTGGATATAATCAGACTTATGTGAATTATAGTAGCTTTCTATCTCAGACATAGAGGCTGTTTGATTTTTTGTTAGCTCATCAAAAAGCTTTGAGACAATCTGTGATTTTATAATCTGGTCTTTGTACTCATCCTCTGTTGCGCCAATGGTTTGAAGATATTGTTTAAACTGCAGTCCGTTTTGTGAGTCATTTTTATACTGGTTAATTTGGTCTTCTATTGCCTTTTTCTCCTGAGCAGTTAATGTGATATTTCTCTTTTTAGCTTGCTGAAGTTCTATCTGTCTTACAATAAGACCATCGAGTACATTCTCCTTTATCTGCTCCTCATAAGTCTTGCTACCAACCTTCTGTGCCAAAAAAGCTTTGTCAAGTCCATAGTAATCAATTTGAGACTTGTAGTTGATAGAAAATTCCTTTTTAGTAATCTTCTCACCATTTACAATGGCAACAGCTCTGTTCTCATCAATGTACTTTACTATCTCTGGAGTTACGGCAATGAGGATTATCAGTAGCACAACAGCCACAGATGCAAAAATCGCAATCTTTGTTTTTTTGGTCATCTATCTCTTCTCCTTTGTCTAAAGTATTTTTTGATAATAACAATATTATAAAACAATGAAGGATTATTTTAAAGCACCTGTTCCTCAGCAAACTTTTTCAGCTAAATCTTCCAAAAGATTTACTAAAAAGTCCAAAGAATCTTTCGACAAAGAAAATATCAATGTGCCATCTTTACCTTCGCTGTACAAAATACCTTTTTCACAAAGCAAGGTCTTGATCAAAGTAACGTTTTCTTGTGCCCCAAATTGCAACTTAACCTTTTCACTATCGTTTTGTGAAATAGAGAGAATTCCTAATCTTTTGCAGAGGAACTTAATATAAGCAATTTTTATGAGATTGTCAACCTCTTTTGGAATATCTCCAAATCGGTCAATAAGCTCATCATAGATTTCTTGAACATCTTCTTTTGTATCAATAGAAGAAATCTTCTTGTACATGTTAATTCTTTCCTTGTCATCATCGATATATTCACTACTAATATAAGCATTTACCTTTATATCTATCTGCGGCTCAATCTCCGGCTGGATATCTTCGCCTTTGAGCCTTCTAATCTCTTCTGACAAAAGTCTTATATACATGTCATAACCAACAGCATTAATGTGCCCATGTTGGAGCTTCCCCACAATCGAGCCTGCACCTCTTATTTCAAGGTCTCTCATTGCAATCTTAAAACCTGAGCCCAGCTCTGTAAACTCCTTTATAGCAGAAAGCCTTTTTGCAGCCTCCTCAGAAAGCACTTTGTCTTTTCTGAATGTGAAATATGCATACGCAAGCTTATTTGATCGCCCAACCCTTCCACGAAGCTGGTAAAGCTGGGCAAGACCAAGTCTGTCTGCATCCTCCACAATGAGTGTATTAACATTTGGCATATCAACACCTGATTCAATTATTGTTGTGCAGACAAGTACGTCATATTTGCCGTTTATAAAGTCAATAAGCACCTCTTCTAACTGTCTTTCATCCATCTGACCATGCGCATAGGCAATCTTGATATCTTCCCCTAAAAGTGCTTGAAGCCTATTTACCACTTCTTCTATATCTTTTACCCTGTTGTAAAGGTAAAATACTTGACCCCCCCTTGAAACCTCTTTTAAGATTGCTTCTTTTATCACCTTTTCATTGTACTCCATGACAAAAGTCTGCACAGGAAACCTGTCTTCTGGTGGGTCTTCAATAATACTCAAATCTCTTATACCCAAAAGTGCCATGTTAAGTGTCCTTGGAATCGGTGTTGCTGTAAGAGTCAAAACGTCCACATTTTCTTTTAATTTTTTTATCTTTTCCTTGTGTTCAACTCCAAATTTGTGCTCCTCGTCAATAATCAAAAGCCCTAAGTCTTTGAACTTTACATCATTTGATAAAAGTCTATGAGTTCCAATAATTATATCAATTGTACCGTCTTTTAAAGCTTTTAATATCTTCTTTTGCTGGCTCTCACTTTTTAAACGCGAAAGCACTTCAATTGTTATTGGAAAATCTTTCATTCGTTGTACAAATGTCATATAGTGCTGCTGAGCCAAGATTGTAGTTGGAACAAGCACCGCTACCTGCTTTGAGTCCATCACAGCTTTAAATGCTGCGCGCATAGCAACTTCTGTCTTGCCATACCCAACATCACCACAAAGAATCCTGTCCATTGGCTTTTCGCTTTCCATATCTTTTTTAATCTCCTCGATTGCCTGAAGCTGGCCTTCTGTTTCGGTGTACGGAAACTTTTCTTCAAACTCCTTTTGCCAGATGGTGTCAGGCGAGAACTTAAAACCTTTTTTGAGCTGCCTTTTTGCATACAGCTCAACTATGTCTTTTGCCACAACCTCAAGTGACTTTCTGACTTTTTGTTTTTGTTTTTGCCACTCTAAAGTTCCAAGCTTTGAGAGTTTGGGTTCTGAATCATCAGTACCTATATATTTCTCAATTACATCCAAGTTAGTGGTTGGCACATACAAGTAAGAGTTATTAGCGTATTCAAGTTTCAAATATTCTTTTGTCACACCCTCAACAGTGATCTTCTCAAATCCCAAAAATTTTCCTATACCATATGTCCTATGAACAACATAGCTTCCGTATTTTAAGTCTTCAATTGTATAAAACGTTTCTTTTTTTGATTTTGGCCTTTTTTTTACATCTTTTCCTTTTTTCTTTTCAACATTGAAAAAGCTAAGGCAAACCCATTTTAAGTTTTGTATTTCAATCCCTTTTTCAACCGACCGTGGAAGAAGATAAACTCCCTGTCTATCTGTTAAAACTTCATCTGCCTTGTTAAACTCTATTCTACTCTTTTCAAGTTCTGATTTTAAATCCTCGAGTGAAGTCTCACTTCCAGCAAAGACATTTATCAAATAACCCTTTGACTGGTAATACTTTATATCCTCTATTAAAAGTTCTTTTTGACCATTGTATGAAGGAATCTCCCGGAGATTATTAAAAGAAAAGATATCTTTTACTTGAATCTCTTTTATGCTTTGCGCAAACGTTTGAAGGATAATTGAAGAGGAAAGTTTTTCCAATATGTCATAGACTTTGAAATAGCACCCTGCCATTTTTGGCAGAACATATCCTTTTTCTAAAAGGTCTTTGTAAAGATCTTCAGTCTGCTCTTCAAAAGTTTTCAAGCTGCCGTAAACCTGAGTATACTCGTCAATTATAACAAAGCAATCGCCGAAAATATCAAAAATGGACCTAAAATTTTGGTAATAATAGGGATATAGTCTATCAATTTTGAGTTCAGCTCCATCTATTACATCTTTGAAACTTTCTTCTAAGTTTTTTCTTGCGTCACCTTTGAGTTTGTTTTGAAGTTTTTTAAAATCTGCTACTATCTTTTTAATACCATCCGAAAAGTCAATACTTAAATCCCACTCACAAGCTTTATAAATCTTTACATTAGAGACCCTTTCAAACGACTTTTGAGTCTCAACATCAAAATACCTTATAGTGTCAATTGTATCACCAAAGAATTCTATTCTAACAGGGTATTTGCTGAAAATAGGGTATATATCTACTATTCCACCTTTTTGAGAAAATTGACCTTTTTTCTCAACAACCTTAACTCTTTCATAACCATACCTTGTAAGTGTGGTTAAAAATTCCTCAAAGCCTAACTCCTTGTTCTCTTCAAGGATGAGAGACTCAAACTTAAAATCAGAATACTTTTCAAGCAAATTTTGAGGGCTTAAAATAAGCACATCAAATCCTTCTTCAAAAATTCTGACAAACTCCTCCGCCCTTTGGATCTCAGAGTCCTTGCTCTTTGCAAATGAGTTTATAAGAGGATTTTCTCTCTCTTGTAAAACTATTACCTTGTCAAAAAGATTTTTAAACCTCTTTTCCCACTCACTTTTGCTTTTTTGATGCGTTATAAAGAGAACCTTTTTGTTAAATTTTTGACATATTGCATGGACCAAGAGGGCCTTCCCCATTTCGCCAAGGTTTGTGACAAGTATGGGAAGGCGCTTTTTTAAAATTGCTTCCTCAACTTTCAAAAATTCATCAAGTTTTTCAAAAATTTTAAGCAAATCTACACCACCACATCTCCATTTATATAGTTCATAGCTCTGTCAATGCCACTTTCGAGTAAAATCTTAATACCTTGTGCTGCCTTTTCAATAGCTTTGAAGATCTTTTGTTTCTCAAAATCTTCAAATTCTGACAGTACATATTTTACCATATCCTCCTTTGGCACTCCAATGCCAATTCTAATCCTTGGAAACTCTTCTGTGCCAAGGCGCTGGATGATAGACTTTACACCGTTGTGCCCACCATCTGAGCCTTTTTTTCTCATCTTAACAACTCCAACATCAAATGCAATGTCATCGTAGATGACAATTAGCTTTTCAGGCTTTATTTTGTAGAAGTTTACTGCCTCTACAATACTATCACCACTTGAGTTCATGTATGTCATGGGTTTTAAAAGAAGTACTTTCTTGTCAGCATACTCAAAACTTCCAATAAGTCCTTTGAACTTTATTCTGTCCACTTTTGTGTTGAAGGCCTGTGCTAAATAATCAATTGCCAAAAAACCTGCGTTGTGGCGTGTAAAAGTATATCTCTCTCCAGGATTCCCAAGCCCAGCAATGATGTAATCCAAACTCAAATTCACTCCTTTTTTATAAAAATTAGGCTGCCTTTCAAATTTTGAGCAAAAGACAGCCTTTACATTCATTTTATTACAAAAAATCTTTCTATATAAGTTATCTATTTGGTTTTGTGCTGATGTATTCATCAAACAAAGTCGAAATTGCAACATCTTCATATATTCGGTTAATTGCCTCAGCAAACAGGTCAGCAACAGAGAGCACTTTAATTTTGTCTATTCTCTTTTCAGGTGGCAGAGGAATAGTGTTCAACACAATCAGCTCTTTAATTGGCGAGTTTTGGATTCTCTCAACAGCAGGACCAGACAAAACCGGGTGTGTACAGCAAGCATAAATCTCTTTTGCGCCATAGTCCATGAGAGCCTGTGCTGCTGCAACAATTGTCCCTGCTGTGTCTATCATATCATCAACCATTATGGCAGTCTTGTCCTTCACATCACCAATAATGTTCATTATCTCAGCGACATTTGCCTTGGGGCGTCTTTTGTCCACGATAGCAAGCGGCAAATCAAGCTTTGTTGCAAAGTTGCGAGCTCTTGTAACACTTCCCAAATCGGGTGATACAACAACTGCATTCTCAAGATTGACATTTTCAAGGAAGTATTTTGCCAATATCGGAACACCAATCAAATGGTCAAGAGGGATGTCAAAAAATCCTTGAATCTGTGGCGCATGAAGGTCCATTGTGAGTACCCTGTCAGCACCAGCAGAGGTAATCAAGTTTGCAACAAGCTTTGCAGTAATTGGGTCACGAGCTCGGGCTTTTCTATCTTGTCTTGCATATCCATAGTAAGGAATTACAGCTGTTATTCTTCCGGCTGAGGCTCTTTTAAAAGCGTCAATCATAATTAAAAGTTCCATGAGATTCTCATTGACAGGGTGGCATGTTGACTGAACAACAAACACATCCGCCCCACGCACAGTTTCATTAATCTTAACTGAAATCTCACCGTCTGAAAACCTGCCTATTTCTGCATCGCCAAGTTTTTTGTTGAGCTTTTTGGCTATTTCTTCTGCTAACTCTCTGTTAGAATTTCCAGCAAATATCTTTATCTCTTTGCCATGTGTTATCACTTTTTTTACCCCCAGCACAAAAGTTAATTTAAACATCTTTTATGCGCAATCTATATTATAACACAAAAAAATAATCCATCTTTAAAATATTTTTAAATTTTTTTCATCTTTAAAAAACTACCTGCTTTCATACATCTGTTTTCGTCTCAGTACCCAACCCTCTTTGTTTGTCTGCCTCTCTCTCGCAATTGCAAGCGCATTTGCTGGCACGTCCTCTGTTATTGTAGAACCTGCTGCAATGTAGGCATTTTCTCCAATTTTAACTGGCGCAATGAGATTAGAATTGCAACCTATAAAGGCATTGTTCTCCACAACTGTTCTGTGTTTTTTATATCCATCATAGTTTACAAATATTGTTCCGCAGCCTAAATTCACATTCTCGCCAATATCAGCATCCCCAATGTATGTAAGATGGGCTGACTTTGTGTTCTTGCCAAGTTTAGAATTTTTTACCTCAACAAAGTTGCCAATCTTTACTCCTTCTTCCAAGAAACTGTTTGGTCTCAGGTGCGCATATGGTCCTATCTTGACATTATCCCTTATTTCAGAATTTTTTATCACAGAAAACTGGATATGACAGTTATTTCCTATTTTTGAGTCTACAATGTAAGACTGTGGACCAATTACACAGTCCTCCCCAATTGAAGTTTTGCCAAGGATAAACGTACCCGGATAAATTACTGTATCCTTTCCAATTTGAACATCTGGATGAATATAGGTATTATATATGTCTATTATCTGCACGCCTCTTGAGAGATGTTCTTTATTTATCCTGAGTTTTAACTCCTGCTCAGCAACAAAAAGCTCATACCTTGAGTTAATTCCCATAACCTCAAAATTGTCTTCTACAGTTACTTTTACAACCTTTTTGCCACTTCTGTTTAGTATCTCAATGGCATCTGTTAGATAATACTCATTCTGGCTATTTTTATTGTCAATCTTGCTCAAAACATTTACAAGCTCTTGTTTCTCAAAGCAATAAAAGCCAGGGTTTATCTCTTTTATTTTTCTTTGTTCTTCAGTTGCGTCCCTCTCCTCAACAATCTTTATTACATTGCCATTTTCATCTGCAATTATCCTACCATAACCGTATGGATTTTCAAAAATAGCTGTCAGAAGACAAAGTGCTGCAGCTTCCTCTTTTCTCTTTTGAGAAAGCTTTTTTAAAGTATCAGCCTTTATAAAAGGTACATCACCGTACAGTACAAAAACATCCTCTGAATCATCTGAAATTTCGCTCATTGCACACATAACAGCATGTGCTGTGCCAAGCTGTTTTTCTTGGTATGCAAATCTTACATTCCTTCCTTCTAAAACTTTGTAGACATCCTCTTTTTTGTTTCCTACAACAACTACAATCCTACCGTCTTCAAAGTTTTTCTCAATCTCGTCTATTATATAAAGTATCATAGGCTTTCCCATAATCTTTTGGACAACCTTGGAATATTTAGATTTCATTCTCTTTCCTTCGCCAGCAGCTAAAATTATAAACGTACTTTTCTTGCTCATTTTCCATCACCTTTTTTCATTTTCCTCAAATTTTACAACTTCTATACCAGCTTCTTCAAATATCTTTTGGCTCATCTCATCTGGATATGAGCCTTTGTAAATCACCTTTTTGATACCAGCATTCACTATCATTTTAGCACAAATCACACATGGATAGGTTGTTGTGTAAATAACGCTGCCGTCGATATTTACGCCCATTTTAGCAGCCTGGATTATCGCATTTTGCTCAGCATGAAGTCCTCGACAGAGCTCGTGCCTCTGCCCTGACGGGACGTTCAGCTTTTCTCTCAAGCAACCTACCTCTTCACAGTGAGGCAGGTTACTTGGTGCACCGTTGTAGCCTGTTGCTAAAATCCTCTTGTCCTTAACAATTAGTGCTCCAACTTTTCGCCTCAAACACGTTGACCTTTCCTTTACAATATCAACAATCTGCATAAAGTACTCATCCCAGGTAGGTCTCATTGTATTTCCTCCAACTTCTGTTTTTTACTTTGTACCAAAGAGCCTATCCCCTGCATCTCCAAGTCCGGGTACAATGTATCCATGGTCGTTTAGCTTCTCATCAACTGCTGCACAGTACAGTTCAACATCCGGATGGGCAGATGTCAATCTTTCAATCCCCTCCGGTGCTGCAATCAGGCACATAAGTTTTAGGCTCTGTGGGTTGTACCTTTTGATGTAGTCAAACGCAGCAGAAGCAGACCCGCCTGTTGCAAGCATTGGATCAAGCACAATTATGTCTCTTTCATGCACATCTTGAGGAAGCTTGCAATAATACTCGACAGGTTTTAGGGTCTGTGGATCTCTGTAAAGACCAATATGCCCAACCTTCGCTGCAGGAATGAGTTTCAAAAGCCCGTCAACCATGCCAAGCCCAGCTCTCAAAATTGGGACAATTGCAAGCTTTCTGCCTGAGATCACCTTGCATTTAGCAACTCCAACAGGTGTTTCAATCTCGACTTCTTTTAGTGGCAGATTCCTTGTCACTTCATATGCCATTAGCATTGCTATTTCTTCCACAAGCTCTCTGAACTCTTTGCTACCTGTATTCTTGTCACGAATCAATGTAAGTTTGTGCTGAATCAATGGATGGTCAAACACATATACATTCTTTTTGTACTCAACCATAAACCTTTCTCCTTTCTGTTAATTTTGGAAACTATTATTTAATCCTGACCATTTTCAATTTCATGGATCTTGTCAACTCTTCTTTGGTGCCTTCCACCTTCAAATTGGGCTGACAAAAATCTATCAACAATTTCACATGCAAGTCCTTCTCCAATAACCCTTGCACCCATTGCAAGGATGTTTGCATTGTTATGAGCACGGGCTGCCTTTGCTGAAAATGTATCATGACAAAGGGCAGCTCTGATGCCTTTTATTTTATTTGCAGCAATAGAAATACCAATGCCTGTGCCACAGATTAAAATCCCAAAGTCAAACTCGCCCTTTTTAACTGCAACTGCCACATCCCTCGCAATGTCTGGATAGTCACAAGACTCTTCTGAATATGTGCCAAAATCTTTGTACTCAATTCCTCTTTTGTCAAGATGCTTCTTTACAGCCTCTTTTAATCTAAAACCTGCATGGTCAGCCCCAATTGCTAATTTCAACTTCATCTCTCCTCCTATTTAAAGACTTTATTGGTACATTTTTTATAATACAGAGCACAAAGATGGTTGATATCTTTGTGCTACATTTAAGCTAAAATCAAAGCTTTCAAACACACCCTTTTCTTTTAAGATGGATTTTACAGTCATCAGAGCAACATCAGGGTGGTTATTCTCCTCACTCAGATGCCCCAAGTAAATCCTCTTTGTCCTCTCAAGATTTAGTTTTAAAATCATCTGTGCTGCCTGCTCATTTGACAAATGCCCAATATCGCTTTTTATCCTCTGCTTTAAATAATAAGGGTAAGGACCAGTCAATAGCATCTCAATATCGTGGTTTGCCTCAAGCAGGATAATATCAGAAAAATCAATCTTTTGAGCAACATTCTCATTTACGTGCCCCAAATCGGTTGATATTGAAATCTTTTTTCTACCAAGATAGAAGCAAAAGCCCATCGGGTCTTTTGCATCGTGGGGAATTGAAAATGTGTCAATGCCAATGTTCCCAATTGAAAAACTTGTACCTGTCTCAATCAAATGTACATTTCTTTCGTCAACCTTGCCAATGGAATTTTTTATAGCTTCCCAGGTTTTGTAGTTTGTTATAATTGGTACATTCAGTTTTCTAAAATACACTCCTGCACATTTAACATGGTCAGAATGGTCGTGGGATAGTAAAATGGCATCAATTTTTTTGTTAAAGCCAATTTTATTCAAAGCGCATGTAAGCTTTCTAAAACTCACACCCGCATCCACCAAGATTGTGGTATCTTTGTATGAAATTAAGATTACATTGCCACTGCTGCCACTATAAAGTGGACAAAAGACTATTTCATAAGACATTATGCTCCTTCCCCTTTTGCTTTAAACTCTTGAGACTCTTGCCCCTAAAAGTTTGAGTTTATAATCTATATTCTCATACCCCCTGTCAACATTTTTTGTATTGTATATCACTGTTCTTCCTTTTGCAGCAAGCCCCGCAACAATCAAAGCAGCACCAGCTCGAAGGTCAACTGCTGAAACCTCTGCACCCTGCAAACTCTCAACACCTTCAACAATCGCCACTCTTCCTTCAACTTTGATATTTGCCCCCATCTTTTTTAGCTCATCTACATACTGATACCTGTTTTCCCACACACCTTCTGTAACAACACTTGTTCCACTGCAAAGGCTCAAAAGCACTGTCATCTGGGGTTGAAGATCAGTGGGAAACCCAGGGTATGGCATTGTCTTTATACTTGAAGCTCTCAGTCTTTCTTTGCACCTCACTTCAATACTGTCTTCATATACATTTACCTCAGCACCCATCTCAAGCAGCTTTGCAGTCAGGGATTCTAAATGTTTTGGGATTATGTTTTTTACTCTAATGTGTCCCTTTGTTGCACATGCAGCTATCATATATGTACCAGCTTCTATCTGATCGGGAATGATCGCGTATCTTGTAGGGTGCAGCTCTTTCACACCTTCAATTCTAATGACGTCAGTTCCTGCTCCTTTAATCTTTGCACCCATGGCATTTAGGAAATTGGCAACATCAACAACATGAGGCTCTTTTGCCGCATTTTCTATTATTGTTGTACCCTTTGCCTTCACAGCTGCAAGCATGAGATTAATTGTGGCACCAACAGACACAACATCTAAATAGATTTTAGTTCCAACAAGTTCTTCTGCATATGCCTTTATCATACCATTTTCAATTTTAACATCAGCACCAAGCGCTCTAAAACCTTTTATATGCTGATCAATTGGACGGGCACCAAAATTGCACCCGCCCGGCATTGCAACCTCTGCCTTGCCAAAACGGGTAAGAAGCGCTCCAATCAAGTAGTACGAAGCTCTTATTTTACGAACACTTTCATAAGGGGCTATATAACTTTGTAAATTGCTTGCATCTATCTTCAATGAATGATTGTCATATTCAATTTTTGCTCCAAGTCGCAAAAGTATATCATCCATTGCAAATACATCTTCAATCAGCGGGAGATTTTCAATTATACTCTCTCCCTCCGCCATCAGGGCAGCAGGAATCACAGCAACTGCAGCATTTTTTGCACCATTTATTGGAACCTCTCCAAAAAGGGGATATCCTCCTTCTATGATTAGTTTTTCATGATTTGGTTTCAAGTTCTTGCACCCTCTCTCTAAAAAGGCTTTTCACTATTCCCATTCTTTTATATTATATCTATTGTAGCGAAATATGAAAAGAAGAATATTCTTTTTTGAGCAAGTTGGCAATTGTCTAAAATGGACAATAGACTTTTCTATTGAAAAAATGATATCATAAAGTCAAAATAGAAATTGGTGGCTGGTCTTTAAAAAAAATATTGAGGGGATGATAGGATTTGAAAATTGGGGTTGTTCAGATGAAAATTTGTAATTCGTTGGAAAGAAACTTCTATAAAATACTCTATTTTTTGGACAAAGCAAAAAGCGAACAAGTGGATTTAGTGTGTTTTCCTGAGATGGCGCTGACAGGTTATAACATTGAACTTTTACAATCTCAAGATTTGAATAGAATAGTGTTAACTTCTTTAGAAGAAGTATCAAAAAAGTGCACAGAATATTCAATCTGCAGCATAATAGGCCACCCTTTTAAACATGAAGACAAGCTATTTAACAGAGCAACAGTAATCTTCCCAACAGGTGAAAGCTTGAAATATGATAAGATTCATCCAACTGAGCTTGAAAAGAAGATATTCTCGCAAGGCGAAGAGACTCTTGTATTTGAATTCAAGCAGAAAAGATTTGGCATTGCAATCTGCAGAGACCAAAACTTCTATGAAATATTCAAAAAATATAAAGAAGCTGGCTGCAGTGGTGTGTTCATTTTAGCTGCACATTTTTACAGTCCAAAAGAGGCAAGGTGGAAGATTGACAAAAATAAAGCTATCCCTATAACAAGAGCTGTAGAAAATGGGTACTTTGTATTTTTAGCAAATGCAGTAGGACCTCATTTAAATATGATAAGTCTTGGACACAGCTTAATTGTAGATGGTGATGGCTGTGTGGTATGCGAAGCAGATGAAGCCGGTGAGTATCTTTTGACAGTAGAGATTTGAGGTAATTTAACTTATAAAAATAACAGGGCTGTCACTTTTTGCCCAAGACAGCCCTTTTTATATCTCAACCAGAATCACATCTTCACCAATCTTTTTTATCCTATCCCATGGAATTACATAGTCTTTTTCTTTTGAAAAGATACTTCCTACAGAAAAAGGCGCAGGGACAACAATAGCATCAACTTTGC
This sequence comes from Caldicellulosiruptor sp. DIB 104C, assembly GCF_028198085.1. Lineage (NCBI taxonomy): Bacteria > Bacillati > Bacillota > Caldicellulosiruptorales > Caldicellulosiruptoraceae > Caldicellulosiruptor > Caldicellulosiruptor sp. DIB 104C. The sequence continues at coordinate 344,946 of NZ_CP116337.1, read as the reverse complement.
CTGTTTTAACATTCACCTCTAAATCACAAACCTTTCCAAGTTTTTTACCGTCTGATATATTTATCACATCTTTCTCTCTCAAATCAGACGACTTGAACATTTCTATCACTTTTTTTAAAACCGTATCTTTTATCATTATATGCAAAAACAACTTCTATAGTTAAATCTCGGTTATTATAGGAATTATCATAGGATTTCTGCGTGTCTTTTCAAACAAGAAATTCTTTAGATTATCTTTTAATATAACCTTTATAGCATTTGGTTCTGTGATATCGTTTTTGCTACAGAAGTACAAAACATCCTTTATCACTTTTTTTGCCTCTTCAATTAGTGGCTCAGACTCTTTTATATAGATAAACCCCCTTGAGATTATCTCTGGCCCAGCAATTACATCTCTTGTTGATGAATCAATTGTGAGAACCACAATGAAAAGTCCATCTTGAGCAAGATGACGCCTGTCACGCAACACCACATTCCCAACATCACCAACACCAAGCCCGTCAACAAGCACATTTCCTGCCTGGACCATACCAACAACCTTTGCAGAATCTTTTGTTATCTCAAGTACCTTACCATTTTCTAAAACAAAAACATTTTTTTCTCCAAGTTCCATTGCAAGTTTAGCATGGTGGATCAAGTGCTTGAACTCCCCATGCACAGGCACACTATATTTTGGCCGTGTTAAATTGTGTATAAGCTTTATCTCTTCCTGGCATGCATGACCCGACACGTGAATATCATCGATGTCTTCATAAATCACCTGTGCACCCTGTTTGAAAAGATCGTTTATTACCCTGTTGACAAACTTCTCATTGCCAGGGATTGGCGCAGCTGATATTATCACAACATCGCCTGGTATAATTCCCACTTTTTTGTGTTCAGCAGAAGCCATACGCGAAAGAGCCGACATTGGCTCGCCTTGGCTACCTGTTGTAATAAGCACTATCTTATTGGGCGGATAGTTTTCAAGCTCATCAACATCAACCAGCATCCCATCAGGCATCTTCAAATATCCAAGCTCAAGCGCCTTATTAACAACATTTACCATACTTCTCCCCAAGACACAAATCTTTCTACCTTGTTTTTCAGCAGAGTTTATCACTTGCTGGACTCTGTGAATATGTGATGAAAATGTTGCAACTATGACTCTTCCTTGAGCTTGAGAAAATATCCTATCAAAGGTAGCGCCAACAGTCTTTTCAGAAAGAGTAAAACCAGGGCGTTCAGCATTTGTTGAGTCGCACAAAAGTGCTAAAACACCTTGCTTACCCAGCTCTGCAAACCTAATCAAATCTATTGGCTCACCCTCAATTGGTGTAAAGTCCACTTTAAAATCGCCTGTGTGGACGATGCTACCGAGCGGTGTGTGAATAGCAATTGCAACAGAGTCTGCAATGGAGTGTGTTGTTCGGATAAACTCCACTCGCATATTGTTAAAACTAATCACATCGCCAGCTTTGACAGTAAAGAGCTTGACAGAGTTTAGGTCTATCCCAAACTCCATAAGCTTTATTTCAACAAGACCAAGGGTAAGTTTTGTTCCATAAATAGGGATGTTTAAATCTCTTAAAACATATGGAATTGCTCCTATGTGGTCTTCGTGTCCGTGTGTCAGTATCAGTGCTCTTACCTTTTCCTTATTTTTCACTAAATACGACACATCAGGTATAACGAGGTCAATGCCAAGCATTTCATCTTCTGGAAACGCAAGACCACAGTCAATTACAACAATTTCATCGTCTACCTCAACCACTGTCATGTTCTTGCCAATTTCGTTCAAGCCTCCAAGCGGAATAATTCTGATTCTATGCTCTGTTCTTTTTCTCATAAAAATTCCTCCAAAAAATAAAAATAAATAAAGACATTTTAAAAAAGCCCTTACGAAAGAGACTTTCGCAAGAGCTTTTTAAAACTTAACAAATAAAGCTATATACAAAATATTAAGCTCTCTTTGGTTTTGTCTGAAGTTTCTTTCTTGTACTCCTTTCCCAGTCGAACCAAAGCGCAGTTGCTATAAATATTGAGGAATAGATACCAGATGTAACACCTATCAACAGTGGCAGAGCAAACTCTTTTATTGATTGAACACCCATCAGGTACAGCACAAACAATACAATTATAACAGTTGCAGCAGTTGAAAGTGACCTTCCTATTGTCTGGTTCATGCTAAGATTTACAAGGTCTTTTAAATCCATTTTTCCTTGAATTCTTCTATTTTCTCTTATCCTGTCAAACACGACAATGGTGTCGTTTATTGAATAACCAACAACAGTCAATATTGCTGCAATAAAGGTTGAGTTAAGAGGAATTCTAAATAAAGTGTATACAGTTAACATTATCAAAATATCATGCAAAAGTGCTGCAACCGCTGTTGTACCAAATTTAAACTCAAACCTTATTGCAATGTAGATTAGCATCAGGATTGAAGCTATCACAACAGCCCAGATAGCCTGAGATTCTAACTCAGACGATACAACAGCACCAACATTTTGGTATGAAACCAAATCTTCTTTTTTGAGATTGTACTTTTTAGCTATAGCATCAAAAAGCTTGTCACGTGTCTCTTTCGAAAGCTCTGTTCTCTTTTTACCATGCACCTCATGTGCATTTATCATAATCTTTTTTCCATCTTCAACCTTTCTGACAATAGGTGTCTGCGTTCCTGTAATCTGCTTTGTCAACTTTTCCAAATCAGCAATCTCAGCAGCGCTTGGAACTTTATGAAGGTTTATCTCTAAAACTGTACCGCCTGTAAAATCTATGTCGTAGTTGAACCCTTGAATTATATATGAAACAAGACCTATTACCATCACTAATATTGACAGAACGTAGAAAAACTTTCTCTTACCCATAAAATCAATGTTTGTCATCAAGCGCGCACCTCCCTGGTTTTCTTACCGCCATACCATCTCATATCCTTGAAAAACCCTGTGTTTATGATAGATACAAGCAAGAACCTTGTGACAGTAATTGCAGTAAAGAATGAAACAACAATACCTATTGTAAGTGTCCAGGCAAAACCCTTGATTGGACCTGTACCAAGGAATAAAAGCACAAGTCCTGCTATGATTGTTGTTATATTTGAGTCTATGACAGCATTTAGTGCACGTCTAAACCCCGCATCCATTGCAGCTTTTAGTGTTTTTCCAGCTCGGAGCTCTTCCTTCATTCTTGCAAATATCAAGATGTTAGCATCCACTGCCATGCCGGCAGAAAGAATTATACCCGCAATACCAGGGAGGGTAAGTGTTATTTTTGCGTACCCTACTATTGCAACAAGTATAACAACATATGCAACTAATGCAATATCTGCAATCAACCCTGGCAGCCTGTAAAAGATTATCATAAATAAGAATACCAAAAGAAGTCCTATAATACCTGCTTTTAATGTTGTCCTCAAGGCTTCATTACCCAAAGATGGTCCTATCGCCCTGCTTTCTACAACATTTAAAGCAAATGGCAGTGCACCTGCTTTGATTTGCTGGGCCAATGTCTTTGCTTCTTCTAAATCTTTCATACCCCTAATTATGGCTTCGCCATTTGTAATCTCCTCTTCAACTGTTGGATTTGATATTAATTTACCATCTAAATAAATTCCAATATTCTGCCCTAGGTACTTTCTTGTCCCCTCTGCAAATTTCTTAGTTCCTTCTTTGTTAAATTTAAGAGCAACTACATAGCCTGCTGCTGTCTGCTGAGCGTATGCATCAACCACATCTCTACCTGAGACAATCAAATCACCCTGAGGACCTTTGAATTCAATCAATGCTGTTCTCCCTATATATTGAATAGCCTCGTCAGGATCTTTGACACCTGGAATTTCTACCCTGATTCTCTTTGAACCCTGCAAAGTTGCGGTTGCATCATAAAAGTTTCTCATATCAAGCCTTGTACGAATTAGCTGGACAGCTGATTCCATCTCTCTTTTTGTTGGATTTTCTTTTGCTGCCTCATAAACAATATATACCCCACCTTTTAAATCAAGCCCATATCTTATGACATCTTTCACTGATGGTATGCTTGCCGTTCCGATATTCAGACCAAAAAAGACTATGTAAAATGCAAAGGCGATTATGAGGCTTGCTATCAAAAACTGTGCCAAGCTCCTATTTTGCATAACCCTTTCTCCTTTCTTTCTACTTGTTGTGAAAGCTTACAAACTCAGTTTCATTTTTAACATTACAGTCCTTTTAGTATTATAATCCTTAAATTAGTCTAAAGTCAACAAACTAAGCTTACTATTTACAAATATTTTTATAATCATTGCTAAGTTCAATGTACTCTTTTGCAGAAATCCTTATTCGTTCTATTTCCTCTTGCGTCAGCTCTCTTATAACCTTTGCAGGTCTCCCAAATACAAGTGTATTTGGTGGAATAATTGTATTTTGAGTAATAAGGCTCCCTGCACCAATTAAGACATTGTTACCTATTTTGCTTCCATTCATTATTATAGAGCCCATACCAACAAGTACATTATTTCCTATATCGCAACCATGCAGCACTACATTGTGACCAATTGTTACATCATCACCAATTATGACAGAGCAGCAATGATCAGTGTGGATTGTGGTCAAATCTTGGATATTTGTATTCTTGCCAATTACAATTCTGTTTTCCTCACATCTAATAACACAGCCGAACCATACACTTGAATTTTCTCCAATCTCGACATCGCCTATTATGGTTGCGTTTGGTGCAATGTAGCAACTTTGTGCAATCTTTGGTGTTTTACCTTTATAAGTAATAATCATTTAACCTTCAATCCCCTTTTCCATAAGGTATAGTTTTGCAGCTATTGCAACCTCCACCCTCTTTCTTTCAAGTTCACAAGAGACGGTATACGATTTTTTGACATCACCGCACATGTTGTAATTTGCAGCAGCACACCCTCCACTACAGTAAAACCTTGCCCAGCAGTTTGAGCACTCCTCTTTTTCATATACATTGTTTTTCTTAAACTCTTCAACTAAATCAGCCCGTGTAATCCCATCAAAAACTGTTCCAAGTTTAAACTGTGGCTTGTCAACAAATTGATGGCAAGGAAAGATATTGCCGTCAGGATCAACTGCAACATATTCAAACCCAGCACCACAGCCGCTTAGGCGTTTTGATACACACGGCCCACCAGCAAGGTCTATATTGAAATGGAAGAAGTTAAATCCTTCCCCTTTTAGTTTCGCACTTACATACTCTTGCGCCAAGATATCATACTCTTCTTTTATTCTCTCAACATGCTGTGGCAAAATAGCCCATGGACTTTTTACGTCTAAAACAACAGGTTCAACAGAAATCTCTTTTATGCCAAGACTATAAAGGTGCAAAACATCTTTTGAAAAGTCAAGGTTTTTGGAAGTAAATGTCCCTCTTACATAATAAGTTTTCCCATTTCGTTTTTGTATAAACTTCAAAATCTTTTGTGTAATTACATCATAAGTTCCGCTACCATGCCTGTCAATTCTCATAAAGTCGTTTACCTCGGGCCTTCCGTCATGGCTCAATACAACATTTTCCATATTTTCATTCAAGTATTCAATAATCTCATCATTAAGAGCGGTTGCATTTGTTGTCAGCGTAAAGGATATATGCTTATCATACTTCTTCTCTTCTCTTGCATACTCAACAATCTTTTTGATGGTCTCAAAATTCAAAAGAGGCTCGCCGCCAAAAAAGTCAACCTCTAAATTCTTCCTTGAACCAGAGTTTTTGAGCAAAAAGTCAATTGCCTTTTTCCCAACATCAAAGCTCATAAGCTTTCTTTCCTGTTTGAAACTCCCGGTCGAAGCAAAACAGTACCTACATCTTAAATCACAGTCGTGCGAAACGTGAAGACAAAGAGCTTTTATAACAGGATTTCTTTTTTCAATGAGATTCAAATCCTTATACTCATCTTCAGTGAATAAAACCCCTTCTTCAATTAACTTCTCTACTTCATTTACTGCTTCTTCAATCTCATGCCTGTCAAAACCTAAACTATCATATACTCCCTCAAATGTATTGTTTTTGTCAAAGTACTTTATCACTTCAAATGCAACATCGTCCACAGTAAAGATTGAACCAGAGGCAACATCTAAAACAATGTTTAGGCCAAATTTTTTAAAAGCGTGAATCATCTTGAAAAGATTTTTCCTCCCATAAAAGATTAAATAGCAAGACCGGGCTGCCTCAAATCTTCAATTGACAGCCCATATTCCTTTATTTTCCA
>NZ_CP116337.1:220410-338644 GCF_028198085.1 Caldicellulosiruptor sp. DIB 104C | reverse complement strand
TGTTCCAAGTTTAAACTGTGGCTTGTCAACAAATTGATGGCAAGGAAAGATATTGCCGTCAGGATCAACTGCAACATATTCAAACCCAGCACCACAGCCGCTTAGGCGTTTTGATACACACGGCCCACCAGCAAGGTCTATATTGAAATGGAAGAAGTTAAATCCTTCCCCTTTTAGTTTCGCACTTACATACTCTTGCGCCAAGATATCATACTCTTCTTTTATTCTCTCAACATGCTGTGGCAAAATAGCCCATGGACTTTTTACGTCTAAAACAACAGGTTCAACAGAAATCTCTTTTATGCCAAGACTATAAAGGTGCAAAACATCTTTTGAAAAGTCAAGGTTTTTGGAAGTAAATGTCCCTCTTACATAATAAGTTTTCCCATTTCGTTTTTGTATAAACTTCAAAATCTTTTGTGTAATTACATCATAAGTTCCGCTACCATGCCTGTCAATTCTCATAAAGTCGTTTACCTCGGGCCTTCCGTCATGGCTCAATACAACATTTTCCATATTTTCATTCAAGTATTCAATAATCTCATCATTAAGAGCGGTTGCATTTGTTGTCAGCGTAAAGGATATATGCTTATCATACTTCTTCTCTTCTTCTCTTGCATACTCAACAATCTTTTTGATGGTCTCAAAATTCAAAAGAGGCTCGCCGCCAAAAAAGTCAACCTCTAAATTCTTCCTTGAACCAGAGTTTTTGAGCAAAAAGTCAATTGCCTTTTTCCCAACATCAAAGCTCATAAGCTTTCTTTCCTGTTTGAAACTCCCGGTCGAAGCAAAACAGTACCTACATCTTAAATCACAGTCGTGCGAAACGTGAAGACAAAGAGCTTTTATAACAGGATTTCTTTTTTCAATGAGATTCAAATCCTTATACTCATCTTCAGTGAATAAAACCCCTTCTTCAATTAACTTCTCTACTTCATTTACTGCTTCTTCAATCTCATGCCTGTCAAAACCTAAACTATCATATACTCCCTCAAATGTATTGTTTTTGTCAAAGTACTTTATCACTTCAAATGCAACATCGTCCACAGTAAAGATTGAACCAGAGGCAACATCTAAAACAATGTTTAGGCCAAATTTTTTAAAAGCGTGAATCATCTTGAAAAGATTTTTCCTCCCATAAAAGATTAAATAGCAAGACCGGGCTGCCTCAAATCTTCAATTGACAGCCCATATTCCTTTATTTTCCAAAATTACTTTTTGTTTCTGCAAACTTGATTTCCAACTGTGCAAGATGTTTTGCAAGCCGACTGACAAGATGCCTGGCACTCGCCACATCCACCGCTTACAACTGTTTTGGAAAGAGCATTCTTTGCAATAACTTTAATATGCTTCATCTTCTTCTTATAACCTCCCTCATAAAATGGTTTTCTAAAAAAGAATTTTTAAAATAACACATAGTATTTTATCACAAAGTATTGAACAATACAATTTTACAAAAAAGAAAAAGAGACCATTCCCCTTAGCCTCTTTTTGCCTTTAAATAAAAATTCACTTAAATAAAAATTCACTTTACTTGCCAAAAGCCAACTTTACCCTCTGTTCTTCTTAATCTCTTCCAATATCTCTGGAGCTTTTCCGCTACATCCCAAAACATTTCTCAGTTTGTGCTTAACCATCTCTTTAATTGCCTCTCTGCCATCCTTGAGGTACTGTCTTGGGTCAAAGTGGTCAGGATGTTCTGCCAAATGTTTTCTTATTGCTGCTGTCATTGCAAGTCTTAAATCTGTGTCAATGTTAATCTTTCTCACACCAAGCTCAGCAGCCTTTCTTAGCATATCTTCTGGCACACCTTTTGCACCAGGGATATTACCACCGTACTTGTTGCACATCTCAACAAACTCTGGCAAAACTGTCGATGCACCATGAAGAACAATTGGAAAATCCTTTGGAAGCTTTTCTACTATTCTCTGAAGCCTTTCAAAGTCAAGTCTTGGTTCACCCTTGAACTTATATGCACCATGGCTTGTTCCAATTGCAACTGCCAATGAGTCAACACCTGTTCTTTCAACAAACTCTGCTGCTTGGTCAGGGTCTGTAAACATTGCCTCATGCTCTGCAACTTTTACATTGTCCTCAATGCCGGCAAGTTTTCCAAGCTCTGCCTCAACAACAACTCCTCGCTCATGCGCATATTCAACAACCTTTTTGGTAAGCGCAATGTTCTCTTCAAATGGGAGACGTGAACCGTCAATCATAACAGATGTAAATCCGCCATCGATGCACGCCTTGCAAATCTCGAAGTCCTCGCCATGGTCAAGGTGAAGTGCAATTGGCAAATCACCAGAGTCCTCTAAAGCTGCCTCTACAAGTTTTACAAGATAGACGTGTTTTGCGTATTTTCTTGCTCCTGCTGAGACCTGCAAAATCAGAGGTGCTTGTTCCTCCTTTGCTGCCTCAACAATCCCCTGGATAATCTCCATGTTGTTGACATTGAAGGCACCAATAGCATACTTCCCCTCAGCGGCCTTTTTAAACATCTCTTTGGTTGTTACAAGTGGCATTTTAACTTTACCTCCTCTTAAAGTTAATTACTCAATATTTTTCCCATGAAGCCTCAAGAACTCCAAAAAGTTCTCAAGGCTTTTGTTGACTATGAGCTCATGCGGAAACTCATACTCTTCAATAAGTTTTCTTGTGACATCACACCTTGCAATATCTGTCTTAAAATGCGCATCTGAGCCCATTGCAATGTAGACACCATACTTTTTGCAAAGCTTTAAAATCTCTATACAGTTTTCCCTGCTCTTTTCTCTTACATAAAACGACGCATTGTTTATTTCAATAGCCTTATTGTACTCCTTTGCAGCCCTAACAACTGCTTCTTTATCAATCTCATACAAGGGATTTCCTGGATGCCCAATACAGAGTATATTTGGATTTTTAATGGCACCTATCAATGCCCTGGTATGGTCCAAAATTGTCCCGGGTGGGATACAAACATCATGCAAGCTTGCAATTACAAAATCAAGCCTATTTAGGGCACTTTCTGGAAGGTCAACACTACCTTCATAGTCAATAATATTTGCTTCGCAACCTCTAAATACCATTATACCATCAATCTTTCTTGGCACAACAACTAAATTGTAAAAATATAAACTACTGCACGACCCTGGCATCTCAGGGCCGTGGTCAGTAATACAAATGCCTTTTAAACCTTTATTTTGGGCTTCAATGACCATTTCTTCTAAGGTATTGTAAGCATGGCCACTTGCGATTGTATGGCAGTGCGTCTCTACTTCTAAAAACATCTCTAATCAGCTCTCAGCTAAAAATTTTTTCAAAAGGCTTTTTTAGTCCTTTATCTCTGCAAGCTTGTTCTTTAAAATATCAATCTTTTTAACAGGAGTTGGATCGTTTTGATAAAGTGTTGCAAGATAGAGTGATACATAATCTCCAAGATAAATCAGTGAAAACATCCTTGCAAGTCTTGAATTTCCTATTGAATATATATCATTTACACCTGATACAATACCTTTTACTAAATCCTTTGTGATGTCCATTCTAATTGCATTTCTCTTGTGATCCTCAACATCATGAAGCATTACAATCTCAAAAAGCCCTAAGATGTGCTTTGGCGACTCTGTTCCAACTATCTCATTGTGGTTCAGTTCAGAAAAGACATTGAAATATGCAGGTGATTTTGAGTTCTCACATATCTGTCCTTTCCATCTCTCTGCAATAACCTCTGTTGTACCGCTAATTCCGTATATAATTGGTAGTTTATTCCAGAGTTTTAATGTAAGCCTTTTTGCCAAATTCTTTTCTTCTGGTACCTCTGGTTTGTACCTTTCTCTGAGATCGCTCAGAACTTTTATTGTCTCTTCAATCTGGTCATCGACAGGAGGAATAAGCCCAATTTTTACAAAAAGCATCAAAAGCGGGATAAACGAATATCCAAGCGCTGCTCGTGGTTGAAGCCCACCAGGAATTGTAATTACATAATATCCATCTTTTTCAGCCATCTCTTTTAGCTTTCCGCCTGTTGTGATAGCCACAATCTTTGCACCTTTTGCCTTTGCATCCTGGTAAGCAGAAAGTGTCTCTTCTGTATTTCCTGAATAGCTTGATGCAATCACAAGTGTCTTAGAGTCGACATATGCAGGCAGCACATAGTCTCTGTTAACAATTACAGGTACCTTGCACTGGTCTAAGACAAATACTCTTACGAGATTCCCGCCTATTGCAGAACCGCCAAGTCCAGTGATTACAACTTTATCTATATCCTCTGCCTTGATATCAACGCTGATATTTTTCCCTATCTCATAAGCCTTTTGAATCTGCTCAGGAAGATTATAAACCGCCTGAAACATACCGCTTGGGTCGTTTTGTGCAATCATCTCTAAGTTATCAAGCATAGCTCTTCATTTCTCCTTTCTTTAAATTTTCCTATTTCATAATATAATAATTTTTCAGTTTTTTCAACTTTAAAAGCCAAAACAAATGTGTTACAATATATAAAATATTCTCATTTGAACACCTCATCAACATCTATCAAAAGACCTTCAAATAAAGTGGTAGATATAATATTGCCTTTTTCATATATTATAGCTTTCCCAAACTTACCCTCACTTTCTTTTCTAAAAACAATTATTTTTTCTTCATCAGGGCTTACAATCCAGTACTCTTTAACACTATATCTTTCATAAATATTGTATTTGAGTACAAAATCAGCTGTCACACTCGACGGTGATAAAACCTCTATAACAAAATCAGGTGCACCTTTGCAATACCTTTTGCTATCTAACTTGCTCTTATCACAAACAACAAAAATGTCTGGCTGCAAAACTGTCTTGACATCAAGCTCTTCTTCCTCACCAAATAAAACATCAAAAGGTGCGATGTATACATTACAAGGCTTGTCCCTAAAAAACTGCCACAAAAGACCAAATAGGTTACCTACAACCCTCTGAAACGAACTAATATTGATATTCCCTATTGGTATTAACCCTCTCACCTCCACTCGGTCATGGTATACGTGAACGGTAATATGGAGCTTATCAAATAGCTGACGTGTTGCAATCTTGCCACCTCCGTGTATTGCAAAAGTCAATAATTCTTCCTGTTCTTGAACTTGTTTACCAGCTTCGCTAAAATCAATAGTAACTTTCTTTTCCTGTCTGGGAGTGGTAACAACTACCTCCCCTGTTTTATTGTCAATGGTTAGAGCAGTATCCCACATCATTTTTAATTCGCTTTGTAGTGCTTCGTACTCTACTTTCCAGTAACCGTTCTCAAGAGCCTGCTTGATGAAGTCTAAGTCCTTTTCGAGCTTCTGCAGGTGGCGAAGTTCATTCGTCTGGTGTTTATGCTGTTCACGAAGTTCAGCTATCTTCTTATCCAGCGTAGAAGCTTCCTTCTCGTATTCTGATACCGATATTCTTCCTTTGCGGAAGAGGTAGTTCAACCTTTCCTGCTCATCCTGCAATTCCTTCATCTGTTTTACTGAAGGCCCAACTATAAGCTCCAGTTCCCGTTTTCTTCGCTCCCAGCTTTCTAAGTGAGCCATAATCGCTTCTTTCATCTGCTCTGGTTTCTGCAAAGCTTCAAATACCTTCAGCACAACCTGTTGGTCAAGCCAGTCGGCAGGAATTCTTGGCGAATCGCATGTAGGACTCCCATCTCTGTGGTAGCGTTTAAGCCTGCCGTAACAGGAGTAAACTGCTGTTTTCCCGTGGTCATAGGTTCCTCTAAATTGCAACCCGCATATTCCACAGTGAATAATCCCAGTAAGCAAAGGCGTTTCGTGCTTTCTCTGCCAGAACTTTGCTCTGTTTCTTCTTTCTTGTGCTAACTGATAGGTGTACTCGTCTACGATGGGTGGGAATGGAATAACAATCCAGTCATCTTCAACCTTGTCTGGTTCGGCATTCTTACCATTCCTACCAAAGTAGTTTTTACCTATGTATGCCTGATGAGTAAGTATCTGTCTGACAGTAGCGTTTGACCAGTGTTTGACGTATTCACCTTTTTGACCTCTCTTACCTCTTACTCCTACCCGAACTCCACGGACAGCGGAAGGAGGAAGAACACCCATCTTCGTTAACTTATCAGCGATAGCTTCCATTCCCAGTGGCTTACCTGTCTCATCACCGTACACGTACCAGTGATAGATGAGCCTGACAATTCTCGCTTCTTCCTCGTTAATCTCGAACTCTCCGGTTAGTGGGTTTTTCCGGTAACCGTATAAGATGTGACCACCTGGGAACTGACCCATTCGTGCCTTCTGGTATTTTCCCATCTTCATCCTTTCGGTAATCATTTCTCTCTCGTGCTGTGCGAAAGCAGCGAGAATTGTGGTAAACATCTTTGATGTTGGGTCTTTAGTATTAACGAACGGTTCCTGTACACTGACAAAAGTGATACTGTTTTTCTCGAAGACATCTTCTAATAAGTATAAGGTATCTTTCGGACTTCGACTTAACCTATCAAGCTTCCACGATACAACAGTGTCAAAAGAGCGCAGGGGAATATCCGCAATCAATTGTTGAAGTGCAGGTCTGTCTAGTGAACTTGCACTGTAGCCATCATCTCGATAAATTTTGATTAATTCCCATCTCATTGCCTTACAGTAATTACTGATAGATTCTGCTTGAGCCTCAAGAGAATAACCGTGTTGCGCTTGTTCTTCCGTACTTACTCTAATGTAACCTACAGCTTTAGTCACAATGGGACACCTTCTTCCACAGCTTGCCCTCTAATTCTGGCTTTGTGCTGGAGCATATTGAAAATAGCCAACCCAGCGCAGTAGAGGGCAACGTCTTCCCGTCTGATGAACCAGCGGTCAATCCCGTCATCACCTCGTTTCTTGATACCCGGCAGTTTCTTATCCCGAAGGAGATTGGCGACCGCAATGGGCGATATTCCGAGGATTTCAGCCGTTTCATTGGTAGTAAGTAGCTCGTTCACCAGATTTCACCTCCTATGTTATTATTATAGGATGTATGCTAGCAACTTAAAAGATGGCTTCCAAAAAATCTCACAAGTTTCGACACGCCCAGCTTAGGCAATAGCTACTCTTACCGGCTGAACATTTAATGAATTACTCGTTTGCGGAACCCTCCCCCAAGTACCTCGTGAACATTTTCTATGGCTACGAAAGCGCTATCGTCAATTTCTCGGATAATAGATTTTAGTTTAGCCAATTCTAGGCGAGAAACAATGCAATAAAGAATCTCTTATCTTAGGCTACTCCAGCAGAGCTATCAAGTGCTCTTTATCTTCCTGGTAGGTCAGGATAAATAAGATATCTCCCTCCTGGATCTCCGTGTCACCCCTGGGAGGTACTATATCGTCATGTCTTACAATGGCAGTAACCAGCGTGGTCTTTGGTAGAGGGATATGCTCCAAACGCTTACCGATCAAAGAAGACCCTTTTTCCACTTCAAACTCCAACAACTCGCATTTGGTATTTTCCGTGGAGATTAACTCCAGGGAATGGGGAGAAGTCTTTTTGGTTCCAGCAAATAACTTAAGCTTGTGGGCTAAAATGTCGAGGGATGCCCCCTGGATTAAGGCTGTTAGTAAAACGATGAAGAACACGACGTTAAAAAAATAGTTGCTGTGGTCGACTCCTGCAACGTAGGGGTAAGTGGCCAGTACAATGGGGACTGCGCCCCTTATACCTCCCCAACAGAGGAATAATTTTTCCTTGAGGTTGTAATCCCAGAACAGTGTCGTTAAAAAGACCGCTGTCGGCCGTGCCACTAGCATTAGCAGCAGAGCAATAAACACCCCCTCCTTGATAAAGGCGGGAAGTTGCGAAGGAAAGACCAGCAGCCCCAGCATTAGAAAGAGAATGATGTTGCAGAAAGTGGAGGTGCCTTCTAGGAAGCGGGCTATTCCCTGCTTGTAGACGAACTTGCTGTTCCCCAGCAAATAACCAGCTATGAATACAGCGAGGAAGCCGTTGGCTTTGATTATCTCCGCTACTCCGAAGCTCAAATAGCAGAAACCGAGACTCAAAACATAGTAATAACCACCCGATTCAAGGCGGGCCCGGTTAAAGAGATAGGGTCCAAGCTTACCGAACAAGTACCCCACACCAATTCCGGCCACAATCTGCCACATTAAGTGAGCGATAAAGGGAAAAAGGTTGAAATTTGTATTCTTCATATAGTCGAGCAGAGCTATGGTCAGGATAATGGCCATTGGATCGTTGGAGGCAGATTCGGCTTTCAGGGTGGTGGCCAGTTTGGGCTGAATGCTCTTATTGCGAAAAATAGAAAAAACTGCTGCAGCATCGGTGGAAGAAACGATGGCCCCTACCAGTAGGGAGGCCTCGAGGCTGAGCCCAACGATGTAGTGGGTGGCCAGTCCTAGAGTTACAGCGGTAATAAAGACACCTACCGTCGCCAAGGTAAAAGCTGGTTTGAAGGACGACTGTAATTCCTCTCTTTTGGTATTAAAGCCACCTTCAAAAAGGATAATAATGAGGGCTACATTGGCTATCCGCTGGGCTAGTAAAGGGTCATCAAAATATATTAGGTTAAGGCCATCGCTCCCGAAAAGCATTCCCAAGCCCAAAAAAATCACTAAACCGGGAACGCCGAATCGAGAGATCAGTTTGGTCGAAAAAGTGGCCAGAAGTAACAAAATAGATAATAACAGGATCAACTATCTTCCCTCTCTTTCCATAAAAACCAAACTAAAACACCTAGTGTTCCAAAATACGTCTCCACACCCTTCTAATAGGGAAGAGCAGCTACACCTTTGTCAAAACGATAAACCAGCAACTACTTAGCTTCTTTATCGATATAAATTGGTATTTTCAATGTGTCTAGCGCCTTGATAAAGTGAGGGTCGGTAATGTTGTTAAGTTTCAAAACCTGTTTGGCATACCATTCATAATTCATTCTGAAATGCTCATTCATAAAGTACGGGTTGATAATGTCAACCAACGTATCTCCTGATTGAATGGTTATCTCCCGTACCTCTTTTAGCTCCCATACATCATTAGGTCGCTCTGAGATGTTGATACCTTCAGGTATGACTACTTCTTTAGGGAAATATTCTTCGGGTGGTATTACCTTATATCCGTCCTTAACGATATACCAAACACCGGTAGTTTTGTTAGTATACCGTCCAGTTTGTTCATCATAAATGTATCCTTCAACTACTTCCTGAACCTGATTATTTTTTGCTGGCTGTTTTGTTATCTCAGGCTTGGAAAAAATCAAGTATCCACTGGCAACAACGGCAACTATCACTACCGGGATAACAAATTTATACCAACTTTTCATCATCTACTTTCTCCTTCCCGAATTCTTCTCCGCTTGGAAGCAGGTCCACCTCTCTAAGGTACTTTATCGCAGCCCACCGGACAAGGGCAGCCAGACTACGGTCGGTCATCAACGCTGCCTTCTTAACGGCTTCGTATTCGTTTTCGGTAAAGGTAACGCTTACTAATTTAGTACGTGGTTCCGCTTTCTTAGGAGCCATGTAACCCACCTCAATCAACTTGATGTATTCTGATAGAAATTATATCAAAGTCTATCACGAAAGTCAACTACGGAAAGTAAATCGAGGTGGGTTGGGCTACTTATAGATAAAGCTGATACTTTAATGCACCAGAATTCTTCCAACGGTTGTAGTGACAGACGTAATTGCCACCGTAAGTAGCTGCTGTCTTTTCTGTAGCCTGTTTGGTAGAGGGGTTAACGAAACCCACCCGGCAGCGGGAAAGCTCTCTACTGTAGAGAGGGCAGGTCTTGCAGGTACGTATTTTCGTCATGGTATCACCTCCCAAGAAAGTTGCTAATAACCGTAGGAGTATAAAAATATTGATGAAAAAAGTTCCGTAGGGCATAGAGTCGTATAATTGGTTTGCAAGAGAGAAAAACCAGAAGGCGCCACGCTTTTCTTTACGCAACGCCTTCCTTTTTGGCTTTTTCTTGTTCAGGTTCCGGTTCTTTCTTTTCCGCTTTACGCTTGAGATAGTATCGCTGGATTTCCTGTTCTACTTCGGCAATCTTTTTTGAGTACCAGTCAACCCGTAGCCTTTGTTCCAGCATCTTCAGTTCTGCCAGTTCGTCGCCAGCTTCAAACTTCTTGCGGTAAACTTCCTCCTGCCTGATAGCGTACTGGAGGTTAGCACGGAAAGCATCTCTTTTTGACCGTAATGCTTGCAATTCCGGTGGGGTATTACCTGCTGGGATTACTAAAGACTGCCTGGGTTCAACCGGCTCGCTCTTGGTTCTTGGTGCCACGGTAATCACCTCCCCTCGTTATGTAGGAGTCGTTTCAGTCGGTTCAGGACAGTGCCTACGTCCTCTCCGGAGTGGATAAGCTGGCTGTGAATGCAGGAAAGCTCATAAACGAGAGAAGCTGGAGCCTCTTTCACGAGCATCTCCAGCTTCTTTGCAGCTACCACAGAACAGGTATCTGTAGGTAGGGTTTGTTGGTGTTCCAGACATCGGATGATGTCACGTACTCTTTTGAGTGTTTCTCGTTTGGTCATAGAATCATCTCCTTTCCTTGTTGGAAAATTTTAACATTTTATGATTATATTATAGTATAGGTCAGTCATGAATAAAAGAGGGGAACCAGATTTTTTGTCGGATAATGTCGAAAACTTTACAAGAAAAAAGAGCCTGTTTTTAAGGCTCACCGTCAGAAAACAATACCGGATAAGGAAGAGGAGGTTACTTACGAGGACGGAATTCCATCAATTTAGCTTCGATACGCTGCTGAGCTTTACGGTTTTTCAGCCAACGGATACTTGAATGGTAGCATAAACCGGAGCGGTAAGAATAGTAAAAATGGAAGAACGAGGTATGTTTTTATCCACCCACTTCAAAATGTCTTCCAGAAGGAAGCTATAGTCTTCCTGTTCTGATGGGTCACTCCAGTTACTGTATAAGAATCTTGCCTTCGTAGGTGTAATGTCAACACAGGCAAGCCATCCGTGACGCTTGCTAATTCTTTCCAGAGCCTTCATCTCGGATGGGAGAAATTTTAGTCCGGTGGATGAGAGGTCAAGGGTAACTTCGCAGTAGTTGTGTTCCGTCTGGAAATCTACAATAATCATTGGAAGACTGTTTTTGTAACATACTTGCTTGTATGTTTCAAACCTTTGATAAGAGGTAGAGTCGCAGTCGCTTATTTTAAGAACAGGGTAGGGCATAGTAATCACCTCCACAAATTCTATGTTGTACGCTCAGGCGGTTTCTTTGAGTAGTTACACTCATAGGCGTCTCTCATATCTTCGGCTGTTTCATAAAACACCCACCGCTTTGATGGACTGTGCAGAGGCTCGGCCATCTCACTGATGTGCACTACTGAAATATTAGAGGGAGCTCCCATTAGAAAATCGTAGTACTGAATGACGTAATATCCGTCACCAAGATAACTAAGAACATGCCCTTGGCGGTCAACTGTATAACAATCTTCGTCAAGGATATGGAACCACTTTCCTTCAAGACTCTTCCACTTCTCCATCCAACGTTTGAGTGCTTCTTCAGCTTTCTTGCGTTGAACATCATTACTCGTCAAGCTCATTTAATCAATCACCTACCATTTACTGTTAATGATTAAATTATAAATGGCTTGACAGGAACTTTATAGGGAGGAACTTTTTTACTTCGGAAGAGGTGGAAGTAGCAGCATTTCAGAAGAGCTTATTGTTAGCTTTGCTAGCTTAGGGCTAGCACCCGCTAGCTCGAAGCTAACAACGGCAAATATACTATTTGCAAGTATTTTACGATTCGCGCCTAGCTATATTAGGTTTTTGGGTATATCTCTATATATAGTTTTTATAAACACCTCTCTTAAAAAATTCCATATAAAGAGATATGCTAAAAAAGCTAAAAAAGCTAGCAAAAACGCTGCAAACTATTGATTTTATTGGATTTTCGATTGCTAGCTTCGTGCTAGCTTAGCTAGCTTCGATGCTAGCTAAGCTAGGTGTGAGAACCAACAGAAAAGCCCAGCCAAGCATTATCGCTTAGCTGAGCTTAAACGAGAGAACGTTTTTAGCAGGTATAATAGGTAGTGTTCTGGTCTCTTCGGTGAACTCGAATTCCAGTAACTTCTGCTACCAGCTCCTCCTGCTCCCGAATGTAACCAGCGAGTTCCTGCGGATTATGGAAGGGATAAGGTATGGTGCTTGGGCCATTGGAGTTAGCGAGTACCCAATCAGTAATTTCTCTAAGCTGGAAGATAGGTTTCTTTTGTCCTGCTTCTACTTCCTGCCTTCTTCGTACTGCAAATTCTCTCAGCACCATCAATGCGTTATCGGCTTGGTATTGTGTTTCCCGTATCACCTGTGGCAGCTTATCAACCACTGATTCCATTGTGGAAAGTAGCTGCCTGCTTTCATCAAGAGCTTCTGCCATAAGCAGCAACGCTCTCTCAAAGCCTTCAAGACGTATACTCTTACGTCGGTAGGCTTCAAATTTCGTGTCCACAAGCTGGAAGAAACGTTGAGCGGCAACGAGCATATCGGAGAGCAAGGCTTCTCTTCCCGGCGTATCATAAAGAACCTTCCACTCCCAGTCATCTACTTTTTGTCCTTCCGGTATCTTTTTGAATCGAAAAACCAACGACCTCTCCATCAAATCTGAAGCGTGGATAGGTAAACGGGTAGCAGTAATAGCGAAAGTGCAGTCTGTCTTAATTGTCACATCCGTGTTAGAGTAGAGCGGACGATATTGGATTTTCTTAAGCGTAACCGCCCTTGCGATTTCCTCTTCAAACTGTTCCCGGTAATTTCTCAGGCTACCTGGTCTGACGTTATCAAAAACGTAAATCCCACGAGCACTGGCAAGGAAAGTTCGCAACTCTTGAATATCCCTTGGAGTGACTCCGACGCCTATCTCTCCAACAAGAACTCCTGTCCGAACATAGTAAAAACGAGATTTACCTGAACCAGCTTCACCAATAGCCATTTCAACTGGCAACTCCAATCCTCTCCAGTCCCGGAAAAGAGGGGAGAGGTAACAAAGGACTTCAAGCAGTGCTCTTTGTTCTTCGTCCGTAAAAATAGAATGATTGTCAAGATTGAGAGTGTTCACTACCTGACGCCATAACCGTTTTGGTCGTGATGGCAGGTTTTGGAAGTCTATCTTAACCGGCTTAACAATTCCTTTCTTAAACAGCACTCCGTCAACGCCATTATCCTCCAAAGTGATAGCATCTTTAGTTACCTTTGCAACTGCCGAATCGCTAAGCTGAACGTATAAGGCATCCGTTGATACTTTTGGTGGTTCGCTTACGTATGAGACCCTGCGAGTCCTCACACGAGGGCAGCCCTGTATGAAAGCTGTTGACAGACGATTTATGACTTCTCTATCAGCGGTTCCAATACCGTATTTAGCTGTGATTAACTCCGCAAACTCTCCAACCCGGAAAGCATTCGCATTTTCAGTCCAGTCTACTTCGTAAAGAAGTTTATCTTTCCCGTCAAAATAGTAGAATTTTCTGTTATCCGCTTCATCACGATAACGTCGTCCTTCATAATCAAGGTCGGCTACTATTGCCGTAGCTGCCATTTCGTAATCGTCCCGGTTTAGACCTCGTTTTCTTAGGTGCCTTTGCAACCAGCTTCGCAGTTGCGGTTGTATCGGAAAACGAGCCTGTTTAGCCAATTCCCAAAAATCATCAGCGGTGTGAGTCAGCAAGAAGTCATCCAGTCCAATCTTTTCTCCTTCCTTTTCCGGATGAGGTAGAATTACCTGTTTTACATCAGCACCACGTTTGAACAACCAGAAGGCGAAATCAAAGGCTGCTTGCTGAACTTGCTCTTTGACTGGAAAGCCACTTGCTGAATCGCTGTCAAAGACGATGTATACTGTCCGCTGTCTCCAGTCAAACTCAAGAAGTTCTGGAGCCACATTTTCTTCCAGCAACTGGATAGCATCAGCATCCTTTATCGTAAAAGTGATAAAGCCTCTTTTGCTTTCTTCAATTTCGTTAGGCTTAATTCTGTACTTACCGTGCTTGACATTATTAACACCGCCAAGAGCAATAGCGGGAATGCCTTCCTGTACTGCTTTAGCAGCCTTTTTTCGCCCTCCACTATAACAAGCGGTTTAGATGTATCTTTGGCTATCTTCCATATTTCCGGTAGTACATAAACGTGAACTCCAGTATCCTTTGGTTGAGCGTATTTAATCTGTTTTCCTTCTGAATTGACCGGCGGTTGATGGTAGCGAATACGGAAGAAGGGTATTTCTTCTTTCTCACCAGTAACAAGCCGGTCATAAATGGCACTTCCATCTTTGTTGAGGTAAGGAATAACGTAACCTGTGCTTTGCGGGAATGGAGTCAAGTTCCTTTCAACGTCTGTGGCATCCCTAACGTTCATCTTCTTAATGGTTTCTTCATTTAGTCCGCTTCGTTTCAGGTCTTCCATTGATAGTGGTGAAAGTAGCTGCAGCAAGTTATCCTGAACGTTACATTCCAACGCCCTCGCTGTGTTCATTTTGACCAGCCTCCTTCTTCAATGTCTCTCGTTTAATGTAGTTAATGCGGTCTCCTAACTCTCGCATCGCTCTCACGTATTCAAATAGGTTGACGGTCAGGTTTTTATCACCCTCAAACTTCGTCCGCAAGTCCCGAAGGGTGGAGAAGTCAGCATCTGGGTAAAGGAATATCGCCCTTCTTGCCTTAAAGTATGGAATTTTGATTTCTGGTTCATAACCGTTTAACATTAAGTAAGCAGCGAAGTGCAAGTCCTTTGTATAGAAGGGCTCTCGTTGCATAGTTATCGAACCTCCTTAAATTAAGTTGGTTTTTCTTTTCACGTATAAAAATAGTTGATGAAAAAAGTTCCTAGGTGCATAGAGGCTTATAAACGTTAATCCAACGATATTTTCATGTGCTAAAATACGATTTTGTTTCTTTTCAAATAAAGATAGCCGATTCCGATTACAGATAGAGTTATCAGTGACCATATCAGCCAGAACATTCTTTATCACCATCCCTAGGTGGTCTGCCAATACGTTTTGAGCTTTTTCGCATTCCTTCAGAAATGCGTTTCCTGCGTTCTTGGTTAGCTTCTGGGTCACGGAGGTAGTTCAGATACTTTTCTCTAATCTCCGGATTTTCCCAAGCTCGCTTTACGCCCTCGATTTGTCGTGATTTTATATCCGGGTCGTTCAACGCTGCTTTTACCCCGCGACTTACTTTTTTCCGGAATTCTTCCGACTGACAAGCGCGACGAATTTTTGAGTTAGGGTCTTGCCATTGCGCTTTCAAAAAATGGCGTTTTTTCTCTCTATATTCATCGGACTGCAATTTTTGACGTAATTTTGAGTTAGGGTCTTGCCAGAGGCTCCTTACTACTTGACTTGTCTTTTTTCGCCACTCTTCATAGGCTGGAGAATTACGCCATGCTTCATATTCAGGTGTTCCTCTTTTAGGTAGAGGCATTATCTCACCTCCTTAGCTTCTTTTAATGGATAAAATTTTAGGTTATACCAACGGAACTTTATAGAGAGCAACTTTTTTTCTTCGGAGGAGAAAGTCTTATCCAGCATATTCCAGTTGCTTTTTTATATGTTGAGGTACTAACTCGTAATGGTAAGTTGCTTCGCAGCATTGCATTCCCAATGGACAGTGACGTAAAGCTTGCCATTCGTTATCTCCAAAGGCGCAGAGAAAGTCATACCCGAAATTTCCAAAACAGGTTTGAGACAACTTCTCAGCCAGTTCATCTTTCATAAGGTCATTCCACTTAATCCAGTAGAAAATGGGTAGCATCATATTCATCTCCTTTCGGTTACTCGTTAAAGATTTTTTGGTTAATCAGCCTGTTGAGTTCGTGAGAAGGTGGTAATGCTCTAAAAACACCGCTCCAGAAACCGCTATCGTCACGCTTTTCAATATCCGGTTGAAGGTTGTTAGGATACTGCCAGCGTGCCACGTTGGACAAAATTTTCAAGTCTCCGGAGAGGTAACTTCTTTCGGACTTCTCCTTTTCTACGGAAGCCTGAACTCTCTTAACGAAGGTGTACCAATTGCTGGCAAGCTCTTGGCCTCTCTTGAAGAACTCTTCCATCTCCATCTGCGTGTATGTGGCACTGTCACGTTTTCGGGTGGGCGTAGAAACCTTATCGACTGTGGCATCATCCAAAGTATCTACGGTCATCAGCATGGAGAGAATATCGGTTAGCTGTTTAGCAATCCTTTCCTTTGCGGTGGAGGTGAGTTGGTCACGATAGCTGAGAGCGTTTGGTAATTCCTTCAACCATTGGCTTAACCGTCCTTGCAAATCTTTTGCTTGCAGCGTTACTGCGCGACACATACTTGACGGGTAGGGTTCGTAATGTTCCTTATTGTCCTTAGACAGTCTTGCAAAATCATCAGGAGTAAACGGTGGACGTTTTATCCCGTAGGTATCTTCGAGGAAACGGCCGATGCGCTCCAAATCGTAGCTTCCTTCTTCAACCTCTCGCTGCAAAGCGGTAGCTCGCCTGAAATTTTTCTGGACAACATCCTTCTTAACAGAATCTAAGAGTCCCTGAAGGATTTCATCGTCTGAAAGGGCAAAGGATGTCCCTTTAACAACAGATTTCGCTACTTCGTAGTTACGGAGAACTACTTCCACGTAGCTTTCCAGAGAGTTTTTGCTGCCTCTCAATGCCTGCCATTGTTTTGCAACCTTGTCAACTTTCTTGCGGAATATCTCATCGGTTTCGTAACGCTTTCTTATCTCATTTCGCATATTTGACCCCTCCTTTTGAGATTTTGAAACAGTAACCGTGCTTGCGGTTTTAGTGATAAAATGTTGAGAGAGAAGGCGCATCAAATTGTCAATGCGTTCCACTGTTTGAGCTTCTTCTAAACTGCTTTTAACGTATTGAACGAAGGCATCTTCCTGCGGGAATTGGTTCAGTTGTTCCCGTGCTAGTTTTCGAGCGATTTCTACCTCATTGGTGGTATTTTTCTTGATTGTGCGTTTCGCAAGCGGGTCAATAAACGACTTGCCAATCTGCTCTCCGTGTGGAGCGAAAAAGGCAGTCTCGCCTGTTACTGAATTAAATCGCTTAATTGCTGGGCCGAATTCGGTATTGACTTTTTCTTCGACCCAATCAACGAACGACATCTTGAAAACACCTCCCTTGCAATGAATGATTAGGCTGCTTTAATGGTAATCAGGAAACCGATACTTGAGGGAAATTCAAGATTAGTTCGTTGATGAATTTCAGAGGGTGATGCTAAAAGATAAAGTTCACCATTTATGAGTTCATACCTTTTCCTGTCATTCAATGACACATAGTCCCTGTAAGTATAACCCTTGTTCAGTTCTGCTTCCATAAAAAACACCTGCCATATTTTTTGCTACTTTTATTCATTCCCGTTTCTACTCATCTGGCTCTGGAGCCTCTCTGTCAGAGCTTTTGCAGCGTTATAACCCATCTTCTTTTGCCTATTGTTCATCGCAGCAACCTCAACAATTATTGCCAAATTCCTCCCTGGCCGAACTGGTATCACAAGGGTAGGCACTTTTATCCCCAATATCTCTATGTATTGGTCATGAAGACCAAGTCGTTCATATTCTTTGTCAGTCTTCCAGGTTTCCAGTTGTATTACAAGGTCGATTCTCTCAGAGTCTTTTACACAACCAACGCCAAAAAGGTTTTTCACATCCAAAATGCCAATTCCTCTTATCTCTATCAAGTGCCTGATAATCTCTGGAGCTTCGCCAACAAGGGTCTTTTCAGAGACTTTTCTTATCTCAACTGCATCGTCTGCAACCAAAATATGACCTCTTTTTACAAGTTCCAAAGCAGTCTCGCTCTTTCCAACACCGCTTTCCCCAAGCATCAAAACACCCTCACCATACACATTTACAAGTGTGCCATGACGAGTTATCCTTGGTGCAAGCTCATGTGTCAAGAACGTGCTGAGGTTTGTCATAAACCTGGTTGTAACCTCACTTGTTCTCAAAAGAGGAATTCCATACTTCTTAGAAAATTCTAAAAACTCATCAAATGGCTCCTGGTTTGATGTAATTATCACACAGGGGATGTCTCTTTGAAAAAGTTTCTCAATTGCGTTTCTTCTCTGTGTTTTTGTCATTGTCTTCAAATATGCCATCTCAGAGATACCTATAATTTGAACACGTTGCTCATCAAAATATTCAAAAAATCCCATAAGCTGAAGAGCTGGACGGTTTAGGTTCATGTCCTTAATCTTTCTCTCTTCTATATTAGGTATCTCTGTCAAACACTCTAAATTTAGTTCCTTTATTATCTTCCCAACTGTTGTGTAGAACAACTTTTCATCTCATCCTTTCATTTCAGTTAGTTTTTATCCTTTTCAAAATAGTTTTTAAATGCCAATCTTTTCTTTTATCTTTAGTGCAACATCATACGGAATATCAGCAGCCTTCACAATCTCTTCTATGCTTGCCTTTCTCAGATTATCTATAGAACCAAATGTTCTGAAAAGCTTGAGTTTTCTCTTTTCGCCAATCCCTTCAATCTCGTCAAGTATAGACTCATAAAGGTGTTTTTTCCTCAGTTCTCTGTGATATTTCACTGCAAACCTGTGAGTCTCTTCTTGGATTGTAGAAATTAATTTGAAAACAAGACCATCTTTTTGGATACTAAGCTCTTGACCATTATAAATTAAATCCCTTGTCTTGTGCCTGTCATCTTTAACCATACCAGCAACTGGAATATTAAAACCTAAAGACCTCAAAACCTCAACTGCAGCATTTACCTGGTTTTGTCCACCATCTATTAAAATGAGGTCTGGTAAGCGGCCATGTTTCTCAAGGTTTGTAAATCTTCTTGTCAAAACCTCTTTCACGCTTCTTATATCATCCTGACCTTCAAAGCTCTTTATCTTAAACTTTCTGTAAAGGTCCTTGTTAAATTTACCTTCCTCAAATACAACAAGTGTTCCAACATTGTCAGCCCCCGCAAGATTAGAGATGTCATAACTTTCTATCTTTTCTATGTCATGCTCTATATTGAGCATGTTTTTGAGGCGCAAAAGAGCTTCAATGTAATAGTTTTCTATCCTCTGTTTATTGACAAGCGAAATCTCTGCGTTCTTTTTTGCCATCTCAAGAAGCTGTTTTTTCTCACCTTGTTTTGGAACAACAATTTTAGCTTTAAAACCGTATAGCTTTTCAATCATCTTTTCTATATTCTCGCCATTTCCAACCTCGTGTGGAAGTATAATCTCTTTTGGGACAGCCACAACATCTGAGTAGTACTGCTCTAAAAACCTTTCAAATACCTCTTCATCATTTTTTAAAACAAATTCCTCTTTATTGATTAGCTTTCCATTTCTGATTATCAAAACAACTATGCAAATGTTGGAAGAATCCTCTGCATAGTTTATCACATCCTCGCTTCTATCATCAGCATAAATAACCTTCTGTTTTGTAATAATCTGCTCAAGGCTTGTAATCTTGTTCTTTATCTCTTGAGCCTTTTCAAACATGAGATTGTCTGCATACTCAAACATCTTCTTTTTCAGCTCTTCAACAATCTCATCACCTTTACCACTTAGCACTTTTACTGCCTTTTCAACAAGTTTTTGATATTCTTCTTCAGGAATATCCCCTTTGCAAACCCCAAGACACCTTTCTATATAAAAATTCAAGCAAGGTCTGCCCTTGCCAAGCTGGTCAGGAAACTTTCTTTTGCAGGTCCTCAGCATAAAAAGGCTTTTTAAAAGCTCAATTGTCTGCTTAACAGAATAGCCGCTTACATATGGTCCAAAATACTTTGCGCCGTCTTTTTCAACCTTTCTTGTTGTGACAAGTCTTGGAAACATCTCATTCGTAATTTTAATATACTGATAGTTCTTGTCATCTCGCAAAAGCACATTGTATTTTGGCCTGTATTCTTTGATTAGATTGCACTCTAAAATCAAAGCTTCAACCTCTGTGTCTGTAACAATATACTCAAAGTCTTTAATTTTTTTTACCATAAGCCTTGTTTTGGGCGTCATGTCGGAGTTTTGAAAATACTGTCTTACCCTGTTTCGCAAGTTGACTGCCTTGCCCACATATATAACCTTTCCATTCTCATCTTTCATTATATAAACGCCTGGAGTTGTCGGAAGGTTTGCAAGTTTTTCCTGCAATGTCAGCATCTTTTGCCCTCTCCTTCTCTGTCTTTAAAAAACTCTTTATTGAATCATTTAACCAGAATAATCTACTGGGTTTGGTTTTTCTCTGTTATTATCACCTTTATGTAAGAAAGAGATACCTCTACATCCTCAATATTGTTCGGATTTTCAAGCACAAGTGGCAAGCTATAATTGCCTTGTGTTAAATTCGAAACATCAACATATGCTTTAAATGAGGAAAAATCAATCGAACTTTGATTGCTCTGGGAATACTTTATCTTAAGCGTCACCTTATCAGGGTTTAGCTGGGCTAAATACTGGTTGCTTAAACCTCTCACCTCAACCGGGACGGTAATTGATTTCTGGACAATTGAATCAGTATAGATTGTTATTACAACTTGCTTGACATTGTCCAAAGCTTTAATATTTTTTGGAACATTAAAATCAAACTGGAATGTTGAAATATTTTCTAACATTCGTGTGTCAATTGTTCCCACAACAATTTCATTCAAAGAATTTATATCCTCTTCTTTCCCCGCAACATTAATTGTTGACGGTTTTAGTACAATCTTTGATATAACCTTATTTGGCGGAAGCTGACCTTTGAACTTTACAGTAAGCGGTACCTGTTTTGTCTTTAAGATGTCTACATACACATCTATACTTTTTTGAGACAGATCAAAAAGTGATGTTATATCCTTGCCGTTTGAGTCTAAAATTTTAACAGGAACAGAAGCCTTAAACGACCTGTCATTAAGGCTTAAGTTTAGCTGAGCAATACACTTTGAAATCTCTTTTATATCACTCTCAGCACCTTTTATGCTTATGACGTTTGGCTCTTCTTGATAGCCATTTATTATGTACCCTTTCTTAGGATTTCCGTTTATTTCAACTGTGACATCTTTTTGGATTGTTACAAGATTGTCAATGCTTACTACTACACTTTTTGGATAAATACTCTCTATATTAATTCTATGGTAAGGATTATTTATATTTATTGGAAGTTTCATTTCACCTGTCTGTCTTACATTAGTAAAATCAACCACTGCTTGAATATTCTTCTCATCAACCTTGCTGAGCTCATCCTGAGTTCCGCTAACAACTATCCTTACTTCTTTTGTATCAGACTCTGTCATAACAAGCCCTTTTGATAAAGTGGAAATATTATAGCGTATTGGCACAATTATCTCTCTTTTCTTTATAGGATTTATGATGCTATTTATATAAAACCACAAAATGATAGCAATAAAAACTGACAAGACCTTCAGCCAGAAAGTGTCATCTTTGGGTTTTCTAAGCTCAATCTTCTTCAAATCTTAACGCCTCCACCTAAATATATTAAGACCGTTCTTCTCTTTCTCAACTTTCAAAGGCCTGAGCAGTATCTTTCTCAAAGCCTCAGGACCTAAGTTTCGTGTAAGTCCTCCGTTATACGCAACAGATATAATCCCTGTTTCCTCTGACACAACTATTGCAGTTGCATCAGAGTTTTCTGAAATACCAAGTGCCGCTCTGTGACGCGTACCAAGTTCTTTGCTTATGTACCTGTTCTCTGAAAGAGGCAAAAAACATGCAGCAGCTTTTATCTTTCCATCTCTTATAATCACTGCACCGTCGTGCAATGGTGTGTTCGGAATGAAGATATTAATAAGAAGCTGGGACGATATCTCTGAGTCAATTATTATCCCTGTGTTGATTATATCACCTATCTTTGTCTGCCCTTCAATCACAATCAATGCGCCAATTTTATTTTTTGAAAGATACATCACAGCTTTTATAATCTCCTCAACACTATTTTGCCACTTTAAAAGTGTCTCTTCGTCAGACCCAACCCAAAAAAACTTTCCCCAAATTTTGCTCCTTCCAATCTCCTCTAAAGCGCGTCTTAGCTCTGGTTGGAAGACTATCAAAAGCGCCAAAACACCGTATGAGAGCGTATTCGTCAAAAGCCAGTTTATAACATTCAGGTTCAGCCATTTGCTAACCTGAGTTATAATTATTAAAATCACAATTCCTTTTATGAGCTGATACGCTCTTGTGTCCTTTATCCACACAATTATTTTGTATATCACAAATGACACAATTGCAATGTCAATAATATCAAACGGTGTTATCCTGATAAGAGATATATTTCTTAAAAACTCCTGAATATAAAAAGAAAAGTCTTTCAACAAATCAAATTCCCCCACTGCTTTTTTAGATATTTCCTAAATATACATACATCAAATATTTCTTTGCAATTTCTCTGAGTTTAAATAACGTCTCTTTTGGCGTTGGTGGCAAAGTCATTTTATATCTCGGGAAATACCTGGTCAAATGCAAAGGAATCCTATCGTCAATTGAAGAAAGCCACTTTGCAAGATTTTCTATCCCTTCTTCAGAATCGTTTAAGGTTGGAATTATAAGCGTTGTTATCTCAATGTGAATCTTTTGGCTACAGATTTCAATAAACCTCTTGACACTTTCCAAATCGCCACTGCACACCTTCTTGTAAAACTCATCATTGAAGGCCTTCAAATCGATATTTGCAGCATCAATGACCTCAAGAAGTTCCAAAAGTGGCTCTTCATTTAAATACCCATTTGTGACAAGGACAGTTTTAAACCCCTCTTCTTTAAACTTCTTTGCAACATCTAAGACATATTCAAACCAAATTGTCGGTTCATTGTAAGTAAATGCAATGCCAATACAGTCTTTGTCTTTCTTTGCAAGCTCAATTAAACGCTCTGTATCAACTTCAAATACATTGGGAATAAGCTGGGAAATCTCAAAGTTTTGGCAGTGCTGGCACCTAAACGAACACCCAAATGTCCCTATTGAAAGTATACTTGAACCAGGGTAAAAGTGATAAAGAGGCTTTTTCTCTATTGGGTCAAACGCAATTGAAGATATATATCCATAGTTTAATGAGTAGAGCTTGCCATCAACATTTTGTCTTGCCCTGCAAAAACCAGTATTGCCAGGCAAAATCACACACCCATGCGGACAGAGCTTACACCTTACCTTTTTATTTTCCAATTTTTCATAATACCTTGCTTCTACCATTTCTCATACTTCTCCTTACTTGTGCCTTTCAACTGTAAACCTTTCTATCTCAAAATCTTCTCTGTCATAGTCAATCCCTGCTTTTCTGCAGGCTATCTTGAGCTGCTCTTCAACTGTGTCAACACCTTCTAAATCAGGAAGCAAAAGCCCTTGCCTTGCACCTTTTCGTACAATCACACCATACTTTTTGGGATCAAGTTCTGAAATTGAAGTTACCTTCTCAGGCGTGCTCAATATATCTACATCATAAACCAAGGAATCAAGCTCTTCTTCTGTGACCTCTTCGAACCTTGGATCATGAAAACCTGCCGCAACAGCGTTTCTGATTATCTCTTTTGCAATGTTTTCTTGAGTAGGATAAATTGTACCTATACATCCTCTCAAATTTCCATCCTTTTTAATTGACACAAAAACCCCTGCTCTTTCTTTTAGCATCCGTTCTGTAACATAATCTGGTATGTGGTCTAAGTACCTGCGGTGTCTTACATAGTACTCTAAGCTTTCTCTTGCAAGTCTTATATACTCATCTTCATTTTCTCTGATTTTTTTGAGTCTTTGTTCTTTTTTAATAGCTATCTCATCAAGAAGGGATGTTGTAGAACCTTTTTGGTAAAATCCGGCAACACAGTATCCTACTCCAAACGGTCCTTCATAAGAGTAAACTTTCGATTCTACCTCATAGCCGTCAAATGCCCCAATTAACACCTTTATTGACCTAAAACCACACTCTGCAGCTCTTTCATAAAATTCAGGTTCTATATCATAAAGACCCTTTATGTCACTTTTTTGCAAAAGATCAACCAATAGCTTGTCAAATTCAACACCTTCTTTAGCAAATCCATAAGGGCCATCTTCTTTTAGCTTGTGTGAAAGGTCACCAGAAGCAATAATTAAACTTCTTTTTCCATGCTTTTCAAGAGCTTTTCTTATTATCATTCCATACCTATACAGTTTTATATCATCAACCATACAGTACGCTGTGTGAATGAGTTCAAAGTCTCTATATTTTTTGGTTACAAAATACAGTGGGACCATTGCACCATGGTCAAGCTCACGTGAAATTCCATATCTTCTCTCAATCTTGTCTGTCACAAATCCAACGCTCAAACCCTCTTCTTTGCTCATCTTTGCTATATCTTCAACTATTTTGAGGTTATTGTGGAACTTAAATTCAACTCCCCGCACACCCCATCTTGTAAGGCTACCTTCAATGGTAGGCTTGTCATTTAAAAAGAAGACATCTGAAAAGATAGGCGCATGCGGTGATATAACAACAACTACATCAGGCTTGTACTCTAAAATCTCGTCTGTCACTTTTTCCAATGCTTCTAAAGTTTCCTGACATTTTTTCTCTTCTCCGTTTCCAATTTTGTCAATTAGAATTGGTGGATGTGGCAACAAATATCCTACCATTTTTGACTGCCCCTTACTTTGATTTTTTTCAAGTTTTCATATATAATATTTTACCCTTTTTTTGTGTCTGCTTCTACTATTCAAATGTTAAAAAGTTGTTACAAATTGCAAAACAAAAAGGCCAGCTTCGAAATTGATTAAAAGCCGGCCTTTATTTAAAAATTGATGTTGGATAATATTTAAATTTTATCAAGTACTCCCTTCAAATACTCAAACCCAAGCCTCAATCCCTCTTTTACTTTTTCTTCAGTCCCCTCAAATTCTGGGTCTTCATGTTCTATGCTTACAACAAAGCTATAGCCGTTTTGTTTTAGCTCTTTCAAAAATGCTTTCCAGTCAATCTCGCCACGACCTGGCATTCTGTACACCCAATATCCCATATCCCATTCATTTTTCCTTTGAATCTGGCTACCAAAAATGGAATATTTATTGAGCTTGTCTTTCAAAATCTGAGTATCCTTTGCATGGACATGGAATATTTTGTCTTTGAACTCTTTTATGACCGAAACAGGGTTAATACCAAGCCAAAGAAGGTGTGACGGGTCAAGGTTCAAACCAAAGTTGTCGTAAGGTAGCCTTGAAAACATCTCTTCCCAAAGTTCAGGTGAGTATGATATTGTCCCCATCCATCCACCATTTGGGTTCCAGCCTGGCATTGGGCAGTTTTCTATTATAATAGAAACTCCTTTTTCCTTTGCATACTCCAAAATCTCTTTAAACACAATCTCAAACTCATCAAAGTTTTCCTTGATTGTCTTGTTATAGTTTCTCCCAACAAAGGTCCCGACATACTTGACACCAAGAAGATTTGCTGCATCAATCACCTTTTTTAAATGATCATGGTAAGATTTTCTTATCACAAGGTCAGGGTGCAGGTTGTTGTCATAGTATGCAAGAGAAGAAATTTGCATATTGTTCTGCTCAAAAAGTCTTTTGATTCTTTCTGCTTCATCTTTTGTAAGGTTTGCAACATCTAAGGTTGTGCTCGAGTAGTCTCTTGTGTTTTTCACAGGCCAGCATGCAACCTCTAACATTTCAAATCCAACACCTTTTGCCCATATAACCAAATCATCTAACTTCATATTTGGAAGGCACGCTGTCAAAAATCCAAGTTTCATATTTCAAAACTCTCCTTTCACATTCAAAAGATTTATCAGCTACTAATAATCAATCTTAACAACTTTGCCAGTTTTAGCTGACTCAAAACATGCAAAAACAACCTTCATTGTCTTAAGTCCCTCTTCACCAGAAATTTTTGGCGGGGTGTTCGTCAAAATAGAGTTTATAAACTCATCCATAACACCTGACTTTGTCTGCTTCTCGTTTGTCTGCATTGTGTCAAGTTCAAAGTATGCTTTCTGTCCATTTGCATACCTTATTATCATCGAAAACTTCGGGTCACCATAAAGAGTGATTGACCCTTTTTCGCAGTATATAATTGTTGAATTGTCTTCACTCCCTGGATATGTCCAAGAAGCTGTCACAGTCCCAATTGCACCACTTTGAGTTTTTAAGATGCAAACAGCATTGTCATCAACGTCTATTAGCTCTCCGTTTGGATACCGCTTTGCAAGCGTTGTGACTAACGCAGCTGCTTCAACAAACTCTTCACCAAGTAAGAACCTCATCAAGTCAATCTTGTGAACACCCAAATCTCCCATGCTGCCAAATGTAGCTTTCTCTTTGTGGAAAAACCATGTATCGGGTTTGTCTGAACTCCAGCTCTCAGGTCCACCATGACCGAAGGTAGTTTTAAAGCTTAAAACTCTGCCAAGCTCACCACTTTGAATAATCTGCTTTGCTTTTATATGAGCTTTATTGAACCTCTGGTTGTGAGCTATCATCAAAAACTTTCCTGTCTCCTTTGCTGTATCCACCATCTTCTTACACTCGTCAATAGTTGTTGCCATTGGTTTTTCACAAAGAACGTGTGCCCCTGCTTTCAAAGCCTTTATTGTAGCATCTGCATGAATATAGTTAGGTGCAGCAACAACAACAGCATCAGGTTTTTCTTCTTTTAACATTGTCTCATAGTCAGCATACACTTTTGGTACATCAAACATCTTTGCTACTTTTTCTGCATTTATCAAATTATTATCACAAACAGCAACAAGATCAACATTTTCATTAGACTTTGCCTCAGGTGCGTGTCTGTGCTTTGTAATTGAACCACAGCCAATTATCCCAAGCCTTACTTTTAACATCTCAGCATTCCTCCCCTGCTTGTGTAAATGATTACACAATAATTATATTACAAAATGTAATCAATTACAATGAGTTTAAAAACAAAAAGTGCTTCATGCCGATTCTCTTGTTTTTATCTCATGGGGAAGAATAAACTTTTCTTTTGAAAAGCTATTTGGATTTTCTAAGCTATTTATTAAAATCTCTGCTGCCTTTTCTCCAATGTCATACATTGGCTGAGCAACTGTTGTTATGCTTGGCTCATAAAGCCTTGAAATCATAATATTGTCAAACCCTGTCACTGCAAACTCATCTGGTATTTTAAGTCCTACTGCCTTTGCTGCCTTTATTGCTCCCACTGCCATAAGGTCAGATGAACACGCTACTGCGTCATACTTTTTTGTGCAAAGAAGAGTTTTTAGCCTTTCATAAATCTCTGCCCAGCCATAGCTGCACCTTATGACATTTTCTTCTTTAAACTCTATACCATTTTTCTCAAGCGCTTGCCTGTAGCCTTCTTTTCTCTCATTTTCTGAAGGAATTCCCTCATTTCCTATTGCACAAAGGATATTCTTTTTTCCTTTTTTTATGAGATAATCTACAATGTCAAAAAAGGCCTTCTTATGGTCTATAAGTACGCATGATGTGTCTAAAAATTGGTAAAATTCGCAGGCTTGAACAATCTTTTTCGGGTCAATCTCAAGGACTGCATCTTTGTCAATCTTCGCAGAAGCAATTATTGCCCCGTCAACCTGTTTTCTTTCTATGAGCTTCAGATACTCTGAAGCAACCTCAGGACTGTTCCCTGTTGTGCAAAGAAGTATTCCATAATCGTACTTTCTTGCAGTGTCTTCAACCCCTTTTACCACACGGGCAAAATATGCATTGGCTATAGTAGGTAAAATAACTAATATCAGGTTTGATTTGTCCTTTCGGAAGTTTCTTGCAAGAAGGTTGGGCTTAAAGCCAAGCTCTTCTATAGCCTTAAGTACTCTTTGGCGTGTCTCTTCTGAGACTTTATTTGAATTGTTCAAAACCCTCGAGACTGTTGCAACAGAAACTCCTGCCTTTTTTGCAACATCCTTTACAGTTGGCATTTTACACCCCCAAAAATTTATATTACTGTCTCTATTTTATACCTTTCAAACCATCTATTCAATATCTGTTATTCTATTCCTAAAAATCATGGCTCTCTTTTGAAGAAAAATTCTTTTTTCTTCTGATCTTCTGGTAAATCAAGATTATGCAGAGCAAAGTAAAGAATGTAGCAAGCACAAAGGGAAGCAGTTTTGAAAAGCTATAACACTGCCCTGCAATTGCTCCAACTGGCATTGAAAAAAGAGATATTAAAAACATTGAAATTGAAAGAACATGTGCCCTTCTTTGGTCATCAACAGAGTTTGCAAGGATTGCATCCACAAATGAGTAATAAATTGCAGCCCCAATCGCCCCAATGATTGTGACAACTATCATGAGGAAAAAGCCAAAAGCTCCAGGCTTTGTTACTAAAATTAGAGCATTTGAAACGGTTATAAAAAGCATACCCCACAACAATATTGTATCGTGATTTTTCTCTTTCAGTTTTGGTATGAGAAAGATTATAAAAATAAGTGTGACAATACTCCACAGAGTCGGAAATAGAGAGATAATATCATCTGGGTAATTGAGCCCTTCGCTAAGATATATGTTCTTATAAGTATCTCTAAATATAAGTGCCACGTTTCCAAATATAACAACCAGAACTATTAAAAGAAGGTCTTTGTTTTTTATCATGTATTTTACGCTTTCAAGCCATTCAGAAAACTTGTGACTATCACCATTGTTGTTCTCCTCAACAAGCTTTTGTCCAACTGAGCTCTCAAGGGTTATAAGGTGTCTTACAACTATCAATATATTTACTAAAATTCCAAATACAAGCACAGTGCCTTTTGTTGCTGCAATCAACCCATATTTTGCAACAAGCACACCCATCAAAGGTGCAAAAAGGTTCCCCATGTTCCATACAAAAACGGTGACAGAGTATATTGCAACCCTTTCATTCTCTGTTGCATCTTCCATTAACAAAAGTCGCCAAGCAAGTTCAGAGATTCTCATAAGACCGTTGAAGATTGTAGCTATCAAAAACCACACAAAGCTTTTGGCAAAGAAGAAGATATAGGCATACACGCACCATGCTAAAAAATCACCTATGAGAAGGACTTTTTTTCGTCCAAACCTATTCACAAGTATACCAGCAAATGGTGAGGTAACAAGCATTACTAAGTTCAAAATTGTAGAAAGAAGGCCTATCTGATAGTCCTTTACCCCAAGCCTTGTCATGTAAAGAGAAGAGTAGATGATAAACATAGCGTAGGGAATAGTGAATATTGGCTCAAACAGCAAAATTTTTTTGGCATTTGGATTTATTTCTTTAAAAGCTGCAATTAACTGCTCTATCTGTGCCTTGATTTTTACCATAACAACCACCCCAAAAATACAAAAACACTATAGCTGGCTATTGCCTTTATCAAAGCTCTCCACTAATTTTAATATTATTAATTCCCTCTCTTTTCGCACGATTATAAATTTGGTGTAAATATTCCATTTCTAAATCCTGTATACCGCAAAGTTTGCTATCTAAAACATCAGGTGTGTATTTGTAAGGCTTTATAACATAGAGCTTTGCGTTTTTAAGCCACCTTGCAATCTCCAAGATATCCTCAATGGTATGAAGATTTTTGTTGACGGTTGTTCTAAATTCATAGTCTATTTGAGAGTTTATTAGAAGATTAACTGATTCCTCAATTTTTTTAATATCTTTAAATCCTGTAAGCTCAGGGTATTTTCTGAGTGGTGCTTTTATGTCCATTGCTACATAGTCTAAAAGATTTTCTTTCAAAAGTTTCTGTAAAACCTCTGGTCTTGAACCGTTTGTGTCAAGTTTGACAAGAAGATCTCTTTGCTTTATTTTTTTTATAAACTCTGTCAGATACTCTTCATTCAAAGTTGGCTCTCCACCTGTGATGCACACAGCGTCAACTATGCCTTTTCTTTTGTCTAAATACTCAAAAAATATACTGTCATCCATAAAATTTCCTTTGAAGTTTACAAGTTGGGAGTTGTAGCAAAATGGACACGAAAAATTGCAGCCACCAAAAAAACAAGTAGCTGCAATCTTTTTTGGATAGTCAACAGTTGATATTTTCATAAAATCAACAAGCATGGCGATTTTCTCCTTTTTGTATATTTCTAAACTTTGCACCAAAAATGCGCATATTTTATTTTAACCTTTAAACTTGAAAATTTGCAAACCTCTTAATTGGTTAAAAAAGAAAAAAAGAAGATTTATTCAAGTTTTTTTCTGACCAAAATCATGTTTTGCTCATCTTTGCAGTAAAATTCAAAATCACAGCCTGTGCAATCTTTTTTCACTATAGACTCTTCAATTAACTTTAAAACATCCTCTTTTGTCTTGATACTTCGTATTTCATCAATTGTCTTCAGAACATCCTCAAGATGCTGAGTTGCCATTTTGTATTCAAACATCTTGCCTTCTCTTAACCAACATATGGATGAATGTATATCTTTTTTCGGCTCTCTTTCTAACACTGCCTTTGTGTAAATAAATAACTGTGGAATGTACATTTCAAATTTATTGTGGTCAAAATGCAAGTTTGTTTTAAAGTCAAGAAGATAAATCTTGTCAGGAAGATGATAAATTTTATCAATTATACCGTATATTATTTGGTCACCCAGCTTTAAATAAAAAGGCGCTTCACTTTCTTCCTTTACTACCTTATTTTTGATTGAATTTACGAATGGACTTTCAAAAAAGTTGTAAACAAGATTCCTGATTAAGTTTTCATCTTCAAATCCATTTTCTGCCATTGCCAAGGCTATGTTTTGAGCAAGAGTATGTAACTTGTCAAGCGATGTAAGTTCAAGTACTCTGTGGACGGTCGTACCAAGCAGTTTTGCATTGCAAGAGAGCTCAAGTTTTGTATTTGCCTCATCAAAAATGGGCAAGCCCATTATATACTTGAAAGCAAAAAGTGCCCTGCAGTTTTTAAAATCTATTATGTGCGTAGGTGATAGATACCTGAATCTGTTTTCAAATTTATCTTTCATGATTGTGGTTGGAAGGTAAGATTTGGTATGAACCTCAAAGCTTTTGCAAAAATCTTTTTCCAATTTTTCGTTATCTTTTAAATCAATCTTCTCATATTCAATGCCTATTTCTTTTGCTGCTTCAATAATTTTGGAAAATTCAATCTCATCAGCAAATGACTTTGAGCCACCTCTTTTTTTGCCAACAGGTTTTACGGTTGAATTTACTATAAAAAGTCCTGCCATTGGCCTTGTTATTGCAACATAAAAAAGTCTTTTTAGTTCTTGTTTGTCCTGAACACTTGCAATGTCCTTTACCTCCTTATACTTATCCTTCATCCATATAGGGGCTATTACATATTCCTTGGATTGAACATTATAGCTACCCTTTAGCTTCGGATTTCTCATAACTGGCCCTTGCGTACTCTCACCAAGCCCGATTAAAAACACAATTGGAAAGCTCAATCCTTTTGCTGAATGAATGCTCATCAAAATACTACTATCACTCAAACTTTTACCAAACTGAAACCTTTCGTTCTCAAGATTTATAAATTTCTCCAGATCATCAACCGAAAAGCTTTCGCTCTCTTCTACCAGATCATAAAATAATCTGACATTTTCATATGCCGGTTTGCCAAAGATGTTGTAGACTTTGCAACTGTACTCAAAAAGTTCTTCAAACTCGTGTAGAATCTCAGACAGTTTTTTAATATAAAGGTTTTCCCGTATCTTTGAGATGAAATCTTTTAAATCATCAGGAACAAGGTTTTGTAGCTGCTCTATAGTGCTAAAAAGCGCTTGATGTTGATTTACACCAAAAATTGGGTTTAAAAGTAGTTGCATATAAGCTGATTTTTTATAAGGGTTTTGAAGCACATTCAACAGTCCCCAAAGAGGTACAACTTCTCTTTGTTGCAAAAGCCCTCTTTTGAAGTTTATCTCAAGTGGAATGTTATACTTTTCAAAAACCTCTTTGTAAATGTGCGCAATACTCTGAATTTTTCTTGAAAGAATTGCAAAATCAGAGTATTTAACCTTTCTTTTTGGTGCGCCACCAATGCTTATCTCAAATCCATTTTCCACCATTTCTTTTATTGTCTTTGCTACAAAGTGGGCTTCATTTGTAGCTCTATTCTCACTTGTTGGATTCAAAATTTCAACAATCTTCAAAAAACCATCTGCACTGTAAAAATATTTAAGAGGTTTGTAATCAGGAAAAAGGATTTTGCTGATTGCATCAATCTTTTGACCTAAAGCTGAATTTGTTCTGTAGTTTGTGTCAAGCTCATAAATTATGTTTGATGTTTGAGCTGCCTCATCAAAAACAACAGGTTCTGCACCTTGAAAACGATAAATAGACTGTTTCTTGTCACCAACATAGATTATGTTCTCACAAATATTTTCAAAGATTTCTTTTTGCAAAAAGTTTGAGTCCTGAAACTCATCAACAATGAGGTATTTAAATTTAGAATTTATATCGGCTTTGACCTCAGGAATTTGCACAAGCTTTGCAGCTTTCTCTAAAATTAGGTCGTAAGTTATTTCTCTCAAAAATTCCCTGTCCAACATTTCAGCTATGTGGTCAAAGATATAGGTAACCTCTGGGTCTAAAGGAATTGTCTTTTGAATGTACTTTGCTGAATTCGAATACTCTTCAATCAAGCCCTGAAGAAGATGAAAATATTCTTCAATAAAAAACTTTTCTAATGGTAATTTATCCAAAACAATTGGAACAACCGAAAGATAATTGTCTATGAATTTGTAATAAAGTGCATTCAGTTCAGGCACTATTTTGAAGTTTGCATCAACTTTTGCTCTCATCCAGTAAAACCTCAAAAGATAAATACAAAAAGAATGTATTGTTTTTATATGTGAACTTTGAATCTTTGAAATTGTCATGATGTCAATGTTTCTTTGGCGTGCTTTTGAGATTATCCTGCCTTTTAGCTCTCTTGCAGCCTTTTCTGTATATGTTATTGCCACTATCTGCTGTGGCAGGGCTTTGTCTTGCTTTATCAAATCTACGTACAAATTTGCTATTCTCTCTGTTTTACCACAACCGGCAGAGGCAGTATACATTGATACCTTTGGCATTTTAATCACTTTCCCCTTTTTATGTTCTTCAGAATTTTCAATATAAAATGCACACATGATTGTACTCACATCTAAAACAATTTTTTACTGGAAGGTTTTTTTGGTAAAGTTCAGGGTCATTAAGCCTTTGAAGCAGGTCTTTTAAAGTCTCCAGACACTCCTGCGATTGTCTGTCAATCCCTTCTTGAGAGCTATTTTCATATATCACAAACCTTGGCGATTCATAAAGAAATATTGCTGCAACCTTTTCCAAATTAAAAACATTCTTAGCAAGCCAGAGCTTGTCTATTTCGTTCCATTTATTTGAATGTTTTGCTTTTACAAATCCGAAAATCTCTTCATCACCTACTTTTATAGCAAAGTTTGGGAAAAGCTGAACCTCAAACCCTTCAAAGTTTTGTCTTATTAAAAGATTGTGCTGTCCAATGTTTTGTGGAATAAACTCTTTTACGCCATTTTTGAACATTCCTTCAGCTATCTCAATTGCTATCTCCAATATATTTTCTGCAGATTTCCTTTTTACAACATCATTTGCGGTATATCTTAAGTTTCGAAGAATAAAATCATAAGTTTCTTGTGGCTGAGCAAAAGACAATATTTTCTGGATACTCATATATAGCACTCTCAAGTTTGAAGAAAAGAAAGAATCATCTTCTTTTATCTGGTCAACTGAGAATTTTTTGAATGCAAATTTCAAAGGACACTCATAAAGATAAATAAGCTCTCTGTCTTTGATTTGGACAATTTCTGGCACATGTATCCTCTTTTCATCTTGACTTTTTGAAACCTTGTTTGCATTTTTAATTAGCTTATACTCTTTATGAGTAACAATTTCACGGTCTGGTAAATAGTTGTTTTCAATTCCAACAATATCAATTCCTTCTAATTCCAAAAACGGACTTTTGCCAAGATCTTGCTGATAAAAGCGTGGGTATGACATATAAACCTCATAGGAATTAAGAATACTTCTGAAACTTACTAATTCCTTTTGAAAGTTGTAATCAAAATCCTTTATCTCATCAAGGCCAAGCTCAAGCTTTATCTGATTATTCATCAAAAAATCCTCAAGCTTTGCCCTTGGGAAAATATCATCCGAAAGTCCTATAAAATATACCTTTTCATAGTCAGAACCTATCGCGTCCTGTGGCAGAAGAATGTCTATCCCATTTAAAATCTTAATAGAAACATCTACCATCTTCTGTGAAAGGACTGTCTTAAATATATCAAGAAACTCCTCAAATGTATAGTCAAATTGAAACTCGCTGCTACTTTTACAGCCATTTTCAAAAACCTCATTCAAGGCATAAAATGCCTTTAAAAACTCAATATCGTTTACAAATTCAGCAGTTTTTGTTATCCCAAGCCTTTCAAAAACTTTTTTGGTTTGCAAAAGCCATGAACTATATGGTTTTGGCGATGTTTCATAATCCTTTTTTATTCTTCTTATTCGATTATAAACTCTCTGGATTTTAACAAGATTTTCTCTTTCTTCATCAAAAGAAAATATACTAAGTAAAAACTCAAGCTCCTCCAGTACATTTCCTATTTGATCAAAATCCATAATATAAATGTCTTTAATTTTTTCAAACAAAATCTCAAAGTCTGCTTCTTCTTTGTTCAAAAATCTGTGAGTAACAAGACTTTCAAATTTCTTTTTATCAAATTCAGAACCCAAAAATTCTATCAGGTCCAAGACAAACTTGATAAATCCAAACTCTAAAAGACTTTTTTGATAGTCAAGGTTTATGGGCAAAAGTTCTTCCTGAAAGCTCTTTGCTAAAATATCTTTGTATCTGTTTATGTTTGGCACAACAACTGCTGCCTTGCTAAAGTCAATTCTGCCTTCAATACAGTCCTTTTTTAACTCTTTTACAAGAGCATTCACCTCAAGACTAATATTGCCATATGAAAAAGCTTTTAAAAAGTTCTTATTTGAATCATACGTATTTTTTGCAATGTCTAACACAGAAGTAGATGGAAAGCCAAAGATAATATCAAATCCAAGAGCTTCAAGAAATTCAACATTTTCTTGGCAAAGTTCAACGTCATCAAAATAGGGAAGGAAAATCTCTATGCTGGAAAGTTTTCTCGAAAGTAGTTTTAAAAGCCTTTTTTGATCACTTCTAAAATCAACAAAAAATGCAATCTTTGCACTATCGTATTTTTTAAGCTCAATCTTTTCCTCTTCATAAAGCCGAATTGCTAAATCCTGAAGATATGAAAAGTTAACAAGATTATTTTTATCAAGGTATTCTTTATATCTTGCAAAAAGAAGTTTTAACCAGTCATACTTTTCAAAAGAAATTGAAGATGGTAAAGAAGGATATTCTTTTGACTCCA
Organism: Caldicellulosiruptor sp. DIB 104C; assembly: GCF_028198085.1. Classification (NCBI taxonomy): domain Bacteria; kingdom Bacillati; phylum Bacillota; order Caldicellulosiruptorales; family Caldicellulosiruptoraceae; genus Caldicellulosiruptor; species Caldicellulosiruptor sp. DIB 104C. Next base: position 303,430 of record NZ_CP116337.1, on the reverse strand, counting down.
AAAACATAAGATTTAAAAGATACAAAACCTGGCTTACAAATTCATACGTCAACACATTTTCAAAGTCTTTTTGTCCTTTGAAGATTTGTTTTAAAAGGTTAAAAACTATCAATATTTCCTGCTCTCTTGAAATAAATTTTCTCTCTTTTAAAATTTCGTTTTTTGGCGCGTTTAGCAAATCGTCAAATGTGAATATGTCAATGTCAAACAAAACTCCATTTTTTTCAACAACCCTTTCTCTTAGCTTTTTTATGCTAAAGCGTCGTGGAAGGATTATGAGCTGATTAGGTTTTACGTTCTCCAAAAGGCTTAAACTTAGATTTTTGAGAAGGTAGGTTTTTTTCATAGGTAATTCTCCTTTCCCATTATTTCTCATTATAAAATTGGAAATATTCAAGCTTGGCTCTTTTTGGTACCAAATCTGCAAAAGCTTATATTCTTTATCGATAGGTATGGAGAAAAAGTTTTGATACAAAGTACTTGCTATTATTATTTATGAAATATTATAACCCACATTTTTTATACAAATTTGTCGAACAAAGTCGATTATCAATTATTTCTTTTTATCTTTTGCCTTCTTTAATATCTTATCTCTCATAAACTAAAAAATAAAAAAGCCCAGACCATCTGTCTGAGCATTTTTTATCTCAAACGACCATCCCAATCTTCTGCTTCAAAATCTTTATGTCCACGTCATGCTCACCGTAAAGTTGTTTTGTGGCTTTGCTTGTTTCAATTAAATCTTCTATCTTCTTTTTAGCATCATCTTTAAAAGCTGTCATCTCTTCTTTGAAATTTAACATCTGGGTTCTAAATTCTACTAAAAAAGCAAGGCCATTGTAAAGTGTGTTTATGCTGTTGGTATTCTCTTGGACTGTCTGGCGCAGAGCATAAACTTCTTTGTCAAGCAGCTCAACCTGTTTTTCTAACTCTTCAACCCTCTCTTCAAGCCTACTTACCTTTTCTTCCAGCCTACTTACCCTCTCTTCAAGCCTGTCGACCCTTGCTTCAAGTCTGTCAAGCCTCTCTTCAACTCTGTCAAGCCTCTCTTCAACTCTGTCAAGCCTCTCTTCAACTCTGTCAAGCCTCTCTTCAACTCTGTCAAGTCTTAATTTGACCTCACTCACCTCAGTCTTTATCTCTCCAATACCTTCCAATATCTTTTCTAACATTTCTCTTTCTGACATCATAAAAACCCCCATTAAATTATCCTCGCATTATTCTATCAAATTGGTTTAAACATAACGATAGAATAATTTCAATATTATTCCACAATTATAACAACCCTTTTCAAGTCCTAAACCTCTTTATAATCTTTGCTGCCATCTCATATTTTTCAAAAGGTGGCATTATATAGATCCCTGAGACCATCCCTTTTATTCTATCAACAATCTCGCAAGCAATCTCTATTCCCTCTTTTACAGGGTCTTTTGAGTTCTTCATCCTCTCACGGATTTTATCTGGTATTGTTATCCCCGGCACCTCGTTGTGCAAAAACTCAGCATGTCTTGATGACCTGAGAGGCAAAACACCCCCTAAAATTGGCGGCAGTTTAAAATCCACCTTTTCAAAAAACCTCTCTAAGCTCTCCACCTCATAAATTGGCTGAGTTTCTATAAAATGCGCCCCATTTTCTATTTTTCGTTTGAGTCTCTCAATCTCCTTGTTCAAATCATCTGCGTTAAGGTTTAATGCAACGCCAATTGTAAAGTTTGTCGCCTTGCCAATTGGATTCCCCATGTAGTCTGTCCCGCTGTTGAGCTTGTTCAAAATGAGTACAAGTCCTTCAGAGTTAACATCAAAAACAGGTTTTGCCTGTGGATGATCGCCAATTGATGGTGGGTCACCTGTCAGTGCCAAAACATTTTTAACACCCAATGCTGCTGCACCTAAAAGTTCTGATTGAAGAGAAATAAGATTTCTATCTCTGCATGTAAAGTGAAGTATTGATTCCACCCCAAGCTCTTCTTTTAATATATGCGCAAGTGCAATCGGTGAGATTCTCACTCTTGCCATTGGTGAATCTGCAATATTTACCGTGTCTGCCCCCGCCTCTTTTAAAAGTCTTACACCTTCTTTTGTCTTTTCAAGCTCTATTCCCTTTGGTGGACTTATCTCAACTGTAAAGATAAACTTTTTACCAAGTTTTTGTGAAAGCTCAGAAGGTGTGTCTTTCAAAATACTCTTTTGTTCTTCTTTTTTTTCAATAACCTCAATTTCTATACTTTTGCTAATTGTCTTTATCCTCTCTTTTATAGCCTTTATATGCTCAGGTGTTGTTCCGCAGCACCCACCTATTATCTTTGCCCCATATTTTACATACTCATCTACAAACGAAGCAAAATAATTTGCAGAAGTTGAATATACAAGCCTTCCTTGCAAAAGCTGAGGATAGCCTGCATTTGGCTGGACTGAAAATGGTCCTTTTAAATGCTGGGAAAATATCTTCAAAGCCTCTAATGTCTGGTGTGGACCATTGCCACAGTTAAGGCCAACCACATCTGCATCAAGGTTTTTTAAGAACTCTATAACCCTGTAAATGTCCTCACCGTACACTGTAGTTAGCTCTCTTGAGAATGAAAACTGGACAATGTATGGAAAGTTACTGTCAAGCTCTTTTAAAGCTTCAATCGCAATAAAAACTTCATGTGTGGATGCAGCTGTCTCAAACAGAATAGCATCCACACCTTCATCTAAAAGAAAATAAAGCTGCCTTTTATAAACCTCTTTTGCTTTTTTGTCGTCTATCTCAAATCCACTGCCAACCGGCTTTCCAAGAGGTCCAACACTTCCAATAACATATGCTGTTTGCCCTGCTACCTCTTTTGCAAGCTTTACAGCGCTTCTGTTTACTTTCTCAACTTGCCCTTCAAAACCGTAAAGTTTTAGTTTGCACTCATTTGCACCAAATGTATTTGTCTCTATACACTGGCTTCCTGCTAAAATGTAGTCGTTGTGAATGTTTTTTACAAGATCTGGGTTTGAGATGTTTGCCCACTCAAGTGGAAAATCTTTGTTATAACCTCTGTTCAAAAGTTCTGTACCCATTGCACCGTCAAAAAGTACAATATCCTGCTGACTCAAAAACTCTCTAAAGCTCTTCAATCCAGCCCCTCCTCATCTTCTCTCTCAAATCTCCACTTTGATTCCGCTGCTGCCACAAAGGCTCGATACTGAACCATACACACCAAAATAGTATCTGTCAATTAAATCTGCTTGCTCTTTTGTCTTGATATTAAATATATAAGGCTTTTTTGAAAAGTCCTGTGATTCAACCAAGAAGCTTTTCAAGACATCTATCTCTACACCTTCGTTAATGTCAACAAGTATACTATCTTCTTCAATGCCAACAAGCTCAAAGACACTTTCTTGTGAAAAGTCATTTGTGAGTTTGAATTCATAAACACTAAATTTAGATGACACATCTAAAATTGAATATATTGAAGTTATAAACCTCTTTTCTGCCATGCTTTCAAACAAGATATTTTTGCCTTTTACAAGCTTTGCAATTGCCTTTATATACTCAGGATTTGTACCGCAACAACCACCATAAAGTCTAACACCGCTTTGGATAAATTCCTCTGTTGAAGATTCAAAATCAGCTATACAATCCTCGTATATAACCTTTCCATCAATCATTTTAGGGAGTCCTGCGTTTGGCTTCGTGGACAGTGGTACAAATGAAAATCCGTTCATAGACTTTATAACATCTAAAAGCTGTTTTGCCCCGCCTGAGCAGTTTGCACCAACAAGGTCTGCACCAATAAAACTAAAAAAGTAAGCTGCAACCTCAGGTGGCGTGCCCATAAGTAGTCTTTTGTTCTCTTCAAAAGTCAAAGAAACCAAACAAGCAACATCTTTGTTTGCATTTTCTTTTGCCTTTTTGTACGCCAAAAATGCAGCCTTTGCCTCTTTTATGTCAGACATCGTCTCAATAGAAACAAAATCAGCTCCCGCTTCAATTCCTGCTAAAAGTTGCTCATAAAATACAGCCTCTGCCTCATCAAAGTCCAAGTCACCAGATGGCCTCATCAGCCTTCCCGTGGGCCCAACAGAAAGTCCAACATACCCTTCATACTCTTTCGCAACATCTTTTGCAAGCAAAATGGCAGCTTTGTTTATCTTCTCAACCTCATTTTCAAGCCCGTACTTTTTTAGCTTTTCTCTGTTTGCACCAAATGTGTTTGTTTCAACACAGTCAGACCCTGCTTCAAAATAGTCTCTGTGTATCTTTGCTATAACATCCGGCTTTGTCAAAGACCACAGGTCTGGACATTCATCTCCTTTTAGCCCGTTTTGAATAAGCTGAGTGCCCATTGCACCGTCAAAAACTAAAACCTTTTTGTAAACATCATTTTTAAACAAAATGGCATCCCATCCTCTCTCTTTTTCAAAATTTTAAAAAAAGCTGCTTAAAAAAAAACACTTTTAAGCAGCCTCTGATAATCCATATCTCACTTTATTTTTCTTGTGTAATTTCTTTTGCAACCTCTTCACTAAAGTCAGAGTTTATAAGCATAACAACGGCATCTAACGCCTCTTTTTCATCTTCGCCTTCTGTAATAATTGTTATATCATCTCCATAGTTTACCATGAGCGACATCAGACCCATGATACTCTTTGCATTAGCCCTTTTTTCATCCTTTTCTATCCAAATGATGGACTTGAACTTGCTTGCAACCTGAACCAAAAGCGCTGCACCTCTGGATGAGATACCCTGAGAATTTTCAACTTTCATCTGAAGGCTTTGCATACAATATTCCTCCTTTTCTAAGTTCCTCGGCAATTTTGTCTATCTTTCTCAGTCTGTGATTGACACCAGATTTGCCAAGGGGGTTTTTGAGCATACTGCCAAGCTCTTTTAGTGAGGCATCTTTGTATTTTATCCTAAGCCTTGCAATCTCGCGCAAGTTTTCCGGAAGACTGTCAATACCAATGGTCTTTTCAATAAATTCAATATTCTCAATATGTCTCATTGAGGCATTTATAGTCTTCTCTAAATTGGCAGTCTCACAATTGACAAGACGATTGACATTGTTTCTCAGCTCTTTGACAATCCTAATATTTTCAAGCTCTAAAAGAGCTGCATGTGCACCAATTATATTTAAAAAATCTACTATTTGTTCACCTTCCTTTAAGTATACTACATAATGGGACTTTCTTTCAACAATTTTTGCCTCAAACTCAAACGATCTTAAAATCTTTTGCAAAAATTCAGCATCTTCTTTTGTTTTCATGTCAAACTCTAAATGATACATCTTCTCAGGGTTGGTAATTGAACCGCATGACAAAAACGTTGCCTGCAGGAATGCTTTTTTACAACATTTTTTTTTAACAAGCTCTTCTTTGAGAGAAAAACTTAAAACGTGCTCTTTTGAAGTCTTCTTCACAAAGTGCAGCTCTTTTAAAACCTGCAAGTTGTCAGTACTTGGTGGTAAAATTATGGTGTAAACATAGTTTTTATTAAGCTTACTGTTCTTCTTTATTGTAACTTCGCAGTGCTTGGAAAATCCATTTTTCATAAGAAGAAAAAATGCTCTTGCTGTCTGGGCATTTTCAAATGAAGCCTTAAAAGAAAATATGCCTTCTGACTGATATATTACTCCTGCAAACTTCAAAAAGGCAGCAATAGCAGCTTTTCTACAGCAAGAAGCCTGCATTAGCTTCTTTGAGACCTCTGCCTTTGCAGACGACGAAAACGACATCTTTTCTTCTCCCCCAAAAAAGCGACTTGAGAAAAAGTTAAGTTCAGCCTCTAAAAGGCTTGCTAAGATTTTTCAGTCTAAAATAACCTAACTTATACTCATGAATGACGTCTTTCCCATAGATAAGGTTGCTAATAACCCTTGCCAATTTTGCTGAGTTGTGACGAATTAGTCCATTTGATATATTCAAAAGTCCTTCTTCGATTAATACATACCCATCCTCTTTTGTCTTTTTGTCAGCGTAGACTGGCTTTGCACCGTCTTCTTCATAGCGCTGAAGCACATCAAGTGGTATTGGCTGGTTGTTTAAAATTACAATGTCAAAAATCCTGCCTTTGCAGTGGTCCTCTATTGCACGAATATGGTCATAAAGGGTATAATCGTCTGTCTCGCCAGGCTGTGTCATGATGTTTGCAATGTAAATCTTTTTTGCGTGGCTCCTCTTTATACTCTCAACCACCTCGTTAAAGAGTAGATTTGGCATTATGCTTGTATAAAGACTTCCCGGTCCGATTATTATAACATCTGCCTTTTCAATTTCTTCTAAAACCTCTGCGTTTGGCTTTGCATCAGAAGGTGTGATAAAGACTCTCTTGATTGCACTTCTTGTTTGTTTTACAACATCAGGTATTCTTGACTCACCAACAATAACCTGCCCATTTTCAAGCTCAGCACAAAGATTTATGTTATCAAGCGTAACTGGCAAGACCTTTCCTCTTACTGCCAAGACCTCGCTCATAAGTTTTACTGCCTTTTCAAAGCTTCCCGCAATGCCTGTCATTGCAGCTAAAAAGAGGTTGCCAAAACTCTGACCTTTCAGGCTTCCTTCCTTGAACCTGTAGTTTAAAAGCTCTTGCATTATCTCCTCTGTGTTTGCCAAGGCTAAAATACAGTTTCTGATATCACCGGGCGGTAGCATACCTAAATCTTCTCTGAGCTTTCCTGAACCACCACCGTCGTCTGCAACTGTGACAATAGCCGTGATATTAGCAGTAAGATTTTTTATACCTCTTAGCATTGTCGAAAGACCTGTTCCACCACCAATCGCAACAATTCTTGGTCCTTTTTCTAAAAAACCTTTTGAATAGATAGCATCAAAGATTGTCTTTTGACTTATACGATAAGGAAGACTTCTATTCAAAAGCCTGATAAAACCTCTTATCAACCCCATCAGTGAAAGGAAAAATAGTAAAATTCCAACTATAAACAAAGCAATCCTGAGGGATAGGTGAAGCTCTAAGGTAAAATTAAAGATTTCAACGTATCTATTCAATGACGCTGAAATCAATAAAATGCACAAAACCATAAGCAAAATCCATCTTTTTATATATATCCCTGGTTTTAGAAAATCAAATATCATGACTGTCACCCTTTTATATCTTTCTCTATATCTCTATGAAAAATGGACGCTTTATATCCATTATTTTTGATAAGCTCAAAAAGTTCTTCAGCAATCGTAACAGATCGATGCTTCCCACCAGTGCAGCCAATTGCAATTACAAGTTGTGCTTTCCCTTCTTCTGCATAATTTGGTATTAAGAATAAAATTAAATCAAAAAACTTTTTTAAAAATTCCTTTGTCACATCCCACTTTAGCACATATTCTTTGACCTCTTTTTCCTTTCCCGTCTTGTGTTTTAGCTCTTCTATATAAAAAGGATTAGGAATGAATCTCACATCGAATACCAGGTCGGCATCCAAAGGAAGTCCATATTTGAAACCAAAAGACATAACTGTTATTAACATAGTTTCCCGAGATTTTTGGGCAGAAAAAATCTCAAAAAGTTTTTCTTTTAAATCCCTCGGCGAAAGAGTAGAGGTATCGATGATAAAATCTGCATATCTTTTTATATCCTCAAGCTTTTCTCTTTCTTTTTGGATGGCCTCTAAAATGCTGCCGTCACTCTCAAAACTAAGAGGATGTTTTCGCCTTGTTTCTTTATATCTTTGGACCAATACATTATCATGCGCGTCTAAAAAGAGAACTTTGAAGTTGTATGTCCCTTTTTTGAGATCATTTAAAACATCCTTGAAATCATCAAAGAGCTCTCCACCGCGGATGTCAATAACTGCTGCAATCCTTGAAATCTTGTCATTGCTTGCACTTGCAAGCTCAGCAATCTTGGGCAAAAACTGTGGAGGAAGGTTGTCTATACAAAAAAATCCCATGTCTTCAAATGCCCTAATTGCCAAGCTCTTACCAGCACCAGACATTCCGGTTATTATCACTGTCTCCAACAAGATCACCCTTTTTGTTTTCTATTTTATGGGTATCTCAAAAAGTGGCGTTTCAAACTCGCCTATAAACTCTATTTCAGGTTCTAAAAGTACCCCAAACTTTTCATACACAGTCTTTTGTGTATGGTAAATAAGTTTTCTTACATCCTCTGCTAAGGCATCACCTAAGTTTACTATAAAACCTGCATGCTTTTCAGAAATAGAAGCATTGCCAACTCTATATCCTTTCAAGCCTGCATCTTCTATAAGCTTTCCTGCAAAATTCCCTGGTGGACGTTTGAAAATGGAGCCTGCACTTGGATACTGCAGCGGCTGTTTTTTTCTTCTTCTCTGGTTGTATTCATTTGCTTTTTCTATGGGCGGGACATCTTCCTCCCCCGCATATTGCAGGCGAAAAGTTGCTTTCAGCAAAATCAGCTTTTCTTCTTTTAGTCTGCTGTATCTATATGAAAATTTCATATCTGACTTTCCAAGTTTAAGGATGTTTAGATTTTCATCCAAAACCTCCGCACATTCAAACACATCTTTTATCTCACCATCGTATGCGCCTGCGTTCATATATACAGCACCGCCAACTGTACCAGGAATGCCTACTGCAAACTCCAAGCCCTTCAAGCCATTTTCGCATGCTTTTCTTGCAACCTGAGAAATCATACACCCACATTCTGCCTCAATCAAATTTTTTTCTGTTTTAAAAAAATCCATCTTAGTTGTGGTAATTATGGCACCATCAAAACCTTTGTCTGAAACAAGGACATTGGAGCAATTTCCAACTATGCGCCAACTAATTCCATTTTCTTTGGCAAGCTGTATAATTTTAATTAGCTCATCTATATTCTTCGGAAAAACAATATATCTTGCTTTCCCGCCGATTTTAAATGTTGTGAAGTCTTTTAAGAGCTTGTCTTTTGAAAATTCAATATTGAGTTTTTCAAGGCCTATTTCAAACTTCACATCAATCACCTGAATACTATCTTTTCAACATTTATTATATTATATTTAGACAAAAATTTTAATTCCTTATTTGAAAAGAGGCAAATTTTTAATCACCTATTTAGGAAATTGGTGGTATAATAATAGTTATTAGTAATTATCCTGCCTTTGAGTTTGCAGAAAACTTTTGAGGAGTGTACAAAAATGATTTTTGAAGTATTGGTAGTATCAATAATAGCTGGATTTATTGGCTCACTTTTGGGAATTGGCGGCGGGCTTATTGTAATTCCTTTTTTGTCAATTGTATTTAAACTTAACATGCACCAGGCAGCAGCAGCTGGGCTTGTGTCTGTCATTGCAACGTCATCTGGTGCTGCCTCTGCGTATGTAAAAGATAAGCTCACGCATCTTAGAATTGGAATGTTTTTGCAGCTTGCAACAGTCATTGGCGGTGTACTTGGAGCAATTTTAAGCGGTTTTTTACCCACAAAGATTTTGTCTGTAATATTTGGAATACTTCTTCTTTACAACTCTTTTTTAATGATAAAAAACAGAACGTCTGATGAAAAGCCAAGAGAATATAGCCAAGCAACAAAATGGACAAAGATTTTAAAGCTCTATGGAAGCTACTATGACAAAATTTTGAACAGAGAAATAACCTATAGCGCCCAAAACACCTTCTGGGGCTTTTTGATGATGACATTTGCAGGGCTTTTGTCTGGTCTTTTGGGAATTGGAAGTGGAATATTTAAAGTTCTGGCTCTTGATACAATAATGAAACTTCCTTTTAAGGTCTCAACTGCAACAAGCAATTTCATGATGGGCGTGACAGCCTTAGCAAGTATTAGCATATATCTTGCAAGAGGGGATATAGTCTATGACATTTGTGGTGCTGTTGCAGTAGGGGTTTTAGGCGGCTCTTTAATTGGCGCAAAGGTCATGCCGTACATAAAGTCAAAATACCTAAAAGTTGCATTTGCCATCATCCTAATTTACACATCAATTGAGATGATAAAAAAGGGGTTGTTATAAAATGGAAAGTAAAAAAAGCTTGGACATAGAAAAGGTAATAAGCTTGATTTTAAGGGTTGGGGTTGTACTTAGCATTGCTGTAATCTCTTTTGGACTTTTAGCACACATTTTAGTTAATGCTAAGGTTGCAAGTTTAATAATAAAGGTGGGGCTCTATATACTCTTTTTAACCCCATTTGCAAGATTGGTGGTCTCTCTCTTTATGTTCCTTCTTGAAAAGGATTTGATTTACTTTGTAATTACCTTAGCTATAATTGTCATTATCGTTTTGAGCAATATGATGGTTTCTTTGAGGTTTTAAAAAAAAGACCACTTCCCAAAAAAGGCGATGGTCTTTTTTATTTAACTTAATATTTTACTACCTTTTTTGAAAACAATATATTCACCGCACCTCAGCTCAAATTCCTCAGGTAGTTCAAAATTATTCAAATCAATGTTTGAAATAATTTCTGGCTTTCTGTCCCATTCACCCCAATAACAGCTATAAACTTCTATTATTTCTCCTTCAGATAAATTAGAAGAAATATAATCAAAAAGCAAATTTATCGCTTTTTTATGAGCCTTATATTTTTCATAATTAATTCTCTTTAGCCTTTCTGAAATATAAAAGTTCCCAAATATTCTGTAAACAAATTTGTTTTTAAAATGCTTTCTCACCTCTTCCTCCTCCTTGGTTATCTCTTCAACATATATCCCTGTTGCATCTTCCCATGTATCATAAACCTCAATTTCATCTTCACTTACATTTGTTAAATCAATTAGTTCAAATATTGTCCCTTTTGGTTTATTTTTTGCTTCCTCAAAAAACTTCTCAAGCCACTTTTTTCTTTTTTCACCTTCACTTTGTTTTAATCCAAAACTCCCAAGTTTCAGCTCTTTGCCAGCTGCTATGTAATGAAAAAGGCTCATTTGAAAATCTCCCCCTTTGAGCATTTATAGTTAATTGATAATAATTTTATCACAATTTAACAAGAGTTAAAAGCATGTTTAAAAATGCTCTTAGAGCAAGACAATCACAAAATGAAAATTTCAACTCCAACAGCCTAATTCTAACTTGTTCGAAAAGCTTTTCATTGACCACATTCTTCAATGTTATGACAATATTGAACATCCACACTATCAGCAAAATCCAAACAAAGGCTTTGCAAAAGGATATCTATAAAATCTGGAAGTTGAGGCTTGTGTTTATCTTGAAGCTTTCCAGTACAAATATTCCAACTGAAAATATATATGCCCAGTATGCATGGCTAAATGGAAGCTTTTTTAGCAAGTACATAAAGAGCAAAACTATCAGAGCTATTAAAATCCACGCACCAAATCCCTATAGGAAATATGACAAAACATTGAAAACAGAGACATTATTTAAAGTACCTACTGTTTTTTTTAAGCTCTGTGCCAAACTTTTTGAGCCACAATTGACACTCCAACTAACGCAAACAAAATGAATATTGTTGGAAAGCAGCCTTTTTCAATTGATCCTTGTAAAAGAAACCTTCCCTTTATTATCGACAAGTATGTTAAAAATAGCATAAATCCAATTCCAAATCCAGCTAAATTCACAAAAACTATCAAAGTAGACTGATTAGCCTGAGCATGAGATAGCTCTGTTTTGTTTATAATCTCATTTCCAAGTATTGTAACAACAAAGTTTTCCACTGGTGGCATAAAGTGAGCAAAGTTTAAAACCAAAGAGATGGACAATAAATGTCATTATGGAAAACACTGTCATCAAGAGTGTACCAACAGTGTATTTAGATATCTTCACAAAGCCCGTTGTAAAACTCATACCAAAGTATTCCTTGTTAACAAGCACATTTAGCTTTAAACTCAAAAGAAAAATTGGCATTGCTACAAAGTAATTCGATAAAAGAGAATTTTTATGTTCTTAACAACATTGTCAAACGTAACATGTCATTTTTAGATAAAAGCTTTCTACACTATCTTTTATTAGTTTCTATACGCTCTTAATAACTTTATAAATAAAATTGTGCTTTGCAAATTTCTATTTTAATGGTATTATAATGTTGTATAGAGGGGTAAAGTGGTAAAAGGGTGAAAGCGGATTCATGATACCATTGTGGGAAAAAGATGTTCCACTTTTTGACCCCCAAAATGGATTTGTACCATATTTAGAACCCTACATACTTGAAAATGGTAAGCAAAACTCATGTATAATTGTCTTTCCAGGTGGGGGATACACACACAGGGCATCACATGAAGCCGAACCTGTTGCAAAGTGGTTAAACAGTATTGGAATTTCAGCTTTTGTGCTTCATTACAGGGTATCACCTTACAAACATCCTGTTCCGCTTTTTGATGCCAAAAGAGCTGTAAGGCTTGTGAGATACAATGCAAAAAAATGGAACATAGACCCAAAAAAAATTGGGGTTTTGGGATTTTCGGCAGGTGGGCACTTGGCATCAACAGTAGGTACTCTCTTTGACCAGGGTGACAAGAAAAGCAATGACCCTGTTGAAAGGGTGTCATGTCGGCCAGATTGCATGATTTTGTGCTATCCTGTTATTAGCATGGCAGAGTTTACACATGATGGCTCAAAAAAGGCCTTGTTAGGTGACTCTCCTGACCCTGTTTTGGTTTGGACATTATCTTCCCAGAACATGGTGACTGAAAGAACACCACCAACTTTTTTGTGGCACACAAGTGACGACAGTTCAGTTAGAGTTGAAAATTCTCTTTTGTTCGCAATGGCGCTAAAAAAACACAACGTACCTTTTGAACTTCACATCTTCCCACATGGAAGACATGGCCTTGGACTTGCTAAAGACACGCCTCATATTGAGGCTTGGACAAAGCTTTGTGAAATGTGGCTTGAGAGCATTGGATTTATTGAAAAAGCACTTTGAAATTCGGCAGTAATTTAAAATTCATAATAGATTAAAGGAGGTTTTTGAGTATGCTTGAAAACACAAGCTATCAGATGAAAAGAAGAAGCGTTGATGAGCTGATTCAGCACCTTAAGACATTTGAGCTTGACCTTAAATTTTCTGTTGGTATCTGGTATTTTTCAGACCATCCAAGCAGATTCCATGCACCACTTGGCGAACCAAAAACAATTGAAGAAAGACTTGAAATCATAGCAAAGCTTAAAGACTATGGAGTTTGCGCTTTAGAGGCTCATTATCCAAACGAAATTAACGAAGACAACTTAGAGCTTTACAAAAAGTTTTCAAGAGATACAGGAATAAAGATTTTATCAGTAATTCCTAATTTGTTCTATGAAAACGATTTCGAATTTTCATCACTCGCCTCACCCATTGAAGAAGTAAGAAAAAAGGCTATCGAGAGACTTAAAACGTCTTTGATGCTAAACAAAGAGCTTGACTGCGAATTTTGTATCATCTGGCCCGGTGGAGATGGATACGAAAACCAATTTGGAATTGACTTTATAAGAATGAGAGACAGGTTTGCTGAAGGTATTGCTGAGGCAATGGATGCTGTGCCAGGTGTAAAGGTTGCAATTGAGCCAAAACCATATGAGCCAAGAGGAAGAATAATTTACGGGCTGACTGGCGAAGGTATACTTCTTGCACAAAAGGTTGAAAAATTGCTGCAAAACCCTGAAAACAAAAAGATTTTAGAGGACGACTCTTTAGTGGGTCTTAATCCTGAGGTTGGACATGTTTTGATGGGATTTGAGGATTTGGCGTATGCATTTTCACTTGCACTTGAGTATGGAAAGCTCTATCATACACACTGGAACAGCCAACCACTTGGAAATTATGACCAAGATTTAAACGTCGGTGTTATCTCACCTGAACAGGCAGAAGCAGCACTTTATGTCATGAAGATGTATGGCTACAGGGGATATTTTGGAATTGACATAAATCCAGAGAGAATGCCAGTTGAGCGAGCTGTTATAAACTCAATTGATGCGATAAAAGCAATGAATGACAGAATTAATAACCTGCCACATGAGGATATAATCGCATGCACAGAAAAGCCACACAAGAATAGAGGCTTACTTGAGGCAATTTTGATAAGAGCAAGGGCAAATAACACTTCAATCTTATCACCTATGCCAAAGGTGGAAAGGTAAAACTCAATTAAAATCAGAGCTTAAAAATTCGGCTGCAAGAGAAAAATTCTTCTTGCAGCCTTTCTTGTTAAAAATTGTATATTCCTTCCAAAATGACACTATTAAAGTTATTGAAACAATTTGAGATTTTTTAAATACCACCTTTCTGTTTTTGCATTATCTACATCTAATTTTTTGTCTGAACTAAATACATAAAAACCCTTTAAACCTTTATCATCCTCTACAATGGCAATACCTTCTGAAATCTTTGAAAAGTGATTTGGCTTTTTAATCTTTGCCTTTACTCTATCCTTCTGTCTTGCCACAGTCATATAAAAGAGTCGATTCATCTTACACCGATTTACTTATGTCTTTGGTTGCCAATAGTTACTCTGAAAGTTTGCTAATCCAAACCCTTAAAAACCTTGACTTACCTTACTCAGAGGAGGAAATATCTAAAATCAAAAATGACCTTAAAAACGAATTCCAGCTCTTTAAATAACGTGAGTTGCCCGAAAATGTCTTCGCTACTTTAAATTGATGGCTACCACTGTGAAATCAGGGACAATTCAAAAGTCAAACAGGCTACCTGCTATGTTGTTCTCGGCATCGATTTTAGATAGCAAAAAAGATATCTTTGGCATTTACACCTTCTTTGGCAAAGAAAACAAAACTGATAGGATGAAAGTCTTTAAAGATTTAATCAACAAGAGGTCCTAAAAAAGTCTTAATAATTGTAAGCGATGACTTCCCTATCAATAAATAGATGCTGTCAAAATCGCTTGCTCTTGAGCTGAGCTTAAGTTTGCTTTTGCCCACCTGCAACGTAATGTAAAACGACATATGACAAAAGAGGATAGTTCAAAATTCAATAAAGAATTAGATAAAATAAGATTATCTTCTTCTGATGTTGATGAAGCTGTCTCTGGATTCAATCAACTTTGCAATGAATACCTTCCTAAATATCCTCGCTTTTTAAAAGGACTTTTAGAAAAAGCTGAGTTTTACTTTGTTCATATAAATTATCCTGAGGAGATTAGAAAGCATATTTACACAACTGAGGCAGTAGAGAGCATAAATAGTATAATTGAAAAGATAAGAATGAAATCGGGCGGATATTTTCAATCAACAGAGATTCTTGAGATTAATATTTATTTTCAAAGAGAGAACTTTAAGCGAGGTAAATGGAAAAATGGAGTACCTCTTATTAGACACCACACTTACGAAATCTTACAACTCTTCAAATTACGCTATGAATTGGATATACAAAATTCTCGACAAGTCTCGACATTCCCATCACTCATTTAAAAACTTCCATTATCATACTTGCAGCATCCCTTCTCATCTAACATCTTCTTTATCTCTTCTATCTCCTTTTTACTCACATTAGTAGTTTCCAAAAAAGTTGCAATTACATTTCTAAAAGACCCACCAAACATCCTCTGTAAAATATCTCTTGCTTCTTCCTTTTTATAGTCCTCCTCAGTTATACTTGCCGTGTAAAAATTGAACTTCCCTTTCTTTTCTACTTTTAGAGCACCTTTTTTAGCTAAGCGATCAATTAAAGTGAATATGGTATTCTTATGCCACTTCTTGTTTGTCTCCATCACTTTTGTTACAATCTCCCTGCCACTCAAAACTCTATTTTCTTTCCATACCACTTTCATTACCTCTAACTCTGCTTTCGAAATCTTTGGAAATGATTTTTCTTTCATAATTTTTGTATACTCCTTTTTTACATGTGTAGTTTATGTTTTTATTTTACACTTGTTAATTATAATTGTCAAGTATTTTAAACAAAAATTTTTATATGTTTGTTGTAAAATTAAATGCAACAAGGTAAGAAATATTGAAGCCATAGCTTCAAACTGTGTATGATAGCAGTATAAAAAGACAAAACCATACACAGGAGGTTTGAAGTTATGACCTATGATAATCATACCACAAAGAGAAGAAGATTTAAACACCTAAGTTAAGCAGAAAGAGAAATTATAGAAAAGTTATTAGAAATTGGGATATGGCATAAGAGAGATAACAAAGGAGCTTCATAAAAAGTGCAAGTACAATTTTACGTGAAGTAAAACAAAGAATAACCACTCAAATGAGAAACTGACACAAGTAACATTTGAAAAATACTTTGCTCAAACAGGTAAAGTTGTGTATGAGATATTAAGAAGCAAAGCGTAACAGGAAAAACAAACTTTTAGAGGTGGAAAAACTTTTGAAGTTTGTAGAATAAAAGATACTGAAAGATAAATGGAATGTTATTACAGTTGTTGAATATTGTAGGCAAAAGCTTGGATTTAGCAAAGATAAGATGGGAGAGAAATTCAATAGAGTGTTCAAAAGTGTAACAAGCGACAATGGTAGTGAAGCAAGTAGGCTTGGAAAAGTCTTAAATGAATTAGGGTCGGAAGGATATTATACACACCCATATTCACATATGTGAGAGGAACAAACGAGCGGGCAAATAGAATTGATAAGGCGTTTTTTACCCAAAGGAAAAGAAATAAGCAAAATATCAAAAGAAGCTATAAAGAGGAGTTGAAGATTTTTGCAATAGACTTCCCAGAAGGATGTTTAACTACAAAAGTAGCATAGAAAAGTTTCTAGAGGAAATGAAGGGAATATGTGAAGCAGATACATTAGAGAAGTTTTTGTAGGTGGTATAGGAGATACCATCCAAATAGGAGAATATATAACACAAAATGACAGCTTTCTTCTTTCCTGCTGGGAAGCAGGCATATATTCGCAACTATTATCATACACAGTTTGTCGAGTTAATCATATTACAATTTTCGGTTCATTTTAAAAAAGTGTTGCATTAATATTGCAATTTAGAAAATTGAATTACGTACCTTGGAATTAGCAAATCTTTGCT
The DNA here is from genome assembly GCF_028198085.1 of Caldicellulosiruptor sp. DIB 104C. Classification (NCBI taxonomy): domain Bacteria; kingdom Bacillati; phylum Bacillota; order Caldicellulosiruptorales; family Caldicellulosiruptoraceae; genus Caldicellulosiruptor; species Caldicellulosiruptor sp. DIB 104C. Next base: position 286,605 of record NZ_CP116337.1, on the reverse strand, counting down.
TATATTTTTACAAACAATTTAAGAAACTAATAAATGGGGAGGTGAAATTTATGAGAAAAACATTAGCAGTTTTAAGCATTATAGTTCTTTTATCATTTTCAACAGCATTTGCACAAACAAAAACTTATACAGTTCAAGCAGGGGATACTATCTGGAGTATTGCTGTTAAAAACCAAATTGGAATAAGCGAACTTTTGAAAGCAAATCCTCAAATTAAAAATCCTAACCTTATATACCCTGGGCAAAAGATAAATATTCCAAATAGCAACAATTTAAATGTCTTAGAAAATGAAGTAATTAAACTGACAAATCAAGAGAGGGCAAAGGTAGGACTTCCTGCTTTGAAGACAAACTGGCAGCTTTGTCGCGTAGCAAGGTTTAAATCTCAAGACATGGCAAACAAAAACTATTTTTCGCACTACTCTCCTACTTACGGTTCACCTTTTAAAATGATGGAAAGTTTTGGACTAAAGTTCATGGCTGCTGGTGAAAATATTGCATACGGGCAAAGGAGTGCTCAAGAAGTTGTAAGAGCATGGATGTCTTCCCCTGGTCACAGGGCAAATATACTAAGCCCTTCTTTTACTGAGATTGGTGTTGGGGTTGCAAAAAAGAGTAATGGAGTTTTGTATTGGACACAGATGTTTATGAGACCATATTAATAGTTGATAATCTACAACATAAAGATACCGAAAACTAATAACTGGGGACCAAAAAGAGCATTTTTAAAAATGGTCCCCTGTTTTTTATTTTACATTTATTTCTACTCGTTCTATCTTGCTATTCGATATGTTAATCGTATGCGCTCCCACAATATTACTTTTTGCATTTGCATTATACATACTTTTGTACACAAGCCTGCCATTTGCGTCAAAACCATTTACTTGAATTTTTATATTTTTGTCATTTCCATAATTTGTAATAATAATATACAATTTTCTTCGCTCTCTGTCGAATAACTTTTCCTGAATCTTAACACCATCCTGCTCAGGCAAAATTGATACATTAACTTTTTTAACATATGCAGGAATATTATTTACGATACAAGTGTCAATTGTTCCTTTTCGGACTCTAAAGTTTCTCGAACCCACCCAAATTTTTTGCCCTTTTTGGTCATAGCCTTCTATCTTTACCCACAGGTTATCATCTCTTTCAGAATTATTTATGCCAACTATATACAAATTACCTTGCTTGTTCAAACACCAGTCAACAACAAATGAAGGCATAGATTTGTTTTGTACAATTTCAACCTGAATATTTTTCAAATAAGTAGGCACACCTGAAATAACACTTGTGTCAATAGTCTGCGGTTTTAACCGGACATTTCTTGAGCTTAAAAATATCTTGTTATTTCTGTCGTCGTACCCTCTTATTACTAAAAACTGCATATCCTTTTTTGTATTATTCACAGTTACAATGTATAAATTCCCTGCTTTATCTAAGCACCAGTCCACAACGTATGAAGAATCAGCCTTATTTTCGATGATTTTGACCTTTACATCCTTTATATCCGAAGGAATACCTGATATCACAGTTGTATCAATTGTTTTACTCTGAATCTGCATATTTCTTGTTGTTAAAAATACTTTATTTGATTTATCACCATATCCTTCTATTACTAAATAAAGCATATTAGCAGCAGTATTGTTCACCGCCACAACATACAAATTCCTATTTTTACTTAAACACCAATCTACAATATATGAAGAGTCAGCCTTATCCGGAACAACTTCAACTTTAACACTTCTCACATCTGGAGGAATATTTGAAATTATAGCTGTATCAATAATTCCTCGTTGAATCTGCATATTTCTGGAGCTTAAAAACACTTTATTCTGCTTTTCATCATATCCTTTTATGGCCAAAAACAGCTTATTTTCAGACGTAAAGTTAGTAGCAACTATAAATAAATCTCCTGTTTCTCTATTCAAAACCCAGTCAAGAAGATTAATAGCTTTTTCACTTGTGAAACACTCAACTTCCCACTTTTCAGGCACAACAGTTTCTGGTAAGTTAAGTTGTGCAATACATGTATCAATAGCATAACCTTCTGTACTGATTAGTTTCTTAATATCAAAAACCATGTTTCGTGAACTCAAAGCTATTTTTTTACCATTTAAGTCATACCCACTAAGTTTCAAATATAGATAGCGGTCAAACATTTGATTCCTATCTATGATAGCCTTTTTTTGTGAAATATTTTCAAAATGCGGCTCATAATATGTTGCCGTGATATACACTCTTCTTTCAATCTTGTCACAAGCCCAATCAACCACCCGAGTTGACTTAATGGTTGCATATTCAAGGTATGCTTCAATATATGCAAGATCAGAAGGTGTATCTGTTTCTATATCCAGCCTTTCCTTTCCTTCTGAAAGATTTCTAATATTCATTGATGAAACATAGCACAGCTCATTGTTTTGATTATATCCACGGACAACTATGAACGCAGGACTTATATTTGACTTTGGTTCTTTGTAAACATCAACAAAAACGGAATTTTGTAGCCACGTAACTTCTGTTATTGAAATACCGATTTTTTTATTTAAAGGATAAGCTTCCACTTTATTGACATTATTACCATCTATCTTGTACCTAAATGTTTGATTATTAACTTGGTAGAGTGTTAAATAATAATCCTCGGTGGTTTTATTTTTTCGGTAAATTCTTATCTTAATATCAATACTTTTCTTTAAAAAATCTTGTGGAAGTTTGATGTAAGCATAATTTTTGTCAAAATAACATTGAAGTTTTTTATCAACTTTTAACTCATAAAGTTTTTTGACAGGTGTATTAGTCTGCTGAGTTACGTTTTCTCCTTTTGCAATATCATTTACAATGCAGAATCTAACAATAATTACTAAAAATAGAGTTACAAAACTAATAATTAATTTCTTTGCATTAATATTTGTCACTTTTGTATCCCTCCCATTTGCGGTTTAGTAAGAGAGACTTTATTAAAGAAGGTTGTTACTATCTGGGCAATCTTTACTTTACGTTGTTATTTAGTAAATCTTTGTGTCCTTTACATGCTTTATATATTCTCTCATAAATTTTCTTTTACCAACCCTGTCAATATTATAACACATATTTCTTGAAAACGTTGCTTTTATACTGAAAAAATCATTTATTAGAATTAATAATATAATATTTTGCCAAAAAATTGAGAGAATGCATTTATTTTTTTTGTTTAATCTTACAATTGTAGTATTTGTACATGTGTGGTATAATATATTAAAAAATAAATTACTCAAGAGGTGATTAGAAAATGTTTGAAAATTAGTGGGTAAAACCTTAAGAGGGATTATAATTTTTTAATCTAAGAAAGGAGTTGATTTGTAATGCAAATTAAAAAAATGACCAATTGTAAAATTCTGAAAGCAACAATATTAATTTTATTTTTGCTTTTAGTTCCTATTTTGTACAAGTTGAATATTGTTGTTGCTGAAAGTAGATCTGAGAACAACAAAAGCGATATAGTAATTTTGAAAACAGAAGTTATTCCATCTCAAAATGGTGATAAGATAAGAAAAAATTATTTTTCAAATGGTGGTTATGAAGAAATTTGTATCGACAAAAATGGCAAAACCAAAAAATGGGTATCATATGATAAAAACGGCAATTTATTGATAGAAATAATTTATGATGATTATGGTGGTGAAATTATTCATTTACCTGATTGGTCCGTTGAATCTCTGAAAGAAAAAGGACTTTATATTGATCCTTCACAAAACAAATCTCTTTCAGATGAACCCGATGATGTTAAAATTGAATCTCAAATCCAACAAAATAAAAAAGAACAGAGTCCTGATTTTTCAACCTCTGCTATAGCAAATCCCGGAGCCTACTATGATGTAGAAACAAATCCTATTCTTTACAGAATCGAATACGTAAACGGCAAAGAAGTGAAAATTTATGCACGACATACTTTGGGTTCAAAACATGATGATAATTATTTATTGACTTATGGCGATATTTCCAGTTATCAAGGAACATCAAGTAAGAATGTGGCTTTGCCATATCGTTGGGAAGATGTCTCATATGGTACAAAAGTAGAAGTACGCAACCTACAAAATAACAAAAAACTGGTATTATATAGAAATGATTTTGGACCTAATCAAATACCAAATACTGATTTAGTCTATCGAATAATGGACATATCCTATAACTACATGAAAGAGTTGAGCGGCCAAGAAAATAATTTAGTTTATGGCCGAACATGGCTTCAGGTTAAACAATTCTTTAACTAAATACGTGGACGAAGGAGTTTAAAAAATGAAAAATAAATTAACTATAATTTTAATTATAGCCATATGCTTCCTTGTGGTAACAATTTCACCTATTAATTGCGCCAATAGAAAAAATGATTTGATTCTTTCCTGCACATGGTTAAAATCATCATTTGGAGTAAATCAAGATGCAATATTTGTTTGGGATATTAAAGAACTCTTAAGTGGTAAAAAACCTACTCTGCATCTTGTCTGGAAGGGTGGAAGAGGTACAAACCCTGAAGCAGCAATTTCACCTGATGGTAAATATATGGCAATTTCTACGTGGAATCAACAAAGAGATGCACAAAATATCATACTTTTAGACCTTAAAACAAAAAAAGAAGATTGGCTTACAAAGGATTTCAGTGAACAATTTTTTATACATTGGATAAATAACAATCTTTTGCTTATTTATAATATTCCACATAAAACAAACGGTAAGTTTAGTGTCCAGATATGGAACATTAAAAGCAAAAAAATGATAAAAGAAATTGATACCCAAAGTCTTATCAGTCCACCTAAAAATGCACAATTTGATTTAATTAATATTGCTCCATCAGAATTAGATAATCAGCTTATTTTCATAAACTGGATTCAAGAGAAGAAATTTAAAGAATATATTCACAACAACGAAAAAACTCTCTATCTTCCTATTTATCCATACCAAATTACATGGTTCGAGAAAAATAATTTTAAAATAGTAAAAAGAATTTCTTATCCTGCTATAAATAATTTGCCATATCCACCAAAACAACATTTTGATATATCACCAAATGGAACTTTTGCTTTTATAACAGATATTCTATCTACCAAAGAAGCATCCTATCCAGAAAAAAATTTAATCAGAATTATGAAATTAGAAAACAATGAAAAAACTTTTAAAACTTTATTCACCATACTACCTACAAATAATATTGTTCAATATGATTCAGTTAAATTTTTTGATAACAATTACCTCATCTTCAGTGAAAAAGAAATCAAAAACAATAAAACAAAATATTACGTGGCTGTGTACGATATTAATAATAAAAAAATGTGGAGATTTGAACCAACTTGGAATGGAAAAAATATAGCACTTGTTAATCACAAAGTAGTACCAAGAGCATTTTCTATAAATTCGTTTTTGAAAAGCAAATAAAGGACTCTTTAAAAACTTAATTTTCCATATTGCTTTCTTACTATATAGAATTCAGAAACAAAACACTAAAGTTAAGGGGCTGTCCCAAAACAATAATTTTCAATAGCCAAAACCAAGCATCTGATAGTATTAAATGTTAATATTGAACTATGAAGTAAAAAAACAAGAGGGTTGGCTGACAATTTTGCCCCAACCCTCTATTATTATCTTCGCTAACCTTTCCATGTTATAAGCAATACAAACCAAACTCTACTTTAGCTTCACGCCCTTCAAGCCCCTGAGCAGGAAACTCCTAAATCCTTTATTGTTCTTTATTATCCCAAATACTGTCTCAACTTCTATCTTCCTTCTGCTGTAAATTTCTTTGCCTTCTTTGCTCAAAAGTCTTTCTCTTACTTCATTCTTTAACCTCTTAAACCTCGGCCTTATCCTAAATCTCTTTTTCCATCTCTTGCCTCTGTAACGCTTATCCTTGTGCTCACATCCATTGCATGTATCCTCACATTCGTATATCTTCTCCCAACTTACAAATCCCCTCTCATTTACATCTACCCTCGGATATAAGTATTTCACCTTCTTACCAGCAGGACAAATATATGCATCTTCAGAGGCAATATACTCCCAATTCCTGCTATTGAACTTGTCCTTCTTAAATTTCCTTGGCTGCTCTAAGTTAAATGTGTTATACTTAAATAGAACTATTGATGCCACGTTTTTTCAAATGAAGGTAGTTTCAATCAAGCCCATAGCCACTGTCTGCTACAATGTTCTTTGGCTTGTGAGCTGTTATCTTTTCCACAAGCTCAAGATGTTCTTTTAAACACATGTAGCCGTGGGGCTTTGGTGGATGCTAAAACCTATGACAAATCGGTTCTGTGTGCCGATTTGTACATTATACCCGGCTTTTAATTCCCGTTTTTCATACGGTCATCCTTCAGCCTCATAAACGTGGCATCATTGTCTGTTTTAGAAAAACTGTTCCTGCCATTTAAAATTGCCTCATTAATTTTCATACTTTTTGAGCCTGAAAACACAATCATTTTTCAATACCTTTACCAGCTTCTTTACTCTTTTCTCTTGCTTTTAAACTCAGCCTACTCAAGTTTTTGGTTTATTTGCTCAATCTTTTCTTCTAACTGCTTGCTATCACGTCAATTTCTAACTTTACTCCCAAATCTTTCAATGCTTGTCTTCCTCTTCATTTATTTTTTCAATCTCTTCAATTATGTTTTTCACTTTCTCTCTTAACTTCTTTTCGAAAGTTCTTGTACTTTTAGCCCAAACAAATGAATGCTTGTTTGCATTAGCTTCAGGTTTTGTCCTATCAAGATAGTAATAATCGAAGTTTACATATCCTAACTGTACAAGAAGTTTAACCACCTGAGCAAAAATATTTTCAATTGTCTCTCCTAAAATTTCTTTTTTAAATCTGTTGATAGTTCTAAAATCAGGGACTTGATACTTTGAGAGCCACATAAAAGTAATATTTTCTTGTAAAGCCTGAGCTATTTTTCTTGATGAATAAATACCTTGTATGTAAGGCGTATATTAAAACTTTTAATAACATTAGTGGATGGTAACTACTTGTACCACCGCCTTTGTACCTTTCTATTGTGGTGGATATATCTATCTTATCAATGATTTTATCAATTACTCTGACCAGATGATTTTGAGGTATAAAAGCTTCTGGGTCGATAGGCGTCAAATTATGGACTGTAATTTTTGAAGACAACTTTATCATGTTTAAGAGCTATGGGTTATTACCTCATGTTATCACTTTTGATATATTATATCATAAATATATCATAATATCAATATATCAAAATTAAAGGGGCTGTCCAGTTATCTTTTTGGACAGCTCCTGAATTGCGGTTGATAAATATTCAGTTTAGGGATATAATAAAACTGGTGATGATTATAAAATTCGATTCAAATAAACATTCAGTATTTCTTCTATACTATCATTTGATTTTAGTAACGAAATATAGAAGAGATGTAATAGATGAGAAAATTTCAAAAAGACTAAAAGAAATTTTTGAGTACATTCAACCCAATTACAATATAACTCTGCTTGAGTGGAATTATGATAAAGACTATGTGCACATTTTGTTCAAGGCAACTCCTACAACACCACTTTCCAAGTTTATAAATGCTTATAAAAGTGCCTCTTCAAGACTCATAAAAAAGGAATTTCCCCAAATTAAGCAAAAATTGTGGAAGGAATATTTTTGGTCAAGAAGTTATTGTTTGCTGACAAGTGGTGGCGCTCCAGTTGAAATGATTAGAAGATACATTGAAAGTCAAGGTGAGAAAGGAAGAAGGAAGGTTCTAAAAGTTGGGAGAAAGCAATAGAAAGACTTACAAAAGAGCATGAGTATTTAAAGAATGCAAGGGAAGATTTTTTGCACAAGCTTTCCAAGGCCATCATAGACGAGAGCCAAGTCGTGGTGGTCGAAAGTATAAATATAAAGGGGCCATCAAGGGGAAACTTGGCAAAACACATTTTAGACAGTTCATGGTCGAAGTTTTTAGGATACCTTTCATACAAAGCAGATTGGTATGACAGAACAGTTGTTGTGGTAGATAGGACATTCCTAACGTCAAAAATATGCAGTAGATGTGGATATATTTACAGAAATCTCAAGTTATCGGAGCGGGTATGGGAATGTCCTGTATGTAAAGCTGTTCATGACAGGGATGAGAATGCAGCTACAAACCTGCGAAATTATGTTGCTGTTTGTGTAAATAGTCAGTAGGGTAGGGACTACCCGAATTTACGCCTGTTAAGACCTGAACCTCTACTGCTGGGAAATACTTTCCCAGCAGCAAGTCCGGTCGATGAAACAGAAAACCACCACCTCTTCAGGTGGGTGGTAGTTCACTAATGTATAAACAATCATTTGAACCTTAAAAAGGAGGCACACCATGAAAAGAAGCAAAGTTATTAAAACAAGTTTTATTTTTATTACTATCCTCATAATAGCTTTTGGTACCACATTTATACCAACATTACAACTAAAAACAAAAAATATGAAGGTAAAAATAGGAAGGTGGGCAGATGTATATTACAAAAAAGAGGAAGCAGCTGCTTTAGATTGTTTTAATTTAGCAGAACAGAGAGCAAAATATCTTATGGACAAATTAGGTATTAAAGAAAAATCTAAAATAAAAATATTTATTTATGACAAACAATCCACGTTCCAAACTAAAAAATACGGATTAATAACTCTTCTTTTTAACCTTGACTGGTATATTGGCGACAACATAGGTTCAACAGTTATATTAACCTCACCTACAAATCCAGGAAGATTACATAACTACGAAAGTATTAAACAAGCTCTTCTGCATGAAATGGTGCATACTTATCAGTATTTGATTAATCCAAAAATGAAAAAATGGCTGAAAGAGGGTGTTGCCTTATATTTAACCAACGGCGGACAACTGAAAAGAGGGGAACTGCAAAACATAAAAATCCCTTCATTCGAAGATATCCAGACAGAAAATCCAATTAAATTTGCAAACATAGGTGGATATATTTTCGCAGATACTTACATCGAATACTTAGACAAAAATTATGGCTGGTACAAGGTGTTACAATTACTAAAAACTAACAATTTCAAGAAAACCTTTGGAAAGACAGAAAAAGAAATATATGAGGAATGGGTGAATTATATCAAAACAGCTTATTGAAGAAACTTGAAAATTTTCAAAAAAGCAAGGGACTGTCAAGAATTATTTGAGATGGACAGCCCCCGCTTTATTTATTTCCCCACTTTTTCTTTGCAGAGTTTATACTCAAGCGAATCCACAAGTGCAATCCAGCTTGCATTTACAATGTCTGTTGAAACACCTACAGTTGTCCATGTGTCTTTTCCGTCTGTTGACTCAATCAGAACTCGAACCTTTGCAGCAGTTGCAGTCTCTGCATTCAGCACCCGCACTTTATAGTCAACAAGATGAACCTCTTTTAGCTCGGGATAGAACTTTTCCAAAGCTTTTCTCAAAGCATTATCTAAAGCATGTACAGGACCGTCACCTTCTGCAGCAGTGATTGCTGTAACCCCATCTACCGCAATCTTTACAATTGCAGATGAGCTGTACTCTACTGCCGGTTCATTAATGAGAACTTTAAATTCTTTGAGAGTAAAGAACGGCTGGTAAAGTCCCAGCTTTTTCCTAATTAACATCTCAAATGAAGCCTCTGCAGACTCAAACTGATACCCTTCATTCTCAAGGCGCTTTAGCTCATCAATAATCTCTTTTGTCACAGGTGAGTCTTTTGTAACTGTCGGGTCAACCTCGCGAATCTTGTCAAGAATTGTAGATCTTCCTGCAACCTCAGACAGTACTATTCTTCTTGTGTTTCCAACAACTTCTGGGTTTATATGCTCAAAAGATGCCGGGTTTTTCTTAACAGCGTCAATGTGCATACCAGCCTTATGTGTAAACGCATAAGCTCCAACATATGGTGCTCGCTCGTTTGGAACCATATTGGCAATCTCAGCAACGTACCTTGAAAGAGATGTCAGGTGTTTTATGTTCTCATCTGGTACACATTTAAAACCAAGCTTTAGCTGAAGATTTGGAATGAGCGTGATAAGGTCTGCGTTTCCACATCTCTCACCATATCCGTTGATGGTCCCCTGTACTTGACGTGCTCCTGCCAAAACTGCCATGATTGAGTTTGCAACAGCCATACCTGTGTCGTTGTGACAGTGAATTCCAATCAATGTCCCAGGAAACATCTCAACAACTTCTTTTGTGATGTTGTAAATATCCATTGGGAAGGTGCCACCGTTTGTATCGCACAGGTCCAAAGAATCTGCTCCTGCTTCCTTTGCAACCTTTAAAGTCTCCAAAGCGTATTTTCTGTTATTCTTGTACCCATCAAAAAAAGTGCTCTGCGTCAAATACAACATACTTGCCCAAAGACTTTAAATATTTTATTGTGTCATAAATCATCTGAAGATTTTCGTCCTCTGTTGTTTTCAAGACCTCTTTGACATGAAAATCCCACGACTTACCAAAGATTGCAACAGCTTCGGTGTCAGCTGCAATTAGTGACTGAATGTTAATATCATCTTTCACTTTAATCCCGACTCGTCTTGTTGAACCAAAGGCAATAAGCGTTGCATTTTTCAATTTCATCTTTTTAACCCTTGTGAAAAACTCCTGATCTTTGATGTTAGAGCCGGGATTGCCTGCTTCGATAAATTTCACACCAAATTTGTCAAGCCTCTCTACAATCTTGAGCTTATCTTCCAAAGTATATGAAATTCCCCCAGCCTGAGCACCGTCTCTTAAGGTTGAGTCATAAATGATGATGGTCTTATTATCTTCCACTTCATTTTCCCTCCTTTTTGATATCAAAAAAGCCCAGCCTGTGATTTTTTAGGCTGGGCTTTTAAAATTCAATCTCAAATTTGATTGCAAGTTCTAAAGATGCCCTAAGGGTCTTTTCAAAAACCCTCTTTGCTCATACACAGGCCAAAATGGGTGCAATGCGGCATATGAAATTTTATAAATCCACTTAATTATTCTCTTTCTAATTATTGAAATAATGCTAACTATTGTGATTGCGCCGCATATTCGTATTATCATCTTTTGCACCCCTTTGACCCTTAATTTTTATTTGTTAACTATTTTAAACCCAATTTAAAAAATTGTAAAGAGTCAATTTTACTCCTCTGAAATTTTATACAGCATCTTATTTATAGCATTTACATACGCTTTTGCGCTTGCTTCTAAAATATCTGTAGATAAGCCTCTTCCCAAAAACGCTTTGCCATCCTTCTTAATTCTTACTGTTACCTCGCCAAGAGCATCCTTGCCCTGGGTGACAGCCTTTATACTGTAATCATCAAGTTCAACCTGAAGCCCTGTTATTCTGTCAATTGCCTTGAAGATTGCATCAACAGGACCATCGCCTGTCGCCGCTTCTTCAAACTCTTCTTCGCCAGATTTTATCTTGACAGATGCTGTTGAGATTAAGTCATTTCCGCTTATTATCTGGAACCTCACAAGCTCATATGTCTCTGGAATATTGAGAGACTTTTGCTCTAAAAGTGCCTCAATGTCTTTGTCAAGTACAACCTTCTTTTTATCTGCCAAAACTTTAAATTTTTCAAATGCAGCGTCAATCTCTTCTCTTGTAAGGTCGGTGTATCCCAGCTCTTTGAGCCTCTCTTCAAACGCATGGCGACCAGAATGCTTGCCCAAAACCATCCTGTTTTTAGGAAGACCAATTGATACAGGGTCAATAATCTCATATGTTGTTCGTTCTGACAATACCCCATGCTGATGTATACCAGACTCGTGCGCAAATGCATTTGCACCAACAATTGCTTTGTTTGGCTGAACAAACACGCCTGTAAGTGATGATACAAGCTTGCTTGTTCGATAAATCTGTGTTGTATCTATCAAAACATCAACATCATAAAAATCTTTTCTTGTCTTGAGAGCCATTACAATCTCTTCTAAAGCAGCATTCCCAGCTCTTTCTCCAAGTCCGTTTATTGTACATTCAACCTGATGAACACCTTCTTCTACCGCTGCAAGTGAGTTTGCAACAGCAAGGCCAAGGTCGTTGTGGCAGTGAACTGAAATTTGAACCTTGTCAATGTCAGGAATGTTTTCTTTTATTGCTCGAATAATCCTTTTCATCTCTTCAGGTGTTGTGTAGCCTACCGTGTCTGGTATGTTTATAACTGTTGCACCAGCCTTTATAACAGCGTCAAATACCTTTATCAAAAACTCAATCCTTGAACGTGTTGCATCCTCACATGAAAATTCTACATCAGACACATATTTTTTTGCATACTTTACCATGGCAACTGCTCGCTCGAGTACCTCATCTTCTGTCATTTTGAGCTTGTATTTCATATGAATATCGCTCGTTGCAATAAAAGTATGAATCCTCGGAGATGAAGCCTTTTTGAGCGCCTCATACGCCCTATCTATATCTTTTTCAATCGCCCTTGCCAGAGATACAACAACTGCATCTTTGATGTTTTCAGAAATTGTCTTTATAGCCTCAAAATCGCCAGGAGAGGCTATTGCAAATCCTGCTTCTATGACATCAACTTTGAGCTTTTCAAGCTGTTTTGCAATCTCAAGTTTTTCATTGACGTTGAGCGACACACCCGGTGTTTGCTCACCGTCTCTGAGCGTGGTATCAAATATCTTTATAACTCTTTTTCCCATTAAAAACCCCTCACCCTTATTCTTTTATTGGCTTTATCCAAGGCATCATCTTTCTGAGCTCTTTACCAACCTGTTCAATCAAAAGATTTTGTTCTCTTCTTCTAATACTATTGAATTCAGGTCTTCCTGCCATGTTCTCCAAAATCCACTTCTTAGCAAATGTACCGTTTTGAATCTCTTCTAATATCTTTTTCATCTCTTTTCTTGTGTCTTCTGTTATAATTCTCTTACCTGTCATGTAATCGCCATACTCAGCTGTGTCGGAGATTGAGTATCTCATTAAAGAAAGTCCGCCCTGCCAAATCAAATCAACTATCAGCTTCATCTCATGCAAACACTCAAAATATGCAATCTCTGGCTGGTATCCTGCTTCAACCAATGTATCAAACCCGGCTTTGATAAGCTCTGTAAGACCACCACACAAAACAGCCTGTTCACCAAAAAGGTCTGTCTCTGTCTCCTCTTTAAATGTAGTAAGAATTATTCCAGCCCTTGATGCCCCAATACCTTTTGCATAAGCTAAAGCAATATCTAAGGCTTTTCCTGTATAGTCCTGATGTACAGCAACTAAAGCTGGTACACCTTTTCCTTCCTCATACTGGCTTCTGACTGTGTGGCCTGGTCCTTTTGGAGCTATCATTATAACATCAACGTATGGTGGTGGTACTATCTGACCAAAGTGAATATTAAAACCGTGCGCAAATGCTATTGCCTTTCCTTCTTTTAAATTTGGCTCTATACTCTCTTTGTATAGCTTTGGCTGTTTTTCATCATTTACAAGAATCATAATGATGTCTGCAGCTTTTGTTGCCTCATCAGCTGTCATAACTTTAAGACCATGACTTTCTGCCTTCGCCCAAGACTTGCTGCCATGATAAAGTCCAACCACAACGTTTACACCAGAATCTCTCAAATTCAGTGCATGTGCATGACCTTGGCTGCCAAAACCAATTACTGCAACAGTCTTGTCTTTAAGTAGGTCTAGATTACAATCTTGATCATAAAATATCTTTGCCATCTTTAATCATCCTCCTCAGACTTAGATTTTGATATAACTTTGTTTCCTCGTTCTATCGCAATAAGTCCTGTACGGACTACCTCACGAATGCCATATTGTTTTAAAAGCTCAATTAGCGCTTCAATCTTGTCCTCATCACCAGAAATTTCAATTGTAAGCGTTTCTTTTGACACATCCACAATGTTTGCCCTGAAAATCTCTGTTATTTGAATAATGTCTGAACGTGTCTGAGAATTAGCATTTACTTTGATAAGCGCAAGTTCTCTTTCAACAGCTTCTTTTGGGTTTAGCTTTTTGACTTTTATAACATCAATAAGTTTATTCAGTTGTTTTGTCACCTGCTCGACAATGTAGTCATCACCATTTACAACAATTGTCATGCGGGATATTGTAGGGTCTTCTGTAACACCAACAGCAAGGCTGTCTATATTAAAACCTCTTCTTGAAAAAAGCCCTGCAACACGAGACAGTACGCCCGGGTGGTTCTCAACCAAAACAGAAAGTGTGTACTTCACCTTCTTACATCCCCCTATCACCAAAAGTTTTAGTAAGCTCAATTAAACCCTTAAGGTATAGTTGGCTCGTCAGGACTTGTCACAACTTCAAGCAAAAACGGACCCTTGTGGCTTTTCATAATCTCAATAGCCTCTTTTAACTTTTCCTTACTCTCAAGCCTCATACTCTCAATTCCATAGGCCTTTGCCAATATCATAAAGTCAGGATTGCCATCCAAGCATGTTGCAATAAACCTGCCTGTGCATCTTTTTTTCTGAAGTTCGTATACCATTCCAAGCCTTGTATTGTTGAAAAGGACAATTTTAATGGGCACCTGCTCTCTTTTTATTGTTGCAAGTTCCTGCAAAAGCATCTGAAAACTTCCATCGCCGGTGATGCTAATTACCTCCTTATCGGGTCTTCCAAACTTTGCGCCAATTGCAGCAGGGACGCCATATCCCATTGTACCAAGTCCACCCGAAGTTATAAAGGTTCCTGGTTCTTTGATATATAGATTATGAGCTGCCCAAATCTGGTGCTGACCAACATCTGTTGTGATTATATAATCTCCATTGTATGCCCTTGAAATTTCTCTTAGCACATCATAAGGATGAAGCTTGTCATCATCTGGAAGAACTTTCTTTTGCGCTTTAATCTCATGAGCCCAAAAATCTTTTCTTTCTGAAATTCTCTTATTAATCTCTGAAAGCACCTGTTTTGCATCGCCAACAATTGGCACATTTGTATCAACATTTTTTCCTATCTCAGCAGGATCAATGTCTATATGAATAATCTTCATATTGTCAGTAACTTTTGTATCACCCAGCGCCCTGTCTGCAAGCCGCGCACCTATCACAATTAAAAGGTCTGCTTGTCTGAGCGCTAAATTTGCCTCTTTCTGACCATGTGAACCTATCATGCCAAGATAATAAGGATGGTCTGTTGGAATAGAACCAATTCCCATTAGGGTTGAAATCACAGGGATTTTCTGTTTTTCTATCAAAATTTGCAGCTCTTGTGATGCACCTGATGCAATAACTCCACCACCGCTGCATACAACAGGTCTTTTTGAGCTTTCTATTGCTTCTACTGCTCTTTTTATCTGCAGAGGATGCCCTTTTTCTTTTGGCTTGTAGCCAGGAATATCAATTTCTTTCGGAATTTCAAATTCAATCTCCTGCATCTGAACATCTATAGGAACATCTATCAAAACAGGCCCACGTCTTCCTGTTGAGGCTATATAGAATGCTTCTTTTAAAATCCTTACAATTTTTTTAGGGTCTTTTACAAGATAGTTATGCTTGGTAAACGGAGCTGTTGCCCCTGTTATATCCACTTCTTGAAACACATCTTTTCCAATTAAACTTGAATTTACCTGACCTGTGATAGCCACAATAGGAACTGAATCCATATATGCAGTTGCAATGCCAGTTATAAGATTTGTAGCACCAGGCCCAGAGGTTGCAACGCACACACCTACCTTGCCAGTTGTGCGCGCATATCCACTTGCCTCATGAACTGCTGCCTGTTCTGTGCGTACTAAGACATGCTTTATATCAGAGCTATAGAGCGCATCATAAAATGGATAGATTGCCGCACCTGGAATGCCAAATATAATCTCTACACCTTCGCTTTTTAAAACCTCTACCATTGCCCGTGCTACCGTCATCTTCGCCATCAACCAAATCCCACCCTTTATATATGAAAAGTCCGACCGTGCTACTCGAGTTTGTCGGACAATTGCTTTTACAATGGCTTCTTGCTATTTTTTCAAAATTAAATTTTGAAATATTTTAGCACGTATTTTTATTCATGTCAAGGAATTTAGGTGTTAAGGCAATTATAATCCTTTTAACCTCTTTTCAAATGCCTTTTCAACGATAAAATCTGAAATGTGTGGAAAAAGGCGGGTAAAAAGCACAAATATATAGTCTTTTTTAGATGTGTAGATCTCTTTTCTGCTTTTCTCTATACCTCTGATAATTCTTCTTGCAGCAACATCCGGCGAAAGCCTTGAAAGCCGGACTTCATCTTCTGGATATGGCTTTCCTAAAGCTTTTTTTCTAAAGCTTGTTAAAATAGAACCTGGATATGCATTTAAAATATTTATGTTATATTTTTTAAGCTCCATTCTTGCAACATCAGCTATGGTTGAAAGTGCTGCCTTTGATGCTGTGTATCCACCTGTAAATGGCACAGGTCTTTTCACACCAAGTGAACAAATATTTACAATTGTGCCTCCTCCTAGTTCTTTGAAAAAGGCTATTCCATACTTCATCATGTAAAATGCACCAAAAAAGTTAGTATCAAATACCCTTTTAAGATCAAGATCCTCTATTTCTTCCACTTCACATCTCAAGCCAACTCCTGCGTTGTTAATTAAGAAATCTGCCGTTTTTAGCTTATCTTTTATGATCTTAAATGCATCTTCACAATCTTTTCTGAAGCTCACGTCAGCCTTTATCAAAAAGAGATTTTTCGAAAAACTAATGAGCTCATTCTGAAGCCCTTTTAAAGACTCTTTTGACCTTGAAATGGCAACAACCTTTGCACCTTTTTTAAGTAAAATCTTTGTCATTTCCTTCCCCAGACCAGACGTTACCCCTGTAATAATAACTATCTTATCTTCCCAGAAATCTTTTCTCATGCGCTACTGCCACCTTTTTAAAATGTTTATATTTCAATCACATCTCCCACACCACAAACTTTTAGCTTATTTGCCATTTTATTACCAAAATGAATTAATGCTTCTGTCCCAGAGCAGTGAAGAGGTACAAGTTTATAGATTCTCTTTTCCCTGAAAAACTCACAAAGCATTTGCAAATCATCTCTTTGAAAATTCTTCAAATGAAATCCACCGATAACTGCAAAGATGCTCTGAGAAAAGCATTCTTCCACTTTTTCTATAATATTCTCAATTCCATTATGACCGCAACCAACAATAAGTATAAGTTTGTTATCTTCTTTAACTACAAGAGATTGTTCTTCTAAAAACAAATCGCTTTGAAACCGACCATCTTTGAGAATATAAAACTCACTATATTCTTTACCCGAGGTAACATTCACCACAAAAATACCATCAAATATCTCATAGACATCTTCATTGACAATCTTAAACCTTGCCATGTCAAACCTTTCAAAATTTTCACCTATAAATTTGTACTCCCCTTCTCTATTGGCAAACTTTTTCTCAAAAAATCCATTGTGCACCCAAATATTACAATCTGTTCTTTCAATAAGAAATTTAAGTCCACCTGTGTGGTCATAATGGGCATGGCTAAGGACCACAGCATCAAAATCAAAGCCCACACCCATCTTCTCAATGTTTTTCACGATGGCATTTGTCTGCCCACAGTCAAACAAAATCTTTTTGTCATCTTTTATAACCAAAATTGAAAGACCATGCTCTGCTAAATACCCGCCTTTGAACGTCCAGTTATTGACAAGTATTTTGGCTCTCAATTTTTAAAAACCTCTCTTTCTAATTGCCTTTTACTAATCTATACACAAAACATCTTAGTTTGCCCTATGGACAATTTTGAATCCAAGTAGCTGCTGTGCATTCTTCCAAAAAATCTTTTCCTTTTCTTCTTCAGAAAGTCTTAAGCTATTAACATACTCAACTTCTCTTTTTTGGTCTTTCCAGGGAGAGTCTGTTGCAAACAAAATCTTCTCTATGCCGTGTTTCCTGAAAATTTCTTCTGGATTTTGTATATCAACTTCACCAAAGAAAAAGGATGTATCAAGATACACATCTTCACCTATCAAGCACTCAAGCGTCTCACCAAAAAACCTATATCCACCCATATGCGCTGCAACAATCTTTGCACCCGAAAAATCTTTTAGGACCTTATGAAGCTTTTTTGGTGTACAATGGTAAGGTGGCATAAAAGCCGGGTCAACTCCGCTGTGAAAAAGTATAATCATATCGTTTTTTGCAATAGCATCATAAATGGGGTACATCTTTTTATCATCTACAAAAAAATCCTGATAATCAGGGTGAAATTTTATTCCAGCAAACCCGTTTTCTTTTAACCACCTTATCTCTTCTTTCCACTCATCAAACTCAGGATGAACTGTGCCAAAACAAATTATGTCCTTGTTCTCTTCCATTACCGACAAGGCCCATCTGTTTATTGTTCTTGTTTGCTGAGGTTTTGTTGCAATGGGCAGAACCACGCACATGTCAATTCCAGCTTTTTTAGCAGAGTCTTTCAGACCTGACAAAGTACCGTTGTGATAATATGGCATACCAGAATTTTGTGAAAGCTTTGACATTGCTCTTGGTGCAAGTTCATCTGGAAAACAGTGGGTGTGAAAGTCTATAATCATACTCTCCTACTCTCCTTTTTTCTTTTCTAAATTTTTCATTTGATTATTGCAAGTATTTTTCATTTTCAGGTGGCTGGAGCAAAAAATTTTTTAAAACTTATCTCTAGTTTTAATATTTTACCATAGTTTCCTTATTAGTTATTCACAAAATTTCTTTTTGTCTTCATCTAAAACTTTATTTAAAATGCTAATTGTTTTTTGCTTTTTTTTGCTAATATTAAAGTAAATAATTAACTTAAGTGGTGATTTCATTATCTAAAACTTTTGCCTTCTAATTCAACAACTTTATTCTTCTTATTCTATTTTCAAATATACCAAAGAGTCGAGGGGTGATTTACTTATGAAAAAATTTTCCCATAAATTCTTTGTCAAAATTCTAACTCCTTTTATTGCTTTTTTACTAATTCTATGGTACAATGATTTTGCATCTGCTGCTGTTATTTATGAATCAGAAAACAATAACTCTTTCTCTACTGCTAACAGTATTTCCTGTGGTGACTTAATATATGGTACTATTTATCAATCTACCAATCCTTCTCAAGATAAAGATTATTTTAAAATATACTTTAACTCTGGTGATTCTGTTGCTATTAATTTTATAAACGCTCATCCGAATGTAAACTACAACATCTATCTTTATAATTCTTCACAACAGCTGATTACTTCTTCAACCAACCCAACTGGCAAAAACGAATTTATTAGCTACTCTGTTCCAAGCAGTGGCTACTATTATATTTTAGTCTCAAGCTCTTACGGTCATTCCGGTTCAAATTATTATAGTTTACAAGTTTTAAAATCTAACTATACTAACTCAAACTCTACAAATACTAACTACAATAGAAGCGCTGCAAGAAGTTATGCTCTGAAATATGCAGAAAACCCAAACCCAGCATACGCTGATTTCTCAAATTACGGCGGGGATTGCACAAACTTCGCATCACAGGTTCTTTATGCTGGTTCTATGCCTATGATTAAATCAGCAACATCAGGTATAGAATCTAATACAGATTACTGGTTCTACAACACATCAACAAATAGATCAACTTCTTGGACTGGTGCTGAAGAATTCAGAAGACACTGGGGTAACTCTAATGGATATGGTAGAAAACGTTCTTACCAGATTAAAATTTTGCCTGTTTGGTATGCTCTTGAAAACTTCAAAACTGAAGTTTATGATTTCTTAAAAGAAGGCGATATAGTTCAGCATATAAACGCTTATAGTTCTACTTATGGTCGTGATGCTTCTTATCATTCTCAGATCGTTCATGATAAAACTAGTGCAAATGGTATCTATGATGTATTAGTTGCTCAGCATTCAGAAAATAAGTACAATGTTAGCCTATATTCGTATCTTAATGGACTTTCAAAGGCGAATTGGGTTATTCTTTACAAAGTAAGCAATAACTAAAATCTTACTGAGATTGAAAGGGTGATAATAATGAACAGAAAAAATAGAACATTAATATTTCTGCTATTAGTATTTTTACTTTCGTTGTCAATTGCAAGCGCAAAATTTTATTTTTCAAACAATAAAAATATTTCTTTGAATAATTCAAATATTGCGTATGCAGATATTGAAAAAAATAAAGATAGTAATGGTGAACAAACTCAAATTGTAGATGAAAACCTTAAAAAAGATTTTGATATTCTTCTAAAATCAGACAATTTTATGATAAATTATAAAATACCTTCCGAAATTTCACCTATTGATTTTGAAAAATACTTTTTAGACAAGAAACCCAAGAATCTTTACAGACTTATAATGTCTTACTGTCTTAGTATGAAGGATAGGTATGCATATCTTGATTACGAAACAAAGCAAACATATAAAAAAAGTTACGAAGAATATTTAAAGGAAAATCAAAACAACTTATATAATATTGAAGAGTATGCTCAATATAAAATTGATAAAGTTGCTATTTACTATTACGAAAAATTCCTCAGAGAGTTAATCAAAAAACCTTATGATTGGCAAAATATTTGGAAAGAATTTCGAACAATAGCTATTGAACATAAAGCAAGAAAAGATATTTATATGATTGATCCAGATTTTAAAAAGAGTTTGCTCTTTTTAACTCCTGAAGGTAAAGAAATAGCAAAGCAAAATAACATAACAGAAGAGCAGATAGAAAAAGAACGAGAAGAATACCAAAAGATATTAGAACAAAAGAAACAAGAAATAGCAGAACAACTTGATAAATGGGCAAGACAAAATGGAATTATTGAATAGTCTTTAATTTGAAATAAATCATAAATAACCTCAAAGGCTATCCAAAAGTTTGATCGGATAGCCTTTTGCTTTATCTTCCTTCATCACTATCCTTCTCCGATACTTTTCTCTAACAATATTAACAATATCAGAGCCATAATTTTGTATAATCCGACTATTGCTTTTTTCTTTTTTTACTAATATTAAAGTAAATAATTAACTTGAGAGGTGATTTCATCGTCTAAAACTTTTACCTTCTAATTCAACAACTTTGTTCTTCCTATTCTATTTTCAAATATATCAAAGAGTCGAGGGGTGATTTACTAAGTTCTAAGGGACTAAAAACTATAAAAGCACAAAGTACAACTTTATAGCATTCTATATTGCCATGGCATCTATAGGTTAAGTTATCCAAAAGTACAGAAGAAAGAAACATTAAAGGAAAAACTTTTTATGTAGCAGCAAAAAATTATGTGCAGAAAAAATAAAAATTGGTTTTTGTCTTTGCTAAAAGTTCTTTGGTGTTTTCGGCTTTCTGAAGTTTATTTAATTGTATGTGCCATACGGTGCAGAAGTAGAACAGTACTTATATCAGATTGTGAACAAAATACAATGTAAAAAAGGTTTCTGCTTAAATTATGAATAGCAGATATAAATACTTGAATAATGGGGGGAGAATAATTGAGTTATATAAGGTTAGCTAAAATTGAAGATGTAGCTATTATGAGTAGAATACACGCTTTAACGTGGAAAGAAGCTTATAAAGGTTTGATACCGCAAGAATATCTAAATGGGATTTCGGAAGATAAGTGGATCAAGCCATTTACCGATGCGTTATCTAATAAATTGCATGAAGCGGCGATAATAAATAATGGAGAAACTGATACTGGATGTGTTTGTTTTGGCAAATCGCGTGATGGAGAAGCTGGATATGGAGAGATCATATCTATATATGTTTTACCAGCATATTGGTCAACCAGGCAAGGTTATGAATTAATGAATTTTGCTTTAAATAGATTGAAAAAGCAAAATTTTGATTACTGTCACCTTTGGGTTTTAGAAGGCAATACGAGAGCTTTGAATTTTTATGAAAGGTATGGGTTTAGAAGTGATAATAAAGTAAGAATAATTAATATTGCAGGGGTAAATTTGAGAGAATTAAGGTATTCTATTAAATTATAATATTAGCCTGTCAAATAAAGAAGATAAAGAATTTAAAAAGGCCTATAGGATAGGAACAGAAAATAGCCTTTTGAATCATTTATATTTTTCGATATGATTTATTTTAAGTTTTTAATACAAGCTTTTGGGTATAAATATCTTTGAGAAAAAAATCTTATTAAAAGGAGAGACCTTATGATGAGCAAAAAGATTGAGAACATATTGAAGTTTGGAATGAAGATGGAGAAAAATGCGCAAGACTTTTATTCTTTCTACGCAAATAGCCTGCAGGATGAAAATCTAAAGAAACTTTTTGAAGAGTTTGTAAAGATTGAGCAAGAACATTATAAGTATCTTGAGAATATTCTAAAAAGTCTGGGCAGCCAAGAACCACCAATTTCAATTTCATGGGTTGTAGATGACCAGAACAAAATGGTAGACCCGCATATATTAGTTGATAACTCCAAAATTTTGGATACTGACTTTTCAGACCTTACAATTTTAAGGCTTGCATACCTGATTGAAAGCGATTTTGCAGCATTTTATAAACACGCTGCTGAAAAAGTTGAAGATGGCAATGTAAAAGGTTTGCTTCTACATCTTGCCAAGTGGGAAGAGGAACATGAGAAGTTTTTCAAAGATAGATACCACAGTCTTATGAAAAAGGAGTGGGAAGATCTTGATTTGTTCTAAATTGTAAGTCAAGTGTTATTACAAGTTAAATATCATTACTTGGTATGCTGCCGAAGGCAAAACTTCTTCGGCAGCTTTTTTGTTTGTGTGGTATAATAATTGATAAAAATAAAACAATCTTGGTTGCTTTTAAAAGGAGATAAACCGCGCTATGGGAAGGATAGAAAAGGATTTTTTGGGTAGTATTGAGCTTTCTGACCTTGAGCTTTATGGAATTCACACAAAACGCGCTTTTGCTAATTTCAATGTTTCTGGAAAGAGCGTTGACAAAGATTTAATAAAAGCGCTTGTCATGGTCAAAAAAGCGTGTGCAATTGCAAATTATGAAGTTGGTCTTTTGGATGAAAAAATCAAAGATGCTATTGTCTTTGCATGTGACGAAATTCTGGCTGGAAAATATGATGACCAGTTCATTGTAGACAGATTCCAGGGCGGTGCGGGAACATCTACAAATATGAATGTAAACGAAGTTATTGCAAACGTAGCCTTAATTCACATTGGAAGAAAACCGGGTGAGTATGACATAATTCATCCAATCAACCATGTCAATATGTCACAGTCAACAAATGATGTATACCCTACAGCCCTGCGAATTGCCACTATATGGAATGTAAGAGAGCTTTCAGAGGAAATAGCAGAGCTTCAAAAAAGCCTTCAGAAAAAAGAACATGAATTTGAAGATGTAATAAAAGCAGGAAGAACTCAGCTGCAGGATGCCCTGCCAGTAACACTTGGTCAGGAGTTTGGTGCATATGCCCAAGCCATCTCACGCGACAGATGGAGACTATACAAGGTTGAAGAGCGGCTCAGAGTGGTCAATCTTGGTGCAACTGCTGTTGGCACAGGAGTAAACGCACCTTTGAAATACATTTTCAAGGTGATAGAAATATTAAGAACTTTAACCAAAATCGGCTTGGCTCGTTCAGACTATCTTATGGACGCAACACAGAACGCAGACGTTTTTGTTGAATGCTCTGGGCTTTTGAAAGCCTTGGCAGTAAATCTCTCAAAGATTGCAAATGACCTTCGTCTTCTTTCCTCTGGCCCAAACACGGGCTTTAATGAGATAAACCTGCCAGCTGTTCAGGCAGGTTCAAGCATTATGCCAGGAAAGGTAAACCCCGTAATCCCTGAACTTATAAACACAATAGCTTTTCAGGTGATGGCAAACGACTTTGCAATAACTTTAGCAGCGCAGGCTGGTCAGCTTGAGCTGAATGCTTTTTTACCTCTGATAGCAAACAATCTTCTTGAAAGTCTTAAAATTCTCAAAAATGGTATTAAAATTTTCAGGCAGCAGTGTATAGATGGTATAACAGTAAACAAAGAAAAATGTTTAGAGTATGCAAAAAAGACTCCTGCTATTGCAGCAAGCTTAATAGACAAGATTGGATACGACAAGGCGGCAGAAATTGCAAAAAAGGCAATTATTGAGAACAAGCAAATAATTGATGTTGTCAAAGAGCTAAGTATTATGGATGAAAAAGAAGCACAAGAACTTTTGAATCCTTTTGAGTTTATAAAGTTTAAAGAATGAAATATTATGGAAAGGACTGACTTTAAGATGAACACAACACCGCGCAGTGAAAGGCTTCACATAGCTATATTTGGCAAGAGAAACGCAGGCAAGTCAAGTTTAATCAATGCTATAACAAACCAGCCAATTGCGATTGTGTCTGACATGCCAGGAACTACTACCGACCCTGTCTATAAATCAATGGAGATTTTGCCGCTCGGGCCTGTTGTTTTGATTGACACAGCAGGAATTGACGATGAAGGAATCCTTGGCAAGCTCAGGGTTGAAAAGACACTGGAGGTTTTGAACAAAACAGATATTGCTATTTTAGTGGTATCTGACATTGATGATTTGACGTATGAAAAGCAGCTTGTAAAACTATTTGATGAGAAAAAAGTGCCAAGAATTGGTGTTTTGAATAAGATTGACAAAGACCCAAATTATAAAGAAAAACTTTCTTTTTTGCAAACAAGCTTGGGAATGCCATTTTTAGCTGTGTCATGTGCTACTTTAAAAGGAATTGATGAGCTAAAAAGTTCACTTTCAAAGCTTGCACCAGATGTTGGAGAGGATTTGCGAATAGTAGGAGATTTGATAAACCTCGGTGACTTTGTAGTTTTAGTTGTGCCGATTGACAAGGCAGCCCCAAAAGGAAGACTTATTTTGCCTCAGCAGCAGACAATAAGAGATATTCTGGATTCTGATGCAATTGCAATTGTGACAAAGGAATACGAGCTTAAAGAAACTATCGAAAATCTTGGTAAAAAACCTGCAATTGTAATCACCGACTCGCAAGCTTTTTTAAAGGTTGACGCAGACACACCACCTGATGTTCCTCTTACATCTTTTTCAATTTTGTTTGCAAGATACAAAGGGGATTTGGTGGAGTTTGTTGAGGGAGTCAGGAAAATTAAAGATTTAAAACCTGGGGATACAGTTTTGATTGCTGAGGCATGTACACACCACAGGCAATCAGATGATATTGGAACTGTTAAAATTCCAAGATGGCTTCGCCAGATAGCTGGATTTGATATAAACTTTGAGTGGGTATCAGGCTACAATTATCCAAAAGACCTTACAAAGTACAAGCTTATAATCCACTGTGGTGGGTGCATGATAACACGAAGAGAGATGCTCTATAGAATAGAACTTGCTAAAAAACAGGGTGTGCCAATAACAAACTATGGTCTAATGATTGCATATGTTCACGGGATTTTGCCAAGAGCATTAAAGCCGTTTGGGATTGAGTTTGAATATTAAAAACCCCTTCCAACTTTCCCAGGAAACTGGAAGGGGCTTTTTGCCACTTATTTTATTATAAACTCACAGTTCACAACTGCAGTTATTTCTTTATCTATTGATGTTGTATCATTTATTCCATAGTCACTAACTTCAGTTGAATAAAGCGGAGTTATCTGGAAAACACCCATAGAAGCAGATTTTAATCTTTCAACGCTACTTCCTGTACTCTTTGCAATCTGTTTTGCTCTTCTTACAGCATCTTCTGTCGCTAAAGAAAGCATCTGGATTTTCAAATCTGCAAGCTTTGTATAATAATACTGAGGTGGCATAGACTCAAACTGAACACCGGAGTTTATAAGCTCTGTTGACTTTCGAGAAAGATCTGTAATCTTGTCTACATCTTTTGATGTAATCTGAATGCTTTGCGAAAGTTTGTAGCTATCAACTTTTGTTGAATATATTCCATTTGGAAGCATCTCGTATATTGTTTGAGTTGAAATTGAAGAAAATATTAAATCTTTTTCTGATAAACCTTTTGAAAGGAAATAATCTTTCACCTTCTTTTGACTTTCTTCTAAAAGTCTGTAAGCTTCTTTTAAATCTTTTGCCTGCACAGAATACATCCCTGTCCACTTGACAAGGTCAGACCTGAGCTGTTTTTTTGCAGAACCTGTTACTGTAATGACCTTTCTTTCTGCCCTTAAATTTATAAGGCCGTTTGATAAAAAGTAAGAAGAGATTGTAAAAGAAATCCCTATAATTAAAGCAACCAAAACATAGGTAACATTTTTATTACTCAAAATTTTGACCTCCATTTTTTTCACTTTATTACATTATATCATTAAATTCCTGAGGCTACAATCAAAATTTTATAAAAATAAAGCAACTATCTGCTCGATTATTTTTTTTCTGCTTCAAAATAACCAATTACTGTAACAATAATGCCTATAAATTTAAATGTTTTTACTATAAATCGCAAAAATTCTGCTGGATCATGACCAATTAACGTTACTTCGTAAGCAATTCCAAATAGAATAATTGCAATTCCTAACAGCATGAGTCTATAATCTTTCATTTTTAACCTCCATTAAAACAAAAATTTGAGCTTATATTTTAGTAACTTTAATAATAAAAAATAAAGTCGTTCAACTGTAATAGCAGATTTCAAAGCTGAATCAGTTTTGATTTCGCGTAAAACATAAAGATGTTACAAAAATATGCACACGTTTTGTATTATCTAATATATTATGCATCATTAATATGAAAGAACAAATGTGCTAGCGTTAGTGTAAATTGTAGCAGATGAATTATATGTTATACCCAAGCCTCTAACTGAAAAAGATATAGAATATGGCTCACCTTTTGGATTATGCATATAACTCATTATTATTCTTTTATCAGAGCCCGTACCAACTTGCGCATGACAATAAGCACATCCTTTCATTTTCATAGGCCAATCAGGTGAACCTAATTGAGCACCCGAATATTCAGCACCATTAAATCCCTGATTATTAGCAACCAAACTACCTCCAAGCGCCCAATCTGACATTGTATAGTCTTTATACCATATTTGACCACCATATTCATAGGGCCTCATAGCATCACCTAACTGGAATGAAAAACTATCTTTACCTTTTGGTTGGTGGTCTTCAGTGAATTCATACGTTGGATAGATGTATATTACATCACCAGATTTAAACGCACTTACATAAAATTTAATATCATAAAATACCTGATTAACAAGTGGTCTTATCTCTTTTGGTACAGAAGGAGATAAAGAATCTGATATATCAATGTATTTCAAATCTGATAAATTTGCATTATTTTTTAAATCATTAACTATAAATTTCTTTATATCATTATCTAATGCATCGATTTCGTCTTGTGGCATTCCTGAAGCTCGTAAAATTTCATCTTCTAAAAATTTGTCCTGTTCTTGAGCTCTTACGGATATAACATTTATAAGTAACAATATAGATAGACAAAAACATAAAAATAATCTAATTGATTTCGATATAAATAATAATTTTTTCATACGAATATCACTCCTTTTTTTCTTACTTAATTTTGAACTTTAAAAGTAAATAATCAAAGATTTAACCCTTAATTTTAAAAAAGCTTTAAAAACATAAATCTACTTCTCGTCTGTGCCAAAACATGAAGACATTATGATGTAAAACATTATCATTAAAGTTGCGAGAATGTGTGTAATATTTTTGTCATTTAAACATCATTCCTCTTTTTTTACTTTGTTATATTATATCACCAAATCTATATAATTACAACCCAAAATTTAAAAAATAAAAAAACCACCTGCCTATTCACAGGTGGTTAAGATTGACTAAAACAGATACTTTACAATCCCAATGTTACCCATGTACCAATCTGCTGAAAGCCAATCTTTCTGTATATATTAGCAGCTTTAGGGTTATCACAAAACAAACAAAGCGATTTACCCTCTTTTATTAAATCACTGCAAAGTCTTTTCATGCACATAGTAGCATATCCTCTTGAACGATACTCGTGCATTGTGCAAACACTTAAAACCATTGCCATGTCTGCAATTTCCGCACTCGTTCGTGCAGATGATACAACCATCCCATCTTCTTCTATATAATATATCCTGCTTCTTCCCATCAAAACATCCTGCCTTAGCTGTTCAAACGTTGAGGGATTTAAAAATTCTTCTATAGATTGATATAGGTATACTATCAGTTCAAGCTTGTCAAGGTTTTCTTCTAAATTGTCCTTATTTATTACCCTGACCTTTTCAAATTCTTCCTGAGAAAGTTCTAATTTATTCTTATCTACACTGCTGTCAAGCTTCATAAAAAGCTGCTCTCTTTTATTAAGCACATTCAGTGCTTTCAAAAACGGCATAATAACATCCTTTTTGCCAGAAAAAACTTTGCACCTTGTTGTAAGTATAATATTGCAAAATGAGTCAATGTCCCAGCTGTCAGAATCTGAATAGAAAATCAAATCTCTGCGATAGCGAAGAAGAACTGCTTTTAAATTCCCAGAGATAATGTCAAATTCTCCCCAAACCTCAACAACCGGTGAGTCAAAACCAAAACTCAAGATATCGCCAATTATAAATATATTCCACTCTTTTTCCTTTCGGACAAAATCCATAAGAGTTTTAAAATCAGCATTTGAAAGTTTCCTTATCATAGAACCACACTTTCCTGCTTTTTTACAATTATACTACCAAATTTAAATCTAATCAACTGCTTTTAAAATCCACATATGAGAATTAAAATCACCCCACATCTGAGGAATCATAAGTCCTATGTTCATAAGCTCATCGCCAAACCTTGTTTTTTGCTCACCTTCAATTAAATAGCTCTTGCTGGGGTCAAGACCATCTAATTTTAACCTTTTGATTGGTGGATTTGGCTGCCTTAAAATTTCAACATAGAATACAACTGCCTCTTTTTTGTCCTCTGTCACATACATCCATGCAGCGCTATTTCCCTCAAATGGAGAAATTAATCTGAACAAATCACCTTCAAACACTATATGCCATATTCTCTTGTAAAGCTCAATTTGTCTTTTAATCTCTTCTTTGTCCTCACAAGATAGCTTTGTCAAATCAAGTTCATATCCAAAACAGCCAGAAAGCGCTACAATTCCTCTTGTCTTCATTGGTGTTATCCTACCAACCTGATGGTTTGGCACAATTGATACATGAGCACCCATCGTAGATGCTGGATATACAATGCTTGTTCCAAACTGGATTTTAAGCCTCTCTATTGCATCTGTGTCATCACTCGTCCAAATTTGAGGCATGTAATACAAAATCCCAGGGTCAAACCTTCCTCCACCGCCAGAACATCCTTCAAAAAGGATGTTGGGAAATTCTGTTGTCAGCTCTTCCATCATCTGATAAAGTCCCAGAACATATCTGTGGAAGACCTCTTTTTGTCTCTCAGGTGGAAGCTCAAGCGAACCCACCTCTGTTAATGGCCTGTTCATGTCCCACTTGATATATTCAATTGGAGCTGCTTTTAGAATCTCCTTCATCATTCTCAAAATCTCTTTTCTAACATCTTCTCTTGTAATGTCCAGAACATACTGGTTCCTGCACTGCGTTAAAGTCCTTCCTCGCACCTGTATGCACCAGTCAGGGTGTTTTCTGTAAAGCTCACTGTCTGGCGAGACCATCTCAGGTTCAAACCAAAGCCCAAATTTGAGCCCCATTTCATTTAGCTTTTTGCCAAGACCATCTAAGCCATTTGGAAGCTTTCTTCTGTCAACAAACCAGTCTCCAAGCGAGCTTGTGTCATCATCTCTTTTGCCAAACCATCCATCATCAAGTACAAATAGCTCAATCCCAAGATCTTTTGCCTCTTTTGCTAAAGAAAGAAGCTTTTCTTCATCGAAATTGAAATATGTAGCTTCCCAGCTGTTTATCAGAATTGGTCTTCTCTTATCTCTATATACCCCTCTGCAAAGTCTTTTCCTGTAAAGCTTATGGTATGTGCGAGACATCCCTCCCAAGCCCTCTTGTGAATAGACAATCACAACCTCCGGTGTTTGGAAACTTTCGCCCGGTTTTAGTACCCATGTAAATTCAAAAGGATTTATACCCATTGTAACCCTAAGCATATTGTACTGGTCTTTTTCAACAATTGCAGCAAAGTTTCCACTATACACAAGCGAAAAGCCATACACATCGCCATGTTTTTCAGTTGCATCCTTTGACAAAAGCGCTATAAATGGATTGTGCTGATGTGAGCTTTCGCCTCTTGCACTTTCAATTACCTGAGTTCCGTGAATAAGTAGAGTTCTCTCGATGTATCTTTCTCTTGCCCATGAACCCCAAAGATGCAAAAGTTCAAAATCCCCTTCTGGAAAGTCAACACATGCACTCATTGCACGAAGGATTTTGAGTTTTTGTTTTCCTAAGTTCTCAAACCTTACACTCCTTGTTATTGCATCAAAATCTCTGAAAGCTGTATATATCAATGTAACTTTCAAACCAATCAAATCATCATAAAGCTCTATCTCCAGTGTCTGGGCCTCGTCAGGTGACTCAACATATGTTACCGGAAGACCTTCAAGTTTTGGCTTTCCATCATAGATTCTGTGTGTTTTATAAACAAGGTTTGTGATACGAGAACCGTCTTCCTGCTGAACTTGATAGGCAGGATGTCTGAAATCTGAATTGCCATATGCAGGGTATTCTAAAAGCATTGTATCAAATGAATATGTCTTGTCATTTGGGTCAGGTGTTGCACCAAATGCTCTTCCTCCTGTCACATCAAAATCTGTCCACCCAAACTCTCTTATCTTTTTGCCCCAGTAAACATGGGATAAAAACTTTCCTTTGAAAAGCTTTATTACATAGCTTGTATTCTTTGCTTCTATGAAAAACATGCCTGTTTGGGGGTTAAAGGTGATTGGCATCTTTTTGGCCTCCTTTTTTTAAGCTTGTATTTTCAAAATTTATAATATCATTAATGAAAAATGTTTTGCTATATTCACTTAAAAAAATTAAATAAACATTAAAATCTTGATATGTTTTTTTAAAAGCAGCTGTGCAAATTCTTAATTTTCCTGATAAAATATCTCTATGGAAAACAAAACTTCATTTTAAGGAAAGGGAGAAAACCATGCGAATAAAAGTAGACTTTGAATCCCAAAACCCAATTGAACTTCCTATTCATTACAACTACTTTGTTCAGTCCATGATATACAATACTATTGACGACAAAATCTATGCAACATTTTTACATGACAAAGGTTATGAGGTTGATTTGAAAAACTTTAAACTCTTTTCATTTTCTCGCTTAGAAGGACCATTTAAGATTGTCGGAGAAGGCTTAAATAAAAAAATAATATTTGACAAAAAGGTTTCACTTACAGTGTCATCACCTGTTGAGGATTTTGTCGTAAAGTTTTCAACCGGACTTTTAAAAAAAGACCAAATCTATCTAAAAGATAATATACTATATGTGACATCTGCAAACATGCTCAAAAGACCAAAATTTTCAAGTTTCCATAAAATAAAAATGTTATCTCCTATGTGTGCATACAAAACAATCAGAAATGAAAATTCAGAATACAAGCACTTTTTTACTCCTTTTGAGGATGAGTTTTATAACCTCATTTCCCAAAACCTGATGAAAAAATGCAAGCTTTTAATAAAAGACTTTGACGAAAAAAGTTTTAGATTTGATTTAAAACCATTAAAGGTTGAAGAAAAAACACACTTTAAACCCATGCTTTTTAAAAAGACGCCCATAAAAGGCTGGCTTGGTTTTTATACAATTGAAACTGACCCAATAATAATGGAAGTTGCATATTACTGCGGACTTGGCTCAAAAAACTCTCAGGGATTCGGACTTTTTGAAATCATTGAGTAAGTTTTTCAAGGAGATGATTAAATGGAATATTTGATAAGGCTTGTGAAGATGGCAAGACCATACTGGAAATATCTTATTATCTCTGGTATCTCCATGCTTGCTATCACAGCATTAAACCTTCTTGGTCCGTGGCTTGTGAGGGATTTGACAGGAATAATTACAAATATTAGCAAGTACCCAAATGCAAAGAGAATGATAATCAATATCTCTCTTATATTGATTTTATCTTACATTTTAAGGATTGTATTTCAGTTTTTAAATAGTTATCTTTCACATTATGCAGCATGGAATTTAGTTGCACATGTGAGAACTTTGGTTTATAGTAAGCTCCAGCAACTTTCTTTCGGATATTTCGTAGACAAACAAACAGGGCAGCTTATGTCAAGAGTTGTAAATGATACTGCAAACTTTGAAGTCTTGATTGCTCATGCAGTACCAGAGCTATTTACGAATTCTCTTATAATACTTGGTGTTGCATCCATTCTTTTTATCATAAATCCTGTTCTTGCTGCGCTATCTTTAATTCCTATACCATTTTTGATTTTAAGCGGTACAGTCTTTGCCAAAAAGATTTTGCCAAATTTTAGAGAAGCTCAAAAAGCCTTAGCAGATTTAAATGCCGACTTGCAAGACAATCTCTCAGGTATCCGTGAAATACAGATTTTCAACAAGCAGGAAAAAGAGCTTTTAAAAATAAAAGAAAAAATTTATAGGCACATTAACGCGCTTTTGAGTGCTCTCAAGCTCTCAGCAGTATTTCATCCAACTGTAAGTTTTCTAAGCTCTGTTGGAACAGTGATAGTAGTTTCTGTTGGTGGACTTATGGCTCTAAAGGGAAAAGTGCCTGTGCAAGATATCGTTGGATTTATTTTGTATCTTAGCATGTTCTATCAACCGGTGACTCAGCTATCTCAAGTTATTGAAAACGTTCAGCAAGCTTTGGCAGGCGCTGAGAGAGTTTTTGAGATTCTTCAGACAGAGTCTGAGATAAAAGAAAAAGAGAATGCGCAGAAACTTAAAAACGTCCAAGGTAAAATCACATTCGAAAATGTTTCTTTTTCTTACAATCCTGAAGTTCAGGTTTTAAAAAATATATCATTTGAGATTCTGCCAGGACAAATGGTTGCATTTGTTGGCCCAACAGGTGTTGGAAAGACAACAATTATGTATCTTTTAAATCGCTTTTATGACCCAGACTCAGGTACAATCAAGATTGATGATATCGATATAAGGGATGTCACATTGAAGTCCCTACACGACAATATCAGTATGGTAATGCAAGATGTCTTCTTGTTCAATGGAACAGTTGCTCAAAACATTGCATACGGAAAAGAGGATGCTACCATGGATGAAATAATTCAAGCAGCAAAAATTGCCTGTGCTCACGACTTTATCCAAAATCTTCCTCAGGGTTACAATACGGTAATTGGCGAAAGAGGAGTAAAGCTCTCTGGAGGCCAAAAACAGCGTTTGGCAATTGCAAGAGCTGTCTTGAAAAATGCACCGATATTAATCTTAGATGAAGCAACTTCTTCTGTTGATACAGAAACAGAAAAAGAAATTCAAGAAGCCATAAACAACTTAGCAGGTACAAGGACAATTTTAATTATTGCTCACAGGTTATCTACTGTAAAAAAGGCAGATAAGATTATAGTTTTGAAAGATGGCGAAATTGTGGAAATGGGCACACATGAAGAGCTTTTTGCTAAAAAAGGACTTTATTATCATTTGTGTTCTGTGCAGTTAATTGATGAAAATGATAGCTTAATAAGGGAGGTATAAAAATATGAAATACAGAAGGCTTGGTAGGACAAATATTGAGGTTTTCCCAATAGCATTTGGTGGAATACCAATACAAAGAATCGATGAGGAGTCTGCTATAAGATTAATCAGAAGAGCAATTGAACTTGGAATTAATTTGATTGACACTGCAAGAGGTTATACTGATAGTGAAATAAAAATTGGTAAGGCTTTGAAAGGAACTAACAAAAAAGTATACTTGGCATCTAAATCGCAAAATAGAACAAAAGAAGGAATTTTGAAGGATATTGAAATAAGCCTTAAAAACCTTGGTGTCGAACAAATTGATATTTATCAGCTACATGGTGTTAATGATATAGATACATTCAATAGGGTTTTTGCTGAAGATGGAGCTTACTGGGGACTGGTTGAGGCAAAGGAAAAAGGACTTATTAGATTTATCGGCGCTTCAAGCCACAGTACAGAAATTCTTGAAAAGTTAATAAATACAGATAAATTTGATGTGATCCAACTTTGCTATAATATAATAGAAACAGATGTAGAAGACAAAGTTTTCCCATTAGCACTCCAAAAAGATATTGGAATAATTGCAATGAAGCCAGTTGGTGGCGGTGTTATTCCAAACGCTGCTCTATCTTTAAAATACGTCTTGCAAAAAGAATTTGTCGTACCTGACCCTGGAATAGAAACCATTAAGGAATTGGATGAAAATGTTAATGTTGCTATGAATCTCAGTGCTTTGACTGACGATGAAATGAAAGAAATAGAAAGGATACGAAAAGAGCTTGGTAAAGAATTTTGCAGAAGATGCAATTATTGTCAACCATGCCCTCAACAAATTCCTATTTGGGTAATACTCCATGCAGATTCTGCAATGAAAAGATTGCCTTTTAATACTCTAAAGTCTGGCTGGTTTTATGATGCATATCAAAAAGCAAAAAATTGCATTAAATGTGGAGTTTGCGTAACAAGATGCCCATACAATTTGCCAATACCTGATATGATTGAGAAAAAGCTTGAGATTATTCGAGCAACAATCGGCGATTAATCTAGTCTTTAAGCTTCTTTCCTTGAAAATTTAAGGGATGAGGTTTTTTGTTTTGGATAAGAGAATTGAGCATTTCTAATAATTTTTAGATTACTGAATAAAGTTCATTTTTTGATAAAATCAATGTGGATGAAAAGCTCTATAAATGCAAAAAGGATGTGAAAAACAATGTCTTTAGAACTTGATTATCAAACAATTGTGCAGTTTCTCTCAGAGCAAAAACTTGCATATTTTGCAAAAAACAGAAAAGCCTTTGAAAAGGGAATTGACCTTGCTCGAAAAATTAAAAAAGAAAATATTCAGTATGACCAAGAAGAAAATGCAATATTTGCAAAAGTAGAAGATGGCAAGAACGAATACTGGGTTTTTATCGATTTTGCTCTGCCTTTATATATGTCTCAGGACTTCTTTGGAAATATTGAGATTGAAAACATAATTATAACTGCTGCATGTTCATGCAGTTTAGAAAATATCACTTTTGAATCAGAAGAAGAAATAGATATTGAAGATTTTGTTCAGTCTGAAGATTTTTGCCGGCACATAATTGCTGTGTTAAAAAGTTTTGCTGACGGTAAATATATTCTCAATAGCCTAAATAAAATGCAAGAATCTTTGCTTCAAATGTTAGAACAAAAATTAAATGAGGCTATTGAGAAGGAAAGAAGACAAAATTCCCGGATTTATCAATTTTTTGCAAACAATTTTGAAGAAAATTATATTAAGTTTTCACTTGATAATTTGTCTGTAAAGTCTCCTAATATATTTTTAGAAAAATATTTCGGATCTTCTACTAACGATTTAGTAACTTTAAAATTAAAAATAAAAACCTTAGATTTGAAAAGAGACTATGTTGTTTCATATATACCAGAATTTTTAAAAGCGTATGAGCAAAAACAACCATTTCAGTTTGGAAAGAATTTTGTGTACAATCCTACTTATCATTTTTTTGGTGAAAAAGACAAAAAATTTTTGGATGTACTGTTGAAGTATCTGAACTTTTTAGATTTAGAAACAGAAAGAAATACTATTTACTTACCTGTCAAAATTGCAAATGAAATAATTGAAATCCTTGACAATGAAGAAATTTTTATATCTTTTGATTACTTTGTAGCAAATTATTATGATGCTCATAAAGTAAAAGTTGATCTTTGCACTAAGGTAAAACCAAAGATTTTATTAAAACTTGAGGACAATCAGGTAAGACTTTATAGTGATTTAATAGATATTGCTAACAGAAAATTTTTATATAGCGACGGAAGTTATTTTGTTTCAGATGGTACTCTTTACAAGCTTACACCAGAGCAAAAGATATTTTCTTCAATAATTAAAAAAATGGCTGAAGCAAATAGAGTATTTAATTTTTTTAAAGTTGAATACATTAAATTTTTTACCCTTAATAAAGAAGACTTTTGTGACTTTATGAATAAATATTATCTATTTTTAGACCAGCACTTTGAATTAGAAATTGACCCTGACCTCAAAAAATTTATTTTAGAAGATTATATTATTAAACCCAAATTATATTTGGAATTTGAGAATGAAAGGTTTGTTGCAAGAATCAGTGGAATGAATGAAATATTTGATACAATTTCAAAAACCAAGAAAGTTCCATTATTTGATTATTTTAGTTTGTTTGAAATTCAAAGTATTTTGTTTGCTTATGGGTTTAATGAGATAAAATCTGACCAAGAATTTTATTATGAATGTCTTGACCCCGATATGTTCATGGAATTCTTAGCAGAAGGTGTTTCGCAAATCCAAAAGATAACTGACGTTTATTATTCAGAAGATTTTAAAAAGCTTAAAATTAAAAAAGATGTAAAAATTATCCCCTGCTTAAAATATTCTAAACATTCAATTGACTTCTGGCTTGAAAGTGATGAGCTTGAGAGTTCAGAGCTTAAAAATATTCTTGATGCAATAAAGAAAAAGAAAAAGTATTACAAACTCAAAGATGGTTCAATTTTGATTTTAGATAGTCCAAATATGAAAAAATTAGTTTCATTTATAGATTCTGCATCTGACATAGACCAGGTTATAAAAGAAAAAGCTGAGCTTTCTTTACAAGAAGCAGTGGCTGTAACAAAACTTTTAGATGAAAGCGGAATTCAGGCAAATGGAGTTGAAAGTGTTAAAAGCATTATCGAAAAGATAGAAAATATTGAAGAAATTGATATTCAAATCCCGGTTGAGCTTCAAGGTGTGTTAAGAGATTATCAGAAACTTGGAATAAAATGGTTATCTTCTCTATTTGAAAATGAACTTGGTGGAATTTTAGCTGATGATATGGGGCTTGGAAAAACTCTACAGGTACTTGGCTTTATTCTTGCAAATAAGCAAAAAATTAAAAAGCCGGTATTAGCCATTGTGCCAACATCACTTATTTATAACTGGAAACAAGAGATTGAAAAATTCGCACCAGGTCTGAAAACTTTAATTATTGACTCAACACCTGCAAAGCGCAAAAAAGCAATAGAAAAAATACCAGAATATGATATTGTAATTACATCATATGCACTTTTGAGAAAAGATATAGAACTTTATAAAGACATCGATTTTAGTGTTTGTATCTTAGATGAAGCACAGTACATAAAAAATCCTCACTCACAAATAAAGCTGGCTGTAAAAGAAATCTGTGCAGATGCTAAATTTGCCCTGACAGGTACACCAATCGAAAATAATCTCATAGAACTGTGGTCAATCTTTGATTTTATACTTCCTGGGTATTTAGGAGGAGCTGAGAAATTTGTTGAGCGTTTTGCGATGCCAATTTATAGTGGAAACAATAATGCATTGGAAAAATTGAAAAAACTGATAAAACCGTTTGTTTTAAGAAGAGTAAAACAAGATGTATTAAATGAACTTCCTGAACTAATAGAAACAAATATTCAAGTTGCAATGAGCCCTGAACAGGAAAAAATCTACAAGCAATTTTTAGTCTCAGCCAAAAAAGAGATTGAAAAAGAAATAGATTCAGCTGGGTTTGAAAAAAGTCAAATAAAAATATTTTCCTTATTAACAAGACTAAGACAGATCTGCTGTCATCCAAAGCTTGTATTTGAAGATTACAAAGGAAGCTCTGGTAAGATGGAAGCACTGAAAGAAATTTTACAAGACAGCTTAGAAAGTGGGCACAGAGTAATTATATATTCTCAGTGGACTTCAATGCTATCTATTATCAAAAAAATGCTTGACAAGGAAAAGATTTTATACTTTTATTTAGACGGTACAACAAAGGCTGAAGACAGAGTTGAAATGGTGAACAGGTTCAACAGTGGAGAGAGAAATGTCTTTTTGCTTTCGCTAAAAGCTGGTGGATTTGGACTCAATATTACTGGGGCAGACGTTGTTATTCACTTTGATGCATGGTGGAACCCGGCAGTTGAAAACCAGGCAACAGCAAGAGCACACAGGCTGGGCCAGAAAAATGTTGTTCAGTCATTTAAGATTATAACCAAAAATTCAATAGAAGAAAAAATACTTGTTCTACAACAGAAAAAGAAAGACCTATTTGATAGCTTAATCGAAGCAAGTCAATCGTTTATAGGAAAATTTTCTAAAGAGGAAATATTGGAGTTGTTGGAGTAAAGCGATACTTTATGAACTAAGGATTAACAGAATTTTGTATTTAAATATGGCTTTACTTTTTTAGTTTTAAAAATCTAAAACACGGAAGGACTAGATTTGACAAAATAAGAACCTAAATTTTTTCACTACATTATTTACTTATGTACGTTCTAAATATTCCTTGTATGTGCTTAGATTTTTGCTGTTTTTAGCTTCTTTGCATTCAGTGTCTCTCCAGTTCCTCCTTGTGCTTTTTGTTAATTTTGTCTTATCTTTCAACATTGTTTTAATAATGTATATCAAATTTATCGTTTTTATTATTTTCTAATGATATATTTATTTACTTTTTTCAAAATATATTTCAATGTCCTCTGTAATAAAAATACAAAAAACATATTATATTATAAATTGTGCTTTTTTCAGAATTTTATTTTTTTGCATATTACATACATTAGCTTATATTGAAGCTTTTACAATATTAAAAAACTAAGAACATCTACTCAATGTTAACAATATTTTATCTTTATGTCTTTATACCAAAGATACTTTTCAATTTCTTTTGGTAAAGTTACTGTTGAAAACACAAAACTTATGCTATCAATATCAATACACTTTATAGTACCGTTTTTCTTGAAATTTGTTTCCATAACAGCTAATACAACTTCACTTGCAACCTTTGCCAAGGTCTTTTTTGTACTTGCCACAATCTCATCGTCCTCTGTTACACCTTTTTCTAAGCTAAAACCTGTGCAGCTAATAATTGCTTTGTCTGCTCTCAAACTTTTTACAAATTCCTGTGCTAACACCCCAATATATGAACCTGTTTTCCTGTCAAGTTTGCCATCTACACAAATTAGCTCAACATTCTTTTCATCCATTAGTTCATTTACAACCTTTACATAATTCGTTATAACAGTTATTCCTATTCCCTTTTCCTTTATCTTCTTTGCTATTTCTAAAGAAACTTCACTGTTGTCAAGAACAATTACGCTACCTTCTTCGATTTCCCTTACTATCGCACTTGCCAACCTTTCTGCTTCTGTTAAAAACTGGTCCTTAACTTCTTCCTCAAAATAATTGAATTTCTTTTCAAATCCCTCTTTCAAAACTGCCCCACCATATGCTTTTATTATTATGCCTTCTTTCTCAAATTTCTTTAAATCATTCCTTACTGTCTCTGGTGACACATTAAATATTTCACTAAGTTTACTAACCTTTACACTTTTTGGAAAATAACAACGACAATATCTTTTGTTGCCTCTCTAATGCAAGCATAGGGCATAATCACTCCCAGTATCAACATTATAATAAAGTAAATTTTAAAAATAGGGCGGCTCAAAACCGCTCCATTTACATTCCTCATATTTTCTTAAATTCAAATTTGTAGTTACCTGAACCAATTGATATCTTAATAATATTTTCATTTATTGTAATATCTTTTATCCCTGTTTCGGAGCCTGAATTTTCTTGACTCAATATTTTAAAAGTATCAGTATCAATCTTTTCAAGTTCCACAATTGCCTCTGTGTTTGCAGGAACAATTAACTCAAGTTTGATATTCTTATCTTGTCTATCCCATCTGATAAAAATATCACCATACAGCGATTTATATCTCAACTTAACATAATCAAAGTGCTCAAAATAAGGTTTAACTAAGAATTTCTTAAATCCAGGTTCTAAGATATTTAGTCCACCTAAAACACTATACATCCAATCACCAATTGAACCATAAGCATAGTGATTAAACGAATTCATATTCGCATCCCAAAATGTTCCATCTTCTTTTATTCCGTCCCAATGTTCCCATATAGTTGTCGCACCTTTTAATACTTGATATAACCAAGATGGATATTTCTTTCGAAGCAAAAGCTTTAATGCAATATCACTTCGTCCATACTTTGTCAATACATGACACAAATATGGAGTGCCTACAAACCCAGTTGTCAGTGCATAATCTACCTTGCTTGCATCCGTAATATCTATTTCTTTTAGTAGTTCAATTAGCATTTCAACATTCTTTTCAACGTCTTTCTTTTCAAGCAAATCAAACATTAAAGCCAAAACGTGAGCAGTTTGTGTATGTGCAGCAAGTCTTCCATTTGGTGTTACAAATTCTTTCCTAAACTCTGTTACAATGTTGTGATATAGTTTTGTATACTCCTCAACATCTTCAACATAGCCCAAAACCTTAGCTGTTTGACTCAATATCCATGTTGAATATGCATAAAATGCAGTAGCAATCAAATCCTTTGGTGTGGCACCAATATAACTACCTTCTATAGTATCTAATGCAACCCAATCGCCAAAGTGAAAGCCAGTATTCCACAAATATTCATTGTCTCCCTGTTTTCTAATATATTCAACCCACTTTTTCATACTTTGATATTGCTGCTCAAGAAGCCTTTTGTCTGCATAATACTGGTAAATAGTCCATGGGCAGATTGTTGCGGCATCACCCCAAGCTGAAGAAGAATGTTCATCTCCGAATGATTGAGTTTTGGAAAAGAAAATATTTGGAATTACAAAAGGCACACCACCATTTTCAAACTGGTCTGCTGCCAAATCATGCAACCACTTGGTGAAGAAAAGTGCAACATCCATATTAAAGCAAGCTGTTTTAATAAACACCTGAGCATCTCCTGTCCACCCAAGTCTTTCGTCTCTTTGTGGACAATCTGTTGGAACATCAACAAAATTTCCTTTCTGACTCCATACTATATTCTTTTGAAGTCTATTTACAAGATCATCTGAACATTCAAATTCTCCTGTTGTTTCCATCCCTGAATAGATCACAATCCCTTCAAAATTGTTTATATCAACCTTTCCTGGATATTCTTCAACTTTTACATATCTAAAACCTTGGTAAGTAAAGTGAGGCTCAAATATCTCTTCATAATCGCCTTTTAAAATATATTCAATAGTTTGCTTTGCTTTTCTGAGATTATCAGTGTAAAAATTTCCCTCTTTGTCTAATACCTCTGCATGTTTTAGCACAACTCTATCTCCAGCATTTCCTTTAACTTTAAATCTAACAAAACCCACCATATTCTGTCCAAAATCTATAACAGTTTCTCTCTTGGGAGTTGTAATAATAGCTACTGGCTTGATTACTTCCATTTTTCTTGCTGGAATATTCTCCTGAGCTACTAATATATCTTTTCTGTATTCTATAACTTTAGCCTTTTTCCAGTCTTTATCATAAAGTGCTGGATTCATCCATTCTTGCAGTTCCAGACGTGCATCATAAATCTCACCATCATAAAATTCAGAAAATAAAATTGGTCCCAATTTATATTCCCACTTTTCATCAGTAGAAATTATCTCTTCAGTTCCATCTGCATAATAAAGATGCAATTGTGCCAAAAAAGCCAATCTATCTCCGTAGATATTTTTCTTGCCTTCCCACCCTAATGTTCCTTTATACCAGCCTGCTCCTAAAATTGCACCTATCACATTCTGTCCTATTTTAATATCTTGAGTAACATCATAGGCCTGATACTGAATTCTTTTATGATAAGATGTCCAACCTGGTGTAAAGTAATAGTCACTTACTCTTTTGTTATTTAGCCAAGCTTCGTATAACCCGAGTGCTGTTGCATATAGTATGGCTCTTTTTAGAGGTTTTCTTACCTCAAATCTATATCTAAAATATGGTGACCTTTCGCAGTTGTCATCATCATATGTTG
This sequence comes from Caldicellulosiruptor sp. DIB 104C, assembly GCF_028198085.1. Taxonomy (NCBI): domain Bacteria; kingdom Bacillati; phylum Bacillota; order Caldicellulosiruptorales; family Caldicellulosiruptoraceae; genus Caldicellulosiruptor; species Caldicellulosiruptor sp. DIB 104C. The sequence continues at coordinate 244,894 of NZ_CP116337.1, read as the reverse complement.
ATATCCAATCAGCTATCCATTTACTGTTATCAAGAATTCCTACTTCAAAATAATTCGTTTTTGACCAATCTGAAACATTGCCATGGTTATCCCATATTCTAACTTTATAATAATATCTCTGACATTCTTCAAGCTCAGGGCCATTATATTCCACATGGACTGATTGTTCAGAAGATATAATACCTGTATCATAAATTATATCCTCAAAATTTTCATCTCTTGCAAACACCATCTGATATGCTGTCTGCTTTGTTGCAGGTATATCAGAATTTATTATCCACGAAAATCTTGGTTTTTTTGTCCCAAGCCCTATTGGATTTTTTCTATATTCACATTTGACTTCTTTTATTTCTAATACCATTTTGCATTCTCCTTTGTTTTTCTTATGATTGATTTTAATCAATCAAATACAATTTCTCAATTACCAATAATTGATTTATATACTTAAATCATTATGAAATTATCTTTAAGCCTTTATAGCCCCTGCCACCATTCCACTTATTATTTTTCTGTTGAAGAATATAAACAATATTAATGGAGGTATAGAAATCAAAACAACATCCGCAAAGAGTAAGTTCCAAGATGTATTGTATCTACTCATAAAATTATATAAAGTTAATTGAACTGTTGGATTTTCAGCACCTGGTAAAAAGTAAAGAGGGTTTACAAAATCATTATAAATAGATATTGAAGATAATATTACTATTGTGGCTGTAACTGGCTTTAACAAAGGAAATATTATTCGGAAAAATAGCTGATAGCTATTACAACCATCTATCAGTGCGCTTTCGTCTATCTCTTGAGGAATTGTTGATAAGAAATTACTATAAAGCAGTGTTGCAAACGGCAAACCTAAAGCAACTTCAATCAAAACAATCCCTGGCAGAGTTTTGAAAAGTCCTAATAATTTTAATATCCATATTGTGGGAACAACAGATGGCGGAAGTATTAAACCTATTAAAATCAAGAAACTTATAAATGTCATCGTTCTATTTTTTCTTCTTTGAATTATAAATCCTGTCATTGATGCAACAAAAACTAAAACTATCACTGAAAATACTGTAATCAATGTACTATTTATAAATGCTCTGACAACAACTCCATCCTGTTCAGCTAAAACTGATTTATAATTTTCTATTAAAAGCACCTGTTTAGGAAAACTCAAGTCTAAACTTGCTGCTTCGCCTTTACTCTTCACAGAGTTAATGAATATAAAGAAGAATGGGATACCATAAATTATTAATACCAAAGCTAAAGCAATAACTTCTGCAATACTTCGCTTTATTTTCTGTGCTCTCATAATTCCACCTCGCTTACTTGTAGATATCAATTCATCTAAGATATATTCAATATCATATCTTTTCATTTCTGAATTTAATTGTTCTGCTGCAAATATTATTACATTGCGAAATAAACTACTAACTATAATAAGTGGAACTTTTTGTTCTTTCAATTTATCTAAAACTCTCTCTAATTCCTTTTCTAAACTCTCTACCATCAAATTTGAAATATAATATGAGAATTTCTTTTCAATTTCTCTTTGATTAATATCACTTTCTTTACTTAATAAAGTACTGCTACTATTATTTGGGTTGTAGTGTATAATTTGTGTATATCCAAGTACAATATTTAAATCCAAAAACCTTAAAGTTTTCATAAGCATGTCTTTTAACTGAAATAATTCAAAGGAATAATCTACAATCACACTTGTAAAATAAAGTCCTCCGTCTTTTTTGCTCTCAAAAATTTTTTTAAATAACTCAACTACTGTCAGTTTATTACCTGTATCTGGCGTTATTAGTATTAACTCTTGGTCATCTCGTCCAAAAAACTGCCAATATAAAGCATTTTCAAATTTAGACGGACTAATTTCCGATGCTGTTTCAAAATTAATTTCGTTAATAAATTTTGTCTTTGAAGAATACTTGAGAGGAATACCTCCTTCTCTCAATATGCATAAGAAATATTTATCCCATGGTAGAAACTTTTTTATTTCTTTCTCATCTATTTTGATATCAGCTATTATTTTCTTTAATAGTAATATTTGTTTGTCATAATATTTCTTCTCTATTTTTTCTTTCAAACGATTTAAGAGATTAACAAAACTATCCACATCTATGGGTTTTAAAACATAGTCACAAACTCCCTCGCGAATTGCTCTCTGGGCATATTCAAAATCCTTATATCCGCTTATTAAAACATATTCAATATCAGGAAAATTAATTTTTGCCTTTGATACAAGGTCAAGTCCATTACAAAGAGGCATTTTAATATCTGTTATAACTATATCAGGCTCACTTTTCTCTATTTTTTTTAATGCCTCCTCACCATCTTGAGCAATATCAGCTATCTCAAAGTCTTTTGAATATTCTTGAAATATTGTCAACAAATACTTAATTGCTGCTGGTTCATCATCAACAATTAAAACTTTTAGTCTCATTTATCTTTCACCTTCCTCACGATTTACTTCAATCTCACCACCCAACAATACAACAGCACCACCATTTTCATTACTATTACCTATATCAAAAACAAATTTATTTTTATAAAATATCATCATCCGCGCATATGTATTTAAAAGTCCAATTTTACCAATCTCAAATCCTTCTATTTCTTCGTTATAATTGAAACTCCTTTTGATATTTTCAATTTCTCTTTTAATGTTTATAAGTGCTTCATCATCAAAACCTTGTCCATTATCTTTTACCTCAACGTACCACCAGTTATCCTTTTCATACCCTTTAATCCAAACCTTCATTTTATCAGTTTTGTTCTCAAAACCATGAGTAAACGAATTTTCTACAATCGGTTGTAGAATAAGCTTTGGAACTTTTTGGTTTAAAACCTCTTCTTGAAATTCTATAAAATATTCTAATTTATCTTCATATCTTTTTTTCATAAGATTCAGATAATTTCTAACATGCTCAACCTCGTCTTTTAATGTAGCAATTCTACTACTTGCTGAAGTTGAATATCTAAGCATTGAAGCTAAACTACTGCAAATTTCGCAAATCTCTTTGTCTTTGTTAAGCAAACCCCTGTGCGAAATGATATTAAGTATATTGTAAATAAAATGGGGATTGACCTGAGCTTGCAGCGCTTCAAGATTTGCTTTCATCTGTAATAACTTGTATTTCATTTCTTTATTTATTGCTTCATTTAACCTATCTAATAAATTCTGAAAGGCTTTATTTAATGCTTTAATTTCATCATTTGTATTTTCCAATACAATTCTTTGGCTAAGATTATTTATGTTAATTTTGTCCACTTTACTCTTGAGCTCGCGAATAGGTTTGGTAAATTGGTTAGTCATAAAGTATATAAAAAAGAGTGAAATAAATATAATAAGTAATCCAAAGAGCAAAACAGAATTTCTACTAATTTTTAATGGGCGTTCAATCAATGTTCTATCAAAAATTAAAAAAATAGCAATTTTTTGTTTAGGTAAATATCTTATCGCTATTAGTTCATTGTCATTTTTATCAAGACTGCTAAAATCTATTTCTACATTAGTAAATTTGCTTAAAAGTTTATAATAATCTTTCATCTCTGTTTCTGATATATTACGTGCATAAAATACATTTTTATCAGCTGTCATTAATATTTTTACATTTTTTAAAGATTCATCATTAAAAATATTCTCTATATTCGAATACAACATTTGAACCTCTATGTAACCTAATCCGTTTTCATATCCACCTAAGAAACGCACTTTTGAAAAAACTTTCACATTTTTATCATCACGCCATGGGTCATAATATTGAGGTATTATTATATTTCCTTGCACTTTTTCTGACAAGGTAAACCACTTTGTTTTATTAATCAACTGGTTTACCCTGTCCTCCTGAGGAAATGGAGACTTAAAATTACTTGTAATAAAATCCCCCTTCTTATTAAAATAGCTTACTCTATAAAACCTTCTAATTATAAGATAATTATAAAGTATTCCTTCGATTGTTTTTTTTGCTTCATTCACGTATACTAGATTACTATTATTCTTTCTATTCAGTGCGTTAAGTGTTATTGTTGATTCTACAAAATCATTGTTAGATATCAAAAAGTCTATTATAAAATCCATTTAATTCAATAAACTTGAAACTTCTTGTGCAACCTTGTCTGAAACTGCATTTAATTTTGCTACAACATCTTCCTCCATCACGCGAAGATTATATGTATAGAATGCAATGCCTACAATAAATGCCAAAAATATAATTAATAGCGAATAAGCTAAGAATAATTTTTTACTAAAACTCATAATCATCACCCATTTCTTTTGTTAAAAATTTTTCACTAATTTTATTATAACATCTATAACCTATCCATCTCACATAGAATAATTTACTATCATTTCTAAACAAAAAAGGCTGCATAATAGCAGCCCCAGCAAACTTTTTATTTCATTTACTGCTTATTTAACTCCCTGAGCCACATTTCAATTTTTTCTTCACTAATCAATCCTCGAGTAAATGAAACCAAGCTCCTTAAAGGAGTTTGCAATAGAAACATCATAATCGTATCATCAGCATTTGAAGAAGAAAAATTAAAACTCTTTTTAATCATTTCAACAATTTCATTATAAATTTCTTTACCTTTAGGGTCATCTTTTAAATCATATAAAATTGTATTTCTTGTATATGTTTTTGGCAATTTTCTCAGGGATTTTACATATACTTTCTCACTCAAAACAATATCTCTTGAAGATTTTCCAACCAAAATATTATACTCACCTTCTTCAACATACCAATCTTGAACATCCACTTCATAATATGCAAAAGCTCTTTTATCAAGGGTAAATTCTATCTCTTTTACTTCACCAGGTTCTAAGTAAACTTTTTTAAATGCTTTTAATTCCTTTTCTGGTCGCATTACATTACTCTCTTTTTTGCTTACATATATTTGAACAATCTCTTTTCCTGCTATTTTTCCACTATTTTTGACTCTAACAAAAACTTTCAAAATTTGATTTTCATCTAACTCTTTTTTATCCACTCTAATGTCAAGATAATCAAATTTAGTATAACTCAATCCATATCCAAATGGGAAAAGCACATCCATTTCTTTTTTATCATAATATCTATAACCAACAAATAGCCCTTCGCGGTATTCAACTCTATCTTTTTCACCTGGGTAGTTTAAATGTGCTGGATTGTCGCTAAGTTTTATTGGAAAAGTTTCGGCTAACTTACCACAAGGATTAGCAATTCCGAATAAAAGCTCAGCAATAGCTTTACCAACGCCTTGGCCTGCTAAATAACATTCAAAAATACCTTTTACTTTATCTATCCATGGCATTTCAACTGCCGAACCATTCATCAATACAACTACAACATTGCTATTTTCTTTAAGAACTTCATTTATGATTATATTATGTCCGTCTGGTAATTTTAAATGCTGCCTATCAAGCCCTTCAGAATCAAAACTTTCTGGAAGACCTGCAAAGATTACAACAACATCAGACTTCTTTGCTACTTCTTTTGCTTCTGAAATATAATTGACATTTGTCTCGCCAGTTTGCAAATCATAACCCTGGGCATACAAAACTTTTGCCTTGTCTCCTACAATATTCAATATCTCATCAAGAGGAATAGATAACTTTGTTGGATTTAGATGAGAACTACCACCACCCTGATATTGTGGCTGTTTTGCAAAGCCGCCAATGATTCCAATTGTGCCTTGAGCTTTTAAAGGCAAGATGTTATCCTCATTCTTTAAAAGTACCATGCTTTCTCTTGCAACTTTAATTGCTAATTCATGATGAGCCTCTTTATCATAAGTAAAACCTTCTTTTTTATTCTCTACTGCCTTAAAAACTATTTTGAGTATTCTTTCCACAGCTCTATCAAGTACTTCTTCTGAAAGCTTTCCACTTTTCACTGCCTCTACAATCTTTTTATCATCTATGCCTCCGTTTCCTGGCATCTGCAGATCAAGTCCTGCTTCTAAAGCTTTTACTCTATCATCAACTGCTCCCCAATCAGAAACAACAACCCCTTCAAATCCCCATTCTTCTTTTAAAATCTTTGTAAGAAGATACTCATTTTGAGTACAATATTCACCATTGACTTTATTGTATGCAGCCATTACTGTCCATGGCTTTGCTTCTTTTATAGCCTTCTCAAAACTTGCAAGGTAAATCTCTCTAAGTGTTCTCTCATCAACCCTTGCATCAACTACAAGCCTTCTATACTCTTGATTGTTAGCAGCAAAATGTTTGATAGAAGTCCCTACGCCCTGGCTTTGTACACCTTTAATAAATGAAGCTGCTAATTCGGAAGACAGGAGCGGGTCTTCCGAATAATATTCGAAATTTCTTCCACAAAGTGGTGTACGTTTGATATTTACACCAGGTCCTAAAAGAATCGAAACACCCTCAGCTTGACACTCTTCCCCAATTGCCGCTCCAACTTCTTGCAGCAAATTCCTATCCCATGAACTTGCCATACATGCTGCTGTTGGAAAACAGGTGGATGGTACAGTTTCGTTCAAATTAAATCCATTAGATTTTCTTACTCCATGGGGTCCATCTGTCATCATTATTGAAGGTATGCCTAATCTTTCAATAGTTTTTGTGTGCCATGCATCAAACCCTGAACACAAGCTTGCTTTTTCTTCAAGGGTCATTTTTGATATCAACTCTTTTATTTTATCTGACATTTTCTAAAGCCCCCCTTGGATTTATTTCTGGGTTGTAATTGTGTATTTTTTAATAGTTACTAAATTTATATTAAACCTTTTTTGTCTGTTCGATATTTTCTATGTTATTTGTTCTTTTCTGAAATACAATAAAAAATAGGACCTGCACCATCTCTTTATAAGTCCGTTAAAATAAGATTCTTGAACATATCATTTCAATTTGACATCTGCTTGTATTTACTTACTAAACTCTCTAACCTTTTAAATATTTCTAGTGACAATGTCATGTCTTCAAAAATATTCAAATAACTAAAACAACTTTTATCGCCTATTGAGAAAGTTCTGTACATTTTTCTAAATTGAGAAGGAGTCATATTATAGTGTTCCTTAAAGCACTTAATTAATAATTTTTCATCAGAAAACCCATTTTTTAGTGCTATTTCTATCAATGACAAATCAGTATTTAGAATGTCTTTTACAGCATGTTCTAATCGTTTTTTGGTTATATATTCTTTCAACGTTATACCAACATTATTTTTGAAATATTTTGATAGATATGAGAGGCTTAGATGTTCCCTTCTTGCTATTTCATTAACAGAAATAGTGTCATAATTTTCATCGATAAGTTTAATAATTCTTTGCAATCTTTCTCTCTGGCATTCCTTTTTCTCTTCCAAAGAGATTTTTTCACAGTTATCTTTAAAATAAGAAGTCAGTAAATATAATAAATGATATAATTTACTTTTTATTTCAAGCCCTACACTTTCATCTTTTTTATTATGCAGAAGCATAATTTCAAGCACAGATTTCTTTATTTCATTTACTTTATCAACATCAAACTTACTCTCAGGAATTGACAACAGTGAATTAAATGTGATTTTCTCAACACCCGTATTTTCTTTAATAAAACGCGGGGATATTTGAAGAACAAGAATGATACCACTATTACTCAAATATGTTGTATGAATTTCATTGTAGTTAACTAATAATATATCTTCACTACCTAATTTATATATCATTCCATTCTTGACAACAGTCACATTACCACAAACAACAAAAATCAACTCCAACGCTTCGTGCCAGTGATGTTGAATAAACGGAAGATTGTGATAAAATATCTTTAAAGGCAATCTATCATCAAAGTCTATAACCTCGTAAATGCATTTTTGAGCAGTTGAATCCTTATCTCTTTTTTGAGTTTGAATATTAACTACAAACATAAATACTTTCACCATTTGTTAAGGTTTCTAAATATATTATACAACATTTTTTCATCTTACCAAAATAGATTTGTAAATGTATTATAAAAATCATAAAGAATTTGCTACAAACCTTCTGTTTTTTTATTTATCCGATAATTTAATAGCTCTGTAAAAAGCGTCAAAATAAAAAGCAAGATCAGCAGATATAATGGTAACACATAAACTCCAATCATTGATATAACAATTCCAAATAGCAAAGGAGCAAGTGCGCTGCCCAAATATCCGGCAGCCATTTGCATACTTATTACAATGTGCGAAATATCTTCACCAAATCTTTTTGGCGTTTCATGCATCATTGTTGGGAAAATAGGTGCACAGCCAAAACCAATTAGTGCAAAACCAAATAAGTATATCATTTGTGGAACATCTGTTAATAAAACAAAAATACCAGTGAATAATAAAGCCAAGGATAACCTGATAATTTTTTTACCGCTCAACTTCATGCTCACAAATCCAGACAAAATTCTTCCTATTGTTATTCCAAAGAAAAAGGAAGATGTTCCTTTTGCAGCAATAGAAGGAGAAATATGCTTGTAATTTACTAAAAAACTGCTTGCCCACAACCCTGTCGTGGTTTCAATAGCACAATAGAAGAAAAATGTAATTATTGATATTGCTGCACTTGCAAACAGCAATGATTTTTTGCGCTCATTTTTCCTAATATTTGAGCTTTTATTATTATTGTCTTTTTCATATATATTCCACACCGGAAGCAAAATAAAAAATAACGTTGCTAACAAAAGTTGAAACGCCGAAACAACTAAATATCCCTTTCTCCAACCCTCTGGATATACTATAAAAATCGAAATTATATAAGAACCTAAAGTTGTCCCAACACCCCACAACGAGTGCAGCCAATTCATATGTTTTGCCTGATAATGCAAAGCTACAAAATTATTCAAAGCTGCATCAATACTTCCTCCTCCCAAGCCTATAAGTACTGCACTAAGGCCCAGGAAAACAAATGAAGGTGCATGTGAAAAAGTAAATAGTCCAATAGAAGAAAATAAGGTACTTATAACAACAATTTTACCTGTTCCTATTTTCTTTACGATAAATGGGTTTAACATGCTTGAAACAACAGTGGAACATGTTATGGTCAAAGAAATAATACCAGCCGTATAAACTGGCAAATTCAAATCGCTTCTTATAACAGGCCAAGCAGCGCCTAACATTGAGTCAGGTAAGCCTAAACTAATAAACGATATGTAAATAAAAGCTAATAAAAGTATGGCCATTTTTGTGGCTTAGTTTATCTATGATACTGCTATTTATAAACTAAGCCTTTACCCTCCTTTCAATTGCCCAACCAAGTTTGGTGTAAACAATGTTAGTTAATTGAGTTTTTTCCTCATATCTAATGTCAGATTATACAATTTTAACATTAACGTTTCATTGAAATATTTGTCATAAAAATTCTAACTTTTTGTTGGATTTTTGAAATTCAAATTTTAAAATTATCCTGTATAGCTAAAAGCAACCAAACAGATTATTTGAGACCCTAATCCATTAAGCTTCTATTAAAATTCAACTTCATCAAATCCTTCTCTACAGGAACAATTTTTGATTCATAATCTTTAATTTTGTAATTTAGCTTCTCCAAAGCCTTTTTTATCTCTTCCATTCGCAAAATAAGTTTATCTCTTTGTTTTATCAAAAGTTGCCTTCTTTGCTCTATTGTTTCATCACCTCGGTGTAGAAGATTTACATACTCAAGTAGTGTCTCAATTTCAACCCCAGCCTTTCGCATACATAGTATAAATTCAATCCATCTGCAGTCTTCTTCTGTATAATATCTAATCCCATTTTCATTCCTTTTTGCCTTAGGTATCAAACCAATTCGCTCATAATACCTTAGTGCATGAGTCGAAATACCATACTTTTTGCTTACTTCTGTTATTGTCATTTATTACACACCTCCCAATACCTATTTTAATTTATTGTTAGCAAATAAACAAAACAAAAAAATAGGCTCCATTAAAAGAGCCTAATCTAAATTTTTTACTGCTCAGATTTAAGTTGAAAATAGTATTCATCATCAACAGGTTCTAACCATTCTACTTCGCCTTTATCAGGGTTTGTTGTAATGGCAATATGAGAAAGAAAATTATCTGGCATTGCACCATGCCAGTGTTTCACATTCGGCGGAATTACAACAACATCCCCTTCTTTTATTATCTTTGCAGACTTTCCTTCTTCTTGATAATACCCTTTTCCACCAGTAACTAATAAAATCTGTCCACCTGGGTGCCTGTGCCAATTATTCCTTGCACCTTTCTCAAAAGTAACATTATAAATTGCACAGTTCATAGTTTTATCATAAGCTACTAATGTTTCAACCCAAACGGTTCCAATAAAATAGCTATTTTGGACTTTAGTACCTAATGGAAAAATTGGTTTTTTAGCTCCATCCATTTGAATCCTCACCTCTCTTTTAAGTTAATAAACCAAGCCTTGATAACCAGTTTTGAATATCATTATCAGCTTGGTTAACACTGCTCCCTCTAATAGCTAATCCTGGCAATACATTTGCTTTTGGGCACAGTTTTTTTATATCCCTTTCACTGCTCCCAAGTCCACTTCCTTCATGTGTGCAAAATGGAGCGATGGTCTTTCCTGCAAAATCATAAGACTCTAAAAAAGTAAATACTGCCATTGGCATTGTTCCCCACCAGTTAGGATAACCGAGGAAAACCACTTCATATGGGCTTATATCCTCGAGTTCATTTGCAAGTTCTGGTCTGGCATTTTTTCTTTTTTCTTCCTTTGCTACTTCTGTCATTTCGTAGTAATCTTCTGGATACTGTTTTGCTGGTTTAATCTCGAATAAATCACCACCCGTTAATTTTTGTATTTTTTGAGCTACTATTTCTGTATTTCCAATCGGCAAGTTTGTAATTCTGCCATTGAGATAATTGTTCCCTTTACGAGAAAAATAGGCGATGAGAATTTTGGAATGAGCCATTGTCTGCCCCTCCTCATTTCACCTCTGTCAGTTCACTGTTAACTTTTTTAAGAAGGGAAGGAATTTCTAATCTTTGCGGACACTTACTAAGGCACTCCCCACACTCTTTGCAAAAAGATGCAGCTGTCTTTTGTCCCTCAAGCCATTTGTATATTCCTCTTCCACCTTTCCAATCTCCAAACATAACAGTTTCATTATACAGTCTGAAATTTTCGGGAATATCAACAGCGCTTGGACACGGCATGCAGTAGCCACATTCTGTGCAGTTTATCACTGCAAAAGACCCCAGTGTCTTTCTTGCTTCCTCAATCATTTTCAAGTCTTCTTCAGTCAAGTTGTTGGGGGTTACATTTTTCATGATTTCAACATTCTCTTTCACATGTTCCAAAGTGCTCATTCCACTTAGTATAACAGAAACCTCCGGAAAGTTTCCAAGCCATCTTAAACTCCACTCTACTGCAGACCAGTTTTTCCCACTTCTTTTGAAAATATCTTGCACTTTCTGTGGAAGCTTTGCTAATTTCCCACCCTTTAATGGTTCCATTATCACTACTGCAAGTCCCTTAGAAGCAGGGTACTTTAAGCCTCTGACGCCTACCTGGTAGTTGACATCCATGTAGTTTAATTGGATTTGGCAAAAATCCCATCCATCATAACCATCCACTATCTCTTTAAATGTGGGGTATTTGTCATGAAAGGAAAATCCTGTAAATCTTATTTTCCCTTGTGCTTTTGCTTTTTCAAAGAATTCAAAGAACCTCAAAGCCTTTATTTTTTCCCATCTCTCTTTGTTGAGAGCATGCATAAGATACATGTCCACATGGTCAGTTTGAAGTTTTTCCAGCTGCTCATCCAAAAATCTCTCAAAATCTTCGTGTTTTTCGACTTGCCATACAGGAGACTTGGTTGCAAGGAAGACCTTTTCTCTGTAACCATTTTGCAAAGCTTTTCCAACTACCTTTTCGCTGTTCCCTCCATGATATGGATATGCAGTATCAACGTAATTCACACCATGCTCGATGGCAAACCTTATCATCTCTATTGCCTTTTCTTCATCGATCTGAGATGCATCTTCATTTAATGTAGGAAGTCTCATCGCACCAAACCCAAGAAGAGATGTTCTCATGCCTGTTTTCCCAAAATCTCTGTATTGCATTATTTATTCTACCTCCATTATCAATCTACTCTGTTTTCAATTTTCTTGTTTAAAATTATATCTGTTAGAGTTAACTATAAGTCAAGAGAAATAAACCATACATTGTAGAAATTAATAGAATGATTGTTCTGAAATAAAAAAAGCAAACTCTTTGGATATTTAAATAATATCGAATATAAAAAATGTTGAGAATGGCAAAATAATGGTTCTTGATTATTTGAAACCAATGCAATATTAGATAAGGAAAAAGATAAGAGAGGAAAAACTTGAAGAGAAAGCCAAAATTTAAATAAGCAAATGGGTACTGAAAGTTGACAAATTGCTATAACTAATATATAATAAAAGTTTGCAAAGAAATATAAATTGCAACCAAACGTAGGAGTTGAATTAAATGGCTGAAAAGAATAAACAAGACGATATAAAAGTCATTGCAACAAACCGCAAAGCCTATCATGATTATTTCATTGAAGAGACAATCGAAGCAGGAATTGAGCTAAAAGGCACTGAAGTAAAGTCTGTGCGCCTTGGTCATGTAAACTTGAAAGACAGTTTTGCCAGGGTTGAAAACGGTGAGGTTTTTCTCTACAATATGCACATAAGCCCTTACGAAAAGGGCAACATCTTCAACGTAGACCCTATGAGAGACAGAAAACTCCTTCTTCACAAGTCTGAAATAAACCGCTTAGCAGGTTATGTGCAACAAAAAGGTTACACTTTAATCCCATTGAAGATTTACCTCAAAAGAGGTAAAATAAAAGTAGAGCTTGCAGTTGCAAAAGGTAAAAAACTTTTTGATAAGCGTGAAGCAATAGCAAAAAGAGATGCTGAGCTTGAGATAAGAAAGAAGATGAAGGAATATTTAAGATAAGGGGGCGTGTTTTGGAATTCGACGGGGGCAGTCGGATTCCAAATAGCGGGTAGTGGTTTTCTCGGTACCACTATAAAAAACCGAGAAGAAAAATAACTGCAGACAAAGCTGAACTCGCTTTAGCTGCCTAAAGCGCAGCTAACGTCCGCCGGAGGTGCCCACGGCCTCCGAGTCGGGCGCCAACCCACGTGGGGCACCGAAAGTAAGGTCGCCTGAGCCTTACTTTTGGGTCAAATCTCAGGCTGGGGAAGAAAAAGCCTGTCAGTGGGCGTTTTCTTCCCGAGAATTTAAGTACACTGACTGCACCCGGAGAAGTTTGGGGTTCGATGCCTTCGGACGGGGGTTCAAATCCCCCCGCCTCCACCAAAATAAACAACTCTACAATGTTTTAGGATTATGAGACTACACTTCTAAGAAGAACTCCCATTAGAAAAATAACGAGGTATAGTATATTAATTCAGAGGTGAAATTAGTGAAAGCAAATAAAAATCTTTTATTAAAGCTAATTGAGGAAATCCCAGAAAGTCAACTTGAAGAAGTTATTGACTTTATTTTGTTTTTAAAACACAAGCAAGATAAAAAGTTATTAAGTGATTTGGTGTCCGCCAGTGAGAGTAGCATAGATTTTTGGAACAACGATATTGACGATGAGGTATGGAACAATGTATAGACAAGGCGATATTTTATTAATTCCCATACCTTTCAGTGATTTGACATCGAATAAAAAACGTCCTGTTCTTGTTTTATCTAATGATGATTACAACAACAGAACAGAAGATATATTAGTTGCAGCTATTACTTCAAACCTAACAGCAAAAGATTATATTGTTATGTTGACAAATCATGACCTTGCTGAAGGGACTCTTAAGGTGGACTCTTGTATAAGAGTGGACAAAATCTATACTTTATCGCAAAGTATTGTAATAAATAAGTTTGGTTCAGTGAAAAAACACATTATTGAGAGAGTTAAAGAAAAACTCTATGAGCTAATCTAACCAACAATTAAGTAGATGAGTTAAAAGAAGGAATTTGCTAATAACTGATAAATACATCTACTTAGTAATTTTTAAGCCTATAAAAAATGTTGGATAAAAAATTAGTAAAAACAAAACTCGACGCAGTGGATAGTACACTATCTAATTTGGTAGAACTATTTTATGTAGATTGCTTATTTTTGACAAAAAGTTCTTCATTATCTTCAAAAAAGATTAGCAGTACCCTGAGGTGTATAGGTTGCGTGAATAGGATTAAAATATTAAGAAATTAATCTTACTGTAAATTATTTTGTGACATATATATGTTCTGCTTTAATGGGATTAGAAGGATTGTTATTTATATATATTACAAATGCTTCTAAAAGTTTTAACAGCAAATTCATGAAAATATAAGGAAAATTTAAAGAGAATATCTTCAATTGGTTTAAAGTAGAATGGATTAAGATATAGGTAGAAAAAGAATTTTTAGTTGATAAAAGAGCAAAACCTTGCTTCAATAATACAATTGAATATTTGCAAACTATGCAGCTTTTTTATTTTGTTACTATACTTAAAAATGAAATTTTTAACAAGTCTATTTCGCTTTTGGTATCAACTCAAGTCCTTTTTCTCCCCAGCCTTCCTTATCTTTTCAACGAATATGTCTTCTTTATCAGTTTGGTACACATTTAAGAGTTCTTCTGTATAGTCATTTACCTTTTCCCAAAATCCTTCTCTCTCATAAACACTGCCAAAATTTTGAAATCTTTAAACCTAAAAAATGTTTTATATCTTTTGCTTTGATATGTTACATTCGGAATTTGATATTGCAATAACATTTCTTCTTTCATAAGAATCTAAACAGTTCATTGTCAGTTTATCTTACTGTATACATTTCCGCCTGTTAATAGGAGTACTATATATTTTATTACTAAATACCTAAAAAATATGAATATTTACACTTTTATTTAACATAAGCTGAACCAAATTTTTTACTTGATTTGTCAAAGATGTATCAGCATATCCAATCTTCTTTCCTCTTAATACTAAATACAGTAATATAATTTCTATAAAAATGCATCATGATAATTTACAATTATTGTCCGAGTACGTTAGCACCAAAACACAGTAGAATGTTGAACTCGGTAGGTTTCATTTTTTTCACACTTTAATTTCCTTTATAATAAACTGCTTTATCCAGTTGCCGTAACAAAAATGATATGAAACTTAAAAGATCAAGGCAATCGTCTTTTGATATAGGCCAATCAAGTGCAGGTTCATGAGCTGTTGGGTTTCTAATAGCTCTCATTAAACCTGCTGACAAAAACTTAAGTCCTTCCTGAACATTTTTATCAGTTTCTGTTTTGCAAGGAGTAACCTTTAAAACCCCTTTAAAGGCCCATACATCCATCATTAATTCATAACCATCTTTATCGCTTTGCGCTTTCTCTTTAACCATTTTGTTATAAACCTTTGCTGCTTCAAACACAGCGTGAAAGTAATTTTTCTGTTTGTAAAGTTGGAGACAATGTTTACAAATTAGATAATGATAATTTCTGGAATAGAATTCATTTAAAGCATCGTCTATATGCAAATTTACACCCGCTTCCCTTAAAATTTTCTCTACCTCGGCTACTTTATCTTCAGGAGTAATAAGGCGCAAAAATTTCCTTAACAACCCATTGCGTTCATCATTGTTCATTTTCTGTTTGGCTAATGTAAGTATCCAGTCATGAATCAATTTTGCTCTCTCTGATGTAATAGCTTCATTTGGAAAATCTTCTCGTTGAAAATTAAAAACAGAGTTAGCTGCACGTTCTATATCATTTTTGGATGTATCATATTTTAAAACATCCCCTACTTGAATTGCTATCATTCGGTAATTCATTTTCTAGTCCCCCTCATTTAAATAATTTCCTTCGGAATTTTTACTTCGCGCTGGAACAAATTTTTAATTCACACTGATTTTATGTAATTGTGAGTTTGTTAATTCAGATCTCCATCTGCTTCTTTTTACATGATTTTCCTCCATTATCTTTTTAGATAATATTCAATATTCAAATTTCTATAGCCTACAGACCAAATTTTGGACCAAATTTTGAGCGTATCTAAAACCCTGCGAAAGTTGGATTTATTTGATATAGCTAAACCAGACAATTATGGCACACGAATTAATATAGTTCTTTTCTTCGTTGCTTCATTTATTTAGCTTAATATATCAACCAGGTCTACTATAAAGATAATAAAGTATCATTATTTGTCATTTTTATAAAAGATAGATTTTTCATTAAAATATCTTGCTGTTGCTTCTTAAGATTTATTATAGAACAAATATAAAGCACGAAAAAGTATAATGTTAAGTTTCCACAAATCTGATATAGTTAAAATTTTGGAAAAACACTTTTTATCAGATTTCTCAATGTCCAATTACATTTTATATACTACATTATTTTGATATTCTTGAAGATATTAGCTACTAAGTGATTTTGTTTTCCATTATTGTCAAATTAAACATATTTGAAATGACATTTAAAATTTCTACCTATTACTTGAAGTTTTCTTCTAAATATTATAAAATATAAATTACTTGCGGAAAAGATACAAGGAATTTTAAAGACAACAAAAAAACTTTGCCTTACGAGTAAGCTCAAGTTAAGTTCGGATATATAGTGTTATTGAACTTTAATAGCAAACTTTAAAAGTTATGTACAGCGAGATAGTAATTTGAGCAATCATTTAGAAATACTTCTAAAGTTTCATAAGAAAGCAATTGTCATATTGTATACAAAGGTATCTGCTATTTTGTACAATATGATTTTCCACAATCCCTATGAGGTAAATCTTATCAAGATAATGTGAAAAGTGCAACAATAACAACCGTAAATAAAGTATTTTATTAATAGCCGAAGATATTCTTTTATGACCCAGTTTTAGCTACAGTTATTTTAGATAGATTTGTTCATCCCTGTCATTTTGTAGTTATTAAAGGTGAAAGCTGCAGAGTTAAATACAGGAAAAAACCTATAATTTTCTTTTGAAGCATAATTACCATTAACTGAAATAATCTTTCATGAAAATAACCACAAGGCCCCTTACACGTAGAAAAGCAGCCCTATTCTTTTTGGGTTTTTACTCCCTCAGCTGCTTCTTTTGTAAAGATTGTTTTTAAGGTCAACAGTAAAATCTTGATGTCCAAAAAAACAGAGTAATTCTTTATATATATCAAATCAAGCCTGAGCTTATCTTCTGGGCTTGTTGCATACTTGCCGTAAACCTGTGCAAGTCCTGTGAGCCCTGCCTTTACATTGTGACGAAGCGAATACTCAGGATAGAGTTTTTTAAACTGCTCAACAAAGTAAGGACGTTCTGGCCTTGGCCCTATAAAGCTCATCTCACCTTTTAAAATATTTATAAGCTGTGGAAGCTCATCAAGCCGGGTTGCGCGCAAAAATCTCCCAACCCTTGTTATCCTTGGGTCGTTCTCTGTTGCCAGAACAGGTCCTGTCATCTTCTCTGCATCTTTTACCATCGTCCTGAACTTTAAAACATAAAATTCTCTTTCACCTTCTGTAACCCTTTTTTGTTTGTAAATTACTGGTCCTTCTGAATCAAGTTTTATGGCAATTGCAATTAAAATCATTATAGGAAAAGAAATAACCAGCGCGACTGAAGCAAGAAGAATATCACACACCCTCTTAATTAACTTTTGCTCAGATGTCAGCTCTGGTTGCTCGATAGAAAGTGTTGCAACATCGTCAAACTGAATTACCCTTGCACGTGAAACCAAGATATCTCTAAAATCAGGTGTAATAAAAATGTGCTTTTTAAATTCTATGGCTTTTCTTACAATCTCGCTCTTTAAATTCTCATCCATCTTTGAATATACATAGATTGTGTCAACAGCCTTTATATATGGAATCAGCTGATCGATAGAATTTGGTTCAACCACATACTTTACTTCAATCCAGCCTTTTGAGATATTTTGAAGCTTCTGGGCAAACTCCTGTGCTTTCATCTTTTCACCAATCACCATCACATGCTTGACACCCTGCACTCTTTTGAAAACATATAAAACAAGTCCTCTCCATCCGAGGAGTAGCAGAAACTGGATAAAAAATGCAATTATAAATATACTTCTTGGGAATGCAAAGTGCCTGTAAAAGAAGGTAGAAACAACTGTTAAAAATTGTAAGAGCATAAGGGCTAAAACCATCGAAAATGCTATCTCGCTTATCGTTTTCATTGTGATTGTGTAAAGACCATAAATGTTCAATAGTACAAGAGCAAATAGAGTTATTTGCGGAATCAATGTATAGTATGGCATAAAGTTTCGCTTTGGGAATGTAAAATTGAACTTTATAATATATGCCAAGATATACCCTGCATGAATTAGCAGAAGGTCCATAACCACGACAAAAAACTTACTGAGTTTATGATAGCTTTTTATATACGACCTCATCGATTACCATCTCCATTTATAATTTGTTCTAATCTATCTGCAAGTTTTCTGATGTCGTGATATTTTTCAACATACTCTCTTCCCTTTTGCCCAATCCTCTTTCTCTCATCTTCATCCATCTCGTAAAGTTTTATAATCTTCTGAGCAAATGCCTTTGAATCATAGGCATCACAAGAAAACCCCGCACCTGAGTCTTTGACAATGTCATTTGCAACATTACCTGCAAACACTATTGGCTTTGCAGCACACAAATAATCAAAAAGTTTATTAAGAGATATCCCAAACCTGTAAACTTTTAGATTGTGCATAGAAACAAGCGTTATATCAACGCGTTCAAGTAAGCTTGGTACAGAAAGTTTTGATATTGGATCATAAAAAAATACATTTGAAAGTTTAAATTTTTTGACCATCTTCTGAAGTTTTTCTTTCTCAGGACCATCTCCTATTATCAGAAAATGGATCTTGTCACCTACTTCGTCTTGCACGTACTTTGCAGCCTCAATTATTGTTTCCATTGCATTAGCTTGACCAAGCGCACCTAAATAGCAAGCTTTAAAATACCCCTCATGTTCACCTAAAATCTTCTTTACCTCATCGGGCATTGTATTTTTCAGAAGGTCAAACCTCTCAATATCACAACCATTTGGAATATGTACAATTTTTTCTTTATTTATTCCGAGGCTCTGAATGTATTCATCTGCTTTTGGCAAAACTGTTATTACATACTTTGCTTTTGTGTATATGAACTTCTCAAGCCTTCGCAAAAGTCTAACTATCAGGCTTCCTTCCTTGAAAGCACCAAGGTCAATTCCACTTTGTGGCCAAAGGTCACGCACTTCTGCTACAAATTCAGCCTTTTTCCCCTTTGCTAACCTATATCCCACAACCCATGTAAGTGGATGAAAAGAGGATGCTATAATTGTATCTGGTTTTTCAAATTTTCTTGCTATAAAATAGAGGTTTTTAGCAAACGAAAATATGTTTACAACCCTTTTGAAATCGTTTTTCTTGTATGGGGTTGTCTTTATCCAAACGAACTTTACACCACTGTAGTCTTCTATTTTAAATTTTTCTCCTTTTTGAAGCAGTTCAACTCTTTGCTTATGGTCAAAACTGGAGGCAAAAATACTTACATCATATCCTCTTTTTACAAGCTCCTTTGCATAGTCAAAATGTCTTGTAATTCCGCCCATTGTAGGTGGAATTGCGTAGTGGTTTAAAATCCATATTTTCTTTTTCAAAGTTGTTCTCCCTTTCTACCTACTGCATAAATTTTTGATTAGGTATTCATAATTGAGTATATCATAATTCTTCCTGATAATTAATATCTACATTCTATATACCTTCGAAAAATTCTTAGAGCAAAATAGTACAAAATTAAGGCAAAATAATTAAAAGATTGATTATGGTCAAAAGGTATAATTAAGATGATAGGCAAAAGTGAAAATCATAATTTGCAAAAGAAGGGAGACTGATAACTTTGAAATTTGGTTATTTTGATGACAATAAAAGAGAGTATGTCATAACAACTCCACTTACTCCTTTTCCGTGGATCAACTATCTCGGCATGAAAGACTTTCTTTCTTTAATCTCAAACCATGCAGGTGGTTATTGTTTTTACAAAGATGCAAGACTCAGAAGAATAACAAGGTTCCGTTATAACAATGTTCCACTTGATATGGGCGGAAGATATTTCTATATAAAAGACAATGAGGATTTCTGGTCACCCTCATGGATGCCAACAAGAAAAGTTCTTGAGTTTTATGAATGTCGCCATGGTCTTGGATATACAATCATAACAGGAAGAAGAAATGGCGTTGAGGTGGAGCAAACATTTTTTGTGCCAGTTGATGAAAACTGTGAGATACACTATCTTAAGATAACAAACAAATCTACCCAGCCAAAGGATTTGACACTCTTTTCATTGATTGAGTTTTGTCTTTGGAACGCGCTTGACGATATGACAAACTTCCAAAGAAATTTAAGTACAGGTGAGGTTGAAATAGAAGGTTCTGTGATTTACCATAAAACAGAGTACAGAGAGCGTAGAAATCATTATTCTTTTTATTCTGTAAACGTTCCAATCGATGGATTTGACACTGACAGGGACACATTTCTTGGTCTTTACAGAGGGTTTGATGCACCTTTAGCAGTTGAAAATGGAAAGAGTTTTAATTCAGAAGCTCACGGCTGGGCACCTATTGCATCGCATATGATAAAAATCTCTTTGCAGCCAGGGGAGGCAAAAGAGCTTGTATTTGTGCTGGGTTATGTAGAAAATGATGAAGACAAAAAATGGCTTAAAAAAGGTGTTATAAACAAAGAAAAGGCTTACAAAATGATAGAAAAATTCAAAAACCCAGAAGACGTCCAAAGATCATTCGAAAATTTGAGGCTATTTTGGAGCAATCTACTGAACAAGTTTAACGTTCTGACTGGCATAGACAAGGTAGATAGAATGGTAAACATCTGGAACCAGTATCAGTGTATGGTAACATTCAACCTGTCAAGAAGTGCTTCATACTTTGAGTCTGGAATAGGAAGAGGAATGGGGTTCAGAGATTCTAACCAAGATATTCTTGGTTTTGTTCACCAGATACCAGAACGGGCAAGAGAAAGAATATTGGATTTAGCCGCAACCCAGCTTGAAGATGGCGGTGCTTACCATCAATATCAGCCTCTTACAAAAAGAGGCAACAATGAAATAGGCAGTAATTTCAACGACGACCCGTTGTGGCTCATACTCTCAACTGCACATTACATCAAGGAAACAGGAGACTGGTCCATTCTTGATGAAATTGTTCCTTTTGAAAATGACCCGCAAAAGGCTGCTTCAATGTTCGAACACCTGAGAAGGGCATTTTACCATGTTGTGAACAACTTAGGACCGCATGGACTTCCACTCATAGGCAGGGCTGACTGGAATGATTGCTTGAACTTAAACGCATTTTCAACAAACCCTGATGAGTCGTTCCAGACATGTGATAACAAAGACGGCAAAACTGCAGAATCTGTTATGATAGCAGGGATGTTTGTCTATGTTGGAAAGGAATTTGTAAAGATTTGTGAAAGGTTGGGTAAAGAAGATATTGCAAAAGATGCACAATACCACATTGAAAAGATGAAAGAGGCAATTTTAAATTATGGTTACGATGGCGAGTGGTTTTTAAGAGCATATGACTACTTTGGAAACAAAGTTGGAAGCAAAGAAAATGACGAAGGTAAGATATTTATTGAAACACAAGGTTTTTGTGTAATGGCAGGAATAGGACTTGATGATGGAAAAGCTATTTCTGCGCTCGATTCTGTTAAAAAGTATCTTGATACAGAACATGGAATAGTTCTTGTTCAGCCAGCTTTTACAGAGTACAAAATTCATCTTGGTGAGATTACAAGCTATCCGCCGGGCTACAAAGAAAATGCAGCGGTGTTTTGTCACAATAACCCATGGATTATGATTGCAGAGTGTATTGTTGGAAGAGGAGATAGAGCATTTGAGTACTGGTCAAAGATTGCTCCATCATATAGAGAAGAGATAAGCGATGTGCACAAGCTTGAACCATATGTATACTGCCAGATGATTGCTGGAAAAGATGCGTACAAGCCAGGTGAGGCTAAGAATTCATGGCTCACAGGCTCTGCTGCATGGAACTTTGTTGCAATGACACAGTGGATTTTGGGAATAAGACCTGATTATGACGGTCTTTTAATAGACCCTTGCATACCAAGAGAGTGGAAAGGATTTACTGTAAAAAGAGTGTTCAGAAATGCAATTTACAATATACAAGTAAAGAACCCTGATGGCGTTTCAAAAGGTGTTAAAAAAGTTGTTGTTGATGGCAAAGAAATGTCTTCCAATTTAATACCAGCTTTCTCAGATGGCAAAGAACATTTTGTTGAAGTGATAATGGGATAGAAAAATTTTAAGGAGGGTATTTTTTATGAACTATGGGTACTTTGATTCTCAAAGTAGAGAGTATGTTATAACAAATCCCAAAACACCAACTTCATGGGTAAATTATTTGGGGACAAGTGACTATTGTCTTATAATCTCAAACAATGCGTCAGGTTATTCTTTTTACAAATCCCCTAAGCTTGGAAGGGTCACTCGTTTCAGGTTCAATAGCATCCCAATGGACAGACCTGGAAGATATGTATATATCAAAGACGAAGAAACAAAAGACTTCTGGTCAATAAGCTGGCAACCTGTTGGAAAGCCTCTTGAAAGTTTTAACAGCATCTGTCGACACGGTCTTGGATATTCAATATTTGAAAGTAAATATAGCAACATAACCTCATCTTTAAAAATCTTTGTGCCAGTAGACAAGCCAATTGAAATCTGGGAAGTTAAAATCAAGAATGAGTCAGGTAAGAAAAAGGAACTATCGGTATTTACTTATACAGAGTTCTGTCTTTGGAATTCCATGCTTGACATGATGGATTTTCAGTATATTCTTTACACCTGCAGAATGGGTTACAACAAAGAAGATGAAATTGTAGATTATTCTATCAAGCTCTGGAGTCCTTATGAACCAAAAGCTTTTTTCACATGCACAAATAAAAAGATTGAAAGTTTTGATACAGACAGAGATGTGTTTATTGGTCCATATAACAGTGAAGCTAATCCAGAAGCTATTCAAAATGGCAGGTGTTTTGGGTCAATTGCAATAGGTGGAAACCCATGCGCTGCAACACAGGTAAAAATTGAACTTCAGCCCGGTCAGGAAGAATATTTAGTGTTTGTACTGGGAATAGGAGATGCATATAAGGAAGGAAAAGAATATAAAAAACTATTTGCATCAAAAGAAAATATCCAAAGAGAATTTGAAAAGGTGCAAAAGTACTGGGATGACCGGCTTAGCAAGTTCAAATGCTCAACACCAAGCGAGAAGATGAATTTGATGTTGAACATATGGAATCAGTATCAGTGCCATACAACATTTAACTGGTCAAGGTCTGCATCATTTATAGAGGCTGGAGGAAGAGACGGACTTGGCTTTAGAGATTCTTCACAGGACATTCTGGGCGTTGCACATTCAATCCCTCAAGAGGTAAGAAAAAGACTTATTGAACTTTTGAAGGCTCAGCTTTCTGAAGGATATGCGATGCATCATTTCCAGCCTCTTACATGGGCTCAAGGAGAACATAATATACCTCCACGAGATAGAATTTATTCAGATGACCATTTATGGCTTTTGATTGCTGTGCCACACTATATAAAAGAAACAGGTGATTTTTCTATCTTAGATGAAGTTGTTGAGTATGCGGACAAGTCAAGTGCTTCTGTTTATGAGCATTTAAAACAAGCTTTGGAGTTTTCATGGAATCACAGAGGAAAACATGGACTTTTGCTTGGTCTTGCTGCTGACTGGAATGATTGTATCAACCTCAAAGACGGTGGCGAGAGTACATGGTCGACCCAGCTTTATTATAAGGCTTTATCTGAATTTATAGAACTTGCTGAGTACATCGGAAAGACTGAGGATGCTGAAAAGTATAAAGCTTATAGAGACGAAATCAAAAAGGCAATGGATGAGTATACATGGGATGGCGAGTGGTTTGTAAGAGGGTATTTGGCAAGCGGTAAAAAACTTGGATCAAAAGAAAGTGATCAGAGCAAGATTTTCCTAAATTCTCAGTCATGGTCAGTATTCTCTGGCGCTTTTGTTGATGAAAAAGGCAAAATGGCAATGGACAGTGTCAAAAAGTATCTCGCAACAGAACATGGATGTGTCAAAAACTGGCCAGCTTATGTTGATTATATTATAGAGGTTGGGGCTGTAACCTCTTTCCCGCCGGGATTAAAAGAAAATGCTGCTATTTTCTGTCATGCTAATACATGGGTAATTATTGCAGAGGCTGTACTTGGAAGAGGCGATTATGCTTTTGAATACTATATGTCGTTCCTTCCTGCAAACAAAAATGATATTGCTGAAATCTATACCACAGAACCTTATGTTTATTCCCAGTTTATCACCGGAAAAGAACATCCATATTATTTTGGTCGTGCGCGAAATCCATGGTTGACAGGTACTGCAACATGGGCATTTGTTGCAGCAACACAGTATATCCTAGGGGTTCGCCCACACTACAAAGGTCTTATTATTGACCCATGTATACCATCATGTTGGGACGGTTTTGAAGTTGAGAGAGTTTTCAGAGGAAGA
>NZ_CP116337.1:160410-215410 GCF_028198085.1 Caldicellulosiruptor sp. DIB 104C | reverse complement strand
TATAACCTTGCCATCGAGGGGAACTTTTTCTCCTGGTTTAACAATAATGATGTCACCTATGTTTACCTCTTCAGGAGATACTTTCCTGATCTCATCGCCAACTTTAAGATTTGCATAGTCAGGACGAATATCCATCAAAGCACTTATTGATTTTCTGGAGTGACCTACAGCTATATTCTGAAACAATTCACCTACCAGATAGAACAGCATAACTGCTACACCTTCTGGATACTCTCCAATGAAGAAAGCACCAATGGTAGCAATACTCATCAAAAAATGCTCACTGAATACCTGACCGCGGGCAATACCTTTTATTGCTCTTAAGACAACCTTTCCACCAACTATGATATAACTAATAATAAACAAGGTAAGCTCAAGCCAATTTTGGAAATTAAAGATGATTCCCACGGCAAATATTGCTCCACCGACCACAAGTCTTATGATTTCTTTTTTGTTGACACCTTCTTCTTCCTCTTCATTATTTTCTTTTACGTTGGCCTTAGATGTATTCTCCTCAAAAATGACCTTTACATCTGGCTCTATTTTCTTTACTATGCCTTCAATCTTCTCATTTAACTCAGAGCGGTTGACTTTCGGACTTATTTCCAGTGTTAGTTTCTTCGAAACAAAATCTACTGCAGCAAATTCAACTCCTTCTAGACCGCTTATTTCTTTTTCTATTTTAGCTGCACAATTCGCGCAGCCAAGTCCTTCAAGTATTACTATGCTTTTGTTCACCTTTTTATTGCTCTTGTTAACGGATTTTTCTTTCACTACCACATCCGGTTCGTGCTTGTGCACTATGGTTTTAACTTGCTGTAATATATTCTTATACTCTTGCTCTGATTCAATTTCTAAAGTCAATGTCTTGTTCATGAAGTTCATATAGGCTTTGACTCCATTTAATTTATTAACCTCTTCTTCAATTTTAGCTGCACAATTTGCGCAATCTAAACCTTCTAAAATTACTTCCTTCTTTAACATTACTGACCCTCCTTTACTTACTTTCTTCTGAAATATGAATTAATCCCTGGTCAAATATTTGCTTTACATGTTCATCTTCAAGAGAGTAGAATACAATCTTTCCTTCTCTTCTGCTCTTTACTAGTCCAGCCTGCTTTAAGACTCTTAGCTGATGTGAAATTGCTGATTGGGTCATATTTAATAAGAATGCAATATCGCAAACGCACATCTCTGATTCACCTAATGCCCAGAGTATCTTAATTCTTGTTGAATCTCCAAAAACTTTAAATAGTTCTGCTAGATCATATAGAGTTTCTTCTTGAGGCATTTTTTCTCGCACTTTATTTACAATTTCCTCATGTATTACATCACAGTCGCATCTTTCAATTGGTTGAATTTTTTTTGCCATATTTATATCACCTCCTTATCATTCAATTGAACACTTGAATAAGTTTTCATATATATTATAAACCTCAATTCTCCGTTTGTCAATAAAAACATATGAGTAATTGTTCAAGTGTGTTTATCTTTTAGCTTTACGGTCAAGACCGCCACCTCTAAGCGCAGCGTAGGTGGGTTTTAATCAGGTGGAGTAGACTCTCCATCTGATTCCCCGATGTTTCAGCTTGCTGAAACGAGTTCACGTCTGTCATTTCAGCTATTCGCTGCTTCTTCCTTCACGCTCTGCATTTTTAACCAGCGCATTTTGCTTCTGCTCCCGCAATCGGTAATCCAATTATGTCTCCTGTAGTTATTTATAATAGTATAAGTACTCTTCCCCTACTGGCGGCTATCTTAATACGAGCTTATAGGTTTACTTCTATTTCTAACCCTGACTTAAACTCTACCACTAGCCTGTCATTATATACAGTTGCCTTTTCAATTAGTTTTCTAACCAGTTTATCATCAAATTCCGTAATACCACCGGTTTGCATATTAAGGAAGTCCGTCATCTCAGCGATCCGATCCCGCTTATCTTGACGGAGAGCGTTTCTTGAAAGGGTTTCTTGCCTTAAGTCCCGTAAGCGGTAAATCTCATTGACAATATTATCATATGCTTCCTTTGAATTTGCCAATTGGATCAACTCGGCTTGAAGCTCTTCCAGCCTTTTATCAATATCTGCCGTACTCTCGTCCAAATCCTCGTTTAATACGGTTTCAATATTCTTTTTCAGTATGGCCAGGAAAGAGTTTTTCCCGCTGACGGCTATATTGATAGCTTCTACAATCTTCTCTTTGAGAGTATCTTCAAGTATAGTGGAAGCGGTACAAAACAAACCGGTGTTTTCCAATCTGCTGACGCATCTCCATACGATTGATTTCTTTCCTCGGTTATTCCAATGAACCCTTCGAAATATTTCATGACAGTTGCCGCAGAAAACCATCTGTGATAAAGGATGCTTGTTGCTGTAGTTTCTCTTCTTTCCGTTCTTACTTATATGCACACATCTTCTGCGGACAAGCTCTTCCTGAACCTGCATATAAATTTCACGCGGGATTATGGGCTCATGGCTGTTTTCTACATAGTATTGTGGAACTATACCGTTATTGGGTACCCTTTTCTTCGATAAAAAATCTACAGTATAGATTTTCTGCAGCAGCGCATCACCGATATATTTTTCATTCCTCAAAATCTTATTGATGGTGCTGGTATGCCATCTGTGATTACCTGCACCTGTCAGAATTCCGTCAGCCTCCAAACCCCTAGCTATCTGTAGCATACTAGAACCTTCAAGGTATTCTCTGTAAATGCGTTTAACGATCTCTGCTTCTTCAGGTACGATAACTAAATTGCCATCCTTATCCTTTGTATAGCCAAGAAACCGGTTGTGATTAATATGGATTTTTCCTTGCTGATATCGGTACTGAATACCCAGTTTTACATTCTGGCTTAACGATTGGCTTTCTTGCTGTGCCAAAGATGCCATAATTGTCAGCAGGATTTCCCCTTTGGAATCCAATGTGTTTATATTTTCCTTTTCAAAGTAAACCGGAATATTTTTTTCTTTAAGCTGCCTTATGTACTTTAGGCAGTCCAGCGTATTTCTTGCAAACCGGCTGATAGATTTCGTAATTATCATATCGATTTTGCCCTGCATGCATTCTTCTATCATCCGGTTAAATTCTTCACGCTTTTTCGTGTGTTATTGTCAATACCTTTTCCCCACTTTTGATAATATTTTTTCCCCACCTGTTTTCAAAAAAATTTAATTATCATTATCTAACTGATTTGACTCATTCTTGGAATCATCTGTTAAAGCTTTTATAGCCCCTTCCCGTTGTTTCATCCTATAACTTTCACCCTTGATAACTACAAAATGACAGTGATGTACAAATCTATCTAAAATTGCCGTTGCTAAGACTGGGTCATAAAATATCCTCGGCCACTCTTCAAATACCTTGTTTGTAGTTATTATTATTGATCCTCTCTCGTACCTCTTCGATATTATCTCATAAAAATCATCTACACTGCTTTGGTTAAATTTCCTTAAGCTTAGCTTATCTATTATCAACAGGTCCACATTAACATAGTTTTTTAACTTTTGTTGATACGAATGGGAGTTAAAATAAAATTGTGTCCACTGTATAATTAGTGTTGAAATAATCACCAAAGGGGGGCTCACGATTATGGAGAAAAATGAAATTTTTGAAACCGCTAAAAATATGGCTATCGAGCAAGTATTAAATATGTATTGCTCCAAAGATGATCCTACTCGCCCAGCTTTAAAACAGCTTTTGGAAAACTTGCTCGATTGCTTTATGTTATCAGAAAGAACTGTTTACCTTGCTAAAAACGAAAACGATAAAGGCAATGGTTTTTACGGCAGAAAACTTGCAACACCTGTTGGCAGCCTTGAAATTTCTGTTCCTCGCACACGCTCTGGTAACTTTCGACCTTCCATTCTCCCTGACCGCTACAAAAGGGTTGACAGCTCATACACTGACCTGCTCATGTCTTTAGTCGCCAATGGTTACTCAGAAAGTTCTCTTGTCCAAACTCTTAAAAGCATGAATCTGCCTTATTCTGAAGACGAAATCGAAAAAATCAAAAACGATCTTAAAAACGAGCTTCAACTTTTCAAACAAAGAGAACTTCCTGAAAGTGCTTTTGCTCTTATCATTGACGGTTACCATTGCGAAATTAAAGATAACTCAAAAGTTAAACAAGCTACTTGCTATGTCGTGCTTGGCATTGATTTAGAAGGCAAAAAAGATATCTTCGGTATCTACACTTTCTTCGGCAAAGAAAACAAAGCCGATTGGATGAGAGTCTTTGACGACTTAATTACAAGAGGTCTTAAAAAAGTCTTAATAGTTGTAAGCGATGATTTTCCAGGCATTATCGATGCTGTTAGACTCGCTTATCCCCTTGCCGACCATCAACTATGTTTTGTTCACCTTCAACGCAATGTCAGAAAACATATGGCAAAAGATGATGCTTCCGTTTTCAACAAAGAGCTTGATAAACTAAGAACTTCCTCTGCTGATTTTGACGAAGCTATTTCAAAGTTCAAACTTCTTTGTGAGCAATACTCCTCAAAATATCCTCGATTCATAAAAGGTATTTGCGAAAAAGCAGAGTTCTATCTTGCACATATGAGGTATCCTGAAGATTTAAGAAAGTACATTTATACTACTAATGCTGTAGAAAGCGTAAACAGTATGATTGAAAAGATAAGAATAAACTCCGGTGGTTATTTTCAATCTGTAGAAGTTTTAGAGATAAACATATATTTACAAAGAGAAAACTTGCGTCGGGGCAAGTGGAAAAACGGAGTACCTATTCTTAAAAAATGTAGTTACAATATATTACAGCTCTACAATATACGCTATGAAATGGAAACACAAAATTCTTGACAAGTCTCGGCAAATCGCTTATCCCTTTTTCACATATATTCTTCACAACCTTGTAGCTCAATCCTCCAAATTTTAAAGCCCTCTTACACGCATTGTCCACTGCCTCTGCTCCATATCTCTCTTTTAATGCTATTATCCCACTTATGCTTCTGTAGTCATACTTCTTAAATCCTTCTTGCTCGGTAAATTCTTCAAAAAACTTCAACGCCCACTCCCCAATTTCTGCCATTTGCTCCCTCTGTCTTGACATTATATCCTCAATTGTTATATTCTTAGACGAGGGATAGTGTTCTTTGTTGGTTACGTATTTGCCCTTCTCATTGTTTTTGACAATCTGATGAAGGGCTATTTCTTTACCCTCAAAGAACACCCTCAAAAAACTGCCAATCTCAACTACCTCTACTTCACCTCCTGCATACTCATATGGCACTGAATAATAGTTCCCTTTGTATATGAGATGACAGTTAGTAGTTACTTTATGAATTGAACTTTTTGATATGTGGTATTCCTCAATAGGAAGAGCTATTAACTTTTCTTTCTCTTCTAAGAGGAAAACTTCTTTGGGAACTTTCTTGGTTGTGCCATGTACTCTCACATTTGCTACATCATCAAGCCAGTTTTTTAAATGCTCCCTCGCCTCATCAATATCCTTAAATTCTTCCCCAGAAAAACAGTTTTGCTTAACATACTTAACTGTCGATTCTACCTTGCCTTTATCAGTCGGTGTGTATACCCTGCAAGGATGAGGTAAAAATCCATAGTGGCTTGCAAAACTTGCATAATCCTTTTGTATTTGCGCTTCATAAAAATCAACATTCAATACACCTGCTTTTAAATTGTCTATCTTCACAACTTCTACTACTCCACCAAAATACTTAAATGCGTTCTTATGACACTGTATAAATGTTTCAACTGTCTGGTCAAATACTATCTCTGCATACATATATCTTGAATAACTTAAAACCATTGTAAATACCCATGCTTTTTTGAATTTCCCATCAACTTTTATCTTACCTATATATCCAAAATCAACTTGAGCTTCTTCTGCAGGTAGCGTTGTTAAAACCATGTACACCTTTGAATTTGCTATCTTTTTTTATCTTTTGGACATATCTTCTTACATTCGAGTAGCTTCCTTCAAAACCAAATTCTGCTTGTAGAGCTTGATATATTTTCTTTGCTGAAAGTCCTTTGTTAACTTTTGCCTCAATGAATTGCCTGTAATTATCCAATACTGAATTTTTTGATTTTCTCTCAACTTCTCCTTTCTGTTCAATGTCTTGGATTACTTTTCTAACAGTTTTTCTATCCACGTTTAACAACCTTGCTATTTGACTTTTGTTGTATCCCTGTTTGAAAAGAGTGTAGATTGTTGTGTGCATTGCAACCCCCAACATTTTCTTGTTATCTTCTCCTCCTGTAGTTTTCCCATACTTTCCATTCTACACTACAGAAGGCTTCTTTTTAAGTAGCAGGTGGGGAATTTTTGATGTCATTTCTGATGATTTTATTTTATCATTAACAGATGGAATCTTTTCCGGCGTATAGCTTTTGCCTTATGTATATTGGCAGAGAACCGCTTGATATTGTATGAAGTCCAGACCATACAATATCAACCTCGTCAGCTCCAACCTACACGGCAGCACCCGCCATACGCTCAGCCTCTATTTAAGTTCGGCAGGTGTTGTCATGCCGAATTTTTCTTTTCGTTGTTCATAAAGAATGCTTCAATTTTTTCTCTTTGGGATATGCAGTGCAATGTTATTACCGCCCTTCTATTTGCCCGGTGATGTTGCATATTATAGAACTATCTATTGTAGAAGCCTTGAACCGGCTTTTGTTGATCCAAGGTGATTTGAATAAAATTAAAAGTACTATTAACTGTTCATTTTTCTCAAAATAAAAACCTCCGCCTGTGTGTCTCTATCAATTAAGACAAAACAAGGGAGGTTTTTGTGACAATTATCATCACTTAATCGTTACGATGTAATTTATGGAAACTCGAAGAAGCCATTCAATCTTTCAGATTCATTGGCTATTTAAAAGACGGTAGTCTACCTCTTTAGTAGCGCCGACATCTTTATAAACATTCACAAGTTCATTATCGGCATTGTACAGTTTCATGTCTTTAACATTCACAACGCCATTATAAATTAATATATACCCCTTATCGTTTTCTACCTTTTCTTCTATTGTATTGCCATCATCAAAATCAAAAACTATCCTGGCATAATTCGTTTCTTTCCTTGTATCGTTTTCAGGTATCCAAGTTGAGTCGTTAAGATTACAAAAGAAAATTGTGTCATTTCCAAGAACAAGCCTGTTTACTCCAAATCCCATGCTCATTGCTGCATCGCCTCCTGCTACGCCGTTTGCAATGAAATTTCTGCCTTCCTTTTCTTCAACGTAATAAATCGCAATACCCCCACTTTCACCTTGACGTAGCACTAAAACCAGGTAACCTTGCGCATATTTTTTTATTTTTAAAATCTCAGTATTTCCCTTAATTATGCTGTATGTATCAATTATTGCTTTTTTTAAGGCATCTTTAATTGTTTCATTTTCACTATCATTCACCTGTATAGGTTTGCTATTTAGTGATGAATGTTTTTTAGAATCATTTTCACTTATAGTGCTACAAGCTGAAGTACTTAAAAATACTATTATCAACAGAAAAAAAAGATATTTTTTCATTTGGGTTCTCCAATCAAAACAATTTTAATTATATAAAATCACATTAATAGTATTATTTAAAATAAAGGGGGTTGGAAATAGAACATGAGTCTTATTTCCAATGCCCTACCTTTTTAATTCCCATTATATACCATTAACGTAAGACTTAATTTAATTGTCTATTACCGAATCTTTAGTACATTTTGAAATTAGCTGCTAAATGATGCACTTGAAAACGTCATCCGTCTCATTTTACAAGAAGAGCCTCCAAAGGCATTGATAAGTTCAATAACAGGTCTATTTTTCACATCGCTTGAATGCTGACAAACTAACAAATTATCCCAAGTTACACCATTTTGACGGTTTATATGTTACATATACTGAATGGTGATAGTCACTTATATCATAGTCGTAAAATTGCAACACGTCTCCTAATAATACGCTGCTTGGACTTATATTATTATAATATGCATTATTATTTATACCTGTGGCATTTGGTCCGTAAGTCTTTGATGAATTTGTAGCAAAAGTCCATAAACTTCCAACATTTTCCCAAGGACCCGAACCTCCTCCTGTACCCCCAAACCATCCTGTAGTATACGTTCCATTAACCATTCTAACTTTATTAGAAATATTGGTTCTTGTTTGAGTATCATTTCCTGAAACATACCCTCCGTATGCGGCCCATATACATTGACTTACAAAATTTGTGCAATCCCAAGTGCCCGGACTCGTAAGTTCAGTATTATAAAAGTAACGATAGTCAATTCTATCAATTTTAAACCCCCAATCAGTAACAGAGGAATCTGTATTAAGTGTAACTTTTATGCTGGAACCCTGTTTCCAACTACTCCAAACACCACTATCGTAAGAACCTGTGAATTCATCTCCTGCATCAGTTGTCACATAATCCCAACCATCCTCTGTACTAATTCTTTAAAAAATGGACACGAATACTTACTGCACCTGTTTTACTTATTGTCCATGTATTAGTA
The DNA here is from genome assembly GCF_028198085.1 of Caldicellulosiruptor sp. DIB 104C. Taxonomy (NCBI): domain Bacteria; kingdom Bacillati; phylum Bacillota; order Caldicellulosiruptorales; family Caldicellulosiruptoraceae; genus Caldicellulosiruptor; species Caldicellulosiruptor sp. DIB 104C. The sequence continues at coordinate 206,921 of NZ_CP116337.1, read as the reverse complement.
TAATTGTTGGTATATGGATGGGCGCTTTCTAAAGTGTATGAATCACCTACACTAGTTGAATCACCGCCTACAAATCTTGTAGCATATGCTACTCCATTAGAACTATTATAAGGATAGGTTGCAGTAATAATAACATCACTTGAAGGCTCTTTGCTAATTTTTTCTGTTTTGGCATCGGATATCTGAACTTTCATGGTCTGAAAATCATCTATTTTCTTTTGGTAAGCCTTGTTTACTGCTTCTTTAATCGAACTACCAGATATTAGTTGTTTAGCTTCATTTTTTATATTTTCCTTAAATTTATTAAACAGATCATAATCCGAATCAATTTTACTTATAGTCCATATTCCGTTTTTATTGTTCAAAACAAAATCAAAATTAATACCGTACATCCCCGATTCGACATCAACCCCTGTAAGCTGATAATTTACATCCAAGATTAATTTCACATCAGCTTGGTTATTTTTTATAGAAATTGATCTGTAGCAAGGATTCAATTTAAACCATTGATAGCTAATTCCGAATTCTTTATATAATTCTATTTGTTGTTTATTAAACATTTTGTATGTATATGTACTGTCATTATCTTCAGTTATATCATTGATGTTTCCTTCTTCTAGAGATACAAAGGACTGGAAAGATCTATTAAGGAATTGCTCTATCGTGCTTTTCACTGCTTTCTCTTCCTCATTTAAAGAACTGACAGGCTTTATAACTGCATTATTCTTTTCTGCTAAAGCAAAACCTGACAAGGAAAAGATTAAAGCTATTGAGACAAGAACCGAAATAATTTTTTTCATAAATTATTCTCCTCTCCGTTTTTGTTTTAATTTTTTCCAGTAAAACGATATCACTGTACTAATAAGTTACAGTTTTACTGTAAATCGTATCTGATTCATAGCCGCCATCACCAGATACATAGTAATATGTCTCAACCCTGTAAGTCCCACTGGATACCTGATATGTTTCCAGTATGGATGCTGACGAAGATGTTGAAGATTTAGACCAGCTTTTCACATCTGTCCATGATCCGTTAGAATAACGCTGCAAAGCAGATGTGAGATAAATGTTTTTTCCGGCCGGTGTTTTTTGCACATACCCATACACAGTGGCCGTTCCGCTTGCTGAAATAGTGAGCGAGGTGCTTGCCTGGTTGATGTAAACATACTGAATGGACACCACTGACTTCGGCGTTGCACTTGTTTCTCCTGCGGCCAATGCTGTCGATGTTAATACAGACAAAATAAGCAGGATACTTAATGCAAAAGATAAAAAACTCTTTTTGATCATTGAAAAACCTCCTTTGTTTTTTGTCTTCATAAAATAAGACAAATCAAAAGAGACTTTTGTGACAGAAAATAAAAAAATTTTTTAGAAAATTTTTCTGAACTTTATGGACTTAAGTCCGTGCCTGTAATTTCAACGCTTTCCGCAATCTTAAACACGATGTCTCTATCCAGTGTTGATGACACCGTATACATATACTTATCATCGTACCAGACCAGGTTTTGAACGCCCTGATTGGAATAATACTTGGCCGGTAAACCTTTGAACTCAAGTTCTTCCAGTTTTACACCTTCTGTATTTATGTTGATTGAAACGTTTTCAAGGCACTGTTGGCTGTAGGATATAAAATCATTTTCCTTTTCATATTCCAGCAGAACAAGGCCGTCGGTGTTTTTATTGACCAGTTTAAAGCCTTCCGGTATATAGGCTGGTTCATATATGGCAAATCCATCGGCCGCATCCTGAGATGACCGGCTTTCATTAAAGAATATATGAGTGAATTTTTCGTACACCTCGGTTATGAATTCAAATACCGCGGCACGCACAGCCGATACGCTCATTGCGGACGCAAACAGGATAATGATTGCAGCAACAAAAGCGACCGCACGCCTACGCAAAAAAGCCATTGCTCCAACCGGGCTTTTTGTTTTGCTTTGGCGTATAAGCTTTTTCATCTTTCGTTTAAACTCATTTGAGAACTCATACTCTATTTCATCGTCTGTAGACAGGGTTTCTATCTCATATATGTCCGCTTTAATGACGGCTTCTTTAAGCATGTCTTCCGTAAAACTAATTGACATCGGCGCTTTCCTCCCTTTCCAGAATCTCCTCGAGCCTGCGTTTTGCGCGCTCAAGCCGCTTCCTAACCGTCGCCTCAGATATATCCAGCATCTTTGCTATTTCTTCATTTGAAAACTCTTGAACATATTTCAGTGTCAGCACATCTTTATATATAACAGGCAGCTTCAATACCGCCCTTGCAAGATGATCCAAATCCTCCGCAACGCTTATTGGTTCGGTCGTTATACAGTATTCCACATCCTCAAGGGGAATTGTTGTATGCCTTTTTCTTTGGTTATATAAATTGATGGCGGTGTTTCTAACCATAGTAACAATGTAGCTCTTAGTTTTGTGACAGGAAATTTCTCCCACTTTATCGAAATTCTCAAGAATTTTCAAAAACGTCTGATGTACAGCGTCCTCGGCGAACCGTTCATCATTTAGGATGCGGTTGGCGACATAGAACATAAGCTTCCTGTATGTAACATAAAGCAATTCAAATTTATTTTTATCCTCTTCGCCGTCAAGCATCGCCAGATATATTGGAAGCATTTTGTCACCTCCCGCATTTTCATGCTCTGTTTTGTTTCCTCTCTCTTTGTGACTTAAGTCTGCCATCAATGGGTTTTTGGGCGTTTCTCGGTATTGCCCATACACGGCTGAAACGCACAGCGCCGTTTATTCTGTTTTCCGCACACAGCTTTTGTATGCGCCTGACGGAAATGCCCCACTTTTTTGAAGCTTCATTTACAGACATGTAATCAGTTACCATATATTCACCCAAACATACAATTATTAGCAATTCATATTATATAAGTCTAAACGAATAATATCAAGCCATAATGGATAAATTGGTTTACATTTTTTCTCTTTTCAAACCATTAAAATTTTTGACATGTTCCCTCGAACAATCAACCCCCGTCTTTTCCGTCTACACAACCCTGCCTACCAAAATCCGCCCCGAAAGGCTGTGGATGTGTTTCCACGAACAATCACAGAAACAAAAAAACAAGGCTTCCCGGTATCTCCGCCGCCCATAAGCACATTTTCGGCGGGTGGCAAAAGACCGGAAAACCCTGTATTCAAGCCGTTTTTCAGGCACTTATTTGTTTTTTACATTTGTCATCAATACCACGCACTCGACGTGAAATGTCTGTGGAAACATATCAACAGGCTGGACTTCTAAAATTTCATAGCCATTTGAAAAAAGAATACTGCTATCTCTTGCAAGTGTTGAAGGATTGCAGGATACATAAATTATGTTTGGAATTTTATGCTCTATAAGGCTTTCTAAGAGCTCTTTTTCACATCCACTTCGCGGTGGGTCAAGAATCACAGCCTGGGGTATAATTCCATTTTTCAACAGTTTTGGGATTTCAATCTCTGCACGGCCACATATAAATTCAATGTTCGAAATACCATTATTCTTGCTGCTTTTTTTAGCATCTTCAACTGCATCTTCAACAATTTCTATAGTGTAAACCTTTTTGCAAAACGGAGCTATGAACATGGAAATGGTACCTATTCCAGAGTATACATCAAACACAATTTCTGCATCAATATTCCTTAGATATTTTACAACCTGACTGTACAGCACCTCTGTTTGCATAGAATTTACCTGAAAAAATGATTTTGGAGAAATTTCAAATGTTAAATTCCCTATCCTGTCTTTTATTGTGCTACTACCCCAAATCAATATATCTTCATCACCCAGTATTACATTTGTCCTTTTAGGATTCAAGTTTAAATAAAGTGATTTAATTTTTGAAAAATTGTTTAAAATGTCTTTTTTTATGGTCTCTAAATTCTCAGGTACTTTTGTACAAACAAGAATGATCATCATCTCATCAAATGCAAATGAATTTCTGACAACAATGTGCCTCAAAACACCTTTATGCTTTTTTTCGTCATAAACCTCTATCTTGTGTTTTTGTATTAGATCTTTCATACCTTTTATCACATCATCGCAAAATTCATGCTGAATAAGACAGTAATCTATATCAACAATATCATGTGTCATCTTTCTATAAAATCCTATCTGGGGTTTTTTATAATCCCCTCCAACCGGTAGTGCAGTCTTGTTTCTGTATCTAAATGGGTTTTCCATTCCAATAACATCATTTATTCTGGGGCTGAGTTTCCCTATTCGCCTAAAAGCATCTTCAACAAGAAGCTTTTTTAGCTTCAGCTGATGCTGGTATTTTGCATGCATTAAATGGCAACCACCACATAAGTAGTAATAAGGACATTCTGGCTCTTTTCTATATGGGTTTTTTTCTAAAATTTCAACTAAGTTTGCTTTGGCATACTCTTTTTTGACCTCTTCGATTTTAATCTTTGCAACCTCATCAATAAGAACATTGTCAACAAACACTACAAATCCATCAATTCTTGCAATGCCCTGTGCCTGGTGATTAAGTGTGTCAATCTTGACAATATACTCTTGCGATTTTTTTACCACACCTTTTCCCCCTGATATTTCTTTGTTTGCTTTAATATTTTACACCATTTTTTAATAGCAAGAAAATAATAATTTCATAAAGTCTTAGAGAAAATATATATTGAAAATCCAAAAGCTACAGTTCATTCGACATTTAATCTAAAGGAGGTCTGAAAAAATTGTTCAACCCATTCGAAGAAAAGCCAAAGCAGATTGAAAATTTTCTCATGGACTGGAAAACAATATATCCCAAGTCATACTGCAAAAATGAAGTTGACCCTTATACAAAAACAAGAATAATCCTCATGAACGGAATTGAAGCTGAAGCCTCGATGTTTTCCCATCAGTTCCACCGTCACTGCACAGACAATGACGTAAGACGCGATTTAGCAATGATGAGAAGAATTGAGCAGATGCAACAAAAGCAAATCAACTGGTTAAAGCCAATTGATGAAACACCCCTTGAAACTACAATTGGATACGAACACGTTGCTGTAGACCTTACCGCTTGGCTTGCTCAAAACGAACCTGACCCTTATGTAAAACAAACACTTGATTTTATTCTGCTTGAGGATTTTGACCATCTTTACCGTTATGCAAATCTTCTTGACATGGATTCAAACATCCAAGCAAACAATTTGGTAAAAAACTATGTCGAAATCATCCCAGGTCGGCCGACAATTGCCCATCACAGACACCCTTATGATACTGTCAGTAGATATGTTGATTTCAAAAAAGCAGATATTAGAACAAAGCTAAACATCTTCATTATAACAGCCGGTGAGCAGCAGACAATGAATTTTTATAACAACATTGGTAACACTTATTATAACGACCTTGGCAGACAGCTCTACTTAGAAATAGCCTTGGTGGAAGAAGAACATGTAACCCAGTATGGTTCGTTGATTGACCCGAGACTCACATGGTTCGAAAGTCTTCTTTTGCACGAATACACAGAATGCTATCTGTATTACTCATTCTATGAATCTGAGGTTGACTCAAATGTAAAATCTATATGGGAGATGCACCTTGGTGCCGAAATTGCCCATCTTCACAAAGCTGCAGAACTTTTGCAAAAACATGAGAATAAATCTTGGTGCGAGGTCATCCCTGGCGGACAGTTCCCAAATCTTTTGCTGTTCCATGACACGCGTGAATATGTACGCAAAGTTCTTTCACAGATGGTTGAAATCACAGCTGACAAAGAGGATTTAAAAAATGTAAATGATCTACCAGAAAATCATACGTTTTTCTGGTTCCAGAATAAAGTGAACCATGATATAAATTCCGTTGCAAGCCATGTGGTGATTGATAAGCACAACACTTTAAAAGGCGAAGATTACAGAGTTGAATTGGCGCCACACCCAGTTGAAAGCTTGAGAAATAGAAAAGAAGATAATACTTCAATTGGCAGGTCAAAACAGAAAAAAGTTGTTAGTATATAAACAAAAAAGCTGTCTACCCTTGCGGTGGACAGCTTTTTGCAATATCCGAAATCTATCATCTACTTTGTTTGCATCTTTTCTTTCAAAAACGCTCCAAGTTTTCTATCTGTTCCAAGGATATGATTTTTGAGCCAGTCAACAACAAGTCTGTTTGTCTTTATAACTGCCGCAACTCCTGCTCCTTCTTTCTCTATCTCCTCTCGAAACTTTTTGTAGGTTTCAACAAAGTTGTCATGTTCATTTTTGTGAGCAGTATAGTGGGGGTATAAATACTCTTTCATGTACTTTTCTTCTGTGGAGAAATGAAATACTACATAATCACCTAAAAAATCTAAAACCTCTGGCAACACCTTCTTCCCTTCACCTTGAGAACAAGCATCTAAGAGCTTATTTATCCTTGCAAACAGCTCTTTGTGCTGGTTGTCTATTGACTCAACTCCTACAGAGTACTGGTCAAGCCATTCAATTTGCGGCATTTTTTCACTCCTTTCCACTTCAAATGATTTTTCAAAATAATTTATACCCTTTTGATTAGTACTCTTAACATATCTTCTTAATAATCTTTTTTTCCTTGCTTTGCTCAATATTTTGCACAATTATTATTAACTTTAAAAAAGCAAAAATAAAAACCCCTTTTCAAACCTTTTCAGGTTTAAAAAGGTGATTATCTGCGAGCACTTTTGGTGCCGAAGGCGGGAGTCGAACCCGCACGGCCTCAGCGGCCACCGGATTTTGAGTCCGGCGCGTCTGCCAGTTCCACCACTTCGGCACACTTTATATTTAAAATTTTAAGCAAGAATAGTATAACACAAATTTTTTGGGTTGTCAAATAGGTGCCTTTGTCTCATCAATTAAGTCTTTTAGCTTCTTTAAAACCTTCTTTTCAAGCCTTGAAATGTACATCTGCGATACCTTCATCTCTTCAGCAATCTCTCTTTGTGTCTTTTCCTCAAAAAAGCGCTTTTGAACAAATTCTCTTTCCAAAGGACTTAACTTGTCTATTGCTTTTTTTACTGCTTCAATATTCTCTATCTGAACAAGGTTTTCATCACTCTTTCCAAGAACATCTCCCAAGGTCATCTCTTCATCCTCGTACATTGTCTGGTCAAGTGACTGTGGAAGATAGTTGTTCGATGCTTCCATTACTTCTAAGACTTCTTCAGGTGTAATGCCTATATACTGAGCTATCTCTTCTATCTTTGGTGGCTGCTTTAGCTTTGCTGAAAGTATCTCAGTGGCAAGTTTTATTTTAGCTGATGTCTCATAAATCCTTCTCGGAAGCCTGATTAATGATGCTCTGTCTCTGAAATAGCGCTTAATTTCACCCATAATTGTAGGAGTTGCAAAACTTGTAAATTTATAACCTTTGTTGGGTTCAAACCTCTCAACTGCATTTATTAGCGCCATACATGCAACCTGATATAAATCATCATACTCTATTCCCCTGTTTATAAACTTTTTGGCAACAATTTCAGCTATATACAAATGCCTGTTGACAAGCTCATTTCTCAGGTTTATATCTTTTGTCTTTCGATACTCTTCGAAGAGTTTATCTATTTCAGCAACATCAAGATTTATAGTCTTTTTCTCATCAACCATCAAATCAGACCCCTTGACGATATTTTTTAAGTCTTACCCTATACTTGTCTTGTAATTTTTCAAACTCTACATCATCAATAAGTGTTTTTAGAATTACTTCTGCCAGTTCATTTTCGTTTATCTCATTTGTTGGCATATCTATATTAATCCCTAAGAAACTCCTGTCAACCTCAAATTTGATAGAAATTGAATCCGATATCTTTTCAATGTCAAATAGATTGAATACTTCTGAGATTGCCATTTTCAAATCCTCAATTGTTTCAAAATCAAATCCGCAGCGAGCTGCAATACCAGACAAAGTAAGCCTCACTACCATAATATATTCAGCCTTGGATGGAATTTTTAACATAATTTCGTGCATACTTTACAAAATCCTCCTCATTCGATTCTGAATACCTTATCAAGTCCTGTTATTGTAAATACCTTTTTCACATTGGGTCTCAGGTTTTTTAAAACTATGTTAGTACCCCTTTGTTTTGATTTTTTGAGTGCACCAACAAATACCCCAAGACCTGTTGAGTCAATGTAACTAACCTCGTTCATGTCAACAATAACATCTGAAGAGGATGTATCTATCAATGTGTAAAGCTTGTCCTTCAAAGTAGGTGATGAAAATATGTCAAGCTCTCCTTTAAGCTCAATCACAATGCCATTTTCAGAAACCTTCTCTTTCAAATCAAGGTTCATAACTAAAACCTCCGTAAACATTTTTGTATATCTTATTATATCATTTTAAACTCTACTTTTCCAACCAATATATTTTGTTTTCACTAACATAGATATAGTGCGGAACATAAACATCCTCTTGTTTTTTATAGACAATTTTTATCTTTGAAATATCTATATCTTTGATATTATATCTTTTCTTAAACTCTGCAGCAGCAGTTTGTATGTCATAAATCTCCATTTTTTGAAGGGGTGAAAACTTCTTAAGATAGATTTTTCCTTTTTTTACTTTTCCAAATCTATCAAACTCAATATAACCTTGAGAGTCATACAATTCATAGCCTTGGACATAGAATATTATATTTGCTCTGTATACATCGTTTTGGCTTGTCACAAAAATTTTATAATCTTCAAGGCCAAGTTTATCTAATATACTCTTAGCTTCTTTATAAACCTTCTCTTCTACGCTTTCTTGCACATCTGCCATAAGTTTAAAATCCTCTTTATTTAGAACTTCAAAATAGCAATAATCCTGGTAAACGCTTACGTAGACTGAATTTGGTACATTCTCTGCAAAAAAGCTTTTGTAAACCTCACCACCGATAATGTCACTGACGGCTATAATAATGTCATCTTCTTTCAAGTTCATATTCTCTTCTTTTAGAACATAGACTGAAGTAAATACACTTTTAACTGAATTAATATTTCCATTTTTCTTGTTTATTACAACTTTTTGTTCTGTCTTTTTGTTGCTTGTTCCTCCATTCGATGGCAAAGTCGGAATTGTGGCTGTGCTACTTTTAGATGTCTTGTTGTCATTTCTATTACTATAATTTTCTGCCATTTTGCTGTTTGCATGTGAATTTGCTTTAACTCTTGTGCTCTGATTTTCCAAACTCTTACTTTTTGACACCTGTTTGGTCTTCATATTCAGCTTAGATTTTGCGTTTATCTTATCAGTTGCAGACCTCTTTTCTTCCTGTTTTTGGGAAAGTTGCTTTTGGGTGCTTGCCTTTTTCTCAACTATCTTCTTACTACCCTCTTGCGAACTTACTGAAAGATTTTTCTCCTCTTGATTCTGGTTTGAAGTTTTGTCTTCTTGCAAAACTGCTTCACTTTTCGTACCTTCTTTTTGCTTCACTGATACACTGTACTGCTCTTGAATTTTGGACTCTTCGTTCAGGTCTAAGTTCAGTGCTTGTTCTATCTCATTTCTCATAAAAGAGCTGTTTGGAACTCTAAAATTTCCCATATTCAGCTTAAAACTTAGAAAAAGAATAATGCTTAGAACAAGGCATGCAGCAACAGCTGTTGAAACCTTGAGATAAAACCTACTTTTTTTTCTTTTGTCATACTCTTTAATAAGCATACTTTTAAGCTCTTCTTTAAACTCTTTTCTGTACTCTACTTTGAACGCCTCTTCAAACAAGTTATCAAGCTTTTCATCATTCACTTTCATGCACCTCTTTTAAAAGCATTTCCTTTAAAGAATGGATGGCCCTGAAAAGCAATGCTCTTATCGCAACATCTGATTTATTTTTCATCTTTGCTATCTCATTTAGTTTCATATTCGCACCATATCGTAAAATTACCACCTCTTGTTGGTCTTTTGTAAGTTTTGAGAGTGCCTTTTTTAAGGTGTCTTTTTCTATCTTATCAAAAACCTCATCTTCAGGAGTTTTTATACTTGAGTGGTTTGCTATTTTCTCTATGTCTACATATTCTTTTTTAGCTCTGTAGTAATCATTCACAACATTTTGAGCAATCTTGAATATCCATGCTGAAAAAGAATGGTTTTCTTTATACTCGAACTTGTCTAACGACTTTAAAACCTTCATAAAGGTCTCACTGGTCAAATCTTCTGTAAGTTGATGATTGAATGTTTTGTAGTATATGTAAGTGTATATCTTGTCAAAATAGATCTCATATAACTTTTCAAAATATCTCTTGTCTTTCTTTGCTCTTTCAACTAATTCTCTCTCATCCATTTTCTACAAGTGAACCTCTCTTTGTCACTTAGTTTTATCACACACCTAAAATTTTACTATAACTATTATAACGAAGAAAGTAGAATTTCGTTTCAATGTCAAAAAAGACTGAATATTCGTATAATAATAAAGACCTTTATAAAACCTCAAAGAAGCAATCTAAAAATGACCTTTTTTCAAATTTTGACTGCAGCTATTGCTCTTAACCTTGATGCACTTTTCTTCGGAATTGCATTTGGCACAAAAGGTATCAAAATTTTGTTTAAGTCCAAAATTGTTATATTTTGCATATCACTTTTAGTGTCAATGCTTTCATTTTTAATCGGAAGGCATTTTGGAAAATATCTTAGCATCCAGGTTTCAAACCATTTAGGATCAGCTTTTATGATTATGATTGGAATATTTTTGATTATAAGGACATTTTTTGAAAGAGATAGAGAAGATGTTTCCAAGACACTTGTTAATTTTTCATTAAAATCACTCGGACTTACTATTAAAATTATTAAAGAACCTCAAGCATCAGATATAGATCAATCTGGTTTTATTGAACCGGTTGAAGCACTGTTTGTATCGCTTGCTCTTTCTTTTGACAGTCTTTCAGCCTCATTTTCGCTTGGACTTAGTAACTTAGCAAATATATACGAAATACTCTTGATTCCAATTGTACAGTTTATTGCTATATCAGTTGGTAATGTATTAGCACACAGTCTAAAATACCTGAAAAAATTTGGGTTTGCAAACTACATTCCAGGAATCGTGCTGATTTCCCTTGGTGTTTACAATCTTCTCTTTTAAAAAATACAAAAAAGAGAGGCTAAAAGCAGCTTTTAAAACAGCAACTTAAATTAGCCTCTCTCTTGCCCACATGCCTATTCTTTTTTGGCTAACCTGTAGATTGCGTTTGCGTAAATCTTTGCACACATCAAAAGCCTTTCTATATTGATATACTCATCCTTTTGATGTGCAACCTCTTTATCTCCCGGCATGTTAGGTCCAAACGCAACCACATTTCTTGCCCACCTTGCATACGTACCACCACCGATTACAAGCGGCTCGCTATCGTCACCTGTAAACTCTTTATACACATCAAGCAATGTCTTAATCAAAAAGTGATCCCTTTCAAAGTAAAGTGGGGGCATGTCTGTAATTAGTTTGTAATCAATCTCGTATTCCTTAATTATATTTTTGATTTCTCTCTCAATATCTTCATATTTTGTATCAACTGGATATCGAATGTTAATTGTAAGGACAATTTTATCATCCACTTTTCTTACTATGCCAACGTTCAAAACAAGTTTTCCTGACTTTTGGTCCTCAAATCCAATGTTTAAATTCTTACCAAATACGTCATAGCCAATGTGTTTATTATAAAACTCAACAAATCTCTTAAGCTCATCCTCTTTTTGGTAAAGATCTTGCAAAAGGTCAAACATATATGATATTGCATTTTCGCCTTTGAAAGGAAGGCTTCCGTGTGCAGAGACACCTTTTGTCTTTATTACAGCTATGCCATTTTCCTCATAGACCGTTGCTTTTTCCTCTAATCCCTTTTTTGAAATAATATCTCTTGCCCTTTGAGTGTCAAAATCCCCCTTGAAAAGGCACCTGTCAGGCACCATATTGGGCCTTTCTCCACCTTCAATAAAGAAATTGCCATCAACCTTTTTAGAAAGCTCAAACACCAAAAAACCTTTCTCGCCTTGAATTACTGGGAAATCAGCATCTGGTGTAAACCCAACTGTAGGATATTTTGCCTTTTTAAAGTAATACTGTAAACACTTTGAGCCACTCTCTTCATTTGTGCCAAATACAAACCGCAGACTTCTGTCAAGTGAGATTTTTCCCTCTTCAGCAAGCTTTTTAACAACATACATGCCATAAAGTGCCGCAATTGTTGGTCCTTTGTCATCGATTGCGCCGCGACCATAGATTTTACCGTCTTTTATCACACCTTCATACGGCGGCACACTCCAGCCATCGCCTTCTGGCACAACATCCAAATGCCCAATTACGCACATATCTTCACTATGTTCTCCAAACCTTGCCTCGAGTGCGTATCCATCAAAATTTTTTGTCTCAAACCCAAGTTTTTGACAAAGGTCTTTGCAAAAAACTAAGGCATCATTTACACCTTTTCCAAATGGCATGCCATCTTGAGCAGTACTTTCTACACTTTTTATCTTGATCAGTGCAACTGTTGAAGCAATAATATCTTCCTTGAGATTTTCAATTTCCTCATTTATAAGTTTTCTAACATTTTCCATTCTCTACATCTCCTTTGTACTGAGGTAATTTAAAACTCCTTTTAATATAGAATAAGAAAGCCAATCTTGATACTCTTTTGTCTGTAAAAGAGAAAGTTCCATCTTGTTTGACATAAACCCACATTCAACCAGTATAGCAGGAATTTTTAAATTTCTGAGTATATACACGTCAATTGACTTTGGTAAGCGTTTGTTTATCATCCCGTTTGGCATGTATTTTAGCTCACTTTGGACAAAAGAAGCAACTTTTTTCCCTTCCTCATTAGAGTTTTCATAAAAAACTTGAGCACCAAAGTACTTGCCAACCGGAAAGCTATTTAGATGAATTGAGATAAAAATTTCTGGGTCATTCTTTAAAATAATTTGTTTCCTTTTTATCAAGTCATGTACTTTTCTGTCATCTTCGCTCAAGTCATCCTCAGTATATCTCGTAAGAATGGGTTTAAACCCAAACATCTCAAAGTACTCTTTTAACCTTATTGCTATCTCAAGATTTATAGTTGACTCTTTTATATTGCCAGACATAGCTCCAGGGTCAAAGCCACCATGTCCAGGGTCTATTACTATTAAGTGTTTCGTTTTCTCCCTCTGGTTATTATTAAACACACTTAAAGTTTCAATATTCTCTTCAATTCTCAAAAATACTAAAGTAGTACCTGTTATGATAAACAAGAGAATTACAAAAAGCTCTATTTTTTTCCTTTTTACTCTCAAGCTCTTTAAAACCCGCCTCAAACAGCTTTTCATAGTTAAATTTTATGCCTGAATATATTTGTTATTCTTTTTCTTTTGGTTTGTCTTCTTCCCTTTCTTCTTGCAAAAACTCTCTTATATTCTTTGCAAATAGCACAGGTGTGAGAGATATAAGAACAACCAATACAACACTTAAGTAAAATCCTTTAGAAAAAGGCTTTAAAATGTTCTCGCCAAGGTAGGCATATAGAAAACATGCAGGAACTGTGCCAATTAGCGTTGCAAGAATAAAATCTCTGTATCTTATTTTAGAAAGACCGCATATGTAGTTTATAACATCGTAAGGTAGGATTGGCACAAGCCGCAAAAGAAGTATTATCAAAAATCCTTTTTGTGCAATCTTTCCGCCTAAATTTGAGAATTTTGTGTTTTGGAGCTTTTTTTGGACATAGTCTTTGCCAAAGTACCTTGCAAATACAAACCCAACCGTTGATGATAGTAGCGTCCCTACAATTAAAATTAGCGCACCCAAAAATGTCCCGAACGAAAGACCTGCTGCAAGCATAAAGATTCCTGCCGGGATGAAGATTATAAACGACTTTATAGAGTACAAAATCAAAAACACCAAAGGCGCCCATACTCCAAAGTGAGATATATACTGCTTTATATACCTCGGACTTAAAGTATGCTCCCTTTCTGCATATATCAAAGCAAATATTGATACTGCAATCATCAGAATAAACACCCAAAGCTTTATTCTATCCTTAATTTTAATCTCATCTGCCATTTTTCTTTCTTTCCCCTTTTAACCTTGCTCAAATACCATGCACTCAACAAATAGCTCATTAAATTCAGGAAAGCTCGATAGCTCAATGTATCTTACCCTATTTTTAATCTCTTCAAACTCTTCTTCCAACTTGCTGCTCAAAAGTGCCAAGATAGCACCATTTCCGGCAGTGTTCCCGGCAGATCTTATTTTATCCTTTAGCCTCTGTGGAATCAATCCTATTCTGACAGCTGCCCATGGATTGATGTAATTCCCAAATCCACCTGCCAGAAATACATTCTCAATGTCATCTTCTGAAATACCCGATTGTTTTAGCATTGCCCTAATCCCTGCACAGATTGCAGCCTTTGCAAGCTGAATCTCTCGTATGTCCTTCTGTGTAATGTAAATAGAATCAGTTATGAAAAAGGCCATTTGACCATTTATCTGCTCGAAATTGTGCTTGTACCTTTCTTTAGCATCTTCACAAAACCTTCCTGTCTCATCTATGATACCTTCTTCGAGCATGTAAGCAACAGCCAAAACTATCCCAGACCCACAAATTCCTTTTGGCTGGCCATTTTCTATTGTTGTAAATTCAACCTTTCCATCTTTGATTTTGATACTATCAATTGCACCGCTTGACGCGTTCATTCCACATGCTATATTCACACCTTCAAAAGCTGGCCCTGCCGCAGCTGATGCCGCAATCATAAATTGCTTGTTTCCCAAAACCATCTCGCCATTTGTTCCAAGGTCTAAAAGAAGGCATATCTTCTCGCTCTTGTGCATCTTTGTTGATAGTATACCAGCAACTATGTCTGCACCAACATATGCTGATACACTATCAAGTACTTTTACAACAGCATTCTTGTTTATCTCAAGTTCCAAATCTTGCGCTCTTGCTTCTATTTTATCAGCAAAAACTGGAACAAAAGGCGAGGTTGCAATAGTTAGTGGGTCAATACCTAAAAGAAAATGTAGCATCGTAGGATTTCCAACAAAAACAGCTTTATAAATCTCATTTTTAGAAATTGAAAGCCTACCAGTCAAAATCTCTATTGCTTCATTAATACATTTAATAATCTCTTTTTGAAGGACAAACACTCCATCTTCCTTTGCCTTTGCAAAGTCGATTCTGGATATTACATCTGCACCAAATTTCTTTTGTGGATTTACAAATGAGTAAAAATCGAGAACTTTGCCCTTTAAAAGATCAACAAGATAGCACACCACTGTGGTTGTTCCAATGTCAACCGCCAAGCCAAATGCATCCGAAGTTTGTTTTATTTCTATAACTTCACCGTTGTACAAGACTGCAAAAAATTCTTTATCTTTGTAATTTGTAAGCTTTCTCAAGGCAGAATTCGAAATTTTTAAATCTCCTATTTCAAGTGAAAACTTTAGTCTTGAAAAATAGCTTCTCTGATCCTCTAATGTGGGCTTTTCTAAAACCACTTTCTTTATAATTATATCACTTTTTACTTCAAACTCATTCGTGTAAAGATCAGAAAGTATCTTTGCGCCTATCTTTGAATGAGGCAAAAAAACTTCAAGACTTTCAAAAACTTTAAGGTTACAACAAAGCCTTATTCCTTTTTGAAGTTCATCTGAAGTCAGAAGCCTCTTTTCCTCTTTGGTTATATTTTCTAAATAAGGCTTCCCGTCTTTTTTCACCGCTACCTTGCACTTTCCACAAATTCCTTTACCACCGCAAGGTGCTTCAACATACAACGAATTTTCAGCTAAAATATCCAAAAGCGATGAACCTTCTTTTGCATCTATTTGCAGTACTTCCTTACCAGTGTACACAGTAATTTTAGGCATTTTAAGCTTGTTCACTCCTCTTTTGCAAAAACAGATTCTCCCTTATTTTTTTGATTGCCCCTGTTTCAAAGATTGCCTTCAAAAACACAACCAAAAGAGGACCGATTATAAACCCCCAAGCACCAAAAATCTCAACACCTGCATAGATAGAAACAAGAGTTGTAAATGTTGAAATACCCACCTGGGATGCAACAATCTTAATTGATGCAAACTCTCGAAGAGCCAAGATTATGAGATATACAATTAAAAGTTTTATACCAAAACTTGTGTTGCCAGCGATGAAACTGCCTATTATCCATGGTAAAAGAATTATACCTGAACCAATTATTGGAATAATGCTCAAAAGTCCTAAAAGAAGGCTTATTACTAAAAAATAGGGTGCTTTTATTATAGAAAGACCAATAAGTCCTGACAAAAACATCAAAATTGCTAAGATTATCTGAGACTTTGCATAATCAACAACAGAGTCAATTACCCTAAAAGCGACGCTTGACATTTCTTTGTAAACTTGAGCTGAAAAGTTCTGAATAAGCCATGCCCGCATTTTGTGCCTATCTCGCATAAAGAAAAAGCTTGACAGCACAGAGAAAAACCAAATTGTAATTCCCTTTAAAGTTGCAGGTATGACATTTATAACCTTGAGACTCATTGTAGCTACCTGGTTTAGAATACTCGTAATCTCGTTTACACCTGACTGAATAAAACTCACAATTGGCCGTGGAAGATCGGTGTAAATGCTTTTTACGCTTGAAAATAAATGATTTAAAGTAGCATAAATCTTGTCATAGTCAATGTTTTGCAAGTTAGAAACAAGCCCTAAGCATTCGTTTACAAGTATATATATCCCCTCTGCCAGCATAAATGCTAATAATACATTCAAAATTACTAGTATCAATATGGCAGAAACTGTTCTGTTTATCCCTCTTTTTTCGAGGTATTTTAGAACTGGCTCAAATACTGTTGCGATAAAGAGCCCGATTAGCACAGGTATAAACGCCTTTAAAATAAACCTTATAAAAAGGTCAAATGCTTTTATTAAGTATGCACATGAAAATATAAACGCTGCAAACAGGACAATATAAATCATTGCAACTACAAACTTGTTTTTAGTAAGCTCCCTCATCTTTTAATAATACCCCTTTGTAAGTTTAAGTTTTGCAACTTTGCCATCAAAATATTTTTCAAAAACCATGGCAATTTCGCTATCACTACAAGCTGTAAAATCAAATCTTATGACATCTGCTGGTACCTCTTTGTCGTCAATATAAAGTGCTGCAGGGTTTAAAATTTCATTTTTCATAGTCTGCGTACTTACAAGCTCCAAAAGTTCTCCTTTCCTATCTTGCAGATATGAACCTTTTTCAAAAAACTTGAGCTTGTTTACCATAAGTGGAATCTTCCAGAATACCACAGTTTCAATCTCAAGATCATTTGGACTGTGTTCCCATATTCTTTCAATCTGCTGCTTTGAAAGTTCAACCGAAAGACAAAGTCTTTTTGCTCCAAGATTTCTTACCAAATCGGCTGCAAACGAATTTGTAACATTAAAGCTAAAGTCAAAACAAAGATCAAACTGGTCTTTTAAAAGCTCATATTGTCCAAGGTTTCTTATCAAAACCTTTTTAAATCCTTTCTCTCTCAGTGCCTTTAGATTTATCTTTTCAATGTCATTGTCATGGATAATCCTGTCAAAATATACAATATCATTGTCTGAAAATTTATGGTTAAAAATCAAGGTATATGGCACGTATATGTTAAAGTTTTCAATATTACGTGAGTGTAAAATTTCTTTTACTTTTTGGTACTGCGAAAATGAATCAATGACAAACGAGAATTTTTGGTGAGCTGTTTTCTTTTTGCTATTTTGATCTTTTTTTGAATGACATAGCATTTCAACTGGCTTTTGAACACTTCTTTTAAAAGAGCAAGTTATTGACCTTGACAGCTTCTCAATTAGTTCCTTTCGCAATAAATTCAAATCTGAAATCTTAACAAAAACATTATCATCAAGGTAAACCTTTAGCTCCCCCATATCGAATACTGTGTTGCCGAGCTTTGAAAAGCTATCCAAAACATTTTGGTATGTTGTTGGCTTTGATTTTGCCTCCTCTGGCACAGGCCCTGTTGCATGTGCTTCAAAAGACCCTGTCTTTGCAACAGCTTTTATATTTTCTCCTCTTTTTATTGTGACCTCAAAATCTACCTTCCTGAACTTTTTCTCCTTCTTTAAAATTTTGTCCACCTCATCTTCAAGTTGCTTACTTTTGACCAAGAAAACTTGACTATTTGAAGCATTTTTTAAAACCTTTTTTCTTGCAAAATCAATATCAACTTCAACTTTACCATCCTGGTACTTTGAAATATTGTTGTTTATCTCAAACAAAACTTCTTCAAACTTTTCGCTTCTAAACGCAATTACATCACCATTTGTTAGGTCATAAGATGTTTTTATAAAAAGTTTGTTATCTTTAAAATAAAAGCTGCCAATCAAAAGCCCTGTGTTGTTTGGCGCTGATTTAAAAATAAGATTATCATAAGAAGGATTATCTAAATACCCTTTGCTAAAATTTCCTCTGTTGAAAACAAGAAAGAGTTTGTTTCTGTCCTCTTGGTTTATCTCAATCTTCCCTGTCTGATAGTACATATCTATATACTTTCTATAAATTGAGGTCACTGTATACACATAATATTTGTCCTTTAGCCTTCCCTCTATTTTGAAAGAGTCCACGCCGGCTTCAATAAGATTTGGAATATAGTCCAAAAGGCATATGTCTCTTGGTGACAAAAGATAACCTCTATCTACAATCTTTTTGTCTTTATTAAGAAGCTTATAATAAAGCCTACACGGCTGGGCGCACTGTCCTCTGTTGCCGCTTCTTTTGAAAAGTATACTTGAAAAAAGACACTGCCCTGAATACGAAATACAAAGTGCCCCGTGGACAAAAACTTCAACTTCTATTTCAGCACCTTTTTTGATGTTTTTTATCTCATTTATATTCAGTTCTCTTGCCAAAACAACTCTTTTTACCCCAAGTCTTGATAGCACTTTTGCACCGAGTAAGTTGTGAATTGTCATCTGGGTACTTGCATGAATAGGAAGGTCTGCAAACTCTTTTTTGATTATAGAAAGCAAGCCTAAATCTTGTACAATAACAGCGTCAATTCCCTCTTTATAGGCAATCTCTAAAAGCTTTAGTGCCCTGTCTATTTCCTCATCATAGATCAATGTATTTACGGCAAGATAAATCTTTTTCCCTCTTTCATGGCAGTAATCTATGGCCCTGATTAGTTCATCTTCTGAGAAGTTTTTTGCATACGCCCTTGCTGAAAACTCTTTTGCACCAATATACACACCATCTGCACCAGCCTGAATTGCTGAGATGAGCTCTTCAAACCCACCTGCAGGTGATAAAAGCTCTACTTTTTTCATGGCAACCTATGTCATCCCTCTTTTTCTGGTATTTCAAAATATCTTAAAATATACTCATAAACCTGTTCGATTGATGCAATGTCTTTAAAAATACCTTGTCCTTTACCGTATGCCAAAAATGGAACCGAGTTGTATGTGTGAGTTTTGACAGATAAATCTTCAATATTACCATGGTCAGAAGTAACAATTATGCACACATCAGCAGGAAGGTTCTCAATTATGCTGACCAAAAATTCATCCAATGTCTTTACAAGTTCTATTGCCTTTTCCATATCGCAAGAGTGACCTACGAGGTCTGTCTTAAAGTGCTCAAATAGTACAAAATGGCTCTTTTTCAAAACATTTAAAAGATTTTCTGCTGCTTTTTTGGGTGAAAAAAGCGGAACATCATAGCCACTTTGTATTAAGATCTCATTTGTAATATCGCAGTACACACCCTCACCCTTCAAAAGGTGGTCTAAGGTTTTTAACCTGACTTCTGATGTCAAGGCCATATAGCTTGTGACAGACATCTTAAAGTCTTTGTCATTTAATAGCTTTTGCAAATATTCGTCTCTGTAAACATTTGCAAAGTCAACTTTAAAGCCATTTTGTTTTAGAGTTTTGAATATATTCTTCTTATCGATGATTCTCTTGAGGCTTGGTGTAATCTGACCGTTTATGTGAAAACCAACCTCTTTCGCAGCGTTTATCCCTGAGTAAATTGTAACCTGGCCTGTTGCACTCTGGGGAAGGCCTGGGGTTTGCAATGTAGCATCTAAAAATCTCACAATTCCCTTTTCTAAAAATATGTCATATGATTTAGGATGATAATAAAAAAAGGGGTTGTGTGCTTTATTCTCCCCTTTTCCAACACCGTCTAAGAATATAAAAAGCAGCTTCATTTTATCTATCACCATCAAACGTATTTATAAAATCGTCAAGCTCTTTTTTAGTCTTCTCAAGTTCAAGCTTTGTGTTCTCAAGCTCTTGATTAAGACTTAGAATAATTTCATTTAGCTTTTCAATCTGTTCTGTTTGCTCAGCTATTTTTTCTTCCGCCTCTTTTAGCTTTTCTTTGTATTCCTCAATTTCTTTTTGATATTTCTCAGTATCATTTGATTGAGCAGATAGCTTTTCTTCGCAAACTTGAAGATGTTTAAAATACTCATCTGTAATCAAAAATGCTGTGAGCATAGCAGAAAGCGATGTACTAAGGTGCGGTTCATTTGCCACAACCTCAGACATCTTTTTGTTTATAAAATTTGCAATTTTCATTATGTACTCTTCATCTTCGTCAGTTTTTAGTACATAGTTCATCCCCGCAATCTTTACTTCTATTCGCTTTAAGTTATCATCTCTTCTGATATTCTCATCCATTCCCCATACATCCTTAAAAGCTTTATAAGTGTTGTTATCTATATTATAGTTTTTTTTCATATTCATTGCAATTGAGATTTGGAGAGAATAGTATCAAATAGACTTGATATAGTTTTTTCTAAGGTCCATCTAATCAAATTAATAGTTTAAACTCTTTTTTTGCACTTTTATCTCAAATCGTCTTCAGGTATGTACATAAAATACACAAAATAGAAAGACAAATTTTGATAAACTTAGTGTAAAATATTTATAGGACTTGAGATGGAAAAAATGCTCCCTCCTCTTGGGAAAAATGAGAGAATGATATAAAATAATGAGTAAAAAAAAGAAGAAGAAAACTGAAAGGAAAAACAAACCAAAGGAGGGAGCAAAATGTTTGATAATATTATAGCAAAAATAGAGGAACTTTTAAATAGATTTGGAGAAGGGATAATGGAGATATTAAGAGGTGAGAAAGATATAGCGATGTATTCAATGGAATTGAAGGAGAAGATGGATGAGATAGGGAAGGAGATGATAAAAGAGGCATGCGGACTTGTAGATGAAATTGTAAGGGATGAAAAGAAGAGGAAGGCAAGGTATGAGGTTGTAAGGAAAGATAAGAGGAGCATAAAGACAATATTTGGAGATGTGGAATATATAAGGACGTACTACAAGAATAAAGAAGAGGGAGGGTATGTGTATTTAGCAGATGAAATTTTGGGGATAGAGAAATACCAAAGAATAGACAAAGCAGTCAAAGCAGCAATAGTTGAGAAGGTAGTGGAAATGTCATATGAAAAAGCAGCCAAAGAAGTATTAGGAGAAGAGAGAATTACAAGACAAAGTGTAATGAATATTTTGAGGAGGATAGAGGCAGCTCAGTTAGATAGAATCGAGCATAATAAAAAAGGAGTTGCAGGCAGTAAAAAAGTGGTAAAAGAACTTTATATAGAGGCAGATGAAGATCATATTTCGTTACGAGACTTGTCAAGAATTTTGTGTTTCCATTTCATAGCGTATATTGTAGAGCTGTAATATATTGTAACTACATTTTTTAAGAATAGGTACTCCGTTTTTCCACTTGCCCCGACGCAAGTTTTCTCTTTGTAAATATATGTTTATCTCTAAAACTTCTACAGATTGAAAATAACCACCGGAGTTTATTCTTATCTTTTCAATCATACTGTTTACGCTTTCTACAGCATTAGTAGTATAAATGTACTTTCTTAAATCTTCAGGATACCTCATATGTGCAAGATAGAACTCTGCTTTTTCGCAAATACCTTTTATGAATCGAGGATATTTTGAGGAGTATTGCTCACAAAGAAGTTTGAACTTTGAAATAGCTTCGTCAAAATCAGCAGAGGAAGTTCTTAGTTTATCAAGCTCTTTGTTGAAAACGGAAGCATCATCTTTTGCCATATGTTTTCTGACATTGCGTTGAAGGTGAACAAAACATAGTTGATGGTCGGCAAGGGGATAAGCGAGTCTAACAGCATCGATAATGCCTGGAAAATCATCGCTTACAACTATTAAGACTTTTTTAAGACCTCTTGTAATTAAGTCGTCAAAGACTCTCATCCAATCGGCTTTGTTTTCTTTGCCGAAGAAAGTGTAGATACCGAAGATATCTTTTTTGCCTTCTAAATCAATGCCAAGCACGACATAGCAAGTAGCTTGTTTAACTTTTGAGTTATCTTTAATTTCGCAATGGTAACCGTCAATGATAAGAGCAAAAGCACTTTCAGGAAGTTCTCTTTGTTTGAAAAGTTGAAGCTCGTTTTTAAGATCGCTTTTGATTTTTTCGATTTCGTCTTCAGAATAAGGCAGATTCATGCTTTTAAGAGTTTGGACAAGAGAACTTTCTGAGTAACCATTGGCGACTAAAGACATGAGCAGGTCAGTGTATGAGCTGTCAACCCTTTTGTAGCGGTCAGGGAGAATGGAAGGTCGAAAGTTACCAGAGCGTGTGCGAGGAACAGAAATTTCAAGGCTGCCAACAGGTGTTGCAAGTTTTCTGCCGTAAAAACCATTGCCTTTATCGTTTTCGTTTTTAGCAAGGTAAACAGTTCTTTCTGATAACATAAAGCAATCGAGCAAGTTTTCCAAAAGCTGTTTTAAAGCTGAGCGAGTAGGATCATCTTTGGAGCAATACATATTTAATACTTGCTCGATAGCCATATTTTTAGCGGTTTCAAAAATTTCATTTTTCTCCATAATCGTGAGCCCCCCTTTGGTGATTATTTCAACACTAATTATACAGTGGACACAATTTTATTTTAACTCCCTTCGTTACAAAACGGAGAATGGAAGATAGCGAAGCTTGCGTACATAAATGAGGGATATAAAGAAGAGGAAGGGGTTGTCAAAAAGAAGGAATTGAAAGGAGTGCATTATTTTAGCAGTATTAAAGAGAGACCAGAAGATTTTTGGTCAAAAGTAGGTGAATATATAGAGGAGCACTATGGAACGGAGAAGATAGAGAAGATATATTTGTTAGGGGATGGAGCGGCATGGATAAAGGAAGGGCTTGAATGGATAGTGGGTGCAGAATTTGTATTAGACAGGTTTCAACTAATGAGAGAGGTAATCAAAATAAGCGGTGGAGATAAGAATATATTTGCTGGGATAGTAGAAGCATTGAGGGATAAGGATAGAGAGAAGTTTGAGGGATTGGTAGCTAAAGCGATGGAAAAGGCTGGAGAGGACAAAAGAGCGTTGAAGAGGATAAGTGAAAGTAGGAGATATATAGCCAATCATTGGGATAATATAGTATTAGAGTTAGATAATAGGGTTATAAAAGGATGTAGTGCAGAAGGGCATGTAAGCCATGTATTAGCAGATAGGATGAGTTCAAGACCAAGGGGATGGAGCGAACAAGGAGCAGAAGTGATGGTAAGGTTATTGAGCTTGAAGTATAATGGTGTAAACTTGAAAGAAGCATATTTAAAAGAGATTTGTAGCAAGGGAGAGAAAGAAGAAAAAATATTGAAAGAAATTGTGAGAAAAAATGTTAAGAAGATAAAGAAACAGATTGAGGAGACGAGGAATAATGTGCCAATTTTAGCAAGAGGAAAAGTTGATTTGACGTTTAGAGTACTGAAAGGTCTAAGTACTGGAGATTTCTTAAATGCAGTCGTATTTTAATAAAAAATTTCCCTACAAACTCTTGACACTATCTTGATAAAAAAATATATTGACTTTTTTTTATTTTTCTATTAAAATAAGTCTATAATTTCTATTGAAATGGTTGTTAATGTTGTTAATTTTTCTTTCATATTAAAAATGAAGACTTATGAGAGTCTTTGAAAATATTACTGAGTCCAAATTTAGTTTGTTTGTTCAATAGTAATACTAATCCTTCTTATTATTTTATATTCTGCTATTTGTGATAAATTATGATATATTCCGTTTCTACATATATTTTTTTTATGTAATTCTACACTTTATCGTTAATATTTATAGCTCATGAAAAATAGATAGAAATAAAGGTAATATTAGGTTAATAGGTAATATTGACTATTAAAAATGGAAGTTATAACTATTACAGGGTGTATATACACAACTGAAATATATTGACAGAGTTATAAAATTCCTCAAAACAAGAGGTATACTTGTCGAATAGTTTCAGAGATAGCTAAGCAGTAAAGAATACCCTATTATCCTTGTAACTTTTATTCTCCAAGCTTATGTAGCAAGTGAAACTTTTCAAATCATCACTTCTAAAATAGAAATTATATTACATAACGGATTAATTTCTATTACGGAGAAGGGAGGATATAAATAAAAAGTGTGTGAGCTATATAATAAAGTGATATCAAGTCCTCTGGTAAGTGTTATAATTCCAACTTACAATAGAGAGAAGTTATTACCAAACGCTATTGAATCTGTAATAAATCAAACCTATGGTAATTGGGAATTATTAGTTGTTGATGATAGAAGCACAGATAATACCAGAAAAGTAGTTGAAGAATACATAAAAAGAGATAAAAGGATAAATTACATCATAAATGATAGAACTAAAGGGCCAGCAGGTGCAAGAAATTGTGGGATTTATAAATCGAAAGGTAAATATGTAGCGTTTTTAGATTCCGATGACGAATGGATCGAAACTCACTTAAGTGAGAGTATTGAAGTATTGGAAAATGAAAATATAAATGTCTGCTTTTCATTATGGTATGAAAGAAGATCAGGTAAATTAATCAAATGTGATGAAATTGGGCATCGGAAAAATAGGCTTGAAAAAGTGATTTTAGATTTAAATCTTATAGTAAAAGGTAAGTTGATATTTTTCGATGATAGATTTTATGAATATAACTTACTTCAGCAGGTTTATTGTTACCATATAAATACGATGGTTTTTAATAAAAATATTTTGGAAGTTACAGGCATATTTAATGAAAAATTATTTTGCAGTGAAGATATAGATTTTATTTATAGGGTATTATATAATTTCAATTTTTGTCTTATAAAAGATTACCATTTCATTTACAATCAAGGCAATGATAATCTATACTTCTTTTTAGATCGTTCAGCTGTTAATTTGGAAGAAATAATAAATAATAAAACAATTGTTGATAAACTAACAAGAGAGGGTAAATATAAAAATTACATGCGTAAAATAAGAAAAGAATTTATAAAAAAATCAAACAAAATTAAACACAAGAAAATATGCATTCAAGAACTTAACAAGTTAATAGAAAAGAAGTATTTTACGTTAGGCTATATAAACAGTCGAGTAAATAAGATAAGAGCGGTTCGCTATTATATTATATCATTATTCTATGAATTTAACTTTGAAAAAATAAAATTTATATTAAAAACTATTTTTATGCACCGTTTTTGTAAAATAAAAATTGACCCTTCAAGATTTGACTTAACTTAATTAAAGAACTAAATTAAAAAGTTTTCAAGGGGGTATAACTTAATGAAAAAAGTATTCTTACAATTCGGTTCTGGGTTAGGTCCCATGTCTCGATCCCTTCCAATAGCAGAAGGGTTACAAAGAGAAGGATATATCGTAAAGTATTTTGGATTTGAAAATGCAAAACCATATATGAATAAAATGGGAATTGAAGAGTTATCAGAAAATTTTAATATTAGGGATATTAAAAAAGGAGTGCAAACTCCTAATTGGTATTGTGCAGAACAATTTTGGGAAATAATAGGATATGGTAATATAGAATGGGTAGAAAAAAAAGTTGAAGAATTAATAGAATATTTAAGAGATTTTTCTCCTGATTTTATAATATCAGACCTTGGTATATTAAGTTGTATTGCTGCAAGAATAATGGATATACCTTTGATAGCCATAACTCAAAGTTGTTATCATCCTAATATTGCTTTTGGAAGAATAAGATGGTGGGAAGAAGAGCAAAATTTAAAATTTACATTAACTGAAAAATTAAATAACTATTTTAAGAAAAAAGGTGTTTCACAATTAAATTCTTTTGAAGAAATTTTTACTGGTAGATTAACCATAATTCCTAGTTTTCCTGAATTTGATCCAATAAATAATCCTTCAGAATTTAACACATATTATGTTGGTCCCATATTATGGGATCCATTAGAAATGGCTAAAGAAGAGTATATAAAATTGTTTAACAGAGATAAATATAAGCCTACAATTTTTTGTTATACAGCAAGATTTTATGACAATGTTGGTGAAAGTGGAATTATTATTTTTAAAACATTACTTTCAGCATTAAAAGAATTTGATGCTAACATTATTTTTTCTACAGGGAGTGATTCGGACAGGAAAATAGCAAAAGAGATTTTAAACTCTTACGGAATTGATGAAGAGAAATTTAGCATTATTGATTGGGTTCCAATGGGAATTGCTTATGGAAACTCTGATGTTGTTATCCATCATGGAGGGCATGGAAGTTGTTTAGGTCAATTTTTGTATGAGGTACCCTCATTAATTATACCAACTCATACTGAACGAGAGTATAATGCAAGAATTTGCACCAATATGGGAGTTTCTAAATTTATAAAAAGAGAAGACATTGAAAAAGCAGATATATTAGCTGAAATTGCTGAGATTCTAAGTAACTCAAGTTTTAAAGAAAGATTGCACTTTTGGCATGCTAAACTAAATGAATATAATTTTACAGGCGTAAATAAAGTTTTAGAATTGATTCAAAAATTATAAAAAGGTGAATGATAAATGATGATAGAAGTACTACAAGAAGGTTTAAACATTGATGTTTTTAACATATCTAATTTATACGAAAGTATAAATTATATTAACAAAATTTTTGATATTAGTCTAAAGTATGAAAAAGATGATATTTTTTCTATTCCATTTTTAGAAAGATTGGTTTTAATTGAAAAACTTAGCAGTTTTTCTAAGGTAACACCAATATATAACTCAAAAATTCTAATACTTTATATTTAAAAGATGAAGGAAATTATGGGTTTAGCGTAAAGATGAGATCTGTATTAGGTTTGTTTATAAGTGGTGTTATAGCAGGACAAATAAAGTATAATACGACTATAGTAGAATCCTCTTCTGGAAATACGGCAATAGCAGAAGCATTTATTGTAAATAAGTTATTAAAAAGGTATAACATAAAATTTAAAGCAATAATTGATTCAAGAATTGTTAATAGCGATGAAAAATGTAAAGGAAAAAGAATTATGAGATTGGCAGATGATGTTGAAATTATTCCAATAAGTAAAGAAGACCCATCAGCAGTTAATGATAGACTCAAAAGAGTAAATGAACTTAAGAAGCTAAATAATTATTATGTACCAGATCAATATGATAACCCTTACGCAATATTTGGAACTTACTTTTATTTAGCACGTGAAATTGATGAACAATTAAGAAGAATGGGAATCAGTTGGATAAATTTAGATTACATAGTAAACAGTATAAGTACAGGTGCACATTCAATAGGAATAGGTCTCTTCGCTAAACAAAAGAATACGAATGTGAGAATTATAGGGGTTGAACAGTTGGGTTCAGGAATATTATGTGACCCTTTTTGTTTAGATAGTGATGGTAGAATACCCATACCTTATTTAGTAGGTGGAGCAGGACATAGATTTCCAACTTATAATGTTGTAAGGTCATTGAAATTAAAAGATTTTTGGTTTAAATGTGCCAAAGTTAGTGATAGAATATCTTTTCAAAAGTGTTTTGAGTATAAAGAGAAATATAATTTATGTATTGGACCCTCTACCGGTATGTTAATTGCAGTTGTAGAAGCTATAGCAGAATCTGAAAAAAATAAAAATTTTCTTGTGATTTCTCCTGATAGTTTTGAAGATTATCCCTCATTAAATACATGGTACAAAATTAAAGCTCTGGAGGAAAAGGTAATAAGTGAAAGGCTTAATGGATTTGATTATAGGAAACATTTGGCTCAAAATGTATATTTTATGGATGTATACAATTATGCTGAAGGAATAAGAAAATATAGAACCTATATGAGGGGGATATTGAAATAAAAATGTATAAATTTGACTTTTTTACTGCAGGACAAGGAGGAGTTGATTCAAAAATCTTAAAAGCACTTGTTCAACCAATATTTCCCTCTGTCCATGAAAATTTTTTAGAGCTTATTAACACCCTTAAATCTAATTTGAAAATTCTTTTTTTTGCTGATGAAGATACTAAAGTTGTGCCTATTGCAGGCACAGGAACAGCATCTATGGAAATAATTATATTAAATGCAATTGAAGAAAATGAGAAAGTAATGGTTGGTGTTAATGGTTTTTTTGGTGAGCGTATATGTGAGATAGTAAGGAGAAATAGGGCAATTCCTATACCCATAAAAAAGGAATGGGGAGAAATAATAACTGTCAATGATATTGAAAAAGTCTATAAAGAAACTAATGCTAAAATACTCTATTTGGTGCATGGAGAAACTTCTACAGGAGTGTTACAACCTTTGGAGGAAATAGGAGAATTTTGCAAAGATAATAATATTCTTTTTTTAGTTGACGGTGCTACGACAATAGGAGGAGTACCATTTTACATGGCTAAGTGGAATGTTAATGGAGTGTTTACAGTATCTCAGAAATGTTTAGGGGGAATACCTGGAATTTCTATTATAGCTATAGATGAACAATATCAAAAGAAGATGAAAAATTTAAATAGTAATTTCAAAAGCTTTTATTTAGATTTAAATTTGATTCTAAATGATTGGTACCCTCCTCGAATATATCATCATACTCAACCTTATTCATTACTTTCTTCTTTGAATAAGTGTATTGAAATCATAAAAAGCGAAGGAATAGAAAATAGATGGAAAAGACATATAAACAATATGAAGGTTTTAGTTAAGGGATTAGAAATTTTAGGATTAGATCTTTTTGTAAAATCTGAAATGTATAGATTACCGACATTAGTAACATTTACCTTAAATGGCCTAAATATTGATGATTTTGTCTGTTTCATGAAAAATAAGTTTAGTATATATATAAGTAAAGGTTTAGGAAAATACTCTCATAACATGGTAAGATTGGGTTTGATGGCCGAGAACTCATATAAAAATAAAGTCATTTATATACTATTCTGTATTTATATTTATTTAAAAGCGAGAGGAATAAAAGTTGATGAAAACACATTTTTCGAGTTCATTAAAAATTCTATTGAAACTTGATAAATACAAAGTATACTAAAATAACCGCATCTAATAATTTTAATAGTGGAGAGGTAGGATTTAAATGTGAATAAAAAACTAAATACTTTTTCACTAGCATGGCCAATATTTATTGAAATGTTCTTAAAATATTTAGTAGGTTATATAGGAGTATTTATACTTAGCAAGTATTCCGATGCTGCTGTAGCTGCTGTTGGAGTATGTAATCAATTAAATTATTTATTGATAATTTTATATAGTGTAGTAAATTCTGGAACTTCTATTATAATTATTCAATATCTTGGAGCGGGCAAAAAAGACTACGTAGAAGATATAATTTGGATATCTCTATTTGTAAATTTTATTTTTGGTGTTATATGTAGTATAGGTCTTGTCATCTTTTGCCCTTATATACTGAGTTTAATGGGTCTTAAAGGAGAGATACTTATATATGGTATACAGTACTTGTGCATAACAGGTAGTATGTCGTTTATTCAATCTGTTAGTACAACTGCCTCTTCTATAATAAGGGCTTTTAAGTATACAAATATTTCTATGTACGTTATGGTAATAGTAAATATTTTAAATATAATAGGTTCATATATATCTATTTTTAGACCCTTTGGTATTCCTCAATTTGGTGTTAGAGGTATAGCAGTATCCGCTGTTTCCAGTCAATTTATAGGATTAATTATTCTATTATCTATTCTTAGACATAAAATAGAACTAAAATCTGTAACTAAGCTATGTAGATCGAATTTATCTAAAATAATATCAGAAATTTACAGATTGGGAATTCCTTCAGCTGGTGAAGTGTTGGTTGCTCATTTATCACAGTTGACCATTACATCAATTATTTCTCTTTTAGGATCCAATGAATTAATAACAAGAACCTATGTTTTTAACTTATTACTGTTTATCATGATGTTTTCAAATTCTATTGGTCAAGCAACTCAAATATTAGTCGGACATTTTGTAGGTGCTAAAGATACAGAACGTGCTTATAAGATAGGTATAAATAATTTGAAGTATGCCATACTTCTTTCGGGAAGCAGTTCTATTGTATTTGCTGTTTTGGGAAAGAATCTGCTTAATATATTTACCCATAATCAAGCAGTTATACAAATAGGCAGAAATCTACTTACAATTTCAATAATACTTGAAATTGGAAGAAGTCTTAATTTAGTTGTAATTAATGCTTTAAAAGGCTCTGGGGATGTAAAATTTCCCGTATTTATTGGAATCTTCACAATGTGGGGATTTGGAGTATTATTTTCATATATTTTAGGAATATACTTTAAATTAGGCTTATATGGTGTTTGGATAGCATTTTGTATGGATGAATGGATAAGAGGAATTATTATGTTGATGCGTTGGAAATCTAAGAAATGGATATATAAAATAGTTTTAACAAGTAGTAACGATAGTAATATTAGTTATTAAATATAATAGTTGTTATTTTACAAAATAAATTTATGTAAAGTTGGATAATATGCTATTTGAGCATATAGCAGAAGAGGTTTCGAGTTTGCTAAAAAAATTTATAATTTTAACCTCATATAGAAAAATTATTTAGAAAAACAAAGACAAGATCCTTTTAAGACAAAATATGAATTAACCAAAAACTAAATAAAAGCAGAAGGCAGTCCCTTTATGAGGTTATTTAAAGACATAGGACAAGAAGGTAAAAATTTTTATTTTTGATGAAAAATATATCCTATTGCAAAGTGAAAGAAATGGTAACTCAGAAAAATATGACATTGCGCTTTCTGAAATTCAAACGGAATGTGATAACCACGACCTATCGAAATCAAAATTAAAACAAGAAAAAGCAATTTATCCTTTAAGAAACTTGTTAAAAGATTTAATAAGAACAAAATCTTAAATTAGACAGTCAAATAATAGACTGTGCCGATGTTAAAGCTGTTTTGCCTGAAGTGTATTGGGGATGGTATGAAAATGATAATTACTAAATTTGAATTGAAAGTTACATAATATTAGACTTCGGAAAAGCAAAAGTAAAGATTTATTTAATATTTAAAAGTAGAATGTGAGAGTGAAAGGAAGGCTAAAATTGAAATCTTGTTCTTTGGTGAAATAAAAAACATTCTTACTATTGAAATATTTACCCTCTGGGGGTAAAATCAAATTATTAAAATCTTCAAAAGGAGATTGAAACCTTATGTATATTGCTGATCCAAACAGATACAATAATATGCTCTACATTCGCTGTGGAAAAAGTGGCTTAAAACTTCCTGCTATCTCACTTGGTTTTTGGCACAATTTTGGAGACAGTGACCCATTTGACAACATGCGAAGAATTGTTCAAAGAGCTTTTGATCTTGGAATAACATACTTTGACCTTGCAAACAACTACGGACCACCACCAGGTGCTGCTGAGGAAAATTTTGGCAGAATATTTAAGCTTGATTTAAAACCTTACAGAGATGAAATAATTGTTGCAACCAAAGCAGGCTACAAGATGTGGGATGGTCCATACGGAGATTGGGGCTCAAAAAAGTACCTTCTTGCAAGCTTAGACCAAAGCCTTAAACGAATGAACCTTGACTATGTCGATATTTTCTATTCGCACAGACCAGACCCAGAAACACCAATTGAAGAGACAATGGAAGCTTTGTATCAGGCAGTGCACAGCGGAAAAGCTTTGTACGCTGGTATATCAAATTACAATTCCGAACAAACTAAAATAGCATATTCAGCTGCAAAACAAATGGGGCTAAGGCTAATAGTAAATCAAGTTCGATACAATATGTTTGCAAGAGATGTTGAAAATGGTCTTTTTGATACATTAAATGAGCTTGGTATGGGAGCTGTGATATATTCTCCTCTTGCCCAGGGGCTTCTGACAGATCGTTATTTGGATGGAATCCCTGAAGACTCAAGAGTAAGAAAATCAGGAGTATTCTTAAAAGAAAGTGATATAACACCTGAGAGAATTGAAAAAGTTAAAAAGTTATCTGAGATTGCAAAAAGGCGTGGTCAGACAGTTTCACAGCTTGCACTTTCGTGGATTTTGCGAAACAAAGTTGTAGCATCAGTCATTGTTGGTGCAAGCAAGGTATCTCAGATTGAAGATAATGTGGGTTGTATAAATAATCTTGAGTTTTCAGAAGAAGAATTGAAAGAAATTGAGGAAATTTTGAAATAATCATTATTTTTCTTTTAAAAGGAAATGGGCTGCTTTTCTTCAATTGGAATAGGCAGCCCCTGATTTTTTAGTTTATACTATGCGCTTCTTAAATAATCAATTTTCTGTTACTATATCGATATAAAATTTCAAATTATTTCATCAAACACTCCACTAATTGTTTTGCCTTCTTTAAATAAGCTATAACTCTTTAAATCTTTTATTACAAATTCGTATTCAATGTCAAAAGGTTTTATTTTTACTTTCCATGTACCAAACACTTTACCTTTGATTGTATTTATAAAATTATACCTCATAACACTCCAAAAATATCTATAGGGTTGTTCTTGGTTTGTAGGTTTTATATCAATGTTTATTGTAAATACAAGTTTTTCCTCGGGATTATACCATTCCATTGACACTTGGATTTCCTTTTTAATATTCTTAGCTTGACACCACACAATTATAAATTCATCTAATTCACTAAACACTTTTTTTACATTCACTGGTTGATAATTCTCGTCTAAGCCATTACAAGAACAAATCGTAACAATTTCAATCTTGCTTCCCTTCCTTCCTTAGTTTTCTGTTACTTATTCTCTTTGATACGAATTTGTAAACATAATAACCCAGCAACCCAAAAGCAGCTACTGACCAAAGCCATTCAATTTTTAAGGCTTTTAGTGCTACATTTATTAAACCTCCTAAAACAGGTATAACAATGAACCCTGCTAAAATAGTTATGAAAATAATGAATACTATGTATACCCGAAAAAGAATATCCTTTACTTTGAATCTTTTACTCATGACATTTTTTCCTTCCCTATTTATATCTATATTTAATACGCTCCTCCACCAATAAGTTTGTGCAATCCATGCTCTACTTTTGTTATGGCATTATCAATTGCTTTACCCACTTTGGTATTATCAAACCACCTTTCTACACTCGCTATTTTGTTAGTAACACTCGCAATCACACTTACTGTGCCTTTCCCGAAAAAATATCCTTCACCCATACCTTTCAATACTCCACTTACTGTTTTACTTGCAACCTTTCTCTCAAGCATTGTAAAACCACTTGTGGCAGCTCTGTAAGCTTTTACTCCGCCACCTATTCCACCTGCTGCAATTGATACTATGTTTGTCAACGTATTTTCACGCAAATCATTGGCAATAGAACTCACAATGTGATGAGCTACTTTTTGAATACTATTCATATTAACCCCTCATCCTCCTTTTAAAGTGTAAATGTATAAAATTTTCTGTAATAAGTTTAAAAAAAAAAAAAAAACAAAATGTCAATACTAATTTACTGTTATAAAAATGGACTATCCAGAATGGATAGTCCATAAAAAAGTTTTTTTAAAACATCTTATACATTTCCTTCTTTGTCCCGAAGAATTAGGCAAAACTCAGTAGCCTCATCTAAAACTGTGTGCCCGCAAACATGACAGATATACATTTAATCTCTACATCCTTTCCTTCTTTTGCGCTATCCTGAGCCATTTTGAAAAACTGTGCATGAATCTTTTCTGCCTCAATTGCAAAGTGAAAACTTCTTTCAGCATCTTTTTCGTTTTGATATTTTGCGGCGTTTAAATATACATTATACATTTGATTTACCTCAAAAAGCTCACCATCAATCGCTCCTTGAAGATTCTGGACTGTTGTGCCAACCCCAAATATTGCATCTGACGCAACCATATGCCCACCTTTGACATCACCAAGAACCCTAAAATGGTTGTTAGCATGAACTTGTTCAGCATAAGAAATTGCTCTAAAGAGCCTTGCAATATTTGGAAAACCTTCTTTTTCAGCAATGTCACCCCAAAGCAAATACCTCATGTGAGCCATGCTCTCTCCACCATATGCAGATCTCAAAAATCCTATTGTCATCTCATTTTTTACGCTCATAAATCAGGTCCTCTTTTAAAATAAATTTCATTTCTTTTTTACCCATCAAAATCTTCTTTAAACATAATTTTGCGAAAATATTTCGGCAACATTCCCAAAACATATTTAAAAAGTAACTTCCAGCCATTGACTGTAAAATTATATTAAGGTATGATTACATAAAAAAGATTTTGCTGCGAAAGGAGAATTCAGCTTGAGAAAGCTTCCCAAAAAGCAAGCTATATTTTTGCCAGATGAGTGGAATATAATAGAAGAGGGATTTTACCCTGAAAAGAATTTTATGCTTGAGACCATATTTACAGTTGCAAATGGATATTTAGGCCTGAGAGGGAACTTGGATGAAGATTTTCCTGACAAAACCCAGAGCTTTAAAGCAACATATATAAACGGCTTTTATGAAGAGTATGATATAACTTATCCAGAGGGTGGATATGGATTTGCAAAGCGTGGCGAGGCAATGGTAAATGTGGCTGATGTAAAGACATTTGAAATAACAATTGATGGTGAAAAATTTAATCTATTCAGTGGAAAAATTGACAAACATGTGAGAAAACTTGATATGAGAAAAGGAACGTTTATGCGCAAGATAATCTGGGAATCTAACAGCGGCAAGAAAATTTATATCATATTTGAGCGGCTTGCATGTTTTAAAAGGCAGCATTTGGGAGCAATTAATATTAGAATAAAACCTCTCAATTTTTCTGGCAGAATAAAGATTGTAAGTAAAATAGATGGAAACTCTTCAAATCTGATTGAAACAGAAGATGTGAGGGTTGGTTCTGGAATAGAAAAATTTCCTTTTGAAACAATTAAGGCTTACTGTGATAAACTTAATGGTTTTTTGATGCAGAAAACTAAAAAGAGTAGACTCTCGTATGGCTGCATGGTAGATCATGTTTTGAGCATCAAAGAATTTTTCTGCAAATCTTTTGCCGACAAAGAGAAAAATCTTGTCATATTTGAAATTGAATTTGATGTTAAACAAGATATGGAATATAGCATGACAAAATATTTTTCATATTTCACACAAAGAGATGTTGAAGAAGATTTGATTGAAGAGCTCTGTGCTGCTGAAATACTTGAGACAAAAAAGATTGGGTTTGAAAACCTTTTGAAAGAACAAAGAGAATTTTTGGAAACCTTTTGGGAAAACGCTGATGTTGTAGTAAAAGGAGATTCCAACATTCAGCAAGCTATAAGATTTAGTCTATTTTCGCTACTTCAATCAACAGGTAGAAACGGTATTTCAAACATTGCTGCAAAAGGCTTAACTGGAGAAGGCTACGGTGGACATTATTTTTGGGATTCTGAAATTTATATAATGCCGTTTTTTATTTACACGCATCCAGAAATTGCAAGAATGCTTTTAATACACCGCTACAATCTATTAGATGCAGCAAGACAAAGAGCAGAAGAACTTCATCATCGTGGTGCCCTTTATCCATGGCGAACAATTGCTGGTAAAGAGTGTTCAGCTTACTTTCCAGCCGGAACTGCGCAATATCATATAAACGCTGATATTGTCTATGCCATTAAAAAGTACTTTGAAGCAACAGATGACCTTGACTTTATTAAAAACTATGGTGCAGAGATTGTATTTGAATCAGCAAGATTCTATGCAGACTTAGGGCACTTCAGTGAAGAAAAGGATGGGAAGTTTTGCATCTTTTGTGTAACAGGCCCTGATGAATATACAGCGCTTGTTGACAACAATGCTTATACAAACTACATGGTTCAAATGAATTTGGAATTTGCGGCAAGGTTATATAATCTACTGAAAGAAACAGATAAAGAAGCCTGTGAAAGACTTTGTAACAAGCTCAAACTGTCAGATGAAGAAATTGAACTCTGGAAAAAAATAGCTGATAACATGTACCTGCCGTACAATGCTAAGCTCAAGATAATTCCCCAGGATGATTCATTTATCTATAAAAAGAAACTTGATCTGTCTAAAATACCAGAAGATCAGTTTCCTTTACTGCTGCACTGGCATTATTTGGATATTTACAGGTATCAGATTTGCAAACAGCCAGATGTATTGCTACTCATATACCTTTTGAGAGAGAAGTTCAGTTATGAAGATTTGAAAAATAATTATGAATACTATGAACCAATAACCACACATGATTCTTCTCTCTCACCTGCCATCTTTAGTATACTGGCTGTAGAGCTAAATCTTCTGGAAAAAGCCTATGAATACTTTAGATACACTGCAAGAATGGATCTTGATGATTTGAATGACAATACAAAAGACGGAATTCATGCAGCTTGTATGGGCGGAGCTTGGCAAGCTTTGGTATTTGGTTTTGGTGGCATGAGAACAGGAAATGGTCTACTTTCGTTTTCTCCAAGGCTTCCCAAAGACATTGATTATATTTCATTTAAGGTCAAATACAAAGGATGTACTATAAAAGTAGAAATAACCAAAAATAAGGCAATTTATACACTCTTGGCTGGTGAAGCTATCCTACTTTCTCATTATTCCCAAACTTTTGAGCTTAAAAGTGGGCAAGCAAAGGAATTTGTAATTGAGACATAGGAATTAAAAAATTGCCTTTACAAACAACTTAAGGCTGTTTGGGGCATACTCAAAAAAAACCCATACAGCCTTAATGTTTTTAGAAACCAAAATACAACACACAGTTAGCGCAGCCTTGCAGTTGACTCTCTTTTGACAAGCTCTGGTTCTAAAACAATATGATTTATGGGCTGTTTCGAAATTAGATTCAAAAGCAAATAGAAAGCTGACTTTCCCATCTCGGATTTATTCTGCCTTATTGTTGTAAGTGTAGGTGTTATATACCTTGCAATAGAAATATCATCAAATCCAACAATGGATACTTTTGCAGGCACATCAACTCCAAGGTCCTTAAACCTCTTTATAAGCCCTATTGCCATCATATCAGATGCAGCAAAAACTGCAGTGACACCTTTTTCTAAAAAGTAATCCGCTGCTTTATATCCACTTTCTTCCGTAAAATCACCTTCGACAATGAGTTCATTGTCTATGCTAATCCCATTTTTGCTCAAGGCCAAAATATAGCCATTCAGTCTTTCCTGGCTTACATATGCTTTCTTATGTCCATTTAAAAATCCTATCCTTCTGTGTCCAAGATGGATAAGGTGTTCTGTTGCAATTTGTGCACCTTTGAGATTATTAGTAGTCACATACCCAATATTTGAGTTTTTAATAGGAATATCAAGCAGAACAACTGGATAGGTACTTTTTTGTATTTCATTTAGATATTCATCATCAGTTTTTAGTCCCATTACAAAAGCACCCTCAAGTTGCTTTTCTTGCATAACTGTGTCAAAGTGAACTTTCTTTTGCTCTTCTGAAGTAGTCGACAAGAGCACGACCTCATAACCATTGTCCATAGCAGCTTTCCTAAAACTTGTAAGTATCTCATAATAAAACACTCCATATATTCCTTCTCTTTCTAAATCCTCTATGAAAAGTCCTACTCGCTTTGTCTTGCTTGTCACAAGCCCTTTTGCAAAGATATTTGGAACATAGTTTAATTTTTTCGCCATTTCAATAACTTTGTCTCTAGTCTCTGGACTTATATCTGAATAGTTATTAAGTGCTCTTGATACAGTACTTGGTGAAATACCCAAAGCCTTTGCAATATCTTTTATTGTCACATTTTTGCTCTTTCTCATTATTTTTCTCCCTCTGTTTTTGAAATGTTTTACTAAAACTTTAAAATAAATTATACACTGTTCTTCTCGATAAATTCAATATCTTTGTTACTCTTTTAACCCTGACGTTACAATACCTTTTACGAAATATTTCTGAAAAAGCACAAAAACTATTATAGTGGGCAAAGATAGCAAAATTGCGCCAGCCAAAACTTGGTTCCAAAATTGATAATATTGACCATAGAAAGAGTTAAGCCCAACAGGCAAGGTATAGAGCTCTTCTGAAGATGCTATAATACTTGGCCACATAAAGCTGTTCCAATTACCAACAAAAATAAATATTGCTTGAGTAGCCAAGGCAGGCAGGGAAAGTGGCAAAAATATTTTAAAGAATATCCCAAAACGAGACAGTCCATCAATAAGTGCTGCTTCTTCTAAGTCTTTTGGTATTGTCAAGAAATACTGTCTCATAAAGAATATATAAAATGCACTGACAAGCCACGGGATAATTAATCCTTTGTATGAATCAATCCACCCAAGTCTATTTAATATAAGGTAAATCGGTATTAAAAGAACCTGACCTGGTATCATCATTGTGCCGATTATCACGTAAAACACAACCTTTTTAAAAGGAAAATCAAGTCTTGCAAGAGCATATGCTGCCATTGAGTTAAACAAGATATTTCCGGTTGTTACAGCTACTGCCACAACAAAACTGTTAAAAAGCCATCTTAAAAATGGAAATTCATGTGTGATATATCTGTATGAATCAAAAGTAAGCTTGCTAAAATCAATAGAAAATTTTGTAACATCTTCAACAGGCTTTAATGATGTGATGACTGCGATAAGGTAAGGAATTAGAGTTACCAATGCCCAGAGTATGCATATGGAATAGAAAACTATTTTTACTCCAATCCCATACGTATTTCTTCTACCCCACATTTTCTTCAGCTCCTCTATTTTTTAATATGACATCTCTTCACCAAAGAATTTCCTTTGAATTAACGTTAGAATAAAAATAATTCCAAACACAATAAACGCCATTGCTGATGCAACGCCCATGTTAAACTCTTTGAAAGCTGTTCTATAAATCATAACAACCATTGTCATTGCTTTCCCCATCGGTCCTCCATCAGAACCACCAATTATGTAAGAGAGGTCAAACATCTGCAGTGTGCTTATAAAAGATACAACTGTGTTGAAAAATATCATAGGCTTTAAAAGTGGTATTGTGATTTTAATTAGCTTTGTAAACTCTCCAGCACCTTCAACCTCAGCAGCTTCGTAAAGCTGGTCAGGAATTGTAGAAAGTCCTGATAAAAATGTAACCATGTAAAAACCGACAGAACCCCACACAGCTACACTGACAATTGCAGGCATTACAAATGAAGGCTCATTGAACCAGTTTCGTGGTGTTATACCTATATGGCTTAAAATCTGATTCACTAAACCATCTGTCTTGTACAAAAACAAAAATATTATTGATACAGCAACAGGGGAGGTAACCGTTGGAAGATAGTAGGTGGTTCTGAAAAAGTCTTTGAACTTTACCTTGTCATTTACTATCACAGCTAAAATTAAAGCGATAATTAGCTGGGTTGGAACCACCAAAATTGAATAGTAAAAAGTGTTCACAATCGAGTCTAAAAACATCTTATTTGTCAAGGCTTCTTTGTAATTTAAAAGTCCAACAAATTTGGGCGGTATATCTCCCAAAAACGAAAATTCCTGAAAGCTTATTATAAACGCTTTTGCCAAGGGATAAGCGAAAAACATGAAAAATGATATAATGTATGGCAGAAGCATCACAAATGCAGTGAAATACTCTTGAACTTTTGTTTTATTTTTCATTTTTTATTCACATCCCCCTATAACTTACAATCATATCTTTATAAAGTAAGGCAGGGACTAAAGCCTGCCTTACCATGTGTCACTCTTTAAAGCTTTTTTATTTCATAATTTGCTTTACTCTCTCTTCTATGTTCTTTTTTAGGTCATACTTTTTACCAATAACGTAATCTTCAAATGCTTTGTTGAATACATCCACAACTTTTGTACCATCCAGACCATAGAAGTAAACTTGTGCATACTTTGCACCATCAACAAGTGCTTTTCTCTCTGGATAAGTTTTAGCAAAGTTCACACCTGCGCTTTTTAATGAAGGAAGTGCCAAACCTGCTTCAACAACAAACTTCTGTCCGCCCTCACCAGTCAAAAATCTTATAAGCTTGAACGCCTCCGGCTTGTGCTTTGAATTTTTGCTCATCACATACGCAACAGTAAATGCCATTGTTGACTTGCCAGCAGGTCCTGCAGGTAGCTCTGCAATACCATATGAGTCTTTTGGAATTTTTCTTTCGTTCAAAAATGGAATCATCCAGCCACCTTCAATTGTCATAGCAGCTTTTTTGTCTGCAAACGCATCTCCTACCCAGCCAGCACCTAAGTCCTTTGGAGTTTTACAAATTCCTTCTTTGAAAAGGTCAAGTGCAAATTTAAAGCCTTCCAGAGCTTTCGGGTCAGTAAAAACTGGCTTTGTGCCATCAAATACCTTACCACCGTTTTGATATGCAAAAGGTTGAATTCTTGCAAGCTCAAGATTCATTGTAAGACCTACAACCTTGCCTGTTGTAAGTTTCTTAGCATAATCCTTTAGCTCCTGCCATGTCCTTGGTGGACGAGTTAAACCTGCTTGTTTGAACATCTCTTTGTTGTAGAACAAGACCAATGTATTGTAGTCTTTTGGAAGACCATATACTTTACCCTTGTAGATAAATGGCTGTAAAAGTGATGATTCATATCCAATTGTCTTTACATTGTATTTTTTCATCCAATAATCAAGCGGTTCTAAAACACCCTTTGCAATATACTGCCATGCTGGCATTGAATCCATGTAAAAGATATCAGGCTCTGTCTTCGATGCCATAAGCAGTTGCATCTTCTGGTTATAGTCACCGACAATTTCAGTAATTCTCACATCAACATTTGGATATAACTTTTTGAATGCTGCAATTTGGTTTTGGACAATCTTCTTCTCAGCAGGGGAAGACGCCCACGCACCAAGCTTTAATGTAATTTTTGATGTAGCATAAGCGCTCTTTTGTGAAACCACAAGCCCAACACTAAAGGAGACAACAAATACTAAAATAAGTAAACCTGCTAACAACCTTTTCATAAAATCAAACCTCCTTTGAAATTGCTTAAATATTTTCGGAAATGTTTTCGACAATTTTATTATACAACAAGTTATTATTTTTGTCTATACTTATCTTAAAAAATTTTTGTTTTTTGTTTATATATTATAAACTATTTTGCTACAGTTCCAAGACAGCTTTAACCTTCATCGAAACTTTTTTCGAAAAAAATCCCCTGTGAAAAGCACTCATCTTTGCTTTTCACAAGGAAAGCTGCTTATATGATAGCTTCTTGTCCCTTAATTTTTAGCTTTACATTTCCTTTTTCAACCCTTTTTTTGACCTCGACATTATCCTTTGTAATTTTAAAGTCCAAAAGGTTTCCTTTCCACCAAATGCTGAACTTCAAGCTTTCCCATTTTTCAGGAAGCCATGGATTGACACTCAGAACGTCATCTTTTTCTATGCTTATGCCACCAAACCCAAATACTAAAGCTTGCCATGTACCACCAAGTGAGGCAGCATGAATACCTAAATGAGTATTCCCTTGGTTGTCTTCAAGATCTGTCAAAGCTGTTCGCATAAAGTTGATATATGCTCTGTTTGTCTCACCAACTCTGACACCCATCAAAGCATATATGCTTGGACTCAAAGACGATTTGTGCATAGTTCTCTTCTCATAGTAGTCGTAATTTATTTTCTTTGTTTGATCATCAAATTCTTCACCGAACAGGTAAAGAAGCATTACAACATCTGCCTGTTTTATTAGCTGGTAGTTATTCAGCTTGTCAAGTTCTACGCCCTCTGGCCAGACTGGCATATTGTTCTGGTCGTATTCTTTTATAACAAAATCTTTTAGGTTGAAATACCCTTCAAACTGTTCAATTAGTTTCTTGTCGGAATGGTATGGTATATAAATCTTTGAAGCTATCTCTTGCCATACAAAAGGTTCTTCATCAGATAGGTTTATCTTTTTGGATAACTTCTCAAAATACTTTGGATATTTTTCTCTAAGCAGATTGCAGAGTTCTGATGCTTTGAGTAAATTCCACTTAGCAAGATAGTTTGTGTATGCGTTGTTATTGCAGTGTTCGTGGAATTCATCAGGGCCTATAACATCGTTTATTTCATACCTACCTTTTTCCTTGTTGTATTTACAGATTGACGCCCAAAACCTTGCTGTCTCAATTATAATCTCTGAACCGTAATTTAAAAGGAAATCTATATCATCAGTTGCGCGCACATAATTCATAACTGCATATGCAATATCAGCAGAGATGTGATATTCTATATCACCAGTCCATATCCTCACTGGATTTCCGAGGTAGTCATATCCCCACTTTGGTGTTTCTTCTTCGCCTGTATCTGCACTCTCCCATGGAAATTGAGCACCTTTGTAGCCATTTTTTCTTGCATTTTCTCTTGCTGCATCAAGCAGGTTGTATCTGTACATAAGCATCGCTTTAGCTGCTGCAGGGTTTGTGTAGATATAAAACGGAAGCATAAATATTTCAGTATCCCAAAAAACATGTCCTTTGTAACCTTCACCATGAAGTCCCTTTGCACCAAGGCTTACATGTTCATCTTCTGGATTTGCCATGCTAATCAGATGAAAGATATTGAACTTTACACTTTTGTTGGCAACTTCATCTCCAACTATATCAATATTGGCAACATCCCAAAGTCTTTTATACTCTTCTATATGCTCAGAAAATAACTTTTGAACGCCCTTCTCTCTAAATTCTTTTAATTTATTCTTTGAGCTTTCAAAAATGTTATTTGTTTTCTCCCTTGAAGAAACCAATACGCTTAGCTTTTCAATTTCATATCTATTTCCTTCTTTTGCTTCAACCTCAAGATTTTCTGTAATAATGCCTCCTAAATCCTTCGTAAACCTATTAAAAGAACATCCCTGACCATCTAATAAAACTTCCGTAGAGCTTGCTATCCCAACTTTATATTTTCTGTCCTTTGTTGTAACGCCAAGATATATGCCAGTTGCGAAGTCTTCTTTTTCATCTATATCATAATGCTTTACCCTATCGTTTGGTACATCCTTAGAATTCATAGTAGTTGCGTCAATGAAACTTTCAACATTTAAAACTGCTGAATAATTTTCACACACAACATCGTACTTTTGAACAATTAGATTCTTATTATTCATACTTACAAAGCGAAATCCTTCTATCGTGGTAATTCTCCCTTTGACATCTTTTAGTCTTAATTTTCTATACAAAATACCCTGTTTTAAGTCCAAAACTCTTTTAAATTCAAGTATCTCACATTTCAAGGGGTTCAAAAACTCCCTATTGATATATATCCTAAGACCAATTGGATTTGGAAGGTTAACAAGCTCTGTGACTTGTGCAGTTGATTTATCAAAAACACCAGCAATGTAAGTTCCAGGAGTTTCTTCACAAAAAACTTCCTCGTTAATTCCTCTTATCCCTATGTAGCCATTTGTAAGTGCAAAACATGTTTCAAATTTGCCAGAAGCTTCTAATTTATCCTGCTCAATTAGCCATTCACGTTCTGATAATTTCATGTACAAAAACCTCCTAAACTATTTTAAAAACCTTTTCGTAAAGATTTTCAAGAAGTTCTATTGTAACCCTGTCCAATCTGTCAACTATAAAGTGAGCGTTTTTCAGTCTTTCAAACTGACCATCTCTGCAAACCCCAATTGTAAGCATTCCAGCAGAAATCCCTGCCTTGATACCGTCTATTGCATCTTCAAAAACAACACATTCTCTTGGATTTACATTCAGCTTTTGTGCAGCGGTCAAAAATACCTCAGGGTCAGGTTTGCCCTTTTTGAAATCATAGCCTGTTACAATTGTATCAAACATCTTATCAATACCAAGTTTTGTTAGGATTTTGCTTGTATTTTTGCTTGACGATGCAACAGCAAGTTTTACTGAGTTTTGCTTAAAATACTGCAAAATCCAAATTGCATCCTCAAACGCTTCTAAACTGTCAGTTTCGACAAGCTCTAAAAAATATCTCTGCTTTTCCTCTGCCATAGAAATAAGCTGGTCTTCAGGAAGATTTCCAACAATACTTTTTATTCCATCCATCCTCGGCTTCCCATCTACTTTTTGTTTGTAATCTTCATATTCAAATTTGTATCCATGATTATTGAACATTTTTTTCCATGCTTTGAAATGAAGCCTT
The DNA here is from genome assembly GCF_028198085.1 of Caldicellulosiruptor sp. DIB 104C. NCBI lineage: Bacteria > Bacillati > Bacillota > Caldicellulosiruptorales > Caldicellulosiruptoraceae > Caldicellulosiruptor > Caldicellulosiruptor sp. DIB 104C. The sequence goes on along the minus strand of NZ_CP116337.1, from coordinate 162,789 downwards.
ACAGTGTCAGTCAAAACCCCGTCCATGTCGAAAATTGCTGCTTTAATCTTCCCCATAAAATAGCAGGCCCCTTTACTAAAATAGTTTTATACAACTATTATAAAATTTTTTCGAATTGTTTTCAATATCGTTTTCGGTTATTTTCGAAGAATACTTTCGTATTTCCTAATTGAAAGAAGAAATTCAGATAAGTTTGGTTCTATTAAATAAAACGAAGTGTCAGCGCTGAAAATAAGCCAGAATGAGTAGCTTTAGTTAGAAAGGACTGCAGATATCGTTGAAAAAAGCAAAAAGGAGCCATCTTGTATATAACCAATTTGTTAAATTTTTAACGATTAAGAGTGAAACAAAAAATCCGGCAGCCACCTACTTTCCCGTGCCGTCTCCAGCACAGTATCATCGGCGTTGCGAGGCTTAACTTCCGTGTTCGGAATGGGAACGGGTGTTACCCTCGCTCTTTCGCCACCGGATTTGTTTCCTTCTCTATTCTCATCATTCTCTTGCTTTTCAGCAGCCTCGCAAGTGAATAGGGTAAGACCGGTGTCAATCGGTCAAGCTCCTCGGGTCATTAGTACCGCCTTGCTCAACGCCTCACAGCGCTTACACATGCGGCCTATCTACCTGGTAGTCTACCAGGACCCTTACCACCTCTTCGGTGTGGGGTATCTCATCTTGGGGTGGGCTTCACGCTTAGATGCTTTCAGCGTTTATCCCATCCGGACTTGGCTTCCCAGCCGTGCCCCTGGCGGAACAACTGGTAAACCAGCGGTCCGTCCAACCCGGTCCTCTCGTACTAGGGTCAGCTCCCCTCAAATACCCTGCGCCCGCGGCGGATAAGGACCGAACTGTCTCACGACGTTCTGAACCCAGCTCACGTACCGCTTTAATGGGCGAACAGCCCAACCCTTGGGACCTACTTCAGCCCCAGGATGCGATGAGCCGACATCGAGGTGCCAAACCTCCCCGTCGATGTGGACTCTCGGGGGAGATCAGCCTGTTATCCCCGGGGTAACTTTTATCCGTTGAGCGACGGCTCTCCCACTTGATACCGCCGGATCACTAAGCCCGACTTTCGTCCCTGCTCGACCTGTCGGTCTCACAGTCAAGCCACCTTACCGCCTTTGCACTCCTACCGCACGATTTCCATCCGTGCTGAGGTGACCTTTGGGCGCCTCCGTTACCCTTTAGGAGGCGACCGCCCCAGTCAAACTGCCCACCTGGCAGTGTCCCATCACTCGGTTCAGAGTGTCTGGTTAGTGCCCCAGTGCACCCAGAGTGGTATCCCACCGCCGGCTCCAGGGAAGCTGGCGCCTCCCCTTCTCTGCCTCCCACCTATCCTGTACAGAGCACACCAGAACACAGTGCCAGGCTGCAGTAAAGCTCCACGGGGTCTTTCTGTCCAACCGCGGGTAACCAGCGTCTTCACTGGTACCACAATTTCGCCGGGCACACCGCCAAGACAGCGCCCAAGTCGTTACGCCATTCGTGCGGGTCGGAACTTACCCGACAAGGAATTTCGCTACCTTAGGACCGTTATAGTTACGGCCGCCGTTCACTGGGGCTTCGGTTCGGAGCTTTCCACCCCTCCCCTTAACCTTCCAGCACCGGGCAGGCGTCAGCCCCTATACCTCGCCTTTCGGCTTCGCAGAGACCTGTGTTTTTGATAAACAGTCGCTTGGGCCTATTCCCTGCGACCCTGAGCTCTTCACCCAGGGCACCCCTTCTCCCAAAGTTACGGGGTCAGTTTGCCGAGTTCCTTAGCGGTGCTTCACCCGTCCGTCTGTGGATACTCTCCTCGCCCACCTGTGTCGGTTTCCAGTACGGGCACCTGCCTTCGCCTACGCGACGCTTTTCTTGGCAGTGTGAAGCGCGGCACTTCGCCTACTATAACTTCGGCTCCCCATCACGGCTCACGGTTGTATGGGCGTGCGGATTTGCCTACACACCCCCGCTCGCCGCTTGGCCGGGGTCAACCAACACCCCGGTTGCCTGCTCCTCCTGCGTCCCGCCCCGTAGGTTAACCTCCGGCAGGTGGCTCAGGAATATCAACCTGATACCCATCAGCTACGCCTTCCGGCCTCGCCTTAGGCCCCGGCTAACTCTGGGCGGATTCGCCTTCCCCAGAAAACCTTGGGCTTCCGACGGGCAGGCTTCCCACCTGCCTCGCGCTACTTATTCCGGCATTCTCACTTCTGCCTCGTCCACCCTGGCTTTCGCCTTGGGCTTCTCCCTGCCGCAGAACGCTCCCCTACCGCTTAAAGCCGATTACCTCGGCTTTAAACCCGATCTTCGGTGTGTGGCTTGAAGCCCCGAGTATTTTCGGCGCCCAGCCGCTCGACCAGTGAGCTGTTACGCACTCTTTAAAGGAATGGCTGCTTC
>NZ_CP116337.1:17910-155410 GCF_028198085.1 Caldicellulosiruptor sp. DIB 104C | reverse complement strand
GCCATTAATAACAATAGGCTTTATGCCTATGTTATTTACCAAAGTTACAAAGTTATTAAGTCCTAAATCTATTCCTGCTATTCTTTTTGGCAGCCTTTTTATCTCTGCTATCTCCTTTTCATAGACTATCTCAACAACATATACACATCCTTTTGGAATTATCCTGACTTCTCTTAAGTTTCCTGCTACCCTTGTCTTAAGCCTCAAATCTGTTTTGGGAAAAGTTAAATATCCATCTTTAATTTTGCACTGTTGATTTGTAAATACAGAAATAGCTTTTCCATCTTTCTTCTTATATTTTGGTAACTTGGGTCTGCCATTAAATTTACTACTATCTCTTCTCCACTCTTCCATTGCTCTAAAAAATGACTTCCAATTCCTATCTAAAAGTCTTAGAGTCTGCTGGGCTGTCTGGGCAGGCAGGTTTTTATAAGTCTCATGTTCTTTTAATATTCTATTGAGCTCTTTGTATCTTACCCATTTGTTGTTTTTTATAAACTCCTGTCTTGTGATGTAGTTGGCATAATTGTATAAGTTTTTCGCTGCAAAGCATATTTCATCACAATACCTCCACAATTCATGATTTCTTTTTATCTGTATTCTCTCCACTCTCTTGACTATTATCTTCAAACACCTCTCTTTCTAAAAGTTGTTTTATCTTTTGAACTTTTCTTTTGCTGTAAAATTTCATACTGTAACAGTGTAGCAAACTTACAATTTCTTCAATTATTTCTTGAGAATCAAGCTTTTCGTCCCCAACTCCAGATACAATAACTATTTCAGTGTTAAATTTTCTAAATAAATGCTCAAATATCTCAAATCCTACTCTGCTTAACCTGTCTTTATAGGCTATAACAACTCTTTATTAAAAACCTTGTATAGTTTCTTATTATTCTTTGTTACTATACGCTTTCTCTTCATTGTCTATATCCTTTGGAAGGCCTTGAGAATGCCAGGTTGGAAGTGTTTCGTTCCAATAGCCAACTCAAAATTTGGTATTCTATCTACGTTTTGATAATGCATAACTCTTCTAAACCTTTCTCTATTTGTCAATTTGCCTGATGGGAACTTATTTTTAATTGAACCCTCCATTAGTTTTTCCCCCTTTTTCAAGCAAGTCCTTTATATTTATTCTGTTTGTTAATGTTGTTTTTATTTTGCTTTTATTATATCACACATTATATTTGGATTTGATAGAATTCTATCTCGTAAAGATGAACTTTTTTACGATAAACAAAAAGGGCAGCAGAATTTTCCTGCTGCCCTTTCTCAACTTTTAAGTTATTTAATTTTCAACGCCCTACACACATTTTATTGCATCTGAGCAATACCCTGCTTGATCTGTTTTACCATAGCATCTGCTGCCTGCTTTGGTGTTGCCTTGCCTGTTGTGATAAGTGAGAGTGCATTGCCAGCTGGTGTCCAAACAGCAGACATCTCTGGAATGTTTGGCATAGGTATTCCCACTTTTGCTTGCTCTGCAAATGCGCTCATGATTTTGTTCGACTTGACCTCGCTGCTTGCAAGCACTTTGTTCAAAACAGGTATTCTGTGACCAACTTTAAAGAGGGTTAGAGCCGAATTTTCAACAAGATATTTCAAAAGCTTAAAAGCTGCATCTTTGTTTTTGGACTTTGCTGAAACAAATGCTGCCTGAACACCAACAAACGATGGTGTTGGTTTTCCATCATCTGTCTTTGGTAGTGGTGCAACTGCAAATGGCACTTTTGCCTTTATAAAGTCTTGAACATCCCATGGACCGCTGATGTAAAATGCAATCTTCTGGTTCTGGAAGTTACCTTTTGCAATATCACCCTTGATGTCCTTTGGCATGAACTTGTATGTCAAAACAAAATCTCTTATCAATGAAAGTCCTTTTATTGCACCATTTGTTGCAAGTCCTATATCATTTGGATCAAGCGAACCACCCTTGTTCTTGAATACATATCCGCCGTTTTGAGCGATGAACGCAAAGCTGAAATAGAAGTTATTAACATCGTACATGAATCCAACTTTTTTAGCCAACGTGATGAGCTGGCTCATTGTCTTCGGAGCTTGTTTTACCTTTGATGTATTGTAGAAAAGCGCATATGTCTCCATAGCAATTGGAAGAGCATAGAGTTTCCCTTCAAATGAACATGCTTCAAGCGCAGTTGATACAAAGTTTTTCTTGTCAACAAGATTTGCTGGGACTGCTTCTAAAAGCTTTGCTTTCCAGAAAGCGCCGAGATTGTCATGTGGAAGACCAAACATGATGTCTGGGCCTTTTCCACTCATTGCAGCTGTCTGAAAGCTCTGGAATGAACCTTGGTCAGTGATGACTTTTACAGTATATCCATTTGCTTTTCCCCACTTGTTTGCAATTGGTTGCAAAGCTTTTACCTCATCCTGAGTAAGATGCGACCATACAGTAAGCTGCTTTTTGGATGTAGCAAATCCTCCGGTTAGTGGTATCAGTGCCACAAGCGCAAAAGCAATTATTAATGCTACAGTTAAGATTTTCTTTGAATTTTTCATAATCAAAACAACCTCCCTTAAATCTGTTTATTCAATATGCAAACGTTTGATAATAACATTATACATTTCTCTCTAAAAAAAGTCAAGAGAAAGAAAAATTTTTGTCTTCATTAATAAAATTAACTTTTCTCTCATGCAATCATTATAACACTTGAACTTTGCTGCACGAACTTCTTTCAACAATCTGATGTGGTACAATTATTCTTCTATACGTCTTTGTTGACTCGCTTAAATCCATCATCAGTACCTCTGCAGCAAGCCTGCCAAGGTGAAGAATGTTGATGTCAACTGTGGTAAGAGGTGGCTGACATATTTCACTTACATTTGAGTTGTTGAAAGAAATCACTGAAAGGTCTTTTCCTACTTTAAGATTGAGACTTTCAGCTACTTTAAAAACCTCAACGGCAATTAAATCGTCCATGCACACGATGGCGGTGGGCCTGTCTTCTTGATTTAAAATCTCATACGCACTTTCCCTATAGCTTTTTCTGTAATAGTTTGCAAATTTTATATATGAACTTTTTGGCTGTATGCCATATTTCTCAAGAGCCCTTTTGTAGCCAGAAAACCTGTCGCTTGTTACCACTAAATCACTCGGTCCACCCATGAATGCAATTTTCCTGTGTCCCAACTTTATTAGATACTCGGTTGCCTCAAACCCTGCTTTGACATTGTCATTGTCCACCCAGTTTACACTGTTTTCAAAACCACTCGGTCTTCCAATCACTACAAACTTAAAGTCAATGCTCTTTAAATACTCAATAGCAGGATCCTTTTCCCTTGATGAAAGGAGCACAAATCCGTCAACCTTTTTACTCTCAACAAGTCTTTTCAAAAGTTCTCTTTCCTTTTCAGGGTTTGAGATTGCAAGCAGAATATCATACTCAAAGCTATTTACTAAAGCGCATATGCTTGTTATCACCTGGTCAAAAAAAGAATTTAAAAAGGCATTCTCGGGTTCTCGCGGCACAAATACACCAACCGTGAAAGATTTTTTTACAACCAGCCCCTTTGCATTTGCGTTTGGAACATAACCAAGCTTTTTTATTGCTTCAAGAACCCGCTTGGTTGTCTCAGGGCTGATTTTGCTGCTGCCAGCAAGAACCCGTGAAACAGTTGATGGTGAAACATTGGCTTCTTTTGCTATCTCTTTTATTGTTGCCATCACCTATCAATCCTCGTGGGATTTTTGAATGTACATCTTCTCGTAGTACTCCTTTACCATCCTCTCTGCAGAGAACTTTTCAAGTGTAGATTCTATGCTGTTTTGCATCATCTTTACCCATCTGTCTCTGTTTTTGTAGTACGTTGGTATTACCTCGTTTTGCATGACATTAACTAAACTCTTAAGGTCGTGACTATCTTGCTCTTTTTCGTCTTTTGACTCAAACCCATCGCCAATCTGCCACCCATTAATTCCGTGCTGGCACGCCTCAGGCCACCATCCATCTAAGGTTGAGACGTTCAAAACACCGTTCATTGCAGCCTTCATTCCCGAGGTTCCACACGCTTCTAAAGGTCTTCGTGGGTTGTTCAGCCAAATATCGCATCCGCGGGTTAGCATCTTGCCAATTTCCATGTCATAGTCTTCCAAGAACACAACCTTGCCGGGATACTTTTTGGACATTGCAATGATGTTGTTGACAATCTCTTTTCCTGTGTCATCAAGTGGGTGGCTTTTGCCTGCAAAGATTATTTGAAGATCGTTTTTGAACATCTTGTCAGCCGCTTCTTTGTCTCGGAAAATGAGGTCGCTTCGCTTATACGGTGCTGCCCTTCTTGCAAACCCTATTGTTAAAACATCCTCTCTTAATTTAATACCCGTCCTTTTTTCAACAAAATCCAAAAGTTCACGTTTTATTTGAGTATGTGTCTGCCAAAGCTTTTCAGGATTGTGTTTTGATTCTAATATTCTTCTGTCAGCCCATGTTCCAACATGAACACCGTTTGTGATACCAATTATTCTGCTTCTTCTATCAACCTGAGCCCACATAGCATTTGCTGTAATTCTGTGCAGGTCAGACACAGCATTTGAAATGCGAGCAAGTCTTAGCGCTGCAACTGTCATATTAAAAGGAGCACCGCCAATATGAACAAGCTGCTCTTCAGTTAAGTTCAAGTTTGCTCCCATGTACATAAGAAGTCTTAAAGGATGTGTTTCATTTCCTGCCTCAACAGGTGTATGTGTTGTAAACACAATCTTTTCTCTTGCTTTAGATAGTGCCTGTTCAAATGAAAGACCTTCTTCCTCCATGTAATATCTCACAAGCTCAAGCCCAGCAAATACAGCATGACCTTCGTTGAAATGATACACATCAACCTTGATACCAAGCTCTTTTAAAGCTCTCACACCGCCAACTCCCAAAACCATCTCTTGGGCAACTCTTTCTTCACCAAACCAGCCATACAGCTGTCCTGTAATCCACCTGTCTGCATTTTCAGGAAGGTCAGTGTCAAGAAGATAAAGGTCTGCGTTTTCAAAATTATCAACCTTCCATACTTTGCAGTATACATCTCTGTTTCTTATTCTTACCTTTACCTTCACGCCTGTGTCCTTTAAAAAGTTGTACCTGTAGATTGGAAAAGCGTCAATCACACCATATTCCTCTGTAACAATCTGTTTGTTGTACCCTTGTTTCCATAGTATTCCAACACCTACAACAGGATATCCTAAATCCTTTGCTGCCTTTAAATAGTCACCTGCCAGAATACCAAGTCCACCTGCATAGATTTTGAAGTTAGAATCAAGACCGAACTCCATGCTAAAATACGCAACTGTAGGAAGTTTCTTCATTCTATCTAATCCTCCTTTGTAAAAGATTTTTTGTGGTGAGACCAAATTGCAAATTAACCCTTGACAGCACCTGCTGCAAGACCGCTTTGAATCTGTTTTTGGAGCGCCATGTATATAATCACAATTGGCAGTGACGCTAATATTGATGCTGCTGAGAACATTGGCCAGTTAGCTGAAAACTGGTTGTTTATAAAGTTTCTAAGTCCAATTGGCACAGTTGCATTCTCTGGCGACTGTAAAACTAAGCTTGAGAGCAAAAACTCGTTGAACACACCGTTAAAGCTCCAGATGAACATCACAGCAAGCATTGGTGCAGTAAGTGGTAGAATAATCTTTCTGAAAATCAGAAAATGTCCTGCACCGTCAATTATTGCTGCCTCATCAATCTCGTACGGTATCTGGTCCATGTTGCCTTTCAAAAGCCAGATGTTGAAAGCAGAACCACCTGCCAGTACCAGAATGAGTGCAAAAAGATTGTCAAGAAGATTGAACTTTGCCAAAAGACCATAAATCGCAGGCATTGCCATGAATGTTGGAAACATCTGCAGAATTAAAAGTGTTTTGAGTCCGTTTCTCCTCCCAACAAAGTTTATCCTTGAAAATGCATATGCTGCGGGAGCTGTCATGAAAATCTGTAAAAATGCAACTCCAAAACATACAATCAAACTGTTTTTGACCCACATCACAAAGTCAGGCAGTGTCTGTGATGGACTGCTCTTTTTCCTGAAAAGTTCTATATAGTTCTCAAACGTAATCTCTTTTGGGAAAAACGATGACTGGAAGAACGCCCCACCTTTTGACAGTGACGCAACTATTATAAACCATGTAGGAAGCAGTGAAAGTATTATCGCAATCCAAATAATCACTCTTGATATCCACAAGGCAATAGCATCCTGCTTTGTCATATACTCTCTTCCAACCATTATCTTTCACCACCCTCAAATGCTCTTGTCAGTTTCATGTTGATAAGTGAAATTGTTCCAACAATAAAGAAGATTATGATTGACATTGCAGAGGCAAGGTCGTACCTGTAAAACTGCATTGTAAGCTTGTATGTTGTTGAGACAAGAAGGTCTGTATGCCCTGCAAACTGAGTGTCAAGCCTTGCAGGTCCACCACCTGTAACAAGGTACACGACGTTGAAGTTGTTGAAAGCATATGCAAACGATGAAATCAAAATTGGAAGTGCTGTTGGTACAATCATAGGTATTGTAATTTTAAAAAGCTTCGTAAACCAGCCAGCTCCGTCTATCTCGGCAACCTCGTAAAGTTCTGGTGGAATTGACTGAAGAGCACCAAGTGACGCATTCATCATAAACGGGTATGAAAGCCACAGATTAACAATAAATATGCTTATCTTTGCCCAGAACGGGTCTGTCATCCAAGGTATTGGATTAAGGCGGAAAGTTTTTAAAAGCATATTTATAGCTCCGTACTCTTCGTTCAAAAGCCCCTGCCATGCCAAAGAAGCAATTGTTCCTGGGATGGCCCATGGGATTATTAAAATTGACCTGTAAATATTTGTCTCTTTCATAAACTTGTTGTTAAGAAGCACAGCAAGCAAAAGCCCCACTGCAAAATTGATAAGAACTGTAATAAGTGCAAATGTAAATGTCCATGCAAATGTTGGCGCAAACACTTCTTTGAAAGGTCCTGTTATGATATCAACAAAGTTTTTAAATCCCACAAACTTGTAGTCTTCCATGTGGTTGAGATTAAAATTTGTAAATGCATAATAAACTGTCATAGCAATTGGGAAGAAAGACAGCACTGCCATGGATATCAAAGCTGGCGCAAGATATACATAACCTATTGGCTCGCGCTTTTTCATAATCTTTTTTCCTCCTTTAAAATAATATGTGCAATCGTTTGCTCTCGAAAATATTATACAATCCTCTTGCTTGCGTGTCAACATTTTTTTAGTCTTTTCTATAAGGGTTTATTTAACAACTACAATTTCGAAACTCTCGGGATTCAGTTCAAGTTCAATATAGTATGAATAGTTTTTAATTTTCTGCTGCGTGGTGAAAAATTCAATCTCTCTGTTAACAATAAACTCTGACCACAACCTTATTTTTTGCAAAGCTTTGCGTGGATTAAAAAGAATGTACACAGTTTCAGTTTCACTTTTTCGTTCAAGGCAAAGAATGTCACCAATTGAAAACTCTTTAACATAGTCACTGTTTAATGCTGAAGATGTTTTTTTGAAATCAATCAATCTTCTGTAAAACTTAAAAATCTCCTTGTCCTGCTTTTCTTCTTCCCATATCATCCCCCTTCTGCAGTCAGGGTCATGACCGCCTTCCATTCCAATCTCATCGCCATAGTAAATCATAGGAATTCCCTGATAAGTAAGGTTGTATACTTGAGCAAGCATTGCAAGTTTTCTGTTTCCAAGTCTTGTCAAAACCCTTTCTGTGTCGTGGCTGCCAATGAGGTTTAGCTGGCATGAAAAAAGTACAGGATTAAATTTTAGTCTGTAGTCTGCCAAAATCCTTGATGCATCCTCTGCATTATATTTACCCATCAAATACCTTGCAAAAACCTCCCACGAAAAGTAGTTCATAACACCGTCAAACATGTCTCCCATAAGGAAATTTTCGCTTCTGTGCATAACCTCGCCAATTAAAAGAATGTCTTTTTTTATTGATTTGAGCTCATTTCTTATCCTTCTTATAAAGTTTTTGTCAAGCTCGTTTGCAACGTCAAACCTAAAGCCGTCAACATCAAACTCCAAAAGCCAGTACTTTAAAACCTCCAAAAAGAAGTCCTGAACCTCTTTGTTTGAAGTATTTATTCTTGGCATGCTTTTTACATTTGTTGCAAAAGTCTCATAGTTTCCTTTTTGGATATCTACAGGTAAAGACTTTATATTATACCAGCTGTAATACTTTGAATTTTCTCCATTTTTTATAACATCCTGAAAAGCAAAAAATCCGACGCCTGTGTGGTTAAAAACCATGTCAAGTATTATTCGAATGCCATTTTCGTGAAGACTGTCAACAAGTTCTTTGAACTCCTCTTTTGTACCCAAAAGCGGGTCAACATCAAAGTAGTCGTCCACGTTGTAGCGGTGGCTCGATAGTGATTTAAAAATTGGTGTAAGATAAATGGCATTTATCCCAAGAGCTTTAAAATACTCTATTTTTTCTTTTATGCCTGCAAAATCACCACCAAGAAAAACTTCAGAGCCTGGTACATCCCAACTGCAGTAATCCCAATCAAATAGTTTCTTGCTGTGCACTTCCTTTTTGCCTCTTTTGAACCTGTCAGGAAATATCTCATAGACAACCAAACCCTCTGTAAAAGAAGGTTTTTCAAACATATCTGCCTCATTTGCATAAGGAAACTGGAAAGCATCAAAATATAGGTTTTCCTCGGTATCTAAAAGTCCAAACTGGTTAAATACTTTAAAACTTCCATCTAAAAGCTCAATCAAAAACTTGTATGCAAACCTTGGCGTTTTGTTTTGCACCTGCGCCGTATACACCTCAAAGTTTCCCACATTCATGTAAAAGTCCATCTTCACTTTCTGTACATCCAAATCATACCTATCTGAGAATATCAAAGTGACGTTTTTTGCAAAACCTCTTTGTACCCACAGTTTTACATAGAACCTGTTTTTGCTCAGAGCAAAAATGTCATGAACTTGATTGTGAATAACCTGCAAACTTTGCACTCTCCTTCTGAAATATTTTTTTTGAAATACAACATTGAAATTTATTTTATCACTTTTCTATCTATAATGCAAATGTTTGCATAAATTTGTTTTGTAGGTACTTATAAAGTTTTTAAAATGTCAAATTTGGATATTTTCAAATCAATCAAATAATTGTAAAATAAAATATAACAAAAAATCAAAACACCACAATATTACGATAATACATTTTAAAAGAAAGGTGGAAAAAAATGCAGGATATAAGAAGCGTCAAGTCGCAGATATGCAGAATTGGCAGAATTATGTACGAAAGAGGATATATTAGCGGACCTGACGGAAACATCTCTGTGAGAATTGACAAGGATAAAATTATTACAACACCCTCTGGGGTATCAAAAGGTTTTTTGAGTGAAGACATGCTTGTTCTAATTGATATGGAAGGCAAAATTCTTGAAAAGACCGATTACAAGCCGTCGTCTGAGATAAAGATGCACCTCAAAGTTTATCAAGAAAGAGAGGACATAGGTGCCTGTGTTCATGCACACTCACCTTATGCAACAACATTTGCAGTGTTAAGAAAACCTCTTGACAAGCCAATTTTAGCAGAGTCAGTTTTTATCTTTGGCGGGTATATCCCTGTTGCGCCGTTTGCAACACCTTCAACATTTGAAGTCCCACAGTCAATCGCACCTTATGTAAAAGACTACGATGCTGTGCTTCTTTCAAACCATGGCGTTTTGACATACGACAAGGACTTGGAGATGGCATTTTACAAGCTTGAGATTGTTGAGTTCTGGGCAAAGATTTTATTTCTATCAAGCCAGATAGGCACACCGCAAATTCTGAGCCCTGAGGAGATTCAAAAGGTCTTGAGCTTGAGAAAGATCAAGTGAATACAAAACAAATAGAGAAGGAGATTAGAAAAATGCTTGATTTAGAAAAACTCAAAAACCCAGATAATTTTTACAGGTGCGCACCTTTCTGGAGCTGGAATGACAATTTAAAAGAGGAAGAGCTTTTGCGCCAGATAACCGAAATGCACCAAAAAGGTTATGGCGGTTTTTTCATGCACTCAAGGGTTGGGCTTGTAACAGAATATCTGTCTGAAGAGTGGCTAAGTCTTGTCAAAAAATGTATAGAACATGCAAAAAAGCTAAACATGCTTGCATGGCTTTATGATGAAGACAAATGGCCGTCTGGGTTTGCAGGGGGTGCTGTGGCTCTTAAAAACCCTTCATACAGGCACAAGTTTTTAGTACTTTTGAAAGAGGACCAGGTAGAACAAGAGGATGAGGTTTTATTTGGATTTGTTCATGGAGGCGAAAAGTACATTGTTGCAAAGCGCACAATGAAGCTTGGTGACAAGTGGTTCAATGGAAGCTGCTATGTCGACCTTCTTTCAAAAGAAGTAACTCAGGAGTTTATAAATCTCACGCATGAAAGATACAAAAAATATTGCCAAGAGTATTTTGGCGATGCAATGCCGGGAATATTTACTGATGAGCCAACATATTTAAGAGCCCACTACAAAGATATCCCTACATTGCCATGGACAGAAAAGCTTCCAGAAAGGTTCTTGCAGAAAAAAGGATATGATATAAAAGAGCATTTTGAGGAGCTCTTCTTCAATGTGGGCAATTACCACAAAGTCAGATTTGACTTTTTTGATGTTGCGCTTGAGATGTTTATAGAAAACTTTACCATTCCTTATGCAAAGTGGTGCGAAGAAAATGGTATCATGATGACAGGGCATTACATGGCAGAAGATACAATGCGTGGCCAGATTGAATGGATAGGCGCTGCAATGCCCCATTACGAGTATATGCAGCTTCCTGGAGTTGATAAGCTTGCAAGACATTTAGAACAAACAGTTACAATGAAACAGGTATCATCGGTTGCAGAGCAGCTTGGCAAAAAAGGTGTGCTGTGTGAAACATTTGGAACAACAGGTCAACATGTGAGTTTTCTTCATAGAAAATGGATATCAGACTGGCAGGCAGTGCTTGGCATAACATACATAAACCCACATCTTAGCCTGTATTCCATGAGAGGCGAGAGAAAAAGAGACTATCCACCAAACCTTTTTTACCAGCAGCCATGGTGGGAGGACGAAAAGTTCTTTGCAGACTATCTTGCAAGGATTTCGTACATAGCAGGGCTTGGAAAAAGAGATGTTGATGTGCTTGTTCTCCACCCGATATCATCTGCCTGGGCAGAGTATTCTAAGTTTGATGATAGCGTGGACAAGCTGGATATTCTGCTTGATAAGACGGTAAAAGAGCTTATAGCAAACAAGATTGACTTTCACTTTGGCGATGAGATAATCCTATCAAAGTACGTACAGGTTGAAAATGGCAAAATTAAGGTTGGTAATTATAGCTACAAAGTGGTTGTGCTGCCACCTCTTACAAACTTGAGGAACACAACACTCAAGCTTTTGCAAGACTTTATAAATGCCGGTGGCAAGGTAGTTGCACTTAAAGATTTCATGTTTTCAAGATTTGAACTTTGCATGATAGACGGCAGAAAGTGTGAAATCCCTTTAAAAGAGAAATTTATAAGTGCTGCCGATTTGAATGAACTTGTTAACATCTTAAAAGAAGAGGTTTCAAACTATATTGAAGTGATTGATAAAAAGACAGGTCAGAACGCCAAAAAAATCATACTTCAGAGCAGAAAACTTGATGATGGAAACAGAATAATATTTTTGGCAAACACAGACCTTCAAAGAGAAGCAGAAATTACAATAAAAATTCCTACTGACAAAAATGTTTTTGTCGCAGACCTTATAGACTTTGGTGTGTTCAAGATTCCAACATTGAGAAGAGAAAATGGTTATGTATTGATTGATGCAACAATGTATCCTGCATCAAGTTTGTGTCTTTTGGTATCTAACAAGGAGCTTTCACAGAACACAAAAAATGTCGCCTCGGGCGTTGTATTTGACAATAATTTCGAATACAAAACAGGCAGCTGTGAGTTTGACATAGAGCTTAAAAACTACAATGTACTTTTGCTTGACAGAATAAAATATGAGGTTGACCGAAAGGTAGTGTTTGAAGATTGTTATTGTGCCCAAGTTTGGCACAATCATTTTTACAATCTCCCGGAAGGAACACCTTTCAAAGTCACATACTATTTTGAGGTTGAAAAAGTGCCGTCAAAACTTTTTGTGGCAATCGAGTGTGCAGAGAATCTTGACAGAATCCTTGTGAACGGTCAGCCTGTCAAATTTGAAAGAAAAAGTGAAAGCTTTTCGCCCGACCAGAACTTTTTGGATGTTAATATTGGCAAGATTGATATTACATCTTTTGTCAAACAAGGGAAAAACGAGATTGTGATAAGTGGCAGAAAGTCAAACAATATTACAGCCCCAGGCTGCCATGAGAGGGTAAAAGACCCCAAAAACCACAGACCGACTGAGGTAGAAGCTATTTATCTTGTTGGAAGCTTTTCTCTCATTTGCGTTGATGAGACAAGGTTTATTCTAACTGAGCCTAAAAAACCTTGTCATTTTGATATAACAAAAGACGGGTATCCTTTTTATGTTGGCTCTATGAGCTTGAAAAGCTCTTTTGAGATTACAAAAGAAAGTTCAAAAAGAGTTTATATAAAGCTAAATAACGTCAGCGCATCAATTGCCAAAGTGTTTGTAAACGGCAAGAAAGCAACCACTCTCTTTTCCCAGCCGTTTTTAGCTGACATAACAGAGTATGTAATTGAGGGCAAAAATGAGCTTGAGATAGTTTTAACAAACACACTTTTTAATCTCATAGAAGCAAATCACAAAGCAGACGTGTTTGATGAACTGTACAGACGTCCACAGAGTTTTATTGACTTTGAAAATTTCACATCACGCTATATGCTCTTGCCATTTGGCCTTGGAAGTTATAGTATATTAACATCCAATGTTTAAAAAGGGGGCCGGTCTAAAAATGGAAATTTTAAACGAAATATCACAGCTTATCCAAAAAGGAAATGCAAAGCTTGCACCCGAAAAGGTAAAAGAAGCTTTATATTCCGGAATTTCTGCTGAGACAATCTTAAACGATGCGCTCATTCAGGCAATGTCGGTTGTTGGTGAGAAGTTCAAAAACAATGAGATTTACGTACCAGAGGTGCTGATTGCAGCACGTGCAATGAAAGCTGCGCTGGAAGTACTAAAACCAATCCTCACAGAGACAGGTGTAAAGCCAATCGGCAAGGTTGTGCTTGGCACTGTAAAAGGCGATTTGCACGATATTGGCAAGAACTTGGTTGCTATGATGATGACAGGTGCAGGGCTTGAGGTAATCGACCTTGGAGTGGATGTTGCACCCGAAAAGTTCTGTGAGGCTGTAAAAAACCATAGTCCACAGATTGTTGCAATGTCAGCCTTGCTTACAACAACCATGCCAAACATGAAAGCAACAATTGAAAAACTGCAAGAACAGGGTCTGCGCGACAAAGTAAAGGTGATAGTTGGTGGTGCGCCTGTGACAGAGAGCTTTGCAAAAAGCATTGGTGCTGACGGGTATGCACCTGACGCGGCATCTGCTGCCGAGCTTGCGAAAAAATTTGTCCAGGGTGCTGCGTAAAATAAATGAAAGGCTGAAGTTTTTCCTACTTCAGCCTTTTTTACTTTAAGCTATTTTTAACCAAAAACGCTGCCACAAGTAAGACTATAAAGTCTACAGCAATTGCCACCGGAATTAAATATCTTGTTTTTTTTACCTGAGTACATGCAAGGTAAGTTGTTATTACATAAAAAAGGGTTTCGGTTGATGCACAGATAATTGAAGAATATATTCCTATCTGTGAATCTGGTCCAAATTTTTCAAATATGTCTTTCAAAACTACATAAGATGCACTTCCTGAAAACGGCTTTATCATGATAAGCCCAAGCGACTCTTGAAATATCCCAAGTTTGTTTAAAATAGGGCCTAAAAAAGTTTTGAATATGTCTACAGCACCTGTCTTTATGAAAAGTTCAACAGCTAAAATTAGTGCAAAGACATTTGGAAATATTTTTATTGAAATTTTAATACCATCCTTCACACCTTCAACAAAGCTACTAAAACTGTCATTGGATCTAAAAAGAGAAAAAATTAGTACAAATACAATAAATGAGGTTATTATAATATCAGAAATTATTTTTGTCATCTTCTCAGCACCCTTGAGATTACTTTGCAGAAAATTACTCCAAAGAAAAGTCCAACCAGTGACACAAACAGTATTGGAAAAACTACAACTGTTGGATTTTCAGACCCATACTCATGCCTTAGTATAATCATTGTTGTTGGGATAAGCTGGATTGAGCATGTGTTTAATATCACAAACAAAATCATGTCGCTTGATGCAAGGTCTTTGCTATTTTCTTTTGAAAGCTCTTCCATTGCTTTAATTCCTGCTGGTGTTGCAGCATTTCCAAGTCCAAGAAGGTTTGCAATAATATTTGTTGACATCCACTTAAATGCCTCTTCATTTTTTGTTTTAAAAAGAAGAGTCAAAATCGGCTTTAAAAATCTTTCTAATATTTTAATTAAGCCTGAGTCTTGAACAAGTCTCAAAAAACCTGACCAGAGTATTATAGAACATGCTATTGTTACAAATATCTGCAAAGCAGTTTTAGGCGCAGAAAACAAGATGGTGGTTATTTTGTTAATATCACCGTTAATTACCTGAACTAAGATTGAAAATAAAATCATAAAAAGCCAAAAGGCATTCAAAAGTCTTTCTCTTCTTTCTTTAAAAAAGCTTCATTATAAAGTATATTCGCTGGTTATATTTTTATAAAATAAAAAAGCACCCTGCCGTTTCAAAATGTTTTGAGTTTTTTCTACATGCAAGGCGCTTTTTTTTTATTATCAATTATTTATATATACAAAACCTCTCTCAAAAGCTTCATATCCAAAAGAGGCACATCAGGTGCTTTGCTTTTTACATCCACAAACCTTTCTTCCTGCAAAGAAGTATATACTGCATAAAGAGTTTCTAAAACATGGAAGGCTAAACTTCCGGATGCCCTAAGTGGTGTCTGCAACTTGATTGCAAGCGCCATGTCAAGGATTCCTAAACCCCTTAAATTGTCGTAATTGAATGGGTTTATCACAGGCACTTCTTTAAACCCATTATCATCATGTCTTTTCAAAAGCACTCTGCCATAGTCAAAGAAGTTTGGGTCTGGAACAATTAATGTGCCTTCTTCACCATATATTTCAATCCCGCGTAGGTTTGTTGCCGGCACATCGTAAGAGACAGTTACACTTCCGATTATGTCATCTTCAAACAAAACTTTTGCTGTTACATATGTTGGCATTTCAACTACAATCTTTTCGCCCTTATGTGGCTCAGATATTATAAGCCTTTCTTTGTAAGTAATCTTGCCCATTGCAGATACCTTTTTGACAGAACCAAGTAAGAACACAAGTGCAGTAAAGCAGTACGGTCCTACATCAAACAAAGGTCCCATAAACTTCTTGAATATAAAATGTGGATTTGGATGCCACTTTTCTGGCCCACCATACATTATAAAGCAGTTTGCTGCAAATGGTTTCCCTATCCATCCATCTTGGATAAGCTTTTTTGCCGTCTGAATGTTCGCACCAAGAAATGTATCAGGTGCACATCCAACTTTAAGTTTTTTCTTTTCTGCTAACTCCAGAATTTCTTTTGCTTCTTTAAGCGTTGAGCAAAGAGGTTTTTCGGTGTAAAGATGCTTTCCACTTTCCAAAACCTTTTTGTTTATTTCATAGTGGTGCTGAGGCGGGGTGAGGTTCACAATTATATCCACATCAAGGTCATAGACTTTATCAGGCTCTAACACCCGTGGCACAGAAAACTCTGAGGCTATGCTCTTTGCTCTTTCCAAGTCTATATCTGCGCACGCAACAATGTCAAATATTCCAAACCTTTTGAGATTTTTAAGATAAACTGGCGCAATGTTGCCACAGCCAAGCACTGCAACTCTTATTTTCTCCATCTTTTCATCTCCTTCTACCTTTAAAAATTTACTTGATTCATTATAACATAAATCAACTTCCTTAATTGTAAAAATTCATTAGCCCCCAGGATAAAGAAAATTTGCACAGCTGTAAATTTTATCAAAATTCAAACGTCTTTGGTTTTCTTTATTTTATATAAATTCTAAAATGAATATACCCATCCTCTATAAACGTCTCAAGTTTTATATCCAAAATCTTGCAGAGTTCTTTCACAATAGACAGCCCCAGCCCAAAACCTTTTCTGCTTGATTTGTATCTTTCAAATAGAAAAATGAGTTCCTCTTCTCTGAGGTCTGTCTTATTGTAGATATCTACATATTCCTTCTGAGCCTCAATATACACTTTTTTATCCTTTGTATTTTCAATTGCATTTTGCAGAAGGTTGTTTATTATTCTTCTAAATGAATTTAAGTCAGTTTTTATCTTTGGGGAATTTAAGCTTTTGATAATAATCTCAACATCTTCAATCTCGGCAAGCTTCTTGAGTTGTTCACATGATTGCTTGATTACTAAATTAATATCAACTTCTTCTATCTTTTTCTCAATTATCCCTGCTGAAATCTTTGAAAGCTCAACCATATTAGAAATTAGGTTTTGCATGTAATCACATTGTTTTTCAATTCCATCCATATTCTGTTTAATCTTTTCTTTATCATCAATATCCAAATATTTCGTGCTTTCACAATAGCCCTTTATAACAGCAATAGGTGTTTTCAAATCATGTACAAAATTAGCAACAAACTCACGTCTCACCTTCTCAAGGAGCCTTAGTGAATTTTTGAGGCTATTGATGGACCTTGCAAGGTCTCCAACTTCATCTGTTGAGTTGTCTTTAAGTTCAAAGTCTTCCCCTTTAGCAATCTTTTGCGTAGCTACTGAAATCTTTATTATGCGTCTTGAAATATGTCGTGAAATCAAAAGTGACACTAATAGTCCAATGAAAATAAATACGATGCTAATTTTAATCAAATTCTTTGATATTATGTTCAAAGCATATCCATAATATGGTTTTATAGTTATTACAACAGAAGTTAACCCCCCTTTTTTTAGCACGTATGCAATATACTCCATTTTAAAGTGTGGATGAGAAAACACATAAACTCCACTTGAATTGAATACAGGCATAATCATGTGATAGGGGATATCCAATCCACCTTTTTCAAGGACAATCGCATTTCCTTGTAAAACAAGTATTTTCACTGCGGACAAATCGCCTTCCAAGTTGTCTTCAAGCGCATCTTGGGAAAGTTTTTTCAAGTCATCTATTATCATATCCTCTAAAAAGTACTTCAGGTAGAGCATATTAGAAATATATATACTCAAAATTAGAAAAACTATTATCCCTATAAAGTTTAGAGCTATTTTAGTAAAAAGTTTCATCTTGTTTTAACATCCTTTCAATCATTCTTTATCCTCCGAAAGTTTATAGCCCACACCCCAAACTGTCTTTATTAAAAACTTGTAGTCTTTTAGTTTTTCTCTTAACTGCTTTATATGAACGTCCACAGTTCGAGTCTCACCAATAAAATCAAACCCCCAAACCTTTTCAAGTATCTCATCTCTTGACTTTACCAAATCTTTGTTTTTAGCCAAGAAAAGCAAAAGCTCAAACTCTTTATGAGTGAGGTTCACATCCTCACCATCCACTATTACCTTAAACCTCTTGGGGAAAATCTCTACCTTGCCATCTAAAAGTTTTATGCTTTCTTCAAAATTCTTGCTTCTCCTCAAAACAACCTTTACGCGTGCAATCAGCTCAAGCATAGAAAATGGTTTTGTGATATAGTCCTCTGCCCCGAGTTCAAAGCCTTTTAACTTGTCAAATTCTTCTGATTTGGAGGTTAATATTATTGCGGGAATACCTTTTTTGCTGGCTTCTTTCAATACTTCATACCCTTCCATATCAGGTAGCATAATATCAAGAATTATCAAGTCAGCCTCATTTAACTTACTCAGTGCACCTTTTGCAGTGTACGAGTTTATAACCTCAAATCCTTCATTTTTCAAAAATCTTGTAATTATTTGATTTAAATCTTGCTGGTCCTCAACAACTAAGATATTTGCCATCTTTCACCCACCCTATTTTATATTATACTCTTTTCTAAATAGATTTTTTGTTAGGCTCAAAATTATTCTTTACAATTTCTTTACACTTTGCTTATACCCATCTTACAAATAGAGTTTAACATATAAAACGTAAAACAAATTAAATTTTTGGGAGGTTGATTAAAGATGAAATTCTTAAAATCAATATTAGGTATTAGTTTAGTATTAGCGCTTGCTCTCACATTCACACTTGTTCTTGCTAAAGGAGTGCAAACAAGCTCCGCTCAAAAAACACTTAAAACTACAGCAGCTGCACAGCAACAAAATACAGGCTGTGGTGGATATAATGTAGGGATGCATGTGAATATGCAAGAACTTGCTGCAAAAGCCTTGGGCATTTCAGTTGATGAACTTGTTAAAAAATTACAGAGTGGTAAAACTATAAATGATATTCTTAAAGAAAAGAAATTAACAGTTGACCAGTTTAAAAAGAAGTTGTACGACTTGAGGGTTGCTGAAATTGACAAACTTTTAAAAGATGGAAAAATAACACAACAGCAAGCTGATTCTTTAAAGAAACACTTTCAATCAAACCTTCAGTTTTGCATTGACCACATGTTAGATTGGTCAAACAATGGCACTGATCATGCAGGAATGATGGGATTTGGACATGGTGGCGGAATGATGGGTTCTGGCTTTGGAAGCATGATGGGATATTAATTGAACAATGCTACAGCAAAAAAGTTAAAGCCTGTCTGCAAAAAACAAAGCAGACAGGCTTTTTTTAATTTTTACTTGGTTTAAACTATTCTTTTTATATCTCCTCCAAGGCTTAATATATTTTTTTCAAACTCAAAATACCCTCTGCTAATGTGTTCAATCCCCTCTATCTCGGTTGTACCATCTGCCATCAAAGCTGCTATTACAAGTGCCGCACCTCCTCGCAAATCCTTTGCTTCAAGTTTTGCAGAAGTTAATCTTTTCACGCCTTCCACAATTGCAACTCTTCCTTCTAATTTGATATTAGCACCCATTTTTAAAAGCTCTCCTACATGTAAAAACCTGTTCTCAAATATTGTTTCTATCACCATACTTGTACCTTTTGCAACTGTAAGTAAACTCATCATTGGTGCTTGCATATCTGTTGGAAAACCCGGGTATGGCAATGTTTTTATATCTGTTGGTTTTATCTTGTCCGTCGAAAAAACCTTAATAGTATTTTCACCTTCAACAACCTTGATATTGCACTCTTTGAACTTAGCAATTATAGGTCTTATATGTTCAATAACCACATTTGTAATTTCTATCTCACCGCCACACACAGCTGCCATTACCATGTATGTGCCGGCTTCGATTCTGTCTGGAATTGGAGTAAAAGAAGCACTTTTAAGCTTGTTCACTCCCAAAATCCTTATTGTGTCAGTCCCAGCACCATATATCTTTGCACCCATTGAGCTTAAGAAATTTGCAAGACAAACAACCTCTGGCTCTGTTGCTGCGTTTTCTATAATGGTCTCGCCTTCTGCTAAAACGGCTGCAATCATAATATTCTCTGTTGCCCCAACTGACGGAAAGTCAAGATATATCTTTTCTCCTTTCAGCTTTTTCACTTTTGCTTCAATGTATCCTTGATTTAACTTTATCTCCGCCCCAAGTTTTGAAAGCCCTTTTATATGAAGGTCTATCGGCCTTGTGCCAATGTTACAACCCCCTGGCATACCTAATATAACTTTGTTGCAGCGTGCAAGCATACTTCCCAGCAAAAGTATAGAAGCTCTGAGTTTGTTTACTATGTCAATATTGATATCATTATTTACAACATTTGGGCTTATAACCAATGTTTCATCAGTATTTTTTACCTCACA
Organism: Caldicellulosiruptor sp. DIB 104C; assembly: GCF_028198085.1. Lineage (NCBI taxonomy): Bacteria > Bacillati > Bacillota > Caldicellulosiruptorales > Caldicellulosiruptoraceae > Caldicellulosiruptor > Caldicellulosiruptor sp. DIB 104C. Next base: position 135,547 of record NZ_CP116337.1, on the reverse strand, counting down.
TCCGCAGTGGCGAAGTATCTCTATCATGATTTTTATATCTTCTAACATAGGAATATCATGTAGATAAATATTATCTTCTGTTATAATAGAAGCTGCCAAGATCGGCAGAATTGCATTCTTTGAAGAGTGAACTTTAACACTTCCAAAAAGTTTTTTCCCTCCGCTTATTATAAATTTCTCCATTATTTTGTGCTCCTTTGAACTTTTTTGAGCTTTTATTATAGTAGTATTCAATTCTTAGATGTCATTTAAACATTAAAAACAACTTTTTTGAAAGAAATATTAGCAAAAAGTTAACATCTTGTATTATAATAGATGGTATAAGGAAGAAATTTATGGGATAAGGAGTGAAGTCAATGCCACCAAAAAGTAATGGAAATGAATCTGTAAAAAAAGGAGTTATTGGTCTTACATACGTGGCCCTCGCGTTTATAATCATCCTCGACATTCTTCTTGGAATTATCATGCCAACAGGCAATCTAAAACTTTACAGCATCGTAGTTGCAACAATCACGTTTATTCTAACACTTGCAATAACAGCTTTTATGATCCGCTATGAAATGAATAAGATGATTACAAAGCTTGAAAATACTCTGGAAGTTATCAAGAACGGAGACTATAGTAAGCTCATCTCATCAAAGGAATTTGGGAATATCCAAAGAGTTGCATCAAGTGTAAACATTGTACTTTCTGACATAAAACTTCTGATTGAAGAGTTTTTTAACCTATCAAATGCAATAGTTGGGGCATCAAAGAAGGTCACAAAAACATCTGAAGATGCAGCAGCTGCAATTGAAGAAATTGCAAAGACAGTTGAAGAAATTGCAAAAGGTGCTTCACAGCAGGCAGAAGAAGCGCAGCATGGTGTTCTTTTAGTAAATAACCTTTCTGAACAGCTCAATGCAGTTTCAGAAAGTTATAATGCTGTAATTGAAGAAACAAATAAAATCGAGACTCTTAACAAAGACGGAATTGAAAAAATGAATGATCTTCGTGAAAAGAGCGAAGTTGCTCTTACAACCGCTGAAAAGGTAATTGAAACAATTATGACATTCGTTGAGAGAATTAAGACTATATCTAACTTTGTTGAGGTAATAAATACAATTGCAGAGCAGACAAACCTGTTGGCTTTAAATGCTGCAATTGAGGCGGCAAGAGCAGGCGAGGCAGGCAAAGGTTTTGCTGTTGTTGCTGACGAGGTAAGAAAACTTGCTGATCAGAGCAAAAAAGCAGCAGATGAGATAAATTCAATAGTGGATGTTATTTTAAGTGAAACAGAAAATACAATCAAGATTATTGACGAAATCAAAGCAGCAGCACTTGGTCAACGAGATGCTGTTATCGAGTCCCAGCATTCTTTCGGAAAGATCTCTGATGAAATCACTGCAATTGTTGAAAAGACGCAAATTGTAAAGGAAGCTCTAAACAGAATGGAAGAGGCAAGAAATGCTGTAATAAGAGCAATTGAAAGTATATCCTCAGTCTCACAAGAAACAGCTGCTGCATCACAGGAAGTTGCTGCAACTGTTGAAAACCAGTTAAATTCTATAAACGAGATGAAATACTCAGCACAATCCTTGCAAAAGCTTGTTGATGAGCTTGATAAGAAGCTGAAGAAGTACAAAATAAGATAAAAAAAGATAAAAGGGGTTGGGAAGATAAGCCCAATCCCTTATTATTTTATAGGCTTTGCAACAATCAATTTCACAATGTCAGATAACAAGTTCTTTTCCTCAACTATCTCAAACCCGGCTTTTTTAACATTTTCTACTGTATTTCGATTTATATTAGCTCCATAAAGCCCAACAACCAAGGGATTTAATATATCCATTATTTTGCCTATTGGCTCTTTTTTGCTTCGAACATGTTCAAGCATTACTAAAAGTCCATCGCCTTTTAAGACTCTGCGGATTTCTTTCAAACCTAAAATGGGATCTGGCACTGAACAAAATACACAGGCTGTCACAACTGTATCAAAAGAGTTATTAGCAAATTCCAAATTCTGAACATCCATAAGTTTTAAGTCTACTTGCAAGTTTAATTTTGCGGATCTTTCTTTTGCTTTTTCAAGCATCTTGGGGCTAAAATCTATTGCAACTATTTCCCAATCTTGACTATAATAAGGCATATTTTTACCCGTGCCGACACCTACTTCTAAAACCTTAGGGCCTTTTACATAGCTAAATAATAACTTTCTCCACTGAGAAAACCACTTTTTCTCCATTATATTTTCAATAGCATCATAGTATTTAGCAGCTCTATCATATCTTTTCCTGATTATCTCTGTTTTGTTTTTCATATATTTTCTCCTTTCATTTCAATATGTTTATTATTCGTTTTTAGAGTTGTTGCAGCTCACTCTATCGAAATTATTCTTTTTAAATTATTCTACCACTTTACAAAAGTTTGAGCTCAACATCTTTTTATCTGAATGTGTAAGTGAACTACCGTCCACCTAAAGAGGTGAAGGCTTTATGAGAAGTTTGGTAGCTTTCATGCTACCCTTATTCTCACAGGTTGGTTCACACATCTACTGCTGGTTATCTGCTTCACCACAGACTCTACCTTATACCTTCACAAGTATACTTATCGCTCCATTTATATCCGCATTTACTACACACCCACACTTTCTGCATACATACAATCCCCTGTATCTCCTGCTACTTTTGCTAATATGCCCACATCTGCTACATCTTTGTGATGTATAGCTCTCATCCACTTCCATATACCTTATACCATAATACATGCACTTTGATTTTAGCTTCCTCTTGAACTTGTCATACGGTATCCCCACAAAATTTTGATTGTTTACAACTCCAAGCTCTATCCCCTGCTTTATACCTTTCATTTCCCCATCAACTACTGCAGAAATTTGATTGTTCAAACAGTGCTTGATTATCAAACTCACAGCCTGATTCAAAAAGTTGTCAATTATATGCTGTCTTTTGCGAGAAACTAAAGCAAGTTTTCTGCCACATTTTATTCCTTGTGCCTGCTGTAAATCGACTGCAGTCTTGCCCTTTGTTTGTTGTACCATCGGTTGACTGATTTTAAAAACCTGCCTTCTATCAAAAAGGCAGTCCCGATGGTATCAACCACCGCCGCAAAATTGTCAAGCCCTAAGTCTACCCCTAAATACCTGCTCAAATCAAAAATACTTACCTGCTGCTTATCTTCATACACATACTCAATCTCAAACCATCTACCATTAAATCTTGGTATTATCCTGACTTCCCTAATTTCCTTACCCAGAACCGTAGCTGGCAGGTCAAAATACAGGTATTTTACTCCAAACTCTTTCGCAAAACCCCTGCCAAGACTCAATCGTACTTTTTTCCCCTCTGTCTTGAACTGGTCCTTGGGAAAAACTATCTGATACATCCCATCCTTCGGCAGGTATTTGGGCATTGAAACTCTTTCTTCTACCTTCCCTTCTTTTTTGCCTTTCAAAAGACTCAGAAAAGATTTAAAAGCTTCATCCACTGAAATAAGTGTTTGCTGGGCAACCTGCGATGGCAAAAGTCTGTAGTTTTCGTTCTCTTTCACAAGATGATATACACTTTCATATCGCAAATATTCCTGAGTTTTAAAGTAGTGTTGCCTTATATGGTACAGAGCATAGTTGTACAGATTTTTTGAGAAGTGGCAAAGCTGACGTAGCAGTCTGTATGTTTGTTTATCACATCTTATATGATTTTTCTGTGTTTTGTACATTTTAATCACCTGAGGAATATTATATCACATTTTTAGCAATTCATCTCCATCTTGTATAAGATGGAGTCTTCTTGCTTAATTTTTTAATAAATTGTAAAGAATTTGTTAAGTCAATTGACTTGTAAAAATGGTCTTTGATAAAATTATTATATAAAAATTCCGAGTAAATAAATAGGTTTACTTTAAATTTGGCAAAAAAGAACACAACTTAAAATGCAAAGGAGGAAGTTTTGGTGAGCAAAAAAGCAAAGAGAATAATTGTGATTGCCATCCTTTTTGCATTCATACTATCTTCACTGTACGCTCAAGTTATAATCTCACAACAAAAAAAGCAAAGTGATATACAGACTAAAACTATCTATCAGCAGGATTTGAAACAAAGTACAAGTTCTAAAGACAAGTTACCAGATCCTCTGATAATAAACAGTGAAGGATTCATTACAGTCGGGGTAAGATATCTAAATCCTATAAAAGATGATAAAGACAACCTGGTATTTGAGGTGTTTTTTGACAATCATCAAGTTGATTTGTCCACACTCAATCTTAGTGGAAAGATATTGTTTACTACAAGTGAAGGTATAAAAGTTAAAAAAGCAACATGGCGAATTGAGGGTTCAGGACATCATGTCATGGCATATATCAAAATACCCAAAAAGATAAATGGTAAAAACCTTATTACCCCTAAAACCAAATATATCCAATTGGAGTTACAAAATATTGGAGGTGTCAAATCGAGAATTTATAGGTGGAATAAGAAGTTTTTGAATTAGGAGGATCTATAAAGTGGCTTATTTACTACCTTTTGCAGCAGGATTAGCATCTTTCTTTTCCCCCTGCATAATACCTATGATAAGTGTATATTTTTCACTTATCACAGGTGTTTCGGTTAGAGATTTGAAGGATATAGAAGTTCACAAAAGAATGAAAAAGTTTATACTTATAAATACCTTTATATTTGTATCTGCCTTTACACTTGTTTTTTCAATGGCAGGGGCTTTAGGTGGAAGTATTGGCAGATGGTTAAGTGGTTATACTACGATAATGAATAAAATTGGTGGGGCAATAACTATAATAATGGGATTGAATTTGATTGGTCTGCTAAATCTAAATCTTTCTTTTTTGAATAAATATAGTGCAGATAACATCAAGACATCATCAAGATATTTCACTACTTTCCTAATAGGTTTGTTTTTCGCTATAGTATGTTCCCATTGCATCGGGCCAATTTTATACTCCATATTGATATATACCACAACCACAAAAAGTGCCTTTGTAGGAATGACAATAATGTTATTATTTTCCTTAGGTCTTGCAATACCGTATTTGCTTGTTGGTTATTATTTACCTCACGCGATTAATGCCATAAAAAAGGCAAAGAAATTCCAAAATGCTATCTGTGCAGTTGCAGGAGCTACACTCATTTTCCTTGGTATTGTGATGTTTTTAAACAAACTCCAGGACTTGACAGCAATTTTTAGCAGACTGCTACCTTATAAATTGCCGTTTGGAATGTAATAGATACAAAAAATTGTAATAATGGAGGAAACAAAGGTGATTTTAGTTGTTATCAGCTTAGCATCAATTTCATTGTTTATATACCAGGTCATTTTAAATCGAATATATTCTGCCTTATTTTGGTATCATTATACCTTTTTAATTACATCATTTGCTATATTTGGTCTTGGTATAGGTGGAATAATAGCTTACAATAAGCGTCAAAAAAGTGAAAATTTAAAAACTGATTCATTGGTTAAGGCCTTATTTCTTCTATCTATCTCGTACATATTTTCACTGGGAATTATATATGTATTGCCGTTTCAAAACAACGTATTGATTTATTTAATTCTGGCCACATTACCTTTTGTAGCAGGTGGTTACTTTTTCTCAATTGCATTTGAGCAGTTTGGAAAAATAAGCAACAAGCTATATTTTGCAGACCTTACAGGCTCAGGATTTGGCAGCATAATTGTGTTGCTTTCACTAAACAATCTTGGAATATATCGGTCTGTAATTTTGATTTGTATTATTTCAGTAATAGCTTGGCTACTTTTTACTTTACAGCTAAAAAAGAAAACTTTGCTTGGCATTGGTGTATTGATTCTTTTCATGTTAGCGCTCTTTATTCCGAACAAGTACGTAAATTCAATTGAACAAAACTTTATTGGATTTATCACAAACAAAACAAAAACACTTGGCACTATTGCAAAATCAAACCAAAAAGCTAAGATTGTCTACACCAAATGGAATGCATTTTCACGAACAGATGTCATTAAAGTAGAAGGTGATAACGATGAAATGATAGTAACAATTGATGGAACAGCAAATGCGCCTATGTATAGATTTGATGGTAAAAAAAGTAGCTTGAGCAAATATAAAGATGACATTGAATATCTGCCTTTTTCTTTTGGAAACAATCATAAAACGTTGATAATTGGGCCTGGCGGTGGAAGAGATATTCTGTATGCTTTAGCTGGAAACAGTAAACAAATAACTGGAGTTGAAATAAATACATCAAGTATTGACGCTGTAAGACACTTTAAAGAGTTCAATGGAGATATCTACAACAGGCCAGAAGTAAAAATCTATGGTGAAGATGGTAGAAATTTTGTAAGAAAATCTAAGGAAAAATATGATGTGATATTCTTATCACTGGTCATGACAAATGCATCCCAAAACATAGGTTATGCTCTTTCAGAAAACTATCTGTTTACAGTTGAAGCTCTTGAGGACTATATGAACCACTTAACAGATAATGGAAAACTCGCCTTTTTGGCTCACGACAAAGAGGATATGAGCAAACTGATAGCAACCATTTTGCGCGTACTGAACAAAAGAGGTATATCAATCAAAGAGGCTCCAAAATATATGGCTATCTTCACCAAAGAAATTCAACTAATGAACGGCAATGAACATATTCATTATCCAATGATCATTGTAAAAAACAAGCCTTTTTCACAACTTGAAAGCAAGAAATTAAAAGAGACTGCAGACAAAGGAAAAATTGTCCCGCTTTATATTCCTTATGTTAATGACAAGGGACCACTTTACCACATAAAGCAAGGACATTTGACTTTAGTAGAGTTCGAAAACGGATTTTCATTCAGCGCAACACCTGCAACAGACGACAAGCCATACTTTTATGACTTTAGCAAAGGTGTTTCACCTGTGCTGGTATTTATCTTCTTTTTCATACTTCTGGGAAGCGTAATATTATTTACACCAATTATTTCCCAAGAAAAAGCATTCAAACCTTCTTTGTATTTTTCAAGCTTAGGAATAGGATACATGTTAATTGAGATTCCGCTTATTCAAAAGTTTATTCTATACTTGGGTCATCCAGTACTTGCCTTCAATTATGTACTTGCTGGGCTTTTGATTGGCAGCGGAATAGGTGCATATTTTAGCAATGCAAAGGTGTTTAACAATCTGTCAAATAGAATATATTTACCTGCTCTTTTGGTCATGATAATAAATATTGGTCTAATATTCTCCCTAAACTCAATATTCAAAGTAACCTCCAATTTTAGCTTAGTCAGCAAAATACTAATTGCAGCCATATTGGTTATGATTCAAGGCTTTTTCATGGGAATGCCGTTCCCAAGAGGTATAAAGATATTAAGCGAAAATAAAAAGAAAAGCAAAACAATTCCTGTGATGTGGGGACTCAATGGTGCAATGTCAGTTATAGGCTCAGTTTTATCAATTATGCTTTCAATGGAGTTTGGATTTACCATTGCTATGCTTGCAGGAGCTATTTTATATGGGCTTATAAGCTTACAAAATAGAAATTTAGTAATTTCTAAATAAAAAATGGGAAGGGGGAATTTAGGGATGAAAGAGGCACTGCTTATACTTCTCGCAATGAGCGGATGTTTGCTTGCACACATTTTTATGCACAAAGCAATGATGGGAAAAGGTTGCCACGGCCATGACCACCACCACAGCAATGAACCCCAAAAAGCATCTGACCCCAAAGATCACCAGTTCCATCAACATCACCACAGTGAAGAATTAGTTGCATTGGATAAATCTAAAAGTGAAGAGAACAAGTAGAGGGATTTATCCCTCTTTTTTTTGTGATTTATCGCATCAAATTGGACAATATAGACAAAAAAGTTCATATGGCATATAATAATGCAAACGATATTATTTGAGAAAGAGGAATATTTCAATGAAGAGAATCTTAAGGTACATATTCATATTTGCTATCGTTTTCGCAGTTGGACTTGGTTCATTTTGGGCAGGTTTTTCTAATTCTCAAAGCCCAGTTCAAACTAAAAAAGACGGTTTGATTTTCTACGAAGTTTTTGTCAGGTCATTTTATGACAGTAATGGTGATGGCATAGGGGACATAAATGGTTTGGCTGAAAAACTTCCATATATCAAATCCTTAGGTGTAAATGCCATCTGGCTTATGCCAATATTTGAATCTCCAAGCTATCACGGATATGATGTAACAAACTATTACAAAGTCAATCCCGACTATGGTACAAATGAGGATTTTGTCAACTTCATAAAAAAGGCTCACAAGATGGGTATCAAAGTCATCATAGATATGATGATAAATCACACAAGTAGCAAACACCCTTGGTTTATCGAAGCATCAAGTAATAAAAATAGCAAGTACAGAAACTATTATATCTGGGCAACACCAAACACAAACCTTGATGAACCATCAGACCTTGGCACAAAACAATGGTATAAAAAGGGCGATAGTTACTACAATGCTATATTTTGGTCCGAGATGCCAGACCTCAATTTTGACAATAAAACTGTGAGAGAAGAGATGAAGAAAATCGCCAAGTTCTGGTTAGAAAAAGGAGTAGATGGTTTTAGGCTTGATGCCGCAAAGCATATTTACCCTTTGAGCAGAGAAAAAGATACTCTTGCGTGGTGGGAAGAATATGCAAAATTCTGCCGAAGTATTAAAAAAGATGTATACCTTATAGCAGAAGTGTGGGATAGTCCTCAAAGAATAGCGCAATATGCAAAGATATTTGATTCTTGTTTTAACTTTAATATTGCTCAAAACATCATTGAAGGAGTAAAATATGAAAATACTCAAACTTTGCAAAATAACCTCTCTTCAATATACAATCTCTACAAAAATGTCAATCCTCAATTTGTTGATGCACCATTTTTGACAAACCATGATATGAACAGAGCTTATACCGAAATTGGGTCAAATAGCAAAATGAAATTAGCTGCAGCATTATTATTGACACTGCCTGGCAATCCTTTTATTTACTATGGTGAAGAAATTGGCATGAAAGGGCAAAAACCAGATGAATATATTAGAGAGCCATTCAAATGGTATGAGACATGGAAAAAAGGACAAACAAACTGTGAGATGAGCCTCTACAATAGCGGCCCTGATGTTGCTTCAGTTGAAAAACAAGAAAAAGACAAAAATTCTCTGCTCAATTTCTACAGAGACATGATTAGTTTCCGAAAAAAGAACCTACCGTTATTAAAAGGTGACTTTCAGCTAATTAAAACCTCTTCCGATATACTTGGTTTTGTAAGAGTTTACAAAAATCAGAAGATGGTTGTAATTTTTAATTTCACAGGCAAGGAATTATCAAAGACTATAAACCTGCCATCTAATATTAAGCTTGCCGGCAAAATAGTTAAAGGATCTGGGAAAATCTTGTCTTTAAAAAATGGAAAACTTGCTTTTTCAATAAAACCTTATTCCTTTATCATTTTAAATTAACAGTCAGAAGCGTAAAATTTCCATTTAAGTCAACATTAAAAGATTAAAAGGCGGGCAACTTCCTCAGAATCGCCCGCCTTTAAGTTTTTTCTAAAATTTTTTTAAAATGAAATTTTTTAAAATGCTGCTTTATAAATTTCCATTATCTCTTCTACAGTAGCTTGTCTTGGATTTGTCAAACCACAAGCATCTTTTAAAGCATTTTCAGCTAAAGTCCTTATGTCTTCATCTTTTACACCCAATTCTTTCAAACCAGCTGGTATTCCTATTTCTGTTGACAAATCCTTAATGCCCTCAATTACCATTTCACCGACTTTTTCTTGGGAAGCTCCTTGCACATCAATTCCCATTGCTTTTGCAATGTCAATGAATCTGTGAGGAACCGCTTTAAAATTGTATGCCAAAACATGTGGTAATAACACTGCATGCACACCCCATGTGGTAAATCATAAAATCCACCTAATTGATGTGCCATTGCATGAACATAGCCCAAACCTGCATTGTTAAATGCAACCCCTGCCAAATACTCAGCATAGGCATTTTTTCTCTTGCTTCAATATCATTGCCATTTTCAACAGCTTTCTTCAGATATTTGAAAATCAATTCAATTGCCATCAAAGCTGAAGCATCTGTAACTGGTGTTGCATCAGTAGATAGATACGCTTCAATTGCATGCGTTAACGCATCCATTCCAGTTGCAGCAGTTAGTGACTTTGGCATTTCAATCATAAGTTCTGGGTCGTTTACAGCAATAAGTGGTGTTACATGCCAGTCAACTATTGCCATCTTTACATGTCTATCCTCATCAGTGATAATTGCAAACCTTGTCACTTCACTGCCTGTTCCTGCAGTTGTATTGATAGCAACAAGAGGAAGTATTGGTTTTTGTGATTTGTTTACCCCTTCATAGTCCTTTATTGAACCTCCGTTAGTTGCAACAAGTCCTATACCTTTGGCACAATCATGTGGTGAGCCACCTCCAATTGATATTAAAAAGTCGCAATTGTTATCTTTTAACATTTTCAAACCATCTTCAACGTTCTTTACTGTTGGATTGGGTTTTGTTTCATCAAATATTACATAATTTATATTTGCTTCATCTAACATATCAGTAACTTTTTTAACCAAACCAATTTTCACTAATGCTTTATCTGTTACAATCAGTGCTTTTTTATAACCTAAAGCTTTGATTTCTTGCCCAACATCTTTCAAACATCCTCTTCCCATCAAGCTAATAGGTGGCATGTAAAATCTATATGTTTTCACATTTACCCCTCCACATCTGCTGCAAATGTTGTTATAATTTTAACATGCACTTTTTCTCTTCTTCTAATTCTTTTTTGCAAATAATATTTCATTTTTGCCGGGGGTATAGAGAGATGGTAAGTGACCTAACACCAACATCTGTTTTAGAGGCAGAACATGTTAGAATACTCTACTATGATTTCGATAATTATACAAGAGCAAGTTATTCATCAAAAACTATCTGAGATTTTGCAGTATCTTACAAGGAGATAAATATGTGGAAATAAATGGGTCTGAAAAATTCAAGTATGATAGTAACAGTTTTGTAATTTTGCCGCCTTATTCAAGAGTCAAATTAGAAATTGAAGAAAAAACTAAAGCATTGGTTATAGAAATAGACAGCTATTTAATAAACCATGTTTTGAGCAAGCTAAAAATAGAGTTTGAACCTTATGAACTTGGCAATGTCAATAATGTACTTTTTGTAGGAAAGTACAGCCCAGATTTGACACAGACATACAAAAAGATTGTTGATACATTCTTCAGCAGAAAGGTCAACAGAGAGTTTCTCCTTGATTTATATACTCAAGAGTTTGTATATGATATCTTCAAATACAGAGGTGCTGAGAAGATAATAAACGATAAAAATTCAGAAATATATCATATCTTGGATTATATAAACACCAATTATTTGCGCAAATTAAAAATTTCAGATATTGCCAAAGAATTTAGCATGAAAGAATATGAACTTACTAAGTACTTTAAAAAGTTCACAGGGAAATCACCAAAGGAATATATTAAAGACTTAAAACTTAATAAAGCAAAAGAGTTATTAAAATTCGAAAATGTTACCAATGTGTGTTATGACATAAGGTATGAAAATATTTCTCATTTCATTAAAGAATTCAAAAACAAGTTTGGAGTTACACCAAACTTATACAAGAAAACTCTAAATAGCTAAGAACAAAAAGTGTCGATCTTATCTGTTCAAGGAAACTCCTTAAGAAAAAAAGTCCTGGGTTTTGCCCCAGGACTTTTGTTTGTTCAGGCATTTTTCCTTGTTAACTTGCCAGCTCTTCTTTTTCAAACTGGCTATAGTAAAGCTTCGCGTAAAATCCGCCTTTTTTAAGAAGTTCTTGGTGTGTACCCTGTTCCACTATGTTGCCATGGTCCATGACAAGTATCAAATCAGCATCTCTTATTGTAGAAAGCCTGTGGGCTATTATAAAGGATGTTCTTCCTTTCATTAAATTGTCCATAGCCTTTTGTATTTGGATTTCTGTGAGTGTGTCAACAGAGCTTGTTGCTTCGTCAAGTATAAGAATTTTTGGATTTTTCAAGATAGCACGTGCAATTGTCAAAAGCTGTTTTTGACCTTGAGATATATTCGTAGTCTCCTCATTTAACACTGTGTCGTACCCTTGTGGGAGTGTCCTTATAAAGTGGTCAATGTGGGCAAGCTTTGCTGCTCTTATCACTTCTTCGTCTGTGCTATCTGGCTTTCCGTATTTTATATTCTCTTTAATAGTTCCATTGTAAAGCCATGTGTCTTGCAAAACCATACCAAATAAAGATCGCAGGTCTTTTCGCGAAAATTCTCTTATATCATGTCCGTCAATCAAGATTGCACCATCATTAACATCGTAAAACCGCATAAGAAGCTTTACAATGGTAGTCTTGCCAGCACCAGTTGGTCCAACAATTGCCACCTTTTGCCCTGCTTTTATCTTTGCAGAGAAATTGTTTATAACAATCTTGTCTGGTCTGTAGCCAAACCTGACGTTCCTAAACTCAATCTCCCCTTTTATATCCTCAAGATCAATCTGTTTTGGCATATCTGGCACTTCTTCCTCTTCTTCTAAAAACTCAAACACTCTCTCAGCGCACGCAGCAGTCTGCTGCAAGATGTTTGAGATATTTGCAATCTGGGCAATCGGCTGTGTAAATGACCTGATGTACTGTATAAACGCCTGAATATCCCCAACCTCAATTGCATTTTTTATAACAAGCCAGCTGCCAAGAATGGTTACCACTACATATCCCAAATTGCCTATAACGTTCATAAGCGGCATCATTACACCTGTCAAAAACTGCGACTTCCAAGCAGCATTGTACAATGTATTGTTAAGGCTATCAAACTTTTCAATACTCTTTTTCTCGCCATTAAAGGCCTTGACTATATGATGCCCACCATACATTTCCTCTATATGCCCATTTAAATGTCCTAAATAATCTTGCTGCTGTCTAAAATATTTTTGAGAGTATTTGATAATAAAGGCAATGACAATTGAAGATGCAGGTATGATCAAAAGTGCAACCAAGGTCATTAGCCAATTAATACTGATCATCATCACAAGCACACCAAGGACCATTGTCACAGAGGTAATTATCTGTGTCATGCTCTGATTAAGTGTTTGTGTAATTGTATCAACGTCATTTGTAATCCTCGATAAAATCTCACCTTGGTTGGTGCTTTCAAAATACTTCAAAGGGAGTCTATTTATCTTCTCTGAGATTTCTTTTCTAAATCTGTATGTGACTTTCATCGAAATACCAGACATTATCCATCCTTGCAAATACCCGAAAATGCTGCTGAGTCCGTACAGCACAAGTAGGATAATTAAAATCTTCCCAATATATTCAAAATCTGTGCCGCTGCCCTGCCCGGTTATTCTGTTCATTATACCTTCAAAGATCTTTGTAATTGCCTTTGACAAAATCTTGGGTCCTGCAATCGAAAATGAGGTACTCAAAATTGCCAAAACCAGCACAGTTATTAGAGAAATCTTATAGGCAGACAAATACCTTATAAGTTTTTTCATAGTACCTTTAAAATCTTTTGCTTTCTCACCGGGGACAAAACCACGCGGTCCATGGCCCATACCCCTTCGAGGTCTTATCCCATGCACACTTCTTTGTTGTGTTCCCTTGTCTTCGTTCATCCCACCAACTCCTCCTCTGGCAGCTGTGATAGTGCTATTTCTCTATAAGTTGGACAAGTTTTTAGAAGTTCTTCGTGTTTTCCTATTCCAACAAGCTCACCATCGTCTAATACTATAATCTGGTCAGCATGCATCATAGTTGCAACCCTTTGCGAAACCATAATAACTGTGCTGTCTGTCAGCTTTTCTCTGAGTTTCCTTCTCAGAGCAAGTTCTGTTCTAAAGTCAAGAGCTGAAAAGCTCTCATCAAAGATGTAAATCTCAGGCTTTTTAACAAGAGCTCTTGCAATAGAAAGTCTTTGTTTTTGTCCACCTGACACATTCGTTCCACCTTGAGCAATCTCGGTATCAAACTTGTTGGGCTTTTCATTGATAAACTCAAGCGCCTGGGCAATCTCTGCTGCCTCTACAATCTCTTGGTCTGTTGCGTCATCCCTGCCGTATTTGAGATTAGATTTTATCGTTCCACTAAAAAGCCAGCTCTTCTGCGGAACATACCCTATTTTCCTTCTCAAGTCTTCTTGCTTAACTTCTCTCACATCTACCCCATCAACTAAAACTTGACCTTCTGTCGCATCAAAAAACCTCAAAATTAAATTTACAAGTGTGCTTTTTCCTGAGCCTGTCCTTCCAATAACGCCAACTGTCTGGCCGGGTAAAATTGTAAAGTTTATGTTCTTTAGAACATATTCCTCTGCACCGGGATACTTGAAAGAGACATTTCTAAACTCAACCATGCCTTTTTTGCTCTCATCAAAGCTTTTTGGATTTTTAGGGTCTTTTACAGAAGGCTCTGTTGATAGTACTTCAGCAATACGCTGTGCAGATACAGAAGCTCTTGGTATCATAATAAACAGGGCAGATAGCATCAAAAAGGCAAATATAATCTGTATAGCGTACTGCATGAACGCAAGCATGTCTCCAACTTGCATACTTGAGTTTTGAATCTGGTGAGCTCCCACCCATACAATTAAAAGAGTAACTCCGTTCAAAACAAGCATCATGGTTGGAAACATAACTGCCATGCTTCTATTTACAAAAAGCCCTACTTTGGTAAGGTCCTGATTTGCCCTGTCAAACCTCTCCTCTTCAAACTTTTCGCTATTAAAAGCTCTGACCACCATAATGCCAGATAAGTTCTCGCGTGCAACCAAATTTAGCCTGTCAATCAACTTTTGCATAAGCAAAAACTTTGGCATTGCAACTTTGTAAAGCACAGCTATAATCCCTAAAAGAATTGCAACTGCCAAAGCTATAATCCACGACATTGAATGGCTTTTGCTAAGAGCCTTGAACACCCCTCCAACGCCCATCACAGGCGCATAAAATACCAATCTTATCATAATTACAAGAAGCATCTGTATCTGAGCAATGTCGTTTGTTGTTCTTGTAATCAAAGAAGCGGTTGAAAACTTGTCAAATTCAGCTATTGAAAAGCTCTCTACTTTTGTAAAAATATCTTTCCTTAAATCTCTTGCAACACCAGCTGCAACCTTTGAACCAAAAAATGCAACCATCACAGTAGAAAATGCGCTCAAAAGGGTAATTAGAAGCATCAAAAGTCCTACGCGCAATATATAGTTTGTTTGAATAGCACCTGTATCTATCCCAATCCTTTTATACTCATCTTTAATTACAGCAGCTGCTGCCTGCACAACCATGCTGTCGCCTAAAGTAGAAAATTTTTTGTTTATCTCTTCTCTGATTTTAAGAAGCTGATCCTTTGGAAGCTGGCTCAAAAGCATGAAAATATCTATGTTGGCTGGAATCTGTTTGCCATTGAATTCAATTACCCCATTTTTTGCATTTGCTTTTGCCTTTTCAATCCCTGCCACTGTCAAAAGCGCTTTTGCCATGGGTATATTCAGTTTATCTATCTTTTCTTTGTCAACTTTTTTCAATACATATACAGCTTCCTTGGATAAAATTGGGTATTTTTTTAAATACTTCTCATATTCATTGCTTAACTTATCAATTAGTTTGTAGTCATTTAAAATCCTTTCCTTGTCTCTATCTGACACAAAGAGCAAAAGTTTATCCATCTGCGTCTTTCTTATAGCTTCGGGTACTGCATTCACTATACCACCCTGCTGGATACCTTTGTTTACTATGTTTGACATGTAATCGGGCAAAGCTAAATCACTCATTGCTTGAACAACTACAAAAAAGATGGCCATAAAGAGTAGGAAGACATATGGTTTCATATACTTTGCCAGTTTTGTCAAGTTATTTCACCTTCTTTGTTAGTTTTTGGATTTTTAGCCAAAATAGCTATTGTAGACAAAACTCTATTTGTGCACATACCTATCTAAAACCTTTTTTAAGGTTTCAAGGCCATTTAATATTGTATCTATCTCTTTTTCGTCTGCCCTGTTGAGTATTTCTTCAAACCTCTTCTCCATATCCTTGAAATTTTTCTCAAAAGCATCTTTGAACCTTGGTGTGACATCAACATACACAACTCTTCTGTCTTCTTGACTTCTTATTCTCTGAACCATCCCCTGCTTTTCAAGCCTGTCAATTATTCCTGAGACAGTGCTGTTCGATAGCCCCATTTTTCTGCTCAAATCGCTCACCTTCATCTTTCCATGGCGAATCAGCTGCCCCAAAAGCATACCCTGAGGTGCTGTGATGTCAAATTGGTCAAACTGGTGCCTTGCTATTTTCTTTGTTATTTTCATTATTTCCTTCACAAGCTCAATTATCTTAAGCCCTTTGCTTATATCATCCATCTTTGCGCCCCTTTCAATATTTAGTTCTAAAATATTTCGTATAAGAATATTTTGCATGCTATATATTTTACGCTCAAAAGAATTCTGTGTCAATAACCTATGAAAAGAAGTGAATAAATAAAAAATCTTCCCTTTTTAAAAAGGGAAGATTCTAAATTGAAAATGCTCCACCTGCATTACATAGCTTTTATTATCTTTTCAATAAGCAAATTCAAACGTTCCATCCTGATTTTGCTTGAAAAAATCTCCATATGTCAACCTAAAGACATTATTCCAGTCATTTCTCAGCAATTTATTAGAAAGGTTATACTTGTCTTGGATAAGCTTGCCAATCACACCTGCTCCTGATATATCTCCTTGTATTATAGCACCGTACAAGACATTTTCTTTATAGACCACTTTATAATAATAGTTCGGTCCACTGCAAATTGCTACATTATAGCTGTTATCGGGTGGCTCTACATATCCATAACTTATTGTACTCAAGCCAAAAAACTTCATTGAATTTTTAAAGCCAAAATTGTCCATTAAAGGTTTATCAATTCCTGCCATATTATATGCTGCTGTCTGCCCCTGTTTTACAGCCGAAGGCCATATAGGTGTTAATATATGTCTTTGTGTCAAGAGTTCAAACGTTTGACATACATCACCAGCAGCATAAATGTCTTGTATAGAAGTTCTCTGGTATTGATCTACAACAATTCCATTTTCAGTTTCAAGATGACATTTATCTATTCTTGGAAAAGAAGGTTTTACTCCGACTGCCACTACAATCATATCGGCAAAAACAAAACTTCCATCTGATAAAGTCACGCCTTTAACCTTCCCTGATAACCCGTAGATTACATTTGAAACAGACTGTCCAGTAATGATATCTATTCCTTTGTCTTTAAACATCCTCTCGTACCTTTGCGCTGCTGTCTTGTCTAATTGCTGAGGTAGGATATGGTCTTTCATCTCTATTACGGTTACCTTGACTCCCTGCTTGTTAAGGCTCACTGCAACATCCAGCCCTATTAGCCCACCGCCAATGACCACAGCCTGCCTACTTGTTTTAGCCGCTTCTTTAATCTTTATAGCATCACCTATATCACGTAAGGTAAATATATCTTTTCTCTTTTCTATACCTTCTGCTAAGCCTTCTATAGGAGGAATTACAGGGGTAGCGCCGGTAGCTATAAGTAGTTTATCATATGTATGTTCAGCGCCATCGGAAGTGACAACACTTTTGTTGAAAGGTCTAATTTCTATCACAGTGGTATTTCTTATCCATTTTATTTTGTTTTTATCGAAAAAATTCTCTTCCACAAACCTCATCTTGTCCAAAGGTCTGTCGTCACTTATGAAATAATGAAGCATACACCGTGAATATACCATATCGTCTTTTGAAATTACAACAATTTCTCCATTGCTATCAAGCCGTCTGAGTGTCCTTGCACAACTTAGCCCTGCGGCACTGGCACCTATAATCAAATATTTCATCAGATTCTCCCCTCGCTTTAATCAACATCAATAAGGGAAATAGCCTGGACAGGGCAGCTTTGGACACATGCAGGTATTTCTCTGTCCAGGCACATATCACATTTTATAGCAACATCACCACTTTTGTTAGGTTTTATCATGCCATAAGGGCATGACATAACGCACATAAAGCATCCTGCACACCAGCTCTGGTTGCAAATTACGTATCCTGTTGTCTCGTCTTTTGTCAGCGCACCAGACATACAAGCTGCAACACATTCTGGTTGGTCACAATGTCGGCAGAAAATAGGGACAATCTTCCCTTCGTTGTTCAAGACTATATTATTTGCAAATTCTAAATCATTGTCTGAGAAATCTATCTCAAGTACTGATTGCACACCTTTATGGTGAGCTATACACGCCAGGATGCAATTCATACATCCTGTACATGTTGTTGGTTCTATATATATCCTTTTCATTGATAATACACCTCTTTAATTAGATACCCATATCTTTTCTGCGCTGAAGAATGATACTTTCAAGCTCATCAGCAGAAGATTTTACATCATTATTTATAATCAGCCGTCCTCCAGTTATGTCTGGCAACTTTTCTGTCAGAATCTCTGTCACCAGCTTGCTTCCTGTTATAAAAGGAGGAATTGAAAGATGTAAAGGCAATCCAAGCGCCAGCCCAAAAGCACCATCAGCCAAAGCCTGCTCTTCTAACCATTGAGGTGCAGAAAGTACTAAAGGCAGCTGTGGAATATCCACGTTGAGAATCTCTGCCAGTTCTGCTGCCACTATCTCAAGTCTGCCTATGGCAAGGCATGGACCAAAGTTTAGCACAGGTGGTATGTTAAGCTCTCTGCACACCTCTTTTAATTTGTCTCCTGCCAGCTCTTCAGCTCCTTTTGACATAAGACCCCAGTTTTCAAGTCCCCCACTTGTGCACCCCGCAGACAGTACTAGTATATCTCGTTTTATTAATTCTTTGGTCAGTTCTACAGTAAAAATATCATGGCCTATAGAGGTAAGATTGGAACAACCAACAATAGCTGCTATACCTTTGATTCTGCCCGAAGCTATAAGATCAATAAGAGGTTTATAGCTTCCACCTAAAAATTCTTTAAGAGACCCTTCGCTTACTCCCGTCAGTGCACTCTCATAACCGTGGTCATAAGGTATGTCTATATTTACCCTACCTCTTCTAAATTTGTAGCTATCCACAGCTTCTTTTAAAATCCTGTCTGCAATCTCCATAGCTTCTTCAGGACTATATTGCACAAGATCTGCGTTAGCTTTCTTAGCCACATCGTCAATACAAATTTGTCTTACCATATACCTCTCAGCTACTGTTTCAAGACCAGGTATAGTACAATTGAACTCAGATACGACAAGGTCTATAGCACCTGTTGCCAGTACAGCTTCACTTGTGAAATTATTACCTACGTGGCCTGCATACACATCCTTTGCATGCTCACCTCTTAACTGAAAATCCTGACCCACGCATGTACACCCTATTATTCTGAATCCCTTTGCACCAACGTCTTGAGCCATCTTTTTTACATCTTCATCATTTAACCTCTTTAGCAAAGCCCAAAAAAGTGACTGTTGATGTCCTGTAGGCATTATGTTTATGTAATCAGGGTCTATTACCCTGAAACCTACAGGCGCTGACCTTAACACAGGCTCTCCCATGATGATATCGTTAAGTTTGTTTGTAAGTGCCAGTCCATAAAGTCCTGTGGCTATACCCAGTCTTAAAACATGCATGAGCATATCGACAGGATCACTTGAAAGGTTCGTACTTGTTTTTACTACCGCATCAAACACCTCTGATTTTGCACCGCCAGGCAAAATCCCCAGTTCGCTCCACTTTTTATACCTCATGGCTGGTGCCATGTACTTTACCAGTTCCATTTTCTGCCATCTGGGTTTGTAAAGGTCAGATAATACCTTTTCAGCAAGTTGCAAAGCTATTTCTCTATCATATTGTCCATGGATACCAAGTTTATCTGCAAGTGCATGGAGCGTCTTTTGACCTTTAAATGGTACATCTATTTGATTTTCAGCCATCTTTTTGAGATTATGAGCAACATTTTCTACCACGTGCAAGTAACAGCCAGCTCCTGCTGCAACTGCCCTTAGAAAATTTCTCGCAACAATTGTATCTGCATCGGCTCCGCAAACCCCTCTTTTTTGAGTTGGCGTAATCCTACACGGTCCATTTGCACACAACCTGCAGCAAATTCCCTGAAGACCAAACCCGCATTTTACACTTTGTCGCGGTTTGCGGTTAAAAGAAGTCTCCAAATCTTCTTTACTTTTTATAAATTCCCCTAATCGTTTATCAGCTGTCTCACAAAATGTGCAAATCTCCATAGCTCCATTACCTCCCGCAATATTAATTGATTTTTTATGTTTTGAAAGTATACTATTTTAGTATACTTTTGTCTACAAAATAAAGATGGAAACTGAAATTAGTTTCCATCCATTTTTACAAGCTCAGCAAAGTTATACTTTTCAAACTCCTTCGCAACAGTCTCCATCACTGAAGAAAAAGCTTTGTGCACAGCGCAATACCCAGTAGCTCTTTTACTACAAGCAGAAGGGTCTATCTGGCACCTGTTCAAAGCCAAGGTACCTTCTACTGCCAGTATCACATCTTTCATTGTTATGTCTTCAGGATTTTTAGCAAGGACATAACCCCCGTTTTTGCCTCGTGCGGATTCTATAATCCCTGCCTTTATCAAATCCCTACATATTTTCAACAAAAATCTTTTGGGAATCTTTTCTTCTTCTGAGATAGTATCTGCCTCAACTACCATTCCTTTTTTCTTTGAAAGGTGAAGCACTATTCTGAGCGCATAGTCGGATGCTTGCGTAAGTCTCATTTACTCACCCTTGCCAAATTAAAGTATACTGATTTAGTACACTTTTATTTTATACTACAATTTTTGAGGTGTCAATACTGAGATTATAACTTAATACCCAATCATCTTAGCTCCATTTTGAACAAATTTTCCTCTGAACCCTGGCTCTTTCAGTATCAGATGACTGTCAAGGTCATGGAAGTCAAACGCTCCAGTTCCAAGGGCAAAGTGAACACTCTGGTTAATTCCGAGGCTTGATTCGGACATACATCCTATCATTAATCTGAGGTCAGCACTCCTTTTTGGTGTTTGACATCGAACTTCACATTTGCTATCTTGCTCATTTATAATTTTGTCCTCCTTTCAGATTTCTTCAAAAGAAATTACCTCAATCTTGCTTTCAATTTTAACTTTTCCAGATAAGGATTCAGCCTCACCAAGCTGATTATCTGTAGGATCAAATCGCAGGAAATTTGGTTTCGGCACAAAATCTTTCATAAAATCTGAGTTTGCAACCATCCTAAAACCATCTAAGTTACCAAAATAGAAACTGCGAAGTTTTTCATTCTCCCGTCTTGTCCCACCAAATGAAAGGTCTGCCGGAAGCCAACCATAAGGCTTGACGTAGAACAGTGCCCAGTCGTGTGGAGAAGCCATAAGGGGATTTATGTACCAGCCAGACTGCCATCGTGCAGGTATTCCAGCAATTCGGCACATAGTAATGAAAAGCAGAGCCTGAAAACCACAGTCTCCTTTCAAGTTTTCTGCAACATATTGTGATATGTTCTCGTAAGTTGCGTATGGTCGAACATAAGAATATTTAACATGCTTTGTAATCCAATCAAAGATTCTCTTCGCTTTTAAATAAGAATTGTTCTCACCGGCGACTACTTGGTTGGTTAAAAGTTTCAGGTATGGCGTGAACACTACATGAGGTGGCTGTTCACCAAGAAATTCGTCCAAATCATTTTCTTCAACCTTTTCTGGATCAACCTTATTTATCCACTCATTTATAGTGTACTCGAACTCAACAAAGTATTCTTTTTCTTTGCCCTCAAAATAAATAGTTCTCTGTGAAACCTGGTTGTCTGCAAGAAAATAGTCTCTTTGGTTTGTTGAAACAAGTTTTACATCACAAACCTGAAGCTCTTCTTTTGGAAATGGAAGCCAAACACGAAAATGATCTGCATCGTCTTTGATAGTAACAGTTATCTTTGCGCGTACTCGGTATCTTTTGGGAGGGCCTCCTTGCGTCAATTCTTCCAATCTCTTGTCAAGCAGTTCTCTTGCCTTCTGTGCAACAGGATCTTTCTTGAGTCTTTCTCTATATAATGGAAGAGCAAAAGCTATATTGTGAACAAAGTGTTCTTCGAATCTTCTTTTTCCTTCAACTACTATGTAATCAAGATACCCTTCTGACAAAAGGTGATAAAATTCCTCTCGAGAAAAAGAATCAATCAGCTCCATTGCTTTCTTTAAAGCAGTTTCTTCATCAAAAGGATAACTTTCGAGTATTCTGTTTATTCTATTCTTCTCGTACATTAGACGTTTTCTTTGCACCTCAGTGATTCTTTCATCAGCCAGCCACCTGTCTATCAATCTCAAAGCCAAACAAAAATTGCCAAGCTTTCCTTCTCTCTCGATCTCTTCTGGTATCTTGCATACAAGAAAATCCATAATTTCACCTTCCAATGAAAACTGTGTCCAATTGAGATAACGTAAATATCTGTACGATTTTCCCAGGCACCTTGGCACCAAACCAGTTCAGCAGATACTTAATAGATGAGTCTCATTTTAAGTTCAACTGTTATTCCTACTGTTTTGAACAACAGAATGCTTAATTCCATAGCTAAAATATATTATCAATCCTATTGCTAACCAAACAATAAATCTAATTATAGCTATTTTGGGGAGGCTTACAATAAGGCCAAAACTAATCAAAGCAGCCAATGGTGCTATTACATATACAGCTGGTACTTTAAAAGGCCTTTTAATATCAGGTCTTTTGATTCTCAATACTAATACCGAAATCGATGTTAGCATGAAGGCAAACAAAGCTCCTATATTGCAGAGCTCAGCCAAAGTCATGATTGGAAGAAAGCCTGAAAGAAGAATACCAATTATGGTAACAGCAATCGTGGCTACATATGGGGTCCTTCTTGTCTTGTGCACTTTTGAAAATACTGGCGGCAGCAAACCATCTCTTGAAAGAGAAAATAGAATTCTTGTTGTGCCAAGAAGCATTACCATCATAACTGTTGTAATGCCTACAACTGCACCAATTGCAACAAGTACGCTCCCCCATTTAACCCCTATGAGCGACAAAACATATGCCACTGGAGCTGAGTTATCAAGTTTTTTATAGTTTACAACACCAGTAAGTACAAGACATACAATAGCATATAAAGTAGCAACTATTGTCAAAGAAGCTACAAGACCAATAGGAATGTTCCTCTGCGGATTTTTAGTTTCTTCCGAGGCAGTAGAGACAGCATCAAAACCACCATATGCAAAAAAGACAAGGCCTGCTGCAGTAATTACATTCTTCCACCCATTAGGTGCAAACGGAGCCCAATTTTGAGGTTTTATATGTGGTGCAGCTAAAACAATGAAAAGAATAATCACTCCCAGCTTAATAAATACCATTATGTTATTAAAGTTACTACTTTCTCTAATTCCTCTTGTCAAAATCCATCCTAACAAAGCTATTATGAATATTGCCGGAAGATTTATTATTCCTCCATGAGCAATATCGTTAGTCAATATCTTCGGTAGATGTATTCCCAAATCTGAAAGTAGATTTGTAACATACCCTGACCAACCAACAGCAACCGCACTCATTGAAACACCAAATTCAAGTAATAAATCCCATCCTATTATCCATGCAAATATTTCACCTAAGGCTACATAAGAATAAGTGTATGCACTTCCTGAAACAGGTGCTAAAGAAGCAAATTCTGCATAACATAGCCCTGCAAATATACATGCTATTGCTGATAACAAAAACGAAACTACTATTGCGGGACCAGCCACCTTAGCAGCCATTACACCGGGCAGTACAAAAATCCCTACACCGACTGTTGCTCCAATACCTAACAAAGTTAAATCTGCCGCCGTCAGTTCTCTTTTTAATTTAAACTTTTCATCTTCAGCTTGTTGTAAAAGAGTTTGAAGTTCTTTGCGCCTGAGCAATTTTGTCATTTTCTCGTCTCCCCTCCACTCTTCTGTTCTCTTCTCATCTCATCTTTCACAATTTATTCACATTTATAATAAAATTGTATACATTTAAATACAGAGTGCATAAAAGATATAGAAAACATTCACAGGCAATAAAACACCCCCGGCAATCGACCGAAAAGGCTTCATCCCCTACTTCAGAGGACACAAAACGAAAAGGCTGCTGCCAAGGGCTACTTTTTATTATAGCACTTTTTAAGTTTTTGAAAATACTTTATATTTTTAAACTTCAAGGAAATCAAAAGTTTGTGCTTTCAAACAATATCAGAGAATTTTGATATATGGTATAATCGAAATTGGAATTTGAAAGCTGTAAATAGCAACAGAAGGAGCGAACTTTTGATGATATACATTGTCACCGCTTTTCATGCAGAAGCAAAGCCTCTGATAGAACATTTTGGCCTGAAAAAATTATATGAACCTTCAAAATTTCAGATTTTTTCTGGCAATGATATTCTTCTTATAGAAAGCAAGGAAGGAATTGTAAAGAGCAGTATTGCAACAACATTTGCCTTGACAAAGTTTGGAGCAGGCAGCAGTGATATAGTCCTGAACATTGGGATTTGCGGAGCTGTGGAAAATGCCTTTTCAAAAGGAGATGTTATTCTTTGCAACAAAATAATAAACCACCACTCAAAAAAGGCATTCTACCCAGACATTTTAATTCAGCATAGCATGAAAGAGGCAACACTCGAAAGTTTTATGCACCCGGTGAAAAAAGATAACTTGCCAGTTGAAATTGAGGGAGATATAGTTGACATGGAGGGTGCAGGATTTTTTGAAGCAGCTTCTATCTTTTTGCCCCTGCACAATGTTCACTGCATCAAGATTGTTTATGACTTTTTGGACTTTGAAAAGATAAATCCTGTTGAGATTGAAAATCTGATAAAGCAAAGTATTCCTCATATAGAAAATCTGATAAACTCCCTCTTAAAATTAAATTTTGAATTTTGTAACAATACACCTGAAATCAATAATATACCCCTACTTGTAAATAAACTAAAAAACAGTTTACATCTTACAGCTTATATGACCAATGAGCTTGAAAGTTTGTTAAAAGACTATATAATAAGGCATAAAAAACTACCTGACTGTATTTTTGAATTTTTTGAAGTTCAAATAAACTCTAAAAAGGAGGGCAAAAATTACTTTGACAAGCTCAGAAAAATCCTTCTTAGCTAAGAATTTTTCTCATGTTTATGTTGAAAAAGCCATTCTTTCTCATCCTGTTACAATAAAGATTTTAGAAAACTTGCAAAACTCTCAAATAGTTAAAATAGAGAACTACAAAGAGGTTTTTTGCAGAGCAGGGCAAAATTATTTTTTTCAGGAAAAGAGTAAAAAACTGATACTTGCAAAAAAATATAGGGAGTTTCTCTATCCCGGCCCTTCAATTTGCCACAACTTTGGATACAGTAACTTTTTTTATACAAGCAACATTTTAAACTGTATTTACAGCTGTGAATATTGCTTTTTAAAAGGAATGTACTCCTCTGCAAATGTAGTAGTATTTGTAAACATCGAAGACTACTTTAAAGAGATTGATGCTGTTTTAAAAAATAAACCACTGTATCTTTCTGTATCATACGAAACAGACCTTTTAGCACTTGAAAAAATTGTGCCATTTTCTTCTGCATGGATTGAATACGCAGCATCAAAGCAAAACTTGACAATTGAAATCAGAACAAAAAGTACCAACTTCCAAGCTTTAGAAAACTTAAAACCTCAAGATAATGTAATTTTAGCGTGGACACTGTCTCCTCAAGAAATTATAGAAAAGTTTGAACATGGCACACCTTCTTTATCTTCTCGACTTTCTGCAATTAAAAAAGCTACAGAAAATAGCTGGAAAGTGAGGCTTTGTTTTGACCCAATTTTATATATTGAAGACTGGAAACCAATTTATGAAAAGTTCTTAAGACAGGTTTTTGCAGAAGTGAACCCTGATAAGATTGTAGATATTTCAGTTGGATTGTTTAGAATTCCAAAAGACTATCTTAAGAGAATGAAAAAAGTATTTGCAAACGAAATTACCTCTTTTCCTTATGAAGAATCACAAAATATTTACACTTACCCGAAAGAGTTAAAAGAAGAAATGATAAATACAATACTTTTAATACTTGGCAATTTTGCTCCTTCTTCGAAAATTTTTGTGATATAATTATAGCAGGAGTTTAATGTAAAGGTATGAGGTGGAAATATGAAGAAGAAAATCCTTTTGGCTGCCACCTTGATTCTTTTGGTAGTTATTTTCTCAGTAGCTTTTGCCATTACTTTTAAAGAATTTCACAAAACACCTGAAGGTGCAATTCGCTTTTATATCATTCTTCACAAAGGTCCATGGGCACTGTCTAATGTGAAAATTATCCATGGTGATTATATTGACAAATTTTATGGTCAGCAATACGTTGTCGAAGGCTTTACTGATAAAGCGACGGGTACGGAAATTTGGTTTTTCTATTTAAGAAAAAACGAATCAGGTCTTTGGGAGATATCTTCTGTTGGCTCAGGACCATAAACAAAGTCTCTTTTTTCACTGCCAGTATCATATTTTCAGCTATTTTAGCTCCGGCTCCTATTTTTTCTTGTATTTCTTTTGCAAATTTCCTTGTCTTTGTCTCATTAACTAACTCTGTAACATTTGATTCAAATTTAACCATACTACCTGCACATCCTTGTTTGACTCTCTCTACAAGCTGGACATATTCAATTTCGTATTCCTCTAAAAGCTTCAGTCAAATAATATAGAATGTTAGAATGGAATTGTCTTTGAGGTATAATAATTAAAATCACAAGGGGGTCTATTTTATGTGTGATACAATTGTTGCCTTGAAAAATTCAACACTGAATAACTGTGTGTTATTTGGCAAAAACAGTGACAGAGAGAAAAATGAGCCTCATATCGTTATAAGAGTCCCCAGAAAGGAACATAAAAAAGGAGAAAAGGTCAAGTGTACATATATTGAGGTGGAGCAGGCAGAAATTACATATGATTGTTTTTTATTTAAGCCATCTTGGATATGGGGCGCTGAAATGGGAGTTAATGAATTCGGAGTTGTTATTGGAAATGAAGCAGTGTTTACAAATCAAAGACAAGGTCCACCAGCACTTCTTGGAATGGATATTCTGCGACTTGCACTTGAGCGAAGCAAAACAGCAAAAGAAGCGGTTGACAACATTATTTACTTTATTGAAAGATATGGTCAAGGTGGAAAATGCGGATATACAAAGAATCTGAAATACCACAACTCATTTTTGATTGCTGACTTTGAAAATGCATGGGTATTAGAAACAGCAGGCGTTTATTGGGCTTTGCAAAAAGTTAAAGATGTAAGAAGCATTTCAAATGCGTTGAGCATAAGAAACGATTATGATATGAAAAGCAAGATGATAAAACAAGAAATTATTGATTTTAAAGAAGAGTTTGAAAACTCACTTATAACTAAATTTGCATGTGGTAATTTTAGACAGCAGCTTACCCAAAAAATGCTGGAAGAAAAAAAGGGAAAGTTAACTATAGAAGATTTCAAAAGCATATTACGATACCACTATAATTTAAATAGCAAAAATTTCTTGTATGGATCTATGAAAAACATTTGCATGCATTCAAAAAGCATTATCTCAAGTGAAACAACTGGAAGCTTTATTGTTGAATTAATTGACCGAAAAATAAACATCTTTGCAACTGGAAGTTCACTTCCATGTCTTTCTATATATAAGCCTCTATGGTTTGTTGAAAACAGAGATATTTTCTTTACCGAAGAGAAAACTGATCTTGCAATTAGGTATTGGCAAGCCCAGAGAAAAATTATAGAGAATGTTGAAAAAGGAAAAGTGGATAGAGATACTTATTTAAAAAACAGAGATGAACGTGAAAAAGAACTTTTTGAACTTGCAAGAAATGTAAAAAATGACCTTGAAAAAGAAAACATAATAAAAATGGCTTGGCAATTTGAGTAATGTCTGCTTTATTTTCTCAATACAATAAAGCTAACCATACCTGTTAAATTGGAATTGAAATCTATCTAACTACCCTCAAGCCCAATTATTGCTGCGCCCAGAGCACCAACAATTTGCGGATCAAAAGGAATCAAAAGCTTGCTGTCAAGCCTTCTTTCAAGCTCTAAAACAACACCCTTGTTTTTTGCAACCCCACCTGTCATTACAAAATCCTTTTCACCTTTTACTCTATTTATTAACGAAATAGCTTTTATTGCCACAACCTTGTTAATAGCTCTTACTATATCCTCTCTTCTCTTACCTTGCGCAATAAGGCTTATCACCTCAGACTCGGCAAAGACAGTACACATACTCGAAATTGTCAAATCCTCTGAAAAATTTAAACACCTCGAAAAATCTTCAAGCTCCAACTCCAAAACTCTTGCCATGTATTCAATAAATCTACCAGTGCCTGCCGAACATTTATCGTTCATAACAAAATCCAATACATTGCCATCTTCATCTATTTTTATAACTTTGCTATCCTGCCCACCAATGTCTATGATAGTTCTTGCACTCGGAAAAAGGGCACGGGCACCTTTTGCATGGCAAGTTATCTCTGTAACCTGGATGTTTGAAAATGGAATACTTATTCTACCATATCCAGTTGAGGTAATAAAACTTATATCATCTTCGTTTATCCCAGCCATGCTACAAGCTTTTGAAAGAGCTAACTTTGCACTTGAGACCACGTCAAACCCAGTCTTTACTGTACAGTAACCCAAAATGTTCTTGCTACTGTCAATGACAACTGCATTAGTGGAGGTTGAACCACTATCAATCCCAGCAAAATATTTTTTATTAGAGATTGATTTTGAAGTAGTAGCCTTTTGCAAGGTTTTCTCAACAAATGCCTCCACTCGCGTTCTGATTTGCTCATTAGCATTTTGGCTATAATCGGTTTCGATTTTCAACACGTTGCTTTTTTCCTTTATCTTTGCATACTCGAATGAATAAAAGTCACAAAACTTTATTGTATTGTAGATAATTCCTTTAAAAGAGTTCTCTTCTATAAACTCTCTTTTTATGTTCATCCTCATGCAAGGAGGGAAACTCAAAAGGACTTTAGCGTAGCTTTCCAAACTCCCATCAAACTTTACATCATCCTGGCACAACCTCTCGCTAGAGCAAGTAAGGTTCAAAACCCTACCACCCGCAGTTGAACACACAAATTCAACCAATTCCTTTTTTGCACGTGCCCCCATGATTGCTATGTCAAAACTGCTATGCTTATTTTGAGCTATCAGCTTATTTACCTGGCTTCTAAATACTTCTTCATCAAATTCTTTATTAAGCCTTTTTGAAAGCTTACTTTTAAATGTTTCCAACTGATAATAAAAAAACTGACAAGCCTCTGGTGTATTTTCACGAGGAAGGTCAATAATCTCTATAAATTCCACTCTATCTTTCAAAACATCATATACCCTTTTTATGCTATCACAGCAGTTTGTCAAGACAAGATTTTTTATACCGCTTTGCAAGACATATTCCACAATGGCCTTTGCAAAGCTGCACATGTTGGGGTGTAAAAGCTTTTCCGCATTTTCATAAGAAGATATCTCTGGCTCAATACAAAAAACATCCTCTCCAAAAGCTTTTATAATCTCAATTGGTGTGTATTTGCAAACATAACCTATCATAAAAGCAAGCCTCCTACTTGATGCTTTCAAAAAATGCTTCAAGGCGAGTTTTTATCTGACCATGATTGTTATTTTTCTTATTGACACAATCAACATCTATAAAGGTAAACGGAATATCAAGCTTTTTAAACTCCTCTTTAAATAGCATGCTGCATCCTATCGACTGCTTGCAACCCATCTGACAGACCTGAATCACAGCATCGGGTGAGGTTAAAGAAATTAGCTTCTTTATGTGTTCAATTCTTTTTTCAAAATTGCTATTGTACGGATTTTTCAAAAGCTTTATTGAAAGCGCTTCAATTGGGTCGTCTGTCGGCAACTCTTCTAAAAAATCATAATTCAAATCCATACCAATGATAGTCAAATCCTTGTTAAAATTAAAAAGATTTTTGAAATTCTCCTCAAACATAGGAAGAGTATGTATAAAAAACACTCCCTTTTTATCTCTCGCCTTTGCATTTCTCAAGTCCTCTACAAGCATCTTGTAAAACTTCAGCGTTTTTTCCTTGCCAATAAATGTATGAGAAGTATAAAGCATAAACATCTCAAATGTTAGAGTGGTAGGTATCTGCTTTTTCCCAAGAAGTTTTAAACACTCTTTCATTTGGCTTCTTACTTGGTTTTCTATTTGGATTATCCTCGACAATTTATGTAAATCAAGTTTGGACCCTGTTTCTTTTTCAACAAAGCTAATCAACTCTTTTAGCTGCAGTTTCAAATAATTTTTTGCCTCTTTAGAGTATTCTCTTGGAACGTCTAAAAAGAAAAATGGAATTTTTAAGTTTTCCGAAATAAATCTAAACGTGTTTAAATTTGCATCACAAATACTTGAGGTTGCAACTAAGAATTTTGGCTTTTTCAAGAGGTTTGAAAGCACAGCACCAATAAACACCTTGTGAAAGCTACAAAAGCTCTCGCTTATACCAAAACTTTCTGCCCTTAAAATTAACTCATCTTCAAGTCCTAGTCCAGACAAAAAAGCAGATATTGCCTCAACAAAGATTGGGTCCAAATTAAATGCAAGCAAAATTTCAGCTGGTGCAAATAGGTTAACCCAAACACATCTTTTACTTGTCATTCCTTTATACGTCCAGTTAAATGCAATTTGATGTAAATATCTTAGCGATTTTGGCAATCTTTTATCAGGAAAAAACTTTACATAGTTTTTGCCAATGAAGATGCCAAGTTTAAGAAGATTATAAGCATTTTTGTTTTTCTTAAGAAAGTTGTTAATAACGGTGCTGTACATCTCTAAGTAATTCATTTTTTAATCATCCTATTCTTTTACAAGCTATTTTTTGAAGACACCAAGAGCAAGAATAGCAATTACAAATATACTTTGAAAGTCCATCTCGCCACGCAGGACCCTTAAGATGACCATGAAAAAGGCTTGTATTTAAGCCATTTCAAGAACCAAAATCTCTTTTCCTGTCTCTAAGTCTATTATCTGAACTTTCTCATCATCAATAATTCCTATTGAATTAATCTTGTCCTCTCGTTTGCTAAGTGATGTGGAGCCCGGATTAATAAGCACACAGTTGCCAACCTTTTTTAATAGCGGAATGTGGGTATGTCCTATTATGAAAAAGTCTAACTTATATTTCTGAGCCAATTTACTAATCTCCTCATCCGAAATATCATGCCCATGATGGACCATAAATCTCTTACCATAGATTACAGAAAAAACATATGGAGTTTGTATAGGTATATCAAGTATCATTTGATCCACAAAAGCATCGCAGTTACCTTGTGCAATAACCAAAGGAATAGGACAAGTATTTAACGCATTAGAAAGCTCCTTTGGATTATACCCTTCAGGAATTGGATTGCGCGGTCCATGGTACAATACATCACCTGCATGAAATATAACCTCGGTATCTTTTAAAAACCACCAAGCCTTTTCCCAGGATTTATAATCGCCATGAGTATCACTTATAACACCAATTTTCAATTTCATTTTTCCTCCCTTCGTTAAAAATTAACTTTTCGACTTTTGCCTATTGTTTTAACAACCTCTCTTTTAATCTATTCCTGCTTCCAAGTTTTTTGCACCTTATTCTTTACAAGCGTAAACAATCTTTTCATTGTTAACTTTTTTTAGCTTGAAGTTTTTATGTGCCCTTTTAGCTACTATTATACAACATTTCTGAATCAGTAGTTGAGAGCTTGAATCACCTCTACCTTCATCAATCACTTTTAATGCTGGATTTTCAACTCATATCTCAAAAGTTCTTCCCTATACATCTTTTGAGTTCTGCAATTATTTTGGATACAAAACATCTACCACGTCTTAAGCTAAGCAACAGCGATTTTTCCCTTCTCTTTTTGCTTGATATAGTGCTCTGTCCGCCCTTTCCAGTAACGACTCAACCGAGTCAGTATTTTTTGCCAATGTTATACCAATACTTGCTGTAACCTTGCGATGAGGAAAAGGATAGTTTTCTATGGCTTTTCGTATTCTCTCTGCAACTGCCACAGCACCTTCTTCATCTGTCCCTGGAAGAATAATTACAAACTCCTCACAACCAAAGCGCCCTGCAATATCTACAGTCCTTATAGAATTCTTTATTATCTCTGCCGTTTTTTGTACCATCACATCGCCAGCCACACGACCAAATGTGTCGTTATAAGCCTTAAAGTCATCAATGTCAAGAAAAATAACTGCCAAAGGAAGTCTATACCTAATTGCCCTTTCAAGTTCACTAATCTATATGTTTCGAATGGTCCGTTTATTAAAGAAACCTGTCAAAAAATCTGTTTCAGCTTCTTTCTCTAAGCGGCTTACAATCTTTGCATTAGCCAAGGCTATTGCAGCAAAGTTTATATATATCTGGAGATTTCTGTTGTCATTTTCATCTATTGAGTCAGGTGAAAACATTATGCCCAAGAAGCCTACAGCACCAATAGAGGTCCACAGAGGATAAATCATAATTTTGTTTTCAATATTAATTTCTAATTCAGTAAAACCATCTAAGGCTTTTAATTCATCAATGTGTAAAAGTGATGGTTCTACCGTTGAAAAAATTTTCTCAATCACTGGATGAACCATCGACCACTCCTTCCAACCAAAAGTTGTCCATACTCGCCTTTAGCTTGTGCTATCTTGACTTTGTCGCCCTCTCGTAGACCAATAAACCCCAGTTCAATCTTGTATATTATTATTAAGGAGTTTATTATGAGTTCTTAAACCTTGTCGAGCTCTACAGTGGAAATCATCAGCCGACTAATCTCATAAATACAATTTAGTTCAAGCCTACGCAGCCCTAAAAGGTTCTTTTCAAGAACAGCCTTTAAAACTTCATTTATCGTTTGGTAAATACTATTGGCTTTGGCAACAAAAGCGTTCTCTTCTTCCATATTCGCTCCAGCCAGGTTCCCATTTGGTGTAACAATAAGGAAACCTATCTTTTGAGCATATGTTTCCAATCGATAGGCACAGAGTCTAACTCCATAAGCACAGGTAAATATGCCTTCGTCTTCTATGGAATTCAGTACATCTTTGTAAAAATGAATACACTTTTCGTTACAGACCTTATTCCCTTCGTTTACATCTTTGCATACTTCAACTTGTTGGCTGAATTTAGAAAAAGGATTGGCATTTGCATCAAATATATAAATGTTGGTGTTTGTTGCTTTAGCAAGAGTATCCTGAAAATCCTGCCAATATTTTAATGAAACACTTAGTAAAAGATTTGTTGGCATATATCAGCACCTCATTTCAACATATTTGCCTTATCTAATTTTCCAAGAATGCTTATTCCGTTTGGTGTAATTTCATATTCTCTGAGGTCGCGGCTGTGATTAATTCCACGTGCTTTGAGGATTCCAAGAGCTTTTTTGATATTTGACTCACTTTCGACGTATCTTAGCCCAATTATGTTATCTGCGATAAATGATATTTGAGCTTTAGTAATTACTAATGGCGAAAACAGGTCCTCGTTAAGTACAGTAAATATTGTAGTAATATGCCTCCTTTTGAGTTCCTGTGCTATTGCCCAAAGGTAATCTTTATACTTCTGGATATCAGATACACTGCTTTCAAAAGAAGATATGCTATCAATCACAAACCTCTCAACTCTATCTTTTTCTATCATATCCATTATTTTAAAAGCATGCTTATCTACACCAAGTTCAATTGGAGAAATGAACCTGATATCCAAAAGACCATCTTTCAAATATCTATCCATTTCCCATCCCGAGAAAATGGGCATTACTCTTAAGCTAAGCAAGAGGTTCCTCAAAAGAAAGCAATAATCCCTTCTCGCCTATCTCAGCCCCCTCAAGTAAGAATTTAAGAGCAAGCGTGGTCTTGCCTGTATCAGTCCCACCTGAGATGATAGTAATAGTTCCTTCTGGTAGGCCACCATTTAGCATCTCGTCCAAATCTCTGATTCCAAATCCTTTTTTCTCCGCTTTGACTTCATACTGAAGCTCTTCTCCAGCCGGTTTTATTCTGGGATACACTTTTATCCCTGCAGGAGTAATCTCAAACAAATGCTCGCCCTGTTCAAAAGAAGTCCCCCTCATCTTTAAGATACGCAAATATCTTTTCTGGAACTTCTTTTCCTCCTGTCCATAAAGATGAAAAGTCCCATCCGCAATCGCAAATTCACTCAAGACAGTTAATTCTTTTTCTTCATACTCACCTATAAGAAACACAGTAACTTCCCATATTGACAATGCAGCAGCCAGATCAAAAACAAAAGCCTAAAAAGTCTTTTCGTCAGGGAATATGTCTCTTATAGCTTTAAAGCTGTCAATCACAATTATGTTAGGCTTGTACTTTTTTACCATGTCAGTCAAGTACCCTAAAATCTTACTAGGTCCTTGTTTGCGCACAACTTCTCCAAGGTCTGCATAAATAAACTTGCCGCCAAGTAAATCGTCAGAAAAAACTTAAATTCTTGTAAATGTCTTACCATCTTAAATTGTGATTCTGAAATAGTTGTCAAGTATAAACTCTTAAGTCCATTTCTTGCACTGTTAAACACTATATTTTGAACAAATATTGTTTTTCCACTGCCTGGCGCACCAGATACAATATTCAGCGAATACAGCGGTATGCCCCCACCAAGAACACGGTCAAGATTTTTAATACCTGTTTTCAATCTTTCCATCTTCTTTGCCCTCCCTAATCAAAATACACCTCATTCATTTCCTGGCGTAGTATTTCCATGAGCTTACCTGCATTTTCACTACCAATCAACCTACTCAGAATCTCAACGTAACTTGTGATAAACTGCCTAAACATTCTGTCTACGGGAAATTCTGGGTTTTTCTTTAAAACTGTTAATATCTCTTTACATGATATTCCATTTTCATCAAAGTAAAGTTATTCTATTTCCTTGTATTCTGCTGAAAGTTCCCATACAACTCTTTCTACTAAAAGCTGGACAGAAGTTCTGCCAAGATACTTCTCAGATGCAGTCCACATTTCAATTAACAATTTTTCATATTGTTTGATTTTCTCTTCGACCACATCATACATAACTGCTCCTCCCACCTTAACAAAAGCTTAATAAATCATGACTCCATTGAGCCTTAGAATATATATAGGATACTAATCTACCTGGTAATCCCCAATACAAAGTAGAACCAATAATTAAAAACAATTCTAAAATTGAAGTAAAAACTTTAGGTTAAATCTTTATAAAAAACAATAAAGCTATTGTGAAAAAAACAAATAAAATAAATGAAATCTAACATAAAAAAATTAGCCTTCCACATTGATGGTTAAACAATTTTAAAAATTTTTTGTATAAAACAAAAAGCACCTGGCATTAATCTTTACCAGCTGCCTTTTTTCAAGTCAAATATTGCCTTGAATAGCTTGCATTTGTGCATTTAAGGCTAACAACAAAGCACATAATTATTACTTTTCAAATGTTTGCAGCATGTAGAAAACAAAAACCTCCTTGCCTTCTTTTTCTGCCCTTCACATTTGCCAGAAGGTTAGTTTTTCCATTAAATTCCATATAATGTTTTTTTTTTTTTTTTTTTTTTTTTGCCAGGTTTTATTATATGATTATATAATTTCTTTCACCAAACTTCAGGGACCTTTTAAAACAATCTTCAATTCGTAACCCGACTAACAATAAACTCCAAGAAACCAAAAGTACAAAAACAGGATGTGATAAATACTTTTTGCAGAGATATTTTGAAAAGTCGTTTGGGGAAAGGAAATTTATTTTCTAACCGTCATGCCATATTTTGGAATAATCAAGGCAGATAGTAAGACTGATTTTTAATTATTGAGGATATGCAGAAACATGAGGAGCAACCATAAATAATAGCAATATTCATGTATGTAGAACAGGTGAGAAGAACTTTTTTAAATCATAGCCCTTCCCTTTTTGTATTTTTTCTATTTTTGTTTACTTTTCAATCTTAGCGTACATAAGGTAGTTAAAACCAAGTGGAGACATGTAGTAATTTTTTACATAATCTCTTAGTAAATACGCCTTTGAATAGAAATAAATTGGTATAATAACACTTTCGTCCATCAAAATTTTCTCTACTTGCATTAAATATTTCATTCTTTCTTTTGGATTTACCGTTTTCTTAGCTTTATCAATCAATGCATCGTAATTCTTATTGCTCCAGTTTGTATCGTTAATATCACTATATGATATTTGCTGCATCTTAGGCAGTATTTTTTGCAGGATCCAAATATCTTGGCTCAGCACCATTGATATAGGTTAAAACCTGCTTTGCTCCAGCTACTGTTGATTTGTAATAAGAACTAATTAGTAAGCCTGCTAATAAGAATATAATTAAGAATAAGTACAGCAAATAAACGCTTCTTCATAAAAATTCTTCTTTTGGTAAAATTTTTGTACATTTTTTACGTAGCAGTACCACTTTCACTTACTCATCAAGTGGCAAGCTACGCAATGGCAGGCTCTAAAATCTCCCATTTTTGAATCAACTGCATCTTATATGTGCATTTCAAAGCATTTTATCTCACTCCACTTGCGTAATTTGCCAATATTCTGTGTAAATTACAAATTACGCTTTTCAACCAATTTTAGTGGCTGTAAATATCGTCACTTACAGTTTGTTCATTAGATTGAGGAAATGAGTTTTGTATATCATTGGTTTGTGTTCCTGCTGCTGAATTATTCTTTATCGTCTGTGGTTCAGTAATTTCATTTGAAGCTTTACTATTCAACTTGGCTTGTTGAGAAGGTGCAGTGTTGGACTGTTTTATAGCCTCTCCGTTTTTAAATTGCTGGAGAATTGACTGAGTGCCATTCTGTCCTGATGAATTTTGAACTTTTGCTTGGGAAGGTTCTTGCTGGGTTATCTTACTATTCAGGTCCTCCTTTGAATTTGAGTTTATACTGCCAGCAGAAGGTACAGTAACATTTAAAATATGTGTACTAGAATTTGAAGGAGAGGTATTAACATTTTGTTTATATGTTCTGGAACTACTTTTATACACATACCCTTTATACACCACATATGGCTTTGTAAAGTAATGTTTTATTCCTCTTTCACTCACAATCTTATCCATAATTCCTTTAAAAATCTTCACCGCAGGATTTGTTCCATCAAGATAGTCCAAAGGCCTTGGCTCATCTTCTCCTACCCACACACCTAAAACATAATCTGGTGTATAGCCTACAAACCATCTGTCTTTGTTATCATCAGTTGTACCTGTCTTGCCAGCAACTGGATAATTAAAACTTGTACCAATTGTTATACCCGTTTTTACTACACTTTGCAACATATCAGTCAAAAAGTTGTGCATTTTTTTCTTCCATCACTCTTTTGCGCTCATAACTATACTCATTAATAGTATTGCCGTATCTATCTTCTATTTTTGTTATAAAATGTGGTTTTATATACACTCCTCCATTTGCAACTGCTGCAAACGCAGCTGTCAGCTCAATTGGTTTTACTCCATAGGTAAAACCACCAATTGCAATGGACAAGTTATTTTTGTCTTCTTCTGTTAAAGTAGTAAATCCAAATTTTCGGAGATTTTCATAAACATTTTGAACACCCAACTTGTATGCAAGCTTTACCGCCGGCACATTAGCCGACCATACAAGAGCCTGTCTTAGGGTCATATAACCTTTGTAGCTACTATAGCCAGTCTTATTTGCATACCAGTTTTTAGGTGCATATCCTCCAATAGAAAAAGGTGCATCTAATATAACACTCCATGGACTATAGCCCCTTTCTAAAGCTAAGGCATAAACACCAATGGGCTTTATTGCAGAGCCTGGCTGGCGTACAGACATGGTAGCTCTGTTAAAAAGTCGAACTGCATTCATATTCCCTCTTCCGCCCATTATACCTTTTACAGCCCCTGTCCTAAAATCAATCAACACAGCTGCTGTTTGCGGTTGTGGAACCCCATTTTTGTCATAATACCTCACTGTTGGCATATAATTTGAATCTGAAAAAACCTCTTCCATCGCACTTTGAATACTACTGTCTAATGTTGTATAAATTTTAAGTCCTCCGCCATAGACCAAGTCCTCTGCCTCTTCTTGTGTAATTCCCCTTTGTATTTGAAGTATTCTAATCGCCTCATCTATAACCGAATCCACAAAATAAGGATATTTGTATGGCAACAAGTTTCTGTTGCTATTTTTGACATATACAAGCTTTTGGTTAATTGCTTGGTAATACTCCTCTTCGGTGATATACCCCAGCTCTAACATCTTCTTTAGTACAAGCTGCTGTCTTTTTTTCACATGATCAGGGAACTTAAATGGATTGTAGTAAGAAGGATTTTTCGTTATCCCTGCAATTAGCGCACATTCAGCCAAGGACAGTTTTGAGACATCTTTGCCAAAGTAAGTGTATGCAGCAGCTTGAACCCCATAAGCACCATTTCCAAGGTTTATTGTATTTAAATACTCTTCCAAAATCTGCTGTTTTGTAAGTCTCTTTTCCAGCTGAATTGCTAAATATTGCTCTTGTATCTTTCTCTTAAATGACTTTTCAAACATCAAAAGCTTGTTTCTCACAAGTTGTTGTGTTATTGTGCTTGCACCTTCAGATAAGCTTCTTCTTTGAAGATTATGAATAAAAGCTCCGATAATTCTTTTTATATCAATTCCATTGTGATACCAAAATCTTTCATCCTCAATTGCAATAAAAGCATTTATGAGGTCTTTAGGAATTTGATTATATGAAACTCTAATACCACTTTGTCCCCTGTTTAAAGTAGCTACCTCTCTGCCCATTTCATCAAATATTATTGTAGTGTTATTTATTGTATCTTGTACAATCTCATCCAAAGTTCCAGGGGGAATGGCTTTGATATAAGCTGCAATTGTTCCACCTAAGGCTCCTACAGAAAATACTATTAAGGCTGCCAAGGTAAATGCCAAAGATTTAAAGAAAACTTGCAGATGTCTTTTTTGTGCTCTCATCTTGCCTTCCCTCTTTTGGTGTAAAGCACAAATTTGTTATCAATTTTCTATTGAAAAATTTTAAGATGTATATCACAAATTTTCAATCTCTAATTTGAAATAATGAGGACTTTATAGTTAAATTTATGCAAAAAAGGAGGTATCACAGATTCTTAAAACGACTTGAAAATTTATTTTTTTTAATGTAGAATATAACCACAACTAAATATTGCTATTTCCTTTGGTTATGTTAAAAGGGAGTAGCACCGCAAAAGCCTTATCCTCAACATTCGCGAGAAGGTTTTTTTCGCCTTCTCTGGGGATAAGGGCCCAACCAAAGATTTGGGCGTGCGAGACTTTTAACATGTGATGTTGACTGTCACATGTTAAAAGTCTTTTTTATTTGCCTTCTAAAAAGATGATTTTAAAACCAAAATAGTTTTTGATGGGGAACTTCTAAAAACTAAAGACTCTATAAAATACTCATGAGGAGGGGGAATTCAAACTTGAACCAAAACATCTCTAATTTTCACTCAAAGGACATAGAAACAATTTTGGAAAACCTCAAAACCACTCTAAATGGACTTTCATCCGAAGAAGCTGAACAAAGGCTTAAAGTGTACGGAAAAAATATAATTGAAGAAGGAAAAAGGAAATCATTATTTGTTCTTTTCTTGGAACAATTCAAAAACGTGATGGTACTTGTACTCATTGCTGCTGCAGTCATATCAATCCTTCTTGGCGAGGCAGCAGATGCTGCAATTATTGTAGCCGTCCTGCTTATCAACGCAGTCTTTGGAGTTGCACAAGAGTTAAAAGCTGAAAAAGCAATAGATGCGCTCAAAAAACTTAATATGCCATATGCCAAAGTCTACAGAGATGGACATTTGATGCAAATCAGAACCGATGAAATAGTGGTTGGAGATATAATTGAAATTGAAGCGGGGGATATTGTCCCTGCAGATTTAAGACTCATCGAAGGTGTTAATCTTAAAATTGATGAGTCAGCTTTAACTGGCGAATCTGTTCCTGTTGAAAAAGAGGCAAACAATGTTCTTGACCAGTCAACCCCTCTTGCAGAAAGGACTAATATGGCTTTCATGGGAACTATTGTAACATATGGCCGAGGAAAAGGTGTAGTTGTTGCAACAGGAATGAAAACAGAGATAGGCAAAATTGCAAACTTTGTAAATATCCAGTCCACAATTGACACCAAAACTCCTCTTCATGAGAAGTTAGAAGAAATTGGCAAATATCTCACATTTGGAATACTCGCAATTGCCTTTATTGTTTTTGTGACAGGACTTCTTTACGGTCGAGAGACGTTTGAAATGTTTTTAACAGCTGTGTCATTGGCTGTTGCTGCAATTCCTGAAGGTCTTCCTGCTGTGGTGACAATTGTCCTTGCAATTGGTGTTCAAAAAATGGCAAAACGAAATGCTATCATAAGAAGACTGTCTTCGATTGAAACCTTAGGAAGAGTAGAAGTTATTTGTTCTGATAAAACAGGGACACTTACTCAAAATAAGATGAATGTTGTAAAAATTTATTGCAATGATAACCTGGTTGAGAACTTTGAACATGAAGATAATACAACAAAGACTTTACTTCACATAATGGCACTTTGCAATGATGTAAAGGTAGACTTGATTAATAAACATCCTCATTTTATTGGCGACCCGACTGAAATTGCCTTGGTAAAATTTGCCTATGAAAAAGGCTTTAACAAGATTGCAATTGAGAAAGTATTAAAGCGAGTTTACGAAATACCTTTTGATTCTGTCAGAAAGATGATGACAACTGTGCATGAAATTAGAAATGATGAAAAACTCTTTGTGTTTTCTAAAGGTGCTGTAGATGTAATAATTAACAAATGCAAGTTTGCAATGGTAAATAATGAAATACTACCTCTTGACGAAAATATGCATTATAGTATCTTGCAGGCAAACAAAGAAATGTCCTCCAATGCGCTTAGAGTTTTAGCTTTTGCATACAAAGAAATTGATAGAACTCAATTAGATGACAAAAATGCTATTGAAGACAATCTCATCTTTATAGGACTTGTTGGAATGATAGACCCACCACGCCCTGAAGCTTACAATGCAGTTGAGGTATGCTATCAAGCAGGTATCACACCTGTGATGATAACAGGAGACCACAAAGACACAGCTGTAGCAATTGCAAAAGAATTGAAGATAATTGATACAAACAAAGACGAACTTTCGCAGGTTCTGACAGGCAGTGAAATTGAAAAATTAGATGATCAGCAATTAAAAGAAAAAGTAAAAGAGGTAAAAGTTTACGCAAGAGTGTCTCCAGAGCACAAATTAAGAATTGTTAAAGCGTGGAAAAGTCATGGTAAAATAGTCGCTATGACAGGTGATGGAGTGAACGATGCACCCGCTTTGAAAGCAGCTGATATTGGAATTGGCATGGGAATAACAGGAACAGATGTAACAAAGAATGTATCTGATGTTATCTTAGCAGATGATAACTTTGCAACAATTGTTGCAGCTGTTGAAGAAGGAAGAAAGATTTATGACAACATACGAAAGACCATTCAATTTTTGCTTTCATCAAATATTGGAGAAGTTGTAACACTGTTCTTTGCAACACTTTTAAACTGGGTAGTATTATACCCAATTCATATTCTCTGGGTAAACCTTGTGACTGACACTTTCCCAGCTTTAGCACTCGGTATGGAAAAAGCAGAAAGTGATGTAATGAAGAGAAAGCCGAAGAAAACTCAAGAAAATATATTTGCTGGTGGGCTTGGCTTTTCAATTCTGTATCAAGGTTTTTTAAAAGGCTTGATAACATTGCTAGTATTCTCTATTGGAAACAAATTATATGGTCACAACACTGCCATCACCATGACCTTCATGCTACTGAGCCTCATACAACTTACTCATGCATACAATGTGCGTTCAAACATAAACTCGCTATTTAAATTGGGAGTGTTTTCTAACAAATACCTAAACCTTGCTTTTATAGCTTCATTCTTGCTTCAGGTTGTAGTGCTAATAGTTCCACCGCTTAGAGAATTATTCAAGCTGACCTCTTTAAACTTTGAGCAGTGGACAATCATAATCTTAGCGTCACTTTCTATAATCCCTATTGTGGAAGTAGTAAAATACTTTACACGTCACTTTCATAAAGAATAAGATCAAAATATGCTTCTGAAAAATTTAGCATTTGCCTTCACTTGACACTTTTTGTATCAAAGTAGTATTCTTATTAAAGTATTAACTTGAAACACTAACGATAGAAAGGGATGACTAAGGGTGGCAATATCATATGTTATAAAGCTGATTTTCTCTTTGTTTATAATACTTTTTGGTTGCACTTTTTTCACAAATGCAGTTGAATGGTTTGGCAAAAGAATGAACTTAGGGCAAGGGGCAGTTGGAAGTATCCTGGCAGCGGTTGGAACTGCCCTTCCTGAGACCATAATACCTATTATTGCAATTCTGTTTGCCAAAGGAGAAAGTTCACATGATGTTGGTATTGGGGCAATTGCCGGCGCCCCTTTTATGCTCGGTACTTTGGCTTTTTTCATAACTGGACTTGCTGTAATAGTCTACACTCTTTTTAGAAAAAGAACATTGAAGATGAATGTTGACTTGAGTGTATTTGAGCGTGACCTTACTTATTTTCTCATTGTATATGGAATTGCAGTTTTGACAACATTTATTCACAATCACAAAGTTATAAGAAAAATAATTGCAATTGGATTGTTTGTAGCTTATCTTATATATGTAAAAAAGACACTTGCAGATGAGAGTGAAGACACCGAAAGAGAAGAATTAGAAGAACTTTATTTTACAAGGTTTTTAAAACTTCCAAACAACCTTTTGTGGATACTTTCTCAGCTACTTCTTTCACTGGTATTTATCATCTATGGTGCGCATTTGTTTGTTGAGTATGTTCAGAAAGTTGCGATGTTGATTGGTGTACCTGCACTAATACTTTCTATAATAATTACACCTATTGCAACAGAGCTACCTGAAAAACTAAACTCTATTATCTGGATTGGAAAGAAAAAAGACACTCTTGCACTCGGAAATATCACAGGTGCAATGGTATTTCAATCCTCTGTTCCAGTTGTATTTGGAATAATATTCACACCATGGAATTTAAAAGGTATAACAATGTTTTCAGCTATCTTAGCATTTATGTCTGCTCTTTTAAATCTTACATGGGTTAAGATTAAAAAATCTGTAAATCCATTTGCACTTTTGTTTGGTGGGGTTTTATACTTGATCTTCTTAGGATATATCTTTTTATAATCTTTTGAATAGATTTTTCCATTTAAATGAGTTATAATTATAGTCAAGTTGTATTTTAACTTTCGTGAGGAGATAAAGATGAGTGATAGAGAAATCTTAGAGCTTATCTTACAAAAGGTTGAAACCTTGGACCAAAAGATTGACAGGCTTGAGGCAAGGCTTGACAGACTTGAAGCGAAAGTCGAAAGCCTTGAAAAGAGAGTCGAAAGTCTTGAAAAAAGAGTCGAAAGCCTTGAAAAGAGAGTGGAAAATCTTGAAAAGAGAGTTGACAGTCTCGAAAAGAGAGTTGAAAAATTAGAACTTCAAGTTGCAGAAAATACTCAAATCTTAAAAGCATTAGAACATTTAGCGCAGGTAAACAAAGCTGAACATGACAACTTTACTCACCAGCTTGCAAGGATGGAAGGTTTGTTGAATTCTGTAATTTCAAATAACAGCAAAGAACACCAAGCTCTATTTAAACAAACTGAAGAGAATACTCAAAAAATTGTAAAACTCGAAAAGGATATGACAATTATTGAATCTGTATGTGGAAAGAATATGCAAGATATCGCATTTTTAAAGGGTGTGAAAATTTAGAAGATACATAAATCTTAAAGCAATAAGGGCTCTCTGCAGAGAAGCGGAGAGTCTTTTTTGTTGAAAAAGTTATATTTGTCCACTCAGATATTCTGAACAAGCCAAATGATTCTCCCCTGTGATTTGAATAGCTTTTACAAATGACCAGTCAAAATGCACATCGCATCTTTGGAATCGTGGTAAATTGTTGCTTTCTCATTGTTCAAGCGTGCACCGCAGCCTGTGATAAGCAAGAATCTTATTAAAGCTTGTATGTGATAGCTAAAAGGAGATATTCAAACGAAACT
This sequence comes from Caldicellulosiruptor sp. DIB 104C, assembly GCF_028198085.1. Lineage (NCBI taxonomy): Bacteria > Bacillati > Bacillota > Caldicellulosiruptorales > Caldicellulosiruptoraceae > Caldicellulosiruptor > Caldicellulosiruptor sp. DIB 104C. The sequence continues at coordinate 91,462 of NZ_CP116337.1, read as the reverse complement.
GAGCAAAAAATAATTTAACAAATTGTTCACACATTATGTTATAGTTTATACTATAATTAAAACTGTACAACTATATACATTGTCAATCTGAGGAGGGATATTTTTGATAAAGGTTGAACACTTAACCAAAAAGTATGGTCAGCACTATGCAATTCACGACATCTCATTTGAAGTGCAAAAGGGGGAAATTGTTGGTTTTCTGGGTCCAAACGGTGCTGGAAAATCTACCACCATGAACATCATAACAGGGTATTTATCACCTACAGAAGGAACAGCCTACGTTGACGGATTCGACATCTTAGAAGAGCCCGAAGAAGTGAAAAAAAGAATTGGATACCTGCCTGAAAACCCACCGCTTTATATGGACATGACTGTGCAAGAATACCTTGATTTTGTGAGCGACATTAAAAAGGTAGACAAAAAAGAGAAAAAAAGAAGCATGGACAAGATAATGGAAACTGTTGGCATTGCCCATGTGAGAAACAGGCTCATAAAAAATCTTTCAAAAGGTTATAAGCAAAGAGTTGGACTTGCCCAGGCTTTGATTGGAAATCCTCCTGTTTTGATTCTGGACGAACCTACAATCGGCCTTGACCCAAAGCAGATAATTGAGATTAGGTCTGTGATAAAGAATCTTCGAAGTGAGCACACAATAATCTTAAGCTCTCACATTCTGCCAGAGGTCAGTGCTGTCTGTGAAAGAGTTCTGATAATCAACAAAGGAAAGATAGTTGCAAGTGACACACCTGAAAATCTATCTAAAAGACTTACCCACGGAAGCAAACTTCAGATAAGAGTATTAGGTCAAAGGCAAAAGGTTTATGGAATACTTGAAAAGGTACCGGGTGTAAAATACATAGAATTTATTGGTCCAAAAGAACCAAACACCGTTGAGGTCATTGTTGAATCAGAAAACGATGTAGATATAAGGGCAGATATATTCTATGCACTGAGCGAGGCAAAACTTCCTATTCTGATGATGAGAGCGGTTGACCTGACGCTTGAGGAGATATTCCTGCAGCTTACAACTGAGGAGAAGGAGGCTGAAGCTGTATGAGTGCAGTTTTGAAAAAAGAGTTAAAAATATATTTCTCAACACCGACAGGATACATATTCATGGGATTTTTCCTTTTGATTTCAGGATTTTTCTTTGCAGTGTCAAACCTGTTTCCAGCAAGCCCGAACTATACATCAGTGCTTGGTAACATAACGTTTATATTCTTAGTTGTTGTGCCAGTGCTTACAATGAGACTATTAAGTGAAGAAGCAAGAACAAAGACAGACCAGCTTCTTTTAACATCGCCATTAAAACTTACTGAGATTGTGCTTGGTAAGTATTTGGCTGCTGTTACTGTTTTTGTGATCACCATTGCAGTTACAGTATTGTATCCCATAATACTTTCTTTTTACGGTGACATTCCTGTGGCAGAAACCTTGGGTGCATATATAGGATTTTTCCTTCTTGGCTGTTCATTTATCTCAATAGGTCTTTTTATATCATCACTGACAGACAACCAGTTCATTGCAGCTGTGGTGACATTTTCTGCCCTGCTTTTGACATGGGTTATAGACTGGCTGGAAAGTGCTCTTCCAACAGATAGAGTTGCAGGGTTTGTATTTGTTCTAATCCTTGTAGGACTGGTTAGCGCGTGGATTTACCTCACCATAAGAAACATAATTGTTAGTGTATCTGCAGCAGCTATAGGAGCGGGAGCATTTGTTGCCGTATACATTTTAAAACCAGAGTTTTATGACAATGCTATAGTTAGGTTCTTCAAATGGTTCTCACTTCTAAGCAGATATCAAAAATTTACAAATGGACTTTTGGACTTATCATCAATAGTTTACTATCTATCTTTTATATTTGTGTTCATATTCCTTACAATTAGAGTGCTTGAGAAAAGAAGATGGAGCTAAAAAAGGGGGAAGAAATGGTGAAGCTTGATTTAAAGAGTATAAAAAGCTCATTTAAGACAAGAAAGTTCAAATATGGCGGATACGCTGCTATGCTGACTGCATCTGTAATTGCTATTCTGATAGTTCTAAACCTTTTAGTAGGTCAAATTCCAGCAAAGCTTGACCTTACACATAACAGACTGTACTCACTTTCAAAGCCCACGATTGACCTTTTGAAAAATCTAAAAAAAGATGTGACAATTTATGCTCTTTTCCCGGCCGGAAATGAAAACCCTGTGATTTCTGAGTTTATCCAGAAATATGCTGAAAAATCCTCGCATGTAAAAATCAAATACATAGACCCTTATAAAAACCCAGGTTTCGTTAAAAAATATGACACAAGTGGTTCAGGAATTGATGAAGGTTCGCTTATTGTTGAAAGCGGCACTAAATTCAGAGTAATAAACAGATACGACATGGTTGACTATTCATACAATGAGCAGACAGGCGAATCAAACGTAACTGGTCTTACAATTGAACAAAAACTGACACCTGCCATCTTGTACGTTACATCTGACAAAAGCCCTGTTTTGTATGAACTAAAAGGTCATGGAGAGGACACACTTGTTGGGCTTGGCATTTCAAGCGAGATTGAAGCTGCAAATTTTGAAATAAAGGATTTAAATCTTCTTACTGAAAAAAGTGTTCCGCAGGATGCATCGGCTGTTGTAGTTATCTCACCTAAGACTGATATATCTGACATAGAGTTAAAGAAACTAAAAGATTATATAAACAGTGGTGGAAGAGTTCTATTTTTGATGGACCTTCTCAAAGATGAACTCAAAAACTTTAACAGCCTTTTTGAAAGCTTAGGAGTAAGGCTTGAACATGGTGTTGTTATGGAAGGAGATAACAACTACAATGCAGGCAATCCAGTATGGATATTGCCAAAGCTTGAATCACATGACATTGTAAACCCAATAGATTTAAACAATATGTATATGCTCTTACCAAGTGCTCAACCAATTGTTGAGACAAAATTTAAAAAAAGAACAATTACTATTGAAAAACTTCTTACAACAACTTCAAATTCGTGGCTCAGAAAGGACTTAAAATCAACATCGCTTAGCAAAGAAAAAGGTGATATTAGCGGACCATTTACCTTAGCTGTTGCAATTACAGATAAAGCTGATGCTCTCAATACCAAGCTCAGACCAAGAGATGCAAAGGTCGTGATAGTTGGCAATGCAATGTTTTTAAATGCTCAGTTTTCTAAAAACGTCCCTGGAAACTTGAACTTTGTGGTAAATAGTCTTAACTGGCTACAGGATAAAAAAGAAACCCTGCAAATCCAACCAAAAGACCTTACAACTTTCAGGCTCAATATTAGTACAACACAGGCTATGGTCTGGGCAGCAATAACTGTTGTTGGAATACCAATTGCTATTCTGGTATTAGGTTTAACTGTATGGCTGAGGAGGAGACATCTATGAGAAAGAAAAAAAACAGGCTTATTACAATTGTGTCAGCACTTCTGGTTTTGGTTCTTGTAATTGGTGCGTACTTTTATGTAAGCTACTTGAATAAGAAAAAACAAGAGGCTGAAGAAAAAAAGTCCTCTTCAGCCTCTGTTACCATAACAAATTTTGATAGAAACAAGATTACAAAGATAGATATTAAGCACGATGGCATTCACCTTGTGCTCGAAAAGGTCAAAGACAAGTGGATTGTAAATGGAATCAACAACCCTCTTTATTTCGACCAGGACAAGATAGACGACATAGCCTTTTCATGCGCTCAAATGACAGCCGAAAAGGTTGCTGACACCAACCCCAAAGACCTTAAAAAATACGGTCTTGACAATCCAAAATCAATTGTTGAGGCAACACTCAGCGACGGTAAAAAAGTTACATTTTATCTTGGGTCAGAGACACCAATAACTTCCACTTATTATTTAATGAAAAAAGGTGACCCAAAAGTTTATGTTGTGTGGACAAACCATGCAGAAAATTTTACCATAAAACCTCAGAAGCTTCTGAGTGTTAAGATACCAGAGATTGATACTCAAAATATTACGTATGTAAAACTTGTAAGAAAAGGACAGCCAACAATTGAAATCAAAAAGGTTGATGAGAAAAATCCTAAAGATAATGAATGGAAGTACTATATTAGACTGTGGAACTTGGTTCAGCCATACAGCCAGCCAGTGGGAGTTGCAAGCGATAAGTTTTCAGAATTTATTGAAAATGTTCCAAATTTCAGTCCTGAAGATATAGTTGGAGAAGATGTTTACAATCCTAAGTACGGGTTGCAATCGCCAAGGATTGAGCTCATTGTAAAGGACAACAAAAACACTTTGCATCTTTTTGTCGGCAACAATGCAAATGATTCGACTGTTTACTGCAGAATGGCTGACTCCAAAGTTGTATTTACAATGTCAACTTACAAGACAGATTTCATGAATACCATAAAGCCTTTTGACCTCATAGAAAAGTTTGCTTATATTGTAAACATCGATTATGTTGACAAGATTGAAATCTTCACAAAAGAGAAGAAGCACACTCTTATACTTGACAAAAAGCTCATCAAAAAAGCAAGAAGCGAAGAAGAAGCTGATGAGTACAAATATAACTTCCAGGCAGACGGTCGAAAGATTGATGAAGATACATTCAAAAAATTCTATCAGGAAATCATTGGTCTTTTAATTGACGGTGAAAACGACAAAAAGCCGACAGGCACACCTGAAGTGACCATGAAGTTTTATCTTGTCAACAAAAAAGTTGATGTGATGCAGTACATACCTTACAACGACGATTTTTACATGGTTGTTCGAAACGGAAAGTCTGATTTTGTGATTGCAAAAGAGCAGGTTCAAAAGGTGCTAAAAGATTTAGAGGACCTGGTTGCAGGCAAGTATAAACCACCAGAAAATTAAGAGTTCAAAAAATGGGAGCTGTCACAGAAAAAAGTTGGCAGCTCCTTATTTTTTCTTTTGTTTAATCTTAATATCCTTATATTGTTTTTAGTTTTTTGATATTGTATGTCTACATGTTGATAAAGTAAAATGAATAATGTACACAAAAACCACAGTAATTTTAAAACATGTGAGGTGGATTTATATGCTTGACAAAAATTACTATCAAAATCCAAAAATTCAGCATATAAACAGAGAAGAGCCAAGAAGTTCTTTTATACCTTTTGACAATCATCAAAAAGCTTTAGAAAATGAATGGGAGCTTTCAAATCTTTTTAGGCTACTGAATGGAAAGTGGTATTTTAAACTTTTTGAAAAGCCATGCATGGTAACAGAGGATATAATCTTGGCAGATACAAAAAGTTGTAATTTTGACCAGATTATTGTCCCAAGTAACTTTCAGATGTTTGGCTATGACATACCAATTTATACAAATACCAGATATCCCATCCCTGTTGACCCACCGTTTGTACCAGATATAAACCCAACAGGTGTCTATAAAAGAGAATTTTATATTTCTCAAGAAGACTTAGACAAAGAAATATTTGTTGTATTTGAAGGGGTAGACTCAGCATTTTATGTATATATTAACGGTAAGTTTGCTGGTTTTTCAAAGGTCTCTCACATGATGCATGAGTTTGACATAACAAGATTTGTCCAAGAAGGAAGAAATACTATCACAGCTATTGTTTTAAAATATTCAGATGGAACTTACTTAGAAGACCAAGACAAATGGCGAATGAGTGGAATATTCAGAGATGTGTATCTTCTTCTGCGACCAAAGGTGTTTGTAAGAGATGTGTATTTAAAATCAACTTTGAGTGATGACCTCAAAGAAGGACACTTGACTGCTGAGATTGAAATTGAAAACAGAAGCAATGACCAAAAAGAATTCAGTGTAGAGGTACAAGTTTTCTTTGATAAAACTTTAATCAAAAGCTCAAACAAATCGTTAAGACTTTCTGCCTCTGGCAAGCAAGAGATCACTTTTGAATTTCAAATTGAAAATCCAAGACTATGGAGTGCAGAGCTGCCCAACCTTTATACATTAATTGTAGCATTGAAAGATAGCTCCGGCGGCATGTTGGAAATTATTCCTCAAAACTTTGGATTTAGGAAAATCGAAATAAAAGATGGCGTGTTTTACCTAAATAATGTTCCAATTAAACTCAAAGGTGTCAACAGGCATGACATGCACCCGAGAGTTGGATTTGCAGTGACAAGAAAGATGATGCAAGAAGACATAACCTTGATGAAACAGCACAATATAAACTGCGTAAGAACCTCACACTATCCCAACCATCCTTATTTTTTAGAGCTATGCGACAGATTTGGTATTTATGTGATTGATGAAGCTGATTTGGAAACACATGGATTTGGAGCAGTTGGTGACTGGGGACTTTTAGCAAAAGACCCAGTGTGGGAAGATGCGTTTGTTGAAAGGGCAAAGATGATGGTAAAGAGGGACAAAAACCATCCATCAATCATCATGTGGTCGCTTGGAAACGAATCTGGCTATGGCCCAAATCATGATAAAATGGCACAGTGGATAAGGTCATATGATAATAGCCGTCCTATTCATTATGAAAGTGCCCGTGATGCTGAAGTTGTGGATATTGTAAGTGTAATGTACCCTCCAGTAGAAAAACTTGAAGAAGAGGGCAAGAAGCAAGAAAAAAGGCCATTTTTCATGTGTGAGTATGCACATGCAATGGGCAACGGTCCTGGAAACCTCAAAGAGTACTGGGACGTGATATACAAATACCCAAGGCTTTTAGGTGGATGTGTGTGGGAGTGGGCAGACCACGGAATTTTGACAAAGATACCTGATGGGAAAGAGTACTATGCCTACGGCGGGGATTTTGGAGATGAGCCAAACGACGGTAACTTCTGTATAGACGGACTTCTTTTCCCCGACAGAACTCCATCTCCAGCCATGTTCGAGCTCAAGAAAGTTTACGAACCAGTTGTTATTGAGCTTTTAGATAAAAAAAGAGGAATTTTCAAGATCACAAACAGGTATGATTTTATATCTTTGAATCACATTGAAGTTGAATGGGAACTTCTGTCAGGTGGCAGGGTTGTAAAAGAGGGCTTTGTTGATGTGAGCGATGTTCTTCCCCGCTCTTCAAAAGAGGTCAAAATCGATGAACTCAAAGAAGTTTTAGAAAGCAGCAGAAAAGAGCTTTTTATTACCTTCACAGCAAAGCTTAAAAATTCACTGCCTTGGGCAAAAAGAGGTTTTGTTATAACAAAATCTCAGATTGCACTTATAGAAGACACTCCTCAAGATGCCGTACAAAAAATTGAGAAGGTAAATGTTATTTTCTCAAAGCAAAACAGGTTTGAAGTGGTAAATTTTTACGATAAGCTTGAGGTTTTTGCTGGCAGCACAGTAGCAGAGTTTTGCAGATGGACAGGTGATTTGATAAGCTTAAAATACAACGGTCTTGATTTTATAAAATCCTCGCCAAGGTTCAATCTCTGGAGGGCTCCAACAGACAACGATGTGCACATCAAAAATGAATGGATAAAAGCTGGATTTGACAAGCTTCAAAGAAGAATTGTAAATGTCAGCTTTGAAGAGCACAGCGAGTACTTCAAAGTACAAACAACTTCGGTATATGGCGCATATTCAGTAAAACCTGTATTTGAAGTAACCACAAGCTACAAGGTTTTCAAATCGGGAATTGTAGAGACAAATGTGTATGCGCAGGCTTTAAGGCCGCTTCCGCCACTTCCAAAGATAGGACTGCAATTTATGATGCCAAAAGAATTTGAGTATGTCAAATATTACGGAAGAGGCCCTCATGAAAACTATCCCGATATAAAACAGAGCGCAACTGTAGAAATATATGACATGGCTATAAAAGACATGTACGTTCCATATATAATGCCCCAGGAATATGGAAACAGGTGCGACGTTAGATGGGCGTTTGTATACAATATATACGGAATAGGACTTTGTATTAAAGGCATCCCTACATTTAACTTCAGTGCAAGAGAATATACTGATGATGTACTCACAAGAGCAAAACACACATATGAGCTGACAAAAGCAGATGGAATTGTTGTGAATGTAGATTACAAGATTGGTGGTATCGGGAGCCAGAGCTGTGGCCCCGGCCCGCTTGAGAAGTACTTAATCAAAGATGAGAAATTTGAATTTTGCTTTTATATGATACCTGTTGATAGCAATAGTTTGGATGTTGAAAAGCTGTGGTAAGAATAAAAAAGGGGTATGCTCTTTTTTGCCTTGTTGCCAAAGAGCATACCCCTACATTTAGCAAATACTTAATTTCCCTCTCACTCGGCAATCAGATTCATTGTATTATTCAGACTCAAAATCTTAGAATAATCTGCTGTATCTTTTGCCCTGCATCTGTAAAACTCTACATTTTCACAATTGTTAAGTTCAAAAGCAACACCTTCCTGTTCCAGCACAGTAACATTCATAAATCTTATATTCCTCACAGTATTTATGACAAACCCTCTTTTTGCCATCGGTTCTAAATAGCTCATCATAGCAGGAAGTTCAGGCTCAGGGTTTTGTGCCATCTCAACTGTGACATTCGAAAATACAACATCTTCAATTGGCATCTCTGTAAGACCATACAAAAATCCAGCTGCTGCTCGCGCCTGCCTTACAATCACATCGCTTATATAAATTCTTCTTACAATTGGAGTTGTACTGTCTACAGGATAAGGAGACTTGTCCCAAACTCTCTTTTCTTTTCCGCCTTTGCCACAGTGATAGTACATATAAAACGCAAATGGACAGATTACATTCTTCATCACAATGTTTGAAACTCTTATATCTTCAACAATCCCACCTCTTCCACGGCGGGTTTTTATTCTTATTCCCCTGTCTGTACCCTCAAAAATGCAGTTTGAAATGACAACATTTCTAACACCACCGCTCATTTCACTGCCAATGACAATTCCACCATGACCATGTGCCATTATGCAGTTTGTAATTGCTATATTCTCACAAGGAATCCTCACCTTGCAATCTTCTGTTCCGGATTTTAAAGTTACACAGTCATCGCCAACATCTATGTAGCAGTTTGAGATTCTAACACCTTCGCAAGACTCAGGATTTATCCCATCTGTGTTAGGAGAATCATAAGGGTTTTGAATCTTGACATTGTGAACTGTGACATTCTCACATTCGATTGGGTTTACCGTCCAGCTTGGTGAATTGACAATCTTTATTCCTTCAATAGTCACATTTTTGCACCTGTAAAAGCAAACTGTCCTTGGTCTTGGATATTTTAGTTCTTTATTTCTGTGAAGTTTCCACCACATTTCACCCTGCCCATCTATTGTGCCAAATCCAACAACTGCAATGTTTTCTGCATTTTCGGCATAAATTAGTGGAGAGTATGCTTCTTGTTCTTCTCCTTCCCATCTTGTATAAACTAAAGGAAAATCATCCAGGTCGTTGGAAAATTTCAATGTAGCCCCACTTTCTATATAGAGGGTTATATTGCTCTTCAGATGAATGGGACCGGTTAGATAAACTCCAGCAGGTACATAAACCGTCCCACCACCTTGCTCCCAACTTGCTTCAATCGCCTTTTTGAATGCTTCTGTATCTTTTACCTGCCCATTTCCCACCGCTCCAAAATCACGAACATTTAAAAACATCAGGGTTGTCCTCCTTTTAAAAATTTTCTGTTCCACAACTTATTTGAATAGTCTTTCAATCCATGCACTTGCCTTTATAAACGCCCCAACACCTTTGAGGTCGTTTGTCTTTATTGGCTCGCTTATATAGTACTCAAAAGAACCATCTCTATACGGATTTCCACCCAAGCCTGCTACCATGCAAACACCATTGAGATTCAAAAGCCCCTCTTCATCCTCTTCAACAAACCTGTAGATTATTCCTTCATACGCTCTTTCAAGTGCTTTTACATAACTGCAGTCCAAATACCCCTTTTCTATACCCTTTGCAAGTGCATATGCAAACATGCAAGAAGCTGATGCTTCTGGATAATTTCCATTTCTGCCTATAAAGTTAACAACTTGGTACCAAACACCTATCTCAGGGTCTTGATACTTCAAAACAGCGTCAATTAGCTGCTTGAAGATAGCCAAAATTGTTTCTCTTGACTGATGGTCTTGCGGCAGAAAGTCAAGGACATCAACTGCGGCCATTGCAAACCAGCCCATTGCCCTTCCCCAGAAATTTGGCGAGCAGCCTGTAATCTTGTTTGCCCATCTTTGCTCTCTTCTCTCATCCCAGCCATGGTAGTGGAGACCTGTGACAGGGTCTCTGGTATGTTTTGCACACAAGATTACCTGCTTTGCAACATCGTCATAGATCTCGTCTGCCTCGTCCTGTCCTATTAACGTTGCGTATTCAGCATAAAAAGGTGATGCCATGTAGATACCATCAAGCCACATTTGATGTGGGTAGATTTTTTTGTGCCAAAAACCGCCTTCCACTGTCCTTGGATGGGACCTGAGCTGGTCGCGTAGAAGCTGAGCTGCCTTTTTGTATTTTTCTTCGCCTGTTTTCCTATATAGAAACAGAATTGCTTTTCCATTGTTTATATGGTCTATGTTGTACTCCTCTTTAGAATACTTCTTTATTGACCCATCCTCATTCACAAAGGAGTCTATATTTCTTTTAATGTATTCGTAATACTTCCCATCTTTTGTCATCTCATAAACATATTCCATTCCTTTAAAAACAACACCATAGTCATACTGCCATTTATCAGTAAGGTTCGGAAACTTTTTAATAACACTGTCTGACATCCTAATAGAGTAATTCTTCTTTACAAGCTCCTTTAACTTTTTCAACACTCATCTTCCTTTCTAAAGTTTTCAATCTTGAAATAATCAAAGTCAGCATAATCTGATTGGATAACTCCATTTTTTCCAGAGGTATTTATACAGAAAAGCCCTATTTTTGAACCCACCCAAATAGCCTCTTGTGGTATGAACTCTGTACCGAAATCTGTAAATTTTTTACCATCAAAACTGAATGAAAACTTACAAACGGCTCCTTCTTTAACACTGATTTTTAAAAAAACCTGAGATGTTTCTATTGGCATCTTAGCCACTGTATTCTCAATCACATCTTCTTTCACATCTCCTAAAACTTGTACAAGACTTAACTTCTTTTGTCCCCTTTTTATTCCAATAGAAGAATATCTACTGCCGCTCATTATTATGCCAGCATAAGAACCCTCTTTATTAAAATTAACCTCAAGTTTTACAATTGCTATAAATTCAGGTGCTGGAATTTTTTGTAGTAAAAGATTTGGCATAAAGAATATACTTTTTACTTTATTGTTATTTGTCAGATTCCCAACCGCATATAATCTCAAATAGCTTTTTCTCTTTTCAAGTGAATACCAATTATCTTGAGGATTTGCATGCCACTGCCATTGTAGTGAAATTTGGGGTTTGTCAAAATGGTCTGAACATTCCAAGTAAAAATCATATTCATTTTTGTAGTTTGTGTTTGGCTTTCTATACTCTTCAACAGGCTCTCCAATACCATCCCCATCTACATCAATGCCAATCAGTGGCCAATTATCTTCCCATCTCATGGGCTGAAGATGGACTACCCTTCCATACGGACCTCTGTCTTGAAAATGCACAAACCAGTGCTCACCTTTTTCTGTCTCAACCCATGCACCTTGATGAGGACCATTTATTTTGGTCTTTCCCTGATGAAGCACTATCTTCTCTTCGTACGGCCCATAGATATCCTTCGATCTCAGAACCGTCTGCCACCCAAATTTTACTCCTCCTGCAGGTGCAAATATGTAATAATAACCATTTCGCTTATAAAGTTTAGGTCCTTCAATTGTCGGCTGTGTTTTTGCACCATCGAAGACGATTTTACCCTCATCTAATACCCTCAATCCGTCTGCTGATAACCTTGAGACACAAAGTTTGCTATTAAACCCTATCCTGCTCTTTGCAAAGGCATTTACAAGGTAAGCATTTCCGTCTTCATCCCAAAAAGGACATGGATCAATCCATCCCTTTGCTGCTTTTACCAAGTGGATATCCGACCATTTGCCAAACGGGTCATCTGTATAGCATACATATATACCATTATCAGGCATACTAAAATATATGTAAAACTTCTCTTCATGATATCTAATTGCAGGTGCCCATATACCTTTACCTATCTGAGGAGTATCATACTCAGGTGAAGGAAGTCTCTCAACTGCGTAATTTACAATTTTCCAATTGATTAAATCCTTTGAATGAAGTATGGGAAGACCTGGCACGCAGTTGAAACTTGACGCAACTAAAAAATAGTCACTGCCAACCCTGATTACATCAGGATCTGAATAGTCAGCATGTATTATGGGATTTTTATACCTTTCTTCATCTACGTTTGGGTCCCATAATGTTGGAATCACTAGTATCTCACCTCTTGTTTGCTGCTTTCTTAAAAATAAATTTATCGAGGGCTGCCTAAACAACAATTATTGCTCTATATTATGAGACAGCCCTCGAACATCTGGATTGTCACTTAATTATTTCCTTTGCATATACCTGTTATATGCATTTTGATAAATTCTTATCGCTTCATCTATTTTCATTCTTTTTAATGTCTTTACAAACGAATTGTAATTATTGTATTTATCTGTCATCATTTTAAGAAACATTTCATCATAGAAAGTATTAACAGTATTCATAATATTTGCAAGTCTATTTGACTCTTCAGGAGTTAAAAATAGAGTTATTGGTGGCAAAGCAATCTCGTTTGTAACCTTTGACCAGTTCTTAGATGCTTCCTTTTGTTGAGGAAGTAAAAAGGATATCTGCAGACTGTATTCCCTTGACTGAACAAAAGCACCTAATATAGGAACATATTTACCAAGCGCTTCTTTAGGTCCAAGTTTTGGATTATTCATAATCTCGTCAGTATAAAGTGGACGTCCATTTTTAATTACATATGATTTTCCCTGGACTCCAAAATTCATTACTAAATATCCTTCTTTACTATAAGCCCAATCTAAAACCTTACATGCAGCTTCAATATTCTTACAATTTGTAGAAATTGCTGCACCTCTACCAGTAAACGGATACTCGTTTTGCCCGATTTTTACTTTTTCACCTTTTTTCAGAGAAGGATATGGTACTCCTATAAGATCAAACGATGTACCTTTTTTTACTGTCAGATATGTTCCCATTTGTCCACCTATAAGACCAAGCCATGAACCTATCTTGTCAGAAAGCACATTTGCTTCTATTACTTTTCTATCCATTGTCAGTACATCAGGGTCGATTAAACCTTCTTTCCACCATTTTGCCAGCGTGCTCATAAAAGATTTAAATTGAGGTTCTAATGGGCCATACTTAACCTTGCCATTTATCTGGAAGAAATCTGTTTTTATTCCCCATGCGCCAACTAAAAAACTACTATAATCAAAGGCAGCACGTGGATTTGAAGCTCCCCTTAAAATCGAAAATGGCCTTTCATCGCGCTGACCGTTTCCATTTGGGTCATTCAATTTAAAAGCTTTTAACATTTTGTACCATTCATCAACTGTCTCAGGCGGGTCAATGTTGAGTTTCTTTAACCAATCTTTCCTTACTTGAGGACCATAATAAGCATCAATTGGAAGTTCCTTTAGTGAAGGGAAACAGTACAAATCACCATCCACTGTTGATACCATTTTCTTTATATCAGGGTTCTTTTTTAGATAATTATTCAAATTAGGAGCATACTTTGGAATGTAGTTATTTAATGGAATAATAACTTTATCAAGTAATGCCTTTTGTGGACCACCCGGATAACCATTCCAACCCCATTCTATTATATCTGTCATTTGGCGTGAAGCAATCATTAAATTGAACTGGTCATTTGCTGCAGAACTGCTGAGTGGTGGGTGTTTAAAAACAATCTTTATACCTGTTTTCTTTTGTAATATTTGGTAGCAGGGAAGTTCGTTATAGCTTTTGTAATGCAGGGCCTGTTCTGCACCCATAGGTACCCAATAAGTCAATGTAACTTTTGTGGCTGCCTCAGCCTTTGGTGTTAAAAAAGCAGAGTTAAAAATTGTTAAACAGAAAAAGCTAAAGAGCAAATAAATTACTGTAACCTTCAAAAATCCTTTGCTTAACATAGTTTCCCTCCTTATAGGCTCATTTCTCTTTTGGGTTTGAGCCTATTATAGCACGTTAAATCAAAAATGCTTTCAAGAAGAATTTAAACTTCAAAGGACTAAATTAATATTTTACCAACATATAATTCAATAAATGCTAATTATTTGGGTGGATTTTTTTAATCTAACACAGACTATTTTAAAGTCCTAATTTTAAATTTCATCATATTAAAAATGTACACAAACCTTAGTATTTTGCTAAGGTTTATAATGTATGTGTTTTATAATTTTTATTTTTTGTACCAAAAATTCTTCCAAATTCTATTGTCTGAACAGCTAACATTGATAGGATTCATTCTTTTAAAGCATTTGCGCTGCTCATAAGAACATCTGCCAAAAGAGATTTTCGCACAAGATAGTAAAACCCCAAAGGGCAATACTTAAGCCCTCGGGAATAAGTATTGAAAGGTTACCTTGCAAGCCAGCCACCATCAACGTTCAAGATACAACCATTTACATAGTCAGAAGCTGATGATGCCAAGAACACAACAGCACCTTGCAAATCTTCTGGGGTACCCCATCTGCCTGCCGGAATTCTAGAAAGGATCTCAGCACTCCTGACAGGGTCTTCGCGAAGCGGTTTTGTATTATCTGTTGCCATATAACCTGGTGCTATTGCATTGACATTTATCTTGTACTTTGCCCACTCATTTGCAAGTGCTTTTGTAATTCCCGCAACACCGCTTTTACTTGCTGTGTATGATGGAACTCTTATTCCGCCCTGGAATGAAAGCATGGATGCGATGTTTATTATCTTGCCGCCTGTTCCTTGTTCGATGAACTGTCTTGCGGCAGCTTGACAGAAGAAAAACACTGTCTTGAGGTTTAGATTTAAAACATCATCCCAATCTTTTTCTGTAAAGTCAATTGCATCGCATCTTCTGATTATTCCCGCATTGTTAACAAGAATGTCAAGCTTACCAAATTTTTGAATGGTCTTTTCAATTATCATATTGATTGGCTCAATTGTTCTCAAATCTGCTTGAATTTCTAAAAATCTTCTACCTAATGCCTCTACTTTCTGTTTCGTCGCTGTACAAGGACCAGAGGCCACCCCAACTATGTCTGCACCAGCTTCAGCCAAAGCAATTGCCATACCCTGCCCAAGACCTTTTGATGCGCCTGTCACAATTGCAACCTTACCATCCAGTTTGAACTTATCTAATATCATTCAATGCCACCTCCAAAATTGCCCTTCATCTTAAATCTTTCATAGAAACCGGATTTACATCAGAATATGATTGATTCTCCCCTGCCATTGCCCAGATGAATGTATAGCTCTTTGTACCAACACCAGAGTGTATCGACCAGCTCGGGCTGATTACCGCCTGTTCATTTCTCACAATAATATGTCTTGTCTCACCTGGCTCGCCCATGAAATGGAATACCACAGCATCATCTGGCATGTCAAAATAAAAATATACTTCCATCCTCCTGTCATGAAGATGGCAGGGCATGGTGTTCCATACATTGTTTGGCTCCAAAATGGTCATTCCCATTACCAGCTGACAACTTTTTACACCGTCCGGATGGATGTATTTGTAGATTGTCCTTTCATTTGATTCAGAAAGTGAACCAAGATGAGTTGCCTCAGTTTGCTTGATATCAATCTTCTCCGTTGGATACTGCTTGTGGGCAGGCGTTGAAACAAAGTAGAACTTTGCCGGATTTGAAGGGTCATCACTTCCAAATTCAAGCTTTTTGGTGGACATTCCAACATAAAGACCATCTTTCTTGTCAAGTTCGAACTTTTGTCCATCTGCAACAACATACCCTTTGCTGCCTATATTGATTATCCCAATCTCTCTTCTTTCAAGAAAATACTGAGCACCAATCTCTTTTCCATCTTCCAAGACCAAAACCTCCACTGTTGGCACAGCTCCACCAACTATCACCCTGTCAACATGAGTGTAGACCATGTTTATCTTGCCATATTCAAAGAGGTTTTCAATCAAAAACTCTTTCCTTATCTGTTCTGTTGTAAGAGTTTTGAACTGATTTGGATGCATTGCAAATCGAACTTCCATATTTCAAATAACCCTCCCTTGTTTATCTTCTCATCATACCAGAGCCATCTTGTAAAAGTGCCTGTTTTATTTCATCCTCAGTCACAATCAAACTGTCGCCTTCAACTGTATGTTTTAGTGCACACATGTACGTTGCAACCTCAAGCATCTGAGTGCTTTCAAGGCCTCTTAAAATTCCATAAAGCACACCTGCCACAAAAGCATCGCCTGCTCCAACTCTGTCAACAATTTCTATCTCGCGCTTTTTAGAAAATACAATGTTGCCATTCTCGTCACTTGTATAGGCAAAAAAGATGTTTTTAGAAGCAGAGAGGCTTCTTCTTGCAGCAAGAACTACTTTGTTTAAGTTTTGGTACTTTGTTTGCAGCTTTTCAAACAAAACCTTTTGACCATCTGGGGTAAGGTCAATGCCTTGAAAATACTTTTCTTCCATATCAATTTTCAAAACTCTTCTCACATGCTCTTCGTTGGTAACCAGGATGTCCACATACGGCATAAGCTCTGAGATTACCTCGTTTGCCCTGTCATAGCTCCACAGTTTTGACCTATAATTGATGTCAAACGCCACCTTTGCACCTGCATTTTTTGCAGTTTTAAAAGCCATCTTTAGCTCATTTAGCACATTTTGTGATAAAGCAGCTGTAATTCCTGTTGAGAAAAATATCTTTGTTTTTTCCAAAATTTGCTTCCAGTTGATATCTCCAGGCTGTATTTCATTTATGGCAGAGTTTGATCTGTCGTATACAACAGAAGATGCTCTCTGCCCTACGCCTTTTTCAAGAAAATAAATTCCAAGCCTTTTACCTTTTCTTTTTATATAGCTTGTGTCAACTCCATATCTTCTCAAAAAGTTTACCGTAGTATCGCCAAGAGGATTCGGAGGAAGGAGTGTAACATAGCTTGTCTTTACCCCAACGTTTGACAGCGCAACAACAACGTTCGCCTCAGCACCACCAAAGTTGATGTCAAAACTTGTTGCCTGCACAATCCTTTGATATCCTGGTGGAGATAGCCGCAACATTATCTCGCCAAAACTCACAACCTCAAACATCCTACCTATACCTTCCCCTTTGCCATCTTTATTTTCTGGACAAACTGTCTGCAAACATCTTCTACCTTACTATAATCCTCATCCTTTGCATACTTTGTTATATTACTGCCCACACCTACAGCAAACGCACCTGCTTTTATCCACTCATCAACATTGTCAAGGTCAACGCCACCAGTTGGCATAAGCCTTGCCTGTGGAATTGGCCCTTTGTATGCTTTTATAATCTTTGGCCCGAAAAGCTCGCCAGGGAAAATCTTTATAACATCTGCGCCGCACTCAAGCGCCTCCACAACCTCTTTTATTGTCATAGCGCCGGGCATTGAAGCTATCCTGTACTTGTTACAAAGTTTTACCATTTCAGGATTGAGATATGGACTTACAACAAACTTTGCACCCGCCAAGATTGCAATTCGTGCTGTTTCGCTGTCAAGAACTGTACCTGCTCCTATTATAATCTCATCTTCCTTGTACGTGCTTGTAAGATACTTTATTATCTCGTCAGCGCCGGGCACGGTAAAGGTTATCTCAATTGCACTAGCACCACCTTTTATACATGCCTCTGTGATCTTGAGAGCCTTCTCTTTCGACTCTGCACGAACAACAACAACAAGTCCATTTTCGTTTATCCTTTGCAGAACCTGTTCCTTTTCCATCCTGTTACATCTCCTTTCCCCTATGTTTTTTTCTCCTCCACATGCCCAAGCCTGTGAGAAATCTTCTTTGCAGTCTCCACAACCTTTTGCGCATTCTCTTCATCCTTGTGAGGTGGTAGGACGCTCACAGGTGCTGAAATGCTAATAGCAGCAATCATCTCGCCTCTGTAGTCATATATGGGTGCTGCAATACACCTTACACCTTCTTGCAACTCTTCATTGTCAACTGCAAAGCCTCTCTCTCGAACACTTCTTATCTCATCGAGAAGCTTTTCTATATTTGTAATAGTGTTTTGTGTATATGATTGAAGAGAAATTGTAGATAGTATCTTTTCAACTTCTTGGTCTGAAAATTTGCTGAGCATCACTTTCCCCAGTGCTGTACAGTATGCTGGAACTCTTTTGCCAATTGAGGAGTAAAGCCTTATTGAGTTTACCTGCTCAATCTTGTCAATGTACACAACATCGCAACCATCAAGAATTGCTAAGTGCACGGTCACATTTAACATAGCCACAAGCTCACGCAAAAACGGATGTGCTTCGGTTCTGAGCTCAATGTTGTTAAGATAAAGGCTCGAAATCTCAACAAACTTTACACCAAGCTTGTAGCACAAGGTCTGTGGGTCTTTTTGAACATACCCTCTGTTAAGTAGTGTCTGCAAAATCCTGTGGACGGTAGTCTTGTGAAGTGAAAGTTTTTGAGAAAGCTGAGTAATTGAAAGCCCTTTTGGCTCAACAGCCAAAGCCTCGATTATTTCAAACGCTCTTTCAATTGACTGAACAGAATTTTGTGACATATCAGTCTCTCCTGTTTCGTATTGTGAAATACTGTTTCGTATTGTTCATAAAAATATTATAGCATTATTTTCTGGGCTTTAAAATTATCAATTTCGCTAATTTAAATGCTCCCTGCGGGAATAACTACCTTCCCGCAGGGAAATATTTACCAAAAGGAGATGCTTTATTACTTTTTGTTCAAAACCTCTTTATTGACAAGTGTTCTTGGAACTCTTCCTTCAATGAAATCTACTATATTGTTTGCCGCAAGCATTGCCATGTCAAGTCTTGACTCTTCTGTTGCAGAACCAATGTGAGGAAGCATTACAACATTGTCAAGTTCAGCCAGTTCTGGCTCAAACTCGGGTTCTCTCTCATACACGTCAAGCCCTGCAGCATAAATCTTCTTTTCTTTCAGCGCCTTTACAAGCGCCTTTTCATCGACAATTGGTCCGCGTGCTGTGTTAATCAATATTGCCGACGGCTTCATAAGAGAAAGCTCTCTTTCACCAATCATATGTCTTGTTTGTGGTGTGAGAGGCACGTGAATTGATATAAAATCTGCTTCTTTTAAAAGCTCATCTAATGCTACATACTGAGCGCCCATTTCCTTTTCAAAGTTTTCTTTTCTCTCAAAATCATAGTACAAAATCTTCATGTTAAAACCTTTTGACATCCTTGCAAAAGCCTGGCCAATCCTACCTGCACCAATTACACCAAGTGTTTTGCCTGTTATGCCCTTGCCTAAAAAGAGCATTGGACCCCAGCCTTTATAATGTCCGCCTCTCATGAACTTGTCAGCTTCAACTATTCTTCTTGCCGCAGCAAAGAGCAGCGCCCACGCAAGCTCAGCTGTTGCATTTGTCAGAACGTCTGGTGTGTTTGTTACATAAACTCCTCTTTTTGTTGCCTCTTCAATATCTATGTTATCGTACCCCACTGCATAGTTCGCAACAATCTTAACATTTGGGGCATGGTCGAAAAATTCTTTATCAACCTTGTCAACAAGCTGGGTCAAAACTGCGTCCTTGTCAGCTATAGCTTTCAAAAGCTGTTCTCTTGTCATCGGTCTGTCGTGCGGGTTTACTTCAACCTCACCATATTTTTTCAAAAGCTCAATTGCAGGTTCCATTATTCGTCTTGTCACAAGTATCTTCATGCAAAATTTCCCTCCCGTTACTTGCTAAGTATCTCTATTTTCCTAAATTATTTTGAAATAAAAACTTTTACAGTCTTGCCCATGCTTCGTTCAAAACCCTCTTTGAACTTGCAAGCACAATTTTGGGATCTTGACCTGGCATAGGTGATACCTCAAAGCTCAAGATAGGTCTTTTTTCTGGATTTAAAAATCCTATCTCTTTTAAGACTCTCAAAAATTCAATTACCTCTTCAACATCGTTCTCTCCGCCTTCAATTCCAAACATTGGATGCTTGTCACCATACGCAGGATGGTTTTTGTCTTTCACAACTGCATTTCCTATGTGAACATGTGTAAGATAGTCTTTTACTGGCAAAAGTGCCTGCTGTGCTGTTTCTCTTGTAAGTGGCAAATGGCTCAAATCCACAATCAACCCAAAGTTGTCGTATTCTTTTCTTATCTCGGCTGCGAATCTTGCTGCAAGCTCAGCAGGTCCAATCAAACTCATTTTGTCAATGTCAAAATCAAACACTTCAAGCTCTATCATAAAGTTACCTCTTGACTTTGCATACTCACAAAGCTCTTTTGTTGTTTCAACCAAAGCTTTATACGCTTCTTCCTTACGGTTTTCATCATACTGCCTTGATAAAAACCCAAGACCAACTGCTTCAAGTTCGCATGCTTCATCAATTCTCTCTTTTAAGAAGGCAACAACCTGTTTTCTCTTTTCACTGTCATAGTCATTCGGATTGAGCCCTGTTCTCAAAAGTGTTGGCTGTGCACCATACGCAACTGTTACATGTGCATCTTTTAACATATTCTTTACTCTTTTTCTTACTTCACTATCTTTTATCCATGTAATCTCTACTGCATTAAAGTAATCATCTTCAAGAACTGTTTTTAAAGTCTCCTCAATTGGCCCTTCTCCACCAATAACCTCTGGGAAAGACATGAAATGAATTGTCCCTATCTTAAGATATTTATAAATCGGCTCGTTCATCTAAAACACCTCCAAATAAGTTTATTAGTATCTATTATAATTGTTTTTAAATTATGTCATAGCTTCCAAAAACCTTTAACTTCTTCATGGCTTCCTCTTTGACAATCCTTCTAATTTCATCAAAGATTGCAGGGGTCAAATCACTTGTGGCTTTGACAAACTCAGGAAGTTTTTCATTTATCGCTAAAGTCAGATCAGTGAAAATATTCACCTTGTTAATTCCGTACTCTATACACTTTTTAAAATCATTATCTGAAAGCCCAGAGCCACCGTGCAAAACAAGATAACAATCAACTCTTTTTCTTATTTCCGCAAGTCTTTCAAAATCAAGCTTAGGCTCGCCCTTGTAGACACCGTGAACTGTACCAATTGAAACAGCTAAAGCATCAACACCTGTCTCATTTGCAAATACCTCTGCCTCTTCAGGTTTTGTATAAAACTCTGGATTTTTAAAATCCCACTCGCCTCTTCCAACAACGCCAAGTTCTCCCTCAACACTTACACCAACAGAATGCGCTATCTCAACAACTTCCTTGGTTTTCTTTATATTTTCCTCAAATGGCAAGTTTGATCCGTCAAACATGACAGATGTAAACCCGGCCTTTATTGCTCTGATGATATTTTTCAGGCTCTTTGCATGGTCAAGATGCACACACACAGGCACAGATGCCCTTTTTGCAAGGAAAATCATTACCTCTGCAAGCATTTCAAAGTCAAGCCTGTCGATGAATCTGTCTGCAATGCCAATTATAATAGGGGTTTTTAGCTCTTCTGCTGCGTCAATTAAGCCTTGATAAAACTCTGCAGAAAGGCCGTTGAACATCCCCACACCAAATTTTTTTACCTTTGTGTAACCCAAAACATCATTTAAATTTACAAGCAAAACAAAGACCTCCTAACCTTTTAGCTTGAAATCTTGGAAATCTTTGGATATATACTGGACACTGAATTATACAGTTCATTGTAAATTTCATACACCTTGTCATAAACTCGTTGGTTGTTTGGGTTTGGCATATATTCAAAGAGCACCTCGCGTTTTTCTTCAATAAGGCTTTCTCTTGCACCAATCGCCACTGCTGCTAAAAGCATTGCTCCTTTTGACGCAGCCTCTGACACCTTTTCAACAATCACTTTCTTCCCTAAAATATCAGCTTTTATCTTGCTCCACACAGTGCTCTTTGCCCCGCCACCCATTGAAACAACGTTTTCAACCTTCAAGCCCATACCTTCTAAAATCTCTATGCATGCACGAATCTCATATGATATTCCTTCCAATACACTTCTTGCTATATCTCCTCTTGAATGTGTAAGTGTCAGTCCAAACAATACACCTCTTGCATCAGGATTCCACCTTGTTGCACGTGACCCCATGAAAAATGGCAAAAGCACAATCCCATTTGCTCCAGGGCTTGAATTTTCTGCCTCTTTGTCAATTATCTCATAGGCGTTCTCGCCTTTTTCTTTTTCGCCTCTGTATAGGTTGTCCCGAACCCATCTTAGGATAGTGCCGCTTGTTGATATACCTTGTTCAATCAGGTAATAATCTCTTATTACATGACACGAACAAACAACCCTTGGATCAAGCAGCTCTGGAACCTTGTTTGATGACATTGACACGTTTGTTGCTGTGCCAGTCGACTCCATAACACGCGAACCAATAATGCCTGCACCAACTGCTTCTAAAGGCCTGTCTCCACCACCGCTTATAACAGGAATGCCACTTTTAAGTCCAAGCATCTTTGCAACATCATCTTTTAAGTACCCTATTATCTCATCTGCATAGCATAGCTTCGGAAACTGATTTTGTTTCACACCTACAAATTCAAAGATATCTTGCCACCACTGTCTTTTGTTTATATCAAACATCATTGTCCTGCTTGCCAGCGAATGGTCTGTTGCCGCCTCACCTGTTAGTTTATACCCGATAAACTCTTTTGGTTGCAAGAAAACTGTAGCCTTTTTTAAAACATCTGGCTCATACTTTTTAAACCACAAAAGCTTTGTTGCAGTAAAGGTTGAATCTGGAATAAGTCCTGTGATTTTATGTATAGTTTCTTTCCCAAATTCCTGTGAGATTTGTTCAGCTTCAAGCCGTGAGCGCCTGTCCATCCATGAAATAGCTCTGTACAAAATATTGCCGTCCTTATCAAGCGGAACAACTGTCTCTCTCTGAGATGAAAGACCTATGGCAACAATGCTACTGCCATCTGTCTGCTGAAGACACTCCTTAATCCCACTTACACACTCACTCCACCAATCGTTCGGGTCTTGTTCTGCCCATTCAATCTGGGGTGTGTAAGTGGGATATTCCCTATTTGACTTTGCCAAAATATTACCTTGTAAATCAAAAACTATTACCTTGCATGCTGTTGTACCTATGTCAATTGTAAGAATTTTGCTCATTGAATGTACTTTGCTCCTTTCAGAAAGACTCAAAGGTTATACAATGGTGAGCTTTACACCTTTTTGCCTAAACTTTTCAACAAGTTCACTGTCAATTTCTCCTGAGGTTATAATCTCTGTGACCTTGTTTAAACTGCAAAACGAAACCATAGCATTTTTCGAAAACTTACTACTGTCTGCAACAACTATTACCTCTCTGCTGCTTTCAATCATTGCCTTCTTTACCTCTGCTTCGAATATGTCAGAGGTGGTAAGCCCTTTTTCGAGTGAAATTCCACTTGTTCCAATAAACGCTATATCAGCACTAAATTGCGTAAAACTTTTTTGTGCCTCAGGACCTACTATGGAAAAATTTGAACTCTTTACTTTACCACCAACCAGAAAAAGGTTAATATTGCTGTTTGTTACAAGCTCGTTTATAATATTTACACCATTAGTAATTACAGTTATGTTTTGTGCTGTCTTTAAGTTCCTTGCTATTTGGTAGGTAGTTGTGCCTGTATCTAAGATTATTATCATCCCTTCTTTAATCCTCTTTACAGCTTCTTTTGCTATTTTTTCTTTTTCTTGTATAAATTCTTTTGCTCTTTGAGAAATAGGTGGAACAATTGTAAATCCTTCTTTTAGAATTGCTCCTCCATAATTCTTCTCGATTATTCCTTCCTGCTCAAGTTTTTTGAGGTCACGTCGGATAGTCTCATCTGATACATTGAAGATATTGCACAATTCTGTGACAGTCACACTCTTTTTTTCCATTAAGATTTCCTTTATCTTTTGCCTTCTTGTTGCAGAGAGCATACCTTTAATCACCTATTCTTCTATGTGGATTTGTGTGTCAACTTATATATATTCTACTCAATTTTTTGAGGAATTGCAATATGAAATTCAAAAGAATTACACAAGATTGGTCAAGACAAGTTGCTAAGATTGCAAATAAAAAAAGACTGCTTTCTTCTCTCGCAGCCTATTACAACAACTTCAATATTACTTAGCTCAAATTAGCATCAAAAATGATTTACTTCCTCTCTTTTAAGTCTTCGAAGAGCAACAATCTTGTTTCCTCTCTGATTCTGTTTTACCTTCTCACAAAGAGAAGAAACTATCATAAGTCCTCGTCCGAATTCATACAAATCCTCAATTTTCTCATCTTCCTCATAAGGTGTGTACTCTTTGAACACTTCTTCAATATCAAACCCTTCACCTTCATCTTCTACCACAATATAACTAAGTTTTTTGTCAACAACTCCTATCTTTACTTTCACGCTTTTTGAACTATCACCTTTGTTCCCATGAATAATGGCATTTATCAAAAGCTCATTTACTATAAGTTTGAATTCTAAAAGCTCTTCGGCAGTAATATCTGCCTCTCTCATCAAAAATGAAAGTATTTCCTTTTCAATTGTCTTGACAAGTTGAAGACTGCTACTAAAAACAAGCTGTAAAAACTTATTCTCCATTTCTTCCTCGCAACCTTTCTTCTTCTAAATTTTATTACTGCTTCTTTAAAACTACTTTTTTACACTACAACTACTTTTTTAACTTTTGAAGAATTCCTTCTATTACATATATACCCCTAAAAATTCAGCATTACACAACTTATCTTTTGAATTTCCACCTTTAAATCCTTCTTTTTTCAAAAAAACTCTTTAAAAGGGCTTTGCATTCTTCTTCGCATATTCCGCCTATTACTTCAACTTTATGATTTAGGTTTGGATCTTGAGAAAGCTTAAAACAAGATTCTGCAGCTCCCATTTTAAAGTCCCTTGCACCAAAGTAAAGCCTATCAATCTTACTTAGAACTATCGCACTCATACACATAGGACAAGGCTCTTTTGTCACAACCATCTCGCAGCCTCTTAAGTCCTTTGTAGATAGCTTTGATGTGGCATCAAGTATCGCAAGGATTTCTGCGTGAAATATGGCATTTTTGCTATCATTTTTTTGTATACTGATAATCTCACCATCTCTGAGCACTGCTGCCGCTATGGGAATGTCTTCCATAGAACTTACATAATCTATTAGTTTTTTCATTACATTATATATATACATCAACTTTTCACCCTTTTTCTTTATCAATTTTTAACAAATTTTTTTGAATTTTTTTGTAAGCCAAGTATGCAAAAACATGTTTATCCTACTTATCTTTAGTGATACTATTATTTATAGCAGTAAAAAGCTTATGGAGTGAATCAGATTGGAAAATGCAAATCAGTTTATAACAAAATATATATACCTTTTTGCAATAACAAGCTTAGTATTTCCAATTTTTATGATGTTTTCTTCGTTTGTCATGACCAAGAACCCATCTAATTTATTTATATCATTTTTGATAATGAATGCATTGTTTTTGTTGATTCCCTATCTTATCAAAAAAAGAAGCACAGGACTGTGGGAAAAGATCTTAAATATCTTGTTCATAATAATAATCCCGCAAGGCTTTGCTTTGATTGTCTTAAAACCTTATGGAATTTTGGAGATGTTCATAGGCCAAATCTTTTGTATGGGCCTTTATATTCACTCCTACTTAGTTTATGAAAAAGAAGAAGTTAACATTTCACTTGGCGCAATTTTAGCTGGGCTTTGGGCTATTATAATTGTCAGTGGACTTTCAACTTTTTTGAACGTCCCAAAAAATATTATAAACCAGTATTCTACCTACTCAATAATCTTTCTTGTTGCAAGTGTGTATCTTTCAAATAGGATAAACTTGGAAAATTTAATTAGCCGCAGATACAGACGTACAAACAGCATATCAACAAGTATAAGCTTTATAAATCTTTTTTTGAGTTTAGCATTTATTGTAATTTTACTTCTTTTATTCAAATTCAAAGGCTTTGCGCCCTATGTTGTTGCTTTCATTGTTGAGACAATAAAGTTTATCTTTAAAATAATAAAAAAGATATTAGAATTTCTAAATTCACTTTTTGCAACAACTAAACCTATGTCAAACTCTAACAATGACATTGCTGAACTTCTCAAAAACATGAAACCTGCTAAAAAGAGTTTGATTTCTCAAATACTTGATATAATCGGCTATCTTTTGGCCCTTGGAATACTTGGATTTCTCATTTACAAAGCACTTGGATTTATAAAGATTGCTATTGAAGAGATGATAAGAAATTTGCTTTTGTTTTTGGCAAAGGTTACAAATAACATTCAAATGGTAGAAAGAGGTCAAAACTATACTGATATTAAGACGTTTATACTTGCAAAAAAGAGGCCAAAAGCTAAACCGAAGCAGACAAAGATTAAAAAGATAAATCTAAAGAAAATTTCGGATTTGAACTTACGCCTAAGAATCATTTTCAAGCTTACAATGGAGTACTTTTATCAAAAGAAAAACTATAATCTAAAAACCTCTCTCACTCCACTTGAGATGGGAAGACTAATTGCAAGAGGTGAACTTGTAAACAATAGCACTATTGAAGATTTAATTGATGAATATAATAAAGTGAGATACCACAAAAAATATAGCGTTATCTCGACAGAGCAATTTGAAGAGTTTGTTAAAAATCTCAAATGACCATTTTTGGTGGTATATCAAAAAATCTGAATGAATAATCTATTATCAGAAACTAAAACTCTTTAAAAGTCATGAAATTAAGAAGATATATTCTCATTGTTATCAAGAAAGCAAAGCTAAGTCAATATTTCATCCCTTTACTTGCAATTTTTTGTTTTATTGTGCTTACACTTGTTTACATTTTTTACAATCCAAAACCACAAGCTGTTGAAACCTCGGCACAATCTCAAGCTTATGTAGCGTTGATATTCGAAGATGCAGGAATGGATGAGCAAGAGATTCAAAAACTTTTGGAGATTAATCTTCCATTTGATGTTGCAATCATTCCTTTCTTGCCTTTTTCCAATAAGATTGCTCTTA
The DNA here is from genome assembly GCF_028198085.1 of Caldicellulosiruptor sp. DIB 104C. Taxonomy (NCBI): domain Bacteria; kingdom Bacillati; phylum Bacillota; order Caldicellulosiruptorales; family Caldicellulosiruptoraceae; genus Caldicellulosiruptor; species Caldicellulosiruptor sp. DIB 104C. Next base: position 64,511 of record NZ_CP116337.1, on the reverse strand, counting down.
TGTGCAGCAAAAATAATAAAGAGGTTCTGATGCACCTTTCAATGGAACCAGAAGACCAGAATACTGTTTGGCTAACTCCGCGCAGTATAATGAATAATACTCCTGATGATGAGGTGGAGAAAGTATTCAAAGATGCAATGTTAAATCTACCGCACAGCAAAGGCTTTAGTATTCATTTGGGAACACTTGTGTGTACAAATGAGAAAATAGTCAGCCACTTAGTGAACTTGGCAAAGGCAAACAATATGATAATTGTTGACTCAACATCATCACCAAGATCATTATTTCCAAAGATTGGAAAGCAAAAAGGTATTGATGTGATACCCCATGATGTCATCCTAGACTCAAAAAATGAGCTAAAGCCTATACAAGACAAATTTAGACTCCTTTTTAACAAAGCAAAGAAAAAAGGTTTTGCAGTGGGAATTGGACATTTGGGGCAGGAAGGTGGCCTTACAACTATTGAGGCATTTAAAGAAGTATTAAAAGATGCTCAAAGAGAAAACATAAAATTTGTATTTGTGTCAGATATTGCTAAATTAATTAAACAAACTGACTAAAATTTTTAATTGAATTTTAGAGAAGCTCAACATATAATTAATATTTGGAAACTACATGCGAAAAAAGAAGGGAGTCGGTAGCAGAAAAGATGACAAAAAGACTTGTAGCATTTGCAGTTATTATCATGTTTATATCAACTTTTTCTACAGCTATATTTGCAACAGGTATACAAAACCTTCCTGAAAAAGCACACTTTTCAATTGAACCAAAAGGAAATGCAGTTGAGATATTAAAAGGAAACCAGGTTGTGGCCAAGATTTTACCACCAGAACTTTTAAATAATACTTCAACAAAAAAATCGAAAGAGATTTTTACAATTGATATTCCTTTTATTGAAAATGGAGCTATCAAATGGAGGATTGAAAAGAGCGAACCTTCGGATATCTCGTTTTTAACAGAGGGCAAAAACAAAGTTTTAAAGCTTGATTTTCACACAATGAATGCCTTTTATAAAATAACTTCGCCTTATATTTCTCTTAAAGATGAATATCAATCTGTGATGCTATCGTTTGACTACAAAGTAGACTACCAAAACCTTATTCACTTTAAAGAAGAGGAAAATGTAAACGTCGAGATAGCAATCTTTGGTGAAAATAAAACAAAGATATTGTCATTGCCTGAAAAGCTAAAATTAACACCTGGTTGGGGAACGTTTAAGACATCATTTTCTCTGCCAATTGATGCAAGGTATATAACATTTGAAGTTTCTCAAAATGGCAAGAATGTTAAAACTGTGCAGTTTAGAAATTTCAAAATAGGTTTTGTAAAACCGTCAAAGTACTCCTTTGCGCTAAAGCGCGTTGATAAGTACAATAACTTAATAGAACAGGTGTTTGAAAATGGTTTCCAGAAGATAACCAGAAAAGTTTTTGTATCATCATCAGAGGATGTGATAAATGTTGAAGAGATTTTGAAGTCAAAAGAGGATCACCAAGTTTTTAAGGAATACTCACCTGTTGTGTTTGAGTCAAAGCCGCTTTTTATTCTAAAGCGTGATTATTCAATTTCAAAATTTACAAGCCCAATGTATGTAACAGATTCCCTTTCTGACTTTTATCTTAAGCTTTACAACTGTGCAATGGGCTATACTAATAATTACGATTCTATTGAAACTTATAACTTAAAAAATAAGGCAAATGTATTCCTGTTTTTTTCAAACTCTGATGATATAAAGTATTTCTTAATTGGGAAAAACAAAGAGCATATCTGGACAACAACACAGCTTTTCAAAAAGGGTTTTGAAAAAAGCTTCACTTATTCTATCTTTCCAGCAGACTTCGGTTATGCTATAAAATCACGCGCGCCTGATGGTAGAAAAGGTATTTTAGTATTTTCCAACCATGCTGATTCAAATATGATTTCAATTATAAAAGCTATAATGTTTGGCACAACAGATACAAAAGATAGCTCATATATGAAAAAAGGATTTGTGGGGTATAAAATCCCAATAACATGGGGATTTTTCTACAAATCTATAAAAGGAATACCTGGTTTTGACAATCCTGAGTACAAGAAACTCATTGAATTTCTTGCTCAAAAAGGCATAGAGGTTGTGCTTCACACAGCATCGCCTATTGCAAAAGAAAACACCCCGCAGCTTATCGAAAAGGCATTAAATGCTACAAGTTATTTAAAACTTGATGACTGGATTGACCACAGTTTATCTGATGGTACTCGTTGTGGAGATTTGAAAAGCGAAGGAGCTATAAAAACAAGCAAAAACTACACATTTAATCTTTTTTTAAAGCATGGTTATAAATACTGCTGGTCTTATTTGGATGTGAAGTTAGATGACCTCAATATGCTCGAACCAAACCAGGTAAACAAACATCCACAAATTTTCTTTAAAAATTATAATTTTGGTGAAGGTGATTCTTTATACCAATGGAATTCTGTAAGGTACAGAAATCTTTTGTCAATGCTGACAAAGCCGCGGCTTGAAAAGTTTGTAAACGAAAACGGAGTCTGTATTATACACGATTATTTTGCTCATCCTATGCAGAAAAGAAAATTTTTTATTGTGAAAAACAAAAATGTATATATAAGTCGGCAACTTGACAATAACCTGAAACTCGTAGCAATATTTAGAGACAAAAAACTTTTGTGGGTACCCACCGTAAAGCAGTTTATCAATTATGAAATCGCACTGAAAAATGTAATAATTACTCCCCTTGACAAATCAGCTTTGCTTGTTGACAACAAAAATGGCTTTGATATAAAGGGCTTTACGCTCATTACCATCTTACAAAATGGTCAAGAAAGAAGAATTGTAACAACACTTGTACCAGGAATAAATATAATTTCACTGCCACAATAACAAAAAAGGTTTCTACCTTTCTTTCTGTTACGGGTAGAAACCTTTTCTTTTTAAATCTTTATTCTCCAGCTGAAATAACAGCTTCATATTTTTCAATTACAGCTTTTTGAACCATATCGCGCATCTCTTGGTTTATGGGATGTGCAATGTCTTTGAATTCACCCTCTGGTGTCTTTCTGCTCGGCATTGCAATAAATAATCCATTTTGCCCCTCGATAATCTTAATGTCATGCACAACAAAACAGTTGTCAAATGTCACAGATACAATAGCCTTCATCCTGCCCTCATTTGTAATCTTTCTAATCCTAACATCTGTCACCTGCATAAGCCCATCCTCCATGTTAATTTTACTTTCTGTTTAGTTTATATAATTCTACATTTTTCTATCTTTCCCTTTAGTATTTCCAACAAATTTTCCTTTCAATTTAGTGCATTTTATATAAATTTTATGAAATTACTTGATTATTTATCGAAAATTCAATCTTTTTGTTTTCTGCATCAAGGGTATCTAAAATCAAAAGGCTTTTATAATCTATATCAATGCTTTTTTTATCCTTTGTGGCAATCAAAACCCCAACTCCCACCAATGTAGACTCAAATTCACTGAGCAAGTCTCTCATCCCACGAACAGTACCACCGCCGCGCATAAAATCGTCTATAAAAAGCACCCTTGAGCCTCTTTTTATAGCCTTTTTTGCCATTGTCATTGTCTCAATCTTCCCTGTTGTTCCTGAGATGTATGAGATATTGACTGTTGAGCCTTCTGTAAACTTGCTTCCACTTCGCGCAACAACCAATGGTTTGTTAAAATACTGTGCAACATAAGATGCAAGTGCAATTCCTTTTGCCTCAACAGTGGCAATATAGTCTATTTCTTTTTCTAAAAAAAGCCTCAAAAAAATCTTTGCAGCCTTTTTAATTATCTCTGGGCTGAATACAATGTCGTTTATATATACAAATCCCCCAGATACAATTCTCTCTGGGTTTTGAAGCTCATTTTTCAAAAAGTTCAAAAATTCTATCTCATCCTCTTTCTTCATAACCGGAATATAATAAACACCGCCAGCAGCACCGCTTATTGTCTCAAGCCTGCCTTGTCCTGTCTCAACAAATACCTTTGATATGAGGTCAATATCTTCACTCAAAGTAGATTTAGCACAGTTCAATTTCTCACAAAAAAAACTTAAACTAAAAATCTTCATTGGATTTTGCGTTAAGATATTAGTAATATATATAAGCCTTTCGGCCTTTCCTGCCTTTTCCATTCTAAACTTTGCACCTCCAAAATAAAAAGCCCCAATATTGAGAATAATTATATCACACTTGCCGAATGATATAAAGAAAAATTAAATTAACGTTCGATAAGTTAAAATTATTTTAACAATTCAAACAAAAAAGAAGTATAATATAAAATGTATGATAGTTTCAATATTGAAAAAATTTCTGTTGTTGGAGGTAAGTTTTTTAATGAATAAATTTTTTTTAATCGGCATTGGTGGAATATCGATGAGTGCAATCGCACTCATTCTTAAAAATCATGGACATATTGTAGAAGGTTCTGATATGCAAGAGAGTATAACCACCAGAATGCTTAGGGAAAAGGGAATTAACGTATATATAGGACATGATGAAAACCACATAAAAGGCGATGAGATAGTAATTTTCACAGCGGCCATTCCAAAAGACAATCCAGAACTTGTAAAGGCAAAAAGGCTGGGACTTAAAGTTTATGAAAGAGCTGAATTTTTAGGAATGCTCATGAAAGATTATAAAAATGTTATAGCGGTTTCTGGCACACATGGAAAAACCACTACTACTTCAATGATAGGATACATTTTAAAAAAAGCTCTTTTAAATCCTACAGTCTTGGTTGGGGCATTTGTAAAACAGCTTGGTGGAAATTTCTGTATTGGTTCCAGTGAGTATTTAGTTGTTGAGGCATGTGAATACGTCGATAGTTTTTTAAATTTCAATCCCAGCATTGGTGTAATTTTGAACATTGACAATGACCATTTGGACTATTTTAAGGATATAGAGTCAATCAAAGACTCCTTCAGAAAGTTTGCTCTCAAAATTCCCCAAAACGGATTTATTGTTGCAAATCTTGACGATGAGAATGTTTATTCAGTTGCAAGTTATTTAAAGCAAAATGTAATATATTTTTCCACCAAAACAAAGGCAGATTTTTGGGCAGACAATATAACTTCATGCAATGGCTATTATGAATTTGATGTTGTTAACAAAGATTTTAAACATCTTTGCCATATTAAACTTAATATCCCTGGATTTCACAATGTGTATAATAGCTTAGCAGCTTTTTCAGTTGCATACACATTGGGAATTGATAAAAATACTATCAAAGAAGCTATTTTTGAATTTTGTGGCGCATCTCGAAGACTCGAGAAATTAGGTAAAATTGACGGCATAGTCCTTTATGATGACTATGCTCACCACCCTACTGAAATAGAAGCAACACTTAGGACGTTGAAAAAATTAGCCAAAGAAAAAGTTATTGTAATCTTTCAGCCACATACATTTAGTAGACTCAAAAGTCTCATGGAAGGGTTTGTAAAAAGTCTTTCTTTAGCAGACAAAGTTATTGTCACTGATGTCTATGCTGCGCGGGAAAAGAACGTGTACGGTGTTAGCTCAAAAGATTTATATGAAAAGCTCAAAAAAGCAGGTGTTGACTGCGAGTATATAGATCAATTTGAAAAAATAGCAGAATATGTATTGAATACTGCTCAAAAGGGTGACATTGTTGCAACAATCGGTGCGGGTGATGTAAACAAGTGTATAGAGTTAATACTTGACAAATCACCTGTGAAATCATAAGAAAAAAGCTGCCTCAAAAACCCAAGAAAGTAAATGACCATGTGAGGCAGCTTTTTTATCTTACTATCAAAAGTTTTTGACCAGGAAAAATTTCAGCATTTTCTAATTGATTAAAACTCATTAGCTTTTCAACTGTTGTTTTATACTTTTTGGCAATTTTCCAGAGGGTATCACCTTTCTGGACCGTATAGATATACATTGAGGCAAGTCTCTCTTCTTCTTTTTCTATCTTTTCGAGCATCTGTACATCACTTATGATCTCCACATTTACAGAGCGTTTTGCCCAAAGTTCAGCCACCAGATGTGCCCTTATTTCAACTTCGTTTGCTGACAAGATAGAAAATGACAGGTTTTCAATATCAATGTCATCATAGACCTTGTCTTGTTCTTCAGTTCCATCCAAGTCAATCTTGATGGAAAATGGGATTTGGGTGGTTGCACTTTTTATAATGTCCTGCTCATCCTTTGAAATATAAATCAAAAAGACAACAAGTACACCTTTTACTTGAGCTGCATTCTTTTCAGCCTTTACCATGTCAATTTCAACTCTACCAGACAACGAAAAAATCTGCTCTGGTTCACTTGGAAGAACTACTACCTCTTTGATTGTGTGTACCTGCCGAGTTTTTCCAACAAACTGTTCTATGTTCAAAAACTTCTTAGACTCTTTTAGTTCATGCATTGTGGAATAAACATCTACAATAGGTTCAATTGTTTCAAGCTGATTGAATGCTATCTCTGCCTCAACCACAATGTCATATTCAATTCTCCTTAGCTCCCCTACCTCATCTGTCTTGGGAGAAACTTTAAAGCTCTTTATATAAAACTTCACAATAGGTTCTAAGTCATCTGGAATATTCGAAAGTTCAACAAAATGTTCAGCAAACATTTCATGTTCAACCGTCTCAAGAGGATTTTGACCTATGTCAGGAGAATAAAGAGTCTTGATATCAATCTTCAAATCAATAGCAAGCTTCTTTCTGTCAAACTTGATATTCTTATCAGATAGTCTTGCAAATGAGCGCAAAATCTCTCTGATTGAAGATTTTCCTTGTGGAATCTCTAAGATTTCCTTTTTAGTAATTTGCTCTGTAAATGTAAGTGGGTTGGAAATAGTAATTCTTTCTTTTAGGAACCTTAACGATTCATCTTCAATATGGTCTAAATACTCAATTGAGGTTGACGATTTGACTAAAAGGCAAATCTCAACTATTGCTTTTGCTGAAAGTTTTCTTTGGCTAAGTGCCGAGCAATAGCTGTATATAAGGTCATCTTTTACCTCATATGCCATACCCGGTCTTACTCCCAACATATCAAACACCTTAGAAAACTCGGCACAGCTTGAAACAAAGGAGATTTTCTTAAGCGGGTCATTTGAAAGGTAAATTATTCTAAAATCCACTTCACCCTGAACCACCACCCTATCATTTAAAACCTCTACGCTTGTGATAAAAACATCTGCATCTGTCTGCAATACTTTTAGGACATCAGGCTTTATCTCAGGAAGTAAAATCTCCCCTTCCACAATAACTTTTTGCGAGTCTGACCCATACACGTTCATGTACTCAATCTTTTCATACCTTTTATCCAATTTTAAAGTTAACCTCCATATAAACTCATCTTTTCTCTAATAAAATATATGCAGGGACGTCCGGATAATATGTAAAATAAAAAAAGAGCTTATTCTCACAACCTCAGAATAAGCTCTTTTTTAAAGTGTTGACAAATTGATATTTTTGGTTATAATTAAAACGTACAAGTAAAATTGATAAAAAGCCGTTTTTTACATAACATTTACCTTTGTATTTGTCCTACAAAGAATTATTTCAACTGTATTTGTTATAAGGTCTGAATAGGTATAGGTCACACACCTGAACTGTTTGCACTCTCTGTCAATCGGGAACTTGACAACAAAGATATTTGAATAAGTGTTCTCCAAGATACCTTCTACTTCAATCATTTTTTTGCGTCCTTTGTTTGCACGCACAAGTACTTTTTCGCCTTTGAGGGCCTCAATGTCCTTTTTGATCTGCTGAAGGTGTAGCTTATCAACCACCTTAACATCACTGCCCCTCTTAAAAAATTATTTAATTTGAAAGCTACATTGACATTATTCACCATTTTGCTACATCTAAAAACATAATTATTATATCACTATTCTTTTTTTTTGTAAATAGAGGGGAATAAATATTATAAAGTGTTTTTTTAAATATGTCAATAAGCCAAATGAGGCAATTTTTCAAAAATACCGGTTAATAACTCACTATTTTAGAGTTTTGACTATTTTTCTTATGAATTCTCTTTAAAAAGCCTTTTAAGCTTTAGAAATAGAATTTGATCTTAGTGTAAAATATTTATAGGATTTGAGATGGCAAAAAGCTCCCTCCTCTTGGCACAATAGAAAGAAAGATGTAAAATATAAGGTTGAAAAAAACAAAAAAGAAAAGGAAAAACAAACCAAAGGAGGGAGCAAAATGACTAAAAATATTGTATCAAAAATAGAAGAACTTTTAAAGACTTTTGAGGACGGATTAGAGAAGATAGTGAGAAGGGAGAAAGATTTAACAGAATATTCAATTGAGCTTAAGAAGCAATTGGACCAGATAGGTAAGGGGATGATAGAGGAGGCATGTAAATTTATAGATGAAGGAGACTTGTCAAGAATTTTGTGTATCCAATTCATAGCGTAAATTGAAGAGTTGTAAGATTTCGTAAGTGTAGTGTCTAATAAGAGGTACTCCATTTTTCCATTTACCTCGCTTAAAGTTCTCTCTTTGAAAATAAATATTAATCTCAAGAATCTCTGTTGATTGAAAATATCCGCCCGATTTCATTCTTATCTTTTCAATTATACTATTTATGCTCTCTACTGCGTTAGTTGTGTAAATATGCTTTCTAATCTTCTCAGGATATCTTATATGAGCAGAGTAATACTTAGCTTTTTCTAAAAGTCCTTTTAAAAAGCGAGGATATTTAGGAAGGTATTCATTGCAAAGTTGATTGAATCCAGAGACAGCTTCATCAACATCAGAAGAAGATAATCTTATTTTATCTAATTCTTTATTGAATTTTGAACTATCCTCTTTTGTCATATGTCGTTTTACATTACGTTGCAGGTGAACAAAAGCAAACTTAAGGTCAGCATAAGGATAAGCGATTTTGACAGCATCTATTATACCAGGGAAGTCATCGCTTACAATTATTAAGACTTTTTTAAGACCTCTGTTGATTAAGTCTTCAAAGACTTTCATCCAATCAGCTTTGTTCTCTTTGCCAAAGAAGGTGTAAATGCCGAAGATATCTTTTTTGCCTTCTAAATCGATGGACAGAAACGACATAGCAGGTAGCCTGTTTGACTTTTGAATTGTCCCTGATTTCACAGTGGTAGCCATCAATTTAAAGTAGCGAAGGCATTTTCGGGCAATTCACGTTGTTTAAAGAGCTGGAGTTCGTTTTTAAGGTCATTTTTGATTTTAGATATTTCCTCCTCTGAGTAAGGTAAGTCAAGGTTTTTAAGGGTTTGGATTAGCAAGCTTTCGGAGTAACCATTAGCAACTAAGGACATAAGCAAATCGGTGTAAGACGGATCGACTCTTTTATATGGCCGAGGCAAGACAGAGGGACGGAAATTGCTGGTCCTTGTTCGTGGTACGGAAAGCTCAAGGTTACCTACTGGAGTACCAAGCATGCGTTTATAAAAGCCGTTGCCTTTATCATTTTGATTTTTTTCGAGGTAGATTCTTCGTTCTGATAACATAATGCAGTTTAACAAATGTTCTAATAGTTGTTTGAGAGCTGGGCGATTAGGATCATCTGGAGAGCAGTACATGTTGAGTACTTGCTCAATTGCCATGTTCTTAGCTGTTTCAAAAATGATATCTTTTTCTATTGCAATCGTCCTCCTTCTAATTTTCATTATATTTTCATTATACAGTGGACACAATTTTATTTTAACTCCCGCCAGTTGATTATTTGATTTTTTAAAACGTTCAGCTGTTTTTGAAGCCTTTCATATATGTTCATCGCTACTCTCATCTCAGCATATATACCCTCAGGTATATTTGGCTCTGTATATCTTCCATCCTTCACAAGCATCGCTATCGTCTTCGGATCCTTTATATCGCTCTTAGTTTGCGTACTATCATCAAGCTCCTTGCTCCTCTTCACGTGAAAAGGATTCACTAAAACCACTTTTATGCCATTCTCTCTCAGATACTGCTCAAAGCACAGCCAGTAATGCCCTGTAGGCTCTATCCCTACTATCATGTTGTCTTTGCCATTTGCTTTCATTATCTTATTTGCCCAATCCAAAAATTTCTCCATACCTTCTTTCCTATTCTCAAACTCTATTCTCTTGCCAAGCTCCACTCCTCTAAAATCAAATGCTCTGCCTACATGCCTTTCCTTTGCTATGTCTACTCCTACAACTAAAGTTCTCTCTGTTACTTGTAATATCTTTTCATTTTGTGTATACTTCAAAGAGGGTACCTCCTTTGTTGTGTTTTGTCGTAAGTTGTACAACTTACATTCTGTATTTTACCAGGAGGTACCTTATCTCTTCAAATCTCATTTCTCTTCATTTTCACTCATTTTCGTTCATTACAGGAATGCTCATAGTTCAGATAAGACTAAATACTACTATGGTTCGTGCGGCATTTGTGATGATGTTTACATCCCTCATAGTTCAGATAAGACAGGATTGCTATTATTGATACACAAGCTTTTATATTCGTTTACATCCCTCATAGTTCAGATAAGACGGTTTGACGACAGTTGCAACTTTTCTGTTCATAGCAGTTTACATCCCTCATAGTTCAGATAAGACAAAGAAATGAATGAGCTGGGCAAGGCTGCATTGAACAGTTTACATCCCTCATAGTTCAGATAAGACACAGTGTTGGTATCTGTGCTGAAGGAAATTACATGAGTTTACATCCCTCATAGTTCAGATAAGACGTGAATTGAAGAAAAGCGAAGCTGTAAGGTTTTTAAGTTTACATCCCTCATAGTTCAGATAAGACAGAGTTAGGTGAAAGGATAAGACAATGGCTCAACGGTTTACATCCCTCATAGTTCAGATAAGACCTTGCACGTGAGGACGTGAAGAGACTAAGGGAAGAAGTTTACATCCCTCATAGTTCAGATAAGACCTCTTCCATCTCTTAACCCTCCATGTCGCTATAGCATGTTTACATCCCTCATAGTTCAGATAAGACTTCATTTGCACAGCTTCACACAAGGGCAATTGAAATAGGTTTACATCCCTCATAGTTCAGATAAGACTCATCGTAGCTGATGTTTCTAAACCTCTTGTTCATTGTTTACATCCCTCATAGTTCAGATAAGACCAGAAACGAAGTTGCCGACATCAAAAATACTTTTCACGTTTACATCCCTCATAGTTCAGATAAGACTCAGCGTCAGCGTCCTTTCTCTCAAGTACTTCTACGTTTACATCCCTCATAGTTCAGATAAGACAGTATATCAAACAATCAGGCGTTTTAAGGATTACGAAAGTTTACATCCCTCATAGTTCAGATAAGACAATAACCACAATTTCGCCTTGGGCGGTCAAATAAAAAGTTTACATCCCTCATAGTTCAGATAAGACCGTGAGGCCGTGAAACAAGCGAGCTTTCGTAATTCGCGTTTACATCCCTCATAGTTCAGATAAGACCTCTATGCTACCTTCGCCTTGCTGGATAAGCGCAAGTTTACATCCCTCATAGTTCAGATAAGACAACAAGGAAGCTACTTTGATACATGAGATAATCGAACGTTTACATCCCTCATAGTTCAGATAAGACAAGGCTTTCCCCAGCAGGCTAACCCCACAAAACCTGCGTTTACATCCCTCATAGTTCAGATAAGACAAATTTACAGAGAAGATTTGTATTCTGTTCGTAATGTGGTTTACATCCCTCATAGTTCAGATAAGACCTCCTTATTTATTAAATTGAGCTTTGAATTCGCTAAGGTTTACATCCCTCATAGTTCAGATAAGACCGAAGAAGACTTACCTTTCTAATCTTCCAACACAGGTTTACATCCCTCATAGTTCAGATAAGACAAACCTTGCAATCAGTTCAATTTGCCCTTTTCGCATGTTTACATCCCTCATAGTTCAGATAAGACTGTACCCGACGGTGCAGCTATGCCGTACGTTGTCTTGTTTACATCCCTCATAGTTCAGATAAGACAATGTGCTATCTTGTTTATAGTGCTACACTGCACGCTGGTTTACATCCCTCATAGTTCAGATAAGACGAAGCAACAGATTATTGCCTGAGTTGGGAGGGAAGAAGTTTACATCCCTCATAGTTCAGATAAGACGCAGTCTAATTTCTTTGGTGATACAATTTCTATTTTGTTTACATCCCTCATAGTTCAGATAAGACAGCTATGCTGCAGGTAGTTCTGATAGTGGTAGTGAGTTTACATCCCTCATAGTTCAGATAAGACACACTCTGAACTGCAAGCCCTTTTGTATCTCCCGAAAGTTTACATCCCTCATAGTTCAGATAAGACTGAGGCTTGAAGTGCATGAACGTGGTAAAATCATTAACGTTTACATCCCTCATAGTTCAGATAAGACCCAAAGCCAAAACAAATACCCCAACAAACCATGCTAAGTTTACATCCCTCATAGTTCAGATAAGACAGATACTGTTTTGGCACCGTCGACAGATATTCCAAAGTTTACATCCCTCATAGTTCAGATAAGACTTCTGTTATAATCTGTCTTGATAATAAATTCATAAATGGTTTACATCCCTCATAGTTCAGATAAGACTACCAGCATTGATGAGAAGCTTAGCACAGTCTAAACAGTTTACATCCCTCATAGTTCAGATAAGACGCCAAGTGGCACGGTAAGCACGTGGATACGATAACCATGTTTACATCCCTCATAGTTCAGATAAGACGAATCTGTTGAAGAAGAAGATGAAGAGGAAATAGACAGTTTACATCCCTCATAGTTCAGATAAGACTGATGAAGAAAAACTACACTCAGCAAGATGAAATATTGGTTTACATCCCTCATAGTTCAGATAAGACGCACCTGCTGAGCCCGGTATCTTTCTGTTCCCCGGAGGTTTACATCCCTCATAGTTCAGATAAGACTCAGAGTGTAGATTTAGGAGTGTTGGAGCAATATAGTTTACATCCCTCATAGTTCAGATAAGACTTTTTGGCGCGCTTTCGGCAGTTGTATTGGTTGTAGGGTTTACATCCCTCATAGTTCAGATAAGACAACTGTGTTCCTGCACCCATGTAAGTATATGGTAGAAAGTTTACATCCCTCATAGTTCAGATAAGACTATCTCTGGTGTTTATCGGTATTGGCTTCAAGTAGAAGTTTACATCCCTCATAGTTCAGATAAGACAAGTTTTTGCGATAAGAAGATATAAAAAAGAATCACGTTTACATCCCTCATAGTTCAGATAAGACTTGCAATGGGAAGACCCGAGCTTGACAATCGAAAAAGCGTTTACATCCCTCATAGTTCAGATAAGACTAATAATGATATTAGTTTAGATTATGAAGATATAAAGTTTACATCCCTCATAGTTCAGATAAGACTCCAGAATGAACCTTTGATTCTCTTGGTCTTTTTGTCAGTTTACATCCCTCATAGTTCAGATAAGACTATATAGAACAATTCAAAAAAGAGTTAACGAAATTTGTTTACATCCCTCATAGTTCAGATAAGACAACAAAACAAACAATGTTATATCTTTCTTAATAATGAGTTTACATCCCTCATAGTTCAGATAAGACTTCGGTACATTTTCCTCTATCCACTTTGCAGCGTTTGTTTACATCCCTCATAGTTCAGATAAGACTAAAATCTTGTCAATCAAATTGTATCGAAATAAGAGCAGTTTACATCCCTCATAGTTCAGATAAGACATTGCCCGGCGCCCTGGTGGTTCGAGGATCCCATTGTTTACATCCCTCATAGTTCAGATAAGACACGCTATTGTCTGTGCCATGCTTAGCGTCTGCACAAGGTTTACATCCCTCATAGTTCAGATAAGACCGCCAAACTTCGGCACAAGCCAGTTGTTAAGCTCATCTGTTTACATCCCTCATAGTTCAGATAAGACATATAACTATCTCTAAATTCAATCCCTAATGAACATAGTTTACATCCCTCATAGTTCAGATAAGACCTGTCCCATCTTTTTGTGCAACCTTCCCTCTGAGCCTGGTTTACATCCCTCATAGTTCAGATAAGACGCAAATCTTATTCTTGTCAATCCAAACGCTGTCTCCGTGTTTACATCCCTCATAGTTCAGATAAGACTCAGACCGGCTGGGGCATTCTCAAATCTCAATTACGAGTTTACATCCCTCATAGTTCAGATAAGACCAGTGGCTTTGGAGCTTGCACAGGCTTATGCAGAACGTTTACATCCCTCATAGTTCAGATAAGACGCAAAAAGCATTATGGATATGTGAGATGTTTAAAGTGGTTTACATCCCTCATAGTTCAGATAAGACTTTTAACTCAGCACAAAACCATCGAGCTATACGTGTGTTTACATCCCTCATAGTTCAGATAAGACCTTACTGGCCAGCCAATTTTTGTTCAGTACTCCCGCGTTTACATCCCTCATAGTTCAGATAAGACAGACAGTGAAAGAAGCAGATTCTTTATAGTAAAAGACGGTTTACATCCCTCATAGTTCAGATAAGACAGTGATTTTGAGTTTATATTCGAGCCTAACTTGCTTGTTTACATCCCTCATAGTTCAGATAAGACCTTATCGTGACCACCGAAACGACCTACGCTTATAACGTTTACATCCCTCATAGTTCAGATAAGACTCGCCTGGATGCCATTTTCAATGAGAGCCTTTCTAAGTTTACATCCCTCATAGTTCAGATAAGACGCGCATTAAGGTCCGCTGCGGCGCAGGTGGAAAGCCGTTTACATCCCTCATAGTTCAGATAAGACTTAATGTTGCACTCGTGTTGAACACTACAAAATCATTGTTTACATCCCTCATAGTTCAGATAAGACGCTTCAATCTCAAGTTTGTCTTGTTCATAATTGTAAGTTTACATCCCTCATAGTTCAGATAAGACTCATTAGCTGTGGCCCCGGAAGTGGTCACCTGCAAGCGTTTACATCCCTCATAGTTCAGATAAGACCAAACGACTGAGCGAGGCATAAAACTTGTGTTTGACGTTTACATCCCTCATAGTTCAGATAAGACCGGACGATGAAGGTAGACTGCAAGGTCATCCTGCATGTTTACATCCCTCATAGTTCAGATAAGACAAAGTGGATTTGTAAGAAGTTTAAAGATTTTTTCATGTTTACATCCCTCATAGTTCAGATAAGACTTGACGCTAGCAAAAAAGTGACATACTTACAACTAAGTTTACATCCCTCATAGTTCAGATAAGACAAATAGTCGCAGCTTATGCTGTTGCACTATACAAAGAGTTTACATCCCTCATAGTTCAGATAAGACAATAATTTTCTTCTGATTTACACCAGCTATGCCACCTAGTTTACATCCCTCATAGTTCAGATAAGACCAGCATATTCAAAAAACCTATGCTCGATATAGCTATGACGTTTACATCCCTCATAGTTCAGATAAGACCAAAAACGTTGAATATTCAAGAGCTTGGGAGATTATAGGTTTACATCCCTCATAGTTCAGATAAGACTTTTGTAATAAAAATCATAAGCGGACATATACTGATTGTTTACATCCCTCATAGTTCAGATAAGACTGTAAGTAACATTCCTCAGCGTTCTGACTATCCAGAGTTTACATCCCTCATAGTTCAGATAAGACTTATAAATCAACCTCCTATTTTTTATAGTAGAGTTTTAGTTTACATCCCTCATAGTTCAGATAAGACACGTAATTGTTACTAATCCTCTTCTTTTGCTTTTTGTGTTTACATCCCTCATAGTTCAGATAAGACAAACGCTGCTGTAAATCGCTGTATTACTTGCTCCTCGTTTACATCCCTCATAGTTCAGATAAGACTTCGGTTGACTGTAACATAGACACGTTGACATAAACGCCAGTTTACATCCCTCATAGTTCAGATAAGACGTATTTTTGTGTAATATCTTGTACGGCATTGTATAGAGTTTACATCCCTCATAGTTCAGATAAGACTTTGCAGCTTCAATCTCAAGTTTGTCTTGTTCATAATTGTAAGTTTACATCCCTCATAGTTCAGATAAGACCCTGCTTTGCTGATTTTCACAAAATAACTGTTGTAAGCGTTTACATCCCTCATAGTTCAGATAAGACCGGAAAAACAAAAAGGAGGGGGACGAAATGAATGTTACGTTTACATCCCTCATAGTTCAGATAAGACATGCCATTTATCATCCCACCTTGCAAATATGTAACAAAGTTTACATCCCTCATAGTTCAGATAAGACTTCGAAAACAGAATTTGTATTCGATTCAAAACCAGAAGTTTACATCCCTCATAGTTCAGATAAGACCACTCTCCTTTTATGATTTCAAAGTTACAGACAAAAGGTTTACATCCCTCATAGTTCAGATAAGACGAATTGGCTGATGAGGTAATACAAATAAGAAGAGTAGTTTACATCCCTCATAGTTCAGATAAGACCTTCATTCATCTTTAAACACATCCCCAAATACCAGAAAGTTTACATCCCTCATAGTTCAGATAAGACCAAGGCTGTAAGTTTTCTAAAGCGAATGAACAAAAAAGTTTACATCCCTCATAGTTCAGATAAGACACGGTTGCAGTGGCAGGCTATCTATTTTTTACGAAAGTTTACATCCCTCATAGTTCAGATAAGACAATTTTACAAACTGTTTGGTATTGACAGTAAAATATTGAGTTTACATCCCTCATAGTTCAGATAAGACGAGCGAACATTTCTAAGTACATCGCTAAAAATGTTCAGAGTTTACATCCCTCATAGTTCAGATAAGACTTTCTTTTTCGAATGCTATTTTCTTTAGTTCTTTGTATGTTTACATCCCTCATAGTTCAGATAAGACAATTTTAGAAGTAACAAAAGAAAGACTCAAAACCTTGGTTTACATCCCTCATAGTTCAGATAAGACTCAAACCACCATGACGCCGGGCAAGAAATAATACATACGTTTACATCCCTCATAGTTCAGATAAGACAATGTACGCAACCCAATCCCCCCTAAAGAATTCTAAGTTTACATCCCTCATAGTTCAGATAAGACTTGGTGAATGGTGTAAATTTTGGTAGAACGTATTTCGTTTACATCCCTCATAGTTCAGATAAGACGAGTTTTGTGGATGGGCTGAAGTCAGAGAGTTCTATGTTTACATCCCTCATAGTTCAGATAAGACACCTAATCAATTCCACAATTGCTTGTTTTTGTGCTGCGTTTACATCCCTCATAGTTCAGATAAGACAGTCCTTTGGTTGTTACTACATCAGGTTTGAATACACGTTTACATCCCTCATAGTTCAGATAAGACTTTATTTATGTTTGTTTAAGCAATGCAATTAAACGTCGTTTACATCCCTCATAGTTCAGATAAGACGTATGAGGTCAGACATATTAATATGAGAAATTACTTCGTTTACATCCCTCATAGTTCAGATAAGACTGGCGAAGATAGGTAATGTTAGTGAGTTAAATAGACGTTTACATCCCTCATAGTTCAGATAAGACCAAGTTGGAGGAGTAATGGTTTTTTAGCATATACAAGGTTTACATCCCTCATAGTTCAGATAAGACTGGCTGGGCTGGAATAGGATATCACTTCTATGTCAGAAGTTTACATCCCTCATAGTTCAGATAAGACACGTGTGTCGAATTATAAAAATAAAAATTTTTAGCAGTTTACATCCCTCATAGTTCAGATAAGACCGATGCTTCTAAGGCAAGCGTCTATGATATTCACAGAGTTTACATCCCTCATAGTTCAGATAAGACATGTCTATCATCTCACCCCAAACTTTTTTCCAGACGTTTACATCCCTCATAGTTCAGATAAGACCTCTTACCTTCACAATACATCACCTCTTTTAAAACCAGTTTACATCCCTCATAGTTCAGATAAGACAGGGAGTAGAAGGTGCTTTAATATATGCTGTATCTAAGTTTACATCCCTCATAGTTCAGATAAGACTTGTCTGCAATAAAACCAATTCGTTCTGAAGACATTGTTTACATCCCTCATAGTTCAGATAAGACATAGCTTGCTATGAGATAAGCTAAAATTGCATAAACAAAGTTTACATCCCTCATAGTTCAGATAAGACTATATCTGTCGACGGTGCCAAAACAGTATCCCTCAAAGCGTTTACATCCCTCATAGTTCAGATAAGACCCATATTTCATAAGCAATATCTTTTTGACCTCTTCAATGTTTACATCCCTCATAGTTCAGATAAGACGACGAATGGAGCATCGAAGGAACGTACGAATATAACGAGTTTACATCCCTCATAGTTCAGATAAGACCAACGTCAAACTGGATACCAAGTTCTTGAGCAAGTTTCTGTTTACATCCCTCATAGTTCAGATAAGACCCCTGCGTGAGATTGCGTTGCTGTTGCCTGTTTCGTTGTTTACATCCCTCATAGTTCAGATAAGACTAGTGAAAGAAGAGGCTCCACGGCTGGGGGGCACCGGGTTTACATCCCTCATAGTTCAGATAAGACCGCTGTACAAAGACACAAGCCGTTATCTTGTGTTATAGTTTACATCCCTCATAGTTCAGATAAGACTGACTTGGTGGAATCGCACGTGCTATTTTCGCCTTGCGTTTACATCCCTCATAGTTCAGATAAGACACATAAATTCAAATTAAGTTATAGGGGGTGTTATCGTGTTTACATCCCTCATAGTTCAGATAAGACTTGCAAAGAAAAATAAAAAAAGACCAGCCAAAATAGTTTACATCCCTCATAGTTCAGATAAGACTCATTTGTAACCATTTGCTCAATTAGCTGTATATCAACGTTTACATCCCTCATAGTTCAGATAAGACCGTGGGCGGGGCGGCTGAGGAGAAAATAAACAGAAAAGTTTACATCCCTCATAGTTCAGATAAGACTCTGAATTTTTAAATAAAGTTAAAAATACAATTAAACCGTTTACATCCCTCATAGTTCAGATAAGACATAAACCTCCAATAAATCAATTGTCAAGAAACAAAAAGTTTACATCCCTCATAGTTCAGATAAGACAAAGATTCATTCATAGCACAAGTGATCGAATTCGTCAGTTTACATCCCTCATAGTTCAGATAAGACGAGTAGGACGTTGCCCTACTCCATAGCCTACCATTTGTTTACATCCCTCATAGTTCAGATAAGACTAAAAATAGAGTTTTTCGACAAAACAAGACAAGAAAGTTTACATCCCTCATAGTTCAGATAAGACTCTAAAGCCAAGTGCGACATATGGTGCTACATCATCTTGTTTACATCCCTCATAGTTCAGATAAGACCAAGCTTTATTTTTTGTTCTGTTTACGCAAGCGTAGATGTTTACATCCCTCATAGTTCAGATAAGACAGGCTCATACCCTAATTCTTTAGCTTCCTTTAATGTAAGTTTACATCCCTCATAGTTCAGATAAGACAGCCAAGAGATTTTATGCAACTGGACCTGAGACTAAGGTTTACATCCCTCATAGTTCAGATAAGACTTATAAAGGTTCTGTAGACATAACAAATATTAAAGATGTTTACATCCCTCATAGTTCAGATAAGACTGGCCCATATGCCATGCAGTATGCACCAGCTGCAGTTGTGTTTACATCCCTCATAGTTCAGATAAGACAAAATAGCACTTCAACACTAAGCTGAAGTTCTTTTTTGTTTACATCCCTCATAGTTCAGATAAGACCACACCAAGAAAGTTCTTGGCATTGTTAAGAGTTCACAGTTTACATCCCTCATAGTTCAGATAAGACTTTTGAATGTTTGCAAAACTTTTCTATAAATTCTATGTTTACATCCCTCATAGTTCAGATAAGACCTTGTTATAGCCTTGATTCATATAAATTCAAATTAAGAAGTTTACATCCCTCATAGTTCAGATAAGACGGTGATGTAGCACCAGCGGTTCTTGATTTCTTTAAGTTTACATCCCTCATAGTTCAGATAAGACATAATTATAGATGAAGCGGCTGTTTATCTCAATAATGTTTACATCCCTCATAGTTCAGATAAGACTTCCTGACAAAAAAGAAAAAATTCTTGTCTCAAAAATTTGTTTACATCCCTCATAGTTCAGATAAGACATTAATTTACTCGGTTTTAAACATAAAAACATACTGCAAGTTTACATCCCTCATAGTTCAGATAAGACGAAGGGCAATAATGATGCAATGGTTTACTGATTTAAAGTTTACATCCCTCATAGTTCAGATAAGACTATTCACTAACTTCTCTAAACTGCTGTTGATAATTTGCGTTTACATCCCTCATAGTTCAGATAAGACCGTGTCCTTCTGGTATACAAACCAAATGTGTATTCCACGTTTACATCCCTCATAGTTCAGATAAGACGCCCAATTGAGCGAAACTTGTAGAACTGTTGTAAAGTAGTTTACATCCCTCATAGTTCAGATAAGACGCATTGCGTCCTATTAGAATTGCCGCCGAAATATGTAGTTTACATCCCTCATAGTTCAGATAAGACACTTACTCTCTGCATACCATTATATAATCCAAACACGTTTACATCCCTCATAGTTCAGATAAGACGTTGGTAAGGAATTACCAAATATGTTTTATGAACCTGTTTACATCCCTCATAGTTCAGATAAGACCCGCAGTATGTAGTCAAAGATGAACAGGGCAGAATAAAGTTTACATCCCTCATAGTTCAGATAAGACTATCAGATTCAATTATCCCTTTTGTTTTTACAAATTCGTTTACATCCCTCATAGTTCAGATAAGACCTATCCCTCGCTTTCAATAATTACTAATTTTGACTTGTTTACATCCCTCATAGTTCAGATAAGACGAGATAGACAAAAAAGCTATTTTAGCAGCTCTAAAAGGTTTACATCCCTCATAGTTCAGATAAGACAGACGTAGATAAACCTTTAGCAACTACTGAAATAGTGTTTACATCCCTCATAGTTCAGATAAGACCTTTCTGTCAAAATCACGGGATTCAAACTTGTAATGGTGTTTACATCCCTCATAGTTCAGATAAGACACCAGACAGCACCGACTCCATGAACTTTGTGCCGTTGTTTACATCCCTCATAGTTCAGATAAGACCACATTCAGGGTTGCAAGGTTCACATACACAGACTTAGTTTACATCCCTCATAGTTCAGATAAGACACGTAGACGCTCTAAATGATTGGGCCGTCGTACAGAGAGTTTACATCCCTCATAGTTCAGATAAGACTCACTACCGTTTTTGACTTTCAAAAGTCCTTCCTGCAGTTTACATCCCTCATAGTTCAGATAAGACGCCTCCGTCAATTGCCCTTTGTAATGAGTCAAGATAGTTTACATCCCTCATAGTTCAGATAAGACGAGAGAATTAGAGAAGAAGAAGAGGTCTTAGGGAATAGTTTACATCCCTCATAGTTCAGATAAGACTGCTTAGTATTAATAATTTAAAGCGTGATGTATATAATGTTTACATCCCTCATAGTTCAGATAAGACCTAGAAGAGCTCATGGATAAATTTGATTACTTAAGAAGTTTACATCCCTCATAGTTCAGATAAGACAATCCTTACAGAATTGCTTAGACTCCAACAAATCACGTTTACATCCCTCATAGTTCAGATAAGACAGGAGAAGAAAAATATGAAGTTAGAGAGTATTGTGAGGTTTACATCCCTCATAGTTCAGATAAGACATATAGTGGTAAACCAGGAAGTGGTAAAAGTTATCATAGTTTACATCCCTCATAGTTCAGATAAGACTTGTAATTGATGAAGCAGCTGTTTACTTAAATAGTGTTTACATCCCTCATAGTTCAGATAAGACGTGCCGATTAAGGAAGACTGGGAAAAGCGTTTTGATTGTTTACATCCCTCATAGTTCAGATAAGACACAGGTGGTTGCTGATGTCGGTAAACAAGTTGATATAGTTTACATCCCTCATAGTTCAGATAAGACTAGGGCAGGATATAAAGCTGTATGAAAAACATAAAGGTTTACATCCCTCATAGTTCAGATAAGACCTCTTTTCTTATACCTTCATCCTGTGACATTATCTCGTTTACATCCCTCATAGTTCAGATAAGACGCAGTGCTTCCTTGCCATAACTTGTTGCATTGTTGTTGTTTACATCCCTCATAGTTCAGATAAGACTATACGTCAGTGTAAAGGATATATACGTCACAGAAACGTTTACATCCCTCATAGTTCAGATAAGACTTTTTGGTTTTAACTGTAACTAACCTCTCTCTAATAAGTTTACATCCCTCATAGTTCAGATAAGACCAACTTCATATGTTAACAAATTTATTGTAAAGTTTCGTTTACATCCCTCATAGTTCAGATAAGACAATGAGGAAAGGACTGATTTTGTCGACAGCTATTATAGTTTACATCCCTCATAGTTCAGATAAGACCAGAATTCAACCCATACGGAATCAAGATTTCTTCATTGTTTACATCCCTCATAGTTCAGATAAGACGAATTGTGCCCGTACACATGTGCACCAACTACATTCAGGTTTACATCCCTCATAGTTCAGATAAGACCACAAACAATGCTAAAAAATTTTCAGAGTACAATAACGTTTACATCCCTCATAGTTCAGATAAGACCGGCGTCGGCAAATACTTTGAGCCTTTAATCACAAGGGTTTACATCCCTCATAGTTCAGATAAGACGACTGCCATATTGCTATCAATGCTACCAACTATATACGTTTACATCCCTCATAGTTCAGATAAGACCGCAGTTTTAGTATGGTATGGATTACGCTGGATATTGGTTTACATCCCTCATAGTTCAGATAAGACGATGACTTCTAACTCTTTTGAACTCAAAGGAGAGAAGTTTACATCCCTCATAGTTCAGATAAGACGATTTATCGAACGCAAGATTACAATACCGAGTTACATGTTTACATCCCTCATAGTTCAGATAAGACTCATTTGTAAGAATAGGCTGAATGGAATTAATTGAAAAGTTTACATCCCTCATAGTTCAGATAAGACTCGTTTCTCTGACGTTAAAATCTTTTGTCAATACAGTGTTTACATCCCTCATAGTTCAGATAAGACAAGGAAACTCATCAAATACAACTACAGTTCAAGAAATGTTTACATCCCTCATAGTTCAGATAAGACTTAAAAATTATGTAAGAAAAAAGCCACTCCAAAGAGGTTTACATCCCTCATAGTTCAGATAAGACAATAAGGTAGAAAACCGCAACCTCTCCCCTCTGTCAAGTTTACATCCCTCATAGTTCAGATAAGACGAGTTGTGCCCATACACATGTGCTCCTATTGTGTTGATGTTTACATCCCTCATAGTTCAGATAAGACCGGTAGACTATAAGTCTGTATCCAATCCGCACTGGAGTTTACATCCCTCATAGTTCAGATAAGACTGAACCTGACTCAAGTAATTATTCTGATGATATACTGTTTACATCCCTCATAGTTCAGATAAGACATATTGAGGAGTGATAAAGGATGAAGGGTAGGGTAGGTTTACATCCCTCATAGTTCAGATAAGACTTAGGTTAATTGATTCTAATAAAATTGATTTGCTTAAGTTTACATCCCTCATAGTTCAGATAAGACTGAACCTGACTCAAGTAATTATTCTGATGATATACTGTTTACATCCCTCATAGTTCAGATAAGACCATTTCTAAAATCTCTCACAAGACTTTTAACCTCCTCAGTTTACATCCCTCATAGTTCAGATAAGACTTGTTAATTAACAATCAAAACAACATGATCATTAAAATGTTTACATCCCTCATAGTTCAGATAAGACTGACGCTTCTAAAGCAAGTGTCTATGACATACACCGCGTTTACATCCCTCATAGTTCAGATAAGACTTTTTAATAACGTTAATTACAAAGTTTTCAAGCAAGTCCGTTTACATCCCTCATAGTTCAGATAAGACTTTATAGGACTCATGATATTTTTTATTCATATGATTAGTTTACATCCCTCATAGTTCAGATAAGACTATGTTAGCAATACAGTGCAAATTAGCTAAGCTCTAGTTTACATCCCTCATAGTTCAGATAAGACCTGGTAAAACACGTTTCACAACAGTTAAAAAAATCAAGTTTACATCCCTCATAGTTCAGATAAGACCCTTTGCACCATACACAACAAGACCTTTTACAGCGTGTTTACATCCCTCATAGTTCAGATAAGACAACATCTTCGTAAACTTGATACCAGTTTCTATTAAATGTTTACATCCCTCATAGTTCAGATAAGACTTTCAAAAATGCTGCTAAATCACGAAATTTTGCTTTTAGTTTACATCCCTCATAGTTCAGATAAGACCTTGAACTATTAGAGACCAAAAAGATTCAATACGCTGTTTACATCCCTCATAGTTCAGATAAGACAACAAAAAAAGATTTTAGAACTGATTTGATTTTTAAGTTTACATCCCTCATAGTTCAGATAAGACTATATATTGGTGAGTATTTGAAGATTTATGATAAATGTTTACATCCCTCATAGTTCAGATAAGACGAATTACACAGCGAAAAACTTGCAACGTCCTTGATTTTGTTTACATCCCTCATAGTTCAGATAAGACCACCAAACCTCTGTAGATGTTTTTTTGCAGCACAACAAGTTTACATCCCTCATAGTTCAGATAAGACCTGTTTCATATTTTGCATTTCTTCAAGCACTTTATCGTTTACATCCCTCATAGTTCAGATAAGACCCACTTTTATAAAAAACCTTGTAACTCAGTTACTACCTACAATTATACCTTATCCCATATTACTTTGCAATCAATATTATTTGCAGCAAAGGGGTGATAGGTTGTTGGAATAAAATACTAAATCGACTTCTCTTGCAGAATTGACAAGCTAGTTGCTCAGCTTGTTACTTTTTTAGGTTTGCTGCAAATTGGTTGTTTCTTGCAATACTTACAGTATCACAGAATCATAGTTCTTCTCCTGTCCAAGTATCTTCTTGCTGCATACAATTTTATACTCCATCTCGTAAAAATACACTGAATCCTCATCCTTTTCTATCACAGAAAAAAGTTCCCGTTTGCATTTTTCAAGCTTGCCATATGTTATTTCACCCTCAAATACAGAGTTTTGTACCCAAGTGAGGTACTTTTTCAAAATTTTTCGAACTTTATTCACACGTTTTTCATTAACGTCGTATGTAACTATTACAAATATTTTGCATCACTCCCTCATAGGAAGATAACTTCCAATACCAAAGTCTCTTATAAGAATATTAAAAAATTTTTTGTGAATAAGTCTTACTTAAACTTAACTCCAATTAAGGATAAATCCAATTTGGTTAACACATTGTCCACGTGCTAAATTCGTTTTTAGATATCACCCATTTAACTACATTTAGCACGCTGTGCCCGTAAAAAATGTCCCATAATTTGCTTTTTAACTTCTGTCAGGTGTCTTTGCAAGAGTTCTCACCACCACGCTTTTAGAGGTGAGTAAACTTGATCTCCTATAAAATGCTTTATAAGCTTATAACACTCAAGCCTTATATATCCTTTGTAAGATACATTTCTGTTAAGCTGTCTGTGGCGAACTGTCGTCTCAAGCTTGTTCCTCAATTCATTTATAAATATCCTTCTTCCCTCTTGATTCAAATAGCAATAATTCAAATCCTCATCAAAGTGTTCAAGTGTAATCTGGCGATTATTTAAAAGTTTGAAAATTACGCTATCTACAACAAGAGGCTTAAAAATCTCTGAGATGTCAAGGCTGAGTGAAAACCTCTTTTCGCTTGGTTCATGCAAAAAACTTATGCTTGGGTCAAGCTGGGTGTGGTAAATCTCTGTTAAAACTGTGCTGTAAATTAGGCTGTTTCCAAATGAAATCAAAGCATTTATCGGATTTGTCGGTGGTCTTTTTTCACGCTTTTCCATATAGAAATCTTCCGGCAAAAACTGATTAAAAGATGAATAGTAAATATTCCTCACTCTTCCCTCAAGCCCCATAAGCTCTGATATGCTTGAAATGTTAAACCTGCCATTTTCCCATTCATCTTCAATTGCATTCAAAAAAGCCTCTGCTTCTTTTCTTTCTCTTAAATTCCTCATCATATGATAAACCGCTGATTCGACAAAACAGTATGCCAAGAAGATTCTCTTTTCCCTATCAAGGTAATGGAGTGCCTGCCGAACAACAACATCTCCAGAAATGTTTTTCTTTCGTGGCATAAAACTTCCTGCATAAAAGCCGTAATAGTTGTAAAAGTGAAGAATTATGCCGTATTGAGAGATATAATTCAAAGCCTTGGTATTCAAATCAACCTCACCAAAGATGTGTATCTGTTCAATGTTTTCGATATCAATTGACCTCTTTTCAGTCTCTGTCTCAAAGTAAAGTGTGTTGTCTTTTCTTCTGAGTCTTCCATTTGAGGTTATGTAAAGTGTTTTTTGCATCAGACTTACCCCCAGCAAAATTCAAAGTATGCACAGGATTTGCATATCTTTTGCTTTGTAACCGGCGGTGGAATAGACCTTGTTGTAATTTCTTCTATTTCTTTTAAAGCGTGCTTTACCTTTTCTTCATACTCAGGGGTCAGCCTCAGCACCTCTTTCCTTTTTTCCTTTGGATAATTGATTATTCCTTGTTTTTGAATTCCTCTTTGCTTTAGATAGTAAAGATAGTACATAACCTGCATAATATCAGCTTCTTTCATTTTGCTACTATATTTTACTTCTCTGATACTGCCGTCTGATAAAATATCTATCATGATAAGGTTGTCAATCAGGACTTCTTTTTTGTTTTCTTTTGGATATGAATGCTCATGTAAGACTTTGCCCAGAAGCACTTTGTCAGACCTATTTTCAAAAGTTATGTTTTTGCTAAATAGCCAAAGTTTTCTTTTGCAAACATAAAGGTAGTTGATTTTTATGCTCTGAAATTTTAGATCATTGAACTCTTGATAATTTTCCATATCTAATTTTCACTCTCTTTTTTTAAATAATAAAACTATCTTCTTTATCTTCCTTCTTTATCTTCGTCATTAATCTTTATTAGTCCTTTGTCATAGTTGTAGTCATGTTTATCACTCAAATATATACCTGATAACCATCGCTTAAATCTTTGTTTCCATTTATTATCCATTTCAACCTCGGCTATAAGTTTTTTATAAGCTAATTCGAAGTTTGCTGAATAAAAATACATAACAACATATTTAGATAACACACTTTTCTTAAATTGTGTAAAGAGCAATCTTTTATTTTTATCATCATGCTCTACTGACTTTATAAATTCTTCAGTATCCTTCTTAAAATCTTCAAACTTGTTTTTAGTAATAATTTGCACGTCAGAAATATCTCTGAATATTCTTTCTGCTTCAACCTTTCTTTCAGACATTAAGCCACTGTTCAAAATATAAAGCGTATTGTAAAAGTCTTTTAAATAATCACCATCTTCTTTCAGGCTCGAATAAAACAATGTTACCAAAATGTACTTATCATATTCTGACAATTCAATTTCCATTTTATCTAATGTTTTCAACCAATCGGAATTAGAAAGGAGATACTTATAAACACTTTCTTTATTCTCATCTTTACTCTTTTTACTTTTCTTGCCACTGCTTTGCCTATTTGAAATCAAATCAGTAAATTCATCTGTAAAAAGTTTTTCAATTTCATTATTATTAAATTTTTGTTTAGTAATCTTATTAAATAATTCCTCCAAACTATTTTGGGTATTCTTTAGCTTCCATAACCATGCAAGTGAAAGTATAATAAGTTCTCTTGAATAAACTCTGTGTCCCCCAGATTGTAAATTATTATTGTTAAATATAAATACATTTACATTTACTTCACTATGTTCTTTTTCAAAAGCTTTAAATGGTTTATCTAAATTAAACTTATTGTTGTTACCTTTATTAATAACTTCTCCATCTTTATAAAAATATCTTCTTAAAACTCTCCCCATTCTTTGTACCAGACAATCAAGAGGACACATTTCTGTATATAAAATATCAGCATCAATGTCTAGAGAAGCCTCAACTACTTGGGTTGCAACAAGTATTTTGCCAACATCTTCGGTTTTAGGATTCTTAAACTTGTTGTTTATATAGTCAAATTCTTTATTTTCTCTATCTTTTAACGTATATCTGGAATGAATAAGAAAAATTCTTTCTTTCAATTGTTCATCTGCACTATTTTTCAATTTATCATACACACTCTGCGCAAAACCTACAGTATTCAATATTACAAGCACTCTTTTGTTATCTTTTGCTTTTTGTAAAACCTCTCTAATTATTTCATCAGGAATATCAAATTGTTTATCTTTTGTTTCAATTAAGTTCAATCTTATCTTGTGTTTGTAAAGTTTACTGAATGCATCTTTTTCTTTTTCATAAATGTTTACAAAATTTACCTTTTTACAAAAGTCAGGAATTACATCTTTTAAATAATCTATTACAAACTTTGGCATAGTAGCAGTCATTAAAAGAAATTTCCCACCCATTTTGTGTATCCATTCTAAAAATTTTACAATTATAGCGCAGGCTTTTGGTGAATATGCCTGTATCTCATCAATTGCAATTCGTGAATAGGAAAGAGAAACAAATATCCTTTCAAATCCAGGAGGCCTCAATGCATATGGGAAAAACTGGTCGCCTGTTGAGACTATTACAGGATATGATAGTTGTTTTGCAAGTTCATACAACTTTATTGAACCAGTTTCATCAGAACTTTTATCCAGCAAATATACATCAGCATCCGAATGCAAAAGCCCTGTCTTATTACACCCAAATGCATTTTTAGCTCTTTCAAAAGTGTTATTTACTGAGGCTCTTAGTGGTAAAGTGTAAAAAAGCTTTTCTCCTGATGACCATAAAAACGCAAACTCTGTTTTGCCATAGCCTGTTGGTGCTATTAGAATAGTGTTTTTTTCTGAACACTTCTCTAATTCTTTGAATTGCCAAGCATTATCTCCAATTTTACTTGAAATAGTTTTAACTATATATTCCCTTTCTGGTGCATTAATTTCAACATTTTCTAACTCTTCTTCCGTTTCCTCTTCTTCACACCACGAAGCAAAATGGTCACAGCGTTGCAAAACTCCCGATATAAAAATCCATTCTTTTTTGACTTCACCCCTGAGTGGATGATAGTCAAATTTGTATGGAGGCACTGCTAAATTTACAAAAAGTCTATGACTTAAAATAGCTTTTAGCCATGTTATATTAACATCAATTAATTCTTTATATTCATCATAACTTGAAATTTTACCGAATTCTTTGTCAAGATTTTCCTTTAATTCATCTTTCCATTCATAAATTACCTTTTCACACACCTGTTTCAATTGCTTATTCTCTAAAGAAATTATTTCGTCAAAATTATCTTTCCAATGGTGGTACGCAATTGCTGAAATTATATAATTTAAATATTCTTCACTATTTAACTTTTCCTTTAGTTTGTCTATATTAATCCAAAAAACAGAAAATAATGAATGTGGAATTTCATAAACTACATCCCTTGGATAATATCCAATATTACCTAAAGCTTTTATTTGAAAAGATGGCAACACTTTCCCTAAATCATGAAAAAATATTGCAATTTCAGCCGCATTCAAGATAAATTGATTATCTGAAAATTTCTTTTTAAAAAACTCAAAAACCTTTAGCACATCAGAGACATGATTTGATAAAGTAACTCTTTTGTTATTATTTTTCTCATTCACTGACTTTGCCCAAATTTCACTCATCTTTATCCTCCTCAAAGTCAGCTAAAAATACAGGAATATTATCCTCTGTATCAAAATAAGCAACAATATCACCAAAATCTCCATTATTTAGTTTTGCTTTGATACACCTAAAGTTTCTAACTCCATTCTGAATTTTATAAAAAGAGGTCATGTTGTAAGCCAAACCATTAACCTTTTTAAAGTCAAAATTACCATCAAATCCGAAAACTTTTTCAGGAACCCAGAAGAAATTTTTATAGTTTCCATTAATTTTATCAATTATTAGATTAACATAACTTATATCTTCAATTACTATCCAGTCTTCAGCTCTGCCTAAATGCATAACAGAAGTTTTATTGACAGGATTTTCAAAACTACTTTTTATAACCTCCAAGAATTCTTTGTCACAATGATACAAATAAATTAAAATTCTTGCATTATGCAAAACATCGACAATACATGGCATCTGCCCACCTATGTGTTCAATGTGCCCACCAACATATCGATTTGTTATTGAACCAAACCTTCCAATATGACTTTCTGCCTTCAGGTTTCTCAACCAAAAGTATTCTTCAACTTTGGTTTCAAAGTTTCCACAAACTCCTATTTTAATTTGTTTCAATTTGTGATACAAACAGTTACAGTTGTCCTTTACACATGGTTCCTCTTGTCCTGGCAAATTTTTAATACCAAGAATATTCGCTATCAAACCTAATACCGTTGAATAAGGTGGAATAGGGTAAGTATGCCTTCTTTGATAACTAAATGGTATTCTAAAGTGTGCTTGCGGCTGATATATCTTTATTTTTAAAGCATAAATAGAATTTTTAGTTTCTTTCATTTCTCTTCCCTTCCTGATTATTCGCCTATGGATGGACTACTTGTGGTATATTCATCATCCAAGACTTTTAAAAACTCATCCCAATTTTCGGTTACCTCAAACTTGCCCAAATTGTTTTTATTGAAAATCAATTCTTCCTTTCTTTCTACCTGCATTCTTTCACAATCCATCAAAAATACTTTGTCTACTATCCAGCTATTTTTTAAACAATCATTAACACCTATAACTCTGCATTTTTTTACACCTGAAACTGGTTCTATCTCAATATATGGGTGAAATACTGGCGAAGGAACTTTTACATAACCTGCAATCAAAAATAGTGGCACTAAAGTATTTGCTTCTCCACTTGACTGAGCATAAAGTCCATCTTTAATAGCTTCAAGGATTTGTTTGATACGGGTTAGTTTTTCTTCTTTATTGATTTCAAAAACTATTTTATATTTTGGCCTTTTACCAACTAATTCTATTTTGTCATATCTAATAATACCTTTCTCAACCCTATATACTCTTTCATCAAGTTGTTCAATATATGATACTTGCTTTGTTTTATCTTCTGAAAGTATAATCTTTATAATTCCATCTTCAACTTTTGGCTCATTTTCAACAATCCATTCATCCTTACCCAATACATCTGCATCTATAGTAAAACTCAATTTATAAAAAGATATATGTTCTTCTTTGCTATATGGATTAGGTGACATATCATCAATACCTTGTTTAATTCCTCTATTAACAAGATCATGGTTTGCATAAAAAGACATATCTCCATAATATAAATTTAATCCTATAGCTTTTGTTATTCCCAAGGGTGCTTTTCGAGTAATTGAGGCTTGTCCTTTTATAGTATACATATATCCAAATGCGTCAAGCTCTGGACTTGACAAAATATCATCCTTTGTTACATCAAATTGGATAACTTTTGTTTCATCCTGTTGTTTAGTTACAGTTACAAAAGTCTCTTTCCATCCAAATCCTTTTTTTAATGTTTCAAAGAGATAATGTCTTATTCCAGGTTTGCCTATATAACTTACTGTTTCTAAATCTCTTTTTAATTTCTTAATGGATAATATATTACCACCAATTTTTTCGTCTCTGTTCAAAGCCCAAGCTTCAAAAATAGCTGTTACAGTTACATGCCTTATGTAACTTTTTTCATTAAAATACATCTCT
This sequence comes from Caldicellulosiruptor sp. DIB 104C, assembly GCF_028198085.1. Taxonomy (NCBI): domain Bacteria; kingdom Bacillati; phylum Bacillota; order Caldicellulosiruptorales; family Caldicellulosiruptoraceae; genus Caldicellulosiruptor; species Caldicellulosiruptor sp. DIB 104C. The sequence continues at coordinate 32,931 of NZ_CP116337.1, read as the reverse complement.
TAACCCTCCTTATTTTTTTCCATTTCTTTACCTAACAGAGCACTTAAAAATGAATATACCATTACTTTAAAGCCTTCAACAGAATACTTTGGATTAAAAGCTTTAACAAAATTTTTGCCAACTTCTTCTTGTGCATTTACAAATTCTCTTAGAATAATATGAAAAACTTCTTCCCTCTTTCCTAACCTTGTTAATTCAAGGACTCTAAAAGTTATTGCTTTGGGAACTTTTTTTTCTTTATCAAAAAACCTCTCATAAACTTTGCTATTTCTTAAACTTTCTCCATACCATCTTAGCCATTCACAAAGCTCACTAATATTCTGTAAAGAGAATTCCTTATACAAACCCCAAAGCTTAATTTTATCTTCTCCTTTTGCGTTATTTACTGCCCATTCTAATATTTTTTCCAGCTCAAACCCAAGTTTTTTATAAGAGCTAACTGCCTGTGCAAATGTCTTAAATTCAATTTGATTTTGTAATATTGCTTCTTCTAAAGTTTTCTTAATCTCATCAAAATTAAATTTTTCATTCATATCAGAGCCTCCTTTTTTGTTTTTTCCATTATCAATAAATAAAGTTCAAAAAGTTTTTGAGATATTTTTACTAAATCACTCTTTTCTTTAACCAACTGAAAATAATGAGCAATAAACTTATCATCTTCATCTGACTTGTCATTTTTAGCTTTGTTACTTTCTTTTGATAGTTTTTTCAAGGCTATCTTAAAAACCTTTTCTCCAATTTCCATAATTCTTTCATAATTTTGACTTAAAACTAAATTTAAAATACTTGTTTCTCCGATTTCAGTCAGTATGCTTGAAATTTTGCGATTTAAAAGTAATGAAATTACCTCATGAGGTAAGCTATAAAACCCTATTTTATAATATTCTTTCTTTCCTTTAATCCTAATCTTTAATTTACTAACCACTTCTATGTTCATCATTGTCCATTTCCCAAGCTGAATATTTGTTTTTAATGCCATCTCCATTACAGACATTCCTAATAACCTTCTTACTCTATCTGTTTTTACTTTCTCGTTAATAGCTTTGATATACTTATTCAAATACCACATAACTTGAAATGATGGGGCATTTATAAAAATTTCCCAACCATCTTCAAGTTGAGTAAGCGCTAAATGATGATGAATGATAAAATATGAACATATGGGACAGATTCTTAACGATGCACTATTATTCCAGAATGAGTTTGGAAATTCTCCTGCCGAAGCTCCTAATAATGAAGAATGCATTAAGTCAAATTTGAAAAGTCTTTTTTCTAGTTTGCTGGTTTCCCTTGGTTCTATGGCTCTTTCAATTCCGCAAAAATCACATCTATAAGTAATTTTATTATTAGTCACAGAAAATAAATTTAGTAAAAAAGTTATAAATTCTTTTCTATCTCCTTGTTGCACTAAGTTCTGGTAGGGCATGTTTTTCGAAAATAATTTATTAAAAGCTCTCACAAGTTTATATCCAAATTCACCCATCCTATCATAATATTCTTTTAACTTCTCACTATTACTATTTTTCCCCAACCACTCTTCAATATCTTCATGTTCAGTTAAATACTCTACATAGTAAACCAAAGATTTAGGTATATCTTCTTTAACTATTTTGACAGGGTCAAAAATTGCTTTATCTATAGTTAAGCCACCATCTTCATTTAACCAACTTTCAATTACATCTTCACCTAATCTCCTTGAAATAACATTTAAAAATCCAATCACCGAAGCATTATAAAGCCAATTTCCTGGATACAATATGAGCTTATCCATTTTTTCTCACCTCGCCACCTCAATAAACCCAAAACCTTGTGCACGCTTAAATCCCATGCCGTTTTGATACAGTTCTTTTAAATCTTCTGGGGCTCCTGATAGTTCAAATAACCCAGAAAATCCTGTCAAAAACATTATATCTTTGCCCGTTTTTTTCAACAAATTCAGAAATTCTATGTTTTACAACAGTCTTTTGAATATTTATTGGTCTGAAAACCAACCGTTTTTGCAGTCCTTTGTTTTGTCCTCTCAAAAGACGAATATTTCTTATCTCAAAGTCAACAATATCGTTGAAAATCTCTTCAAATCCTTCATCAAAAGGCAAAACTGGCACCTTTTTGTTGCCTTCTTTTTTCTCAATTAAAATTGGAGCAAATGTTTTGAAGGTCATTTTTGAGTCAAACTTTTCTAGTTCCCTTACCAAATACGTTTGCTTAAGCGTAATCTTGCAGCTGTCTGTTAAAGGGTATGGATAGAGACGATTGTTGAGTAAGCTATTGTACATGTTTACAAAAAACTCATAGTCAGATGTGGAAAGATTAAGCAAAATTTCTCCTCTGAAAGAAACAGTATTATCTTGGAAGTTCATATTTGGAAGATTTATAACAAAGACAAAAGGTTTTTGCCACTTATTCTTTTTTTCACCCCACCACTAAATTCTATCAAAGTAGTCTTTGTCATACAGCGAAAGTGCTCTTTTTAAAAAGCTTATGAAAATAGTTCTGTAATAGACAGGAAGATTATGTACCTCACTTTGATTTTTACTCACTTCAAAAATGAACTTTGCTCTCACGTGTAATATCCTACCTTTTTTTAATATTCGCATCAGTTTTTTATTAAATATTATATTTCAACATTAATTGTTAAAATCCTTCTTTATTTTCGAAAAATTTTTAAATTTTTAGACGCTTGACAGATAGTTTATTGCTTCAAGAAACAATAAAAAAGCTGCCGTATCAAGGCAGTATTAGTTTGAATTGTATTTAGTTCTGCAAAATCTTCTTTTCAACCTTTTTAAAATACTTCAAAAGCTCCTTTTCATACTCCTTATATTCCTTTTTTGTATTAGAATCTTAGCTTTTTGCAAAAACGCTCAAGATGAGCGTTATCAAGCTCTTAAAAATCTTTAAAAAAGTCTTCCTTCCTCTTCATAGATAGTGTAAAATAAACTGCGCAAAAACATACTTTCTATAAGGAGGAAGATAAAATGTTCAAAAACCATAACAAACAATTATCTTTTCTTGACCTCTACGAGCATGTTAAAAACATTGCTCTCAACAATCCACAAAATTTACTGGGCTTTTTCAGCAACTTCATTGACTTAAACCAGTTCATACCTCAGTCCTTCTTCAAAGTCTACTACAAACACTTCGGAAAACAAAGAGATTTCTCTTTGCAATCTATGCTCTGCGCTCACTTCAACCAAAAAATCTTCAAGCTCTCTACACTAATACAACTGCGCGCTATATTATTCAATTCCTACGAACTCAGAATCTTCTGCAACTTTAATAAAATTCCTTCCATCTCCACTTTCTCAAGATTCAGAGAGACTTGTCAAGAATTTTGTGTATCCAATTCATAGCGTAAATTGAAGAGTTGTAAGATTTCGTAAGTGTAGTGTCTAATAAGAGGTACTCCATTTTTCCATTTACCTCGCTTAAAGTTCTCTCTTTGAAAATAAATATTAATCTCAAGAATCTCTGTTGATTGAAAATATCCGCCCGATTTCATTCCTATCTTTTCAATTATACTATTTATGCTCTCTACTGCCTCAGTTGTGTAAATATGCTTTCTAATCTCCTCAGGATAATTTATATGAGCAAAGTAAAACTCAGCTTTTTCTAAAAGTCCTTTTAAAAAGCGAGGATATTTAGGAAGGTATTCATTGCAAAGTTGATTGAATCCAGAGACAGCTTCATCAACATCAGAAGAAGATAATCTTATTTTATCTAATTCTTTATTGAATTTTGAACTATCCTCTTTTGTCATATGTCGTTTTACATTACGTTGCAGGTGGACAAAAGCAAACTTAAGGTCAGCTCAAGAGCAAGCGATTTTGACAGCATCTATTATACCAGGGAAGTCATCGCTTACAATTATTAAGACTTTTTTAAGACCTCTGTTGATTAAGTCTTCAAAGACTTTCATCCAATCAGCTTTGTTCTCTTTGCCAAAGAAGGTGTAAATGCCAAAGATATCTTTTTTGCTATCTAAAATCGATGCCGAGAACAACATAGCAGGTAGCCTGTTTGACTTTTGAATTGTCCCTGATTTCACAGTGGTAGCCATCAATTTAAAGTAGCGAAGGCATTTTCGAGCAACTCACGTTGTTTAAAGAGCTGGAGTTCGTTTTTAAGGTCATTTTTGATTTTAGATATTTCCTCCTCTGAGTAAGGTAAGTCAAGGTTTTTAAGGGTTTGGATTAGCAAGCTCTCGGAGTAACCATTAGCAACTAAGGACATAAGCAAATCGGTGTAAGACGGATCGACTCTTTTATATGGCTGAGGCAAGACAGAGGGACGGAAATTGCTGGTCCTTGTTCGTAGTACAGAAAGCTCAAGGTTACCTACTGGAGTACCAAGCATGCGTTTATAAAAGCCATTGCCTTTATCATTTTGATTTTTTTCGAGGTAGATTCTTCGTTCTGATAACATAATGCAGCTTAACAAATGTTCTAATAGTTGTTTGAGAGCTGGGCGATTAGGATCATCTGGAGAGCAGTACATGTTGAGTACTTGCTCAATTGCCATGTTCTTAGCTGTTTCAAAAATGATATCTTTTTCTATTGCAATCGTCCTCCTTCTAATTTTCATTATATTTTCATTATACAGTGGACACAATTTTATTTTAACTCCCTTTCACACTGGGATAATACAGTATTAGAAGCAGTGAATGTAAAGATAAAGGGATGCAGTACGGAAGGGCATGTAAGTCATGTATTAGCTGAGAGGATAAGTTCAAGACCAAGGGGATGAAGCGAAGATATAGCAGAGACCATGGTAAAGCTATTGAGTTTAAAATACAATGGTTTTAAGATTATGGATGTATATTTGGATAGGATAAAAGCAAAGAAGAGTGAAAGGAGAGAAGTTAAAGAAATAGCAGAAGGTATTATAAAGAACGTGAGGAAAGTAATAAAAGGCGTGGAAAAGTGGAATAATATACCAGTTATAGCAAATGGTAAAGTTAACCAGTTGCGAAGGACGTTAAAATCTTTGATTAGTTGTGACTTCTATAATGCAGGTGTATTCTAATAAAAAATTTTTCCTACAAACTCTTGACACTATCGAATTTGGTAACTGCCCTTGTCAAAACTCAAAATATGTCCTATAATAAATAAAGGTGAAAGCAAAACAAAGAGGCGGAGAGATGGCCGAGTGGTCGAAGGCGCACGACTGGAAATCGTGTGTACCCCCAAAAGGGGTACCGAGGGTTCAAATCCCTCTCTCTCCGCCATTTTTATTTTTATATCAGTAAACAAGAATGTATGTTTTGGTTTACTATTTATTTGTGGTGTGGTATCATATATAACATAGTGTCACTAACATTGTCATGATTGGAGATGAATACAAAATGCTAAACTTTCTTCAATCAGTTCAATTTGCAAAAGAAATTGAAAAGAAGATAATAGAATATGAGCAGGATATTGATATTAGTGAAGCAACTATGCTTTACGAAATTGCAAAGCATGACTTTGATCTTGTGAAAAACCTTGCAGATACAATTAAAAGGTATTATTTTAAAAACAATATTGAACTGTGTTCAATTTATCCTGCCAAGGTGGGAATGTGCACAGAAGATTGTAAATTTTGTTCTCAATCTATTTATCATAGTTGCAAGATTGAAATAAAAGACGTGGCATCAGTTGACGAGGTTATAGAATATTTGGAAGATATTATCGCTTTTCCTGTAAAAAGATTTTCCTTAGTCACAAGCGGTGGAGAGCTTAATGACTTTGAATTCAAAAGGATTATAGATATTATTTCTTACATTTCAAAAAATTACGATATCCACCTATGTGCTTCTTTAGGTTTTCTCACAAAAGAAAGAGCAAAAAAACTCATGTTAGCAGGGGGTACAAGGTACCACAACAATTTAGAGACATCAAGTACATATTTTAAAAATATATGCTCAACTCATACCCAAGCACAAAAGATTGAGACTTTAAAGATTGCAAAAGAGACAGGTCTCGAAATTTGCAGTGGTGGAATAATTTCAATGGGTGAGGATATGAGTGAGAGAATTAAGCTTGCATTTGAGCTGAGAGAATTAAAGGTTGATTCTGTTCCTATCAACATATTAAATCCAATAAAAGGCACACCTTTTGAAGATATGAAGATCATGGACCAAAATGAAATTTTTATCACCCTGGCACTATTTAGAATTGTACTACCAAGGAAGACCATTCTACTCGCAGGCGGGAAAGAAAATGCACTAAAGGATATGGAAAAGATAGCATACAAATGTGGTATAAACGGTTGCATGGTCGGAAACTACCTTACAACACAAGGGATGGGAATAAAAGAGAAGGTAGAGATGTTAGAGAGTTTAGGCTTAGAAGTTTAAAGTAATGTCCAAAAGCTTAACTATTAAGTATTGTTGTTTAAAGGGGCTATCCCTGTTCTTTTCGGATAGTCCCTTAAGTTTTGTTTTTATTTAGTACATCTACAGTCCAAAAAATTGATTTATTGCTTCAAGAGTATTCCTAACCATAAAATCAATTTCATCTTTTTCAATAACAAAGGGGGGCATAAAATATATGACATTTCCAAGAGGACGAATAAGCAACCCTTTCTTCAAAGCAGTTTTATAAATGTGGTATCCCACTCTCTTTCTCCAATCAAATTCCTTTTTAGTAGCCTTATCTTCAATAAGCTCAATTGCTCCGACAAATCCAAATTGCCTATACTCACCCACAAACCTATGGTTATCAAAAGTTTTTCTGGCAACTTCTTCAAGGTAGGTCGCTTTTTCATTTATTTTCTTGAGGATATTGTATTCCTCAAAGATCTTTAATGATTCTAAAGCAACGGCACAAGCAAGAGGATTTCCGGTATAGCTATGACTATGCAAAAATGCTTTTAGTTCCACATAATCAGCATAAAACGCATCAAAAATTTCTTGAGTTGTAAGTGTTACTGCCAACGGCATATACCCAGCAGTCAAGCCTTTTGACAAACATAAAAAGTCTGGAGTTATCCCTGCATGTTCACATGCAAACATCTTTCCTGTTCTACCAAATCCAACAGCTACCTCATCTGCAATGAGATGAACATCATAGCTGGTGCAGGCCTCTCGCAATAGCTTTAAAAATTTAGGTGGGTAAATTTTCATACTACCTGCACATTGGATAATTGGCTCAATTATCACAGCACAAATCTCTTTATGGTGCTTTTCTAAAACCTTTTCTACTTCTTCAAAACATTCTACATTACAATCATAACGTGTTTTGTTATATTTACATCTAAAACAATCAGGACCTTGAATTTTTATGGATTCCTTCATAATGGGTTTATATATCTTTGAATACAGATCTATACTTCCAACAGACAATGCCCCTAAGGTTTCTCCATGATATGAATTTGTAAAACATGCAAACTTGAGCTTTGTATAATTCCCCTTCTGTTGATGATATTGAAAACTCATCTTAAGAGCAACTTCAACAGAGGTTGAACCATCGTCAGAAAAGAATACTTTTTTCAATCCTTTTGGTGCTATCTCAATTAGCTTTTGAGATAATTTTATAGCAGGTTTGTGTGAAAAATTTGCAAATATTACATGCTCTAACCTATCAACTTGTGATTTGAGAGCATCATTTAATCTTTTGTTGCAATGCCCAAAAAGATTTGTCCACCATGAAGAAATTGCATCAAGGTATCTATTACCTTCAACATCGTATAGCCATACCCCCGAGCCCCTTTCTATAACGACAGGCGGTAGCTCTTCATAATCTTTCATTTGTGAACAGGGATGCCAAATATACTTTAAATCTCTTTGTTGCTATTCATTTAACATTCAAAAACCCCCATTATCTTCATTATTGCCCTATCATCAAAGCATTTTTTAAAAACATTTTTAAATTTATTCTCATCTACATCACTTGGAAAATTATTTATAAAGTCTACTTTGGCTAATATTGGAATATTGGTAAACTTTGCTATTGTATTTATTACTTTATCTTCATCAGGTTCATTCTCACACATATTCACTATAATCCCCTTTAAACAAAGTCCGTAAGCTTTTGCAAATTCAACTGTCAAGAGAGTGTGATTAATTGTTCCTAATTTTGTTGTGGTAACTAATATAACATTGTTGCAAATTTCCTTTATCAATTGATATTGCATATAAAATTGGTTTTTCTCTTCTTTCAGTGGCACTGCCAATCCACCACAACCTTCAATTACTACGAATTCATAGTTATGTGATAAATCTTCAAAGGTTTGTTTTATTTGATTAACATTAATATCAATATTTTCATCGCTTTCGGCTATATGAGGAGAGGTTGGTTTTTCAAATATAAATGGTGTGAGTCTGTAAATATCCCCCTCTATTTTTGCAAAATTAACTACAAATTCTGTATCTTGAGGTATTAGCTTCTTTCCACTTTTTTTAGCCCCACTTAGTACTGGCTTGAAATATCCTATGTTATATCCTTTTTCTTTTAAAGCCCAACAGAGTCCAGCACATATAAATGTCTTTCCGACATCAGTATCTGTTCCAATAATGTAAACAACCTTCATTCTCTCCCTCTCCTTGGATAAACTATTCTTTGATTTCTTGTAAATATCCTAGATTTATAAGTAAAATTTTTTCTAACATTGGTTTTAATCTTTTTGCAACAATGGAAGGAACAATGCATAAAAATATATCTCCAGGCACACATACTAAAAATCCCCAGTATAAAGCCCAACTAATTGTTTTCGGCATTTTTAGATAAAAGTTGTAAATCACATACAGATAACTAACACCTAAAGAGTATACAACAAACAAACCACTCAGCGAACCTATAAGGTTTAAGCTTATACTTCTACCCTGTTTCAAATGAGATATATAACCAGCTATATATGCACACAATATAAACCCAATAAGATAACCAAAGGTCGGCTTAAAAATATACAATGGACCTCCACCCTCTGCAAAGATTGGAATACCAATAAGCCCCGTTGCTACATAAACAACCTGTGACAGTGCTCCAAGTTTAGGACCTAAGAGAAGTCCTGCTAATACACAAAACAGAAGCTGAAGAGTAAATGGTACATAAGGAATGGGAATTTTTATATAGGCTCCTACAGCAGTCAAAGCTGCAAAGAGAGAAACCAAGCAAATATTTTTTGTACTCACAGAATTGACCTCTCCTTTCTGTTTTGTCATTCAATGTCATCTTTCCTTTATTATATTTTTCGGATTGAGATTTGTCAACCAATTTTGAAATAATGGTTTACTAATCAGATAAAAAAATAGTCAAATAAAATATATACTGAACAATTTTCTACTTTCAATTATTTTAAAAGTTATAAAAACAAATCATTCTCCTTTGTAGCAATAAACTACTTGCACTTTTCCCAATTCCCTTACTTTCTCTTATACCATATCCTAATTCTGAAAGCTTTTCTATAACCCCTCTTTCTGCTTCACTTGAGCGTTTAAATCTTCTTCTCTTTGTGTTATTATCATCATAGACCAATAGCTTCAAACCTCCTGTGTATGGGTTTGTCTTTTCAACTAATATCACACATGGTTTGAAGCTATGGCTTTAATATTTTCTTATCCTGTTGCATTTAATTTTACAACAAACAAAGTTGACAAATATATTTAGTGAGAATATACTAAAGTTAGAAAGTACAACTTTCTAACTTTAAGAGGTGAGAAATGGTGATAGTTGAAATAAAGAAAAAGTCACAGGTGACAATTCCAGCTCAAATTCTGAAGAAGCTAAACTTGCGTGTAGGTGATTTATTACAAATAGAGGAGAAGGATGGTAGGATAATTTTAACCCCTGTAATAGCTATTCCAAAAGAGCAGGCGTGGTTTTATTCTGAGAAGTGGCAAAAAGAAGAAGCAACTGTAGAGAAGGAGATTCAGGAAGGCAAACTCTTGGTGGCTAATTCATTGGAAGAATTATTTGATGATTTGGGGTTGAGTGACGAATGAAGATTTACTACTCGCAACTTTTCAAAGAAAAAGTAAACAAATTGCCATCAGATGTAAAAAAGATACTAAAGAAAAAGTTAGAACTATTATTACAAAATCAATACCATCCTTTTTTGCGAACTAAAAAAATCCAAGGGACAAAAGATATATTTGAAACAAGCATTACGATGGGAATAAGACTGACATGGCAGTACAAAGAAGATGGAGTAATTATTAGAAATATTGGTGAACATGATAAAACTTTAAAAAATCCATAAACTTACCTGCTCATCTTCTATATAAAAATAACTTCAATATCGATGATCTTAAATGATTTTATATAAACAAAATAATTTATAGTCTCAATGAAGATAGCCCTGTTGTTTTTAAAGTTTAATCTGTTGTTGCAATCACAGGAATATATACCACTGATCTTTTATAATATATTGACAACTCCTAACTTTTCAATTAACATGTTTGATATAAAATTCATTGCATAAATGCAATCGTCAATTTTCATTGTAAATATGCAATACAAATAAAAAAACTAAATATTTGCAACAGGCCTTTTACCTATCAAGCAGGTGCTGCCATTTGGCGGCTTAATAGGGAAAGCGGTGAAAATCCGCTGCAGCCCCCGCTACTGTGAGCACTGACAAGCCCTCAATAAACCTTTGCCACTGGAAGGTTGGGTTCCTCTCCTGAAAAGTGGAGCTTGCCTTCTGGGAAGGCCAAAGAGGGCTTTGGATGAGGTGCGAGCCAGGAGACCTGCCTGCTTGAGATGCCTTGTGCTGTCTTCGGTGGGAAGTACAGTCAAGGTGGTAAAGACCAAAGGGGGTATTTTGTTCTTTTTAAAGCCCCTGCCATACCTTATTTTTAAAAGCTTTTCTGCTTCTTTAAAAAAGAATCTTAAAAGCACAAGCTTTTTGAAAATGGTAGTAATGGGTCTTTACTGCCTTGACGCAATTTGTGCCTTTTTGACGGCAGTAAAGGCCCATTTTGTTTTTGGCAGAAGTAAAAATTTTTAGTTAGGAGGTTGAAAGTGTAAGATGATTTCAGTTATTGGTTTTCCAAGAATAGGCCAGAATAGAGAACTTAAAAAATGGGTTGAGAGCTATCTTGACAAAAAGCTTTCAACACAAGAGCTTATCCAAAATTCAAAAGAGTTGAAAAAGACTCACTGGCAAATTCAAAAAGAGTATGGGGTGGACTTCATACCATCAAATGATTTTTCATTTTATGACACCTTTTTAGACCATGCAATGCTGGTAGGCTCAATACCTGAGGAATACAAAGCAGTTTTTTCTGATGAGCTTGAGCTCTACTTTGCACTTGCAAAGGGATATCAAGACCAGAACATTGACCTTAAAGCTTTGCCAATGAAAAAGTGGTTCTTTACAAACTACCATTATCTTGTGCCTGAAATCACTGAAAAGACCAAATTTGAGCTCTCGTCGACAAAACCTTTTGACGAATTTGTTGAAGCACTCTCTATAGGAATTAAGACAAAACCTGCAATACTTGGTGCTCTTACTTTTCTAAAACTTTCCAAAAAATCAAATGTTGATATGTATGACAAATCTTTCTGGAAAAAGCTGCTTGATGTATATATTCAAATACTAAAAAGGTTTGAAGATCTCGGCTGTGAGTTTGTTCAAATAGATGAACCGATACTTGTGGCAGACTTGAGTACAAAAGACATAGAGCTTTTTGAAAGTTTCTACCGAAGCCTTCTTTCTCACAAAGGAAATCTAAAGGTACTTCTTCAGACCTATTTTGGAGATGTCAGAGACTGCTTTGAAAAGATAATCTACCTTGATTTTGACGCAATTGGACTTGACTTTGTTGATGGAAAGTTCAATTTAGAACTGATTAAAAAATTTGGTTTCCCACAGGAAAAGCTCCTTTTTGCCGGGGTTGTAAATGGTAGAAATGTGTTTAAAAATAACTACAAAGATACACTTGAGCTTTTAAATATGCTCTCCTCCTTTGTTGACAAGAAAAACATTGTAATTTCAACATCGTGTTCTTTGCTCTTTGTGCCATACTCCTTGAAGTTTGAAACAAATCTTGACAGCAATAAAAAGAAGTTTTTAGCATTTGCTGAAGAAAAGCTAAAAGAGCTGTCTGAGCTAAAGCTTTTATTTTCTCAAGAAAACTTTACTGCAAGCAGCATCTATCTTCAAAATGCTCAGCTTTTCGAAGAGCTGAATAAAAATAAACTATCAGATGTCAGCACAGCTGTAAATAATCTTACAGACGATGACTTTGAAAGAAAACCATGTTTTGAGGAAAGAATCAAGCTTCAAAAAGAGGTTTTGAATCTTCCACAGCTTCCCACAACAACAATTGGGTCATTCCCACAAACCCAAGATGTAAGATCAGCTCGAAGCAAACTCAAAAAAGGCGAAATAACATTTGAAGAATATGACAGCTTTATAAAATCCAAAATTGAAAGGGTAATAAAGCTTCAAGAAGAAATCGGGCTTGATGTGCTTGTCCACGGCGAATACGAAAGAAATGATATGGTAGAGTTTTTCGGCGAAAACTTGGAAGGGTTTTTAATCACTCAAAACGGCTGGGTTCAGTCATACGGCACAAGATGTGTAAAACCTCCTATAATATTTTCTGATATTAAAAGAAAAAAGTCACTCACTGTGGAATATATAAAATACGCACAAAGCTTGACTTCAAAGCCTGTAAAAGGAATCTTGACAGGACCAGTTACAATTCTCAACTGGTCGTTTGTGCGTGAAGATATACCATTGAAAAATGTAGCTTTTCAGCTTGCTCTTGCAATAAAAGAAGAGGTTTTGGAGCTTGAAAAAGAAGGTGTAAAGATTATTCAGATTGACGAGGCAGCACTGATTGAAAAGCTTCCGCTCAGGCGCTGCCAGCACAGTGAGTATCTATCATGGGCAATAAAGGCATTTAAGCTCACATGTTCAAAGGTAAAACCACAGACGCAAATCCACACGCATATGTGTTACAGCAACTTTGACGAGCTTTTAGACGAAATAGCAAAGATGGATGTGGACGTTATAACTTTTGAGGCAGCTAAATCTGATTTTACCTTGCTTGACAGCATAAACAAAAGCAGTTTAAAAGCTGAGGTAGGTCCTGGCGTGTTTGATGTTCACTCTCCAAGGATTGTATCAAAGGAAGAGATGAAAAAGCTTATTTTAAAGATGATTGAAAAGGTTGGAAAAGACAGACTGTGGATAAATCCTGACTGTGGTCTTAAGACCAGAAAGGAAGAAGAAGTTTTGCCTACCTTGCAAAACATGGTTCTGGCAGTGTGGGAAGTTAGAAATAACTTATAGCAATCCTTCTTTCTCACATAAAAACATAAGAAGGCTGGGAAACGTTTTTTTAAAAAGTCCCAGCCTTCTTTTTTACACTTTTCTGCACTTTTTCCTGAACTGGTTGGGCGTCATATTGCAAAGTTTTGTGAAGCACTGGATAAAATAGTCAGTGTCGTTGTACCCAACTGCCTGTGAGATTTCGTATATCTTCATGTTGGTAGACATTAAAAGCTTTTTTGCTTCTTCTACGCGTACCTTTTGCAGATAAGTGTTGAAATACATACCATAATGTTTTTTGAAAAGTTGACCCAAGTACACAGGGTTTATATAAAACCTTTGTGCAACAGATTTTAATGTCAGGTTCTTGTTATAGTTTTCCTTTATATACTTTTCAAGCTCACTCATGATACCGTTAGATAGGCTAGTTTTCCAATGCCTAAACTTGTTTAGTATCCCTTCACAAAACTTTAGCATACTTTTTTCTATTTCCTCAACGTTTGAAAATCCCAGCCTCAAGTCTGAAAAGTACTCTATCTCATCTTCTAAATTGAGTCCTATCCTGCTAAAATAAGAGCTTATAGATACCACTACAAAGCTCAAATACGTCCTCAAAAAGTCAAGCTGATATTTTCCTTTCTTAATATCTTCCATCATTTCTTCAACTATCTTTTGTAAGTTTTGGTTATCCTCTTCGATAGCTAAAATAAGTTTTTTGTCATATTCTTTTGAATACAAAAGCTCTTTTGAATTGGGCAGGCTGCTACTATAAAATGTAATTCCTGTCTGATTGTAAAAAAGTACAAAGTTTAGAGAGTATGCTGCCTCGTAAATGGCATCAAAAAATTGAGTCCATTTTGAAATCTTTCTTGAAAAAGCAAACACAATCTCTGTTGCAAAGTCCACCATCTTTTTTATGCTCTGATATGCCTTTTTTATGTCTTCTTCAGATGTTGCAACTACGTAGTACTTGCCTTCAACCTCTGAAAATTCATACATAAGTCCTTCTTTTTTTAGCTGCTCAAAACACTCTTTTATCCTTGACAATATATTTTCTATTCTCTCATCAAAATAAAGACTAAGCCAGCTCGACATTTCTTTAAAATAGACTATTCCAACATAAACTCCATTTTCTATCTTGATGTTGCTACTTTCTATCGTTTCTTTAAAGCTTCTCTCAAGTGCAAGCAGGCTTCTGTCTTCTTTAATTAGCTCATTTTTTGAGATTTGATTTCACTTTAAGGAGCGTGTCAACAAGTTCTTCTTCTTCAACGGGCTTTAATATATAATTTACAACTCCATGCTGGATAGCTTTTTTTGCATACTCAAAATCTGCATACCCGCTGATGATTATCACTTCAGGCGGGTTTTTTATTTCCCTTTTAACCTTCTCGATAAGGTCAAGGCCACTTAAAAGCGGAATCTTGATGTCGCTGATGAGCACGTCAACCTGCATCTTTTTCATAAACTCAAAAGCAGAAGGACCATCTTCTGCCTCGCCCACTATTTCAAACCCAAGTTCTTTCCAGTCAATCAAGTTTTTTAGCCCTTCTCTCATAAATACCTCATCTTCAACTATCAACACTTTGTACAGCATCTTCAAAGTCCCTCTTGTTAGGAATTTTTATCACAACTTTTAATCCCCCAAGCTGCCCTCTTAATATGTCAAAGCTAAAATTTTTGCCATAAAACAGCTCAAGTCTTCTAAAAACATTTTTAAGCCCCACACTGCTTGCCTTGTCAGATGAAAGTCCTTTTATAGAACGCAGCAGTTCTGTTATTCTATCATCCTCTAAGCCTTTGCCATTGTCCTCAATG
>NZ_CP116337.1:2500-17810 GCF_028198085.1 Caldicellulosiruptor sp. DIB 104C | reverse complement strand
CAAAAAGTCAAGCTGATATTTTCCTTTCTTAATATCTTCCATCATTTCTTCAACTATCTTTTGTAAGTTTTGGTTATCCTCTTCGATAGCTAAAATAAGTTTTTTGTCATATTCTTTTGAATACAAAAGCTCTTTTGAATTGGGCAGGCTGCTACTATAAAATGTAATTCCTGTCTGATTGTAAAAAAGTACAAAGTTTAGAGAGTATGCTGCCTCGTAAATGGCATCAAAAAATTGAGTCCATTTTGAAATCTTTCTTGAAAAAGCAAACACAATCTCTGTTGCAAAGTCCACCATCTTTTTTATGCTCTGATATGCCTTTTTTATGTCTTCTTCAGATGTTGCAACTACGTAGTACTTGCCTTCAACCTCTGAAAATTCATACATAAGTCCTTCTTTTTTTAGCTGCTCAAAACACTCTTTTATCCTTGACAATATATTTTCTATTCTCTCATCAAAATAAAGACTAAGCCAGCTCGACATTTCTTTAAAATAGACTATTCCAACATAAACTCCATTTTCTATCTTGATGTTGCTACTTTCTATCGTTTCTTTAAAGCTTCTCTCAAGTGCAAGCAGGCTTCTGTCTTCTTTAATTAGCTCATTTTTTTTGAGATTTGATTTCACTTTAAGGAGCGTGTCAACAAGTTCTTCTTCTTCAACGGGCTTTAATATATAATTTACAACTCCATGCTGGATAGCTTTTTTTGCATACTCAAAATCTGCATACCCGCTGATGATTATCACTTCAGGCGGGTTTTTTATTTCCCTTTTAACCTTCTCGATAAGGTCAAGGCCACTTAAAAGCGGAATCTTGATGTCGCTGATGAGCACGTCAACCTGCATCTTTTTCATAAACTCAAAAGCAGAAGGACCATCTTCTGCCTCGCCCACTATTTCAAACCCAAGTTCTTTCCAGTCAATCAAGTTTTTTAGCCCTTCTCTCATAAATACCTCATCTTCAACTATCAACACTTTGTACAGCATCTTCAAAGTCCCTCTTGTTAGGAATTTTTATCACAACTTTTAATCCCCCAAGCTGCCCTCTTAATATGTCAAAGCTAAAATTTTTGCCATAAAACAGCTCAAGTCTTCTAAAAACATTTTTAAGCCCCACACTGCTTGCCTTGTCAGATGAAAGTCCTTTTATAGAACGCAGCAGTTCTGTTATTCTATCATCCTCTAAGCCTTTGCCATTGTCCTCAATGGTTATTACTATCATATCACCTTCTTTGAAAACCTTGACCACAATCCTTCCTTCACCTTTGCTGTTTTCTATCCCATGAACACATGCGTTCTCAACAAGAGGTTGTATTGTCATCTTGGGTATCTTTATTGATTTTACACCTTCTTCTACATCAATCTCAAATTTCAGCTTTTCCCCAAACCTGTACTTTTGTATCTCAAGGTAGTCATAAATAGCCGAAACTTCCTCTTCAATGGTTATAAGGTCGTTTTCCCATCTTATGCTTCGCTTTAAAAGCTTTGCAAGAAGTTTTATGGCATTGGCTGTTTCAAACTCTTTTTTGAGCATGCTTCTCATACGGATTGTTTCTAATGTGTTAAAAAGAAAGTGAGGATTTATCTGGCTTTGTAGTGCATTTATCTCTGCCTGTTTCTTCTCCAGCGCCAGTTCTTTTTGTCTTAGCTCATATTTTATTTCCTTTTCAAGAAGCTCTTTTATCTTTTGTGCCATGATATTGAACTCTTCTATGACCTGGCCTATCTCATCTTTGCCAGCTTCAATATTGATACTTTCAAACTGCTGTTTTCTTGCCTTTTTTATGTGTCTTGCTAAAACCGAAAGTCTACTTACCACCGAATTTACTATTAAAAAAAGTGCAAAAAACGCAAGTACAAAACACAAAACCACAATTGCAAGGTAATTTCTCTGATGTTCAAATAGCCTCTTTGATATTCCACTATTGTTGGTTGTAACAATGTATCTCCAGTTTTCAAAGTAAGGAATCTCTGTTGATAGAAGCTTTTCAAACACAATGGTTTGATTTTTCTCTTCCTTCAAAAGGTCGCTGAGTCTTCCAATCTGATTGTAATACAAAAGATCACTAAAATATACTGTGTCTTTTTCATCTGCTATAAATATGTGACCATCTTTAAACGTGCTCAAAATACTGTTAAGATAAACTCTGTTTAGGTCAATTCTCAAAAATTTTTTAAATGTGCTATTTTGGTATTTCGGAACATACTGTTCATAAAAGTTGAGATTTAGCACAATTGAAACATATGGTCTTTCATTCTCAAGACCACTTAGCACATAGAGATTATTGTGCTTTTTTTCTCTTTTTTGAAAAAAACTTCTTATATTCATCTGTCAAAAATGCAAGTCCATCGGCATTAAGTATGGTAGGATTATCACTGTATATTGTTATTTGCGAAATCTGAGGATACAGTATTCTTGCGTTTTGAAGTATGGGTTTTATGTTCTTCTCGTACGCATCATAAAACTCCTCAACAGACAAGTACCGGGTATTTACAGTCTCAATTACTCTCGGGTCCGAATATATGGTATACGCAAGATTGATTGCAAGCTCAATAGCTTTCTTGAAATTCGAAATTGTCATATTTGATGCATTTTCAAGCTGACTGTGGAGTTTATCGTTTATATAAAAATCAATTTGTGAAATAAACTGACTGCTTAAAATTAAAAGTGGAATAAATACAAATATAAAAAATATGGAAAATATCTTCTTAAACAGCGGAATATTGTTCAAAATTTTAACAATTTTGCCCATGAGTCTTCCCAGTTTCTTTCAGGCATGTGGATATTGATTTAATTATACCATACTTCTTGTTACTCTTTTATACTACCAATTGTAAGACCATGAATAAAATATCTTTGCAGGAATGGATATACAAAAAGTATGGGTACTGTTGCAACGATTGTCATGGTTGCACGGATAGCAGTTGGTGTTACAGTTCTACCTGATGATGTAAGTGATGCTGAGAAGTCAGGGTTGGTTGATGCAGACTGAACAGACTGTAATATCTTTTGAAGCTCAAATTGCAAAGTAGAAAGCTCTGGTTTTCCGGAGTTATACAGGAAGGTGTCAAACCATGAATTCCACTGACCAACCGCAACCCAAAGTGTAACAGTTGCCAAAACAGGAAGGCAAAGCGGCATAATTATCTGAAACAGTATCCTGTATTCGCTCGCACCGTCAATCTTTGCTGACTCAATAAGACTTTGAGGAAGCCCGTCTATATAGCTTCTTATCACAATTATATTGAACGCGCTTACCATACCAGGCAAAATGTACACCCAGAACGTTCCAACAAGATGAAGATTTTTCATAAGAAGGTATGTGGGAATAAGACCGCCGCTAAAATACATTGTAAACACTATAACTCTGGATATAAACTTTCTGAATATATAGTCCTTTCGGCTAATTCCATACGCAACCATCAAACATGAAAGAACATTTGTGATGCTCCCTATGACAGCCCTCAAAACTGATATAAGCGTTGCATGGTATATGTCAGGATTGCTGAGGATGACTCTATAGTTGTTAAGTGTAAATTTTCTTGGCCACAGATATATTCCACCTCTTATGGAGTCAAGCGCATCGTTAAGAGAAATCGCAAGTATATTCCAAAAAGGATATAAAGTAGCAATCATCACGATTATCATGACTGTATATACCACAATGTCAATGATCAAATCCTCTGTTGTCCTGTACTTTGCTGATGTCTGCACTTTCTAAAACACCTCTCAATAAAGATTTTTAAAATACCCTTTCACCTTCGCCAATCTTAGATGCTATCTTGTTTGCAGTTGTAACCAGAATAAGGCTTACAACAGAGTTGAAAATACCTGCTGCTGTTGCATATGACCATCTTCCACTGCCAATACCATACCTCAAAATGTATGTCTCAAGGATATCTGAATAGTCCAAGGTTGATGGTCTTTGCAAAAGGTACATCTGTTCAAACCCAGCGTTCAAAATCCAGCCGACGTTCATGATAAGAAGAATCTTGACTGTGGGTAAAATACCCGGCAAGGTTATGTACCATATTCTCTTTAGCCTGCCTGCACCGTCTATGCTTGCAGCCTCATAAAGTTGCGGGTCGATATTTGTCATTGCTGCTAAGTATATAATTGCGTTCCAACCCATCTCTTTCCAAACCTCAGTAATTGGTGCTATGAACCAGAAATATTGAGGTTCGCCTAAAAAGTTAACTGGCTCTTTTAGAATATGTAATTTGACAAGAAGCTCGTTTATTATTCCATAGTCAGGTGAAAGTACTGTGTATATAATGTTTGCTGCAACAACCCATGAAACAAAGTGTGGAAGATAGGAAATTGTCTGCACTGTCCTTTTAAATAACATGTTTTTTACCTCATTCAAAAGTATGGCAAAGGTAATGGATGACAAAAAGTTGAATATGAGTTTCAAACAGCTTATGACCAGGGTATTTCTAAGCGCCTGGAAAAAATAAACATCTGAAAACAGGTCTACAAAGTTTTTAAATCCAACCCACTCTGACTTTTGAAAACCAAGGTATGGTTTGTAATCTTTAAATGCTAAAAGCCAGCCCCACAGGGGAAAGTAGTTAAAGATCAGTACCATAATCAAAAAAGGAAATGTTAAAACAATTAGCTGGCGTTGGTTGTAGATTGTTGAAAAGAATCCTTTCTTAGATGACTGCATCTTAGATTTCCTCCTTAAAAGCTTGTTGAGTCAATTAAACTAAATACTCACGGAACACCTGTAGAATTAGGTGTCCCGTGAGCTTTAAAATACCAAACTCCAAAATACCAATTAGTTCCACTCTTTGAGTCTTCTCTGAATCTCCTTTTGTCTAAAGTCAATTACCTTCTTGATAGGAATCTTCTTCATCTTGCTTAGGTATTCATTCCATATCTTATCGTACTCACCTGGTTTTGCCATTATAGCTTTTGTGATGTATCTTCTTTGCAGGTCATCAGCTTGGTTCTGGATTGCCTGCAGATCGTCTGGAAGCTTGATATCCCAACCATATCCATACGGTGAGTTCCATGTTGGTGAGAATAAATCTTTGAATGACTTAATCTTATATGCTTTTAAAACCTCTTTCTCATATGGTTTATATCTTGCTTCTAAAGCTTGGTCTGAATAGTCCCAAGAAATCTTTCCGCTCTTGTCTGAATATGTCCAATCAAACGGTGGTCTTGGGAATGCAAACCAGATATTTCCGCCAATTCCCTGTTTCTTTCTGTAATCTGGGTTCATGTAGTTTTGAATCTGCTGTGCAGTCTTGTACATCTTGCCATTCTTCACATAGTAGTCCTGGCCCTGGATACCCCAGTTGATAAGTTTCAAGATGTCTTCCTGTGCCATTCTGTCCAAGAACTTGAACGCTGCAACTGGATCCTTGCACTTCTTTGTAATTGATATTCCGGCACCTGTTCCCATTGTGACAACGTTGTATTTGTCTCTCTTCACACCTTTTTTCAAAACTGGCATTGCGATTGGAATTCTGTCATAGAGTTTTTGTTTTTCGAGTGAATCAATAGCCGGCTGTATCTGCCATCTTTCGTCATAAAAACCAACAACCCTGCCTGACGAAATCTTTGCTAAGTACTGGTCATAGTTTTGTGAGAACATCTCTTTGTCAAGAAGACCTTCGTTCCACATCTGGTTGAGTATCTTGTAATATGTCTTTGCATATGGCATTGTATAGCTGTCTTTTACAACACCTGTCTTTTCGTCGATCAGCCAGCCACCATCGTTTGGATAGCCTTCAAGTCTGAGTGGCTGCTGCATCAGTACATAGATTCTCCAGCTGTCAGTCAGCGCTGTAAAACCAATCGTCGGCTTTCCATTGTATGTTGGATGTTTCTTGACAGCATCTTTTACAATCTTAAAATATGTGTCAATGTCCCTTACAACTGGCCATTTGTTCTCTTTGAGAACGTATATAGGTAGCCAGAACCCAGCAAACGAATAGAGCGGGTCAGACTCTTCTCTGAAAGGTGTAAGATAATAAATGTGTCCATCTTTTGGATATTTGAGTTTTTTAAGCGCTTTTGTATCATACCACTTTTTGATGTTCTTGCCGTACTTAGCAATGTAATTATCCATCGGAACTAAAGCTCCTGCTTCAATGAACTTGTTTACAACGTTGTGTGCATTGATTAAATCCGGCAAGTCACCACTTGCAAGCATGATACCTGCCTTTGTTTCCTCGTCACTGCCAACAATAAACTCAAACTGGAGCCGTACACCTGTGATCTGTTCAACCTTTTTACCAATCGGTGTCTTCCACACGTCAACCGGCTCTGCGTTAGAATCTCCCCAGTAAATCTTAAAAACTATTGGTTTCTTGGACGCTGCTATTGCCTTTGTTGGAGCACTTAAAAACCCTGGAACAATGATGGTCATCAAAAAGGCAATAGCAACCAATAAAGCAACCCTTCTTTTAAACATAATCAATCCTCCTTTTTAGAATGTAATTTTTGTATAGAAAAACTGCAAAACAACTACATGTTCATTATAAAATTTGTGGTGCATATTTAACAACCCGAGAAACTTAATATTTTATACCGCAGATTTTAGATTTTACTTTACCAGTAAATAAACCAATTTCAAGTTTGGAAAACATCACAAAATCAAAAAGGCCAGCAGTTTTGTTCTACTGCCGGCCTTTTTTGTATGTTTTTATCCTCCATATTTTTATTATTCCTGACTTTCTCTCATGAGAAGTTCAATTATATCCTGAACATAAGCAAAAGCAAGGTTTACAACAGTGTCAGCGCCTCCATAGTATATTGCAAGTCTTCCTGTGCTTGCGTCACAGAGTGCTGCGCATGGAAATGCTACATTTGGAACGTCACCCACGCATTCATAGTACTCCTGCGGTGAAAGAAGATAAGATTTTGACCTTGCCTTTACAATCCATGGTTTTTCTAAGTCCAAAAGTGCTGCACCAAAGCTATATACATACCCGTTGCAAGAAAGTAGCACTCCGTGATAAATCAAAAGCCAGCCTTCGCTTGTCTCAATTGGCGTTGGCCCTGCTCCTATTTTGAGTGATTGCCAAGGTGTGTAGCCTGCTGACATTACATGCCTGTGGCAGCCCCAGTGAATCATATCAGGGCTTTCGCTGTAGAATATGTCACCAAAAGCTGTGTGCCCCGTATCTGATGGGCGGGAAAGCATCGCGTATTTGCCGTTTATCTTTCTTGGGAAAAGCACACCGTTTCTGTTGTATGGCAAAAACGCATTTTCAATCTGATAGAACTTTTCAAAGTCGAATGTATAGCCAACACCAATTGTCGGTCCATGATAGCCATTACACCATGTGATATAGTATCTATCTTCTATGAAAGTTACTCTTGGGTCGTATTTATACTCACTTACAAGCGGGTCTCTTGTCTGCTGGATGAAGTTGATTGGTTCATCGTCAATCTCCCAGTTGTAACCATCCTTGCTAAACCCACGTCTGATGTTCATTCTTCTTGCCCTGTCATCTACCCTGAAAACACCTGCAAACCCATCTTTGAATGGAACAACCGCACTGTTGAAGATGCTATTTGCATCTTTTGCCTGATTTCTCTTGATAATCGGGTTGTGTTTAGACCTCCATACAATATCCTTGCAGTCTTTTGGTCTTTCTTCCCATGGCATGTTTGGAAGTGATTGCCCTATAATTTTAATATCCATTAGATCTTTCCTCCTCCATATTTTTTGATTTATGTGAATTTAAAATTTTACCCGACCATCTTGAAAAAGTATTATTTCAAAGCCTTAACTGACTCTCTTACGATAATTTTGCCTTTTATGAGCATCTTGCCGTAATGCTTTTCTCCTTGCTTTATCTTTTCAACCATCATCTTGGCTGTTCTTCTGCCCATTTCTTCTAAATTTACACGGACAGTAGTGATTTTGGGCTGTGAGAGTACTGCGTGAAGGCTATCATCAAAGCCAACAACTGATACATCATCTGGCACCTTGTACCCACTTGACTTGAGTTTTTCTATTGTAAGATAAGCAGTCTTGTCACAGTTACAGACAAATGCCGTCGGAAGGTTTTTGGGCAATACAATATCTATGAAATTGTTGTTGTCATCCCTGTCTTTTATTATCCAGTCCTTGTTGAGATCTATCTTGTTCTCCAAAAGCGCCTTGTAAAAGCCCAGGAACCTGTCCTGGATACTGCTTGTTGCATAGATGTTCCCTACAAATCCAATTTTAGTGTGACCATGCTCTATTAGCATGTTGGTTATCTCGTATGTTGCGTAAAAGTTGTCTGTAATGACACAGTCAACGTTAAACTTGTCACAGTAAAAGTCCAAAAATACTGTCGGGTAATTATAACTTAAAATCTTTTGAATGTAGTCAAAACTCATCTGACCTAAAATAACAACACCGTCTACCTTCTGTTCCAAAAGCGCGTTGGGGACAGATAGTTCATTTTCGTCTGACTGGCTTATGATGTTGAAGGTTGTTGTAAAGCCGAGCTTCTCTAAGCTGTTTGAAAGATGCTTGTAAAGATCTATGTAGAAATAGTCGTCTTTGCCATAATACTTTTCTGACGATATCACACCGACGGAATACGTTAGGTTTTCTCTTAACATCCTGCCTTTTGCGTTGTAGATGTAACCCATCTCCTGGGCAGTCTTTATGATTTTCTCTTTCAGGGATGAACTGATATCAGGGCTGTCTTTGAGCGCCTTTGACACTGTTACTTTGGAAACACCAAGCTTTTCGGCAATATCTTTTATGGTAACTCTTTTGTTCATAGCAACTTTTTACCCCTTCAAATAAGGCTTTATAAGCCTTTTCTTTTTTACTTTCTATTATACTTTATTTCTCTGTAACTTTACAGGGTCAAGCTCGAAACTTTTAGTCAACCCTTTTTATTATCTCCAAACACATTCTGCCATTGTGATATGGGCACTTCCATTGCTCAACAATTGGCATATTTACAGCTTCTAAATCCTCATTTACCTTCCACAGCCATTCAGAGTTCTTTCTTCTGTCAACAAGATGCTCTTTTATGAACTCCCATGTCTTGATGGCTGCATCTAAATATTTTTCCTCTTTTGTCTTTTGATATGCATTGAAAAATCCAACAACCGTCTCTGCTTCAACCCACCAGATTTTACTCCTGTCAATCCTATCTTCTATCATTTCATTTATAAGACTTTGACCATCAAAGGCTTCTTTTAAAGTTATCTGGGCAACCTCTAATGCGAGCTTTTCAACCTCCTCTTTTAACTTTTCATCCTTCAGATACTTGGCAGCTTGGTCTAAAAGCCAGCTTGCTTCAATGTCATGTCCATATGATACTGCTTTTATAAGTTCGTTCCAGTTGTCATCGCAAAATACCTTGAAGTGACCTGTTCCTTTTTTGTAAATCTTGTCAACAAAGAGTCTTACAATCCACTCAAGCGCTTCATACACATCATCAAGCTTCAAAACCCTGTAGAGGTTTGTGTAGCTCTCCAGTACATGAAGATGTGTATTCATTGTTTTTGAGGCAATTACTCCATTTTCGCTCAAAAACCTGTTTTCTTTTTCTTGCCAGTTTCTCTCAAACTGTTCTGTGTATCCATTTTCCCTTTTGCATTTTGTCTCTAAAATCTCGAAAAGCCTCTTAGCCATATGAAGAGCTTCTTCATCCCCAGATGCTTCATAGTACTCAGAAAGCCCGTATATGCCAAAAGCCTGAACATAGACATGTTTTGTCATATCAAGTGGCTTACCTTCATGGGATACACTCCAGAAAAGTCCATCATAGTCTTTGTCCCAAAACTTGTTTTTTAAAAATTCAAATGCATGTGAAGCCAGCTCTTTGCACTTTTCATTTTTAAGAATATTGTAACACGCTGAGAAAAACCACAATATCCTCGAGTTCAAAATGCAACCTTTTTGAGCTTTTCTGTGAATGTTAAGATTAAAGTCCATATATCCATAGTAGCCACCAAATTCATCGTCCTTTAAACTTTGCCAAAACGGTATTATCTTTTCTTCAAGATGAGCTTTTAAATCTTCCTTAAACCTTGTAATATCCATTTTTTCACCAGCTCACTTAAAAGTTTAGTAAATGGGTTACTTAATCGTTCACTTTATATTTCTATATTAATTGTTTTTTTATATTCTGTCAATTGTTTTTTAAAAAAGGGCTTATCCAAAGCTGAAATTGGACAAGCCCCTGTGAATTCTTATTTGCTTTTTTGAAAGTCCTACTTGAAAAGGAATATCAAAATTACCTTTAAAAGCTCCTGGAAGTTATTATCTAAAAGCCCATCTTCTCTGTGAGCAGGCGTAAGTGCAACCACTTTGCCCTTGCCAAAATTGTGCCACCACCCTGCAATTGAACTGCCGTCCTCCGATTCAGAGTAAAGATAGATATTGGTATTGTCCTTGTCGCAAAAAACAAAATAGTGTTCATCCATAATTTCAAAATCAAACTCTTTGTTGTCAAGAGTAGCTTCATAGGAAGAGTAATATCTTACAGGTTTATGATTCTCTGGATGAAACTTGAAATACCCTCTCACAAGTTTGCAAAATTCTCCTTCTTCAGGGTATGAAGCAAGCCCTGAGTGCCATACAAAAAGCCTTCCACCGCCTTCAACATACTCTTTTATTCTCTTTGCCACATTCTCTGTCATCCAGCACCTTACAGCTTCATCCTGTGGATTTATCCTGTTTTCTGCAGAGATTACAATTGCATTCGGGTTTTGTAGAAGAAATTGCTCAAAGTTTTCAATTGATGCATCTATTATCTCGCAGTTATCTAAAGCAGCATCTGTGGCTTGCTTCAAGGCTTTGAGCAGGTTGTCATGGCTGTGGTAAAAATCACCAACCAAAGCCAAGATCCTTTTCATATTCTTACTCCCCTCTTCCACAAAAAAATATTTCAAAAGTTCTCCAAAAGTTCTAAGATGAATTTGAGCTTATTGGTACTTTCCATGTAAGCATATCTTCCGCCTGTGTAATCCCCTTTTTGAACAACATCAATTCCTTCTTTTTTAAGATTTTCAATCTTCTCATCCATGTTCTTTACAAACACACCTATATGGTGAATACCCTCACCGTGAGTTTCCAAAAACTCTCTCCATGTAGAAGGATTCTCATCTGGCTCAATCAGCTCAATCTCTATGTTTTTGAAGTTTCTGAAAAATGCAAGTTTTGCTCTGGCATTTGTAGGATTTCCTTTATATTCTGTGTGTGTTTTTTCATACTCTTCAGTTATAATAATTTGGGGCATTTCAACTCCAAAAAATTTAGCAAAATCTCTTGCAGTCCTTTCAATATCTCTAACAATTATTCCTATCTGCACAACAACATCTGTTCCCAAAATTTCGTTCGCCACCTTTTATGCCTCCTTTGAAATTGTTTACATGACAATATTGTATCTCACTTTGTTAAGTTATTGGTATACAAATTTCTGCTTTGTTTTTGCACATTTTCGATAAAACAGCTCTCAATATTTTGTAAGTTTAACCTGAACCCAGTTCATTGAAATAACTACATAAAAGAGGTAAAATAATTTTGTAGGTAGGGCATGTAAGTTTAAATAAAACATAGTAAGGTCAAAATTTTAATAAAAAGATTTAAAAAGAGGGTAGGAATGAGAAATGGAGATAGCCAACGTTGCAAGAAGGATTATCCAAAACATATCAAAGGTGATTGTTGGAAAAGAAGCTCAAATTGAGCTTGTAATAACATCTCTTTTTGCTGGCGGTCATGTTCTTTTAGAGGACGTGCCGGGCACAGGAAAAACAATGTTATCAAAGGCTCTTGCAAAATCCATAGATTGCAGTTTCAAAAGAATTCAGTTCACACCAGACCTTCTACCATCAGACCTCACAGGGATATACTACTTCAACATGAAAACCCAAGAGTTTGAGTTCAGACCAGGTCCAATTTTTACAAATATACTGCTGGCTGATGAAATAAACAGGGCAACTCCGAGAACACAGTCAAGTCTTCTTGAATGTATGGAAGAAAGACAGGTGACAATTGACGGTATCACACATAAGTTAGAAGACCCCTTTTTTGTTATTGCTACTCAAAACCCCATTGAAATCCAGGGAACATATCCTCTTCCTGAGGCACAGCTTGACAGGTTCTTGATAAAGCTCAGTTTAGGATACACAAACAAAGAAGAGACTATCCAGATGCTCACAAGGTTCAGAGAAAAAAATCCTCTCGATAGTATAGAACCTGTTGTAGCCAAGGATGAGGTAATAATGATTCAAGAAAAGATAAAAGAGGTGTATGTAAACGAAGATATTCTATCTTATATATACGAAATTTGTCAAAGCACAAGAGAACACGAAATGATTCAGCTTCCTGCAAGCAACAGAAGCTTCATTGCTCTTATGCGTGCATCGCAAAGCCTTGCAGCTGTCCGAGGCTATGATTTTGTTCTTCCTGATTTTGTTAAGTACTTAGCTCCTTTTATCCTCAGCCACAGGATACTTCTTAAGAATCAATATATAATTAAAAATACAAAAGTGTCAGACGTGATTAATGAAATCCTTGAAAAGGTCCCAGTACCGAGTGAGAATTTTGCTTTTTGAAATACACGATTTAAAATTTGCAAGGTCTGCCACTGGAAAAGCTTAAAAATATTTTGATAAACATTGTTAAACATTTAACACACTTATTAAAAACAAAAAATCCGGCAGCCACCTACTTTCCCGTGCCGTCTCCAGCACAGTATCATCGGCGTTGCGAGGCTTAACTTCCGTGTTCGGAATGGGAACGGGTGTTACCCTCGCTCTTTCGCCACCGGATTTGTTTCCTTCTCTATTCTCATCATTCTCTTGCTTTTCAGCAGCCTCGCAAGTGAATAGGGTAAGACTGGTGTCAATCGGTCAAGCTCCTCGGGTCATTAGTACCGCCTTGCTCAACGCCTCACAGCGCTTACACATGCGGCCTATCTACCTGGTAGTCTACCAGGACCCTTACCACCTCTTCGGTGTGGGGTATCTCATCTTGGGGTGGGCTTCACGCTTAGATGCTTTCAGCGTTTATCCCATCCGGACTTGGCTTCCCAGCCGTGCCCCTGGCGGAACAACTGGTAAACCAGCGGTCCGTCCAACCCGGTCCTCTCGTACTAGGGTCAGCTCCCCTCAAATACCCTGCGCCCGCGGCGGATAAGGACCGAACTGTCTCACGACGTTCTGAACCCAGCTCACGTACCGCTTTAATGGGCGAACAGCCCAACCCTTGGGACCTACTTCAGCCCCAGGATGCGATGAGCCGACATCGAGGTGCCAAACCTCCCCGTCGATGTGGACTCTCGGGGGAGATCAGCCTGTTATCCCCGGGGTAACTTTTATCCGTTGAGCGACGGCTCTCCCACTTGATACCGCCGGATCACTAAGCCCGACTTTCGTCCCTGCTCGACCTGTCGGTCTCACAGTCAAGCCACCTTACCGCCTTTGCACTCCTACCGCACGATTTCCATCCGTGCTGAGGTGACCTTTGGGCGCCTCCGTTACCCTTTAGGAGGCGACCGCCCCAGTCAAACTGCCCACCTGGCAGTGTCCCATCACTCGGTTCAGAGTGTCTGGTTAGTGCCCCAGTGCACCCAGAGTGGTATCCCACCGCCGGCTCCAGGGAAGCTGGCGCCTCCCCCTTCTCTGCCTCCCACCTATCCTGTACAGAGCACACCAGAACACAGTGCCAGGCTGCAGTAAAGCTCCACGGGGTCTTTCTGTCCAACCGCGGGTAACCAGCGTCTTCACTGGTACCACAATTTCGCCGGGCACACCGCCAAGACAGCGCCCAAGTCGTTACGCCATTCGTGCGGGTCGGAACTTACCCGACAAGGAATTTCGCTACCTTAGGACCGTTATAGTTACGGCCGCCGTTCACTGGGGCTTCGGTTCGGAGCTTTCCACCCCTCCCCTTAACCTTCCAGCACCGGGCAGGCGTCAGCCCCTATACCTCGCCTTTCGGCTTCGCAGAGACCTGTGTTTTTGATAAACAGTCGCTTGGGCCTATTCCCTGCGACCCTGAGCTCTTCACCCAGGGCACCCCTTCTCCCAAAGTTACGGGGTCAGTTTGCCGAGTTCCTTAGCGGTGCTTCACCCGTCCGTCTGTGGATACTCTCCTCGCCCACCTGTGTCGGTTTCCAGTACGGGCACCTGCCTTCGCCTACGCGACGCTTTTCTTGGCAGTGTGAAGCGCGGCACTTCGCCTACTATAACTTCGGCTCCCCATCACGGCTCACGGTTGTATGGGCGTGCGGATTTGCCTACACACCCCCGCTCGCCGCTTGGCCGGGGTCAACCAACACCCCGGTTGCCTGCTCCTCCTGCGTCCCGCCCCGTAGGTTAACCTCCGGCAGGTGGCTCAGGAATATCAACCTGATACCCATCAGCTACGCCTTCCGGCCTCGCCTTAGGCCCCGGCTAACTCTGGGCGGATTCGCCTTCCCCAGAAAACCTTGGGCTTCCGACGGGCAGGCTTCCCACCTGCCTCGCGCTACTTATTCCGGCATTCTCACTTCTGCCTCGTCCACCCTGGCTTTCGCCTTGGGCTTCTCCCTGCCGCAGAACGCTCCCCTACCGCTTAAAGCCGATTACCTCGGCTTTAAACCCGATGCTTCGGTGTGTGGCTTGAAGCCCCGAGTATTTTCGGCGCCCAGCCGCTCGACCAGTGAGCTGTTACGCACTCTTTAAAGGAATGGCTGCTTCTAAGCCAACCTCCTGGTTGTCTTCGCGACTGAACATCCTTCGCACACTTAGCCACACCTTCGGGACCTTAGCAGTCGGTCTGGGCTGTTCCCCTCTCGACCACGGACCTTATCGCTCGTGGTCTGACTCCCAAGGTTCCACCGCCAGCATTCGGAGTTTGATAGGGTTCGGTAACGTTTTTGCGCCCCTAGCCCAGTCAGTGCTCTACCTCCAGCGGCTACACCTTGAGGCTAGCCCTAAAGCTATTTCGGGGAGAACCAGCTATCTCCGGGTTCGATTGGAATTTCTCCCCTACCCTCAGCTCATCCGACGCCTTTTCAACGACGACCGGTTCGGGCCTCCATGTGGTCTCACCCACACTTCACCCTGGCCAAGGGTAGATCACCCGGTTTCGGGTCTACTTGCGCATACTCAATCGCCCTCTTCAGACTCGGTTTCCCTGCGGCTCCAGCGCTCTCTCGCGCCTTAGCCTCGCATGCGCAAGTAACTCGCCGGACCGTTCTTCAATAAGTACGACGTCAGGGACTTGTCGCCCCCTCCGTCTGCTTGTAGGCACAGGGTTTCAGGCTCTATTTCACTCCCCTCCCGGGGTTCTTTTCACCTTTCCCTCACGGTACTCGTCCACTATCGGTCACCGGTAGTATTTAG